>CAKUQQ010000006.1 GCA_934675575.1 uncultured Muribaculaceae bacterium
AAGACGGTGAACCTCCGTATTCAAGCGTTGAACAAGTACCTTGTATTTGTAGGCAAGACTAAGCTCCGCTTGAAGTCAGTCAAAGTGCAGCAGCGTTCTTATTTGGAGAATGTCATTAGCAATGCCGACTACACTTTCTTGAAGAATAAGTTGAAGAAGGAGGACAACTTGGAGTGGTACTTTGTGGTGCGTTTTCTGGCTGCGACTGGTGCCAGAGTGAGCGAGCTTGTGCAAATCAAGATTGAGCACGTGCAAGTAGGCTATTACGACATCTATACAAAGGGTGGCAAGATACGCCGTATCTATATCCCTAAGACATTGCGCACGGAAACAGAAAAGTGGTTGCAGACGCTCAACCGTACAAGTGGCTATCTCTTTCTCAACCGCTTTGGCGAGCGTATCACAACAAGAGGCATATCGCAACAGTTGAAGAACTATGCGGTGAAGTATGGCTTAAACGAGAAAGTGGTTTACCCCCACTCATTCCGTCATCGTTATGCCAAGAATTTCTTGGAGAAGTTCAACGATATAGCCTTGCTTGCAGACCTCATGGGACACGAAAGCATAGAGACAACACGTATCTATCTGCGAAGAAGCAGCTTGGAGCAACAGGAAATCGTAGATAAGGTTATCACTTGGTAAAATGACATAGGTTTATAGGAGGAATAAAGAGGCTGCAGTTCATTTTGACACAGCCTCTTGTTTTCTATGCCAATCACATGTTCAATCCATTCTGTTTTTGTAGTCTTTGTAAGAGAATGTTCTCAACAATTCTACAGAGCCGTCGGTGCGCACAAAGATGAATTTAGGGTGCTGCACACCGTTAAACATGTTCGTCTTCACAGTTGTGTAGTGGTTCATGTCGCCAAACGTGACTCTGTCACCAGCACAAAGTGGTTTGTCAAATGACCAGTCACCCACAAAATCACCACTGAGGCATGTGTTTCCGCCGAAGCGATATGTTGGCTTGTTCGGATTGACTTCTTCCAATGCTTCCATAATCTGTGGCTTGTACGGCATCTCCAGGCAATCGGGCATGTGACATGCAAAAGAAGTGTCAACTATAGCCGTTTTAATGCAACTGTTCTCAACCACATCGAGCACTTGTGCCACAAGGTCGCCAGTCTGCCAGCAAAATGCGCTTCCAGGCTCCAATATCACTTCCAAATTAGGGTATCTGTTTTTAAATTCCTTGATTAGCGACGCCAAATGCTTAGTGTCATATCCTGCTTTTGTCATCAAGTGGCCACCACCCATATTTATCCATTTCAATCTGCCGAAATACTTTCCGAATTGTTTTTCAACCGACTCCAGCACACGTGCCAAGTCGTAGGAGGTTGACTCACACAAAGCATGAAAGTGAAAGCCCTCTATCCCAGCCGGCAATTCTGTTAGCTGTTCCGCAGTCACGCCAAAGCGCGAGCCTGGGCTGCATGGGTCATATATGCCAGTGTCAACCACGGAGCACATAGGGTTAATTCGCAATCCACAACTCACACGGTCAGCTTCACTGCGTCTGGAGTTGCATTGCTCCACCTCTGCCTTGAACTGCTCAAACTGAGCCACGGAGTTGAATGTGATGTGTGAACTGCCCTCAAGAAATTTAGGCATAGTCTGTGGAGTATATACGGGGCAATAAGTGTGCGTTTTGCAGCCAAGTTCCTCATTGCCGAGCCGCATTTCATTGACAGAACTTGCTGCCGAGCAAAACCCATATTCTCGAAACACGCCAAAAGTCTTCCACAGGGCGTTTGCCTTAAATGCCATTATTATCTTGGCACCGCTTTCGGCGGCCACATGACTTATCAAGCGAAGGTTGCGGCGCAGCCTGTCTTCATACACCACATAAAAAGGTGTCTCTATATTTTTCAAATCAATCATAATATTGCAAATTTAGCAAATTTAAGCAGCAGCTTTTTATCGCCCACATTGTCAAACCTGGCAACGATTTTTTCCTCACCGGCAGTAACGTCAATTTCCGTCACCACTCCCAAGCCAAACCTCTCGTGCCTAATTTTTGTGCCAACAGCAAGTTCTCCAATGCTGTGTTTGCCCATAGCACCGGCACTGGTTGCCACGCCGACGTTTGCAAGCGGTGTGACGCGCGCTTTGGCATTAGACATGGGCGTCAAATGCCGTGGTCTTGCCACAATCGGCTCTTTAGCAGCAACCCTTGAAGCAGTGTAGCCGCCAGAGCCAAAGCCACTACCGCCAAATGTTCTTGTTCCAAACGATGGCGTGGTTGATGCCGTGCCATGCACATTCAGATATTTTGTATCAATATCCTGCAAGAATCGGCTTGCCACGCAGCTCTTTGACTGTCCGTTCAAGAAGCGTGAGGTTGCAAAAGTTATGGTGCACGTGACAGCCGCACGTGTTATGGCCACATAGAGCAAACGACGTTCCTCCTCAATGCCATGCCTTGTGTCTGCACTCATCTTGGCAGGAAACAAATCCTCCTCAGCGCCAACTATGATCACATTCTTAAATTCCAGACCTTTTGACGCATGCACAGTCATCAGCGTCACACAGTCGCCCGAATTATCACTCTGGTCAATATCGGAGAGCAGTGACACTTCTGCCAAAAAATCAACAAGAGCCACCTCTGTGTCGCCTTCTTCCTCATGACCTTGCACAAACTCGCTTATGCTGTTAACCAGCTCATTCAAGTTCTCCTGACGGCTAATATTTTCAGGCGTATTGTCGCCTATCAATACAGAAATCAGTTTTGACCTTTCCACTATAAGCTTCGCGAGCTCGTATGCGTTAACACCTTTGGCGTTTTGCTCAATGAATGTAGTCATCAACTCACGGAAAGAGGAGAGTTTGCGCAACGTTCCTGCATTTGCATTAAGTCCATATTTGACAGGGTCGCATATTACTTGCCACATGCTCACCTCATGAGCCAGAGCACACTTTTGCACCTTTGTCACCGTCACATCACCTATGCCTCTGGACGGATAGTTGATGATGCGCCTCAATGCCTCATCGTCATCAGGGTTCACAGTCAATCGGAAATACGACACTGCATCTTTCACCTCTTTGCGCTGAAAGAACGACAATCCGCCATAAATTTTGTAAGGTATGCTATATCCGCGGTTTCCATGGTCATTCCGCTTTCCGCCACGGTTCAAGGCTTCCTCTATTATTCTTGATTGGGCATTTGTGCGATAAAGTATTGCAAAGTCGCTGTAGGAGCAACCTTGGCGCGATTTAAGCCCAATTATTCTGTTGACCACATAGTAAGCCTCCTCATAGTCGGAGTAGCACTGAACGACGTTAACTTTTTCGCCCTCGCCATTTTCAGAAAACAGGTGTTTCTTGATTTGACGAGAGTTTTTGTCAATCAACGAGTTGGCGGCAAGCACTATATTTTTGGTCGAGCGATAATTACGTTCGAGTTTAAATGTCTTCAAACTCGGAAAATACTTGCTGAGTGTCAGTATGTTGTTTATGTTGGCACCTCTAAAGGAATATATGCTTTGAGCGTCATCACCAACCATACATATACGCTGATGCTGCTTTGAGAGTTGAAGCAAAATCATGTGTTGGGCAAAGTTGGTGTCTTGATACTCATCAACAAGAATGTATTCAAACTTTTGCTGATATTTGGCAAGCAAATCGTGGTTGTCGCGCAGCAGCACGTTTGTATAAAACAGCAAGTCGTCAAAGTCCATTGCTCCCGAAACTCTGCACCTGGTGCAATATGCCCTGTATATAGCGCACATTTCTGGCCGGTTGCTTCGGGCGTCATCATCAAGCAATCCTTTGTTGAAAGCATAGTCATCTGGTGAAATCAGCGCATTTTTCACGTTTGATATGTGCGCCTGAACCGATGATGGGTTATAGACCTTGTCGTCAAGTTGCCGCTCCTTGATTATCTGCTTGACAAGCGATTTTGAGTCAGTTGCGTCATATATTGTGTAGTCGTGCTTGAATCCCAAACGGTCGGCATTGACACGCAGTATTTTAGAAAAAATGGAGTGAAAAGTGCCCATCCACAGTCGGCTCGACACCTCACTGCCGGCAAGCGACTGGATTCGCTCTTTCATTTCAGTGGCGGCCTTGTTGGTAAACGTCAACGCCAATATGTGGTTTGGCTTATAGCCGGAATTGACCAAGTGTACAATCTTGTAAGTCAACACTCTGGTTTTTCCCGACCCGGCTCCGGCAACAACAAGCGAAGGGCCTCCATCATAGACCACGGCCTCGCGTTGCTGCTCATTAAGTTCATTCAGATAATTTGTAGTCATTCAGTGGGCAAAGTTACTAAATAATGTCGTCATAGCATGGTATGTCGTGCAAGAACATATAGCTGTTGGCACCATAGTCATTCATGCAGCAGTAATGGGTAATGCCATTTGAAACAATCAGATACTTGGCTCTTAGCACAAGGTTATAGCGAAAAATCTGGTCAAACACACTTTGTGTTATCTCTATGTGCGGCGCTTTATATTCCACTATCACAAACGGATTGCCGTCGCGCCCCACGATAAGAGTGTCGCACCGGCGTTTAATTCCGTTTTGCAACAGCGAAACCTCGTTACCAATCAGCCCTTGCGGAAAGTGGCGTTCCTCGATAAGGAACTGCACAAAATTCTGACGCACCCATTCTTCGGGTGTCAATGCCACAAAGCGTTGTCTGATTTTGTCGAACACAAAGAGGTTTTCACCGTCTTTCTTAATGTTGAATTCGTATTTTGGCAAATTAAGTTGCATGCTGTTTCTCTATTTGCAGAGTATCTATTTTATTTGTAAATTTAGCAAATAAAACACAGTTACATTTGCTAAATGGCACCGAAAAAGTCTGAAATCTCATTCGCGTCTTTAAAGAAAGACATTATTGGCAAGAAATTTTGTTCCACCTATCTCCTTGAGGGTGAAGAACCTTATTTCATCGACCAGCTGTCAAAACTGATAGTTGACAATGCGCTGACCGAAGACGAAAAAGATTTCAACCTCACTGTGACCTATGGCATTGACACCGACTTAAAGGCCATTGCCAACCAGTGTAATCGCTTTCCAGTTATGGCTCAACGCCAAGTGGTGCTGATAAAGGAAGCCCAGAACATTGGCAAAGGAAATTCAAGCAAATCGCTCGACTTGCTGATTCCTTACGTTGAGAAGCCTCTCGACTCCACCATACTCATAATTTGCAACAAGGGTGGGGTGGTCAGAGCCGACTCCAAGTTCGTAAAAACATTGAGCAAAATTGACTCTGCTGCCATATTCAACTCCAAGAAAATTGCAAGCTGGAACCTTACGAAAGTAATTTCTGACTACATACAGTCGTCTGGTTGCTCTGCCGATGAAAAATCGAAAGGCATGCTTGCAGAATTCATTGGCGACGACCTTGCGCGCCTGTTTGGCGAGATTGACAAGTTGGTTATGCTCGCCGATGCATCACGACGCATAACACCCGAACAGATAGAGCGAAACATAGGCATAAGCAAGGATTATAATTATTGGGAGTTTGAAGATGCCATACAGACCAAGAACGCCGGCAAAGCCTACCGCATTATCGACTATTACAAGAAAAACCAAAAAGGTCAGAAAAAAGATGTGGTGATAATGAATGTGGCGCAACTTTTCTCCTTTTTCTCAAATGTGCTGCTTGTGAAAGGTTGTCCCGACAAGTCACGCGAAGGCTTAACTGCATATCTGGGCGGCAACGTGCGACCAAACCGTCTTGAGAAGTTTATTGCCACAGCCAACCGCTACAGTCTGGGAGGTTGCATCAACATAATAGGGCACATTCGCAACTGCGACGGCAAACTAAAAGGAATAGGGGGCAACGCAAGTCAAAATGGATTTGAGTTGCTAAAGGAGCTGGTATTTCAGATAATGCACTCCTGAACAAACGCCATGTACGCCTGTAGCCAAAGGCTTCAGCGAATTCTATAATAATATCCAAGCGTCACCTGAACCGACATGCCCGATGATGCAGAAAAAGCATCTTTGGCGTGGTTGCCAAACACGTCGTGCAGACCATAGTAAAAGCGCCCCTCTGCCACTATAGAATGTTTTGGAGTGGCTATGAACTCTAAACCCAAGCCTGCCGATATTCCATAATCAAACTTATACTTAATGGGCAAAGTGAACTGCTCGATATTTCTGTTTTCTATTGGAAATCCTGTTATGCCAGCAACGTTTTGATAATCGAAATTAGATTTTGTGGAGTTGCCTATCATGTAGCCTATTTCAGGACCGGCCGTGAAAAAGGCATGAAACTTGGAGCTGCCGAAATATATTTGGGTCAGCATAGGCATGCGCAGATAGTCAAGCCGTCGCTGAAAAGCAAAATCAGTGCCTTCAAACGTCTCTTTCCAGCCACCTTGCTCGTAGTTTAGTTCCACTACTATACCAAAGTTCTTTTCCTCGGTGTACCTGAATGACAAGCCAGCCATCATTCCTGGCAAAAATGTCTGTGGAACTGAAGACTGAAAATTGACTTTCGACATCGTTGCTCCAGCCTTACCGCCAATCGACACATTGGCTTCATAGTGCTGCTGGGCATTGCTGCTAAATGCGCTTGCCAATGCCAGCGACGAAATAACTATAAGTTTGCCGACATTCATCATCTTGTAGTGTCAATTATCTCTTTACTGGGAGTGAAATGAATTATGTTGACGGTGTTGTTTATAAACCCGCCCCAGTTGCTCACTCTCTGAAACTTAAAATCGGTCTGCACTCCGTCAAAACGTTCTTTGTCGGCGTCCATTCTGGAGCTTGACGACATCTTGTCAATCAAGTAGTTTGCCGTGTCGTAGCCACACAAGCCCATAGTGGGAGCCGTGTAGAGCATTTCCTCGCCATACCAGTTTTCATATTGGCGTTCCACCTCGCGGTATCTGAAACCGCGAGAATTAAAGAATCTTGCATAAATATAAGTGTCGATGGCCTGCATATCATCTTGGAAATCGCGTAAATACAAGCTATACTCCGGATAACCAAAGAGGGCAAAGTCGCAATCCACACGGTCTTTTTTGGCCTGTCGGAGAGCCTTCACTATTTTTTTCAGCAAGTTTTTACTGCCAGAAGTAGGCACAAACACATATTTAGTGCCTGGATTCATATATTTCGACAGGTTAGTGGCCGTCAGTTCGTGAATTATTGTCAGCGTGTTAGTCTTATATTTTTTAGCCTCAATGTGTGCCTTCAAGTCATCAAAAATATCATTGTCTTTGCTCTCAGGGTCGTCAAGGAATATCACAGAATAGTCCTTGAACCGCTGGTCAAACCATTCTGTCACCTTGCCAGCCATATAGGCCGACGGTATGTTGACCTGCATCACACGCGGATTGCTGATGTAATCCTCATTTTTCACCGTGAAGCAATTAAGCACATACACGCCATTTTTCTTGCCGAAGTCGTTAACACGCTTCAGTTGCTGCGGTTCGCTTGGCGCTATGATAAAGTCCATATTTTTCAGCGCATCAAGCTCCAGAATGCTGTCAGTCCGGTTAAGATTGTGCTGAGTGTCATACACGAGCACATTTATTTTCTTGTTGGTCTTGGTGCGCGCCTCATTCACACCAAGCAGAAAGCCCTTGTAGAACTCGGTGTAGAGCAGTGCTTGCTTGGGAGGATTGTCTTTATGCAGCTGAAATGGCAACACCATGCCTATGTTGATAGTCTTTCCGTTTTTCTTGAAACTGGCAACATTGTCATATATCATGTCGAGCTTGTTGCTTGAGTAGTTTTTCTCCAAGTCTTTTATCGAAGCCTTCTGCTGGTCGTAATACAACTTCTCGTTGCTCATAACCGGCACATACACGATTTTGCCGTTCTTCACCTTCGACAACTTTGGATTTGCCATTTTCAGCTGTTGCTCCGTGACTCCAAACTTTTTGGCAATAGTGGCAAATGTCTCGTCTTTCTGAGCCTTATAGGTGTACATTCTTGCCACCTCAGCTTCTATCTCCACTGGGCTCGACGTGTTTGCGTCAATCTTAATCACAGTGCCAGCCACAAACCGTTGTGGCGATACGCCAGGATTGTCGGCAATGATTTTTTCAATGTTTGTATTGTACTTTTTCGCCAAGCTATACAAAGTTTCGCCCTGTTTGATTGTGTGATACAGCACCGATGTCTCACCTTGCGTCTGTCCGTTGCCGTTTGCCTGCGGAATGACAAGTGTTTCGCCCACATGCAGCGCGCCATCACTGCCGGGGTTGGCTGCCAAAATGTCTTCCTGCGACACATTGTAGAGTTTTGATAGCCCATATAGCGTCTCTCCGCTTGTCACACGATGCCTCACAGTCTCCGTTTTGTCAAGACTGACTTTCTTGCCCGATGCTTGCGGCTTGTCTTGATAGCTGCCATGTGTGCCATCGGCAAACACGTCAACAGGGAAAAACAGCACTTGATTCTTGGCAAAGCCCTCGGCAACCGATGGGTTATAGCGCAGAATTTCCTCTTTTGTCAGCCCCAGTTTTTGTGCTATGCTGTAAATAGTTTCTTTTTTCTTTACCTCATAGCTATAATACCTTTTGCCATTAATAGTTTTTACAGGCAACTTTAGCTGTGCCGAGGCCGTCATTGCCACAACCACAGCCACAACGGCCAATATAGCTTTCTTTATATTCATCAAATCAAAAAATTATTATCTAATGTCTTGCAAAGTTATAAATTCCTGCCGACATACTGCCTCATTGCGGATTAATAACCCTGTCGCCTATCAATTTCGACAATCTCGCCCTCAAGTCATAAAGCTGCTGAAGCTCTTGCAGCAATTTCATGTCCTGTGTGGTTTGCAGCTTGCGTTGTGTGTCCTTGATTCTGCACTGTACTGTGGCATAGCGCAAGTTTTGCATCGACTGCGGCACAAGCTCACGCAGATTGTCATATTCCGACGGAGCGTTGGTGAATATCTTGCTGAGCGGATACTCGTTGCCTATCAGTGTGTTCGACACCGAGCGTATGTCGTCGTCCTCAACAGAGCACAGCTTCTTTTCAAGAAATTTGGCTCTGAACGAGTTGATTTCCTGCTGGCACTCGTTCTTGGCTGAATTTCGCACTTCTTCTTCCTTTTTAAGCAGCTCTTCCGGGTTCAAACCAGTCACATCAACATTGGCAATCCGCTCGTTGAACAGCTCGTGTTCCTTTTGCTGCAATTCTCGGCACAACGCCTCCATACCGCTGCGGAACTCATCGAAGCTGTTGCATGCGCAGTCAAAAATCTTGCGATATATCGGGTGATGAAACTGGGTATTGTCGAGACTCATCTCATTGTAGATATACTCCAGCACCGAAGTAGGGTATATCTTGCCGTCGTCATACTCCGTGTCGCACAAATAGCACATGCCATAACGCACCACATATTTAATCACGATTTTCTCTGGCGGATATAGGTAGCGCTCCACATCAGTCTTTGCTTCAGTCGATGCAGAGGCATCTACTATAGGCTCCACATTAGCTTCTTGTGCCGACGGTTGCTGTGCAGCGACAGTGGCTTGACTTTCTGCCACAGCGGTGCTGCCAATGCCCTCTATGCTCTCGCGAGCCTTTTCTCTTTGCTGCCGTTTGTAGTCGGCCTCGCGAGCCAATATGCGATTCTTTTTAATCTCTCTCAGAATTATTTGCTCGTCCATGCCTAAAGTGTTACTACATTCTTTGGCATACACCGAGCGCGTGATGTTTGACGGTATCACCGATATTGACTTCACTATCTCCGAAATCGCCTTCGATTTCTTGATGGGGTCTTTCTCGGCACCTTTAAGCAAAATTCGCATCTTGAAGTCGATGAAGTCCTCCTCGTTGGCATCAATGTATTCCTGTATCTGTGCCGTGCTGTGACTCTGCGCAAAGCTGTCTGGGTCGTGCTCAGGCGGCAGCAGCAGCACCTTGATGTTCAGCCCTTCGCCAAGCAGCATATCCACACCTCGCATAGCGGCATGAATTCCGGCGGCATCACCGTCAAACATCTCTGTCACATTTTCACTGAAACGGTGAATTTTCTGAATGTGTCCCTCCGTCAGTGCCGTGCCCGACGATGCTATCACGTTCTTGAACCCGGACTGGTGCATTGAAATCACATCGCAGTAGCCCTCAACTATGACGCATTTCTCTTTGCTGATTATGTCGCGCTTTGCCTGATACAAGCCATATATCTCATTTCGCTTATTATAAATCAGCGATTCTGGCGAGTTCACATATTTTGCTGGGTCGTTTCGCAGCGTGCGTCCTCCAAATGCCACCACCTTGCCGGCTATGTTAAACACAGGAAACATCACTCTGCCTCTAAAGCGGTCGTAACCGCCACCATGCTGGTCATCTATGCAGAGGCCCACCTTAAAAAGCAGTTCTCTGTTAAATCCCTTGGATATTGCAGAATCATATAGTGCAGACCTACCTTCGGGCGAATAGCCGAGATGAAATGTCTTGATTGACTCTGCATTAAAGCCCCGCTCCTTGAAATATGCCATGCCTATCTCTTGACCCTCTTGGGTGTCGTGCAGCTGGCGCTCAAAAAATCCACAAGCAAACTCATTGAGCATAAACATGCCCTCACGCTCTGATTGCTGGCGGCGTTCCTCATCGGTCAGTTCTTTTTCCTCTACTTCAATGTTGTATTTCTTTGCCAGATATTTTAGAGCCTCATAGTAGGAGAGTTGCTCGTGCTCCATTATGAAATTGACAGGACTTCCGCCTTTGCCGCACCCAAAGCAGTGGCAAATGCCCTTGGCTTTCGACACGTAGAACGATGGGGTCTTCTCGTTGTGAAACGGACACAACCCCACATAATTTGCACCGCGTCGGCGCAAGTTCACAAAATCTGACACAACGTCCACAATGTCGGCTGTGTCAAGTATCTTAGCTACAGTAGCTCTGTCTATCATAAAAATTTCTCCTCAATATAGCCTCACAAAGTTACTTAATTTGTGCCAATAGTGCCCAATAAAAAAGTCCAGAGTTTCCTCTACAGAAAACCCTGGACCAAATATTCAGCGCAATCGCGTTAATTCATTGATTTCTTGTCACAATCATTCGTCTTGTGCATTGATAATCTCCATGATTTGGATTGCAGATTTCATAACCGAAGAACCTGGGCCGAATATGGCTGCCACGCCGTGCTTATACAAGAAGTCGTAGTCCTGCACAGGTATCACACCGCCGGCTATCACGATGATGTCTTCGCGGCCAAGCTTTTTCAGTTCCTCTATCACTGCCGGAACGAGCGTCTTATGACCTGCAGCAAGCGATGACACGCCAAGCACGTTAACGTCGTTTTCAACTGCCTCCTTGGCCGACTCGGCAGGAGTTTGGAAGAGCGGTCCCATGTCCACGTCGAAGCCACAGTCGGCATATCCCGTTGCAACCACCTTTGCTCCACGGTCATGTCCGTCTTGACCCATCTTTGCTATCATGATACGCGGTTGGCGACCATGTTTCTTTGCCCATTCAGAAGTGAGCTTTCTTGCTTCTTCCAAATCGGGGTCTGATTTTGTTTCTTTTGAATACACGCCAGAAATCACATTTACTTTTGCTTTATAACGTCCCACGATTTCCTCGCAGGCATCTGAAATCTCACCCAGTGAGGCACGGTCTTTAGCACACTGCACGGCTATCTCCAGCAAGTTGCCTTTGCCTGTCTTGACACATTCTGTCAGCTCAGCCAAGTCAGCCTTCACCTTGTCGTTGTCACGGTTCTTATACAATTCCTGCAAGTGAGCCACCTGCTCATTCTTAACCTCGGTGTTATCGATTTCAAGAATGTCGATAGGAGCCTCCTTTTCAAGCTGGTACTTGTTGATACCCACGATTGTCTGGCGCCCTGAGTCGATACGCGCTTGTGTGCGTGCAGCTGCTTCCTCAATGCGCATCTTTGGCACACCTGTCTCAATGGCCTTGGCCATACCGCCAAGTTTCTCGATTTCCTCAATGTGCGCCCATGCCTTGTGTACAAGTTCATCTGTGAGTTTTTCCACATAATAAGAGCCTGCCCATGGGTCAATGGCCTTGGTCACATAAGTCTCTTGCTGAATGTAGATTTGCGTGTTGCGCGCAATGCGTGCAGAGAAATCGGTAGGCAGTGCAATAGCCTCGTCAAGGGCGTTGGTGTGGAGCGACTGGGTGTGACCCTGTGCTGCTGCCATAGCCTCGATACAAGTTCTGCCCACGTTGTTAAATGGGTCTTGTGCTGTCAGTGACCAACCCGACGTCTGCGAGTGCGTACGCAGCGACATTGATTTCGGGTTTTCTGCACCAAAGCTCTTCACAATCTTTGCCCAAAGCAGACGTCCGGCACGCATCTTGGCAATTTCAGTGAAGAAGTTCATCGAAATACCCCAGAAGAACGACAGACGCGGAGCAAACTGGTCAACCTTGAGGCCTGCGTTCAAACCTGTTCTGATGTAGTCCAAACCATCGGCAAGTGTATAGGCAAGCTCGATGTCGGCTGTTGCACCGGCCTCTTGCATGTGGTAACCAGAGATTGATATTGAGTTGAACTTAGGCATATACTTTGAGGTGTACTCAAATATGCTTGCAATTATCTGCATTGAGAACTTAGGAGGGTAGATATAAGTGTTTCTCACCATGAACTCCTTGAGAATGTCGTTCTGGATTGTTCCTGCCATTTCCTCAAGTTTTGCGCCTTGCTCAAGGCCAGCTACTATGTAGAATGCCATAACAGGAAGCACTGCACCGTTCATTGTCATTGACACCGACATTCTGTTCAATGGAATACCAGAGAACAGCACCTTCATGTCCTCAACCGAGCAAATCGACACACCGGCCTTACCCACATCACCCACCACACGTGGGTTATCGGCGTTGTAGCCACGATGTGTTGGCAGGTCAAATGCCACAGAAAGACCTTTCTGACCAGAAGCCAAGTTGCGGCGATAGAACGCATTCGACTCTTTTGCCGTCGAGAAACCGGCATACTGACGCACTGTCCAGGGGCGGAACGGATACATCATGGAGTAGGGGCCTCCGAGAAATGGCGGAATTCCGGCCACGAAGTTCAAGTGCTCCAGTCCTTCCAAATCTTTTTTCGTATAGACGGGTTTTATGTCGAGCAACTCGGCATTTTTCCACGCTTTACCCATCTTTAGGGGCTTGTGTTCTACATTAAAAGCCTCATTAGCAATATCTATATTTTTAAAATTCGGTCTCATCTTGTTGTCTTTATTTTAAAAGTTTTGCATTGAATGCCTTCAATGTCTCAAGAACATTTGTACGCACGTTTATGAAGTTTTCCACTCCCATTGCATTAAACTCATCTGTCTCCGGACCTGCGAGCACAAACACTGCACGGCCATCAAGTCCCTTGATTGCATCGGGAATGTATGTTGGATATTCCTCGTCGCTTGAGCAGAGCACCACTATGTCGGCATTAGCCTTGATTGCGGCGTCCACACCCTCGGCCACTGTGGCAAATCCCAGATTGTCAACAAGGTCATATCCGGCACAAGCAAAGAAGTTGCATGAGAATTGTGCGCGGGCTATGCGCATTGCGGCCTTGTTGCCTATTGTCAGCATAAATGCCTTAGGCTTGTGTGCAGCTCTTTCGGTTGCAAGTCTCACTTGCTCATATTCGCTCGACAGGCGCTGGTTGTTAAGTGCGCCTGCTGGTGCTGCGGTGTAGTTCACATTGTCGGCCTTGTCGCCCACCTTTTCTGTGAAGTTAGGGAATTGGTTCACACCCACGAGTTGCTCACGTCTGCGAGCCAGCTTGTCGTGGCGCGATGCTGCCGATTTGTTCACGGCACTCACCACCACGCCCTCCTCAAGGGCTGCGTTAAATCCACCAAGGTCCTCAGTCTCCACAAACAGTTGCCAACCGCATTTTGCAATCGACATTGTGAGTGACTCTATGTAGTAAGAGCCTCCGGCTGGGTCCACCACCTTGTCCAAGTGACTTTCCTCTTTCAGCAATATCTGCTGGTTGCGTGCCATGCGCTCCGAGAAGTCGTCAGCAGACTTGTAAGCGTGGTCAAACGGAGTAACCGTGATTTCATCTACATTGGCCAGAGCTGCGCTCATTGCCTCGGTTTGAGAGCGGAGCAGGTTAACGTATGGGTCATACACTGTTTGGTTGAATTCTGTTGTGATGGCATTCACAAGCATCTTGCACGAAGCATCGTCTTTCGGACCATATTGCTTCACAATCTGAGCCCACAGCATGCGTGCTGCACGGAATTTTGCAAGTTCCATGAAATACACTGTGCACACGCCCATATTGAACTTGATGCGTTGAGCCACCTCATCTACCGTGAAGCCGGCGTCAGTGAGTTCTGCCAGAAATTCATTGCCCCACGACAAAGCATAACCGAGCTCCTGATACACAAATGCTCCGGCATTGTTAAACATCTGGGCATCTACGGTGAAGCAGCGGAGTCCCTTTACCGGAGCTACCACTTTCAGCAGTTCTGAAGCAGTGGCTTTCACGTCGCCAGGATATTTTGTGCCTTTTTTGAGTATGTGCTTAAATGGGTCGAAGTTCACCGAGCCGCTGAACGTGTCGGCTGCCCCAGCTTTTTCCACAAGCTCCACAAGCCGTTTTGCCACCTCTGTCACATGCTTGCAGCAAGTCATGATGTTCACTTCCACCTTGCTCAAGTCTATGCCGTCGAGCAGCACGGCAAGGTCGGCATCGGGCTTAATCTTAAATCCCAATGCTGTCACACCTTTTGTCAGCAGCTTTTTAGCTTTTTCGTTGGCGGCTGGCACGTCTGTCACTTCTATGTCTTGACGTATGCTCCAGTCGTTATTAACATGGGTACCACGCAAATAAGGATATTCTCCAGGAAGAGAATCCGTTGTCTTAAAGTCTTTAATGTTTTCACCGCGATACATGGGTTGAAAATCAAAGCCTTCATTTGTTCGCCACACCAATTTTTTGTTGAAGTCAGCCCCTTTAAGGTCAACTTCCACCTTTGCGCGCCACTCTTCAGTGGTCACAGGTTTAAATTGGGCAAACAATTGTTCTTTTTTTTCTGCCATAATTTAAGTTTAGTATTTTATAGTAACTATTGTATATTTTCCGACTTGGCTGGCATTTCATTTCGAAATGCACCCACTTCACAAAGATAAATATTTATTGGCAATCACCAATATTTTTAACCAACATTTTGTGATTATGAACTCTTTACGCTTGCGCTTACATATCGAAACCCAGTCACGCCACAAAACAGCAAGCGAGAAAAGGGGAGTCATTCCGCCTTTTCTCGCTTGCCTATGTTCTGTTTAGATTGATTTCGTCCGCTTAAACGCTCGACCTGATGATTCCTCGTGACGATTTTGTCACAAAATCAAGCACAGCGTCGCGCTCCGGGCTTTGCGGCATGTCTTCTTTTATTTTTGCCACAGCTGCCGTCACATTCAGCTCTGAGTGGTACAGACGGCGATACACATCTTGCACAGTGTCAATCTGTTCTTGCGAGAAACCTCTGCGTCGCAAGCCCACCGAATTCACGCCCTCATACACGAGCGGAAAGCGGCCTGCCATTGCAAATGGTGGCACGTCTTTGCTCACGAGCGAGCCGCCCTGTATCATCACATGCTGGCCTATATGGGTGAACTGATGCACAAGCGTGCCACCGCCTATCACAGCCCAGTCGCCCACCACCACTTCGCCGGCAAGCTGCGTGGTGTTCGACATTATCACGTGGTCGCCGAGCACACAGTCATGAGCCACATGGCAATAGGCCATAATCAAGCAGTAGCTGCCCACCACGGTCTTTCCCTTAGAGGCTGTGCCGCGATGCACCGTGGCAAACTCCCTTATGTTGGTGTTGTCGCCTATTATGGTCAGTGTTTCCTCGCCCTTGAACTTCAAGTCTTGCGGTATGTCGCTAATCGACGCTCCTGCGTGTATGTGGCAATTTTTGCCGATTCGGGCGCCGGAATGAATTGTGGCATTGCTGTCAATCACAGTGTTGTCACCAATCTCCACATTATCTTCTATCGTCACAAACGGGCCGATTTCCACATTTTTGCCAATTTTTGCTTTAGGGCTTATATATGACAGTTCTCGCTTGTCCATGTTTCTGTTTTTGCGAATTATTTGTTTTTAATTATTTGTGCCATGAATTCTGCCTCCGACACCACTTTTTCTCCCACAAATGCGTAGCCTTTCATCACAGCGCAACCGTGGTGTATGGGCGAAATCAGCGACAAGTGGAATATCAGCGTGTCGCCAGGAACCACCTTTTGACGGAATTTCACATTGTCAATCTTCATGAAGTAGGTGGAATATTGCTCAGGGTGCTCCAGAGTGCCCATCACAAGCATTGCGCCGGTTTGTGCCATGGCTTCCACTTGCAGCACGCCAGGCATCACAGGCTCTTGTGGAAAGTGTCCCTGAAAATAGGGTTCGTTGCCCGACACATTTTTCACGCCCACCACATGGGTTTTGCCAAGCTCTATTATCTTATCAACCAAGAGCATGGGATAGCGGTGGGGGAGTATCTCCCTTATGCGGTTCACGTCCATCACCGGTTGTGCGTTTGGGTCGTATTCCGGTGCTTGCACGTTTTGATATTTCAGTTCCTGTCTGATTTTTCGCGACAGTCTGTTGTTGATGGTGTGACCTGGCTTTGTGGCAATGATGCGTCCCTTGAGCGGACGGCCTATGAGCGCAAGGTCGCCAAGCACGTCGAGCAACTTGTGGCGAGCAGGCTCGTTGTTATACACGAGCGGTTTGTTGTTCAAGTAGCCCAGCTCATCTACATGCTTGTGTTGCACGTGCATCAAGTCAGCGAGTTTGTCCAAGTCCTCCTGCTTCATTGGACTGTCATATATCACAATGGCATTGTCGAGATCACCACCCTTTATGAGATTGTGCTGCACAAGCGGCAAAATCTCTCGCACAAACACAAATGTGCGGCTGGCGGCTATCTCTTTCTTGAAATCGCGCAAATTGTCAAGCGAGGCAAATTGGTTAGGCAGAATGGGGGAGTCAAACGCGATCATGGTGTCTATTGAGAACTCATCGTCGGGCAGCACTATCAGTGATGCACCAGTCTGCTCGTCAAACACTTTTATGCGTTGCTTAACCACATAATATTCTTTTTCGGCATCTTGCTCCACCACACCCACTTCGTCTATGTGGTTGGCTATCTCTATTGCGCTGCCGTCAAGTATTGGAATTTCAGGAGCGTTCACCTCTATCAGGCAGTTGTCTATTCCTGCGGCATAAAGTGCCGCCATGGCATGTTCTATCGTGCCCACACGCACATCGCCGTTGCTGCGGCTTGCTATCACTGTGCCTCTGGTGGTTTGCACCACATTCTCGGCGAGGGCAGCCACCGTGGGTTGGCCTTCAAGGTCCATGCGCTTCAGCACATAGCCTGTGTTTACATCGGCTGGCTTAAATGTTGCCGTTATGTGCAAACCGGTGTGAAGTCCCTTGCCCGAAACTGAAAATTGACTTTTTAATGTCAGTTGTTTCATTTCTTTATAATAATTGTCTATTATTTTTCATGTTTTTCAATCAAACGCGCGCGGTCCAGGCGTTCAGTCTTTCTTGCCGCCGTTCACGAGCTTCTTGAGTGCGCCGATGTCGTTGTACATCTCGCCCAGACGCTTGAGATACACATTTTGCCTTGCAAACTCCAGAGCGTTGATGGCAGGGGAGCCAAGCACACGCTTCTTGTCGCCAATGCTGTTTGGTATGCCCGACTGTGCGCCTATTCCGTTGTAGTCGCCCACGGTTATGTGGCCGGCGAAACCCACTTGTCCGCCCACCATGTTGTGCTTGCCAATCTTGGTTGAGCCGGCGATGCCCACTTGGGCTGCCATCACGGTGTTTTCTCCTATTTCCACATTGTGTGCCACCTGAATCAAGTTGTCGAGCTTCACACCCTTGTGAATCACTGTTGCACCCATTGTGGCACGGTCTATCGTGGTGTTTGCGCCTATCTCCACATCGTCCTCAAGAATCACGATGCCCACCTGCGATATTTTCTCGTATGTGCCATCAGCCTTGGGGGCAAAGCCAAAACCGTCACCGCCTATCGTGGCTCCGCCTTGCACAATGCAGCGGTTGCCTATGCGGCAACCATGATACACCTTCACGCCAGGATAGAGCGTCACATCGTCGCCTATCTCCACGTCATCGCCCACATAAACCTGCGGATATATTTTCACGTTTTTGCCGAGCTTAACGTTTTTGCCGATATAGGCAAACGCTCCCACGTATGCTCCTTCGGGCAGTGTCACGTCCTCGCTCACATACGACGGTTGCTCCACGCCCACCTTTTCAGGGCGTTGGCTGTTCACAAAGTTCAGCAGGTCGGCAATGGTAGTGTAGGGGTCTGCCACCTTTATCAGCGTGGCCGTCACCGGGTGTTCTGGTTCAAAGTCGTTTCGCACGAGCACTGCAGTGGCCTCGGTCGAGTAGATATAGTGGGTGTACTTTGGATTTGCCAAAAATGTTATTGAGCCTTTCTTGGCTTCTTCTATTTTTGCATAGTTGGTAATCACAGCCTTAGCGTCACCTTCGACGGTGCCTTTCACGATGGCGGCAAGCTGCTCAACAGTAATTTCCATCTTGTTATTTTATTTTACCGTATTTTAATATTTCACAAAGTTCTAAAAAATGACCGACTTGGCAAAGTATTACTGCTTAAAATATTATAAAACAAGTCCGGTGAAACTCTTTTGCAAATTTCACCGGACCTGCATCACAGCTGCTCACGCAGCGCAGTTTGATTGTTATCTAAGTTCTTTAGTGGCCTTGGTACTGCCGTCGGCATATCTTGTCACCACTATGCTAACGCCTTCAAATGGCTTGGCGCTTGCCACACCTGCTAAGTTATAGTAGGTGACGCTCACCACAGCTTTAGCCGTTACCACCTCGTCAACTCCAGTCACTGTTTTGTTGGTCAAATTCAGCGGAGCCACCTTATAGAGGGTACTCACTTCCGAGTTGTCGTTTGCAGCCACCTTGTCTGCGGCCTTATCGTCAATGCCGAGCACTATGGCGTCAAACGAATAGAATTTGTCTTCCTCCAAGCCTGTCGGAATCACTTGATAAGTGTCGTCTATCGCAACCGCACCTTCAAAGCCATAGTGATTAACTGACCCTTCTTTTGCAGGAACATAGAACTTGCCACCCTTATACACAGCATCTACCACTGTGACATATTCACCACGTTTCGGGTTCATGAAGAAGTATTCCTTGCCGTCTTCTGCCTTAACCTTATTGCTTCCGGCAGACACCATAAAGTTCACTGGAGTGTATGCATTTGGCACATATTCTTCGGCTTCTGCATCTTCATTCACCTCAATGGTGGGGTACACTCCGCCAGTAGCAAGCATTTGCCAATTTGTGATGTTGGTCAGCGTTCCTGTAACAGACTTCAAATATTTGTTCTCGTAGTTGGTGTTGTCATCACCCTTAACCTCCACGATAAACCAGTTGCTTTCACCATATTCCTCTTGATTTTTCACAACAGTTTCACCCTCGTTAGAGTAGGATATGTGATATGGGTCGCCCTCTACGGTCGCTTTATCCACAGCTTCACCGTCAGCGTCTTTCACCACAAGCATATTGCTGTTTCCGTCTTTGCTCTTAAACTGCTTCACTACTCGCAGGTTTTTACCTGTCAACTTAACCTCACCGGCACGTTCTGCGACAATAGTGCCTTTCAGAATATATCCATTCGGAATGATTTCTATTTTTGAGATAGCCAATGTGGTTGACATATTTTGCAATGCAAACGTTTCTCCAGGTGCCACCGCAAAAGAAATGGTTTTGAGTTGTGTATTAGTAGATTCAACTTTTTTAACCACATCACCCACTTTATACTCAAATGTCGCTTTTGTGGAATTGAATTTATATGTGATTGACACATTATAACCATCAAACAAATCGAATTCTTTTGGTGAATATATTTCGCAATTCTTTGCCTGTAACAGACCTTTGCCTTTTTCAAACATTATACCACCTTTATTTGTACTCGAAGCATTAGCTACATAACATGTCCACCTATAATTTCTTTTATCGCTTGCCTTCATTTCCAACTCGTATGTTCCAGAATTTGACTCATAGGCATTCTTAGCATTGGCAAAAGAACCTTGTTCATTACTAAACACAATCGTGCCAGTTGATTCTTCTGGCGTTGCCGAGCTTTTCACATTCACTGTGTATGATGCAAAAGATTTTTCGTAAGTGTCATTTCCGGCATAAGTTGCAGTGATTGTTGACGTTCCTTCTTTTAATGCCGTGACTTTACCAGTGTTATCCACAGAAGCGACATCAGCAGCACTGCTCTCATACGAAATCGTTGCGCCATCAACATTAGGGGATAGGGTAGCGGTATATGTTTTGGCGTCACCCAAATTCATATCAATGGTTTTGCCGTCAATGTCCGTGCCAAAACTCAAAGTTGTCTTGGTCTTCTGCGGCTCATCACCAGTGGTATAAGTTAACTTAATCGACTGAACACCAACCTGATTAGTTGAATTACCAAAAGTGAATTTTATCTTATTTGTGGAAAATCCTTCTGCTGTTAAATAAAATTTATCCGACTCGGCACAAGAAGACGACCCATAAGATTTGCCATTATATACATACAAATAAACTTTTTTAGCTTTAGACAGCCATTCTTTAAGAGTAAGTTCCACACCTATTATTTTCGTTGCTTCTTTCTTTGCAGAAACCTCAATATAATCACTTTTTATAACAGGCATATCTATTATCGTCTTAGATTGCTTACTGGCCCCGGTAAATGTTACAATAAACTCATTGCCATTCACAATGTGCTTGTCATAGCTTGTAGCCCATTTCTTAGGATTCTGCTCTGAAAAATCAATAGTCCTAAAATCAATTGTTTCAGTCTCGGCTGCCCAAGAATAACCAACAGCCATAATGGCCATTAACAATAGCGTAAAAATTTTCTTCATCATTATTAAAAAGTTTAGTTAATGAACTATAATTGGCATTATAGTAAATACGATAATGTAAATAAATTTCAAGAAAAGTATAGTAAATCTCTAAAAATCAAATTACCATATCGCAAATATAGTTAATAAAACAATATCAGCAACAAGCTCTCTCAATATTTTTTCACACTTTTACACAAAACACAAATTTCCCCTTAATCAAAAAGCCTTATTGATGGAGACACTCATTCACAACAAATCACCGCAAAGTAGCATAGGCCATATAAACACAAACCACGCGACAAAACAATCGCATGCCACAGAGCCAGCCGTTCTCACATACGCAGAGGAATGATAGCGGACACACACGGGCTAACGTAAAGAATAATCCAGCAGCTAAACAAAGACACAGCAATCAGCAAAGACAAAGACACAACAAAAAGCGCAAGCCATGGCACAACAACAAGTAAGCGAGGGCACAACAGTGTAGTTAAAAATCAAACAAAACCACACCAGCGAAAATCCACAAGATTTCTATTTAACATAATGCCAATTATGTTTCAAATTGACATTAATAAAAAAGCGGTGTTGCGCCATGCAACATCGCTCAAATTCTTTATTAGCCACGTTTCAACACTCGCGCCATAGATTTCTTATCCTCACGCTCTTTAATAGACTGTCGTTTATCAAACATTTTCTTACCTTTGGCTATTGCAATCACCACTTTGGCAAGTCCACGCTCATTAATAAACACCCTTAAAGGAATTATTGAGAAACCTGGCTGCTGATTGGCCTTGTCTATTTTTTGTATTTCCTTTTTGTTGAGCAGCAATTTGCGGTCGCGATGCGTAACGTGATTGTTATAAGAGCCGTATGAATATTCAGAGATATACATGTTTTTAAGCCACATTTCGCCGTGGTCAACTATGCAAAACGTGTCGGTCAAGCCAGCCTTGCCAAGCCTTATGCTCTTAATTTCAGTTCCGGTCAGCACTATGCCGGCAGTAAAAGTTTCGATTATCTCATAATCGAACGTTGCCTTTCTGTTTTTTATGTTCACATTGGTAGTAGCCATAACACTCAAGTAATTATGATTTCAAGAATACTGCGCAAAACGGCCGGTATCAGTAAAAACATCACCGAAACCGCTGCCACAAACACGGAGGTCTTATTCTGCTTCAAGCCCAAATAATCCACGCCCTTATATGCCATAAAAGCCACATAAAGCACCATCATCGACAACACCGGGAAACGCGACGGCAGCAAATTGGCCAAGATGGCCAGAAGCACCAAATAAATAAGGTTATACACGATGAAGTCGTTTAACCTCGAATTTGCCGAATGTGTCTTGTTAAGCTCCGGAAAGAAGCCGTCAACCAGATAGCTGCATATAAAGTAGCTGAAAAAATAGCTTGAAAATTGTATTATAGCTTGCATCAATCCATCTTTAAGCCCTATTGTGCTGTCATAAAACATTGGAACAAAGGCAGATATAGCAAGCAATGCCAGAAGTGGATAAAATCCTCTTGCCAACGCCGTCTGTGTTGACACCCCAGATTTATTTATCTCCTCCCACCCCACTTTTGGTGAGATTATCACAATTGCTATGTTTTTTAACAAACTCATCACCCTAATGCTTGTGAACTGCAAAATTAATAATTATGCCCCACAAATCAGCTATCACCCCAAAAGAAAATATATGGTAAAATTCAATCGCTCACACAAAAGCCATATTGCACTCGCCGTGAGGGAAAAACAAAGGAAGCTGCACCTGCTATCGGCACAGCTCCCATGTGTGAAATCAATGATTTCTAATTTCTAATTTCTTACGAATTATTTTGCATTCTCGATTTCGTTAAGTTTTGCTTCGTCGCCCAACTGATAGTATATGTTGCGGAGAGCAACTTTTGCATCAGTGTTTTGTGGGTCAACCTTATAGGCTTTCTCCAAGTAAGGAAGAGCCTGCTCGTAGAGAGGCTTAACCTTTGCGCTCAGAGCCTTGCCAGACAAGTTTGGATTCTCTTGCTGAATCTTAACTGTCTGGTTGTAGTAGTAACGGCCAAGGTCAAACAAGCATTTTGATGACTCTGGAGCCAATTCCACAGCTTTCTTAAAGTATGGCAATGCCTCTTCAATGCCGCTCTCATGCTCCACGATGATACCTTTCAGATTCTGAATGTCGGCGTTGTTTGGATTGGCGGCGATTGCCTCGTCAAGCAACTTGTTGGCTTGTGCATAGTCTTTCTTGTTGATGAAGTTGTTAATCAAGATGTTGATGTATTGTGGGTCCTTATCACCACATTTCTTGAATGCCTCACCAGCAAGAGCCACGATGCCAGCCTCATCTTTCAAGTTTGCCAAGCAAGCCAAGGCATAGTCGTAAACCTCTTTCTGCTCATAGCCAAGGGCGCGAGCCTGCTCAAAGCTCTTAACAGCAGCTTTGTAGTTCTCGCCGGCATAGTATGCGCAACCCTGATAGAAACGCACCTGAGCCACAGTAGAGTCAGCAAGAGCCAATTTGCTTGCAGCGTCAGATTTTGCCCAATCGCAGAAAATGCCCCAAGCTTTAGCTGAGTTTGCCCAATCTTTAGCATTATACAAGTCATTACCCACATTCAAGAAGTCGTTTAGGTGACCCAGAATATGGTCAATGATTGTCTTTGAATACTTAGTCTTTACCTTAGGAAGACCTGTCTTTTTGTCAAGCTTCACAGTGCCGTCTTTTTCAGTCTCTTTCACACTGTCGAGTGGCAGAGCCTTCATGTAGTAGTCATAGCCTTCCAAAAGAGCTCTGCCAGCAGCAGCATCGTCAACGGTCTGACCGATTGTCTTTGCCTGGAAGCATTTGTCATACATGCCGAAACCTGCATCACCACCAAGCAGCCATGCTTCCACATTGTCCTTGGTTTCTGGGTTAGTGAAGGCCGGTTTCAACTTATTAATTGCGGCTTTGTAAGTGTCAACGTTGGTCGTCAGAGCCGAGACATCTTTACGCACCTCATCAACTAATTTCTTCTGTGCATAAGCTCCTGAAACTGTCAAAGAAGCACATGCTAAAAATAGAACTACCTTGTTCATGTTAGTTGTCAATTATAGATTAATAAAATTTTATTGTTCAGTCGTTTCGTTTGTTTCTTGAGCATTTTCTGGAGCGTCGGTTGCGCCAACCTCTCCAGCCTGGCTTTCTTCTGCATCAACGATGTCGGGGTCAGTGTCAACCTTGCAAACCGATGCTATCTCATCATTCTTCTTCTCAAGATTGATTAGACGCACACCTTGTGTGGCACGCCCCATCACTCTCAAGTCAGCCACCTTGATTCTGATTGTGATGCCCGACTTGTTGATGATGACAAGGTCGTTGCCGTCGTTCACATTCTTTATAGAAATCAACTTGCCGGTCTTGTCGGTGATGTTCATCGTCTTCACACCCTTGCTGCCACGGTGTGTCACGCGGTAATCCTCAAGTTTGCTTCGCTTGCCCATACCTTGCTCCGACACCACCAGCACGTCGTCGGTTGTGTTGCTGCGCATACATATCATGCCCACCACTTCATCGTCATCGCCAGTCAAGGTCATACCCTTCACGCCTGTTGCCGTGCGGCCCATGCTGCGAATCTCGGTTTCGTTGAATCTTATGGCCTTGCCGTCGCGTCCGGCAAGCAAAACCTCAGAATCGCCCTCGGTGAGGATTGCACCTATCAGTTGGTCGTCATCATTGATGTTGATTGCATTCACACCATTTGCCCTTGGACGTGAATACTCCGACAAACGCGTTCTCTTCACTATGCCCTTCTTGGTGGCAAACACTATGTAATGCGTTTGATTATACTCGGCCTTGGTCAAATCTGTGGCTCTGATAAACGCATTAATGCGGTTCTCCGGACCGAGGTTGAGCAGGTTCTGTATGGCACGACCCTTTGAGTTCTTGGTGCCCTCTGGAATTTCAAACACCCTCATCCAGTAGCAACGGCCTTGCTGGGTGAAGAACAGCATATAGTTGTGGTTAGTGGCCTCATACACATATTCTATGAAGTCCTGCTCACGCGTGACGCTGCCTTTGGCTCCCACGCCACCGCGGTTTTGCGTTCTGTACTCGCTGAGCGGAGTGCGCTTAATGTAGCCGAAATGCGAAATTGTGATAATCATTGGGTCGTCGGCATAGAAGTCTTCCGCGTTCATTTCTTCTGACGAATAAACAATTTGAGTGCGGCGCTCGTCGCCATACTTATCTCTGATTTCAATCAACTCGTCTTCTATCACCTTGCGGCACACTGCCGGGTCGCTCAATATCTCGTTCAGATAGTCGATGGTCTTCATCACCTCTGCCAACTCGGCATGCAACTTGTCTTGCTCCAGGTTGGTCAGCTGACGCAGACGCATGTCAACGATTGCGCGAGTCTGTATGTCATCGAGGTTGAAACGCTCTGCAAGTGCGGCACGTGCCTCGTCGGCTGTTTTGCTGGCGCGGATTATGCGCACCACCTCATCTATGTTGTCAGAAGCCACTATCAAACCCTCAAGTATGTGAGCACGGTCTTGTGCTTTCTTCAAGCGGAACTTGGTGCGGCGAATCACTACCTCATGGCGGAAATCCAAGAAATATTGGATTATTTCCTTTAAGTTAAGGAGACGCGGACGGCCATCAACCAAGCAGACGTTGTTCACACTGAACGATGACTGCAAGTCCGACAACTTGTAAAGCTTATTCAAGAGCACATTTGCATTGTGGTCTTTCTTAACGTCTATCACGATGCGCATACCGTGATGGTCACTCTCGTCGTTGATGTTTGAGATGCCGTCAATGCGCTTGGTCACAACCAAATCGGCAATTTTCTCAATCAGTTCTTGTTTGTTGACGTTGTAAGGGATTTCCGTCACAACAATCTTGTCACGGTCGTTTTCCGACTCGATTTCGGCTTTGGCTCTCACCACGATGCGGCCACGGCCGGTTTCGTATGCGTCTTTGATGCCTTGATAGCCATAGATAATGCCACCCGTTGGGAAATCCGGAGCCTTAACATAGTGCATAAGCTCAGAAATCTCCATGTCAGGATTTTCCATAAGTGCAAGACAGCCGTTAATCGACTCCGTGAGGTTGTGTGTTGGCATATTGGTAGCCATACCCACAGCAATACCAGAACCGCCGTTGACAAGCAAATTTGGAAATCTTGTAGGCAACACTGTTGGCTCCACCAAAGTGTCGTCGAAGTTTGGTACGAAATCAACGGTATCTTCGTCAATATCCCCCATCATCTCCTCGCCCATTTTCGACAAGCGAGCCTCGGTGTAACGCATGGCTGCAGGGCTGTCGCCGTCTATTGAGCCGTAGTTGCCTTGGCCGTCAACAAGCGGATAGCGCATGGCCCAGTCTTGACCGAGGCGAACCATGGCAAAATAAACCGAAGAATCTCCATGAGGGTGATATTTACCTAACACATCACCAACGATACGTGCCGACTTCTTGTAAGGAGCGTTAGAAAAGTTTCCTAATTTCTCCATGCCGAAAAGCACTCTGCGGTGCACCGGCTTAAAGCCGTCGCGCACATCTGGCAACGCTCTTGAAACTATGACCGACATTGAATAATCAATGTACGAGGTCTTCATTTCATTTTCAATGTTGATCTCTACTATTCGATCGTTATTCATTTTTTATAATTAGAAATGTTTTTACTCTAACTGCTGGCGCGTTAAGCCTTGCTTTAGCTTCTGAAAAACGCGCACATTAAACATACAAAGTTAACAAAATATTCCAAATATACGAAGCCGCCACAAAGTTAATGCCCATAATCCGCCACAAATTTGGCACAATAATTGCACACTATTGCATAAATGGTCTGTTTGCGCTCTGTGCGTGAGACATTCATTTTTAAGAAATGTCCGTTTTGGTCTATATGACTTGGCACACAGAGTTTAGTTTAATCTGGCATTGGCAAAAATGCCACTAAAAGCAATCGGCCCAACCAAAACAAGCATGCGATTATGAACAAAAATAACACAAACGACAAATTACTCCCCGAAGCCCTGCTGCGCAAGCACTTGACGCTCTACGACGGCCTTGGGTTTACCGACGAGGAAGACGATGACGACTCGCAAGGCTCTCCGGGAAAGCCAAGCGGCAACGAGCAAAGAAGCTCAAAATCAGCACCTAATGGCGACTCTGGCACGCCAGTGCTCGACAAATATGGCAAAGACATAACCAAGGCTGCTGCCAACGGCGACCTCGACCCTGTGATTGGCAGAGACAAAGAGATACAACGGCTCTCGCAAATTTTGAGCCGGCGCAAGAAAAACAACCCTGTGCTGATAGGCGAACCTGGCGTTGGCAAATCTGCCATTATTGAGGGCCTTGCCCTGCGCATAATCAATCATCAAGTGGCTCGTGCGCTGTTTGACAAGCGAATAGTGGCACTTGACATGGCAGCCATTGTGGCAGGCACAAAATATCGCGGCCAGTTTGAGGAGCGCATAAAAGCCGTGATTGACGAGTTGTCTGAACACAAAAACGTAATCTTGTTCATCGACGAGATTCACACCATAGTTGGAGCAGGAAATGCAAGCGGCTCTATGGACGCCGCCAACCTGCTGAAGCCGGCATTGGCTCGTGGCGAGCTGCAATGTATAGGCGCCACCACACTCGATGAGTACAGAAAGAACATCGAGAAAGACGGTGCGCTTGAACGCCGTTTCCAAAAGGTGATTGTGGAACCCACCACTCCAGAGCAGACTCTCGAAATCCTTAAAAATGTGAAAGCAGCCTACGAGAAACATCATGGCGTTTGCTACACCGACAAGGCTCTGGAGGCTTGCGTTTCTCTCACCGAGCGTTACGTCAGCGACCGCTTTTTCCCCGACAAGGCAATCGACGCCCTCGACGAGGCTGGCGCGCGTGCTCACATATCCAAGATTGTGGTTCCCGACGAGATTAGCAACCTTGAGAAGCAGATTTCCGAGGCACAGGCAAACAAGCTCAAAGCCGTTCAGGCACAAAACTTTGAGAGCGCGGCCAACTATCGCGACCGCCAAGAGACCCTGAAACTTGAGCTTGCAGACGCAAAAGAAAAATGGGAGCGTGAACTCGACTCCAAGCGTGAAACTGTTGACGAAAACGATGTGGCCGAGGTGGTTGCGCTCATGACCGGCGTGCCCACACAGCGAGTGGCACAAGCCGAGGGCGCAAGACTGCTCCACATGCAAGACGAGCTCAAAGGCAAAGTCATTGGTCAAGACGAAGCCATCGAGAAAATAGCCAAAGCCATCAGACGCAACCGTGTGGGGCTGCGAGAGCCAAACCGTCCCATAGGCTCATTTTTGTTCCTTGGGCCGACAGGCGTAGGCAAGACATTGCTGGCAAAGCGATTGGCTGAATTTTTGTTCAACTCCGAAGACGCTCTGATTAGAGTTGACATGAGCGAATATATGGAAAAATTTGCCGTGTCGCGCCTCGTTGGAGCACCTCCGGGCTATGTGGGCTATGAAGAAGGCGGCCAACTCACCGAAAAAGTACGCCGCCACCCCTACTCCGTGGTGCTGCTCGACGAAATTGAGAAAGCTCACTCCGATGTTTACAACATGCTGCTTCAAGTGCTCGACGAAGGTTGCCTGACCGACAGCCTGGGGCGCAAGGTTGACTTCAAAAACACAATCATCATCATGACATCTAATGTGGGCACAAGGGAAATCAAGGATTTTGGCAACGGCATAGGCTTCAGAACGAGCAACTCCGTTAAAGAGCAGTCTGACTCAATCGTCAAAAAAGCGCTCAACAAGCAGTTCTCGCCAGAATTCCTAAACCGAATTGACGACATCATCAACTTCAATTCACTCACACGAGAGTCTATACTCAAAATCATTGACATAGAGTTGAAGTCATTCTTCAGCCGCGTGCAGGCTTCTGGCAACACGCTGACCATAACCGACAAAGCCAAGCAGTTTGTAGCCGACAAGGGTTTTGACTCCAAATTTGGAGCACGACCACTCAAACGTGCCATACAAACCCACATTGAGGACCCCTTGGCCGAACTTATGCTCAAAAATGAGGGCAAAACTGGCTGCATGACCATCGACGTGCAGAACGGCGAGATTGTCAGCACATTCACCCCATGTGAGGAAAAATGCCAATCGGCAGACAAATAAATTGGCAACTCTGACATTTTGCCAATGACAAAGCGATAAAATGTCATACTTTTTGTATGGCATTTTTTTTGTTAGTGCTTATTCAAAAAAAACTAAAACGAAATAAAAACTTAAATATATATGGAAAAGAAAGGTTCTATCGGGGTTACGACTACTAACATATTCCCCGTCATCAAAAAGTTTCTTTATAGCGACCACGAGATTTTCTTGCGTGAGCTTGTGTCAAATGCCGTAGATGCCACCCAGAAGCTCAAAACTTTGGCTTCTGTGGGTGAATTCAACGGTAAAACCGACGATTTGAAAGTGTATGTGAAGGTTGACAAAGATGCCGGAACACTCACAATTAGCGATAACGGCATAGGTATGACTGCCGACGACGTTGACAAATACATCAATCAAATCGCTTTCTCTGGAGCAGAGGACTTCCTCAACAAATATAAGGACAATGCCAATGCAATAATCGGTCATTTTGGCCTTGGTTTCTACTCTGCATTCATGGTGGCCAAGTCTGTTGAAATACACACCTTGTCATATAAAGACGGCGCAAAGGCTGTTAAATGGACCTGCGACGGCTCTCCGGAATACGACATGGCCGAAACCGATAAGGCAGAACGCGGCACCGACATTGTGCTCCACATCGACGATGAGGAGAAAGAATTCCTCGAAACGAGCAAGATTGAGTCGTTGCTCCGCAAATATTGCCGTTTCTTGCCAGTGCCCATAGTGTTTGGCAAAGAGCAGGAGTGGAAAGACGGCAAATATGTCGATACCGACAAAGACAAGATTATCAACGACGTTGAGCCGTTGTGGACACGCAAGCCATCTGAGCTCAAAGACGAAGATTATCTGAAATTCTATCACGCCATTCAGCCTGGCATGGAAGACCCGTTGTTCTGGATTCACCTGAATGTTGACTATCCGTTCTCACTCACAGGCATACTTTATTTCCCTAAGATTAAGAACAACCTCGACATCCGCAAAGACCGCATACAGCTCTATTGCAACCAGGTATTTGTCACCGACAGCGTGGAGGGCGTGGTTCCAGAGTTCATGATGCTTTTGCAAGGAGTAATCGACTCACCCGACATTCCTCTCAATGTGTCGCGTTCTTACCTGCAATCTGACCGCAACGTTAAGAAAATCTCAAGCTACATCACCAAGAAAGTGGCTGCACGCCTTGAGGAAATTTCCAAGAACGATGCCAAAGAATTTGAGGAAAAGTGGAACGACATCAAGATTTTCATTGAGTATGGCATGCTGAGCGACGAGAAATTCTGCGATTCTGCCATGAAGTTTGCATTGGTTGAGAATGTTGACGGCAAGTATTTCGGACTTGACGACTACAAAAAACTCATCACAGCCAACCAAACCGACAAAGACGGCAACTTGGTTTATCTCTATGCCACCGACAAAGAGGGCCAGTATCAATACATCAAGTCAGCAACCGACAAGGGCTATGATGTGCTGCTGCTCAACGGCCAGCTCGACATTCCGTTTGTGGGTATGCTTGAGCAGAAAAACGAGAAATCTCGTTTTGTGAGAGTTGATTCTGACGTGATTGACAACATCATTCGCAAAGAAGATGCGCCAAAAACTGAGTTGACCTCATTGCAGAAAACAATTGCCTCCACTTTGTTCAAGTCGCAAATCCCGGCTATCGACAAATGCGAATTCTTTGTCACCTACGAGGCTTTAAGCCCCGATGCACCGTCAGTGGTGTTGACTCAAAGCGAATATATGCGACGCATGAAGGAAATGTCAAAATTCCAACCTGGCATGAGTTTCTATGGCGAAATGCCCGACAATTACAACTTCACGCTCAACACTAACCACCCTGTGGTTATCAAGGCAATCAATGCCGCCGAGAATGCTCTTGATGCAGAGTTGAAACCTCTTGAGGCTGACCTTAATGGTGTGAACGCAGAAATCAAGGCTTTACACGACTTGACTAAAGACAACAAGGAGCTTGACGCCGGCAAGAAGCAAGAGCTTCAAGACAAAGAAAAGCAAGCCGAAGACATTCGCAACAAGGAGAAAAACATCATCACAAAGTATGCCGATGGCCAAAATGTGGTTAAGCAACTCGTAGATGTGGCTTTGCTCAGCAACGGACTGCTCAAAGGTGAGGATTTGGCTAACTTCCTAAAGCGTTCAGTTAATTTGTTGAAATAAGGCAACAAATGCCGAACACATAATTTCGGCAAACATATTATCATTACAAATGAGTTGTGTTCTTCAGTGAGCACAGCTCATTTGTTTTTTTTAACAAAACTTAACAAAAAAAACGCTTGTGTGGGTCACATTTTTACATATATCTTTGCGTAACAAGATAAAAGCTAAACAACTATAACTTTCACCTTATAGACGAAACGCAGAATTCTTTATCTATCACATAAAAATCAACAAAACATGAAACATAAATTAGTTTTACTGCAGTTAGTGCTTGCCTCATGCTATTTTAGCAGTAACGCTGGCAACGCATTTGACTTTTATTTTGATGAGTGCGAAAGCAAATTTTCTAATATGTCTGCTTATTGCCATGAAGCATTAGACTTGAAAATTCAGTTGCCAGCTGATTTCGTTGACATGTCAAAAATGGGGGCATATGTGCCAAAATCGAAACACAGGGGTATTGGCATAGGCTGTACATTCGATGCGATGGCAAAATCAACCGATGGCGAATGTCTAATGCTTGTGCCAGAAAAAAAAGGAAAACGATTTTACGACCAAAACGACTATAGTAGTTGTTACGATAACTTGTTAAGCAAAGTTTATTGGAGCACTAAAGGCACGTTTTCCAGTTCTTATTTAAGGAGCAATCCACCTTTGGTTGATATACGAAAATATGTAAAAGAGATTAAGGCAACTCCAATGAATGCCGACAAAGCCTATTTAGTTACATTGCCTGTCAACAATGACACTTTGATGGGCAAACAATATGTGGGCAAAGTCGTTCTGTTTCTTGAGAAAAAAGGTCGTTTACCCATATCCATCACCTTGCTGTTCACGGCCAATGGATTAAAAAACAAGCAAAAATATGTGGCGAGTGTGCTTAAAAGCATTGGATTCGGAAACCAAAACGACTGGAAATATAACGAAGGTCTTGACGCAAAACTCGCAGAAAAATATTTTGCACCATACTATGAGTATTGCAAACGTCAAAGAGCCATTCAAAAAGAAAAAGAAAGAGCTATTAACGCTGCAAAAAAGAAAGCAGGAGTTAACCACAATGTAAGTAGTGACAAACAAAACAATTATTAATTATGAAAATCAAAAGAATTATCATAGCTATTGCGACAATGCTGATTGTCGTGATGCCAGCCAAATCAAAAGTTTTGGTAGATGATGTGGTGGAAGTGCCTTTTGCTTCCTATGCAAAATACTCCAACGGAGCCTTTGGCGTTGACTTGCAAATGCCAAACGGTTTCACCGACGGTAAACACATGGGCAAATACCAGCCAGTGTTGCCCAACGGCGGCACTGGCATAGTATGGACAATAGGGGCCATGCTGCAATCTGGCGACAGGCAGTGCGCTGTGCTCATGCCCGATATGTTTTGGCGAGGCTATGACTTAGTTGAGGAGAATGTGGGCGACGTAAGCGATTTCGCACAATGCGAAACTTATTGGGCTGTGAAAGGTGCTGTGTGGTATGAATACCTGCAAAATCACAAGGCTATCGACATGGCAAAATATGAGCAACGGATAGACGCTTACATGTTTAATGCCGACACTGCCGCGCTTGTCACCTTGCCGGCAAACGACACCATCATGGGGCAGCATTACACACATCGCAACTTTCTTGTGTTGAAAAAAGCAAACCGCCCTGTTGTGCTTGTCAATGTGTTTTTCACCGACAAAGGTGCAAAAGTCAGTGACAAATACCTAAGAAACGTGTTTGCCGCCGTCAAATATAGCAACGAAACTGGCTGGCAATTCAATCAAGACTTTGCCATAAAGCTTCGTGATAAATGTTTGAAAGAATATTTTGATTATTATGGGCAATTCTTGAGATAACCAGCATAGGTTTTATCAATAAACGTACAAATACAAACCGGCTGAGCCGCAAAATCCACGGCTCAGCCTATTTGTATTTTTATGCGCTATACAACGCAAATATCACGTCATCACATCAGCCCGCGCTCACGCAATTTCTTTTGCCAATTCCAGGCACTAAGCATTGTGTCTTCAATTGGTGTTTCGGCTTTCCACCCAAGCACCTTGTTTGCCTTTGTTGGGTCTGCCCAAATCTTCACAATGTCGCCCTCGCGTCTGCCGACAATTTTGTGTGGCACTTCAACACCGGTTGCTCTCTGGAAAGCATCGAGCAGCTGCAGAACCGACAAGCCTTCGCCTGTGCCGATGTTGAAATATTCCAAATTTGCATCATTCTTGCCTTCGAGCATACGATCAAGAGCTTTTACGTGTGCTTTGGCCAAATCCACTATATTTATGAAATCTCTGATGCAAGAGCCGTCGGGCGTGTCGTAGTCGTCGCCAAATATGCTCAGCTCTTTTCTTATTCCTATCGCAGTCTGTGTGAGATAAGGAATCAAGTTTTGTGGCACACCGTTTGGCAACTCACCTATTTCTGCACTTGGGTGGGCACCTATCGGGTTGAAGTAGCGCAATATTATAGCCTTGATGGGAGAGCCACTGTTAACCACATCATGAATTATGTCCTCTCCCACTTGCTTTGTCTCTCCGTATGGAGACGTAGCCTTTTTAATTGGCGCATCTTCTGTGATAGGATTTTTGTCGGGTTCGCCATACACTGTGCATGATGATGAGAACACAAATGCCTTAACACCATATTTCGGCATCAAGTCAAGCAAGTTGAGCAGTATGTTGAGGTTGTTGCGATAATACAGAATAGGCTTGTGCATAGACTCGCCCACAGCCTTGCTGGCAGCAAAGTCGATTATGCCTTCTATACCGGGATTTTTATCAAACAGCTTGCGCAGCGTGGGCATGTCGGTGCAGTCACCTTTCACAAACACAGGGCGTTTGCCTGTGATGTGCTCTATGCCATCGAGCACTTCTTCGTTACTGTTCGACAAATTGTCGATTATCACAACATCATAACCGGCATTTTGGAGCTCTACTGTGGTGTGCGAACCGATAAATCCAGTTCCACCCGTAACCAAAATTTTTCCTTTCATCTTTCAACGTATATTTTAAAATGTGCAATATTGTCAGTTCAACTTTTTCTTTAAGAAATCCACTATGCGGCCGCTTGCCAACCCTTCGCCGTATGGGTTCACAGCTTTGCTCATTGCATCATAGGCTTGGCGGTCATCGAGCAAGCCCGACACCTCACCCACTATCTTGTCATAGTCAGTGCCAACGAGTTTCACCGTGCCGGCCTGTAACGCTTCAGGACGCTCGGTGGTGTCGCGCATCACAAGCACCGGCTTGCCCAGACCTGGTGCTTCCTCCTGTATGCCGCCACTGTCAGTAAGCACAATGCTTGACTTCTCCATCAAATACACAAAGCTCAAATATTCCAATGGCTCTATAAAGAACATGTTGCCGAGGTCTCGCCCCAGTGTTTCGCCAAATATCTGCTTTATGGGCTTACGCACATTGGGATTCAGGTGCATGGGATACACAAAATCCACATTCTCATATTTCTTGCTCAGTGCCAATATGGCATTGCAAATATTCAAGAAACCATCGCCAAAATTTTCGCGGCGATGCCCTGTAATCAGCACAAGACGTCTGCCGTCAGCAAGTCTGCCCACATCATAGCCAGCCGATTTCAACTCCATTTCAAGTTTAGCATCAAGTGCGGTGTTGGTCTTTATTTTGCCCACCACCCAGTCAAGCGCATCAATCACTGTGTTGCCTGTAACGGTTATCTTGCCTTCCGACACATTTTCTGCAACAAGGTTATCGCGGCTCAGTGCCGTTGGGGCAAAATCAAACTCGGCTATTCTGCCAGTCAACTGACGGTTCATTTCTTCTGGCCAAGGACTATAGATGTTATGCGTGCGCAAGCCAGCCTCCACATGCCCCACCGGAATTTGCTGGTAGAAGGCGGCCAAAGCCACTGCCATGCTCGTTGTTGTGTCGCCATGCACAAGCACCACATCTGGGCTTTCTTGCCGCAACACGTCTCTCATGCCAAGCAAAATGCGCGAAGTCACGTCATACAAGTCCTGGCCTGGCTTCATTATGTTCAAATCATAATCAGGCTCAATGTCAAATATCGTCAGCACTTGGTCAAGCATCTCTCTATGTTGTCCTGTGACACAGACCACAGTGTTGAAATCTTCCGGATATTTTTGGAATTCCTTTACTACAGGAGCCATTTTTATGGCTTCTGGCCGAGTTCCAAACACGAGCATCACCTTCTTCATTGTCTATGCCTTTTTATTGTTCTTCTTAAAAGCAAGTTTTTCTATCGGATGCCACAATGCGAGCCTCACCTTATCAATCAGCATAGAGCCTATGAAAACCGCAAAGATGAAGCAACCGGTATATATTATAAACGTGACGCGTGTCTCAGTTTCAAACCAATTCAATATAAATTTGTCATAATAGCACGAGATAAAATTGCTCGATTGGGTGAGATACACGGCCAAGCACGATATTGCCAGCCAATTTATAACTTTATTCTTGAAAACTGGAAGCTTGCTGAAAAACAAAAGCAAATATAGCGCACCAGCCATCACCACAGGACAATCGTAAAAATAAAGCGCACCGGCTTTCACGCCCTTGTATCTCAAGTAGCACACGGCAAATGTCAGAAAGCACACAGCACACAAATATATGCCCAGGTCAGCCCACTTGCTAAACCTGCTGAAAGCCGGTTTGTAGAGTCTCACATATCGTGCCAGCATATATAAGCCCATGAACGACGGAAACGAGTAACCGCCACGCAACCACGACGTGCCTTCCGACAGCCAGTCGTATGCAAGCTCAAAGGCAAAAAATGCTATCAGTACGTTTCTGAACGTTTTGCGGTCGGCACTGCCAATAAAAGCATTAATGACCGGTGCAAACACAAACAGCACCACATAGCTTTTCACAAACCAGTAGCCACCATCAGTTAAAAACAAACGGCTCAGCACCTTTGACTCCAAATTAGCCGGGTCATAAACAGCACAAATGCCTATGCCAAGCAAACCGAAAAACAGAAGTTGGAATCCCATTTCTGCCAGGCGCGAAAACTTCATCTTGATGCCATACCACCCCGACAGCAAGACAAACACGTCAACCGCCACTATAGAAAAGCCCTCGGTCATAAACTGCAATAGTGCCGATGTGGTGTTTGTTGCTATTTGCAGCGAGTCAGGCCGTGGCAATGCCCTGAAATTTGCATGCACCACAAGCACTAAAAACATGGCAAGCAAGCGCAACAGCTCCATATTGCTGTCACGCTCCTTAACTTTATTTACAGTGTTGCTTGCTTCCATTTGTCTTTTTGCAGAAAAATATACGTTATTGCAAAGATAATGCAAATTGAGGTGCAAAGCATCAAGCTTGATTGAATGTTTTTGCCGAGTTACAGCTTATCATTACCCAAAAAGCACTATTTTTGTCGGCAGCAAAAACAAGTAATGGACAAACTCAAAGAAAAAACCGAGAAAGGAATGTTCTGGAGCGCCATCAACAACGGTGCCTCACAAATTCTAAATCTCGTAATCGGCATATTTCTCGCCAGATTGCTCTCACCGGGTGATTATGGCCTGGTGGGTGTACTCACCATATTCACCATGATGGCAAACAACATTCAGCAGTGCGGTTTCTTTCAAGGCCTCATCAACCTCAAGTCGCCACAGCCCAATGACTATAATTCAGTCTTTTGGTTCAATGTGTTGACAGGGTTGCTGCTATATGCCATTTTGTGGTTTTGTGCGCCACTCATTGCTGCCTATTTTCGGCAAGATGCCCTTGTTGAGTTGTCACGCTTCATTTTCCTTGTGTTTCTTATCACGGCATTTGGTGTTGCGCCCAACGCCTATCTCACAAAGAACATGAAGTTCAAGGAGTCGGCCATCTGCGCCATAGCGGCATTGGTGTCATCTGGCCTTGTAGGCATTTATCTCGCTGTCAGAGGCTACGCATATTGGAGTCTTGCTTGGCAACAGGTCACGTTTATCTCCGTTCAAAACATTCTTCGTTATCACTATGCCAAGTGGCGGCCAAATTTGCATATTGACTTCACTCCAGTAAAAAGAATGTTCGGCTTCAGTGTAAAGATTTTGGTCACAAAGTCGATCAACACCATAAGCGACAATATTCTGACATTCATTTTTGGACGTATGTTTTCCATAGGCGATGTTGGTAACTTCTCTCAAGCCAACAAATGGAACACGCTGGCAAGCTCTTTTGTGAGCCAAACAGTGCAGCAAGTTTCGCAAACGGTTCTTGTGTCGGCCAACGACAGCCAGGAACGCGAAAGGCGCGTTTTTCGAAAAATGCTGCGTTTCACCTCTTTTCTCGCATTTCCTTGCATGATAGGTTTAGCTCTGGTGGCAAAGGAGTTCATCTTCATTACCATTGGCGAAAAATGGGCTATGAGCGTACCGTTGCTGCAGATTTTGTGCGTTTCGGGAGCATTCATTGCCTTGCATGGCATCTATCAGAGTCTAATCATCAGTTCTGGCCGTTCCGACATTTTCATGTGGGTCAACATAACCCAGATAGTGCTGCAAATAGCTGTGATTTTGGCATTCGCCAACTTTGGCATGACCACAATGGTAATAGCCTATGTGTGTTTCACTTCGGCATGGGTTCTTGTGTGGCACTTCATATCACACAAGCTGATTAACATCACACTGCGCCAGATGCTTGCCGACACACTCCCCTATTTAGTTACAATAGTCCTCGCATCGGCTGTGGCACATTTCGCCACCTTGCCGATTTCAAGCAATTTCCCATTGCTCGTAAGCAAGATAGTGATAACTGCCGCCATCTACATTGGCATAATGTACGCCACAAAAGACGACATAATGTTTGAGACAATCGACTTTGTGAAAAAGAAATTCAGCCATAAAAGTTGACACCTGCATCTGCTAAAGTCCTAACGATGCAACCAAATCATCACGTGTGTTTTCTGCCACCGTTTTGCCGTTTGGCGGCAGCAAGTAATCATTAAAAAATGCTTTACGTTGCGGCTTCAACGGGTCAGAGCCTCCAAGCACAGTGTCTTCAACAAACCTCACCACATCTTCCGCATTTTTGCCTATATATTGCATTTTATAAGCAAGTTTGCCAAAGTCGCTTTGAGTGGCAAGAAGAGCGTCTATGTCCTTAGACACAAACATCACCGGATTTTGCGAATAGTGATATTCCACGGCAAAAGAGCCACTGTCATGCACCATGGCATCGCTCGTCATAAACAAATCCACAAACTCTCCTGTTTCGAGCTGCGTGTTTGGCATTGTTGCCCATTTCTCATAATAGGCGTCGGTCTTTGCCTTTCCCCAGTCTTTGTGTCGATAAAGCTCTGTCAGCAATCTTGGGTGAGGCTTAAATGCTATCTGCAGTCTGTCAGCATATCGCTCGGCTAAGTCCACCATAAGCTGTGCCAACCACAAGAAGTTAGACCGTTGTATCAACCCGAATTCCTGAACAATCGCATAGTGCGGTGCCCAAATAAGCCTTTTGCGTTGCTTGCCGTCATCGATTTTTCGCCAGTTGTCTTTGTGTGTCTTTGCCAAAAAGTCGTCAGCATTGGCATAACCCACCACCCTCACGTTGCACCCTTTGTTTTGTGCTGTTTTTTGGGCTTCCTTCAAGTGGAGTGCTGTGGAGTAATACAGTCGCCATGCCAAATTGTGAAAATGAAAATTATAAGACCATTTGCCTTTTGAGGTCCAAAATGCATATGGATAATAACAAATCAGCTTGTCATAAAATCTTTTGCAGTCATGTTCCGGCACAAGTAGATTTTCATAAGGCTGCGGATAGAATAGTATATCGGGGTTCAACTCCGTTGCTACATCAAACGCCCTATTATTCTCTTGGTCCACATCACAGTCCACGAAACGAATGCCTTTTGCACAAAAATATGCTCTCATTTGCTCCACATCACGCCTTTGTTGCTCCAATGTGTAGTCTATGCTCGGAGAAAGCACAATTGTGGCATTAAAGCGGTCATCTCCTGCCAGCAGTTCATAAAGGTGCTGATAACGCCACATCGACACGCTCATGGCAAAAAACACCACATTCACCGGCCGTTCCCTGTCAAGTTTCTCAACATAGCGTTTGTGTACACGCTCTATCTCCCTATATCGCCACACATGCAAGTATAGAGAACGAATTATCTGGCTGATGTTCATACTGCAAACACTTTTTGCAATTCTTTATTTTTACTCCAAGCCTTTAAGTGCTTTGACCAAATAATCATTGTCGGCGCTGTCTCTAACAGAAATCCTCACATAGTTACGCCCCTTCATGGCATTTTTAGTGCCGCAGTCCTTTATCAGTATGTTGCACTTGGCAAGCAAGGTCTCGGTCAATTCCTTTGATGTGTATTTTCCTTTAACCTCACACAAGAAATAGTTGGCTTGCGATGGCACTACACGCAAGAAGCTGATTTCTGACAATGCTTTGAAGAAGCGGTTGCGCTCCTCTTGAAATTTGCGGCAAGCGTCTTTATAAAAACTGTCATACTTGTTGTATATCTGCATATAGAACTCCGCGAATGAGTTGATGTTCCATATTGCCACATCTTTCTTTATTGCGTCTATTAAAGCCGTGTTTCCACTTGCCATCACGCCAAGGCGCAGACCAGGCACACCATACGACTTGCTGATGCTCTTCATCACAATCAGATTTGTATGTGAGTCAAGTATTTCATCAGTCAGCAGTGTGTTGTTTTCAAATCCATCTGAAAAATCCACAAACGACTCATCTACAATCAGCGTTATGTCCTTAGCCTCACACCAGCCTGCAAAGTCAAGCACATCTTCTCGTGCCACAAAGTTGCCCGATGGATTGTCTGGGTTTACAAGTAATATTGTCTTAACGTCCTTGTCTGCAAAAAAGGCTTTCAGCTCAGCTATGCCATAAGAAAAATCGTCGTTTGCCGGCACAAACGGCACCACGGCCTCTTTTGAGAGACGATTTGGATATTCCTCAAATGTGGGATATGTCACTCCCACCTTGCCACTTGTCTGCTCCATTAGGCTCTTGATTAGCTCTGCTGCGCCATTGCCAACCACAATCTTTTTCTGATTTATACCGAAATATTTTCCTGCAAGCAGTGAGTTTACCGACATACCCGAGGGATATTCCGTGAGCAGCACATCAAAATTGGCTCGCAACTCGTCTTTCATGCGCTGTGTCGGGAAAAATGGGTTCACTAAGTAGCAGAAATCTTTCATCTTGGGGTATCGCCAATAACCGCCGTAGCGCTTGCTGTAACGCTGCAATCGCTCGTTGTCGGGCAGAAACAACGTCTCGGCTATGTCAAGGTCTTGCACATCGTCAATCTCATACCACCGCTCGTTTCCTATAGGCAGTGCTTTCATTGTGGATTTGTCAAGCAGCGTTATCACTCTCAACACTTGCTCGTAATATTCGTTGTTGCCCATCACTTTGCAATAGGCGTTCAAAAACGGCACGTATGTTTTCTCTGAAAAATCTTTGCTGAACTTATATATGTTTACTGTCTTGTAGTAGCTGTTGACTTCTGAATACTTAAATGCCTTTTTCGGCACAAAGTTCACTATGTTGTTGTCGCTGTCAATGCGCACCATTGTCCCGTCCATCCAGGTTTCATATTTTGCCACAAGAGCCAGATTTGGATAAGGATTCTCAACAATCATGTGCAACAGCTTGTCATCATATATCAAGTCGCTTTCAAGCAGCAATGTGTCATCTTCTTGCAGTTGCTTCTCAACCTTCCACAGCGAGTAGATATTGTTTGTTTTGTCATATATGGGGTTTGACACAAATTCTATCTTCACCTTGCCGTCATACCTATTGCCTATATAATCCACAAGTTCCTTTCCCTTGTAACCGACAACTATGACCACTCTTTTCAAGTCAAGCTCCGATAGTTGGTTAAGCACACGGTCTATTAATCTAACGCCATTCACCGGCACCATGCACTTTGTGTTGTCTTTGGTGTATTCTCCCAATCGGCGGCCCATTCCAGCCGCAAGAATAATTGCTTGCATATAAATATCTTTTCTTTTACGCCACTCAAAGTTACAAATTTATTTTTAAGGTTGGCCTGCAGCTTTCAGATATTTCAAAAAGCAACCCTTTGCCACAACCATTTTTTGAAATAAATTTGCATCATTATTACGCAAAACCAGGCATGGCAGAAAAGCAAAGCACATTCGGCAAGTTATTCAAAAGCATGGGCATTTATTCAATAGGTGTTCTCGGCACAAGGATTATCACATTTCTCCTTATTCCGTTTTATACCTACTTCATAGCTCGCCCAGCCGACTATGGCTATTATGACCTTTGCCTTAACATCTGCATGCTGCTCACGCCTGTAGTGACACTGCAAATGCGAGAAGGCGCTTTCCGATTTCTGCTAACGGCCGAAACACCCGATGCCAAAACGGCAATCATAACATTCATCTACAAAACGCTGGCAGCCAGTGTTGCCGTGACCATAGTCCTGACTGTCATTGCCGCTTTATTCGCCCACATTCCATATTTAGGCTACACGGCGGCACTCCTCACGCTAATGTCAATCTATGAGGTGGTTTGCCAAATAGCACGAGGTCTCAATGACAATAAGGTATATGTGACCTCCAACATAATTCTGGCACTTCTTACAGCTGTGCTTAGCGCTGCTTTCATTGTCTTGCTCCAACTCGACATAAAAGGCATTTTCCTCGCCGGTATTGTTGCCCGCATCATTTGCATAGGCTTCATTGAAGTAAAAATAAAAACACTAAGTTGCTTTTTCAATCCACACGCTGCCACAGTCCAAATAGGACACAGCATCATGAAATACTCTCTGCCGCTAATTCCGTTTGCCGTGTGCTGGTGGCTGACCACAAGCAGCGACCGTTTTTTCATCAACCACTATCTCGGGCTTGACATAAACGGAATTTATGCCGTGGCAATCAGATTTGGCGGAATAATCCAGTCATTGGCCATCATATTCTATCAGGCCTGGCAAGAAACCGCAATCACACACACCGACGACAGCGACCGCAACACTCTTTATTCCAAAGTTTTCAACTACTACATTCACTTCCTTTGCATTTTGTTTCTGCTCTACGCTGTGCTGCTTAAAGTGAATTATGGTTGGATTGTGTCGGCCAACTATCGCTCAAGTCTGATATACATATTCCCTGTGGGCATAACAGCCATCATCAATGCGTTGGCTTCTTCATTTTTTGTACCAGGCTACCAAAGCCAAATGGACTCGACCCACGTTTTCAAATCCACGGCCATCACTGCAGCCGCCAATGTAGTGCTCAACTTCTTGCTTGTGCCCATTTGGGGCATTTGCGGAATACTTGCCACCTCATTCATTTCCTACGCCGGACTACTTGCCATAAGGTGCATAGACTTCCGCCGCTACTTCAAGATAAAGCTCTACAAAACCACACTTGTGCCCATAGCTTTATGTGCCCTGTGCAGCATACCGTTTTATTTCAGTCACACTCCCCTGCTCGATTTAGCATATCTAATCCTTTCACTGACCATAGCAATCTGCACACTCCCCCACGATTTTCGCCAGTTCATCAAGCAAAGACTCCCCCATCGCCACTAAATGCCACTGCAATACAGCAGAAATCGAAAAAAACATTTTTAAGAACCACGGCTTGGAAATGATTTTTTCAACAAAATGATATATATTTGTAGGTGTTAATAATAATGAAATTTTGCTATGTCCGCTTTATTCAACAGTAAAAAATACTACGGCCTTATTGGCTATCCGCTAACTCATTCTTTCTCTATGGACTTTTTCAACCAAAAGTTCGGTGCAGAAAAAATCAATGCAGAATATCTTAATTTTGAGATTGATGACATTGGTAAACTCATGGAAGTCATAAGTGAATATCCAGAATTAAACGGACTCAACGTAACATCGCCATACAAACAGGCAATCATTCCTTATCTTGACGAGCTTGATGAGACCGCAAAGGCAATCGGAGCTGTGAATGTTGTGAAAATAGACAAAAGCGGAAAAAATCAAGATGTAAAGCTCATAGGCTACAACACCGATGCCATTGGTTTTGCCAACTCAATCCGTCCAATGCTTTCCGACAAAATGAAGTCAGCTTTGGTGATGGGTTCTGGGGGGGCAGCAAAAGCAGTGAAATATGCTCTCAACAAGCTTGGCATAGAGTCACACACCATTTCACGCAAAAAATCATTTTCCACAATAACCTACGAAGAGCTGACAAAATCTATGGTTCACAAAAATTTGATTGTTGTCAATGCCACGCCTCTCGGCATGTACCCCAACGTGGACGCTTGCCCCGATTTCCCATTCAGATTTTTGACAAAAGACCACTTGTGCTACGACCTCATCTACAATCCTGAAGAAACCGTCTTCTTAAAGCGTGCAAAGCAATATGGCGCAAGTTGCAAAAACGGCTTGGAAATGCTGTTACTGCAAGCATTTGCCTCATACGACATCTGGACAAAAGGCCACGTTGAATGATTTGACCATTAGGCTCTCTGTCCCATGAATCCGCCTCCACGAATCTCAAGTGTTCCGCTACTGCGGATACTCTTGCCATTCATTGTTGGAATTCTTGCACATCAAGTCTGTAATGGGTTCATATTCCCTATCGCGGCTTTTGCCATGGCCATATTGACCTATGCCACATTAAGATTCATCTCCGCAAAAAATCCATCTGCCAGATACCGGCTTTCTCCATTTCACATAATACCATTCTCTGTTGCATTTGTGGCTCTGGGCTTCACCGCGGCCGAAGCAAATGCCACCACTGAGTTAAACATGCGTCAAGTTAACGGCAAATATGTAGTAGCACGCATAAGCGATATTTCTTTTTCTGATTTTTCCATGAGCATAAAGCTTGATATTTGTGGGTATTATTCAGACAATGGTCATTTTGTTCAAACACACAAATCAAAGGCATTAGTCTCAACCAAAGGCTGTAACTACCAACTGCAACCAGGCGACATCGTAACATTCAAGAGCAATCTTTCTGCAATTAAAAACAATGGAAACCCCGACGAATTTGACTATGCCGAATTTATGCGCCGGCAAGGCTACATATATTGCCAGCATATCGACCAGCACGAAGTGCTGAAATGCGGCCACAAAGACGACATTCTGACGCTGCTCTCAAACACGCGAAACATCATTCAAAACAAAATTCTTTCAGCGAATTTGCCCACAGCCACTCAAGGCATGCTAATAGCTGTGCTACTCGGAAACAATGATTTTATAGACGCCCAAACGCGTCAAGATTTCTCCAATGCAGGTGTTGCCCACTTGCTGGCTCTTAGCGGACTGCACATTGGCATATTAACCTTTATCTTCTGGTGGCTGCTGTTTCCTCTTGACTTTTGCGGACTAAAGAAACTACGCCTATGCCTCACTCTGCTGGCATTGTGCGCCTATGCAGCTTTCTCCGGACTCTCCACTTCGGTTGTGCGCTCAACAATAATGTTTGCATTTGTGTTTATAGCCTTAATTTCCGACCGCAGGCCCAATGCCTTGAATTCACTTGCCTTTGCAGCCCTAATCATATTGACATTCTCGCCCAACGCTCTCTATAGTGCCGGTTTTCAGCTGAGTTTTATCACAGTTTTATCACTGGTACTTTTCAATATGGTCTGCGCCACACATTTCAAGGTGCGGTTCCTCAACCAAGTTGCATCACTATTCCTCACTTCACTTGTAGCAATGTCATCAACACTTGCCTTAACCGGATATTATTTCCACTCCATATCTGTGATTGGCGTGTTGACCAACATGCTAATCTTGCCAATTTTCCCATTGTTCATTTTTATAGGAGTTGCATTCATTTTCTTGACGGTTATTGGCGCTCATCTGCAATTTGTCGGGTGGCTCATTGACATGCTTGGCAAATACATCAGCTTCGTGGTCGGTGCAGCAAACGCTATGCCCATGTCGCACATAAGCGGCATCTATATCCACGGCATTTCTGCCATTCTCTATTTCATGGCACTGCTAATGTTGTTTTTATGGATTTATAAGAAGAATGTCCGTTTCTTTATTTGTGCGTCTGCCTGTGTGGCAGTCATGATAGTTTATGGCTGCGCATCGCGGCTCGCTTTGCCAACAAAAGGCATTGTCGTCTTCAACGACTTCTCCTCTACTCCGGTTCTTTGCTTCAACAAGACAACAGCAGCAGTTTGGACACCAGAAGATGAAGATTTTGACTTAGACGAGTTCAAAAGAACACATATCGGATTTCTCTCACACTACGGCATTAACTCTCTTCATTCAGTCCGTGCCTACACAAATCAACAAGCCGATACTTACATGACAGGCAATTCTGCCATGATTTTTGGCAAGAAGTTTATAGTTGCTGGGAAAGGCCATTGGAAAAACGCCACAAACGGCCATGTCACAACAACCGACTATGTCATTGTTAGCAAAACGTTTCATGGCAAAATAGCAGACCTGCGCAAATTAATATCCTACAAAACATTGGTGCTGTCGGGTGCAATTTACAACGACAATCTAAATGCCCTGATTCAAGAATGTAGCAGCCACTCTTGGCAGTTCCATTCACTTGCCGCCTCTGGAGCCATAACGATGTATATGGGCAATTAATTGGTTTGCGCCACTCTGCCAGCTTTGTAGAAATGCTTGACGTAGTAATTCTGCTTCAAATCACTTATGACAACACCCTTTGATGATGAGGAATGAATGAATTTGTCATCATAAAGATATATGCCTACATGATTTATCCGTCGGCCCGAAGTGAAAAACACCAAATCACCTTCACGCAAATCATCACGAGAGATTTCTTCACAGTCTTTATCAAAAATTTCAGCAGAGCTCCGGTGCAGCTGCACGCCATAAGTCGCCTTAAAGACCTCTGACACGAAACCAGAGCAGTCGGTGCCACTCCGACTATGGCCACCGTAGGCATATGGCGTTCCAAGCCATTTAATCGCTTCGCAGTAGAGCTTGCTGTGCGACACTTCTTCAGGAAATTCTTTTTCAATCTCCTTAGTTGTGTTTTCTTTGTTTGAGTTGTTAACTCCATTTTTTGCCGTGTGGCACGACGACACCATGCACAGCATCACCATGCCCACAAGCAATCTAATTATATCTCCATTATGCCCTATGCGATTAAAAATGACCATTTTTATATATTTCAAAAACAAAAAGGCTTGTAAAACAAGCCTTTCTTAACTATGCGGCAAAAACGAAGCCGCTTTACTTTTGTTCTGATTCTGCTTCAGGCTCAGACTCCTTGGCCTCTTCCTTAAATGTGGTGTAACCAGCATTAACAAGGATATTATACCAAGATATAACCTTCTTGATGTCTGTTTTATACACACGGTCTTCATCATAGTCTGGAAGCACTTCCTTAAAGAAGTCAGCAAGCTGGTCATTTGTCTTATAAGCAGCTGCATCAAGTGCCTTTCCGTCAAATTTCTTGTAGATTGACTCAAACACATCGCCCAATGGCACATCGTCACCAGTAGTGTAGATGGCAATATCGCCCAGCGAGATGATTTTGTCACGAGAATATGCCGGGTGGCGTTTCTTGTCAACCAAACTTTCCACAACAAGCACATTCTTACCGTATGAAACCAATTTATATAAACCCGGTTTGCCCGAAATAGATAAAACTTCCTTTAACATAATTCTTGTTATTTCTATTAATACTGATACAAAGATAATGGAAAACGCGTGTTACTCAAAATAAAATCACGACAAACATCTACAGTGGCAAAAGCAGCGCTTATAGTGCCTTTTCTTTTTCTAAAAACCTCACTATCTGCGGCAAAATCGGTGTCATTTCGTCGTTAATGACCTCATATTCTTTTGCCATATCGTGCGAAACCTTATTCTGATTGCTTATGCGTGCCCTAACCTGCTGAGCCGACAATCCGCTTCTTGCCATAACGCGCCTTATGCGCAACTCCACTGGAGCCGACACATTTATCACGCCTGTCACCATGCTGTCTAACCCACTTTCATAAAGTATAGCTGACTCCACAAAACAAATACCATTGTTTTGTGAATCACGCCATTCGGTAAGGTCTTGCTTCACCACAGGGTGAACAATCGAATTAACCTTGTCAAGCAATTCTTTATTATTGAATATCTTGCTACCCAGCAGCTGCCGGTTGAGCATGCCGCCGACATACACTTCGTCGCCAAAAATTGCAGTCAAACCGTTCTTTATATCTTGCGAAGTGTTCATAAGCCACTTGGCTTGTGAGTCGCAATCATACACGGCAAAACCCATGAGTTTAAGCACACTCGACACTACGCTCTTACCGCTGCCAATGCCACCTGTTATGCCAAACAATTTGCACATGCTATTTTTCAATTATATATTCCACGCTGTCTGGTAGCAACTCTATGTTCTTAAAGACAGCCGGAGCCTCACCCACCATCACAGCCACTTTATTTGATTTTGAGCGGAAGTCTATGCCATTATAATCCACAATAGCAGTTATGGGCGCTGTTGGGTTTTTATACTCACTCTTTGGCACAAGATACGATGCCGTGATTGACGAAGGAAACACAATCACGTTCACACCTTCGGGCTGATTTCTAACACTCACATGCACCGTGCTGCGTTTCTTGATAAGTTGCTCTATCGGCACCATTATCGATATGGTTCTTGGCTCAACTCTCGCACCCACTATCGGAGCTATTGTCACTTGGCGGTGAAGCGTGTCGGTCAAGTCTATTTCCTGAACGTGATAAGTGTACACCTCATTAATCTCTGCCAAAGTTTCTCTGTCTGAAAACACCAACACCGAGTCTTGGCTTGTCTCCATAGGACCGTTTACCACATACTTTATATTTGGCTCTATATCCATATCATATCTGATAGGCACTTTCTTACCTGGCAGACTTGTGAATTTTAAGTCCAAATGGTCTGGAAGAACTGAGGTAATGGTGGCCTCACGGTCGAAAGCACGTTTTATTGCGCTCCGGAGCCTTATGGAGTTGACTCTAAGCATACCTGAGTTCAAGTCGCTGTAATCCGAAAAGTTTATTTTCACCTTAGGAAGTGGCTTGAGCAGATATTTCAAGAATGAAGACCCCTTATCCTTCACCGTGATGGTGATTGTGGTGGGCGGAGTGCTTATCATTGTGACATTTTCTGGTATATTGGTTATCTCCAGAGGTATAGCCATGTCTTGCTGAACATTTTGGTTAAATGTCACAAATCCCCAAAACACAGCGGAAATCAAGACAAAAAAGAGATAAAGAAGGATAGACTTTGTCTTTGGGGAAGACACGTGCCACCCTTCTTTTGTCGTTTTCGTTTTCCTGTCAAACAACGGCATTTTCTAAATTAAAATGTTCTGATTAGCAGAACCGCTTCCTATTTACTTGAGAGCGGCGCCTGACTCTGCTATGTCTTGTGTTGACGGATAAACCGAACCTTTGTCGATTTTAATTTTCACATTGTCGGCGATTTCAAGAATAACCACGTTATCCTTGATGTCCTTAATGCGTCCATATACGCCGCCAGCTGTTATCACCTTGTCACCCGACTTCAGGTCATCACGGAATTTCTTGATTTCTTTTTGCTTCTTTGATTGCGGACGAATCATGAAAAACCAGAAAATAACAACCAGAAGCACAATCATCAAAATGCTTGACAAGCCGCCACCAGCCTGGGCATTTGCTTGCAATAAAATAGAGTTTAGCATAATTATTATTCGTTTTGTTTAGTTGCAAATATATAAAAATAAAACGATTCTCAGTTCTTAAACATCTTGCCTGTTGTTTTCAAATGATGAAACACAGTGTTAAGAATACCATTAACAAACTGGCCGCTCTTCCGTGTGCTGTAGCTCTTGGCAATCTCAATGTATTCGTTGAGAGTTACACGCGTTGGAATTTCTGCATAGCATCTGGCCTCGGTTATTGCCACACACATCACAATTCTGTCCATAAGCGCAATTCGCTCCGGTTCCCAGCGCTCATCTTTCACAAATTTGTCAATCAGTTCATTGCTTTCGTCCTTCTGCTCAATAGTTTTTTCAAACAAGTTTTCTGCAAATTCCTTGTCTTCATCGTCTTTGAATTGTGGCATAAGAGGATTTTCCACCTCGTCCTCAAAGCGTTTGATTGTCTTTACAGCGAACTGACCCACTATTTCAAGGTCGTCATTCCAGTAAACAGAGCGCGCTTCAAGCTCCTCGCTCAAATCATCATCAGGAAGAATGACATTTTTCAAAAGTTCACGCCACACGTGGCAATCGCTCTTGAAATCGGTCTTTTCCATTGCCATATACTCCTTATATATGTCAGAGTTCAAAATCTTGTTGAGCATAAGCTTCATGAATATTGCATTGTCGGTCCACGTTATGTGGTTGTCCTCAAAATATTCCTGCAAAGTCTCATTTTCTCTCAGCTTCTCAACTAAGCCGTTGTTCACGAACCTCATGTTTGGATTCAAGTCCTCCTCTGTAGGCAAGAACTTGCCCTTGGCCTCCTCAAGCTCATTCTCCTGAAAATCAGTAAGCTCTATAATCAGCTTAAAAATAGCATTATATAGCTCGTATGACTTATCCAGGCTTTTCTGAAGTTCTTTTTTTATCGTTGCCATTGTCTTACTGTTCTTTGTCATGTAGTAAGAGTATAGCATCTGAACCACTTTAATTCTAATTAGCGTGCGATTAATCATATAGTTTAAATAAAATTTATTCTGTTTGTTTTGACTTCAATTTTGTTTTGTCGGCTATAAGAGCCTTGGCATTGTCGATGGCGGCCTTGTTAACCCCACTTCCACTAAGCATTCTTGCTATCTCTTGCACATGCTCACTGCCGTCAAGCTCTTTCACCTTAGTTATCGTCACATTGCCTTCATCTACCTTATACACCAGCAAATGATTGTCGGCATAAGCCGCCACTTGTGGCAAATGTGTAATTGCAAACACTTGAATGTGCCTTGCTATGCTGCTCATAAGTCCACCCACTTTGCTAGCCACATCGCCAGATATTCCTGTGTCCACTTCGTCAAATATTATTGTGGGCAGATTCATCGTGTTGGCAATTATCGACTTTATGCAAAGCATGAGTCTGGAAATCTCGCCACCCGATGCAGCGTTATGCACCGGCATAAGCTGCTGGCTGCGGTTGAATGCAAACAAGAAGTCCACCTTGTCTGTCCCTGTTTCGCTTGGTGCAACAGTGCCAAACGCCACCTCAAACTGCAAATTTTGAAGTGACAACGTCCTTGCAAGCGTCACAAGTTGGTTTGTGAAACTCTTTGCAGCTTCTTTTCTGCGTGCCGACAGTTTGCCGGCAATGCCGTTTACCGTAGCTTTATGAGCCTCAACCTCGTGTTCAAGTAGGGCCATGGTCTCATCAGAGTTGTCCATTGAGTCCATTTCAGCCTTAAAATTGTTTCTGATTTTAAGTAGCTCTGCCACCGTGTCAACGTTATATTTTCTCTCAAGGTCATAAATGACGTTCAGACGGTCTTCCGTTTCTTTAAGCCTCTCCGGGTCAGCAGCCAAGTCCGCTTCAATCCCCGACATTGAGTGAGCCATGTCTTTCAGTTCTATCAGCACAGAGTCAATCCTGTCGCCAAACCCCTTTATGTCGGCAATCTTATCCTCTATGCCATATAGGCTTTGCTCTATCGTTCGCAGATTGTCTATGACCGATGTTCCCTCTCCGTCACCATCAAGAATGTTGTTAGCCCTCCAGAGTGTTTCTTTTATTTCGCCTATGTTCGACAGTGTTGCCAGCAAAGCCTCCAAATCAGAGTCCTCGTTATCCTGCAAATTCACCTCGTCAAACTGCTTTAGCTGAAAAGCGATATAGTCGCGCTCGGCATTTCTTCTGGCAAAACCCTCTTTAAGTTCGGCAAGCTCGGTTTCTTTTGCTTTAAGCTGCCTATATTCCGCCTTGTATTCTTCAAGCAATTCGGCATTTTTGGCAATGACATCAAGAATTTTCAGTTGGAACGACTGCCTTGAGAGCAACATATTGCTGTGCTGCGAATGAATGTCTATTAAGTTGGCCACAAGCTCTTTTAGAGTCGCCACATTCACAGGACTGTCATTAATAAAAATCCTTGAGCGGCCGCTTGTCCCTATTTCACGCCTTATTATGCACTCCTTTTCAAAGAAGTCGATGTCATGATTTGTGAAAAATGAGTGCAACCCATATCCCGACAGGTCAAACTCACCTTCCACCACAGTTTTTCTGTCTTTTTGCCTCACATGGTGCAAATCCACACGCTCACCCAAAATCAGTGACAATGCCCCCATGATTATTGACTTACCGGCTCCAGTCTCGCCTGTAATCACAGTCAAGCCATTGTGGAACTTAATTTCAAGTTCGTCAATCAGCGCATAGTTAGAGATGTAGAGTCGTGACAGCATTTGCCTTATTGTTGTTCAGTGTCTTCTTTTCTGATTTTATCCAGCCGTTTGCCTTCCGTTGGGAAGATTGGGTTAAGCACGTCATACACGCTTTGTTTTTCTGTCAAACTTGCTTTTGAGTAAATGTTCACCAACTCATCAAGTTTAGCATCGCGAAACATCGACAGGCACACCGACATGGGCGCTGCGTCATACACCTTTTTCAGCAGCGACAACGATTCCGTAATCACGGCGCGGCCTTTATCTACACTCACCGACATTTGGTCAAGCCCCAAGCGGTGATACTTATACATCAGTTCTCGAATGTCCGACGTGGCCTTGTCGGTATATGCGCTGAGCACCGCGCTTCTGTTTTTTGTGTCCTCAAACGCCTTCCAGCCTGTTTCTCCAGAGCTTTGCGCCAGCTTCACAATCCTTGCCGCCTTTTCATAATACGGTGTTCCGCCATTTAGGGAAAAAGTGTCAAAGTCAAGCGCAATTATCATGTAGGCATAAAAATTCAGGATTGCCGTCAAGTTGCTTTGCATTTCCTGCTCCGAAAACACCAATGGCTCATTCTCCTGATATGTGAAATCTATCTTAGTGTCTTTGAAGTTGATTACAGTGGTTGTGTAAGAGCTGTTATACACTGGCCGTGACGATTGCACTTGCAAGTCGCCGGTCATCTTGTTTGAGGCATCATCATAGTTGCTTATAGTCAAGTATAACCTGCAATCTATCTTTTCGTTGGCCGAAAATTGCGTTTCTGTCCATTTTGTGTCGTTAAGATACTCTGTAATTGCAGTTTTCAGCGTGTTGAATATCTCTTTGTTGGCAGTCTTGACTTTTTCGGAGTTAATCTCCACTTTGCAGTTAAGCTCTTGCGACGAAGCAGTGCTTGGCTTCGCTAAACAAGCCATGACCATGATGCAGCCCAATATTAATCTACATAACTTCATCGTAAAAACCAATCTTTTAAAAGAAAACGAACAAACTCCTTTGTGCGCACACACGCTGTTGCGCTCATTTCTTGCCCCTCAATTTTATTCTTGTGAGCATTTGTTTTGTGTTTAGCGGAAAATCGCCGTTCATAATCCAGCCATAATAGCCAGTATCGTGCTGCAGCACCTCCTCCACCGGTTTACCCTTATATTTTCCGAAGTTGAACACTTCCACGCCTTTGTCGTTATATATCATGCGACCAGCCAAATCCACGTTTTTGTTTTGTGTTGAGAATTTGGCCAAAAAGTCAACGCTGTTCTCCAAATTCGGATATTTATCCAGTTGTGCTTTAAGCACCTCGTATGTGGCAGCGGTGTCAGCGAGAGCCGAGTGGGCGTCTTCCAGATTTTTTCCGCAATAGAACTTATAGGCCGCCGACAGGTTGCGCTGCTCCATCTTGTGATATATGGTCTGAACGTCAATAAATTTTCTGCGGCTGAAGTCTATGTCAACACCTGCGTTCAGAAATTCCTGTGACAGCAGCGGCAGGTCAAACCTGTTGCTGTTGAAGCCAGCTATGTCACAACCCTCAAATGTGTTGGCAAGCTCTTTTGCCACTTCCTTGAATGTCGGGGCGTTTGCCACATCAGCATCTGTGATGTGGTGTATTTGTGTTGACTCTGGCGGAATCGGCATTCCTGGGTTTATCCTAAGCGTTTTTGTTTCTTTTTTGCCGTTGGGATAAATCTTGATGTAAGAAATCTCAACTATCTTGTCTTTTGTGATATTGATACCGGTGGTCTCCAAATCAAAAAAGATAAGCGGATTTTTCAAATTCAGTTCCATTTAGCCTAAACAAGTTTTTTACAGCCTCATTGGCACCAACAAAATAAGCAATTCCTCGTCTTCTTTCTGCTCCGATGGCAAGAATATGCCGGCTTTCAGAGGGTCAAGCAACTTGATGCACACATCTTCAGAATCAATGTTTTTAAGCACCTCTTTGATGTTCACATCATTGAACCCTATCGACATCTCATCACCGTCGTAGTCGCACTGCACGCTCTCCTTTGCGGCTGTCGAGAAATTCAAGTCCTGGCTCGACATCAAGATTTCATCTGGGCTAAGCTCCAGCTTCACCTCTCCTGTGGTGGAGTCAGAAAACACCGACACACGGCGCAATGCGTTAAGCATCGACATTCTGTCCACATTGAGCAGATAGCGTGTTTCTTGAGGTATCACAGAGTTGTAGTTTGGATAGCGGCCATTGATAAAACGGCAGGTCAGCGAGTAGTCTTTCGACTCAAAAGTTGCGCTCTTGGAGTCGGTTGTGATTTTCACCTCGTCGTCATTCTTGTCGAGAATACTGCTCAAAATCGAAGCTGGCTTCGACGGCAATATGAACGACTGCTCCAGACCTATGTTCATGTTCAACTCGCGGTATCTCACGAGCTTGTGGGTGTCCGACGACACAAACACTATCTCATCTGGCTTGATGTCCCAGAATATACCTGTCATAACCGGCCTCATCTGCTCAGTGCTGACCGAGAACAGCGTGTGCTGAATGCCGCTCACAATCTTTTTCGACGGCATCGAGAAGCTGCGAGCCTCCTCCAAGCGTTGTTCTTTCTTTGGAAATTCATCGCCGTTAATGCCCACAAGGCGAAATTGGCCATGCTCATAGTCAATGGCAATTTCCAGATTATTGTCATCTATGTCAAAGCTCAGTGCAGTGTCGGGCAGCTCCTTCAGCATCTCAAGCAGCGTCTTGACCTTTGCAGCAAAACTGCCGTTTCCTTCTGGCGACTGTACCTCCACGCTTGTGGTCAGCGTTGTCTCCAGGTCGCTGCAAGTTATCGTTAGCTGATTGCCTTCAAGAACGAACAGAAAATTGTCCAAGATAGTGATTGTGTTGTTCGAGTTCACAACCTTGCTTGCTGCTGACAAATGCGAAAGCAACAATTTGCTTTGAATATTGAATTTCATAACTTTAAGTCTTTTGCTAATTCAGCATTTTAATAATACAAATTTACAATTTATCTTCCAACAAACCAAATCCCCCTCTTAATTATATTCCCCAAATCTCAACGCGCCAGCCCCCTCCGCACCGCCGCATTGTGCCGGTTTGGGCAAAAAGCAGGTGTGCCGGTCACAATCGCGACCGGCACACCCCATTATTTCGCTAAAGCCACCGCACAAGTCACTGCGGCTAAGCCTCATTATTACCAGATGATAACTCTGTCTTCCGGAGTTCTATACATCTTGTCACCCTCTTTCACATCAAAAGCCTTGAAGAAACTGTCGAGGTTTCTCACGGCCACATTCACGCGGTTAACGCCAAGCGAATGTGGGTCGGTCTTGGTGCGACGCAATATTTCTTCTTTTGTGATGTTGGCAGCCCAAACGTTCGCATAGCTCAAATAGAATCGCTGGTCTGGCGTAAATCCGTCTATTTTCTCATCGCCCTTTCCTTGAGCCGTTTTCTTAAATGCGCTGTACGACACGCGCAGTCCGCCATGGTCTGCAATGTTCTCACCCAGCGTGAAGCGTCCGTTGGCATGAACGGTGTCGGCCACAATCACTTCGCTGTATTGGTTGGCCAGTTTTTCGGCAAGCACCTTAAACTTGTCAGCATCGTCCTTAGTCCACCAGTCCACCATGTTTCCGTCTTGGTCAAAGTTTCTGCCCTGGTCATCAAATCCGTGAGTCATCTCATGACCTATCACCACGCCTATTGCGCCATAGTTCGACGCATCGTCGGCTTTGGGGTCGAAATACGGTGGTTGCAGAATTCCTGCCGGGAAGCATATTTCATTGGTTGTTGGGTCATAATAGGCATTTACCGTTTGCGGTGTCATCTGCCAGCGGTCTTTATCCACAGGTTTGTTGAATTGTGCATACTGGAATTCTGCTTCAAACACCTTTGCGGCCTTCACGTTCTCCCAATAAGACTTCGTTGCGTCAATTTCCACGCCACTGTAATCTCTCCACTTGTCCGGATAGCCAATCTTCACCGTGAAGCTGTTGAGCTTCACAAGCGCATTAACCTTCGTTTTCGGACTCATCCACGACAAGTTGGCTATGTGCTCGCCAAGTGCCAATTTCAAGTTGTTTACCAGCACCTGCATCTTCTTCTTCGACTCCTCTGGGAAGAACTTGTTCACATAAAGCTCACCAACGGCCTCGCCCAGCAAGTCGTTTGGCACGTTGAGTGAGCGTTTCCAGCGTGGTTGCATCTCTTTCTTGCCAGAAAGAGCCTTCGAGAACATGTTGAAGTTTGCCGTCACAAAAGCGTCACTCAGATAGTTTGCTGCCGAGTTAACATACTTGAATGTCAAGTAATCCCTTATGGCGTCTTCCTTTTCCGCACCCAAAATCTCATTCACTTTCTCAAGCGATTTTGGCTGGCTGACACACGCCTTGTCAACGCCGCTCAACTTCACTTGCTTGAAATACGCGTCCCAATTAATGTTTGGATATTTCGATTTCAGCTCCGCTATGGTCATGATGTTATATTGCGTGCTGTAGTCGCGCAGCTGCTCTCTCGTCATGGCCACCTTTGCCAGCTCGGTTTCTATCTTCATGATTTCCTTGGCAGCCTTCTTGGCCTTGCCCTTGCCATATCCAATCAGCGTGAACAATTGCTCTATGTAGTTCACATAGGCATTTCTCACCTTGGTGGTGTTGGCGTCCTTTTCCAGATAGTAGTCACGGTCGCCAAGCCCAATGCCCGATTGGCCCAGATACAATATGTTTACGCTGCTGTTCTTCAGGTCAGCCATCACGCCAGAGTCAAAAAACGGCGACGCTATTCCGTTGTGCAGCCAGCCTATTATGCTTGAGAAATCAGCCTTTTTGGCGTTTTTGATTTTCTGCAAATCACCTGCCAGCGGAGTTGCACCCTCTTTGTTCAGGCGCACGCTGTCAAGTCCCATTTGATACAGGTCACCCACCTTTTGGGCCAAAGAGCCTTTGGCGTTGTTTGAACCAAGGTTCATGATTAAGTCTTTGAGCTGTGCCCTGTTGTTTTCGGCAAGCTGGTCAAACGTGCCGAAACGTGCATATTGCGGGTCAAGCGGGTTTGCTTTCTGCCAACCTCCGCACGCATACTGATAGAAATTCTCGCCAGGCGAAACGCTTGTGTCGAGATTTGCGCGGTCCACCCCCTTGTCGAGGTTGCCGCCATTCACTGCCGCCGACGATAGCAGCAATGAAAACATCAATGCAATTGTCTTGTTCATAATTTGTTATTTGATTATTCTCTCTTATACTTCTACCATTCCGTCAAGCTCCTCTGTGGCTGTTTCCCAGTCGTCCATAAGCTTTTCTCGCTTTTTGCTTAGCTCGGCATGAGCCATGTATGCCTCTTGCATGTCGCCGTCATTGGCATTGAGCTTGTCTTCCACCGCCTTGATTTCATCATCTATCTTTTCAATCGCGGCTTCCAGCTCCGACACTTTTTTCTTGCACATGCGCAGCCGCTTCTGCTGCTCCTTTTGCTCCAGATAGTCAGCCTTCGAGTCGCTCATTTGCTTGTCCTGTGCCACGGCTGCCGGCTTCGTTGCGCTCTGCGTGCCAGCCTCCAGCTCGTGCAGCGACTCTATCTGTTTCTCATACAAAAAGTCGCGTATGCCGCCCAAGTGCTCTTTCACACTGCCGTTGCTGAACTCATACACTTTCTCCACAAGTCCGTCAAGAAAGTCGCGGTCGTGCGAAACTATGATTACAGTGCCGTTAAACTCCCTGATTGCCTCTTTAAGCACATCTTTCGACGGAATGTCAAGATGGTTGGTTGGCTCATCGAGTATCAGCAAGTTCACCGGCTGCAGCAAGAATTTTATCATTGCAAGCCTCGTCCGCTCGCCACCCGAAAGCACTTTCACCTTTTTCTCCGAAGCCTTTCCGCCAAACATAAATGCGCCCAATATGTCATTTATCCGCTTGCGTATGTCGCCAGTTGCGGCATTGTCTATCGTGTCGTGCACGGTGAGTTCATCGTCAAGCAACTGGGCTTGGTTTTGGGCAAAATAGCCTATCTCCACATTATGCCCTATCTTCAGCGTGCCGGTGAATGGGATTTCACCCATAATGCACTTCACCAGAGTTGACTTGCCGGCTCCGTTTTTGCCCACGAAAGCCACCTTCTCACCTCGCTTTATGGTGAACGTCACATCGTGAAACACCATGTGGCTGCCATAGTCCTTGCGCAGGTCTTGCGCAATCACCGGGTAATCGCCGGAGCGTGATGCCGGTGGAAACTTCAAATGCAACCGCGAGTTGTCAACCTCGTCGATTTCTATGCGCTCTATTTTTTCCAGCTGCTTCACGCGGCTTTGCACCTGCGCCGATTTCGACGGCTTGTAGCGGAATCGCTCTATAAATTCCTCCGTGTCCTGAATCATCTTTTGCTGATTCTCATAGGCGCGCTTTTGCTGCTCTATGCGTTCCCTGCGCAGCTCAAGAAACTTGGAGTAATTCACCTTGTAGTCATAGATTTCGCCCATTGTTATTTCAATGGTTCTCGTGGTTATGTTGTCAATAAACGCCTTGTCGTGCGACACAAGCAAGATCGAGCTTGAGCACGTTTTCAAAAATGCCTCCAGCCACTGAATCGACTCTATGTCAAGGTGATTGGTCGGCTCATCAAGCAGAAACACATCAGGCTTTTTCAGCAGAATCTTGGCAAGCTCAATTCTCATTCTCCACCCACCCGAAAACTCGCTTGTGGAGCGGCCGAAGTCGCTGCGCTCAAACCCCAGGCCAAGCAGCGTTTTTTCTATGGCGGCCTCATAGTTCTCACTTTGCATTTGCGCCTGCACGTCAGTCAAGTGAGCCAACTTGTCTATCAAGCCCTGATATTCTTCGCTGTCATAGTCAGTGCGTCTTTGCATCTCAGCATTCAGGGCATCTATTGAGCGAGTCAATTCTTTCACGTGGTTAAATGCCTTGGCGGTTTCTTCCTTCACCGTGCTGTCGTCATCAAACACCATGTGCTGCGGCAGATAACCCACCGTCAATCCGTTTGGTTTCGACACCGCTCCAGCGTTTGGCTTCTGCAGCCCTGCTATTATTTTCAGCAGAGTTGACTTGCCTGCGCCATTACGCCCAACCAAAGCTATTTTTTCGTGGTCGTTAATCACGAAACCTATGTTGTCAAACAGCACTTTGTCGCTGAATTCCACGCTAAGACCTTGTACCGAAATCATCAATTATCAAATTTGCCCATTAAATTCTCGCAAAGTTACTAAATATTTGCAACATAACCCTCCCTACTTTTTGTGTCATCGTAGTCATTATACGGATTAAGCCGGTCGAACCCATGGGTTCGACCGGCTTAATCAATTAGCGGTATATTATTATGGGAATTACTTCACAATGAATTTCTTGCCGTTGGCAATATAGATGCCTGGGGCGAGCTCCACAAATTCAGAACCGTTGAGGTTGAAGTTCTTCACCAAACGACCGTTGAGGTCAAACAAATTCACCTTCACATCTTCTGCACAAGTGAAGATAGCACCGTTCTTCATCGGGCAAATGCTGAGTTCACCAGCCTTCACATTGTCAACCGATGTTGTGATTTCCTTGTCCCAGTCAAGCACATAAATATACTTGTAAAGTGCTTCATCTGCTCCAATAGAATTCGTCAGTGTTAACTTTGCAGTATATACAGCCAATGTGATTTGATCATAACCCCTCTTGTCTGCGCGTTCTTTATTTAAGTTCGGGAAAGTAACTTCAGCATAGCCAACATATTTGTCATTAGCTTCATCAAGTTTTGCTTTTTTAGCTCTGATTTTTGCAGGAGCCACATTTGCTGAAGAAGATTGCACAGTGAGCGAGCCTTCAGCACCACCAACTTCAGTGCCTTCTGTTGCACTTTGAACGATTTTATACTCTGTCGCACCCACTATTTCATAAGCCTCATCAACTTTTTGCTGGCTGATACCCTGATTGAGGGCTGGATAACCCACAGTTGTTGATGCACTTGCCATTTGTTTGGTTTGTGTGGCACCATCTTCGTTATCTGTAGGATATTGGAAGCGCTGCATCTTTGCTGTCTTACCAAGAGATTCTGCATTATCGTAACCAGAGCTATAGGTGTTTTCAAAATCCCAGAAGCCAACTAATCCTGCAGTCTTTAAAGTGCTGATATTAATTGTTTTTTTGTCTGTTTGACCATTCTGTGTTCCAGCACTAACATCAACGTCAAGCATTGCGTTCTTTACATCACTTTCTGAAATAGCTTTGTTGTAGATTTGGAAATTGTCAACCACACCATCAATTCCGGAATAAGCACCCTTTCCTGCAATACCGCCAATCATTATGCTGTTAGCGCCACTAAATGTACCTTCTACTCCGTCTTTTCCGCCTGTTTCACTAGGTAGATATCCTGTTTTGAAATCCATAAATTTTTCGCCACCACCAGTGGTTGTCACAAGTTTGCCGTTCACATACAATTTCACAGAAGAGTTTGCTGTGCCATCGTCATTTATTACATACGCAATATGATACCACGCATTTTTCTCTAATTTACAATTGCTGTGTTTAAAGTCAACTTGACGTGAACCTGGACCAGGAGATGTTCTGACTGATGTGACAGTTATGTTGCCATTTTGGTCTATTTCAGACCAGAGCCAACCCCATGCTCTATCAGGCCAGATTTCTTCTTCTGGATTTCTAATGCTTAGCAACGTAGCATTCTTCCCATTAAGCTCTTTAATTTTTATCCAAAAAGCCACAGTAAAACCTTGGGTATTATTATAAAAATCCAGATTTTCTGTGCTAACACCAAGGGATTTATCTTCAAGAGAGACACCTTTTGACACGGCTCCTAAGATATTGGATTTAGCCTCAAATTTTAGGGTCAAAGGAACATTCGGCTTAACTTTTATGCCTGCACCTGGCAGTGTTGTCAAGCCATCGGCTTCCAAGTCGCGTCCAGTATTACCCCATTCAAACTTATATGCCCATCTTCCAGCTGCATTTGCTTTCAGATTTGCCAAATTTGTGCCTTTAGCCGTCTCTTCAGTTACAACAGAAATAGCATCACTATTATCGTTGTCAATCGCAACAAACTTCGATATGATTGGTTTTCCTGCTTTTGAATTGTAAATTTGGACAAGCGAAGGCAATGTTCTATGTCCGCTATTATCTGTTTCTGTTACCTTTCCATCAATGATGTCTTTAGCATTCTTCGCATCTGTCAAATTCGAGAATACCAACACATCGTACATACCATACGGAAGCTCCTTTTCATTGAAATCTGTAATTTTATCATCGCTCGTTGTTGCTGTGCAATCAAATGTCGTGCTTGATGATGAACCATTATTTATGAGCACATATTGTTCATCATTATATGCATTTGTGCCGCTCTTTGGTCCGCGGAGCACCCAATACGAAGCTGAATGTATTGGGTCTTTATATCCAACAGTAAAAGAGTCTCCTCCTGAGATGAAGTCACTCGAAACTGTAATGTCTTCACTGGTTTCATAGGCAACGTCACCATCTTTAACCTTGATTGGATCACTCCACGCAATGTCTGACTCTGTGGCCATATCAAGGGCTACAGCTGACACACCTATGTTAAGTGTTACGGCAGTTGTAGTTTCTTTGTCGGCAAATTCAGCGTCATAAGGAGCTTTGAAAAACAAACCAGCCCACGACGTTGTGGAACCCATAAGGGTCACAACTTCTTTCGTCTTGGTTTCCGTTCCTTCTGTATATGTGTATGTTGTCTTAGCATAGATGTTGAACATCGATACCTTGTGGTCAGCGTTGTAGTGACCGGAAAGTGTACTTTGTTCTTCACCGAGGTGGAAAATGATTTTACCATCAAGGCCATACATATTTTTGCCCAATAATTTGGCATCATCAATCTTTATTCCATGATTGCTTGTAGTGAGCGTTTCATTCACATCACCTTTTTTGAAGCTTTCTATTTCATAAGCGTTGCCATTCGGACGAACGATTGACAATTCTCCAATATTCACATCAAGATTTTCAGCATCTTTGAATTTTAATGCAATTAAATCGAGGTTGAAATCTTTATCCACCTGGATTTCTTGACGTGTCCATACGCCAAGCTTACCATCTTTTGTGTCAATTTCATTTTCTGCAATTGCAGTTACTGCTTCGCTTGTTCCCTCCAGACCGCCAAGCATTAAATCGATTTTTGCCGAACCTTTATTTACAAGATAGCTTATGTATATCACATCGCCATGCTGCAACTTAAAGTTAGTTTTGAAGAGATTAAGCACAGCATCAGTGCTGCTCGTACCGGTTATCCTTAAAGACGAGCCTCCGAAATATGCTTGATTCCAAGCAAATGCGGCAGTGAGGCTTGTTGGAACACTTTTGCCATTTAACAATTCATCAGACCACCACCAGCGCCATGTGGGCAAATAGTCCTGAATTCCTATGTTGCTCCACTCCTCGCGGCTTGCTTGCACATTGTTGTCAAGTTTGCTCTGTCCTTTCCAGTTGAAGAACTTTCCATTACCCAAGTTAAAATATGTGACAAACGGCTCTTTGCTCAAATCCCAGCTCAGTGTGCTCTGGGCTGCCACGAACTTAGCCATTCCAAAGAACTTGTCATCGGGGTCACTACTCATAGAACTCGTTATTTTCAAGTCTTCATCTTCTAACAAAGAAGATGGGTTGAACTTACTGCCAGAGAACCAACGTTCAAGCACGCGTTGATAATTTGCTTGGGCAGTCTCTGGGTTTGAGCCATTGCTGTTTCTAGTCTCCCAGAACATATTCGAATCATGTCCGGACCAAAGACCAATAGATACACCTTTGTCAACAATATATGGCCAAGTCCCATTTTCTTTTCCTACCTTATCAGATGTATAGGGTTCCTTTCCTTGCAGGTTAAAACCGGCATACAAGTCAAACGGGTTACGTCCATTATCTATTGCATATTCAACCGAAGAATTGATGTAATCTTTAGAATATCCATAACTTTTCGTTGTTCCATTCCAGTTATAATTAAAGAAGAATGATGTACGTTTGTTATCTTCTTTTCCGAAATAGTCAATTGTAGTTGCATCAATACCATTATCAAATGTTGGAGCCCCAGTTCCATGAATTCCATCATACCAAATGTTTTCGGCAGAAAAACTTGGAACAGATTGATTTTTCTGGCTAAAATGCTTTGCAATGGCCTCATTTAAAGACTCAACAATTGTTAACTCTTTTTTATCCTGTGTATACCATTCAGAATTGTAACCAATTCCGTCCAACCCAAACCAATCAAGGTATTTTACCGTGCTTGAAGCATTATCATTCAAATCGTTAAACGTGTCCAACCATTTAGCTTCATCACTGGCAACCCATTTTTTATTATCTGCATCATACGCATAACCATCTAACTTAGAATTGTAGCCTATAGATGCTTGTGTAGTGACAGCGACTCCATTTTTGTGAGCCACATCGACGAAGTTGCCTGGCACACGCATAAACGCATCAGTCCAAGTGCCCCATGTGCTCACATATTGCCACATCGAGAACATTTCTTCATTATAAAGGCCATCAGGTATTGTCGTATATGAAGAGTTAGCCATCGACTTTGAACCAATTGGTGTCCACATCAGCAGCTTTTTGCTGTACTTGGTATAGTCTTTGTTACTCTTGTCAAACTTCCACCAAGGAATAAAGTCAGGATTCACTTGCGTTTTGGCGTTGTAGAAACGAGCCTTTGGCTTAACACGCGAAATGTAGAAGTTGTCATCGGGAGAGTATGTATAATTCTTCCACTGTGACACCCTAAATTTACAGCCAGAATCTCCGACATTAATATCACCCGCCTTGAGGTATTGGGCGCTGACATTAGTTGCCGAGAATCCGAGACATGCTAAGAGCAATGCACTCTTAAATTTGGATTCAAATTTCATTTGTTGATTGATTTTATTAATTATTAAACATTTAAATGTATTGTTATCTAAAAATCCGGAAAGAAGGCTGCACAAACTAAACACTAAAAATATTCATACCTTCTATCCCGACCGTGTTTATTTTTGGCAACGTTTGTTTTTAGACATATTGGTTTTATTGCCCCACGTCGCCACCGGAGACATCATTCTGCATCACGCAGTCCGAAAAAGCCCACGGGTTCTCACCCGGCAAAGCCACACGCCTAGTCATGTCCGCACTGTGGCGGCATGGCGCAGAGGGAGAGTCTGCCGTGTGTTAAAAAAGCAAAAAGTATGCAAGCGATATGCGTAGGCGGCAACGCCGTGTGCGTATGATTCTGTGAGCCACAAATCCACTCACAGTCAAAAAGTTCTGCCGCTGCTAAGCACGCTATTGCGTACAATTCACCTTTCACCGGCAAAGTTATGAATAAATTTTAATATCAAAAAATAAAGTTAATTCTTTTTCACCCTTTTTCACCCGCCCCACCCCAACTACACCACACACCATAACACCCACACACACATCACCCCGTGCAATGCACCCAAAGCACAAAAAAAGAGCCCCGGAGGGGCTCATATACCGTTTAACCCACGACAGAGGAGCGACAGCTCCGGTCGTGGGCATAAAGCCACAAAAGAATAACGCGTGCCAAAGGTACGCGTGTAACAACAGGCGCACCACACCACCACACAAACAAAAACGCACAAAAAAGCCCCAGAGGGGCTTATATACCGTTTAACCCACGACAAAGGAGCGTAAGCTCCGGTCGTGGGCATAGCCCCACACAAAAAAACGCGTGCCAAAGGTACGCGTATAACTATAGCCGTATGTATTATTGTGATTTTACTTTTTCAGGGCGTTTTCTATTTCACAGACCTCGTCCTTGAATTCTTTTTCCACGGTCAAGCGCTGCTCTATCACCTTGCATGCGTGGAGCACTGTGGCATGATTGCGAGAAAGCCTTACTCCAATGTTAGTTGACGACAACTGTGTTTCTTTCTTTGCAAAATACATAACCAACTGGCGAGCATCAGAAATTTCACGTTTACGTGATTTGCCATAGAGCAAGTCAGTCTCAATGTTGTAGTGCTTGGCAACTGTTTCGGCAATCGACTCAAACGTTATTGGCTTCTTACTTACCTTTATGGCATTTGCTATCACCAATTTAGCCAAATCAACATTTAAGTCTTGGTTCAGCATGGTGGCGTGTGCAAGCAGTGAAACCACTATGCCCTCAAGCTCGCGCACACTATCGGTTACGTTGTTGGCAATAAAGTCGAGAACATCGCTCGGTATCACAAGACCGTCTTGCATTGCTTTCTGGGCAAGCACATTGCGGCGCAAATTATAGTCAGGCTTTGACAATTCCACCGTTATTCCCCACTTGAAACGAGAAATCAGTCGTGGTATCATTCCGTCCATTTCAGAAGGGCGGCAATCACTCGACAGAATCAAGTGTTTCTGATTTTGATGCAGTTCGTTGAATATGTGGTAGAATGTGTTTTGTGTACCTGGTTTACCGGCAAACTCTTGCACGTCATCAAGAATCAGCACATCAATGCTCTGGTAGAAATTAATGAAATCATTAACCTTGTTGTTTCTTACGGCAGTGGTGTATTGGCTCTCAAACACCCTGGCCGACACATAGAGAACTCGTGTGCGAGGATTCGCCTCTTTTATCTTGATTCCAATGGCTTGAATCAGGTGCGTTTTGCCCACACCAGTAGGGCCAAAAAGAAACAACGGATTAAACACCTTGCTGTTTGGGTCATTGGCGGCAATGGCCTTGCCAATGCTCACGGCAAGTTTGTTACTGTTGCTGCCGCAATAATTCTCAAATGTGTATTTCGGGTTGAGCTGAGGGTCTATATCATCAAGCGTTGGTCTGGCAAACGGATTGCCCGGTCTCTGCGACTGCTTGACATAAGAAGCCAATTGACTGTCGTTTGGTTGCATGGCTCTGATGCTTGTATTCGCAAGTTTATACGAATAAAGCAGCTTTTTAAACCCAAAACTTCCAAAGTATTTTCCTATTGCAGAGTTAACAATTGGTATATATTTGCCTTCAAGCTGTTCTACAAAATAAGGCGACGGCAAACCCAGAGTAAGCTCCCCATTTTCAAACTTTAGAGCAACTATCTGTGAGAACCAAGCATCATATTGCTCAGCCTGAATATTGTCTCTGATGAAAGAGAGACATTTGTTCCACAAGTCAGATAGTTGTTCTTTTGTCATATTTTAATCGAATTATTACAAGTACAAAATTGAACCAATAATTTTACAAAAAAAAACGGCTGGAAATTTGTTTTATAAGAAAAATTGTAAATATCTGTTTCTTAAAATGTTGTAACGATGGTTTCACACAAGCCTTATTCGCTTATCGTTTTTCTGTCAAGAGACTGCAAATCAACCAATTCACTTTCAGTTTTTCCGACAACACGAGGAAAAGAGGCATTGCTCCTTTCCTCGCATCGCTTTGTTTGAGGTGGCTTGAGCCAGCCTCTATATTCGTCTGCAATTTTTGTCGTTATTTAGAACGAATTCAAATAAGACAAGCGCGGCATTTTGCGTTTAAAACACTTTTATCGTCACATACTTTTTGGGGTTGCGCTTCAAATCTGTCAGCAGAGAGTCGAGACTTGCTACAGTGCTTGTAGCGTTGTCATAGAGCTTCTTGTCATTCATCAGCAATCCGAGTGTTGACTTGTTGTCGTTAAGCTTTTGAGTGAGAACCTGCATGTTTGCAAGCGTTTTGTTCAGATTTTCAACCGTTGAGTCAAGAGGCATTTTAGCCATTGTGCCCGACAGCTGGTTCAGATTGCTGCTTGCGCTGTTGAGATTGCTGGTTATGCCATTCACGTTGCTCACTATGCCCGGCGCATTTTTGCCAAGCTGTGTCATAAGTCCGCTCAACTGCACTGAACTTTTCTCAAGCTCTTGAGTTATGCCGTCAAGCCGAGTAACCGATTTGTTGATTGCTGGGTTTGCCAAAATGGCGTTCACATTTGTCAAGATTGAGTCTATCTTGGGAAGAACGGCTATCAGCTGCGGCATCACATCTGATTCCACCTTGCCCATAAGCCCGGTTTCGTTGCGAGACTCAAGCACAGAGCCCACGTCGTAGTAATCTTTAGCCTTGCTAAGCTGGATTGAGAGTTGAGCCGCGCCCAAAAGGTCAGAACCAAGCGACACCGTTGACCCAACAGGAATCCTAAGGTCTTTATTGAGGCTGAGCATAACCGAAATCTGGTTTGCCGAATAGTCGTAGTCTATTTCTTTAACGAGTCCTACCTTAAATCCGTTTATGGTCACTGGAGCCGAAACATTCAGCCCATCAACTTGTTCAAATTTCACATAATAGAAATTTGCCGGCTTAAATAAATTTATTCCTTTAAGATAATTAATCCCCCAATACAAAAGCCCTATGCTGATGATTACAACAATTGCAATTATTGAGTTCTTGTTGAGAAATGGTTTCATATTGTGTGCAATTAAATTTTTCAGAAACATTATTATTTTCAAATTGCGAATTTAGCTCGTTTTTCCCAACTAAGACTGTTCTATCTGTACTAATGTATGGTATATTTCTGCTTTTTTAACAAACGCACTGCCCCACTATTGTCAATTTCTTAGTTCTATGCCACACTCACGAAAAAAACAGGGAGAGAACTTTGCTGTCCTCTCCCTGGCTGATTTCGTGTGGGTTTAGCGATATGTGCGTAAAGGCGGATAAAAGCAGCGCGGATAATAATCAATCTGGAAATTTCCCGGATTGCCTACCACTGTCACAACATCAAATTGAACTTCACGCTTCAACTGATAGTAACCCATATACGCCCTGGCCGCATTGACCAAGTGCATGATTTTGGCTTTCGTTATTGCTTGTAGCGGCGAGAAATGCAAGTCAGTGGCACGTGTTTTCACCTCCACAATGTGCAAGCAGCCACCAGCCGATTCGGCTATTATATCCACTTCCAAATGCTGGAAACGCCAATTTCGTTCGCGGATTATCAGTCCTTTTCTGATAAGGAAATCGGCCGCGGCCTTTTCGCCCTCAGTTCCAAGCAAATTGTGTGATGCCATTGCTTATAATATCGCTTTTTGCGCCTGCCATTAAAAAGCTGTTTTTTGAGCGGCTCACCTCAAAATAAGGTGCTAAGCTCAATCAAAACATCTTTTCTGGATAAACGCCTGTTTTGTGCAGTTCTGCGAATTTATCTACAACGCCCTGACGGTCGGCGGCATAAGTCACGCCAAACCATTTTGAGTCGGTGGCAAGCACCTTAACAGTGGCCTCTTTGGTTTCAACGAGTTTGTTGATTACCGTTGGTATGAAAAACTCCGACTTCGGCTTGTTGATGTTCTCCTTCAAGAACTCCACAAAAGCTTTCTTGCTGTGGGCAAAATATTCAGGAGTGAAGCCCCAGAAGTTCATCGACACCGGAGTGCTTGGGTCAAGGTATTGCACTTTGCCATTCTCGTCCTCAAAGAAAATTTTGTGGTCGGCATCATAGCCAATGTTGGTTCTCTCCACGATAGATGTCAGGTTGCCATTTTCAGTTCCACACACGCCGCGAGCCACAGTTCCGCTCTCCGACATGGTATTGCCCACCTTGAAGCCAACCATGCTATACACATCTTTGCTGTCCTTCAAGCCCGATAGAAATTCGGCCATCACCTCAAAGCTGTTTCTGCCGTAATAGTCATCGGAATTGATTATTGCAAAAGGTTCGTTTATCACATTCTCGCCCATGAGCAATGCGTGGTTAGTTCCCCAAGGCTTGGTTCTCTCTGCTGGGCAAGTGAAGCCCTCCGGAAGGTCGTTCAACGACTGGAACACCACAGCCGTAGGAATGTGGTTCTCATATTTCGACAAGATTTTCTTTCTGAATTCGTCCTCAAAATCTTTTCTTATCACAAACACAACTTTGCCAAATCCACTTTTAATGGCATCATAAATGGAATAGTCCATAATGGTTTCTCCATGTGGGCCAAGACCATCGAGCTGCTTCAAACCTCCATATCGGCTGCCCATGCCGGCAGCCAAAACAAACAGTGTTGGTTTCATTTTCAATTATATCTATTTAGTGCTAAATTTAAATTTAATTATACGTTTATACTCGCTTCCCGACGAGAGTTCCTGACTTGGAAAATTCTTGTGGTTGGGAGCATCTGGCATGCCCTGGCACTCTATTGCCACACCGTCGTAGTCGTGATAGCTGTGCCCCGACACGCTTTGTGGGCAACCATCGAGCCAGTTTCCCGTGTACACTTGAACTGCTGGCTGCGATGTCAGCACCTCAAGCACTCGGCCAGAAGCCTCGTCGTGCAGCGTTGCCACTTTTTTCACCTCGCCCTCGGTCCAGTCGTCAACAACCCAACAGTTGTCGTAGCCCTTGCCGTAGTTAAGCGCAGGAAAATCACACTTGATTTCGGCACCAAGTTTTTTGGCTGTGATGAAATCCATCGGCGTTCCCGCCACGGCAGCCATCTCGCCTGTTGGAATCAGAGTGTCGTCGGTGGGCAGATAGTGTGAGCAAGCCAACGTTAGTGTGTGGTTCAGCACACTGCCAAAGTCCTCACCGGCAAGGTTGAAGTACGTGTGATTTGTCAAGTTGACAATGGTTTTCTTGTCACACACAGCCGACAATTCCAAAGCAAGCTCGTTGTCGTCGCTGAATGTATATTTCGCCTTGACAATCATATTGCCGGGATAGTTCTCAAATCCATCGGCATTAAACAGCGAGAACACCACCGTCTCCCCCACCACTTCACTGTTCCAGATTTGGTTGCAGAAACCCTCTGGTCCTCCATGCAGTGCATTGGGTCCGTTGTTAATTCTCAACTGATATTTCACACCGTCTATTGCAAACTCACCCTTGGCTATTCTGTTGGCGTAGCGGCCTGGCACTTTTCCGGCACAAGGGCCGTCGTAGAAATAGTCTTCCACATTCTTGTAGCCCAGCACCACGTCGGCAAGTTTGCCGTTGCGGTCAGGCACTTCTATTGCCAGCACACCGGCGCCTATGGCCGACAGCTTCACACGGCAACCGTGGCTGTTTGTCATTGTATATACAGCCACGTCACCTTTTTGCGACTTGAAAATTTCTTTATCTATTTTCATCTTCGCCGTGTTTTTTCAAGATTATTCCACCTTGTGAGCTCCGTCAGAAATCACAACATTGTAGATTTTGGGCTCATGGCCATACTTTGCCTTAAACTTAGATGTGGCTTCTGCAATGAAGTGGTCATGCAAATCATCTTTCACGAGGTTGATGGTGCAGCCGCCAAATCCGCCGCCCATGATGCGCGAACCTGTCACGCCACACTCTTTGGCTATGTCGTTCAGAAAATCAAGTTCCTCGCAGCTCACCTCATAGAGTTTCGACAATCCCTCATGGGTTTCATACATGCGCTTGCCCACTGTCTCGTAGTCGCCTTTCTCCAGAGCGTCACACACGTCGAGCACACGTTGCTTTTCGCCAATCACATATTTGGCTCTGCAATAGTCTTCATCAGTGATTTGGCTCTTTATGCCCTCGAGCATATCCATAGACGCATCTCTCAAGGTTCCAACGCCCAAAGCTTTAGCCACACGCTCACACGACTCTCTGCGCTTGTTATATGGCGAGTCAACCAACTCGTGCTTCACGCGAGAATCCACCAACACCAGCTTGTAGCCCTTAGGCGAGAATGGGAAATACTCATACTCCAGCGAACGGCAGTCAAGGCGCATCAAGCAGTCCTTTTTCCCAAACACCGATGCAAACTGGTCCATAATGCCACAGTTCACGCCGCAATAGTTGTGCTCAGTGCTCTGACCTATCTTTGCCAGCTCAAACTTGTCGATTTCATTGTCGTTGTACATGTCATTGATAGCAAAGGCAAAAGTTGACTCCAATGCTGCCGATGATGACAAGCCGGCTCCTTGCGGAATGTCGCCAGAGAAAACAGTGTCGAATGCCTTCACGGTAAAGCCACGCTTAATCACCTCACGACACACGCCAAATATGTATTTTGCCCATTGTGCCTTTGGGGCATCAGCCTCCTCAAGCCCAAATTCCGCATAGTCGTCAAGGTCGGCTGAATATGCCCTTACCTTGTCAGTACCGTTTTCCTTGATTTCGGCCATAATGCACTTGTCTATTGCACCTGGAAACACGAAACCTCCGTTATAGTCGGTGTGCTCACCTATCAAATTGATTCGTCCAGCTGAAGAGTAAATAACTCCTTTTGTGCCAAACTTTTTCTCAAACAAAGAATTAATCTTATCCTTCATGTATCAAGTTTTTAAAAAATTATTCGTATAAACGAAAGTACAAAAAATTTATTCACGCCCCAATTAAATGTCATAAAAATTTGCAAACAGCGCGTTATTTGTTGGTTTTTGCTGCTGCAATGCCGTGTCGCGATTTTGCACGTATTTCTTTTTAAACTAATTTTGCGTGTGTTTAAGAAACTGTCACTATGATTTATCCCAAGTCGTTTGAAAGCAGAATAGGTTTTGACAAAATACGCGAAGATATTGCCGAGCTGTGCATCAGCCCTATTGGCGCGAGCCATTGCCAAAAGATGGCTTTTTCGGCAAATCTGTCAACAATACGGTTGCAATTGGAGCAAGTCAATGAATTCCTGTCTATCATAAAGGAAGGCAGCAATTTTCCATTGAACCACGTCTTCGACTTGCGCACCTGCCTCAAATCCATATCCACACCAGGCACGTCAATCTCTATAGACAATCTTTTTGACCTGCGCAGGTCGCTTCAGACCATCAATGATATTTCATCATTCTTTGCATCTGGGCAAAATGCCACCGAGAAATATCCGCGCCTCTACTCCTTGGCTGCACAAATGGATAGTTTTCACGACATATCAAGGCGCATCGACACTATAATCGACAAAACCGGGCAAATACTTGAAACGGCATCACCGCTGCTGCGCGACTTGCTGCACTCACAGCGCTCGCTGACATCGAGTGTGGGCGGACTGATGAAAAAAATCCTGAGCCGAGGCATTCAGTCGGGCTTTTTGGCAAACGACACCACTCCGTCTATACGCGACGGACGCCTCGTGTTGCCTGTTGCTCCTGCTAACAAACGGAAAATCAGGGGCATTGTACACGATGAGTCCGCCACTGGCAAAACCATATTCATCGAACCAGAAGAAATAGTCGAGACCAATAATAAGATAAGGGAAAACGAGGCTGAAATCGATAGAGAAATCAAACGCATTTTAGCCGAAGTGACAGAAGAAATCAGACCTCATGCCGACGAGCTGGCACAGACATTCAACATATTAGGTCTGTTCGATTTCATCAGAGCCAAAGCTTTGTTTGCCAACGATGTTGACGGCAACATGCCTGTGCTGCAAGAATCTCCATACGTGGAGTGGTACAACGCCACCCACCCGGTGTTGCTAAAATCGCTTCGCAAGCACAACAAGCAGATTGTGCCGCTCAACATAACTCTCAACGGCAAAAACCGCATTCTCGTGATTTCCGGTCCTAATGCCGGCGGCAAGTCGGTTTGCCTCAAAACCATGGGCGTGGTGCAATATATGATGCAGTGCGGACTGCTCCCCACCGTGTATTCAAACTCACACATGGGCATATTCAAGAACTTGTTCATCGACATTGGCGACCAGCAGTCCATAGAAAACGACTTGAGCACATATAGCTCTCACCTCCAGAACCTAAAAGCAATTCTCAAGTTCAGCGACCATCAATCGTTGATTTTGATTGACGAGTTTGGTTCTGGCACAGAGCCGCAAATTGGTGGTGCTATTGCCCAGGCAGTGCTCGATAGTGTTAACCAAAAGAAGGCGTTCGGCGTTATAACCACGCATTATCAAAACCTCAAGCAACTGGCCGAAAACACCGATGGTCTGATTAACGGTGCCATGCTCTACGACCGTCAGCACATGGCGCCGCTGTTTCAGTTGTCAATCGGTTATCCGGGCAGCTCGTTTGCTGTGGAGATTGCTCGAAAAATCGGGCTTCCTGCCGATGTTATCAACAAAGCCATAGAAATTGTTGGCAGCGACTACGTCAATCTTGATAAATATCTGCTCGACATTGTGCGCGACCGCAAGTATTGGGAAAACAAGCGTGCCGACGTGCACAGCAAGGAAAAGAAACTTGAGGCTCTCATCGAGAGCTACAATGAGCGTGTCGTTAAGCTCAAAAGCGAATACAACGCCATTATCAAGGAGGCAAAACTTCAAGCAAAGGAAGTGATTGACGTCAGCAACTCGCAGATAGAAAAGACCATTAAGGACATCAAAGAATCTCAAGCCGAGAAAGAAAAGACCAAGGCTGTGCGCCAGCAGCTGCAAGACTACAAGAAAAGCCTAACGGAGCAAGGCAATCCATCGGCAAAATCGGAGTTGCTCGACCAATTCAAAGTGAAGCCAACACGCAAGCAGAAAGCTGCAAAAAAAATCGACACGCCTGCACAACCAAAGCACACGCTCGAAGTGGGCAACAATGTGGTGATAAAAGGCACTTCCACCGTAGGTACTATCATTGAAATTTCGGGCAAATCTGCCACTGTGGCATTTGGCAGCATAAAAACTAAAGTTGCTCTGAGCAAACTCGACTACACTATGCGCTCTGCCGAAAAAAAGCAAGCTCCATCAATCTCAGCCGAGACATCTAAGGAAATCAGGCAACGTCAGCTCAATTTCAAACCAGAAATAGATGTACGAGGCATGCGTGGCGACGAAGCCATTCAAGCCGTCACCTACTTCATCGATGACGCCATACAGTTCAACTGCAAACGAGTGAGAATTCTTCATGGCACTGGCACAGGCATTCTCAAAGACCTGATAAGGCAATATCTCAACACCGTGTCGGGTGTTGACACCTATCGCGACGAGCATGTTCAACTTGGTGGCGCAGGCATAACGGTTGTTAATTTCAAATAGAGAAGCCTATGTTCAAGCATGCGTTCATAGCTATCACACTGTCACTTGGTTGCATGGCTGCAGCCACGGCTCGCTCTCACTATGCCACAATTTATAACAATTTCGCTTCACTGACGTGTAATGCCAGCAACGATTATTCGTTTCAGCAGAATTGCTTAATCATACAAAATCCCCATTCCACCGCCACATGCCTAATCGACTCTGCAAGCAGTGCCACTGGCGACTATAAATATTATGCTCGCATAGCCAACGAGCACAACGAGCCAGGCAAAACCTATCATGCAGGCACAGGCTCTGCCAAGGTAGCCAACACATCATGGGGCATTATGTTCAATAGCAACGACTCATCACAATGGGTGGTGGCATTGAGTTGTAGCAATGCCGGCTTCCGCGACGACATAGCCGACAAAAGAGCCATGACAGCGGCATTGATTTACACACGCGACGGCATTTCCTCAGTTGTCAAGGACACCGTTATAACAAGTGGTGTTAACCTCTACACTGGCTTCAATGTGGTGTCGGTGGAAGTCAAAGGCAACCATGCCTTTGTGAAAATTGGCGATAAAAAGTTGCATGAAATATTCAGTATAACCGATGACCGGCTTTATCATGAGGGAACCATCACTTCGGGTTTGTATATTGGCTCTGGTGCTCTTGTCAAGGTGGAACGTTCGGTCGTGCAGCACAACTCCTCCGCCAATGTCAACTTGCACACCGACTGGACTAAGGCAAAACTTGACGCACATTTCGCCCACACTACCGACGATATTGAAGGCTACTGGACCTATCTTGACCGTGATATGGAAGACAAGTGGCTAAGGATTGGCGGACGCTACACCATAGCACTGGTTAAAAGCAAGGTGGGCTACCATGTGATTTACGTCGAAGGAGCCAAAGTCAAGAAAAGCGCATGGCACACTGGCATGCTGAAAGGCACACTCACCCCAACCATTTTCACAGGCAACTATTCTGGCACATGGATTGATGCCACACTCAAGCCCATAACCGACGACGTGTATGTAACTGTGGAAAACGGAGCTATTCTCTGCTTCAAATTCCCTGTATATAAAAGCCAGTTACGCTTTTCTAAAGTCATTCCCACACAATTCTGATATTTTCGCATAATATAACAACAGAAACTTTAGAAGTGCAAATGGCAATAAAAACGAACCTTTATAGTGCTCTTCATCATCACAATACTCCAGAAAAATTTTATCGCAGTGTTGTCATAATATTACTACTCCTGATGTGTGGGTGTTCTGATTCCAATAAGGCAGATAAAGACGCTAATGCAACTATTGATGCCATTAACAAAGTGGGATTTAAAAGTGTATCTGCAAAAAATGGTATATGTGTCAAACTCATACCTATGGAAGGCAATTCCTACACACTCCAGGTAAATATTGCAAATAATACTGATACTCTTGATTATTATTTGAATAATAAGACGAAACAACAGTCTATACCCAAAATTTTATTTGGCGCAGACTATGTGTTTTTTCTTACAGGCTCTTCAAGCTATAGGTATATAACATTGTCTTATTTAGATAAGCGATTTAATAAAATTATAACGCATAAATATGTAACAAGCATAGATGTGTCTTCTGATATTGATGGGGCTATATTTTTCAAAGAAGGATACTATTATTTGTATGATATAGATAAACACGACCTTCATTATATGCGTCCTAATTTTAGGATGAAGTCTTTTAGTGAAGCCACTTTGTTTAATGGCGACAGCATTCTAATAAAAGGAGAACATGAAATGAAAAAGTGCAAAAAACAAGATTTCTCTATTAAAGATAATTTATTGACTTCCATCATTATTAAATAGCATAACTGCAAAAAAAATCAAACACAGAGACATGTATGAAACGCAAAGAATTACGCAAACTGAGTGACGACATAAGACGAAAGGTTTCTCGCAGTTTTGGCTTCCGGCAAAGCAGCTACATAAACTGGATTGTAAAAGAAGGTTATTTCTTCTGCTTGCAACATTTAAGTTCCGCAGAAGTTAGCCTTCTGGTGAAACCCATGTATGCCGATGACTTGTGGTGGGATATTTTCAATTTACCCGAAAACAAAAAATGTCCTACAAGTTTACGGGGAACAGGCGCATTCAGCATTCCTGCTGCAATTCTTAAAGAGCATGCCTTTATTGGAAAACAGATAGATTGTGCTAACGAGGAGACGTTACATGAGAAATGGCAAAACATATTTCGTTCTGCTACACAAGACATTGATTCTTTTCTGCACAACCACCCTAATGCAGACACTTTCATTCCCGACAAAAACTATAACTATGATGCCGACAGACTTCTATATTTCATCACATTGTTACATAATGGCAGAAAGAACGAAGTGGTACAAACCATAAATGAACTTAAAGCCCAAGGGCATTGTTGCCTATTTCATGATTTTGCATCAAACATGGACAGCTATGATTTCATATTAAAATGGTGTTCTCTATTGTGATTGTGATTAAATAATCACAATCAACTCGTTTTAAACTATTCTGCAGATTTTAGCGTAACTTTCATTAAAAATAGCACCTTATGAAACTCATAACTATATGTGTGTATGCAACATTGATTACACTTTGTGCTGGCTGCAAAAAAGCAACACCAGCCACAACTGCTGTGCCTAATGATTCCCTGAAAAACATTGAGACAAAATTAGAGGCATTATGCTTAAACTCGCAAAATGACTCTGTTACATTTTCCATTAATACACAGGCCGATTGCTATATATGCAATTACAACTATAAATATTTGGGATTGCTACAAGTAAAAAAAAGAATCTTTAATGTGTTACAAAAAACTGTTTTGTCTGGTCAGAATAAAGATTCTCTAAAAGCGTCAGTTTCTATAAGGTTTTTCGAGAACGGGAAATTATATGGAGAATATTTGGTATTGAACAACTTTTACTCCATAAGAGTTTCTTCAAACTCAATTTGCATTTACAATAACGAAACAAAAAGTGGCAACCAATTTGAAATCAAGGATTCCATACCTCAAAAATTATTTTTCCCTTATAACAGCAAGGACAGTTCATCTACTGGTGACCTATTCTACTTTAAAAAGTATTAGATTTTCAGCATCAAGCGACAATTTTCTTTAAATCAAAAAAATCACAAGCTCAAAACGTCAAAAACGAATAAAGGCTGGCATCATTTTTTAGATGATAACCAGCCTTTTATAACTTAGTCAAGTCAGCACCATTTAACAATGCCGGCTCAGTTTATTCATTCCTCGCTTAATTAGTAGCTTCTTGCAAAGATAACTCTTTGTGCCGATGGCTTGCCAGTGAGCATATCAACGCCTGGAGTCTTGTCACCGTCAAACGGAATGCAGCGTATGGTTGCCTTTGTTTCCTCTTTTATGCGCAACTCAGTTTCTGTGGTTCCGTCCCAATGTGCAAGAATAAATCCACCTTTCTCAATTTGCTCCTTGAATTCATCGTAGGTGTCAACCTTATAGATGCGGCTGTCGCGATAATTTCTTGCCTTTTGATAAATGTTCTTTTGCATTTCATCAAGCAATTTGGCCACATATTCCTCAATGCCCTCAAGTGCCACATTCGACTTCTCAAGCGTGTCGCGGCGCATAACTTCTATGGTGCCGTTTGCAAGGTCATTCGGACCCAGAACCAAACGCACAGGCACACCTTTAAGCTCATAGTCAGCAAACTTGAATCCCGGACGTTTGTTGTCTGCATCATCATATTTCACGCTTATGCCCATTGCCTTGAGTTTATCCACGATTGGCGTCACACGTTCACTCACCTCTTGCAGTTGCTCAGCTTTCTTGTAGATTGGCACAATCACCACTTGTATCGGAGCAAGCTTTGGCGGCAGCACAAGTCCATTGTCATCGCTGTGAGCCATTATCAGTGCGCCCATCAGTCGTGTAGATACACCCCATGATGTAGCCCACACATAGTCAAGTTTGTTTTCCTTGTTAATGAACTTCACGTCAAATGCCTTTGCAAAATTCTGTCCCAAAAAATGTGACGTACCCGATTGCAAAGCCTTACCGTCTTGCATCATAGCCTCTATTGTGTAGGTCTCCACTGCACCAGCGAAACGCTCGTTTGCCGATTTCACACCCTTTATCACAGGCACAGCCATGCACTCTTCTGCAAAGCGGGCATACAAATTGACCATTTCAATGGCTTTTGCCTCAGCTTCCTCGCTTGTGGCATGGGCAGTGTGACCTTCTTGCCACAAAAATTCGGCTGTTCTCAAGAATAAGCGTGTGCGCATCTCCCAACGGAACACATTAGCCCATTGGTTTACGAGCAATGGCAGGTCTCTGTAAGAGTTAATCCAGTTCTTATATGTGTTCCAAATTATGGTTTCACTCGTGGGGCGGATAATCAACTCTTCCTCAAGTTTCGCATCTGGGTCAACAATCACACCATTTCCATTGGGGTCTGATTTCAGGCGGTAGTGTGTCACCACTGCACATTCTTTGGCAAACCCCTTTACATGGTCGGCTTCCCTGCTCAAAAACGACTTTGGTATCAACAATGGGAAATAGGCGTTTTGAACACCGGTTTCCTTAAACATGTCATCGAGCTGACGTTGCATTTTCTCCCAGATTGCATAGCCATAAGGCTTTATGACCATGCAGCCACGAACAGCCGATTGTTCAGCCAAATCGGCTTTAACAACGAGCTCGTTGTACCATTGAGAGTAGTTTTCGGCTCGCTTGGTTAAATTTTTTAGTGCTATTGCCATATCTTAATATAATTTTATTTGCTTATGTAGTTGATATTTATCTTATCCTTTTTTGATTGGTCTATCATCACATCGCCAGGCACCAGATATATCTCCAAACGACGGTTCATTTTTCTGTTTTCCACCGAATTGTTTGGCACGAGCGGATCTGTTGAACCAAGAGCGTATGGCACAACAAAATCAACGCTTCCATTGGCATCAAACCAGTCGAAAACAGAATTCACACGCGAACGTGATAGTGTCAGCGTGTATTTGTCAGAACCGGTGTTGTCGCTGTGCATAACAAGCAACATCTTATAAAATCCTGGATTTTTCAGGAATTTAAGCATTGGTTTGAGCGAAGCCTTGCCAAGGTCTGTCAGCACAGTGTCGTTGGGCAAAAACAGTTGGCTTGCAGGAAACGACACAATTATCACCTCGTCGTCGCGCATCATCTCCACATCAAGGTTTTGGCGTTTCAACTCCACCGCCACATCATACTGATATTTTTCTATTTTCTTGGCACGCTTGTCATTGTTGATTTCTGGTGTGCCGAGATTGTCATCAAGCGTCAAGTCATAAATGTCCTCTTGCTTTTTGCTGCCGCCGTGTGCTTCAGGCGTGCATAGCGCAAACATAAGTGCGGCAAGGGCCACGGCGCAAACGCTTCTACGTATTGTCCAGTTCATTTTTCCAAAATTTTTCATTCCAAAGTGTCCTCGTAGTCAAGTTCTGCCAATACCAATGACTCCACATCAGCCATCTCTATCACATTCTCGGCATCTTTTTTAAGTTGCGATTTCACATATTCCACCACAGCCTTGTCGGCGGCATCATTGCCAGAATGTGACGACAGGAAATCACCTATAGCGTCAATTAGCAGAAGCAAGTCATCGTCGTCATATTTCTCCGATAAATTCTTTGCCACATGTGAGCGTATATACTCAACTGCATCAAACTCATCAAACTCTTTCTGCTCCATATATTTTCATTTTTTCAGCAATTCCTGTTTTTTTTACTCTAACGCAATCATAATTTGGCGACAGCGCACAAAGCTCTACAAGCCCAAAATTCCGTTTGGCAAAGACATTGTCACAAGTTTATTGTCTTGGTCTATTTCCTCAATAAAATCCTCCACTGCAGGTATCATGCAAGTGTCACCGCCTGCAGTTTCCACCACAAACAGCACATTTGCCGTTGAATCCTCTATATCAACAATCTCGCCAATCGTTTTGCCGCTCGTCGTGTCAAACACGGCAAACCCAACGAAATAGTCAATAGGCAGCTCGTCGTCGTCAAATTCCTGCATCAGTTTGTCGTAGGCACTGCGCATCACATAAATCGTCTTGTTGTTAAACATCGACGCTTCCTGCTCATTCTCCACACCGTCAATCGTGAACAGATAAGTTTCAGCCGACTTGCGACGACATGCAGATATGAAAAACGGCACAAATATATTATCCATGTTCACAATCAAGCAATTCATACCTTCCACCATGTGAAAGTCTGTCAGTGTGATTGTGGCAGAAATTTCACCACACACACCATGCGGCTTGTTAAACTTGCCTATTTCCACAATGTCGCTACGCAGTATCATCTGTCAATCCACGATAGTGTTTATTTTTTCTTCTTTTTCTTTGAGGCTGCAGGTTGTGCCACGGGCGCAATCTTGAACTCATGCAGCACATGAGTCTCCGGATTCAGCTTGATTTTTCCGTTGGAGTACAGCTCAAGGTCTTTAAAAATCTTAGCATCTTCCACGTCCTCGTTGTTGATTTGCACAATCTGCTTTTTCATTTGATTGGCAATCAGCATCACAAGGGCATCTTTTTCCTCTCCGTCGGGATAAGCGCATGCACTGTTTATCATTCGCTCTATGATTTTGCCATAGTGGCGATACTTGATTTTCTCAAGCTTATATTTCACAGGCTCCGGCTTCTGGTCGAGGTTTTCTTCCCTGATGATCTCATAAGGATAATCTATGTCGAGCTTGAAGTCGCTCATTATGGCCAGATGGTCCCACAATTTGTGCTTGTAGTCGGCCTCGTCTCGGAGCTGTGGAAACAGGTTACCCATTATTTGTATTATAGAGTAGGCACACCGTGTCCGCTCTTCGCGGTCCTCAATCGTGCAACAATAGTCAATTATCTGCTGAATGTTTCTGCCATATTCTGGCAGTTTCAACTTCTTTAATTGAGTGTTATATGTCAACATGTTTTCTTAATTAAAAAATGCGGTGGTGCTGCGTCAATTCACATCAAAAAGACATGAAAAAAAATGCGTTTCAAAGCACCTTTTTCTTTGATTTTGTGGCTTGAAACTCCTTCAAATACAAAGGTGTGGAGTAAGCCACATCAATAAATTCTTTTTCCCTAAATGCTTTCTCTGATAGAGCCATCATGTTCAGAGCTTCTGGCTTAATGCCGGCTATAAATTCGGCATTTGCATTGCCAATCACCTTTTCCACCTTTGCTGCGCCATTGCCTATAAATACCAAATGGTTTGTTTTCAGCAAGTCAGCAAAGGAATTCTCGTCGATAATCATTGCCTGCTCCTCAATCACCGGCTCAAGGGCATTGTTATACACACCGGTATAAACCTCCATGCGCCTGGCATCTATCATCGGGACAAACAGTGTGGTTTCGTCGTCATAGAATTTCTTGAACATAGCGGTAACCGTCAGCAGTTTAAGTGTGTTGACACCAATAAGCGGCACATTCAGGCCAAAAGCCAGACCTTTAGCCTCCGACAGTCCTATGCGCAAGCCTGTGTAAGAGCCTGGACCCACGCTCACAGCCACAGCGTCAATCAGCATTTGGCGCGATGTAGCATAGTCTAAAGCGTCTTTTATATAAGCACTTAGCAATGTGGCATGAGTGTGTCCATCGTAATTTTCATGATGGTTAACGACCTGTCCGTCACTCGTCAATGCCACCGAACAAACTTCGGTTGAAGTTTCTAAGTTAAGTATATTTGCCATCGTTCTTTTTTATTGTTGCAAATTTATGACTTTTTATTGGTTTTATTATCAATTCTTGAATATTTAGGCGTAAATTTGCGCTCAATAAAAATAAAGAGGAGACCATTTTATGATACTATCAATGACTGGATTTGGCAAAACGGTCAAGGTGTATAATAACAAAAAAATCACCGCCGAAATCAAATCCTTAAACAGCAAGCAATTAGATTTTTCAGTACGTTTACCGCAAGCATATAGGGAAAAGGAACTTGACCTGCGTAATCTGGTTGCCAACCTTCTTTTTAGAGGAAAAGTTGACTTATACGTCTATTGCGAGCCTATCAATGACAATGCTCCTATCAGCATCAACCTTCCATTGTTGAAACAATACAAGTCGCAAATCGAAAATATGTCCGACGAGCTTGGCATTCCGCTTCCAGAGGACTGGTACGCCACCCTTCTGCGCATGCCCGACTCATTGAAATCAGAAGTCAACAATTCCGAGGTTGATGAAGCCGAACTTGGCGTTTTGGCCGATGTGGTCAAGTCTGCCACAGAATCACTCATAGAATTCCGCACGCAAGAAGGCAATCGTCTGTGCAGCTTCTTCGAGGAGAAAATAGCTGCCATACAACAGCTGCTCAACGAAGTTGAACCTTACGAAAAGTCAAGAGTTGAAAAAGTCAAGGCGCGCATTCTCGACTCGCTTAAGCAGCTCGACGGAGTTAAGTATGACCAAAACCGATTTGAGCAAGAGCTTATCTTCTACATTGAGAAACTCGACATAACAGAAGAGAAACTCCGCTTGCAAAATCACTTGAACTATTTCCTTGAGACATTGCACGGCGACTTTGGCCAAGGCAAGAAACTTGGTTTCATTTCTCAAGAAATGGGCAGAGAAATCAACACCATGGGCTCAAAGGCCAATCAAGCAGAGCTGCAAAAGATTGTTGTCAAGATGAAAGACCAACTGGAGCAGATTAAGGAGCAGGTGCTTAACGTCCTCTAATCGGCGCGCGCCATATTTCTCCCACTTTTTTCCTGTAACAACAACATTGCAAATTATACACTTCCGTCAATGAACAACGGCAAACTCATAATAATATCTGCGCCATCGGGCACAGGCAAATCAACTATAATAAGCGAACTGATAAAAGACGCGTCACTCAAGCTGGAATTTTCGGTTTCTGCTACCACACGGTCGCCTCGCGCAGGTGAAGTGAATGGTAAAGATTACTATTTTTTGAGCGTTGACGACTTCAAGAAAGGCATTGAGAACGGCGAGTTTGCAGAATATCAAGAAGTTTATCCTGGCCGTTTCTATGGCACTCTCAAAAAAGAGATTCAACGCATTAACGCCGACGGTCGAAACGTGATTCTCGACATTGATGTTCTTGGTGGCATAAACGTGAAAAAGATGTATGGCGACAATGCATTGTCAATATTCATCATGCCACCCAGCTTGCAAACTTTGCGGCAAAGGCTTCTGTCGCGAGGGACAGACAATATTGAGGAAATCGAAAAACGGCTGTCGAAAGCAGAATACGAAATGTCGTTTACCAAAGAATTTGACAAACGCATCACAAATGATGTGCTCGAAAAGGCCGTGGAAGAAACGCGAAAAGAGATAGCATCATTCATCGGCTAAAATTTTTCTCAACATGAACATTGGTCTGTTCGGAGGTTCGTTCAACCCCATACACATAGGTCACGCTATAATTGCCAACCACATTGTGCAGTTCTCCGGCATTGACCAGCTATGGTTCATGGTTGCGCCCCAAAACCCTCTCAAAGCCAAAACCCACGAGGTTTCTGACTCCGACCGTCTGCGAATGGTGGAAATGGTGTCACGTAGGCTCGACAAAGCAATCACGTCTGCATTTGAGTTCGGGCTTCCATATCCGTCTTACACCATCAAAACTATAAAGGCGTTGCAGCGCAAATTTCCCAACGACAAGTTCACCCTCATTATTGGTGCAGACAATTGGGCTGCGTTCGACAAGTGGAAAGCCCCCGACGAGATAATCAGCCTTTGTGACATTATGGTTTATCCGCGCGTCGGCTACCCTATCACAATCCCCGATGCCTATAGCGGCAAAGTTACTGCCGTTAATGCCCCTATCATAGAGATTTCTTCCACCGCCATAAGGCAACACCTGAAGAATATGGACAACATGGCGTTCTACTTGCCAGACGACGTGTATCAATACATTTTGCAACACAAACTTTACTTTTAAGTAATTATATGGAACATTCCGACAAATTATCACCCAACGAATTGGCGTTTATTGCGCTAACAAATGAATATTGCAAGGCGATTGAAGACTGTCCTGGCACATATCGCGAAGATTTCGTGCTCAGCTTGCTGAAACTGCTGCCGCGCATCTACATCACCTCACTTGATTTGATTGACAATGTTCTTGAAAACGAAGATGGCATTGGCGCATTTCTCGACGAGAGCATTTACGACCAAATTCGCGCCAATATTTCTGGTGTTATGGCCGACGAAGACGTGTATCTCGAAGTGTTCGTTGAAGACATGAAATATTCCGACACTCCAATATCTGCCACAATTTCCGAAAATCTGGCTGATTTATATCAGGAATTTTACAACTTCATCGCCTCGGTCAACGACGCCACAACCTCGGTTCAACGAAGCATGATTATGCAGTGCAAAGACGACTTCAACGCATTTTGGGGACAAACGCTGTGCAATGTGCTGCGCGCGCTTCACAACATTCATTTCATCAAAGAATTCTAAAACACTTTTTTCAATATGGACAAGCATATCTCTTCGCTATTGAGCTTTCTTGACTCAAGCCCATGCAACTTTCTGGCCGTCGACACAGTAAAGGAGCTTTTGATTGCCAATGGTTTTTCAGAGCAACCACTAAACTCCAAGTTCAATCTCAAGCAAGGGGCAAAAGTTTTCTTAACTAAAAACGACTCTGCCATTTTCGCCATTTCTTTGGGCAAGAAAAGCATTGCTGAAACAGGCTTTAAAATAATTGCCGCACATAGCGACTCACCATGTTTCCGCATAAAGCCAAATGCCGTTATCAAGGCAGAAGACGGCATCATAAAGCTCAACACCGAGGTATATGGCGGCCCCATTCTCTACACCTGGTTTGACCGTCCATTGTCGCTTGCCGGAAGAGTCATTGTCCGGAGTGGCGATTCTCTCCACCCCACGACAAAGCTTGTGAAGTTTGACAATCCTTTGCTACAAATTCCACATCTTGCCATTCATTTCAACAGGGCTGTCAACGAGGGAAATCCGCTGTCGAAACAAAAAGACATGCTCCCCATCATTGCCAAAATAAACGACTCGCTCCAAGCCGATAATCTTATTTTGCAGCTACTTTCCGATAAACTGGGCGTTGCGCAAAGCGACATCATCGATTTCGACCTCATGCTCTACGACACCGAAAAGGCTTGCACTTTTGGCGCAAACAACGAATTCTTATCATCTGGCAGGCTCGATGACTTGAGCATGGTGCATGCCGCAGTCACGGCCATCGCAGAGCAAAAAAGCAGCGACCAGACTTTGGTTGTAGCCATATTCGACAACGAGGAAACTGGCAGTGGCACTAAGCAAGGCGCAGGCTCTCCGGTATTGAGCAACATTTTGCTGCGTTTGGTTGAGATGCAAGGCGGCAACTTTGAAGATTTTGCTATAGCCATCGAAAAATCATTCATGGTTTCGGCCGACAACGCTCACGCATTCCACCCCAATTATGCTGAGAAATATGACCCGACCAACCACCCTGCATTGGGCGGTGGTCCATGCATAAAAATCAACTCCAACTGCAAATATATGACCGATGCCCACTCGGCAGCCATATTCAGATGTCTGTGCGAGGACGCAAACGCCCCGTTCCAATATTTCGTCAACCACTCCGATGTGGCAGGTGGCTCCACTCTTGGAAACATACTCACAGGCCAAATCGACATTGAAGGCGTTGACGTTGGAAATCCGCTGCTTGCCATGCACTCGGTTAGAGAAACCGGCAGTGTTGACGACCACTTGAATATGATTAAGGTATTCAAAAAATTTTTTGAATAATCAACTATTTCTTAATATCTTTGAATTAAATAGATAACAAACAATAAAATAACATAACTATGGCAGACGATAAACTGATTAAGGAAGTAACCGAAAAAGCACAGTCGTGGCTTGGTGACGGATATGACGAGGAAACCAAGAGTCAAGTTCGCAAAATGCTTGAAAACGACGACAAGACAGAATTAATCGAGGCTTTCTATAAAAATCTTGAGTTTGGCACTGGCGGCTTGAGAGGCATAATGGGTGCCGGCTCAAACCGAATGAACATATACACAGTTGGCTCTGCTACCCAAGGTCTTGCCAACTATCTTAAAGATGCTTTCCCCAATCTTCCGCAAATCAAGGTTGTGGTGGGGCATGATGTGCGCAACAACAGCCGCAAATTCGCCGAAACAGTTGCCAACATATTTTCGGCTAACGGTATAAAGGTCTATTTGTTTGAAGGCCCACGCCCCACGCCCGAACTCTCATACGCAATTCGCCTTCTTGGGTGTCAAAGCGGCGTGAACATCACAGCATCACACAACCCCAAGGAATATAATGGCTACAAGGCATATTGGGACGACGGCGCACAAATGGTTACCCCACACGATGTTAAGACCATTGAATATGTAAATGCCATTAAGAGTATTGCCGATATAAAATTCAACGGCAATCCGGAACTCATAGAGTCTATTGGCGAGAACGTTGACAGCCAATACATTGAGCAGATACATACTCTTTCGTTAAGTCCTGATGTTATTGCCAAACATCACGACCTCAAGATTGTCTATACCCCAATTCACGGAACCGGCAAGTATCTGATACCTCGCTCTCTGCAGCGCTGGGGCTTCACCAACATTATACATGTGCCAGAGCAAGATGTGCAGAGCGGCGACTTCCCTACCGTGGTTTCACCAAACCCTGAAAACCCATCGGCTATGGCGATGGCCATCAAGAAAGCAGAAGAAGTAGATGCCGACCTCGTTGTGGCTTCCGACCCCGATGCCGACCGCATTGGCATGGTGCTCAAGAACACCAAAGGCAAATATGAATTGGTCAACGGCAATCAGATTGTCATGATTTTCCTCTACTACCTCATGGCACGCAACAAGGAACTTGGCAAACTCACAGGCAACGAATACATTGTAAAAACGATTGTTACAACCGACACCATCAAGCAAATTGCAGAAAAACAACATATCAAGATGTTTGACTGCTACACTGGCTTCAAGTGGATAGCCACCGTAATGCGTGAAAACGAAGGCTCTATGCGCTATCTTGGCGGTGGTGAAGAATCTTACGGCTTCTTGCCCGAAACGTTTGTGCGCGACAAAGATTCAGTTTCCTCTATATCTCTCATGGCAGAGATTGCAGCATGGGCTAAAGACAAAAACATGACAATGAACGATATGCTCATCGACATCTACAAAACCTATGGCTACTCTAAGGAAAAAGGCATTTCTATCGTGCGCGCAGGCAAATCTGGAGCCGAGGAAATTCAAAACATGATGTCTGAATTCCGCAACAATCCACCAAAGGAAATTGCCGGCTCAGAAGTGGTGCTCATAAAGGATTATGACAAGTTAAAACAATATGACTTAAAATCCGGTGCCACCACTGATTTGGTTATGCCTGTCACATCTAATGTGTTGCAATACTACACAGCCGACGGCACTAAGGTATCAATTCGTCCTTCTGGAACAGAGCCAAAAATAAAGTTCTATCTTGAAGTTCACAGCACATTGGCTTCTGCCGATGAGTATGATGCTAAAAACGAATGGGCTGATGCAAAACTCCAGAAGATTGCATCTGACCTCGGCATAGCATAACAAGTTCCCCCAAAACAAGCCAAAGAAACATTTATAATCACAATAAAGACAAGGCGAAACTCTTTTGTGAGTTTCGCCTTGTTTGTTTCTGTGCAACCTTATGATTTACATTTTCAAGTAAAAATCTTTAGCCAGCTTAACATACTCTTCTGAAAATACACGAGGCTCTTTTTCAATCACCAACGTTGATTGCATAAGCTTAGTCTTACCTCGCACAAGCTCCCATAATGTTCTTTTGGGGGCGACTCCTGCGATAGTTGACACATGCACTTTGTGGCTGATGCTCAATGGCAAAAACTCCACGCACTCCTCCACCATGCCGTCGTTGTCGGCAGGATAAATAAAGGCAAATTTGCCATTTGCAGCCAGTAGTTTTGCAGCGTTGTCAATCAGTTTACCGATTGGCAGCGCTTCTACATGTCGAGAGTTCATTCTGGCTTCGTTGGCAGGCTTAACTCCACTTGTGAAAAAAGGAGGATTCGACACTATCAAGTCAAAAGCTCCAGTCTCTTGGCTCATAGTCAAGAAGTCTTGCACCGAGGCTTGCAAGCGGTCGTGCCACGCTGATTGCTTGAAATTATATTCAGCCTCAGCCACAGCATCAGCGTCAATGTCAATCCCCAAAACTGTGCTGTCCGCATTTCGTTGTGCCACCATCAGAGCTATCAGCCCACAGCCAGTGCCCACATCAAGCACCCTCTTGGCTCCTGACACATCACACCAAGCACCAAGCAAAACGCCATCAGTGCCCACCTTCATGGCTGTCTTGTCGTTCAAAACCTCAAATTTCTTAAACCTGAATGTTTTTTCTCTCATCGCATTTTTACTATCAGCAAAATGAATTTTTGCAGCAATCCTTATAACTAAAAAAACAAAGACACAGAATTTGGTGTTCCATGTCTTTGTCTATCGCGTAAATATTTCGATTCAATTATTTATACTCGTCCCAAGGCTTGATTTCTATGTCGTCAAGCGACAAATCACAGAACGCATCAATAAATGCAGCCGCCAATCTGGCATTTGTAATCAACGGCACATTGAGGTCAACAGCCGCACGGCGAATCGTGTAGCCGTTTGTCAGCTCCGTTGACGACAAATTCTTTGGTATGTTGACCACCAAATCCACCTGCTTTCTGTGCAGAAGGTCAAGTGCCTGTGGCTGCTTGTCGCTCTCGCTTGGCCAGTATGCTTGAATTGCCGGAACACCATTTTCGTTGAGATATTTGTGAGTGCCCTCAGTTGCATAGAGGCGATAACCTTTCTCATGCAATTTTATGGCAGAATCAAGCAGCGTAGCTTTGTCTTTGGCTGGACCTGTACTCAACAAAATGCCCTTTTGTGGTATTTTATTGCCCACAGAAAGCATTGACTTCAGCAAAGCCTCCGAGGTGTTCTCGCCCAAGCAACCCACCTCACCAGTAGATGACATGTCCACACCCAGCACAGGGTCAGCACCTTGCAAGCGTGAGAAGGAGAATTGTGAAGCCTTGATACCCACATAATCCAGGTCGAATGCGCTCTTGTGCGGCTTCTCCACCGGAATGCCAAGCATCACCTTGGTTGCCAAGTCAATAAAGTTGATTTTCAGCACCTTTGACACAAAGGGGAAACTACGCGAAGCTCTCAAGTTACATTCAATCACCTTGATGTCATTATTCTTAGCAAGATACTGAATATTAAATGGACCGCTGATGTTAAGTGCCTTTGCTATTTTGCCGCTAATCTTCTTGATTCGGCGTATTGTTTCTACATAAAGTTTTTGCGGTGGGAACTGAATTGTGGCATCGCCAGAGTGTACGCCGGCAAACTCAATGTGCTCACTGATTGCATAAAGTTTGATTTCGCCATTTTGTGCCACGCAATCCCACTCAATCTCTTTTGCGTTTTGTATGAAAGAGCTCACCACCACAGGGTGCTCCTGTGAGATGTTCACTGCAAGTCTAAGGAATTTCTCAAGCTCCTCATCATTGGAACAAACGTTCATGGCTGCGCCAGAAAGCACATAAGACGGCCTCACGAGCACAGGATAACCAACTTGGTCAATAAACTCATGAATGTCGTCAAGCGACGTCAACTCACGCCAAGCCGGCTGGTCAATTCCAAGTTCATCAAGCATTGCAGAGAACTTGTGACGGTCCTCGGCATTGTCAATGCTCTTGGCAGAGGTGCCCAAAATGTTCACCTTTTGCTCGTCAAGCCTCATGGCCAAGTTGTTTGGTATCTGTCCGCCAGTTGACAAAATCACGCCATGCGGTGTTTCCATCTCTATGATGTCCATCACACGCTCAAATGTCAGCTCATCGAAATACAAACGGTCGCACATGTCATAGTCGGTCGAAACTGTCTCTGGGTTATAATTAATCATAACCGAGCGCCAGCCCTCACGTTTCACCGTCAAGAGCGCATTCACACTACACCAGTCAAACTCCACCGAGCTACCTATTCTGTATGCTCCTGAACCCACAACCACAATAGAGCGTTTGTCGTTCTCGTATGCTATGTCGTTCTCGCTGCCGTTATAAGTCAGATACAGATAGTTAGTCTTGGCAGGATATTCTGCGGCAAGTGTGTCAATCTGCTTAACCACAGGCACTATGCCATAGCTCTTACGCAATGCCCTAACCTCAAGGTTAGCTTTGTGCAAGCTCACGTCTTTTTGCTTCAACACGGCTCTTGCAATCTGGAAATCGCTGAAGCCCTGACTTTTTGCCAGTTTGAGCAAATCCTTTGGCAGGTTTGCTATGGTGTCGTAGCTCTCCAGTTCTTTTGCCGTGGTTATAAGATTCTGCAGTTTATACAAGAACCATTTGTCTATCTTGGTCAAATCATGGATTTGGTCCACTGTGTAACCCTTTCTAAAGGCTGACTCTATCACAAAAATGCGTCGGTCTGTAGGCTCTTTAAGAGATTTCTCTATGTCAGCTATTGCCAGAGGTTTGTTCTCTATAAATCCGTGCATGCCCTGACCTATCATTCGCAAGCCCTTTTGAATCACTTCCTCAAAAGTTCTGCCGATAGCCATAACCTCACCTACCGATTTCATCGATGAGCCGATTTCGCGCTTCACGCCATGGAATTTACCCAAGTCCCAACGCGGAATCTTGCACACTATGTAGTCCAAAGCTGGCTCAAAGAAAGCGCTTGTTACTTTGGTCACAGAATTTTTCAAATCAAAAAGTCCATAGCCTAATCCAAGTTTTGCTGCCACAAAAGCTAATGGGTAGCCAGTGGCCTTAGAAGCCAGAGCAGAGCTTCGGCTCAAGCGTGCGTTTACCTCGATTACTCTATAGTCCATCGATTTTGGGTCGTAGGCATACTGAATGTTGCACTCTCCCACTATGCCTATGTGGCGCACCACCTTTATGGCCAGCTCACGGAGCTTGTGATAGTCGGCATTATTGAGCGTTTGCGACGGAGCCACCACTATACTCTCACCGGTGTGAATGCCGAGCGGGTCGAAGTTCTCCATGTTACACACCGTTATGCAGTTGTCAAAACGGTCGCGAACCACCTCATATTCTATTTCTTTCCAGCCTTTGAGCGATTTTTCTACCAGCACCTGTGGCGAGAACGACAATGCTTTTTCAACCAAGCTTCTAAGTTCGTTTTCATTGTCACAAAAACCGCTTCCCAAACCTCCCAATGCGTAAGCAGCTCGCACGATTACTGGGTAGCCCACTTCATTGGCGGCTCTTATGGCATCGTCAATGCTTTCCACGGCCTCACTCTTGATTGTCTTTACGTCAATCTCATCGAGTTGCTCTATGAAGAGCTCGCGGTCTTCGGTGTTCATTATCGACTCCACCGGTGTTCCCAGCACCTCAACGCCATAGCGTTCAAGCACCTTGTTCTGATAGAGCGAAACGCCGCAGTTCAAGGCAGTCTGTCCGCCAAACGACAGCAATATGCCATCAGGCCTTTCCTTTTCTATAACCTTCTCAACAAAATATGGAGTGACCGGCAAGAAATAAATCTTGTCGGCAAACTCGTCGCTGGTCTGAACGGTTGCAATATTTGGATTTATAAGTACGGTTTCAATATGTTCCTCTTTAAGGGCTTTCAAAGCCTGTGAACCGGAATAGTCAAACTCTCCGGCCTCACCAATTTTCAAAGCACCGGAACCAAGTATTAAAACCTTTTTAATATTCTCTTTTTTATCCATCATGTCAGCTTGTTAAAGAAGTCCTAAAAATTTGTCGAAAATGAATTCTGTGTCCACAGGTCCTCCGCAAGCCTCTGGGTGGAATTGTGTCGAGAAAAATGGCTTGCTCTTGTGCTTTATGCCTTCGTTTGTGCCGTCGTTCATGTTCACAAACAATGGTTCCCAGTCAGAATCAAGCGTAGATGCGTCAACGGCAAAGCCGTGATTTTGCGATGTCACAAAGCATTTGTTTGTGCCAACTTCCCTAACAGGCTGGTTTTGGCTTCTGTGTCCGTATTTCAGCTTATAGGTCTTTGCTCCAGCTGCTTTTGCAAGCAGTTGGTTACCCATGCAGATTCCACATATTGGCTTACCTATGGCTAATGCTTTTCTTATATTGATCACAGTCTCCTCGGCGAAATCAGGGTTTCCTGGGCCGTTGGCTATGAACAAGCCCTCATAGTCCATGCCTGTGAAGTCATAGTTCCATGGCACGCGTGTCACATGAGCACCTCGCTTCACAAGGCATCTTATGATATTATTTTTCACGCCGCAGTCCACAAGAACCACTTTCTTGCCATCAGCCGGTCCATACTCGCGTATTTCCTTGCAGCTGGCCTTTTCCACGAGGTTTTCTTTATTTGGGTCATAGAATTCCACATCAGAGCAGCCTTCCACGACAATTTTTCCAAGCATCGAACCTTTCTCTCTAAGCACCTTGGTCAGTGCGCGCGTGTCAATGCCATACACGCCAACCACTTTTTCTTCTTTCAACCAGTCGCTAAGACTGCTCACGGCGTCCCAGTGGCTATAGTCCCAAGAGTAGTCCTGGCATATTATAGCTTCGGGGTGAATTTTCTCGCTTTCGAGAAATTCGCTCATTCCGTCTTTAATCTCCCTTGACGGCACACCGTAGTTGCCTATCAACGGATAAGTTGATACCAAAATTTGTCCTAAGTAAGAAGGGTCTGTCAAACTTTCGGGATACGCTGTCATAGCTGTGTTAAACACCACTTCGCCAGCACACGCTTTGTCGAAACCAAATGAATTACCCTCAAATGTGCTACCATCTTCCAGTGTTAAGATAGCTTTCTTTGTTTTTAACATCTATGCAAGAATTTTTGATGGTTTTTCACGTACATTCGAGAAAACCATACAAAATTAAACAAATTGCATTTCTTTTGCAAACAATTGTACACATACTTCCCTAAACGCGCCATTTCATGCATAAAGCCGCAATGCACCAAACGGCTACTCAACATATAAATATTAGCTCAAAGTTAATGTCCTGCGTTCTATTTTGCACTATCTTTGCAGTGAAGATATTGTGTGGCGTTAGAGCTTCGACATGCCACTAATTGAAGAAAAGACACATGAGCCAGACTCCAGAAATAGAATCACACCCATTTGAACCTTTTGTGCCAGAGCACTCAAGGGTGCTTATGCTTGGCACCTTTCCCCCTAAGGCCATACGTTGGTCCATGAAATTTTATTACCCCAACAAAATCAATGACATGTGGCGCATTATGGGCAGCGTGTTCTATGGTGACAAGTTGCGTTTCTGGAACGAGGATTTGAAGGTTTTTAAGCTCGATGACATTAAGGTCTTTCTGCACCAGCAAGGCATAGCCCTATATGACACTGCAGTAAAGGCTCGCCGGCTGAAAGACAACGCTTCCGACAAGTTTCTCGACATTGTTGAACCAGTGGATTTAGACAAGTTTTTCACAGCCCAACCGACTCTTGCCGCTGTGATTACAACAGGAGAAAAGGCATCATCAATTGTCGCCTCAATGGCAGGTTGCGCTGTTCCTAAAATAGGCGTTGCCGAGCATTGCGAAATCAATGGGCACAAATTCCTGTTCTTCCGCATGCCATCATCATCAAGGGCATACCCTCTGGCTTTTGACAAAAAGGTTGACGCCTATCGCAGCATGTTTAGGGCAATAGGTTATGACGTGTAAACAAAACGAATTGAATTTTACTTTTTATTAGTTTATATATCTGTAAGTTTGAAATTATGAAAAAAGACACCGTGTATCTTGCATTGTCAGTTGTGGCAATAGTGGTCATGTTAGCAGCAATAGTAATGCTTATGCCACATCTCGACATTCTGTCTATATATGGCTGGTATAAAGAGCACTTGACTTATGCCACAATCATTTTGCTCATGGCAATAGAGAGCTCGTTTATTCCTTTTCCATCAGAGGTGGTTATTCCTCCGGCTGCTTATTTCGCCATGCGCAACGGCGACATGAACATATTACTGATAGTGCTGGTTGCCACAATAGGTGCGTTCATCGGCGCTGCTATCAACTATGTGCTGGCTCTCTTGGTGGGACGCCCAATAGTATATAAGTTTGCCAACAGCCGATTTGGCCACATGTGCCTAATCGATGCAGCCAAGGTGGAAAATGCAGAAGCCTATTTTGACAAACACGGCTCAATTTCCACATTTCTTGGCCGTCTGATACCGGCAATACGTCAGCTGATTTCTATTCCTGCAGGCTTGGCCAAAATGAACTTCTTCAAGTTCTCATTGTTCACTGTGCTTGGTGCAGGCATTTGGAACTCAGTGCTTGCCTATCTTGGCTACTGGCTATCGACCAAGTTCCCTGAAGAACAGTTGCTTCTGCAATTGGAGCACTACAACCGCTATCTCACTTGGGGTGGCTATGGACTGGCTCTGCTGATAGTTTGCTACATAATCTATCAGGGCTTTTTCAAATCGCACAAAAACACAGAACAGAAATAAAACGTTAGCGCCCTATGTTAGTATCACCTTCACTCCTATCTGCTGACTTCGGCAATCTTGCGAAAGACATCGACATGATAAACCGAAGCTCTGCCGACATGCTTCACCTTGACGTGATGGACGGCGTGTTTGTGCCAAACATATCGTTTGGATTTCCCGTGATGAAGCGTGTGCATCAACTTTGCAACAAACCGCTCGACGTGCATCTCATGATTGTGGAGCCTCAAAAATATATAACGCAAGTGAAAAATTGCGGTGCAAGCATAATGACCGTGCACTACGAAGCATGCACACACCTTAATCGTGTCGTGCAGCAGATACATGACGCTGGCATGAAAGCTGGCGTGGCATTAAACCCATCTACTCCGGTCATGATGCTCAATGACATAATACGCTATGCCGACATAGTGCTGCTCATGTCTGTGAACCCTGGTTTTGGTGGTCAGGCGTTCATTGACGGCACAACTGAAAAAGTGGCAGAATTAAAAGAGCTTATAGACAAGAAGCAATCAAAAGCCTTAATTGAAATAGACGGTGGAATCAATTTCTCTACCGGTAAAACTGTTGCCCAAGCCCACGCCGACATAGTGGTTACAGGCAGTTTCGTATTTGAGGCTCCAGAACCGCTTGCCATAATCGACAAGTTACACAGTTTGTAATTCTTTTTGTCATTAAATTTTGTTTTAACGGCAAAATTGCGTACTTTTGCACCGCATTTAAGACCAAATGCAGCATGTATTTACTGGAAAGATGCCGGAGTGGTCGATCGGGGCGGTCTCGAAAACCGTTATACCCTTTGGGTATCCAGGGTTCGAATCCCTGTCTTTCCGCAAATAAAACAAGCAAGCCTTTGAAATTTCAAAGGCTTGCTTGTTTTATAACGCTATTATAACACTCACTTATGCGTTTGCATTGGCCAATGGAGCTGCAACAGTATAGACACGTGCAGCAAGTTCTTTGTCAAGCATATACAAGCCATATCCGTTATCTTTGATAAGCTTCAAGTTATCGATTATGTCCTGGGCGTTCTCCTCTTCTTCCACTTGCTCGTCAATAAACCATTTAAGCATACTTTGTGTTGCAAAGTCGTTTTTCTCCACAGCTATAGCATACAAGTCGTTAATCATGCTTGTCACCTTTTCCTCATGTTTAAGCGTGCTCTCAAACACATCAAGAGTACCATTCCATTCGGTTGGCACAGCCTCCACAGCTTTCAGTTGCACGCGCTCATTGCGTTGTGTCACATAGTTAAATAGAATCTTGGCGTGGTCAAGCTCTTCCTTGTACTGAATTTCAAACCAGTGTGCCATTCCTTTCTGTCCTATCTCATAGCAGTATGCAGCCATTGACAGATACAGGTTTGCCGACCATTGCTCGGCATTGATTTGGGCGTTTAAAGCCTCAACAACTTCTTTTTTAAGCATAATACCAATATTTTTGTCAGTTAATGTTTCTGCTATATGAAGTTACAAATTTTATGCCAAACCATGCTTGATAAAATGCAATTTTGCCAAATCAAGCAAAGCAAGATTTCCACTTGAGCAAATTCATCTTTTCCGGGCAAATGTATTTTATTTCCGTTAAACCGACTTTTTTATTACCTTTACAAAAAAGATAAGAAATGTGCCCTCGTAGGCGCACGCTTCTGTGAACATTTTAATTTATATTTTAACTATGGCTAATAAAAGAGAATTAAAAAAGGCCATCAAAATGGCTTGCGGAGAGATTGCCGGACAGTGCCTCATGGCTGAAAGCTCGTTGAAAGATGCCGACATCGACAAATGGGACAACATCATCGTTAACGCTGCCATGCTTCAGAAAGAGGCCGTGACACGTGTTTCTGCAGAGTTTGACAAAACTCCAAAGGATTTTGAGTCAAAGAGTGCGTATAATGCTGCACGCAAAGCCTATTTCAAAGGCGTGGAAAAATCAATTGCCGACTACATGCACACCGAGGTTGCCAAGATTGTTGAGGCAATGAACGCCCTGCTCCCAAAAGAAAAATAACATTTTTCAGTTGAACGAAATCATTGCCCGATATGAATATCTCAAAATGGATTCTTGACAAATATGGCTGGAAATTTGTTGTAAACGCGCCAATTGCGCCAAAGTGCGTGATTTGTGTGGCACCACACACCAGCAACTGGGATTTCATCTTGGGTGAGCTTGCTATCCGCTCAGTGGGGAAAAGTGCCGGCTTCTTAATGAAAAGCACTTGGTTCTTTCCCCCACTTGGCTTTTTTATGCGAAAAATAGGCGGAATACCAGTAGTGCAGAAGCGTCACACCCACGTCACCGACACCGTTGTCGAAGCTTTCAACCATGCCACTGAAATGGCTGTGGCTGTAACACCTGAAGGCACAAGAAGCCCTAATCCAAATTGGCACAAAGGCTTCCTCTACATAGCCCATGCCGCGTCTGTGCCTGTGCTGCTCGCCTATATCGACTATGGCAGCAAAACTATTTGCATCGACCGCGAGTTTAAACCTACTGGCGACCCCGAAGCCGACTTGCTGGAGCTGAAGAAATACTACCAAGGCAAGCAAGCCCGCTATCCTCATAAATTCGTCACAGGGCTCTAATATTAACTAAAACACTACCAGAAATGTTTTCACGCGACCTGCACATATCGCTCATCGAAGACAGCATCACATTTGGCAACAAAAAGGCAAACTTGTCGAAACTGAAAGAAAATCTGCTGCAAGTGCCCGACGACACAGATGTGGTTATATTGCCAGAGTTGTTTTCCACAGGCTTCACAAGCGATAAGAATGCTGCTCTGGAACTTGCTGAGAAAAACACAGACGACACGATGTCGTTTATCCACAGGTTGGCCAACAGCTGCAATGTGGCTTTCTGCGGCAGCTTTTTGGCGCGCACAGCCGGACAGATTTACAATCGCGGATTTTTCATAGAGCCAAACGGAGAAGAAGTGTTCTACGACAAAAAACATTTGTTCTCAATAGGCAATGAGAATAGTGTAGTCAACCCTGGCTTCACCGAAGCTCCAGTGGTGCGTTTCCGTGGGTTTAATATCAAACTGATTGTGTGCTATGACCTGCGTTTTCCGGTGTTTTGCCGCAACCACAACAATGCCTACGACATTCTTGTGTGTGTTGCAAATTGGCCTAAGTCCAGACTTAATGCCTGGCGCACATTGCTTGCCGCCAGAGCCATAGAGAATGAAGCCTACGTTGTGGGGTTAAACCGCAGCGGCATCGACAATTTCAATGTTGATTATGGAAGCGGCTCTTCTGCCGTGTTCGATTTTAGAGGCGAAATCATAACCCGCAGAAGTGGCTCGCCAGTCATCACTGCCAAATTGTCGCCGTCGGCTTTGCAGGGCTTTCGCAAGTCGTTTCCAGCATGGAAAGACGCTGACAAATTCGCTCTCAACGATTAACTACTAAACCGTTTGCAACTTCATTTCGCATCTCGCGCAATCGCACACCACAGCAAGCGTCACATTGCCATTTCTCAAGAACAACTTTGCTGGCAGTTTTTTGCCATTTTTGTCCATTAAGCAAGCTCCAAGCTCACGTCTCAGGCAATATCTGGTGTGCATCACCGTCAAACCCGGTTTTTTTTCACTGTCTTGCCATGTTTCTATGGCAGGTTCTGCCACAATTGCCCCGTGAAACTCATACACTTGCTTGGCAAGGCGGTTTGCAACATTGTCGGCATAACCAAGTCGCTGGCAAAAGCAATGTGCCGCCGTTTGTTCAGTGCCGCGCAGTGGTCGCTCATGCCGTGCGCGTTGAGCCGTGTCAAGTAGTTCTATGGTCTCTCTGCGCAATCTCGACAATAAAGAGGCTGGAACAAATTTGCTGCCAAGCACCTCTGCCGCCTTAACTCGATATATCGTATTGCCCAATTTGCTCAGTTCTGCCACTTGGCGCTTGGTCTGGTCGGTTCTTGCATCATCTACTTGCGGAGCATCAATGCCATGCACCACCATGTTGCCACGCTCATCACTCACTTCAAGTACGAGTTTATGTGGCAACGACTTCAGCTCCATGTCTATCAGAATTTGCCTGTTCACAGAGTTGGTTTCAAGCTTGTCCGTAAAATTTTTATTGAAAGTGCGATACAACTCCGTACCCACTTTCAACGGTTCTGGCTTGCTTAAAAAAATGCGGTTTACGTCGCTGCGGTTAACGCGAAATCCAGCATACTCTCCTTTGTCGTCAAAGTAACTTATACCGTCACCGTTGGCAAGCGTGACCGCGGTGTCAATGGTTAGTACAGTGCCACTGGCATGTTGCACACGTCCTATATATTCACCCTGCGACTTCGGGGTGCGCACCGAAGCCATCTGTGTCCCGTTTTGTGGTCTGCGCTCGTCAAAAAAGTAGTGTGTGAATCCGCGGTTAAAGCTCTTGGCAGGCGCCGGGGTGAATGTGTAGGAAGAAACACCGCACGAAGCCCTCTCCCACTCGCTGTGCCTTGCCAAAACGCTATCAATCCGCTGCCTATAATATGCCACCACATTTTTCACGTAGCTTGCGTCTTTCAGCCGTCCCTCTATTTTCAGCGATGACACGCCGCTTGCTATTAGCCGTTCCAGATTGGAGCTTTGATTGAAATCGCGAAGCGACAACAAATGTTTGTCACGCACTATGACTTTGCCATTTTCATCGGTCAAATCGTATGCCAGACGACACATTTGCGCACATTCTCCCCTGTTGGCACTGCGGTGCTTAAACACTTGGCTCACTTGGCAACGGCCGCTGTAACTCACACACAGTGCTCCATGCACAAAAGCTTCGAGCGGCACACTCGTTTCGTTGGCTATTGCCGAAATTTCTTCCGCAGTCAACTCTCTTGCAAGCACAAGCTGCACAAACCCCATGGCTTCAAGGAATTTTGCTTTGTCGGTAGTGCGCAGGTCACATTGTGTGCTTGCATGTAAAGCTATTGGTGGCAAGTGTAACCTTAATATGCCCATGTCTTGAACAATCAAGGCGTCAACCCCTATATCATATAACTGCCAAATAAGTTTCTGCACGCTGGCCAACTCATTGTCATATAAAATGGTGTTGACAGTAACATAAACCTTTGCTTCAAACTGGTGCGCAAATTCCACGACCTTGGCAATGTCGGCAATCTCATTGCCGGCAGCCGACCTTGCGCCAAATTTACTCGCACCCATATACACTGCATCTGCACCATGCTTTATGGCCTCAATCGCCACATTGGCATCGCGCGCAGGTGCAAGCAGTTCTATTTTTCTGACAGATGATTTCATTTCCACCATGCAAAGATAATGCAAATCAAAATGCAGCATGTCAAGTTTCACCTGAATATTACGCCCCAAAGCTCATAGCCATTGTACTTTTTCATAATTTCTTCAAACATTATTTCACATCATTTCACTTGAAATGTGTAGAAATATGATTAATTTTGCATCTTAAAAGAGGAATATTCAATGATTCGAAGATTATTAATATTGATTTCGGCTGTTTTTGTGCTTGCCAGTTGCGGCGAATACAACAAAGTGCTGAAAAGTCCTGATGTCGATTTAAAATATGCCTACGCCAAAAAAGCTTTTGAGAAAAAGAAATATTTGCAGGCATCTACGATACTGGAGAGCCTTGTCCCGGCTTTTCGTTCCGACCCACAACGAGGTGAGGAGTCGCTTTATCTGCTCGGACTAAGCTACTACGAGAATAAGGATTACGTGAACTCCGGCTCTTACTTCAAGAACTACTACACCACCTATCCCAAGGGCCGCTACACCGAGCTTGCACGCTTCTATGCCGGTTATGGCTATTATCTCGACTCACCGGAACCGCAGCTCGACCAGAGCCAGACCTACAAGGCCATAGAGGAGTTGCAGGCATTTCTTGATTACTTCCCCAAAAGCGACAAGGTGTCAATCGCCCAAAACGCCATCTTTGAGCTGCAGGACAAACTTGTGCTTAAGGAACTTGAAAATGCACAGCTCTACTACAATCTTGGCAACTACATGGGCAACAATTACGAGTCGGCTATAATCACCGCGCGCAATGCCATCAAGGACTATCCTTACAGCAAATATAAAGAGCAGCTTGAAATGATTATCTTGAAGTCACTGTTCAAAGAGGCTGAAGAGAGCGTCAATGAGCGCAAGGACGAGCGCTATCGTCTGGTTATCGACGAATATTATGCTTTCACCAACGACTACCCTGAAAGCAAGAGTCGCAAAGAGGCTGACAACATTTTCAAAATTGCAAACAACTTTGTGAACAAGAAATAATCAATCACCAGAAATAAAAATTATTATATAGACTAAAAGTAAGATGGATTACAAAAAGACAAACGCCCCTCAAACAACAACTGTTCACGACCTGATAGAAATGGCTGAACAAACGGGCAACATCTACGAAACAGTTATCATCATCAGCAAACGCTCAAACCAGATTGCTGCTGAAATGAAAAGCGATTTGGAAAAGAAACTTCAAGAGTTTGCATCGATGAACGACAACCTTGAGGAAATTTCTGAAAACCGCGAGCAAATTGAGATTTCGCGCTACTACGAAAAATTGTCTAAACCCACTCTTATCGCAACCCAGGAATACATGGACGGCAAGCTCGTGTTCCGCAACGTTGCAGAGGAAAAAGACAACCTCTAAAGCCGGTTCGGTTTTAGCGTAAAGTGCGCTAAAGAACATCTCAAGCAAAAAGACTTAAAGCTGTGGCTCATGTAGCCGCGGCTTTTTTGTCGTCATTATTACGCACATTGCTGTGACACCACACAAAATAAGCGGCCACACCCATCAGTGCAGCCGCTTAAACTATTTTAGCATTTATCTTATCTTCTTAGTGAGTTTAGATTATGCCTTGACCCATCATAGCGTGAGCCACCTTCATAAATCCAGCTATATTGGCACCCTTCATGTAGTTCATATAACCATCTTCTTCCAAACCATACTTTGTGCACTGCTCATATATGTCGCTCATGATTTGATGCAATTTTGCATCAACCTCTTCTGCACTCCAGTATATGTGCTGTGCATTCTGTGTCATCTCCAGGCCACTTGTAGCCACTCCACCGGCATTCACAGCCTTGCCAGGAGCATACACCATCTTGTTCTTCAAGAACACATCGATAGCATCGGCCGTGCAACCCATGTTCGACACTTCTGCCACCAGCAGCACGCCATTTTTGTGCAGTATCTCGGCGTCCTCTTTGCTCACCTCGTTCTGCGTTGCGCAAGGCATTGCAATGTCAACCTTTTGCTCCCAAGGCTTCTTGCCTGCATAGAATTTGGCGTTAGGGAACTCATCGGCGTATGGCTGGCACACATCATTACCCGAAGCACGAAGTTCAAGCATATAATTTATCTTCTCAGGAGTGTTTATTCCGTCTGGGTCATAGATATATCCGTCCGGGCCGCTTATGGTCACAACCTTAGCGCCCAGTTGGGTTGCTTTGGTCACAGCACCCCAAGCCACATTGCCAAAACCCGACACTGCCACCGTCTTGCCATTGAAGTCGGTGCCAAGGCGAGCCAGCATGTTTTTCACAAAGTAGCAAGCGCCAAATCCTGTAGCCTCAGGACGTATTTTTGAGCCGCCAAACTCCAGACCCTTGCCTGTGAATGTGCCAGTGTGCTCGTGTGTAAGTTTCTTATACATGCCAAACATGTAACCCACTTCACGTCCGCCCACGCCAATGTCGCCGGCAGGCACATCTTTGTCAGGACCAACATTGCGCCACAACTCAAGCATAAATGCTTGGCAGAAACGCATTATCTCAGCGTCGCTCTTGCCCTTAGGACTAAAGTCAGAGCCACCCTTTGCACCGCCCATAGGCAGTGTTGTGAGTGCGTTCTTGAATGTCTGTTCAAAACCAAGGAATTTGAGAATGGAGAGGTTAACCGATGCGTGGAAACGCACGCCTCCCTTATATGGACCAATGGCGTTGTTAAACTGCACGCGGTAGCCAAGGTTAGTTTGCACTTCGCCCTTGTCGTCAACCCATGTCACTCTGAATGTGTAGATACGGTCAGGCTCCACCATGCGTTCCATGATTTTTGCCTTTTCAAACTCAGGGTGCTTGTTATACTCATCTTTCACTGTGAGAAGCACTTCTCTCACGGCTTGCAGATACTCATTCTCACCGGGGTGTTTAGCCTCTAAGTCTCTTAAGATCTTTTCAACATTCATAATATAAATGTATTTAAAGTTGTTGTTAGTATTGTCTGTTGTTTCGCTTGCCAAATATAATCAAATTTTTCACACCGCATCACCTTTTTCCACAAAATTCACAAGAAAAAAGTGAAATTAGCCACATTGACCAGTATGTGAGAAACACTAATAATTATCGCACAAACCCACATTATGAATTGGTGCGGATAACCTAATAAAATAACCAACAGGGTGGCTGCCAAAATTGCTTTGGTGCCACCCTTTTTATGCCTTAGTTCAAGAGCTGATGATTGGTTACAGCAATGCCTTGATTTTGGCCTCAAGATTTTCTTTGCTTATAGAGCCCACGTTGCGCTCCACCATCTTTCCATCTTTAAAGAACAATATCGTAGGTATGTTCCTGATGTTATAGTCGGTCAAGAAATCAGTGCCCTCATCAACGTCATATTTTCCGATTAAGACCTTACCTTCATATTCGTTGGCAAGTTCTTCCACTATTGGTGCAATGCTTTTGCAAGGTCCACACCATTCTGCCCAAAAATCCACAACTACAGGTTTCCCGGTTTCAATTTCCTGTCTTACGTTATCGTCATTAAAAACAAATGCCATAATTAGTCTATATTTTTTTAGTTATTACTTTTTCTATCTATTTCGCAGCACATTAAAAATCAACAATGCAGTTAACACCTAAATCTTTTATTCTCATCAAACTAGACTTGTCCAATTTGATGTTGAAGTCAGATTTCAACTCCAAATTCGCCCCAGTCTCGGCATTCTGCAACTTAATGTACAGACTTGTGCCGCCACGTGATGCAGGAATTTTACATTCATCTAACACCTCAGATATGTTTTTAATCTGACTTTCATCTATTTGCAGCATCACTTTGTCAATCGTGCTGTCTTTTATTGAGTCAAGCGGTGTTATCGAACTGATTTCCAGCCACACTTTGTCGCCCCATTTGCCTTTTGAATACATTGCCTTCACAAGCACCGCAGTGCCTTTCACTGCATATTTCATATAATCGTAGTAATTCTGGCCAAAAAGCATGAGCTCGTAACTCCCGGTGTAATCACATATCGTCATTCTGCCATAAGGTTTGCCCTTTTGGTTCAAACATTCCTTGGAGTCGGTCACAATGCCGCCAAACCTCAATTCCTGATTTAGCAAATTAGCTTTGTCTTTCACATCACTCACAGCCACATTGCAGCCAAGCGTTATTTCCACATAGTATGGGTCAAGTGGGTGTGCCGACAAATACACACCTATCAAATCCTTCTCCTTGTCGAGTTTCACTATTGGTGCCCAGGGCGTGGCTTGCGGAATCTTTGGTTTCGGAACTTCAATTTCCTCTATGCCGCCAAACAGCGAATATTCGCTGTCGCGCTTGCCAGCTTGATATTGCTGGCCATATTTCACAATCATGTCAAGGAATGTGGCGCCTACTTCATTTGTGGCAAAGAAGCTCTCGCGCTCTATGCCAAACGAATCAAACCCACCACTCATAGCCAACGACTCAAAAGCTTTGCGGTTCACGTTGGCGTAATTCGTGCGCTGGGCAAAGTCGAAAATGTCTTTATACGGACCATTCTCCAGTCTTTCGTTCACTATCGCCTCTGCAGCGGCCTCTCCCATACCTTTTATTGCCGATAAGCCAAAACGGATTTCGCCTTTTTCATTAACACCAAACTTGGGATAACTCTCGTTAACGTCAGGCCCAAGCGTCTTTATGCCCATCGACTGGCACTCCTCCATGAGTTTTGTGATTTCAGTTATCTGGCTGAAACGCCTTGTCATAAGAGCGGCCATGAACTCTGCCGGGTAGTGGGCTTTCATGTAAGCCGTCTGATACGACACCCACGAGTAGCATGTGGCATGCGACTTATTGAATGCGTATGATGCGAATTTCTCCCAGTCGCTCCAAATTTTGTCAAGCACTTTAGGGTCGTGTCCGTTTGCCGTACCTTGCTCAATGAATTTCGGCTTCATCGCATCAACAATGGCTTTTTTCTTCTTTCCCATTGCCTTACGCAACGCATCACTCTCACCTCGCGTGAAGTTGGCAAGCTGGCGTGACAAAAGCATCACTTGCTCCTGATACACCGTAATGCCATACGTGTCCTTGAGATATTTCTCCATGCACGGTATGTCATACTGCACAAGCGACGGATCATGTTTGCGCTTGATGAAATCGGGAATGTATTCCATTGGTCCCGGACGATATAAGGCGTTCATTGCAATCAAGTCCTCAAACACCGTGGGGTGCAACTCCTTCAGATATTTCTGCATTCCGGGCGACTCAAACTGGAATGTGCCTATCGTCCGTCCTTCTTGATAAAGCTTATATGTGAGAGGATCATCTATTGGAATGTGGTCAAGGTCAACCACGTCGCCAGTGGTCTGCTTCACAACCTTGCACGCTTCTTTCAACTCCGACAGCGTTTTAAGCCCCAAGAAGTCCATCTTTATCAAGCCAGTTGACTCAATCACATGACCGTCATATTGCGTAACAGCGGTCTTCAGCTCCGGGAAGTCAGGGTCGGTTGCCGTTGACACTGGCACATGGTCGTCAATTCTGTCACGGCAAATGATAAATCCACAGGCATGTATTCCGGTTCCTCTTATCGTGCCCTCCAGTTTCTTTGCATATTTTATCGTGTTTCTCTCACGAGGGTCTTGCGAGCTTTCAGCCGTTTGCAGTTCTGGTGTGCATTTTATGGCGTTTGGCAAGTTCATCTTCATTCCGTCTGGCAACTTGTCAGGAATTGCCTTGCACAAGGCATTCGACCTGTCGAGCGGCAGTTTCTCCACCCTCGCCACATCTTTTATTGAGTTCTTGGTCGCCATTGTCGCATAGGTGATGATGTGGGCGCAGTTTTCTGCACCATATTTGTCCATTACCCATCGGAGCACCTTGCCTCGGCCGTCATCGTCAAAGTCGGTATCAATATCTGGCAGCGAGATTCGGTCTGGGTTCAAGAAACGCTCAAACAGCAGGTCATATTTCAATGGGTCTATCTTAGTTATGCCCAAGCAATAGGCAACCACCGAGCCGGCAGCAGAGCCACGGCCAGGGCCGACCATCACACCAAGTTCGTCGCGTGCGGCGTTGATGAAGTCCTGCACAATCAAGAAGTAGCCAGGGAAACCCATTGTCTTCATCACATGCAACTCAAACTTTATGCGGTCGCTCACGTCTTGCGGCAGTGGGTCGCCATAACGCTTCTTTGCACCATCAAATGCCAGTTTGCCCAGATAATCGGCCTCAAATTTTATGCGGTATATCTTGTCATATCCGCCAAGGTGGTTGATTCGCTTCATCGCATCAGCCTCGCTCATCATGTTTTCCCCATTCTCGTCAGAGCAGAATTCCTTGTACAAATCCTCTTCCGTGAATTTCTCACGCCACTGCTCCTCCGTGCCAAATGACTCTGGTATCGGGAAAAACGGCATAATCGGGTCATGGTCTATGTTGTAAATCTCCACCTTGTCAACTATCTCCTGCGTGTTGGCAAGCGCTTCTGGCACATCGGCAAACACTTCGTTCATCTCCTCCTGCGTCTTGAACCACTCCTGTTTCGAGTAGAGCATGCGGTTCGGGTCATTAAGGTCCTTGCCGGTGGCCAAGCACAGCAGATGGTCGTGAGCTTCTGCGTCGTCTTCATTCACAAAGTGGCTGTCGTTGGTGCAGATGAGCTTTATGCCAAGCTCGTGAGCCATATCTATGAGTACCTTGTTCACTTGCTGCTGCTTCTCATAGGTCTCATGGTTGGCATTGGGCACAGTGGCCTTGTGGCGCTGTATCTCAAGATAGTAATCATCACCAAACACACCTTTATACCACAGAGCCACTTCTTTTGCCTTTTGCACATCGCCATTCATTATCAGTCTCGGTATTTCTCCACCAAGACATGCCGACGAACATATAAGCCCCTCGTGGTAACGTGCAAGCTCATCGTGGTCTGTTCGTGGGTGGGCATAGAAACCGTCAGTCCATGCTTTCGACACTATTTTTATGAGATTGTGATAACCTTTCTCGTTCTTGGCCAGCAAAATCAAATGGCGACCTTTGTCATTCTTATCCTTATGCTCAGTTAGCTTGCCGTCGGCCACGTATGTTTCACAACCGAATATGGGCACGAACAGTTTGCGCTTGGTTTCCTCAAGCTCCGACTTTAATTTTTCAATTTCTACGACCTCAGGCTGTTCTCCAAACTCAAGTTCCTTTATCTGCTTCTTCAGCTCTTTGATGCGCTTGGTTGTGTCTTTGTTTTTGCCGTTGCAGTAGTCGTGCAGCTCTTTGATGCCAAACATGTTGCCGTGGTCAGTCAGAGCCATGCCGCGCATACCGTCGGCTATGGCCTTATCCACCAGCTTGGTGACTGGTGCCTGACCGTCAAGAATGGAATAATATGAGTGCACATGCAAGTGTACAAAAGGTATCATTTTAGTAGTGTTTTTGTTGATTTTTGTTTTGTGTAAAATTACTTCAAATGCCACAAACGCAAATGATTTTTGCGATGAAGTTATTAACAAGTTTTAGGCTTGCCTGTGCACCGCACTACACACAAATAAGAATTTATTTGATATTCAGTTTTCCGAAAAAATCAGGCAAATGAAAATTTGGCATTTCCGAAACTATTGGCGACCACGACAAATAATGCGGCTGGCTCGATTTCCCTGCACATTTATAGAAATTGCCCAACAAAAAATCTCCGTCGCCTTTAATCTTAAAACCAATCAACTTTAGTGGTATGGCAACAGTCAAGCTCCACACAAAGTTTCCTTTTCTCTCAGCAAAAGGTTCTGTTCCACAAGACGAGTAAACGCCTATTTCTGCAAGTTCTTCCGGAGTAAGGCGTGTGGGGTTGTTCCTCGTTTCGCGATGGCTCGCGTTGATTCTGCCTATGCAATTAAACTCAAAGTTAAAATACTCCTTGCATTCCGGGCTTTTCACGAAAAATTCCGCGCAGCTGTCATTAGCCACAGGCCCAAGGTTCTTGTCAACCTCGGCTCTCAGATAATGCTCTTCAGCCGTAAATTTCACAAACAAGTTTCTGCTTGTATGTGCTATGAAGAATTTCACATCTGGTTTTGCCGGATATTTGTTTGCCCAATTCACACAGTCAATGCCGTTTGCCGCAGAGTGCGCTTCAAGAATTTGTCCTGCATCGCACAGACCGACTTCGTCTAATTGTGGCAGGCCCACTATGTCCAGTTGCTTCTTCATAAGGCATGAATGTTAGCGACCTCAAGCAGCTCGTTCACGCCCGAAAACAACCCATAGGCAGCAAGCAGCATAATAAATATGCCCATCAACCTATTGATGAGCACCATGCTCTTAATGTTGAAATGAGTGCGCACCTTGTTCACAAAATACGTGATTACAGCCCACCACGCCAAAGCGCCCAGCACTATGGCCAGATAGCCAACAACAACCACATACCACGGATAATCAGGCACTGGAAAATTGAAGCGTGCAAACAAAGGAATTATAAGAAAAATAATCAGCGGATTTGAAAACGTGAACAAAAAGCCTGTAATTGCATCTTGCACATGGTTTTGCTTTTTCTCCGATGGTTCTTTTATGCTTCGATTTGTGGGATTGTGCTTCACAAGATAAATAGAATAAGCCAACAGAAGCAAACTTCCTATAATCTGTAGCGCGCTCTGGTTGGTCTCTATGAAATCGGTCACAATCGACATTCCCAAGCCCGTCAGCAGGCAATAAATCAAATCAGATGCAGCCGCTCCTATCCCGGTAAAAAAGCCTGATTCACGGCCCTTGTTAAGGGTTCGCTGAACACAAAGAATGCCCACAGGCCCCATCGGGGCTGACAAAATGACCCCAATGAAAAAGCAACCTGATAAAAGCGATATTATTGTATCCATCTACCCTTTTCTGAATTTTTACAAAGATACGAAAAATAGGCCACTCCTAAAACGGATTGCACAAAAACATACACTTCACCTGTTTGGAGCCTCCACAAACAAAAAAACCTGCAAATCATTGCAGGTTTTTCAGTAGTGAAACTGGGACTCGAACCCAGGTCTCCACCGTGAGAGGGTGGCGTGCTAGACCGCTACACTATATCACCATTGTTGTTCAACGATGCAAAGGTAGGCAAATTATCTAAACTGCCAAAACTTTCCGTTATTTTTTTGCAATTATTTTTCAAAAGCTATTTAAAATCCACATTTCTGCCACCATTTCGCGTTAAATTTGCCCCGTGTAGAGTTTCCACAAGAACTTAAACAGCAGAATCTGGCTCTTTATTCGTTTTGGTTGCCTTATTAGCCTGTAGGCAAACTCCAAGTTGTGGTCAAGCCACCATTTAGGCGCACGCTCCACAGCTCCCACATACACGTCAAAGCTGCCGCCCAGACCTTGGAATATGGCATTATGAGCCTTTTGTATTTCTTCCATAAGCAGCTCCTGCTTGGGTGAGCCCATTGCCACAAACACCACATCAGGCTTATTTGCCACAATCTCTGCAATCAAATTCCGCTTGTCCTCCTCATCTTTCAAATATCCGTTCCTATAGCCCACGATATTAATGCCCGGAAAGTCAACTTTCAATTTTGCCACGCATTTCTCTATCACATTCTGCTTTCCGCCAACGAGATAAAAAGTTTTCTGCTTGTAAAATGCAGCCACTATCTTTAGCCACAATTCACAACCTGGAATCTTAACCACATCTTTCTCGCCCTTCTTGCGCAATGCAAGTTTTGCGCCCACACCGTCGCAGTAACCGATATTTCTGTTTATAAGTTGCCGAGTTTCTTCTGTGGCATTCAAGATTTTCAGCGCATTGATTGCCACCAATACGCCTTTTCGTTTTGACACAAAGTCTAATATTTCCTTGTCCGACCGAAATGGATACACCCCCACTCCATTCAACATCACCTGTTTCATCACACTAACAACGATTCATAAAGTCTTTTCAATTCTGCAGCCACATTTTCCGGATAATATCTGGTCACCATTTCAAGCGATGCCTTACCCATTCTATCCACCAAAGGCGCATCTTCCACAAACCGCATAATTGCATCACACAGTTGTTGCTTGTTTCCTGCATCACACAGCAAACCATTCTTCTCTTGCGTCACCACCGACGGTATTCCGCCCACATTTGTTGCCAATATCGCCATTCCATGGCTCATGCACTCCAATATCGATATAGGCACACCCTCAAAATATGACGGCAGCACATACACATCACACTGAGCAAGCAGCCTCTCTTTCTCTGGTCCTCTCACCCAGCCCTCATAAGCCACCACATCACCAATTCCGGCGTCGGCAATGCGCTGTTCTATTTCATCACCTTTGTCGCAACCAACGTGCAGCACGCATTTCCCTGCCAAAGCGTCGTGTGCAGCCGCCGCCACATCAAGCAAATCAAATATGCCCTTTTCTTTCTTATACAAACCTAAAAACAGGAAATGTATTTTCCCGTCTGCACGTCGCTTTGCCACTCTGTCGCGACATGGAGGCACAATAATGTTGTCTATCACATCAACGCGCCTTGCCCCACACCGTTCCGTCAACACTTTTTGCCAATAGTCCGACAAAGCGACAACAGTGTCACATTTGGCAAGCACTGATTTCACAAAATCTTGATTATGATTAAAATAGTCAAGAAAAGCGCCGCTATGCACATGTAAAACCACTCGTTTGCCAAACGTTTTCGCCAAACTAACAAAAATCGATTTTCTTTTGAAGCTGTTGTTCGAGGCTGTGTGTATGTGTACAATCTTGATTTTTCTGTCAAAAATCAGCATTAGCACAAATTTCATCAAACCTGCCACAAGAACTGCAAGTTTTGCCATCTTTCCGCCCTTGGCCGTGGTAGCAACGAATTTAAACGGTTCAAACACCACCTGACTATACGTGTGTAGCACTTGCGAAATGCCACCTGTTGGCTTATTGCAAAAGCAGCCTATGGTCAATATTTTTCGACTCAATTCTTTGTCAAGCATACGCCTCAGTTTCCTCTATAAAATCTCCATTCGTATGGGAAGTTGAGGGCGTTTCCGTCCCAATCCACAAAGAAATTACCAAAAATCAGCTCCCAGTGAAACAAGTATTCGCGTTCCTCTATCAACGGCGATAGCAGAGCGTATGCCATAGGAATCAGCGCCATGCACATAAACAAGAAATTCACATGCTTCAACCGGTCGTAATATTTCACGCTCACCACAAACAAATAGCTGTAAAACAGCACCAATGTTATCTGGAAAAAGCGGTCAAAGAATGTCAGGTCGCCATAGCAGAAATTCACCACGGTGTAAAGTGTCAGAAACATATAGAACAGCACTCTATATCGCTTGTCAAAAGGTACTTTATTACGCCAGAACAAGAACAATATGGCTCCTCCGCAAAGCAGCAAGAACGATGAGCGGTAGCGGTAAAACACATTTCCATAGGCACGCATATCGGCCATGTGGTTGAGCACGCTTGATCTTATGCGTGAGTCTGTAACGTCAATTCCAAGATATATCTGATATTTCACTGGCACCACCTTGAGCAGAAGCGGCACGAAATCCACATTCTGCATTCGCACAAACACCGATGTTGCCAAAAGCGCCAAACGCGTCCAGATGCTTGCTCTGTTTAGCAGCCAGTTCACACCTGCGCATGCAGGCAATGTTATCAGGGAGAAATGAAACAGCGGACACAACGACCCAAGCAACAAGTAACGCCAATTGTGGGTGTTCACAAATTTCATGTAAAATGCCAGAAAATAAAATGCTCCGGTGGCAAACCGAAGACCCTGATAACGATAATACTCTATAACCACCGCAGCACACACCAAAAGCATTGTGCAAGGCACCGACAAAGTGCCTTTATAAAACGCCTTAAATTGTCTTATGAAAAACACAAACAATGCAGCATACACTGCACAAGCACACCCGCCAAACACTTGGGTGGAAATGGTGAAACGCGACAATATGAATTTGAAAGCTATGTGATAGAGGTCGCTACCCAGCAAATATATGCGTTCATCGCCCAACACCTCCTTTAGACTTTGCCCAACATACAGGTTGCGCATATCCACAAAGTGGTGCATCAGGTCGTTCACAAAGCCACAATAATATCCGAAATAATAAGCAAATATTATGAAGAATATTTGTGAAATCGTGTTCTTATAGAAACGTAACGATACAAAAAGGCTACTGATTGGCGATGCAATCATCAGCACTGTCTGAAACAATATGTATTTACCTTTGCTATACATCAGTGTTCCAATTTCTCTTTTATGGCTTTACACGCAGCAAATGCGCCTCTGATAACTGGTATGAAAATCAGCAGACGCATCTCACAACATGCCACCACCGCCTTATAGTAGGCTGGAATAACAGGTTGCTTGGTTATTGCGCCAAGTGTGTAATGTTTGTTGTTGCACACACTATTATACTTTTGCAGCTGCTCATGTGTGCCATATAGCAGAATCAAGCCTTTTATGCCGATGCAAAATTCGTCATAAGCATTCCACAATTTTTCCGCCAAATTTTTATTATCGCATTTTTCAAGCAAAAGCTCTCGCGTCAATTCCGTTATTCTTATTGCGTCGCCTATAAGCGCACACTTGTTTTTTGAGCTCATTGAGTTGCCATAATTCTGGCGGTTATACACATAAAGCGGTTCTTCAAGATACACTATCTTTTTAGCGGCGAAACAAAGCTGCATTACGCAATGCTTGTCCTCAAACATCGCCAAGCCATCTACGGCCGAAATGCCACGCCAAAGCCTGCGCCTGGCCAACTTATTCACAAGATAACCCTTTATCGTGCCAACTATTATACCTGCCAATATCTCATCTTTTGCATGCGGCAGGCATACTTTCTTTTCAACGAGGTTTCCTGCCTCGCGCTCCTCATAGTAGTCACACACCACTACGTCGGCTTCAGTTTCTTCGCCCCGTTTCACCAAGTGGGCCACATAGTCAGTCAGCACATAGTCGTCACTGTCAACAAATATCACCCATTCTCCGCTGGCTTCTTTCACGCCATCAAACCTTGCCACCGAGGCACCTCGGTTTGTGTCATGCCTTAAAACTTTAACCGACTTCTTTCTGTCCTCAAATCTATCAATCACGCCATTGAGCACAGAGAGCGAGGCATCAGTGCTGGCATCATCAACAAACACATATTCTATGTCACTATATGTTTGCATCATGAGCGATTCTGCACACTTTCCGATGTAGGCTTCTGCATTATATATTGGAACTATCACCGAAACAAGCATAATCAATTCAAGAAAAACAAGTGATACAAAACCGGCACATTGACTATGGTTGGCATATACACAGCCTTGAATATCACGATATAAGTATATGTAAACGCCACAATGGCCAACAGCCAAAACAGTGACCAATTCTTTGTTTTATACAAATATTCAAGCGTGTAAGCATTCATTATCAATATGAATATTCTGAAATAATCAAACGGCCTCAACATAAAATGTGATGTGTTGAGCAGCAAATTCTCAAAACAAACGCCCAAAAACGCATACACAAAAAATATCGGCAACAGCTTGTCGTCTTTGAAATAAGCCTTAACCTTTGGATAAAAATAGATGAAGCAAAAGTCCACAAACAACACGCCTATATGGTTTGGCCCAAATTTCACGAATCGGTAGCTTCCATTCATTATCGGCTGTATAAGTTTGTCATACCGCTCATATCCCACTATGTCGAGCACACTCTGCACGCAGCTAAGCACCCCCACCCACACTGGTCTCAATCCGGCAACCACGCAAACCACAAATATAGCTATCAGCACATTGTTGTTTTTTATCTTTACTGGAATTAGCGGAATAAAATACAGTGGCAAAAGCAGTAGCGCAGACTTGTGTACAAAAGCCGTAACGCACACCACCAGCGCAAAAGGCACAAATTTGCGTTGCTGTATCAGTGGCACAAGGGCCACAAACAAGCAACACACCACCGCTTGGCGCATAGAGTTCATCCATTCTATGAAATATGGGCCAAGCATTATCCCAAGTGCAACCCAAGGCAAAAGAAATTTCCTCTCCCTCAGTCCATAATACAAGAACCCCAACTGCAGGGCTGCCCAGAATGCGAAATAAATCACATAATGGCAACCACTAAGGGCAAAAGCCTTGGTTATCAGCTTAAATCCTGGTTCAAAATTCTCTCTGCTAAGTTCACCAGTCTCTTGAAGTCCCAAATATTGCTTCAAATACATTGCATGGTCAAACCCTGTGTGATAGCGACAACCAGCCACTATGGCAAACAGAGCTATCGACAACATTATTTCCCAGCATAAAAATGACGAATGTGAGGTGTCACCGTCGGTCAAGCAGCGGTTTTCACGCAGAGCCACATGCTTTCCGAGCACGAAAAGCAGCAATCCTGTCAGCGTATATACCCCAAAACTCAACAACATCTCACTCCATCATTAAAACAATTATTTCTTTATGCCGCAGAAATCAATGATAATTTTACCTGCATCTTCTTTCAGCGTCTTAAACTGGTCATGTGCCACCAAAAATGCCACTATGTCTGCTTTTTCGTATGCCTCCTCGTAATCCCATAGCTTCACTTTGCCATACTCCGACAAATTCGGCTCCACAACCATCACGCGGTCTTCCGGCAATTCTGCAATCATTTCGTTGGCAATAAACTTGGCTGGCGACTCTCGCAAATCGTCAATATTTGGCTTGAACGAAAGCCCCATCACCGCCAGCATTGGCAAACGCTGGTGTTCATTTTTAAATGTCAATATGGCGTTTTTCAATTTCTCCACACACCACTTTTCCTTATAATTGTTCACTTCACGAGCTGTGGCAATAAGTTTTGACTCATCTTTGAAAGCCGACGTTATGAAATATGGGTCCACGGCTATGCAGTGACCACCCACGCCACACCCCGGTTGCAGAATGTTCACACGAGGGTGTTTGTTGGCAAGCCTTATCAGCTCACGCACATCAATGCCCTCTTTGTCGCAGATAATCGACAATTCATTGGCAAACGCTATTTGCACGTCGCGGCTTGAGTTTTCTGTCAACTTGCACATTTCTGCCGTCTTGGCGTTGGTCTTATGCAATGTTCCTTTCACAAAGTGAGAGTAAAAGCCCATTGCCTTTTGCGTTGAAGCATCGTCAACACCGCCTATCACCCTGTCATTGTGCTCTAACTCAAACACAACATTACCCGGAATCACACGCTCCGGACAATATGCTATTGAAATCTGCCCTTTTAGTTCTGGTCGTCTTGCATATATCAAGTTGGCCATTTTGTCGGTCGTGCCCACAGGCGATGTTGACTCTATCACAAACAGGTCACCTTGCTTCAGCAATGGTATAACCGACTCCGTTGCACTCTGCACATAAGATATGTCTGGCTGGTGACCCTCCTTGAATGGCGTTGGAACCACCACCACATACACATCACTCACCTGTGGCTTAATTGTTGCCGTGAGGCGTTTGTCAGCCACCACTTCTTGCAACAATGCTGCCAGCCCAGGCTCTTTGAAGTGCAATATGCCAGCGTTGGTTGCCTCCACAACTTTTTCATTTATGTCACAACCAACAACTTTAAGGCCGTTTTTCGCCGATATTATGGCTGTCGGCAAGCCAATGTATCCTAATCCTATAAAACAAACTGTCATTTCAAGAATTCCATCTTTCTGTTTTTGCATGTGCGTGCCCTACTCGCCATAGCCATATCCATAGCTGTAGCTATAACCATACTTGTGATAACCGTAACCATTCGACTCGGCAACAGTTCCGTTAAGTATGAGCATCATGTTCTTATAACGCTTTTCGTCATAATTCTTCTGCACATCGCGCAGCATCGACTTGTCAAACAATTCTGCCCTGATTACAAACACCGTCAAGTCAGAGAACTTGTTGATTATCGACGCATCGGCCACTATGTCGAGTGGCGGACAGTCTATGAATATATAATCATATTGTTCGCGAGCTATGCTGAATGCCTTTTCCAATCGTTCAGAGAACAGCAACTCTGTTGGGTTCGGCGGAATAGTGCCTACTGGCACAACTGCCAAATTAGGGTTTGTCTTGCCTTTCACCACCACCGACTCAAAGTTCTCCACACTTCCGCTCAAATAGTCAGATATACCAGTCTCCGGACTATCTACGAATGTTGAGAGTGAGGCTTTGCGCATATCAAGGTCAAACACTATCACCTTCTTATTTTTTATGGCGAAACTTGTGGCAAGGTTCATCGTCACAAATGTTTTTCCTGAGCCGGGATTGGCTGAAGTGAACATTATTGATTTGCAAGAGCCTGTTTTCCCGGAAATGAACTCAAGATTGGTTCGCACCACCCTGAACGCTTCATTAATTTCATTTCGGTTTTTCTCTTGCACCACAATCTCACGTATCTCTTTCCGCTTGTTAAACAGCGCAAATATGCCACGTCTTTTCTTATATGACAGCGGTATTTCGCCCAAGAATGGCAAAGTGAGTGTTTCCACATCTTTGCGGCAATGCACGGCCGTATCCATATTGCTTGCAATGAAAATCAGCACCATTGGCACAAACAAGCCAAGAGCCAAAGCTATCAGAAACACGTTCATCTTCACAGGCTTCGACGGGCGCTTGCTTCCGCCTGGTGGATTGAGCATCTTAGTGTTGTAGGCTGTGAACGCCTTCGAGAGCTGATTTTCTTCTCTTTTTTGAAGCAAGAACAAATACAGTTGCTCTTTCACTTTCTGCTGGCGTTCCACACTAAGCAGATATTTCGCTTGTGTTGGGTTTGATGCTATTTGCGATTTTGTGTCATGCACCGAGCCTTGCACATCGGCTATGCGGTTTTTGAGCTGCACGATTTCGTTGTCAATTGATTGCACTATGGCATGGCGCGATGCTTGCAACGTTTGGTCTATGTCAACCACAAGCGGATTTTCTGCACTGCTGTTCGCAACCAGGTTATTCCGCTGAATCAACTTGTCATTATACGATGAAATTAGCTGTGTCAGCGAGTTGTTCTCTATGCCAGAGCTAACTGGCAACGGCTTGTTTTTGCTGCCGTCGGTCATAAGCTGCTTTCTGATATATCTGGCCATGAATATCTGGTTGTCTAAGTTAAGCAGCTCTGTGCTCATCGCGTCAGCCTTGTTCATATACAAATTAGAGGCCGTCGTGATGTCAGGCACAAGGTGTTTGCTCTTAAATGAAGATATGTCTTCATCAACGTCGCCCAACTGTGCCTCTATGGTTCGCAATTCTTCATCTATAAATGCAGACGTACTTATGGCTTGCTTATTGATGTCCTCCACCCATTTGCGGTTATACACCTGAAACAGTGCGTTTAGTATGTCATCTGCTCGCTCAAGGTTCTCATCGTCAACTTTGAGGTCCACAACCGAAGCCTTAACGTCGTTCAAATCCACGCTCAGATTGTTCACGCATTTGTTTGTTGCGTCGGTCAGCCCCATCTTGGTCACATGTATCACCTTGTCATAACTACCGGAGAAATATCTGGTTGGCGACACTTGTATGCGTCCAAGCGGAGTGCGATACGTTGTGCCAAGACGCAAATGATAATCCTTGCTTTGTTGCTCGCCATTTATCGTCAAATTCGACAGCACCACTTCATTGCCCGGCACTACCTCCATGTCAAACGAAGCATTGTCTTCCGGGTCAAAATCCAGCATCGACACAACCACTGGCAGTGTTTTGCCATAAAGTGTTTCGGCATGAGTCGCGCCATCTATGTTGTAGTTCATGTCAAGATTTAACTGCTTCACCACATCGAGCATATATGATGGCGATTTCAGCGAAATCATCTCATTATACAAGTTTGTGTTAGAGCCAGTGAATCCCATATCCGAGAACTTGCCAAATTCGCTCGACAACGAAGAGCCGTTGTCATCTTCCTTTATCAGAATCGAGGCCGAGCGAGTGTATATGGGCGGAGTTGTGAGTATATACATGGCTGCCAGCATAAAAGCTATCACAACCGAAGCCAAAAACCAATACCACTTCGACATGCAGATGCGAAGCCACTCTTGTATCTTGGCAAAATCCTCACCTATGTCAACGGTGTTCGGCGTTGATGCATATTGTTTATCTTCGTTCATTACAGTTTTATTTGAAAATTAATACTGCTACCGATGTCAGCAGCGATGCCAATGAAATCCAAAACGATGTAGAGCGAAACGTGTTGCCGTTCACTGTTGACTGGCGCACCTTCACGTCATTAGGCGTCACATACACCAAGTCATTTTGTTGCAAATAATACACAGGCGACTCATACAAGCTCTTGGCGTTTGTCAAATCCACCCTATATGACACTTGTTTGCCGTTTTCTTCTCTCATGACCAGCACGTTGTCGCGTTTGCCATATATTGTCAAGTCGCCGGCACGGCTCAAAGCATCAATCAGCGTCACCTTGTCATGGTCAATGATAAATCTTCCTGGCTCTTTCACCTCACCAAGCACAGAGAAGTACAGGTCAAGGAAATCCACAGTCACAGTCGGATCTTTAATCAGATTTTTGCTCACCAGCAAATCCTTTATATACCTGCCCACTTCACTCCTCGTTTTCCCGGCGATTTTCAACTCACCTATCACAGGAAACTCAATATTTCCATTCTCATCTACCGTGTAGCTCGACACTTGCGATGTGGATAGGTTTGCACCCGATGTCGATGAAGAATACCGACCCACAATCGGTTTGTTAAACATATAGGCCAGCTCTGGGCTCTTGCTGCTCACCAGTATTGACAACTTGTCACCGGGTTGCACTCTTAGCACTTGGGCAGGAGCCAGCTGTTGTGCTTCTCCCGACTCAAGATTTTGGAAATATCCCAACTTTGGCGTGCTACAAGCGCCAAGCACCAAAGCCACACCCAGACATAGAATCGTATTTTTAATCTTCATATTCAGTTAATTATCTTTGATTTTTAGGTTTTCCGCCCAGCCTTTTGGCTCACCTGCGAAACCACAATGCAAACCAAGCAGCCAAACGCTTATGCCAACGTCTGCACCAGCGGAAACCGCCGCCATAGGCTATAATCGCACAAAGGTAATTAAAAAAATCACAAGAAATAACTCAAAACTCCCAATTCCACCCAACATTTCCTTTTTCATCTTTATATTTTCATGTCATTTTGTTTCATTCTGTTACTTTTTGGGCAACAAAAAAGTCGTGAACCGAGTTTCCTCGATTCACGACCTGTTATGTTATTTCAATTTATTTTCTTATCGAAATTACATCATGCCTGGGTTCATGCCCGGAGCGGCTGGAGCAGCAGGAGCTGGCTCTTTCTTCTCAGCAATCACACACTCTGTGGTGAGGAACATGCCTGCTATAGAGGCTGCATTCTCAAGAGCCACACGAGTCACCTTGGCTGGGTCAATCACACCAGTTTCAAACAAGTGCTCATATTTATCGGTGCGGGCATTGTAACCGAAGTCGCCTTTTGCCTCTCTCACCTTGTTAACAACCACTGCGCCTTCAAGACCTGCGTTGTTCACAATCTGACGCAGAGGCTCTTCGATGGCACGGAGAATGATGTGAATACCAGTTGTTTCGTCGGCATTGTCACCAGTCAAGCCCTCCAGAGCATCAAGGCAGCGGATATAGGCTGTGCCACCTCCAGGCACGATACCCTCGTCAACAGCTGCACGAGTTGCGCTCAAGGCATCATCTACGCGGTCTTTCTTCTCTTTCATTTCCACCTCACTTGGAGCTCCGATGTAGAGAACTGCCACACCGCCTGCCAACTTGGCAAGACGCTCTTGAAGTTTCTCTTTGTCGTATGTTGACTTGGTGTTTTCAATCTGAGAGCGGATTTGTGCCACACGGTCAGCAATCTTTTGCTTGTCACCAGCACCATTCACAATGATTGTGTTGTCTTTGTTCACTGTAATCTTCTCTGCTGAACCAAGCATGTCGATTGTAGCACCGTCAAGCTTCAAACCTTTTTCTTCTGAAATCACTGTGCCACCAGTCAATATGGCGATGTCCTCAAGCATATCTTTGCGGCGGTCACCAAAACCAGGAGCCTTAACAGCGCACACTTTCAGAGAACCACGCAGGCGGTTAACAACCAGAGTTGCCAAAGCCTCGCTGTCAACGTCTTCTGCTATGATAAGCAATGGGCGACCACTTTGTGCAGTTGACTCAAGGATTGGAAGCATATCTTTCAGCACCGAAATCTTTTTATCATAAATCAGCACGTATGGGTGGTCCATGCCACACTCCATCTTCTCGGTGTCGGTCACGAAATATGGAGAGATGTAACCGCGGTCAAACTGCATACCTTCCACTGTCTCAACGTGTGTGTCAGTGCCTTTGGCCTCTTCCACAGTAATCACACCGTCTTTCTTCACCTTCTCCATAGCCTCAGCAATGAGCTTACCGATTTTCTCGTCGTTGTTAGCAGAGACGCGAGCCACATTTTCAATCTTGTTGATGTCGTCACCCACTTCTTGAGCCTGAGCCTTGATAGTCTCAACCACCTTGGCAACAGCCTTGTCAATACCGCGCTTCAAATCCATTGGATTTGCACCGGCAGCCACATTTCTCAAGCCCTCGTTGATGATTGCCTGAGCCAGCACTGTGGCAGTGGTTGTTCCGTCGCCGGCATCGTCATTTGTCTTAGAGGCAACTTCCTTCACAAGCTGTGCGCCTATGTTTTGGAACTCGTCCTCAAGCTCCACTTCTTTAGCTACACTCACACCGTCTTTTGTGATATGTGGTGCGCCAAACTTCTTGTCCAGAATGACGTTGCGACCTTTAGGACCAAGTGTCACCTTAACGGCGTTGCTCAACTGGTCAACACCTTTCTTCAGCTCTTCGCGAGCCTTCATATCGAATTTAATTTCTTTTGCCATTTCAATGTCCTCCTACTTGTTATTTTTCTACAATTGCCAAAATATCACTCTGCTTCATCATCAGGAATTTCTCGCCGTCAACTTCGATTTCTGTGCCGGCATACTTGCCATACAGAACTTCGTCGCCAACTTTCACTACCATTTCCTCATCTTTGGTTCCGTTGCCCACGGCCTTTACAGTACCTTTCAATGGTTTTTCTTTTGCGCTGTCTGGAATGATGATACCTCCAGCTGTTTTTTCTTCAGCCTTTGCAGGTTCTATAAGAACTCTGTCTGATAATGGTTTAATTGTCATGATTTCTATTGTTTTTAAATTTTTAATAATTCAGTTACCCGAAACTTCTGTTAATTTGAAGCCTCACGACTCTACACCTAACACACATCGTGCCAAAAATCCCAACCATTGTCACCAGCTGCATATATCTGCCATTTCCGCACGCACCAGCGACATTTTGTCAGTCCATGCCGTCAGAATGCCTCATACAATCCCAGCGAAAATGCGCTCTGACCTTTTTTGCCGAATCCATAATCAAAACGCACATTCATTTTTTTGCGGAACTCCCATCTCATTCCAAGTCCATAGCTCGGCAATATGTGGTCAGCTATCTTTCCGTCTTTAAACACACTTCCGGCTCCGCCCCACACCACGCAACCAAGCTTATACCATATTTTTTGGCGCAATTCCACCTGTGCCATCATCATGTTGTAGTCGCGATAACGCCCAGGATAGTAGCCGCGCATCTCTCGCGAGCCACCAAGCTTGGCAAGCATGGTCCACGCCGGCTTGCCGTAGTTGAAATCTCCTTTCACCTCTCCAGCCACATGAGCGCCTTTCCACAAGCTGTGATAGTAACACGCTTTGACCGACGTGCGTGCAAACTTAGCCTTATTTCCCAAAAATCCGGGGAAAAACATCTGGTCAAGTTCCACATACACGCCCCTTGATGCGTCCATCATGTTGTCGCGAGTGTCATAGCTCATGGTCAAACCTGCGCCATAGCTTCGCGAATACAACCGTTGTCCGTTTAGCAGTTCCATGCGTGCTATCGAGTCCACGTTGACGTATGTCCAGTTTATTTTAGGCCCTATATAAAAATGTGGAAATGCCCTGAATGTGAAGTTCGCGTCAAGAACCAACTCGTTGCGGTTCATGCTAACCTCATTGTCATCTTGGTCTCCGTTTTTGTAGCCTATACCCCAAAATTTCGTTGGATAGTGATCAAATTCAAGTGAATAATACAGTCGCATCTTGTCATCTGGGAAAAACATGTTGCCGTCAAGCCCAACCGACCAGAACCCCGATGTTGAGATTCGTCCTGCCAATGTGGCATTAGATGGCTGGCTCTCTGGGCTGCAACCATTCAACCTGAATGTTCCGTTGCCAAGTATCGCCAACCCCAATTTTGTCTCAGAGTCATAAGATGGCCCTCCAAGCAGGCTGAACCTGAATTTCTTGCTATAATCCGTGTTGGTGTCAAGCAAGTAGTCCATAAACCTTGTCAGCAAGTTTTTCTTCGCTTTTGGCACCACAAGCACACTGTCGCCAAGCGACAAGAAATATTTCGACTCGGTTTCAAACATCACTCTGGCATTTATCACCGTGTCTTTGTTAAGAGCCGTGTTATGCAGTTTCACCGTCATGGAGTCTTGTGGCATAGCCAAGGCCTCTGCCGCCCCAAGCATTATGCCCACCAAAAGCAATGCGATTCTCAACAGTCTCATATTTTTCGTTTTTTTTAGTTTCAGTTGTTTTTTTGTTGTGCAAAGATAGCACATTTTGCCCAACGCAATCCACTTGTGCCGCTTCCGCGCCCTGCCAAACGGCTTTCGTGCCAATAAATCAGCCAAAATGTCCAAATTTATGTAACTTTGCACTTGAGTTTATCTCTCTACTGCAATAATTAGGCTATTAATGAATAACATTTATTTTCAACTTTTCTCCACCTTTTTCAAGATAGGGCTTTTCACCTTCGGTGGCGGTTGGGCAATGATTTCCATAATTCAGCGAGAAATCGTCGATAAGCATCACTGGATTGAACAAACCGAGTTTCTCGACCTCCTCGCTATAGCCCAGTCAATGCCTGGCATTTTGGCCGTCAACATATCCACTGTCATAGGCGACAGACTCCGAGGCCTCAAGGGCAGTTTGTGCGCAGCATGCGGCACTATTTTGCCATCTTTTTTGATCATTTTGGCCATAGCCATATTCCTCACGCCCGACGCTATTAAAAACAACGAGGTGTTAAGCAAGATATTCAAGGGCATTCGCCCGGCTGTCGTTGCACTAATAATAGCCCCTGTAATTACCACGGCCAAGTCTGCCGGCATCAATGCCAAAACCGTCATCATTCCCATTGCGGTGGCACTTCTCATCTATTCTGGCATACCCTACATCTCCAATCCCATTCTCTATATTGTGGTTGGAGCCATAGGCGGCTACATCTGGCACACGCATCAGGCCATAAAGCCAGCCTCCGAGCAAGGCAGAAAGGAGGGCAAGCAGCAATGAGCATATATCTGAAACTCATCTGGGCATACATCAAAATAGGTCTTTTCGGCTTTGGAGGCGGTTATGCCATGTTGTCACTCATTCAGAATGAGGTGGTTGACACAGGCTGGATTACCAACCAAACGTTTACCGACGTTGTTGCTATTTCCCAAATGACCCCTGGTCCTATCGGCATCAACAGCGCTACCTACATAGGCTATGTGGTCACCGGCAGCATTCTCGGCTCCATAGTTGCCACAATCACTGTGGTCACGCCCCCATTTCTTCTGGTGCTGTTTGCCAGTCATTTCATTCAGCGCCATCAAGAGAGCGCGGTAATAAAGGGAGCTTTCGCCGGACTGCGCCCGGTGGTTGTCGGTCTTATCGCCTCAGCAGCATTACTGCTCATGAATAGCGACAATTTCGGCTACGAGTCAACCGACCGTCTCATATCCATAATCATTTGTGCAGCATCGTTCTGCTGCGTTTATTTCACCAAAATTCACCCCATAATAGTGATTATAATAGCCGGAATTGCCGGCCTCTTAATCTTTTAGTCATGACCTATCAAGAAACTATTGATTACTTATACTCACAGCACCCTGCATTTGAGAGCAAGGGTGCTGGAGTCTACAAGCCTGGGCTCGGCACAAGCATGGCTCTCGACAAACTGTTCGGCCACCCTCACCGCAACTATGCCACAATTCATGTGGCTGGCACCAACGGCAAGGGTTCTGTTTCCCATCTGCTCGCCACCATTTTACAACTCAACGGCTATAATGTGGGGCTTTACACGTCTCCACATCTTGTTGATTTCCGCGAAAGAATACGCGTCAATGGCAAAATGATACCCAAAGACGATGTCATAGATTTCATCAGTCGCTATCGCAAAATGAATTTCGGCGGCAAGCCGTCGTTCTTTGAGCTGACGTCAACCATGGCTTTCGACTATTTCAGCAAGTGCCACGTAGATGTCGCCGTTATCGAAGTTGGACTTGGGGGACGGCTCGACAGCACCAACATCATCACCCCCTCCTTGTGCGTCATAACCAACATTTCGCTCGACCACATGCAGTTTTTGGGCAACACCGTCACACAGATTGCCAAAGAGAAAGCCGGCATCATAAAGCCGGGTGTTCCAGTTGTAGTTGGAGAGTCACAGGGTGCAGTCAGACAAGTGTTTGCCGACAATGCCAATAGCGTCGGTGCCCCCATAACGTTTGCCGACGACACTCAGCGCATCACATCACACTCTCTGTCTGACGACGGTCACATGGTGCTCCACACCACAGAGCATGGCACAATCAAGAATGAGCTAATTGGTGAATATCAGATTAAAAATGCCAACACCGTGCTGGCAGCAACCGAAGTAATGAAAGAGATTGGGTTTAGAGTGTCAGAAGAATCTGTGCACAAGGCATTTTTATCAGTTTGCGAAGTTTCTGGCCTCATGGGACGCTGGACCAAGCTAAACGATCGCCCAACCGTTGTGTGCGACACCGGTCACAACCCAGGTGGGTGGACCTACATTTCGCATCAGTTGAAATTTCAAGATTGCACCACGCTTCGCATGGTCATAGGCTTTGTCAGCGACAAAGATGTGCGCTCCATTGTCGGCATGATGCCACCCAACGCCACCTACTACTTTACACAAGCAGCTATCGACCGCGCCCTTAGCGCATCAACCCTTGCAGAAATTGCCACCGATGCTGGATTAAAAGGCACCACATGCCCCTCTGTTGTCCAAGCCTATAAGCAAGCTCTCGCCGATGCTGCACCCGGCGATTTCATCTTTGTTGGCGGAAGCACCTATGTTGTGGCAGAATTGCTGTCGGCTATGCAAAACAATAATTCAATGGCTTAGTGGCTCAGCCAATCACGGCCACCACGTCCATCGACACCAGAGCATTGTGAGGCAGTTCCTTCACAGCCATTGACGTGCGTGCCGGATATGGCTCGCTGAATTCTTTGGCATACACAGCATTCATCTCGCTAAAAAGCGACATTTCTGTCAGCACCACGTTCACCTTTGCCACATCGGCCAGAGTTGCGCCTGCGTCTTTCAGAATGTTTCTTATGTTCTCTATCACCTGCTTAGTCTGGTCTTGTATGGCCATTGCCACCTCGCCAGTAACAGGATTAACCGGCAGCTGACCCGAAACGAACACAAGGTTTCCTGTGCGCACCGCGTTGCTGTAAGCGCCAATCTCCTTAGGCGCATTGTCTGCTATGATTGCCTCCTTTTTCATATTAAATTCTTTTTGTAGCCAGCACACATTCGTTAGCCTATCATTTCGCTTATGCCGCTGTTCGCCCACGTTAAAGCGCATCAAAGAAAAATACGCTGTGCCCAGCTTTTCTGACAGCCCCCAAGCTGGCATTCCGCTTTTCTCAAAATGGATTTTTGCCCAACAAAGGCTAATTGCTTGTTATTATTGTGCTGATATATCATGCAAGGCATTTCTGCCCTTAAATTGTTTGCTAAAATAAAAACAGTATGACTATAAGCCGGGTTATGTAGCTCGCCTTGCGGAGAGCCGCTTGTCATTTATCTGTCTGCAACGTTGCCGCTGCAATATAGCAGCCTACCCCTCGACAATGGACGAGCAGCCCTTAAATGTCGATATACTTGGCCTTGCAACTCACAGGTAGTACGGCCCGGCATGTCGCCACACCGGCCGGTGAGCTCTTACCCCACCTTTTCACCATCACCGCAAGCCCACAAAAGGCTCATGGCAGTCATTCTCTGTTACCTTAACCCTGCAGTCACCCACAGCTTCCCGTTAAGAAATGTGATGCTCTTTGTTGCCCGGACTTTCCTCTCGCTGCCATAAAAACATGCACACGAGCGACAAGCCGCCATACTGTTATCTGTGCAAATTTACACCTTTTTATCCAATCCACCACCTCTTCCCCACCCAATTCTTCATTAGCAAACGAGGCAAATTTTCAATATTATTGCTCGTTACACTTATTCAGAATAACCATACCAAGGCCGAATTAACATAATTGAATTGCGGAAAAGACATCATAATAGCTATCATTTCATTATTTAATCATGGCTTGCTTGACTAAAATATTGTCCGCAACACCTGTTATAGACATTGCGGACAATATCATTTATTTTCTTTCAAGTTTGCTTAACAGCATTTCCTTAATGTTCAGCGCTAATGCTGTTATTTCGTCAGACTTACAACATATTTGAATACCGTGTCAAAATAATCGTTCGACACTCTGGCCGATGGGTGATTCATTCCTATTACGGGTATTCCGCCCCATGTGCCTTGCAAAATGTTATATTTATCTGCCAGTTTCACGGTTTTACTGTCAGCTATGTAGCTATTCAATTTGGAGTTACATAACCAGCAATACACATTTTGTTTTGAAAAGCAGACAATAACCTTTGGTTTAACAATTTCGTGCACCAATTCATCAGTAAAAGCTATACATTGCTGCATTGCCTTAATGCCAACTTCTTTTGTAGAGCCAGCAATGTTCTCACCTCCAAAATAAAACAAATTCATGAGCATAAATTTACCAGGAGCAAGAGCTTCTTCCTCGCCAATTCTCTGAAACGAGCGGCACGGTTTCACCCAATAAGGCCACCATGTTTTATCAGCCGACGCAAAAGTGCCATTTCCCTCATAAAACCGCTGTTTATCTGCTCCCCTAACATTAAAATCACCTGGTTCATGAGCATCGTGTCCAAGAAAAAGGATTTCACAGTTTCCGTCTAAGGCTGGAGGCGATTGCATGGCACTGCTTGGACGGTTTATTACTGGTCCCACTTCGTCAATCCAAGCACACACCTTTTCTACCCACGCATCATACTTTTCCTTAATTTCAGAATTCATCATCATAGCGTTTAAGTTGCCTCGGTCATCTCCTCGTTGGCATTTAATTTTTAACTGCATGAAAAAAGCGTGAGAATCTGTACTTGTCACCCATTCTGCCACTTGAGGCCTTCGCATTGCCCGAACTCGAAGAATGAGCAACGCAGAAGCCTCACGCCGATATGACACAATTTGTGCTCACGCACAAAGACCAAGCATAGCAAACATGTTCTCAACATACAGTCTTTTCCACAAGCGGCAACCCTTAGCCACATTGCGGTAATCCGTAATTGAGACGCTATACCATTTCCGCCATTGGAATGGCATCATTCATATCCACAAGGCATCTACCGCTGCTGCAGTCTTGACGAATTCTTTGAAATTTGCGAAGTTTCAAGCAGCCAAGAAAGAGCGTTGAGTAAACGCTTTCCCAAAAATATGTTCCGCAAACCCTCCCTCTTGCCCTTAACCAGGCTTCAGTGGCCTGCATTGCAAACATATAACAATAATCATCATGGTCGAACATCTTTATCCAACTTTTTTATTTGTAGCTGTGTGCCTTTTTTGCCATCGCGACATACCGGCATTTTATCACCACATTCCTATTTCTGGTGCTCACATGGCACCATGCGACATTATGGCAGTGTTTTGCAAACATTGTGACAACTTTTCTTTTTAAAGAATATAAAATTAGCCCTTTTCGTGTTAATTCAGTTTAAAATGAATGTTTAGGGTATTGTTTTTGACAAATTCGAGTATAACTTTACAGCGAAATTTAAAAGTTAAATTTTAACTATTAAACATTTAATTCGACAAAACATTTAACATTATAGTTTATGAAAAAGAACACAAAGATGGCCGTTATGCTCATAGGAGCATCTATCGTAGGGTCTGCATCAACCATATTTGCAACCACGGCCCTTTCAAAATCAGGAATCATCAAAGATGAGTTCATTCCAAAACAAGAAGTTTCTGAGCCAAACAACTTTGTAAAGACGGCCGTGCGACCATCGTCGTTCGACACCGACTTCACAAAAGCTGCCGAGTCAACCATCAACTCCGTGGTGAGCATCAAATCGTTCTCCACTCCCAAGCAGCAACAGCAGCAAATGTTCCAAGGTGGAGATTTCTTCGACCCGTTTGAATTCTTCTTCGGTCCTGGCGATGGCACTTCTCAGCGCCGCAAGCAGCAACAGCAGCCCAAGCAGCAAAAGTCCGAGCCTCAGCCAACCGGCCTTGGTTCTGGAGTGATAATCTCTGACGACGGTTACATCGTGACCAACAACCACGTTATCGACGGCGCAGAAAAACTTGAAGTCACCCTCAACGACAACAGCACATTCAATGCACGCGTCATTGGCACTGATCCCAAGTCAGACTTGGCTCTGCTCAAGATTTCTGCTAAAAAGAAACTCCAACCAATCGTGTTTGGCAACTCCGACGACATCAAGGTCGGTGAGTGGGTTCTCGCAGTCGGCAACCCCTACGGCTTCACATCTACCGTAACAGCCGGCATCATCAGTGCCAAGGGACGTAGCCTCAGTGTTGGTGCCAACTCTGGCCGCGACCTCGGAATCGAGTCGTTCATACAGACCGATGCTGCCATCAATCCAGGAAACAGTGGTGGGGCGCTCGTCAACACCAATGGTGAGCTGATTGGCATCAACACCCAAATCTACTCTTCTACTGGTTCATATTCAGGCACAGGCTTCGCAATTCCTTCAAGCACAGTGAAGAAAATTGTAACCGACCTCAAGCAATATGGCACAGTGCAGCGTGCAGTGCTCGGCATTCAGTTCACCGAGCTCGACGCCGACAAGGCCAAGGAGAAGAACATCACCGCCACCAACGAAGGTGTGCTTGTAGCCAAGGTCACCGACCGCAGTGCCGCCAAGGAAGCCGGACTTGAAGAAGGTGATGTTATCGTAGGCCTCAACGGAAGCGACGTGAAAAATGGTGCGCAGATGGTTGAGCAAATGAGCAAACTCCGTCCTGGTGACAAGGCCACAGTCAAGTATTATCGCGACAACAAGCTCAAGACCACTACCGTCACATTCAAGAATGACCAAGGCAACACCAAGATTTCTAAGGGTATGGATATGATGTCACTCGGTTGCGCATTCCAAGCATTGAGTGAGCAAGACAAGAAAGACCTCAACATATCCACGGGTATCAAGGTTGTCGGCATCAAGGCTGGTAAATTCAAAGCTGCCGGCATAAAAGACGGATTCGTGATTACCGACATCAACAACTTCCCAGTTTCTTCGCGCGAAGACGTTGAAAACGTGTATGGCCAGATAATGCGCGACTCCGACAGTGACAAGGTGATGTTCATCACCGGCCTCTACCCAACAGGCAAGAAGGTTTACTACGCTGTTGACCTCAGCGACGACTAATAGTAAAAACACACGTTGCCGGCCTCTATCCGGTCAAACATAACGAACCAAACAAAAGGTCGGAGGGCAAGAAGCTCCCCGACCTTTTATTTGCCTCAAAAGCCAGCACAAAGACGCGTGCGCTCCACCCAACAGGCATCACGCAGCAGGCCACAATTAAGGCAGACAACAAATTAAAAATCCTTAACAATAAGCACAAAATTCCACAAAGCCTTTCTTCTCTCAAAAGTTTTGAATAACTTTGCGTGTTTTAATATCTACATTTAATTAATGAGACAATTAAAGATTACCAAATCTATCACCAATCGCGAGAGCGCGTCTCTTGACAAGTATCTGCAAGAAATTGGCCGTAAGGATCTTATCACGGTCGATGAAGAAGTGGAGCTTGCACAGCGCATCAAGAAAGGTGATCAGGCAGCCCTCGACAAACTTGTAAGCGCGAATCTGCGTTTCGTCGTTTCCGTAGCAAAACAGTATCAAAACCAAGGTTTAAGTCTCCCCGACTTAATCGACGAAGGTAATTTAGGCCTGATTAAGGCAGCGCAGAAATTCGACGAGACTCGTGGTTTCAAGTTTATCTCCTACGCAGTTTGGTGGATTCGTCAATCAATTCTTCAAGCATTGGCAGAGCAATCACGCATTGTCCGTCTCCCACTCAACCAAGTCGGTTCTCTCAACAAAATCGGAAAAGCGCTGTCGCGTTTCGAGCAGGAAAACGAGCGCCGCCCTTCCGCATCAGAGCTTGCCGACGAGCTTAATGTGCCGGTTGACAAGATTTCCGACACCATGAAAGTGTCGGGGCGTCATGTGAGCGTTGACGCGCCTTTCGTTGATGGCGAGGACAATAGTCTGCTCGATGTGCTCCCCAACGACGACTCCCCCATGGCCGATGCCGAGCTCAACCAAGAGTCTCTGTCAAAGGAAGTAAACCGTGCCCTCGACCAGCTCAACCCTCGTGAGCGTGATATTCTGAAGATGTTCTTCGGCATTGGTTGCCAAGAGATGACCCTTGAGGAAATCGGAGCAAAATTCGACTTGACAAGAGAGCGTGTGCGCCAAATCAAAGAAAAAGCCATACGCCGCCTCAAAGGGCAGAAGAGCAAGCTGCTGAAAGCCTATTTAGGCTGATTTTTCGAGAAAAAGCTAAACTGCTCTGCAAGCACACACTTGCAGGGCAGTTCTTTTTTTTGTCACCCACACTATTTCCACGCCACACCTATGCCTAAAACGCAAACGAAACGCTCCGGGCAAAAACGCAAAAATGATTGTTGCCTCATCAACAATTTATAGCTATATTTGTAGATACACGCATTTTGCGGCAAGACATAAAACAAAATGAATACGCTATTCGACAAAATATGGGATTCTCACGTCATCAACACAATTCCGGGCGGCCCCTCAATTCTCTACATCGACCGTCTGTTTTGCAACGAGACCACGAGCCCACAAGCATTTAGCAGTCTGCGCGAGCGTGGCCTTGAAATTCGTCACCCCGAAAGCGCCATTTGCACCATCGACCACAATTTGCCCACCACCGACCAGGACAAACCTGTGAGCGATGCTGCTTCACGCCATCAAATCGAGACCATGCAACTCAATGCGCAAGATTTCGGCTTGACACTCTTTGAGGCTGGCAGCACCCACAACGGAATCACCCACGTAATCGGCCCCGAAAATGGCCTATCCGCCCCAGGGCAAACCATTGCGTGCGGAGGCAGTCACGCCTCCACCCACGGTGCTCTCGGTGCTGTAGCTCTGGCGGTGGGCACAAGCGAGACCGAATCTGTTCTTGCCACACAGTGCATTTTGCAAGTGAAGCCTCGCACCATGCGCATCACCATAGACGGCGAGTTGCGAAAAGGCGTTTCTGCCAAGGACTTAATTCTGCACATAATCAGCAAAATGACATATACCGGAGCTTCTGGCTTCTTTGTGGAGTTTGCTGGCACAGCAATACGCTCACTTTCCATTGAAGAACGCATGACAGTGTGCAACATGAGTATAGAGATGGGTGCGCGCGGCAGCATAATTGCCCCCGACGAAAAGACTTTCGCCTATCTCAAAGGCCGTGAATTCGCTCCCGTGGGCGAAGACTGGGTAAAAACCGTAGAATACTGGAAAACGCTGTCGAGCGACAGTCATGCCGTGTTCGACCGCGAGGTGAAATTCAAGGCTTCAGACATCAAGCCTCGCATCACCTATGGCACATCGCCCGACATGAGCGTGGAGATTACGTCCTCCATACCTCGGCTAAGCGACATTGCACATGACCAGCGCGATGCGTTCACCAGGGCATTGACCTACATGGGTCTGACTCCAGGGCAAAAGCTGATTGGCCTACCTGTTGACTATGTGTTTCTCGGCAGCTGCGCCAACGGAAGAATCGAAGATTTCCGTGCGTTTGCCGCCATAGTCAAAGGCCATCACAAAGCCCCAGGCATAACAGCATGGCTCGTTCCAGGCTCAAACAAAGTGTTAAGTCAAATCCGCAACGAGCACATTGACCAAATGCTTCTCAATGCAGGTTTTGAGGTTCGCCAGCCAGGCTGCTCTGCATGCCGGGCTCTCAACCCCGACAAAATCCCCAGTGGCAAGTACGTCGTTTCCACTTCCAACCGCAATTACGAAAACAGTCAAGGCATGGGTGCGCGCACGTTTCTTGCAAGCCCTGCAATAGCGGCTGCTGCCGCAATAACCGGAGTTATCACCAACCCTCTAAACATCACGCAACCATGACTGAAATGTTCACCACACTGACATCTCAATGCGTTCCGCTTCCTCTCGACAACGTGAGAACCGAGCAGATAATTCCGTCAAGGTTTCTAAAATCTACTGTCGACGGTGATTGGGGGCAGTTTTTGTTTCATGATCTGCGCCTCAACCCCAATGGCACGCCCAATCCAGAGCTGCCCATAAACGATAACTCCTATTCGGGAGAAATATTAGTCGCAGGACGCAACTTCGGAACCGGGTCAAGCCGCGAGCATGCCGCATGGGCGTTGGCAGGGCGTGGTTTTAGAGCCATAATAGCCATGGCGTTTGCCGACATTTTCAAGCAAAACGCCCTCAACAACGGCATTTTGCCCATAGTGGTGTCTGAGCGCTTCCACTCAAAGCTTCTCGACACAATATATGCCGACCACGCGAACAAGGTTGACATCGACCTCGACAACCAAACCATCTGCAACACGGCTACAGGCGAAAAAGAACGCTTCGGCATCAACATCTACAAGAAAAACTGCCTGATGCAGGGCACAAGCGACATTGATTTTCTGCTTAGCAAGCATCGCGACATAACCATTTGGGAAGAGAATCACAAGTCACCCTACAAGCAGTCGAAACACGGCCAAATCGAAATTCTCGACACCACCCTGCGCGATGGCGAACAGACATCGGGAGTCAGCTTCTCCCCAACGGAGAAGCTGCTTATGACGCAACTAATCCTCACCCACCTCAACGTGCCGCGCATAGAGATTGCCTCCTCACGCGTGTCTGAGGGCGAGTTCACCTCGGCCAGGCGCATTTGCTCATGGGCACAACGCCACAAGCATCTCGACAAGATTGAAATCCTCGGCTACATCGACGGAGGCAAGTCTGTAAAATGGGTTATTGAGGCTGGCGGCAAGGTCATCAATCTGCTTGCCAAAGGCTCCGAAAAGCACTGCCGCCTGCAATTAAAAAAGACTCCCGAAGAGCATTTCAGCGACATTGCCAAAGAGGTGCGACGTGCCCACGACAGCGGACTTGACGTGAACCTATACCTCGAAGATTGGTCAAACGGCATAATGCAATCACCGCAATATGTTTACAAGATGATGGACACGCTTAAAAGCCTGCCCATACATCGCTTCATGCTGCCAGACACACTCGGCGTGATGAACCCAAACCAAGTGTATGAATACTGCAAACGCATGGTGACACGCTACCCTGATGTGCATTTCGACTTTCATGCCCACAACGACTACGACTTCGCCACAGCCAACTCGTTTGCCGCCGGTCTGGTTGGCATAAAGGGGTTGCACTGCACCATCAACGGACTCGGAGAACGCGCCGGCAATGCCCCTCTGGCAAGTGTTGTGGCCATGGTGCACGACATGCTTCGCATGACCACCGACATCGACGAGTCGCAAATCTATGATGTGAGTCACGCCGTGGAGTCGTTCTCCGGTGTAATCGTGCCACAAAACGAGCCGATTATCGGTGAGAACGCGTTCACGCAAACAGCTGGTATTCATGCCGATGGCGACAACAAAAACGAGCTATATTTCAATGAGTTGCTTCCCGAAAGATTTGGACGCAAAAGGGTTTACGCCCTCGGCAAGCTGTCGGGCGAGGCAAGCATAAAGAAAAACCTCGTGGAGCTTGGCATAAAGCTCGGACGGCAATACATACACAAAGTGACAAAGCAAATCAACGCCCTTGGCGACCGAAAAGAAATCGTGACTAAGGAAGATTTGCCCAACATTGTGTCAGACGTGGTGACCCACAACTCAAGTTCCAACAAAATCAAGATTGTGAACTACGCCATAAGCATTTCCAAGGACTTGCTGCCAACAGCTACCGTTAAACTCGACATCAATGGCACTCCATACGAGCAAACGGCCTCTGGAGACGGCACATTCGACGCTTTCTGCAAGGCTGTGGGCAAAATCTACAATGAAAATATGGGCCGGCAATTTCCCAGGCTGCTCAACTACACCGTGAGCATACCGCCCAACAGCAACACCGACGCCATGGTCATGACCAACACCACATGGCAGTTTCACGACCACACTATCAAGACACGTGGACTCAACCCCGACCAGATAGAAGCAAGCATACAAGCCACACTCAAAATGCTCAACATAATTGAGGGCATCAGCTATTGACGCGGCTCATCACAGTGTTGCTCAAGCGGATTAAATAGCTTAAATTTGCCTATGGTTAAGGGCTGCAAAGCCACAACATGTGAGATATTAAAAACTACAACATAACAGCTTCAGCAAATGATTTGTATTCAAGACAAAGATATTCGCAGTCTCAACCTCACCCCTGCCGATTTCATCGACGGTGTGAGATATTGCTTCACACACAAGCCAGAGGCACAGCTTCCGGCAAAAATCAGTGTTCACCCACAAGGGCTTGACTTTTTCACGTCGATGCCATGCTTGCTGCCGCCAGAAATCGGGCGATTTAACGTCAAGGTGGTGTCAAGAATAGACGGACGAGTGCCATCGCTCCGCAGCGACAGCATGCTGTTCGACTCCAAAACCGGTGAAATACTTGCCGTTATCGACACCGACTTCATCACCACCATGCGCACAGGAGCTGTGGCTTCGCTGGCAATTCAGACATTCAAGAAAAGCGACGCAAGCACCTTTGCCTTCATAGGTCTCGGCAACACAGCACGCGCCACCATGCTCTGCCTCGGCACATTGCTTCAAGGCAATAAGGCCGAGGTCAAACTGCTGCGTTACAAAAACCAGGCAGAATTGTTCATTGAGCATTTCAAGTGCTTCAGTAACATCACATTCACTGTGGTTGACACTATCCCAGAACTGTTCAGCGACAGCGATGTGATAGTGTCGTGCGTGACCGAGGAGCGCAGCATTTTTCACGACGATGACAAGATATTCAAGCCAGGCGTCCTCATTGTGCCAGTACACACACGCGGCTTCCAGAACTGCGACACCACATTCGATAAAGTGTTTTGCGATGATGTGGCGCATGTGAGCGGATTCAAATATTTCAACCAATTCCGCAGTTTAGCAGAGATAGGAGAAGTATTGCGAGGCGAGAAAGACGGACGCACAAGCGGCAGCGAGCGCATTATCAGCTACAACATAGGTCTTGGACTGCATGATGCCTATTTCTGCAACCTTGTTTACGACAAAATCAAAGGTTTAGGTCTGCCCAAAATAGCTATGATTCACGGCAAGGAAAAATACATCATCTAATGTGCGAAACGGCCAGTCTGCACGAATGCAAGGCTGCAATTTCTTGAATATTTAAGTAACTTTGCACACTGACAAAAATAACAATAACAACAAATGAACAAACAGGAATTAGACTTCCTCATCAAGGAAAACATTCACATTTCGCCAATGTATTCTTTGATGAAAATCTCACCAACAAAAGGCAAGCTACCCGAAATTGCCCCAGGACAATTTGTTCAGGTTGAGGTGCCAAACTCCAAAACCACCTTTCTCCGCCGCCCCATATCGGTCAACTTCGTTGACTACGAGGCCAACGAGCTCTGGCTTCTGGTCAGAAAAGCTGGCGAAGGCACGTCACACCTCATCAGTTTGCCGGCAAATACTGTCATCAATTTGGTTTTACCGCTTGGCAACGGCTTCACCGTGGAGCGCAAGGGGCATGGCCTGCTGATTGGTGGTGGCGTGGGCGTTGCCCCACTGCTGCAGCTTGGCAAAGTCATGAAAGCCAAAGGCGTTGACTTCAGTTTTCTGCTTGGAGCACGCTCTGCAGCCGATTTGCTCGAGCTGGAGATGTTCAAGCAATATGCCACCGTGCATGTGTCAACAGAAGACGGCTCGCTTGGCGAAAAAGGCTTTGTGACACAGCACTCGGCCCTGGCCGCGCACGTTGACTTTATTGCATGCTGCGGACCGCAACCCATGATGAAAGCTGTGGCAAAAATCGCAAAAGAAAAAGACATTGATTGTGAAGTCTCTCTCGAAAATACCATGGCATGCGGCCTTGGAGCTTGCTTATGCTGCGTGGAAGACACCACCGAGGGCAACGTGTGTGTGTGCAAAGAGGGTCCTGTATTTAACACCAAGAAGCTAAAATGGTAGATTTAAGTGTAGAAATAGGAAGCCTGAAGCTGAAAAATCCCATCACCACCGCTTCAGGCACGTTTGGCTACGGCGAGGAGTTCGCCGATTTCATAGATTTGAGCCAACTCGGAGCAATAATAGTCAAGGGCACCACTCTCAACCACCGCGAGGGCAATCCATATCCGCGCATGGTCGAGACCCCGTCAGGCATGCTCAATGCCGTGGGGCTTCAAAACAAAGGCGTTGGCTACTTCATAAGCAACATCTATCCCCGAATAAAAGACATTGACACCAACATAATCGTCAACGTGTCGGGCTCGTCGCCAGAAGACTATGCCGCCGTGTGCCAAAAGCTCAATCCGCTGTCGGGTGTTACTGCCGTTGAAATCAACATATCATGTCCCAATGTTAAGCAAGGAGGCATGACATTCGGCACCACGGTGCAAGGGGCAAAATCGGTGGTTTCTGCCGCCAGAAAAGCCTACGACGGCACCATGATTGTGAAGCTGACACCAAATGTGACCGATATAACAGAAATTGCCAAAGCTGCCGAAGATGAAGGAGCCGACGCAGTTTCACTCGTCAACACATTCCTTGGCATGGCTATCAACACCGAGACACGCAAGCCATACCTGTCAACAATCACAGGAGGGCTGTCAGGAGCCTGCATACGCCCCATAGCCGTGCGAATGGTCTGGCAAGTGTGCAAGGCCATAAACATTCCCGTGATTGGCTTAGGAGGCATCATGAACGGCCGAGACGTGATAGAATTCCTCTTGGCTGGTGCCACTGCTGTGGAAATAGGCACAGCCAACTTTGTTGACCCACAAGTCACAGTTAAGGCCATTGACTATGTTAAAGACTACATGCAGCGTCACAACATAAGCTCTATTAAAGACATCATAGGCGGCATGCAGCAGTAATGTAACACTGCATAAAGCCATAAAAAGAAACCTGCGAGGGCCGCTTCAATATGCTAAGAAGCGGCCCTCGTCGTTATTTTCGGCTTGCTTAAAACGTCATTTACCCGGAACGAAAGTTTCAAAACTGTTATCGCTATAAAACACCATTATGCTCACCACGCGCCTTGGTGCGCTGTCGGCATTTCCACTCACACGCTCCGTCTGCCGAGCCGTTTTTGCCAGCGTTTCCAGTGTTTTTGAAACATTGCTTGCCGAGAGTGGGGCGGCCTTCTGAGCCGACTGCACGTCTATGAAATCCTCATCATGGTCGTCATCAAACAAGATGGCTTGCTGGGCTGATTTTCCATTTTCCAATACTGATTCATCGCTGCCACCAAAATCAGTATTCTCATCGACTTGAGTTTTAGACACGATTTCCGTGTTCGCATTTGGAACAAACATATCTCCATCACCAAACATAAGCCACATTATCGACAGCGAGGGATAAGAAGCATGGATTTTTGCAATTATCTCATCACTCACTTTTTTGTTCCTTCCATTCAATAACTGCGATAGAGTGGGTCGAGGTATGCCACAAGTGTCCGCAAACTGCGAATTTGAGATACCATTTTGATTTAAAAACAGTTTTAAGCGACTAACTAAATCCATAAATTCGTTTACAAACAAGAACTTTATGTTTGCAAATTTAAGCAACCGATAGCAAAATTCCAAACGTTTCATTTATCAAATCCATCACCAAAGTGTTTTAATTTCAAAACAGCCCAATTTCCATTTTTAAAATCCATTTTGTTATATGCCTATAATTCACTTTATATTCACATATACAATATCCTATATATGAACAAATTATATCAACACAAGCATTCATTTTAACATTCTCACGCCACAAGCACTCAAATATTTATAAACAACTTTAATATCATGTATTTAACTACAACGCATTTAGTTAGTTAGATTAATAGTTAATACTAAATTTGTAGTAAATTTTGCATAACTAAACTATTGAAATGTAAATGGGCGTGTTGTTAATGCGCTCCTCCAACCAATAGACTTAATTGCAAATTCAAAACGCTGCTATTTTCATTTTGCAAAAGCAAACACACACTATCCCCCACACCACCTAACTCCATTGTCAATTTGAATTTGCATCGGCAAACATATGATTGTTAAAATACCCAACTAACCATTATTACCACACCCAAAAATGCCAGAATTAGTCAAACTTCGCGAGAATTCAAAATTCAAAACAGAACTTAATATCTCCACACCAATTCAGCTTCTCGCAAAGCCTACGAGCCTTAAAAAACGAAAAAGCCGCACCACAAACATCTAATATTCAACATGCTAAATGCAAGACACACCTTTAATCAAAGAACAAACAAAAACGCCTCAGAAAAATTTCCGAAACGTTTTTTGCTATAATTTCGCCAAATATTTGCAGCCGCACACAAGGCTGCTCACTTTATTTTCATTGGCCAACTATTTCATTCCTAATATATTTTGCAGAAATTGAGTCTTTCGACGTCATAACTTGCTCTGGTGTTCCTGTTGCCACCACTCTACCGCCATTTCTGCCACCTTCTGGTCCCATGTCTATAATGTAGTCCGCACTCTTTATCACATCAAGATTATGTTCTATCACAATTACGGTATTTCCTCTTTGGACCAATTTTTCCAAAACGCCAAGAAGCACCTTTATGTCCTCAAAATGCAAACCGGTTGTCGGTTCGTCCAAAATATACACTGTGCGGCCAGTGTCTTTCTTCGACAATTCTGCGGCAAGTTTCACGCGTTGACTTTCCCCACCCGACAGCGTGCTCGACGGTTGCCCAAGTTTTATGTAACCGAGCCCCACATCTTGCAGCACCTTTATCTTGTTGAGAATGCTCGGCATCGTGTCAAAAAATTCCACAGCCTGATTTATCGTCATGTCAAGCACATCAGCTATCGACTTTCCCTTGAAGCGCACCTCAAGCGTCTCGCGGTTATAACGCTTGCCACCGCAAGCCTCACACGGCACTTGCACATCTGGCAAGAAATTCATCTCAATGGTTTTATATCCGTTGCCTTTGCACACCTCGCATCTGCCGCCAGAAATGTTGAAAGAAAAACGCCCCGACTTATATCCCCTGATTTTCGATTCTGGCAAGTTCACAAACAAGTTTCTTATGTCAGTAAACACGCCTATGTAAGTAGCAGGATTGCTTCGCGGCGTTCTGCCGAGTGGAGACTGGTCAACAGTCACCACCTTGTCCACGTTTTCCACACCCTCTATGCTGTCGTAGTCGAGCGGACTCTTCAGCGAGCGATAAAAGCGTTGGCTCAATATTGGGTGCAGCGTGCCGTTGATAAGCGTCGATTTTCCGCTTCCCGACACTCCTGTCACGCATATAAACACGCCAAGCGGAAACTCCACATCTATATTCTTCAGGTTGTTGCCACGACAGCCGTGCAGCACAAGTTTCTTGCCATTGCCAGTGCGTCGGGTAGGAATATCTATGGCTCGCGTGCCGTTGAGGTAGTCAGCCGTGAGTGTGTTAGCCTTGAGCATCTCGGCAGGCGTGCCGGCAAACACAACATAGCCCCCTTTGCGCCCGGCCTTAGGGCCAATGTCAACCACATAGTCGGCTTGCAGCATCATGTCTTTGTCATGCTCCACCACAATCACCGTGTTGCCCTCATCACGCAGTTTCTTCAGCGAGTCAATGAGCCGCTGGTTGTCGCGCTGGTGCAGTCCTATGCTTGGCTCGTCGAGTATGTAGAGCACATTCACAAGCTGCGAGCCTATCTGCGTGGCAAGTCTTATGCGCTGGCTCTCTCCTCCCGACAGCGACGACGAGTTTCTGTTCAACGACACATAGTCAAGCCCCACATCAAGCATAAACCCAATGCGGTTGCTTATCTCCTTCACTATCTCCTCGGCAATCTTCCACTTGTTTGGTTCCATGTGGTTGTGCAGGTCAGCCAACCAGTCTTTCAGCTCAGAAATGTCCATCATCGCCAAGTCGGCTATGTTTTTGCCGTTGATTAAAAAGTGCAGCGCTTCTTTGTTTAAGCGGGCACCATGACACTCCGGACACACTGCGTGAGTGAAATATTGTCCGGCCCATTTTTGCGCGCTCGACGACGCCTCGTCGCTTTGCTGAAGCTCTATATATTTCACCAGTCCGTCAAACGACAAAAAATAGTTTGACGTGCTCAGCGTCTCAGTCTTTATGTTGAGCTGCTCATCGGTGCCGTTGAGAATGTCGTCGATGGCCTCTTCTGGCAAATCCTCAAGCGGTGTTTTTAGCGTGCAGCCATATTTCTCGCAAATCGCCGAAATCTGCCAAAAAATCAGCGAATTTTTATATTTTCCCAAAGGCACTATTCCTCCGGCGGCTATTGATTTGCCCATGTCGGGCATAATCTTGCTGCGGTCTATTATGTTGACATATCCAAGTCCCTTGCATCTGTGGCAAGAGCCAAGCGGAGAGTTAAACGAGAAATTGTGAGGCGCAGGTTCCATATATGACAACCCTGTTTCTGGGTCCATGAGCGTCTTGCTGTAATGTGCCACTTCTTTTGTTTCGGCATCTATTATCATCAGCTGGTTGTCACCTTGCCTGAATGCCACATTCACCGTGTCGCGCAGCCGTTTCTCGTCCTTGTCCGACACCTTGAGCCTGTCAACCACCAGCTCCACGCTGTGATTGCGATAGCGGTCGAGCTTCATGCCAAACGTGATTTCCTTTATTTCTCCGTCAATGCGCACATTTATGTAACCCTTTTTTCTAAGTTGCTCAAAAAGCTCCTTGTAGTGACCCTTGCGGTTTTTCACAAGCGGAGCAAGTATATATATCTTGCGGTTTGCATAACGGTCGATGATGAGCGACAATATTTTGTCAACCGAATACTTCACCATCTTGTTGCCGGTCAAATAGGAATATGCGTCAGAAGCCCTGGCAAAGAGCAGGCGCAGATAGTCATAAACCTCGGTCGTGGTGCCAATCGTGCTTCGCGGATTCTTGTTCACCGTTTTTTGCCCAATCGAAATCACCGGGTTAAGTCCCGATATTTTATCCACATCGGGGCGTTCAAGCACACCGAGCATGTTGCGAGCATAAGCCGAGAACGTCTCCAGATAGCGGCGCTGGCCCTCTGCAAATATCGTGTCAAACGCCAACGACGACTTTCCGCTTCCGCTCAAGCCGGTTATCACCGTGAGCTTGTTGTGCGGAATTTCCACATCAATGTTTTTCAAATTATGCACGCGCGCGCCGAGCACTGTCACTGCTCCAACTTCTTTTCCATCGAATTTCATATAGCGTTATTAACAATTTCCCTTTTATCCTTCTTTTTCGCTGCTTCAGGCACAATCACATGCCACATGCGGCTGTTTTCGTGTCCACATGCCACATTCTTTTTTCTGCCCAACAAACATCAGTTCGAGCCTGCGTCGCCCGACGATGTGCCACCGCCAAGGCCCGACTTATATCTGATGATGTTTATGTCGCCCTTCAGCTTATATTTCTTTCCGTCAGCTCCAGTAGCCTGAATCACATAATAATACACACCAGGCTTTACAAGCTTTCCGCCATAAGTGCCGTCCCAGCCCTGTGAGGGGTCGTCAAGCACTATGATTTGATTTCCCCAGCGGTTATATATCCAGCACTTAAACTTAACGATTGACTTATACGACACTTTCCACACGTCGTTCACGCCCTCCGATGAGCCTGGAGAGAACACATTAGGGCAAAGCAGCTCCGATGTGCCTATGTTCACCGTATATACATCGCTGTATGTCTCACACGAGCCGTCGCTGTTGGCACCGAAGAAGCGCCAATAATACGTTCCAGCCTCCTCAAATGTCTGCTCCACCGTCTCGTCGCCAAGTCGCAACTCTATGTTGTTGAAATCGGCGTCGGTGGCCATTTGCCACTCTTTGTGCACCACAGCATCGGTGGGATATGCCTTGAATGTGATTTTCACCGGTGCAGAGCCACCGAGCGCACTCTCGTCTTGCGTGTTTTTCTTTTCGTTGTCCACATCGCGCTGCTCCTGCTCTGCTGTGGCTTTCACATCTACGGCGGCTGTCTCATACACGTCGCTCGTTGCCACGCGCTCACTCTCGCCCCAAAACTCCAGAAACTTGTCGCCTTTAAGTTCAAAAGTGGTGTTGCAGAGTGGTGCCGGTATCACTATCGTGTTCTTGAACACATCTTCAGTCTCTTCGGCATTGGTCTGTTCCCATGCCTGGTTTTCATCGCTCCAAGTGAGAGTCTTGTAGCTCAAGTGCATTTCGCGCTCCAGCGTCTTGCGCACGCCTGTTATCGTGTAATAAGCCATGTCTGAGCCGCTGCCCTCCACCTTGAGTGTTGCCGTTCCACAGTCGCTTGCTGGCTCTGCCGACAATCCTTTAAGGCTCAATCTGTGCTTTGAGTAGTCAGTGACCCACAGATATGTCCGTTTTGTGCCCTCCTCTATTATGTAACCGCTGTTTGCCACCACACTTGGCAGCGTTGTCACATTGCCGGCATGCACCACCCCGTCAATCTCGGTGGCGTAACCGCCTCCACTTTCACCATAGGCATACCATTTAACGGCTGCGTCGGTAGCGGCCTTATAGCTCATGCTGACTCCAGAGGCCGTGTATAGCACATATATCTTGTCGAGTCCTGTGTTTTTGCTTGGCACTGTCTCAAACACAGGCTTGCCATTGCCCGAAAACGTCACTTGGGCCTCGGCGGCAAGCAGTCCGGCAAATGCCACCAGCATGGCAACTACTCTCTTATTCATCATAGCAATGTCTTTTCTATACTTAACACACAATTAACTGAAAAACCGCACAGAAATTGTCTATCTTGCAAATTTAGCACAAAAAGTTCAATCCTCATCACCACTCCACCCAATATGACGAGCTTTGATTTCTTACGCTCAAATGCGTGCACAAATGCCAAGCTCCATGCACAGCAAAACTTTGCCGATAGTTTTGCGTTTTTTAATGGCGTTTTTATAGGAAAAGTGTAACTTTGTGGAATAAAATCAGAATCTTCAAATAATCACGCATAAAATAATTATGATAACATTCTTCAAAAAAGGAGCGAAAATCATTTATGGGGTCGATTCCGACCACGCTCTTTCTCCCAAAGAATTAGAAAAGCTCACATGGCTCTTCGACGGAGCCACCGTAGTCAGTGGCACTCCCATACGCGGCACATTCATCGGGCCGCGTCGCGAAATGATTACGCCTTGGAGCACAAACGCCGTTGAAATCACCCAGAACATGGACATCAAGGGCATTCTGCGCATAGAGCAGTTCAACGTCGTTAAAACCAAGGAGCCTGAATACGACAGAATGTTGCAACGTGTTTATAACAAGCTCGACAACGACACTTTCAAGATTACCAAGACTCCTGACCCAATCGTGTATATCGACGACATTGAGAAATACAACGAAGAAGAGGGTCTGGCACTCAACCCCGATGAGGTGGAATATCTTAAAGGACTTGGCAAGAAGCTTGGCCGTCCGCTGACCGACAGCGAAGTGTTCGGATTCTCGCAGGTCAACAGCGAGCACTGCCGTCACAAGATTTTCAATGGCACATTCATCATCGACGGCAAAGAAATGCCAGTGTCGCTGTTCAAGCTCATCAAAAAGACTACACAAGACAACCCCAACAAGGTTATCTCTGCCTATAAAGACAATGTGGCGTTTATCGATGGTCCAAAAATCGAGCAATTCGCTCCTGAACACCCCGACAAGCCTGATTTCTTCAAGGTGAAGGAAATCGACTCGGTGATTTCTCTCAAAGCCGAGACTCACAATTTCCCCACCACAGTTGAGCCGTTCAACGGCGCAGCCACAGGTTCTGGCGGCGAAATCCGCGACCGTCTGGGTGGAGGTCGCGCAAGTCTCCCCATTGCTGGCACTGCTGTGTATATGACTTCTTATCCGCGCACCGAGGCCAACCGCCTTTGGGAGCTGTGCACCATGCCACCGCGTCCTTGGCTCTATCAAACACCGGAGCAAATTCTCATCAAGGCTTCCAACGGAGCCTCTGACTTCGGCAACAAATTCGGCCAGCCACTCATTACCGGTTCTCTGCTCACATTCGAGCACGAGGAAAACTCCACAAAAATGGCATTCGACAAGGTGATAATGCTTGCCGGAGGCGTGGGTTTTGCCAACAAGCGCGATGCCATAAAAGGCACTCCCAAGCCACACGAGAAAGTGGTGCTCATGGGCGGCGACAACTACCGCATCGGCATGGGCGGCGGCGCTGTGTCGAGCGTCAACACCGGCCAATACGACAACGCCATTGAGCTTAACGCCGTGCAACGTGCCAACCCCGAAATGCAAAAGCGTGTGGCCAATGTGATTCGCGCCTTGGCCGAAGATAGCGAGAACCCCATCATTTCTATCCACGACCACGGAGCTGGAGGTCACCTCAACGCTTTGTCGGAACTGGTTGAGGAAACCGGTGGCAAAATCGACATGTCAAAGCTGCCTATCGGCGACCCCACCCTTTCTGCCAAAGAAATCATAGGCAACGAGTCGCAAGAGCGCATGGGCATGGTGGTTGAAGATAAAGACATCAGCTACATCAACAAGATTGCCGACCGTGAGCGTGCTCCATTCTACGTGGTTGGCGAGACTACTGGCGACGACCGCTTCGTGTTTGAGCAAGCCGACGGTGTGCGCCCCATCGACCTGGGCATGAAAGACATGTTTGGCAGTTCTCCAAAAACTGTGATGAATGACACCACCACAGAGCACAAATACAAGGCATTGAAATATGACGCCGACAAAATCGACAGCTATCTTGAAAACGTGCTGCAACTTGAGGGTGTGGCTTGCAAAGACTGGCTCACCAACAAGGTTGACCGCTCCGTTACGGGCAAGGTGGCTCGTCAGCAGTGCCAAGGCGAAATACAGCTTCCGCTCAGCGACTGCGGTGTCGTAGCACTCGACTACACCGGCACTTCGGGCATAGCCACCTCCATTGGCCACGCCCCACAAGCCGGACTCATCGACTCGGCCGACGGCTCTGTGCTGTCAATAACCGAAGCACTGACCAACATCGTGGGTGCAAACCTCGCAAACGGCCTAAAGACCGTTTCTCTCAGCGCCAACTGGATGTGGCCTTGCCGCAATCAAGGCGAAGACGCACGCCTCTATCGCGCCGTGCAAGCCTGCAGTGACTTTGCTTGCGCCCTTGGCATAAACATACCCACCGGCAAAGATAGTCTGTCAATGACCCAAACCTATGGCAAGGACAAAGTGATAGCTCCTGGCACAGTAATCATCTCCGCCGCCGGCGAGGTTAAGGACATCAAGAAAACCGTTTCTCCTGTTCTTCAAGACAAAAAGAGCACTATCTATTATATCGACTTCTCTGGCACCGACCTCAAGCTCGGCGGCTCGGCATTTGCGCAGTCGCTTGGCTTTGTGGGCGACGCAGCTCCAAAAATCAAATCGCCTGAATATTTTGCAGCCGCGTTCAATGCCGTGCAGAAGCTCGTTGCCACCAACCAGCTGGCAGCAATCCACGACGTCTCGGCTGGCGGTTTGATAACCACCCTTCTCGAAATGACGTTTGCCAACACCAAAGGCGGCTTGAGCATCAACCTCGACGGTTTCAACGACAACGACCTTGCCAAGGTGCTATTCGCCGAAAATCCGGCCGTGGTGGCACAGGTAACAAGCAACCATTGCATCAAGTTTGAAAAGATACTCAACAAAGCCGGCATCAAGTTCTTTGCCATAGGCTCGCCTGTTAAAGAGCGCACCATCACTGTAGAAAACGGCGGCAAGACCCACACATTCCAAATCGATGCCCTGCGCGATGTGTGGTACAAGTCCTCCTACCTCCTCGACCGCAAGCAAAGCGGCGAGAAATGCGCCAAGCTGCGTTTTGAGAACTACAAGAAGCAACCCGTACGCATACGTCTGCCAAAAGGCTTTACCGGCAAGGCAGCCGATTTGGGCATAACAGGCTTCACTCACCCACAAAGCGGCATCAAGGCTGCCATAATACGCGAAAAAGGCGTGAATGGCGACCGCGAAATGGCTTACTCGCTCTATTATGCCGGCTTCGACGTGAAAGACGTGCACATGACCGACCTCATGAGCGGACGCGAAACGCTCGACGATGTCAACATGATTGTGTTCTGCGGCGGTTTCTCCAACTCCGACGTGCTCGGCTCTGCCAAAGGCTGGGCTGGTGGCTTCGTGTGGAACGAGAAGGCCAAAGCAGCCTTGCAAAAGTTCTATGCGCGCCCCGACACTCTCAGCCTTGGCATCTGCAACGGCTGCCAGGTCATGATTGAGCTTAATCTGCTTAACCCCGAATTTGCAAGCCGTCCGCACATGGACTTCAACGACAGTCACAAGTTCGAGTCAAACTTCCTCGGTGTCACAATCCCCGAAAACAACTCTGTGATGTTTGGTTCACTCGCCGGCTCAAAACTCGGCATCTGGGTAGCTCACGGCGAGGGCAAGTTCAACCTGCCCGAAGGCCCTGAGAGATACAATGTGGTGGCACAATACAGCTACCGCTCATATCCAGGCAACCCCAACGGTTCGCCGCTCGGCATTGCCGGCATTGCATCGGCCGACGGTCGTCACCTCGCCATGATGCCTCACCTTGAGAGAGCCATCTTCCCATGGCAATGCGGTTTCTATCCGCAATCTCGCCATGCCGACGAGGTCACCCCTTGGATTCAAGCCTTCATCAATGCACGCAAGTGGGTTGAGAGCAAAGTAAAATGAATTAGTGCGCAGTTGCAACAAACTGCCCGACGATAGCAGCGCCAACGGCCTTCACCATGATGTGTGGAGGCCGTTGCTGTTTCGCGTGCGGCGAGTACGTTTCATTTTTTTGAATTTTTATAATTTATAATTCAAAACTCTTTAATAATCGTATAGTTTTTAATAATTTTGCAGTTGAATTAGCAGAGAAACTGCAATTGGCGGTTCGCTATTGCCAACCACCTATGCAGCACTCTTTTATATGTTTTCGCATGCTATTCTAAAAATATGGCAAATAATAAAAAAATCAAAACCGCGCTCATTTCCGTCTTCCACAAAGACGGTCTTGAAGAATTACTGAAATTACTGAATGACAACGGAGTGAAGTTCCTGTCAACCGGAGGAACACAAAAATTCATCAAGGAATTAGGCTACGACTGCGAAGCCGTTGAGGACTTGACTGGCTATCCTTCAATTCTTGGAGGACGCGTAAAAACTCTGCACCCCAAGGTGTTTGGAGGCATTCTCAATCGCCGTGACAACGAGGGCGACAAAGAACAAATAACAAAATATGAGATTCCAGAAATCGACCTTGTGATTGTTGACCTCTATCCATTTGAGGAAACCGTTGCCAGCGGAGCTTCAGAACAAGACATCATCGAGAAAATCGACATCGGTGGCATTTCGCTCATTCGCGCTGCCGCCAAAAACTATAACGACGTGGTGATTGTGGCATCTAAAGCCCAGTATGCACCACTCTACAAGGCCCTCAGCGAAAATGGCGACGGCACCACCACCCTGGAGCAGCGCCGCTGGTTTGCAAAAGAGGCTTTTGCCGTTTCAAGTGCTTACGACAGCCACATATTCAATTATTTCGACAACGGTGAGTTCTCTGCTCTCCGCTATGCTGTCAACGATGCCAAGCAACTGCGCTACGGCGAGAACCCCCACCAAAAGGGATATTACTTCGGCAACTTCAACGAGATGTTCACTCAGCTGCATGGAAAGGAAATTTCCTACAACAACATTCTCGACATCGACGCAGCCGTCAACCTCATAAAAGACTTCAAGGAGACCACATTCGTCATCATGAAGCACAACAACGCTTGTGGCTTGGCTTCGCGCCCAGTCCTCGTTGACGCTTACAAGGCTGCCCTGGCCGGCGACCCCGTGTCAGCTTTCGGCGGTGTGCATGTCACCAACCGCGAAATCGACGCTGCCACAGCCGAAGAGATGAACAAGATATTCATTGAGGTGTGCATAGCTCCAGGCTACACCGACGAGGCTCTCAAAATTCTTGAGCAGAAGAAAAACAGAATTATCCTCGTCATGCACGACTTCAAGCGTCCGGCTCTGCAAATCCGCTCAGCCCTCAACGGCGCACTTTGCCAAGAGCGCGACACCCATGTGGAGACTCCAGAGGAGCTCAGACAGGTGACCACCAAAGCCATCACTCCAGAGCAGGCAGAAGACTTGATTTTTGCCAACATCATCGTTAAGCACAGCAAGAGCAATGCCATTGTGCTTGCCAAAAACAAGCAGCTCATTGCAAGTGGTGTGGGTCAAACGTCGCGAGTTGACGCCCTGAAACAAGCCATCGAGAAAGCCAAGAACTTCAAGTTCGACCTCAACGGTGCCGTTATGGCAAGCGACGCATTCTTCCCGTTTGGCGACTGCGTGGAGATTGCCCACAAAGAAGGCATTGACGCAGTGATTCAACCTGGAGGTTCCGTGCGCGACCAAGAAAGTATCGATTATTGCAACAACAACGGTGTGGCCATGGTCATGACAGGCATACGCCACTTCCGCCACTAAATTTTAGAAAATTATGGGACTTTTCTCTTTCACACAAGAAATAGCAGTTGACTTAGGAACAGCCAACACCATCATCATACACAACGACAAGATTGTGATTGACGAGCCTTCTGTGGTGGCTCTCGACACCAAAACAGGCAAACTCATTGCCGTGGGTGAGCGCGCCCGCGAAATGCACGGCAAGGTGCACGAGGGCATACGCACAGTGCGCCCCTTGCGCGACGGTGTGATTGCCGACTTCAACGCTGCCGAAATGATGATTCGCGGCCTTATCAAGAAAGTCAGCTCCAAAAACCATTGGTTCTCGCCTTCACTCCGCATGGTGGTCTGCATTCCTTCTGGCTCAACAGAAGTTGAGATACGTGCCGTGCGCGACTCTGCCGAGCACGCCAACGGACGTGACGTTTACATGATTTATGAGCCTATGGCAGCCGCTCTGGGCATTGGCCTCGACGTGCTTGCACCAGAAGGCAACATGATTGTGGATATAGGTGGCGGCACAACCGAAATCGCTGTGATTTCGCTTGGCGGCATCGTCAGCAACAAGAGCATTCGCATTGCCGGCGACGACCTCACCGACGACATTCAGGAGCACATGCGCCGTGCCCACAACATTCGTGTGGGTGAACGCACTGCCGAACTCATAAAAATCAACGTGGGTTCTGCCCTCACCGAACTTGACAACCCACCGGAGGACTACATTGTGCACGGACCAAACCAAATGACAGCCCTGCCTATGGAGGTACCTGTGTCATATCAGGAGATATGCCACTGCATCGAGAAATCCATCTCCAAGATTGAGGCTGCAGTGCTCAGCGCACTTGAGCAAACTCCACCGGAGCTTTATGCCGACATCGTGAAAAACGGCGTGTTCCTCGCGGGTGGCGGTGCATTGCTCAGAGGTTTGGACAAGCGACTCTCCGACAAAATCGGAATTCCATTCCACATTGCCGAAGACCCATTGCACGCAGTGGCAAAAGGCACCGGTGTGGCATTAAAGAACATCAAGCACTTCAAATTCCTCAAGAGATAACAACTATAGCTTCATATAAATTATAGTTTCTGAAAAATGTGAAAAGAAGACAAGGTTTTGAGCGTTGTCTTCTCTTCCATTTCTTATAAGAACACAGTTTGTTACATCAGCAACTCATTCAGTTTTTTAATCAATGAACAACCTACTGAAATTTTTTCTCCGACATAGTTCGTGGTTCGTTTTCATCTTCTATGTGGTCATCAGCTGCGTGTTGCTGTTTCAAACAAACCCCTATCAGCAAAGTGTCTATTTGACATCGGCAAACGCCGTCAGCTCGGCAGTTTACAACGGCATAAGCTCCATATCGTCGTATTTCAACCTCAAGGACATCAACGAGGATTTGCAGTCGCGCAACGCGCTGCTCGAAATGGAGGTTGTTGACCTGCGCAACCAAGTCAACAACTACCGCATGCAGATTCCCGACACATCGAGCATTCAGCCGGCTCTGCGCCCCTACAGCTTTGTGGTGGCACACGTAATCAGCAACAGCATTTCCCAAACCTACAACTACATCACCATCAATCGCGGTTCTGCCGAAGGCATTGAGCCCGAAATGGGTGTCGTTGACCAAAACGGAGTGGTGGGCATGGTCAATGTGGTGGGCAAGCACTCTGCGCGCGTTATTTCGCTTCTCAACCCCCACATGCGCCTGTCGTGCAAGGTCAAGAACAGCGACTTCTTTGGCAGCATGGTTTGGGACGGCAAAGACCCGGAATATGCCATTATGCAGCAGTTGCCCAAGCATGCGCGTTTCGTCAAAGGCGACACTATCATCACAAGCGGCTACTCGGCAGTGTTCCCAGAAGGCATCATCGTTGGCACAATCGTCAGCTCCGTCAAGGAGTTGAGCGACAACTTCGTGTCACTCAAAATCAAGTTGTCAACCAACTTCACCCAACTCAGCACTGTGAGAGCCATTAAAAACCAAAACAAGGCCGAATTCGACGCCATCAAGGCAAGCGACGAAACCGATGCCGACAATCAAGAGGAGGAGGCTCTGAGCAACGGTTTATGACAAAAATAACAATTCAACTTTTTTTGCTTGGCATAGCTCTGATTCTTACGCAGATTTTATTCAGCAAAATCATTTTGTTCAATGTGGCAGTGCCATTTGTGTTCATCTATGTGATTTTGCGTTTGCCAGCCAGCATGTCGAGCAATTGGATTATGACAATAGCATTCCTTTTGGGACTGTCTATCGATGTTTTCAACAACACACAGGGCATGAATGCCCTGGCTTGCGTGATGCTTGGCATGCTGCGCAATCCTGTGCTCAACATGTTTCAGCCGCGTGAAACCGAGCTAAGCAACGCCGTGCCGTCAATCGACTCAATGGGCGTGGGCGGTTACGCTAAATACATGTCAACCCTTGTTGTCATATTCTGCGCCATGCTGTTCTTGATTCAGGCATTCACTTTGCACGACATTCTGCTCACCGTCAGCCGCATTGGCGCAAGCAGCCTTTTATCTATCATTTTATTGTTGGGACTCGACACTTTAATGGGCACTCGCCGTGAGAAAAGATTATAATCTCGAAAAAAGAAAATATGTCATTGGTGGTCTGATTGTGCTTATTGTCATAATCTACATCGGCCGTCTTTTTGAGCTGCAGGTGGTTGACACCCACTACAAGGAGAATGCCGACTCCAACGCCTTTCTGCGAAAGACCATTTATCCGTCGCGCGGACTGATTTATGACCGCAACGGCAAGCTCGTGGTCTATAACCAACCGGCATTCGACCTGGTGATGATTCCAAAAGACGTACAGCCTTTCGACACCACCGACTTCTGCAACACACTGCAAATCACGCGTGAGCAGTTTGACCAATATATGGCCGACATGAAAGACCCGCACAAAAACCGCAATTACTCGGCCTACACGCAGCAGATTTTCATGAATCACCTCTCGGCGCGCGACTATGGACGCATTCAGGAGAAACTCTATCGCTTTCCCGGATTTTTCATAGTGCAGCGCATTTTGCGAAAATATAACTACAACACCGCCGCCAACGTGCTCGGCGACATACGCGAGGTCAACGCCAACGACATTGAGAAGGACAGCTACTACCGCCCTGGCGACTACACGGGCGACCTCGGCATTGAGAAAAGCTACGAGCCGTTTCTGCGTGGCCGCAAAGGCATGGAAATCCTGATTCGCGACGCACTCGGTAAGATTAAAGGAAAATATAAGAACGGCACGCGCGACGTGGCTCCAATATCCGGAAGCGACCTCAAGCTCAGCATCGACATCGACCTGCAGCAATATGGCGAGAAGCTTATGCAGAACAAGGTGGGTGCAATAGTGGCAATAGAGCCTGAAACAGGCGAAATTCTCGCTCTGGTGTCAAGCCCGTCATACGACCCATCACTGCTCATCGGCAAAGAGCGCGGCAAAAACTACCGCAAGCTCGTGAACAACCGCATGAAGCCACTCTTCGACCGTGCCATCATGGCGGCATATCCTCCAGGCTCCACATTCAAGCCCACACAAGGCTTGATTTTCCGCCAAGAAAAGATAATCTCGCTTTCCACCATGTTTCCGTGCCACCACGGCTACTCGTGGGGACGCCTGCATGTTGGCTGTCACGGCCATGCGTCGCCAATTTCGCTCAAACCGGCATTGCAGACGTCGTGCAACGCCTTTTTCTGCTATGGATTCAAATACATGATTGACAAGCGTTCCAAATATGGCAACCCGTCTAAAGCCTTTGAGGTGTGGAAAAAGCACCTTGTGTCTATGGGCTATGGCTACAAACTGGGGGTTGACCTGCCTGGCGAAAGCCGCGGTTTCATTCCCAACAGCGCCTACTACGACAAAGCCTACGGCAAGGGACACTGGAGCGCAAACACCATCATATCCGACGCCATAGGCCAAGGCGAAGTGCTCGCCACGCCTCTGCAGATAGCCAACCTTTGCGCCACAATAGCCAATCGTGGCTACTACGTCACACCACACGTTGTGAAGCACATTTCTGGCGTTGGCATACTGAAAAAGAGCATTGAAAAGCATTTCCCCACCGTGGGACGCCAATACTACCCCGACATCGTGGCAGGTATGCGCATGGCTGTGCTTGGCGGCACATGCCGCTTAGCCGACATTCCAGGCCTTGAGGTGTGCGGCAAGACAGGCACGGCGCAAAACCCACACGGACGCGACCACTCTGCCTTCATGGGATTTGCCCCAATGAACCACCCGAAGATTGCCGTGTGTGTGTATGTGGAGAACGCGGGCTTTGGAGCCACATTCGGAGTGCCTATCGGCAGCCTTATGATTGAGAAATACCTCAACAAGGCCATTGCTCCGGGGCGTATGCACATAGAAAACAGCATGGTCAACGCAAGCACAATAGGCGGCACCATCAAGAAAGGCAGCTTCGGCCGCCGCAGCACGTCATCGTCAAGCAGCAATGCCGACGTAGATTACGATAACATTAAAGTAGTTCACAGCGAAAACAATGAGTCTGAATAACGATAACGAAAACAACAACCTGCTACGCTCGGTTGACTGGTTCACCATATTGCTCTACCTCACACTGGTGATTTCTGGAGCAATCAGCATCTATGCTGCCACCTACGACTTCGACCAGGCGAGCATGTTTGACTTTGCAGAATTTTCAGGAAAGCAATTCTTGTGGATTGGGCTGTCGTTCGTCATAGGCTTCTCACTGCTGCTCATAGACAGGCGCATCTACGAGACCTATGCCTACCCCATCTACATGTTCATGATTTTGCTGCTCATAGTCACGGCCATAATAGCCCCCGACGTCAAGGGTTCGCGGTCATGGATTGTGCTTGGGCCTGTGAGCCTGCAACCAGCCGAGTTTGCCAAGTTTGCCACGGCTCTTGCGCTTGCCAAGCTGTTCAGCTCCTATCAGTTTGCCCTCAACAACTTGAAAAACTACGCCCAGGCTCTGCTCATCATTCTGTTGCCTGTGGTGTGCATCATCATGGAGCGCGAAACAGGCTCCGCCCTTGTGTATATGTCACTGTTTCTTGTGCTCTACCGCGAGGGCATGAGCGGATTTGTGCTGTTTTCGGCTTTCTGTGCCGTGGTCTATTTCGTTGTCACCATGAAGTATGCGGCACTCACGCTCATGGGCATACCCATGGGCATATTCATAGTGTTCGTCATCATCATGGTTCTCACCGTGGGCATGCTCATCTTCTATTGCCGCTCATTCATTTTGAGCCGCAACGTCATCATAGGCTATCTTGTAGCAGGAGCTTTTGCTGGCACATTGGCATATTTCGGAATTGTCATCAACGGCTATGCGTTTTTCTTCACCGTGATAGGTATCACCATTGCCTACCTCTTGTTTGGCATGCTGCACGACGACCTAAAGAAAGTGCTCATAACCATTGTGTTCATCATTGTGTCAGTGCTGTTCATGTTCTCGGTCAACTATGCCTTCAACAACATTCTTGAGCCTCACCAGCAGATGCGCATCAAGGTCACACTCGGCATCGACGACGACTTGCGTGGAGCCGGCTACAACGTCAATCAGAGCAAAATAGCCATAGGTTCGGGCGGACTGACCGGCAAAGGTTTCCTCAACGGCACACAAACAAAGCTAAAATATGTGCCAGAGCAGCACACCGACTTTATTTATTGCACTATAGGCGAGGAGCAGGGCTTTGTGGGGTCAACACTTGTGCTCATACTGTTTCTCACACTCATATTGCGCGTAATAGCCATTGCCGAGAGGCAACACACCGCATTCGGGCGAGTCTATGCCTACTGCGTGGCATCAATCCTCATCTTCCACCTTTCCATCAATGTGGGCATGGTTATAGGCATCTGCCCGGTGATTGGCATTCCATTGCCGTTTTTTAGCTATGGAGGCTCATCGCTGTGGGGCTTCACGTTCCTCCTGTTCATATTGCTGCGCATCGATGCCGACCGCAAGTCCTATGGCGTGTGGTAATCTAAATTTAAAATTCAGTTAATCACGCATTTTCGTCTTGTTCCTGCTCGTCTTTCTTGTCGTGAGGCAAAAGCAGGTTGAGCACCACACCCACTATTGCGCTCAAGCCAATGCCTGAGATAGAAAATTCGCCGCACGACAGCACAGCACCACCAATTCCCATTGTCAGCGTCACGCTCACAATAATCACATTACGCGTGACATTCAGGTTCACATGGTTCTGCACCAAGTTTTGAACGCCCACCGAGGCTATTGTGCCGAAAAGCAGCAGCATTATTCCACCCAGCACAGGCGATGGAATTGACTGCAGCAGCGCGCTCAGCTTGCCCACCACCGAAAACACTATTGCCGTCACGGCAGCTATGCGTATCACCTGCGGATTTGTCACCTTGGTTATCGACATTGCACCTGTCACCTCGGAATATGTCGTCACTGGAGGGCCTCCCAAAAATGCCGACGCAAGGCAAGCAAGACCGTCGCCCAGCATAGTGCGGTGCAAACCGGGAGTTTTCACGAAGTCTTTCTTTGCCACAGCACTCACCACATACACATCGCCTATGTGCTCTATCACCGGGGCTATTGCCACAGGAATCATATAGAGAAATGGGGCAAGTTCCATCTGTGGCAAGTGGTAGTTGGCTATCGCGCTCGGCAAGGCAAACCATGCTGCATCTTGCACTGGTTTGAAGTCAACAATGCCCATGAAGCAAGCCACCACATAACCCACAGCTATGCCACACACCACAGGCACCAGTTTCAGCAAGCCGTGCCCCAGTATCAGCACGAGAATTGCCGTGATTAGCGACACAAACGCCAGCGGCCAGTTTCCCTTGGCCATATCCACAGCGCTGCCCGACAGCGTCAGTCCTATCAAGATTATCACTGGGCCTATCACCACCGGAGGAAACACCTTGTCGAGAAATTTACGTCCCTGCCACTTGACGAGCGCGCTCATCACAAAATACACAAGCGACACTCCAGTCAGTCCGGCAAGTGTGCCTGCCATGCCCCACTGCTTGCTGGCTGCCAGAATAGGGGCTATGAACGCAAAGCTCGACCCAAGGAATATGGGCACTTTGCCCTTGGTGACCAGATGAAATATCAGCGTGCCCACTCCTGCGGCAAGCAAAGCCGTGGCAGGGTCCATGCCCACAAGAAGCGGCACAAGCACGGTGGCGCCAAAGGCCACGAATAGAAACTGCACACCCACTATTCCTTTGCGCATGGGTGTAAGGTCTGTTGTTGGCATATTCTTTTTCATGTTTTTATGTTGTCTTTTTTTTGTGGGAAATGGCCTTGCATCACTGTGCCAAGTCAAGCACAGCGTTCACAAAGTCCTCGTCAGGCATGTCGTGAGGCAGCCAGTTTATCTTTATGCCGCGGCGTTCCATTCCGCGAAACCACGTCATCTGCCGTTTGGCAAACTGGTGTATGGCAATCTCAAGTTGACGATACATTTCTTCGTAGCTCAACTGCCCTGTCACATACATTGTCACAAATTTATACTCCAGTCCATAATACATCAAGTCTTCAGGCTTCACTCCGTGCTCCAGGAGCCGTTTAACCTCATCTATCATGCCACACTCCAGTCTGGCACGCAAACGCCGTGAGATGCGCTCTCTGCGAGCCTCACGGTCTATTTCCACACCCACCACCACGGCATTCTCCACCGGGTGTGGCTGTGTCTTGACTTTAAGCTCCGGATTGTCGTGATAATAGCGGCATATTTCTATTGCCCTTATGGCACGCTTTGTGGTGTCAACATCGGTCACATTGTGCAGTGTCTTGTATTGAGACAAGATTTCGGTAAGTTCTTCCAGAGTCTTGCCCTCAAGCGACCGCCTCAACTCTGCATTTTCTGGCACAGGCGGCAGTTCTATGCCCTTGAGCACACTTTCCACATACAGTCCTGTGCCGCCACACAGCACCGCGGCCTTGCCTCTGGCGGCAATATCGCCGAGTGCGGCCTTGCAGTCGCGTAGATACTCAAAAAGATTATACTTGTAGCCGGCATCACAAATGTCAATCATGTGATATGGCACATCGCCATATTCGTCAAGGTCCTTGCCTGTACCTATGTCCATGCCACGATAAAGTTGCCTGGAGTCGGCACTCACTATCTCGCCCCCTATGCGTCTTGCCAGAGCCACGGCCTTAGCCGTCTTGCCCGAAGCCGTTGGGCCTGTTATCACATACAGCGGTTTGTCGCCACTCGTCATGGCTCTATGCGTCATTTGAGGTTGTCGTTGAAGAAGTTGAGCACTCGCTGATAGAGCGGAAACCTCACGCCACAACCGTTAATGCTGTGATTCATGTTAGGGTAAACCATCATGTCAACTTGCTTGTTAAGACTTGTCATCTTTGCCACATATTGCATTTCGTTGACGATATGCACATTGTCGTCGGCGCTGCCAAACATTATCAGCAGCTTACCCTTCTGGTTTGCCACATTGTCAAGTGGCGCGCTTGCCTTGTAGCCGGCGGCATTCTCTTTTGGAGTGCGCATATAGCGCTCGGCATATATCGTGTCATAAAATCTCCACGACGTTACCGGCGCAATTGACACACCAGCCGCATATTTTGCGTTTGGTTGCGACATGGCCATAAGCACCTCATATCCGCCATAGCTCCAGCCCCAAATTCCAATCTTGTTTTTGTCAACCCAAGGTTTGCTTGCCATATAGTCGGCTGCTGCCACCTGGTCAATCGACTCATATTTGCCGAGGTTCATATACACAAGCGACTGAAACGCCTTGCCACGGCCACCGGTGCCACGACCGTCAACACAGCATATCACATAGCCCTGCATGGCAAAATATTGCTGCCAGTCCACGCCCCACTGGTTGAGCACCTGCTGGCTGCCAGGTCCGCTGTATTGCGACATTATCACCGGATATTTCTTCGATTCGTCAAAGTCAACAGGCTTTATTATATAGCCGTTAAGTTCCACACCGTCGCTTGTCATCTTGAAGAATTCCTTCTTTGGCACAGCGCTTGAGCAATATGTCTTGGCATAATCCTCATTCATCTCAAGTTTGCGCACGGTCTTGTTGGCGGCGTTAACCACGGTGTATTGTGTGGGAGTGTTAATGTCGCTGAATTTCTTGATAAAATAAGAGAAATCGCTGCTGAATGTTGCCGACGTGGTTCCCACGCCACCGTCAAGTGCTTTCACCTTGCCTTTGGCATCTACGCACTCCACCGTGCGGTTAAGCGGTCCATTGGTGCGCTGATAATAGAACAATCCACGCTTGGCATCGTGACCATAATAGGCAGTCACGTTTTCGTTGCCGGTGGTCAGTTGCTTTATCAAGGCTCCGCTGAGCGAGTATTGATAGAGCTGCGTGAAGCCAGACTTCTCGCTTGGAATCACAAAATATGTGTCGTAGTAACGCACCGAGTTGGCAAGCTCGCTGTCAAACCAAGTGTCCGACTTCTCGGCATACACGCTCTTGGCGATGAGTGAGCGCGGATTCACAGCATATATGTGGAAATCGTTTTGAGTGCGGTTGAGTGTGCTGACCATGAGCTTGGTAGCGTCGCCGCTAAATGCCATGTGGGGTATGTAGTAGCCCACTCCGTCGGGCAGTTTGGCCGTCTTCAGCGTTCGGTTCTCCACATCATAGCACATCACGCTCACTTCAGAGTTCTTTTCACCGGCCACAGGATATTTGAAGTCAAAGCGTCCGGGATAAAGGGCATAGTCCTTGTTTGGCGAGCATGCTCCCTCATACATTGTCATTGAGTACATGGGCACTTGCGACTCGTCCCATCTGATAAACGCCAATGTCAAGTTGTCAGGCGACCAGCACAGGCTGTTGAGCATGCCGAATTCCTCTTGATACACCCAGTCGGGCACACCGTTTATCACTTTGTTTCGCTCGCCATCGGTAGTCACAGGCACCACAGTTCCATAGTCAAGTTTCTTGACAAACACGTTGTTGTCTTTCACAAACGCCACCATGCGGCCGTCGGGCGACAGTGTGGCTATCTCCTCACCGCCGGCATCACTAAGTTTAGTGAGCTTATTGTGCCTCACCTCATACACATAGTAGTCGGCACTGAACGAGTGGCGGTATATCGGCTCAGCAGATGTCCACAACAATATTTTGCCCTCGTCACTACTCATTTGATAGCCGTTCCAGCTCTTCACGTTGCAGTCGCGTGCCGTGCTGCTATCAAACACCACTGCCGACTTGCCGTCGGCATAACCTATTTTCATTATTTTGGCACCGTCGTCGCTCAACTGATAGTAGCTGACGCCATCGGCTGCCGGCACCACTTCGCCTATGCCTTGCGGACGGCTTTGCGACAACACAAAATCTTGCAGCGTCAGGGCATTGGCACCCAAACAACTCACAACAAACAAAAGTGATAATAATATTGATTTCATAATAATGCGTTTTCTTGTTCCACTACACAAATTTAGTTCAATTTGCCGTAAAACTCAAATCTCCACATTCTTTTCGCTTCCAAAAACAAAGCGAGGCTGGCAAAAGCCAACCTCGCTCCGGTATTGTTTAACCGACACGACAATTATTATTCTTGTCTGAAGTCTTTCAAGTCATCAGCGTTGAAGTTCTTGATGTAGAGATAGTGTCCGTTCACGTTCTCTTCTGCCATGCGCACATACACGTTTGCGCTCTTGGCAAACAGCTCTGAGTCGAGTGTGGCATCACCCAAGATGAGGAGCGACATGATGATTTCGGCAGTCATGTTGTAGAGGCGGCGAGCCAAGAAGTCGTGCAACTCTATGTTGTCTGCACCCTTCACATAGTTCACTGCATCTTCATACAGCTCCACAAGCTTCTCCACACGAGCCTTAAGCGGCTTGAGGTCGTCGGCCACATCTTTTGCCAGCATATCCTTGATTATGCCGAGATAAGTGCCGTTGGTCACATAGCGAATGGCTGCCACCACCTGAAGCTGTGTAGTTCCCTCATATATCGAGAAGATTCTTGCGTCTCTAAACAAGCGTTGGCTCTTATACTCCATGATGAAGCCCGAACCACCGTGTATCGATATTGCGTCATAAGCGTTCTGGTTTGCATACTCCGAGTTCATGCCCTTGGCAAGCGGAGTGAACGCATCGGCAAGACGGCTGTATTTCTTCAGTGTCTGACGCTCTTCCGGCTCCAGGCGACGGTCGCGCTGAATGTCCTCAAGCTCCTTATACATGTCAACGTAGCGCGCTGTCTGATAGAGCAGCGAGCGGCCAGCGTCGAGTTTTGCCTTCATGCGGCTAAGCATGTCATACACAGCCGGGAAAGTGATAATTTTCTTGCCAAACTGCATGCGCTCTTGAGCATAAGCCAAGCCTTGATTATAGGCTTCCTGCTCCACGCCCACACTCTGTGCGGCAATGCCCAGACGTGCGCCGTTCATAAGGCTCATCACATATTTAATCAAGCCGAGGCGAGTTGAACCCACGAGTTGGCATTTTGCATTCTTATACACAAGCTCGCATGTGGGTGAGCCATGAATACCGAGTTTGCTTTCTATGTGGCGCACCTTCACGCCGCCGTCTCTCTTGTCGTAAACAAACATTGACAAGCCACGACCGTCGTGTGTGCCAGCCTCGCTGCGGGCAAGCACCAGGTGAATGTCGCTGTCACCGTTGGTGATGAAACGCTTCACGCCGTTCAGACGCCAGCAGTTATTTTCCTCGTCAAATCTTGCCTTGAGCATCACACGCTGCAAGTCGCTACCGGCATCTGGCTCTGTCAAGTCCATTGACATGGTTTCACCGGCGCACACGCGCGGAATGAACTCTTGGCGTTGCTCCTCGCTGCCGAACTCATACAGGGTGTCGATGCAGCTCTGCAAGCTCCACACGTTCTGGAAACCGGCATCAGCGGCCGAAATCATCTCGCTCAGCATTGAGAACACCGAGTTAGGTATGTTCAAGCCTCCGTAGCGGCGAGGCATGCTCACGCCCCACAAGCCAGCTTGACGTGTGGCCTTGAGGTTGTCGTAGGTCTTGCTGGCATACACCATGCGGCCGTCCACCAGGTGCGGACCTTCTTGGTCCACGCTCTCTGAGTTTGGCTCTATCACATTGGCTGCCACGTCGCCGGCTATTTCCAGCACCTTGTCGTATGAGTCGATAGCGTCCTCAAAGTTGTGAGGAGCATAGTCATATTTGTCTTTATCTGTGTAGTTGCGCTCTTTCAAATCCACTATCGCCTTCATTTCCGGGTGGTTCAAGTAGAATTTGAGTGCCTTATTATCGTTATAGTAATTAGCCATTGCTGTTATTGTTTACTTGGAGTTCTTTTTATAATATTTTATCAATTTTGGCAACACCTCGTTCACATCACCGGTTATCACATAGTCTGCGATGTCGTTGATGGGAGCATTTGGGTCGGTGTTGATTGAAACGATAATCTTGCTTTCCTGCATTCCGGTCACATGCTGTATCTGGCCAGAAATACCGCAAGCTATAAACAGCTTGGGACGCACTGTCACACCGGTTTGACCGATTTGACGCTCGTGTTCCACCCAGCCGGCATCAACTGCGGCACGCGATGCGCCCACTTCTCCGTGAAGCTCATGGGCGAGCTTAAACAGCAGGTCAAAACCCTCTTTGCTGCCCACGCCATAACCGCCGGCCACAATAATAGGAGCGTTTTTGATGTTGATTTTGCTCTTTTCTATCTCGCGGTCTATGATTTTCACAACATAGCTTGCCGGGTCAACGTATTTGTCTGCATCGAGGTCAATCACCTCTCCCTTGTAGTTAGGGTCAAAGATTTCCTCTTTCATCACGCCCTCACGCACGGTGGCCATTTGTGGACGGTGGTCAGGGTTGACGATAGTGGCAACGATGTTTCCGCCAAAAGCCGGACGCACCTGATAGAGCAGATTGTGATATTCCTGCTTGGTGCGTGGGTCGGTGTGGTCGCCAATCTCCAATGCGGTGCAGTCAGCCGTCAGTCCGCTGTGCAGACTCGACGACACGCGAGGACCGAGGTCGCGGCCTATGGTAGTTGCGCCCATAAGGCATATTTGTGGTTTAATCTCCTTAAACAGATTGATTACTGCCGATGAGTGTGGCAGCGAGGTGTAAGGAAACAGGCGGTCGTCCTGCATCTTATACACCACATCTACTCCGTAAGGAAACAACTTGTTTTCTATTCCCTCAAGTTTGTCGCCAAGAACCAATGCCTCAAGTTTCACGCCAAGGCGAGTGGCAAGTTCACGGCCTTTGGTCAACAGCTCAAGGCTGACTTCGGCCACACGGCCTTCGTCATATTCGCAATATACGATTAAATTATTGTTATCTGCCATTTTATTCCTCTATTAAAAATTAACCAATAATGTGGTCTGCTATCAGTTCCTTAACCAAGTCCTCCAGTTCGGCGCTGTTTGTGCCGTCGAGTTTTTTGCTTTCTTTGGCTTGGAACACCACGTTAACCACAGCTTTCACGTTTGTAGGCGAGCCTGGGTGTCCTATTTGGTTAGGATCGGCCTCTATGTCGGCTGCGCCCCATTCTTTGATTTGGAGGTTTTCGTGAGCATCAACAAATTTCTGTTCTTCCTCGCTGAGTTTTGCCTTCTCCGAAGGTGTAACCGCATATTTGCAGCGTTGCACGAGTTTTGCATTGCGCGGACGGCAAGCATCGGCAGTTCCGTTCACAGTCACCACCAGCGGCAGTGGGCACTCCACAGTCTCAAATCCGCGTTCTATGCGGCGCTTAACTATGGCAACACCGTCTTTCACATCAACTGTCTCTGCGTATGTCACCTGTGGCAGACCGAGTTTCTCGGCTATCTGTGGCCCCACTTGTGCCGTGTCACCGTCGATTGCCTGACGACCACCCAATATGATGTCATATTTGCCAATGTGCTTGATTGTTTGGGCAAGAGAATATGATGTTGCCAGAGTGTCGGCACCACCAAGAGGACGGTCGGTGAGCACCACTCCGCCGTCAGCACCTCTATACATGCTCTCCCTTACGATTTCGGCCGAGCGTGGCAAACCCATTGTCACTACCGTGATTGTGGAACCTGGATTTTTCTCCTTCAGCTGCAAAGCCTGCTCCAAAGCGTTCAAGTCTTCTGGATTGAAAATTGCAGGAAGGGCGGCACGGTTGATTGTGCCGTCTTCTTTCATTGCGTCTTTGCCAACGTTGCGTGTGTCGGGCACTTGCTTCGCCAGCACAATGATGTTCAAACTCATAATTAATTGATTATTTTTTACTTTTTTTATTTACTCGTCTATTAATGGCAATTTCACCATTGCACAATACTCCTAATTGAGTGCAAAATTACACAAAAACGCCCACAACGACAAAGGATTGATGTCTATTAAAGTTTATTAATAAATGTAATGCACCAAGTCGCAAATTATTACATTTGGTCTGATTTGGCTGAATAAAATCACACAAATTAACGTTACACCGTCACCATGCCGTTATTTCTCGTTGCCGCCGTCGCCCCACCGTGCCTGCTGCCTGGCGCGCATGCGCTGCTCCGCGGCGTTGCCTTGGGCTTGCCACAGCGTGGGGTGATTGAGTTCTTTGGGCATAAACTCCTGCTTCACAAAGTTGCCAGGATAGTCGTGTGAGTATTTATAGCCCTCACCGTAGCCAAGCTGCGCCATGAGCTTTGTGGGTGCATTGCGCAAGTGTAGCGGCACTGGAGCGTTACCAGTCTGCTCCACAAGGCTCAAGGCTGCTCCTATAGCCTTATAGGCGCTGTTGCTTTTTTCGCTTGTAGCCAGATATATGGCACACTCGCTAAGCGGAATTCTTCCTTCTGGCCAGCCTATTTTAGCTATTATGTCAAATGTGGCGTTTGCCAGCAGCAGCGCATTAGGATTGGCAAGCCCTATGTCCTCGGCAGCCGATATGCACATGCGTCTGGCTATGAATTTCGGATCTTCGCCACCTGCAATCAGCCTGGCAAGCCAATACACTGCCGCATCGGGGTCGCTGCCTCTTATCGACTTGATAAACGCGCTTATCACGTCGTAGTGCATTTCACCGTTTTTGTCAAATGCCAGTGGGTTTTGCTGCAGCAGCTCCGTCACCACCTTGTCGTTTATCACAATGTCGTCGCCGTCGCCAACTGACTGGAGTATCAAGTCGAGTATGTTGAGCAGCTTTCTGGCATCGCCGCCGGAGTAGCGCAGCAAGGCTTCGGTTTCTTCCACCCTCACGGCATGGGTCTTAAACGCCTTGTCGGTCTTGACGGCCCTGTCGAGCAATTCGAGCAAATCGTCCTTGTCGAGCGGATTGAGCACATACACTTGCGCCCTCGACAGCAGCGGCCTTATCACTTCAAACGACGGATTTTCTGTCGTTGCGCCTATAAGCGTCACCACTCCTTGCTCCACAGCACCAAGCAGCGAGTCCTGCTGCGACTTGTTGAAGCGGTGTATTTCGTCGATAAACAATATTGGCCGCCCCTTGGTGAACATGCTCTCGCCATCGGCCTTGCATCGCGCAAGCAGGTCGCGCACCTCTTTCACGCCTGCCGATATTGCCGACAGCGTGTAAAACGGCGACTTGGTTTGCTCCGCGATTATTTTGGCGAGCGAAGTCTTGCCCACGCCTGGAGGTCCCCACAAAATGAATGACGATATGTTGCCCTGCTCTATCATTCGTCTGATGACAGCTCCAGGCCCCACAAGATGCTTCTGCCCTATATACTCGTCGAGTGTTCTCGGCCTCAGCCGTTCTGCCAATGGCTCAAACATTTTTTCTGTTTTTTGTTAGTTTCATCTCTATATTGCAAAGATAGTGCAAATCGCAATGCGCCGCACTGCGCATCTGCCGGAATATTATGCTGGCTTGCCAGATTCTTGCGTCAATCCATATTGCTCTTCACATTCATCAGCTCAAGAAATCCCTGCCCCACCTCGCGCAAAATCACAAAGTGTGAGCCATCGTCATCGGCTTGGCGTATGTAAAGCTCAAGCCCCTCGTCAGTGTCCATTATGCACTGAATTTCGGGTATGTGCTCCATGTAGTCCTGCACATCGGTGCCGGCCGATTGCCAATAGTGGTTCCACACGGCCGCCACCATGCCGCGGGCAAAGCTCACGAGTGCCACATGCGCCGTGTTGCCGTCTTTGGCAAACACCACCGAGTAGAAGTCATGTCCCGACTCGTCTATGTGTGCGAGCCAGCGCGTCTGCTCTATGCGTTTGCCGCCAAAATAGCGTGTGAGCATGTCGAGTTTCACACCGTCCATCGTCTGTATCGGCTCCGGCTTCTTCCAGCGGCTATATCGCAGTGTGCGGTGAGTGGTCTCAAAGCTTTTCTTCACTATTATCGGAAATGTCTCGCCTGTGCGATACCCCTTGAACTTGTTCTTTATGTCGTTTTTATCCGCGAGCGAATATGCCGCCTTGCCGTCAACCGCCGATGTCGGCTTCACGTCCATATAGTTCGACTTAAACACCAGGCGGTCATAGTCGCCACTTTGCGCGTCACTGCTGCCCAGGGTGCTGACAAACACATTTTTCTCAAGGATTGCCTTGCTGAACAGTGGCGACTCTTTCAGCGTGATGTCGCCGCTCTCGGCTGTCACATAATGTCCCAGTTGGTCCACCGGGAGCCACACCAGGCCATCGGAGCTAATATCGCTTTTCGACTGCTTTTTCAACTCCTTAAACAGGTTTTTCACCTTTTTGTCCTTCATTTTTTTGCCTTTTGAGTCAAAATAAGTCACGCTGCCGTCGGCTGCAGTGTGTCGTGTGAAGTCTTTTTTGTGCAGCTTGCCGTCGGCAAGGGCAAAAAACTCGCGCGTTTCGCCGCCGTCTTGCTGCTTGCCAAGCACAAACAAGCCGTCCTCAAGTCTGTAGCCGCCATTGGCAAACACCTCCGTCAGCCGGCCTGCCGCTTTCGTCATCAGGCTCTCATGCTCGCCATCGTAGCTTCGCAGCCATATCTCACTCCAGCCGTCGCCATCAATGTCGGCCAAGGCATAGCGGTCTGGAAACACTCCGTTTGCTCCGGCGCTTTCTCTGAATTTCTGCTGTATTCCTTGCAGGCTTTGTGCATAGTAGAGTCCTGCCACTTTATCCGCATCACTCGCCGCTGCGCCCGTGTGGCACGCACATGCGGCTATTGCCAAAATCAATACTGCTCTTCTCATAGTCGTAACCTTTTCTGTTTGTAGGGCAGCAAAGATAATGAATGTGTGTGCCCAAGCCAACACCTTTAACTATCCTTTGCATCTTTTATTTTGCGGCACATGCTCTCCTTGACAACACATTTCAGTATCTTTCAGTAACTTTGCAAAATAATTTTAATCACACACAAGCATCTGTTTTTTTTTTATGACTAACGAATATAATAACACCTCTGCACCTCACATATCATGTGGCAAGGGACTGCTTGCCCTGTCGCCAATTCTGATTTTTCTGCTCACCTACGTTGTGGTGTCGGTAATAATCGGCGATTTCTACAAAATGCCGCTGTCCATAGCTTTCATCATAGCTTCAATGTGGGCACTGCTCATCACACCCAAGCTCAAGGTCACCGAGCGCATCGACATCTTCTCTAAAGGCGCGGCCAACACCAACATTCTCTACATGATTTGGATTTTCATACTTGCCGGTGCTTTCTCATCGCTTGCCAACGGTCTTGGGGCTATCGACGCCACCGTCAACCTCACCCTGTCGGTGTTGCCGCCGTCGTTCCTCATTCCGGGACTTTTCATAGCAGCTTGTTTCATCTCCATGTCAATAGGCACATCGGTGGGCACTACCGTTGCCCTCACGCCGTTTGCCTACCAGCTTGCGCAAAGCACCGGAGCCAACACGGCTTTTCTCGTGTCGGTTGTCCTTGGAGGGTCGTTCTTCGGCGATAATCTTTCGTTTATATCCGACACCACGATAGCCGCCACACGCAGTCTAAAAGTCAAGATGAACGACAAGTTCAAGACCAATCTTTCCATAGCCCTGCCGGCAGCCCTGCTTGTTCTGGTGGTTTACATTCTGTTTGCACACCAAGCCTCGGCGCTGCACCCCATAGCCTCGGTGGCAGTGGCAAAATGGTGGCTCGTTATCCCCTACCTCATAGTCATAGCGTCGGCTGTGGCAGGAATCAACGTGCTGATTGTTCTCACCTCCGGCATTCTGTCGTGCATAGTCATTGGACTGATTTCACACTCGCCACAAGGCCTTATCGACATGTGTTCACTCATGGGCAATGGCGTGAAAGACATGAGCGAACTGATAATCGTCACCCTGCTGGCTGCCGGACTGCTTGAAACAATCAACCACAACGGCGGCATCACGTTCATCATTCAGTGGCTAACTAAAAACATTCACTCCTCGCGCGGTGCGCAAGCCATTGTGGCTGTGCTTGTGAGCTTCGTCAACATCTGCACCGCCAACAACACCATTGCCATAATCACCGTGGGCAAAATAGCAAGCCACATCACGGCGCAGTTCGGGCTCGACCCACGCAAGGTGGCAAGCATTCTCGACACATGCTCGTGCATCACACAGAGCATTCTCCCCTATGGCGCACAAGTGCTGCTTGCCGCCGGATTGTCAAAACTGTCGCCAATATCATTCCTGCCCTACCTCTACTACACTTGGGCTCTCGCGCTTATGGTGGTCTTGTCGATAGTTTTCAATTTTCCACATTCCAAGGCTACTGCAGCCACAAAAAGTTGACTTTTTTGTCCGTATGCGTTATTTTTGCACACGGAACTATATTAAAAACACACACAATACATCAATTGATTCTTTGTTGAAAAGTAAAAAAACAGAATCGGTAAAAATAAAAACTTTAGAATTCTGGTGGAAAGAATTTTCTGTCCAAAACAAGAATAAGGAAAGTGAATGATTTTTGAACTTTTCATTTTTTATGTAACAAAGTGTTGTTTTATATTGGAATTTGATTTTCTTCAATTTTGCGATAGAA
>CAKUQQ010000007.1 GCA_934675575.1 uncultured Muribaculaceae bacterium
TTTTTTTTGTGTTGCAGGTATTACCGCGAGGAAGTCACCTTGGACTGAAGTGCGCTCAACGGGGGCTTGCTCAGCCCCCTCGGCGCGCGGCCTTCTCCTGAGGTGGAGTAAGGAGAATAGCCGTTGCACTTCTTATTGGAATCTTTCTGACTCTACAGCGCAAGGTTGGCTGTACATTCGTTTGGTGATGTGGGGGAGTTGGTGTAACTTTGTGAAATATTTGTAGTTCGGACAAGGGTGGGCCTTGCATTTGTGGTCCGCTTGCTTGGCGAAGATAATGTTTGGCGGTTCGGACTTGTTTAATCAATTTATACAACATTATGACTGACATTTGCTGCATTGGGCACATTACACACGACAAGATTATCACTCCGCAAAGCACTACTGAACTAAATGGCGGCACTTCATTTTATTTTTCATACGGCATTAGCAAATTGCCTGGAGTGTCGTATAAGCTTGTGACCTCGCTTGCTGAAAAAGACCTTGCCGCTGTGACGCGCATGCGTGATGCCGGGATTGATGTAGATGTGATACCGAGCCGTGAGACAGTGTTTTTTGAGAACAAGTATGGCGAGAATATGAACAACCGACAGCAGCGTGTGCTTGCCAAGGCCGACTGCTTCACGGTGGAAAAACTTGGCGGCGTGGAGGCTCGATTCATACACCTTGGCAGTCTGCTTGCCGACGATTTCTCGCTTGATGTGATAAAGGCGTTGTCGGGGCGCGGAAAACTCTCGGTTGATGCACAAGGATTTTTGCGCAACGTAGATGGTGTGGAGGTCTATCCGTGCGACTGGTGCAATAAGGTAGAAGCTCTGCGCTATATAGACATTTTGAAGGTTAATGAGCACGAAATAGTGTCGTTGACCGGTCACAGCGATTTGCGCCAGGCTGCCCACCAGCTTGCAGCGTGGGGAGTGGGCGAGGTGCTCATGACCCTTGGCAGCTATGGTTCGGTGATTTATGCAGAAGGCGAGTTTTTTGAGATTCCTGCTTTTGCGCCGATGCAGCTGGTAGATGCCACAGGGTGTGGCGACACATACGCCACTGGCTATCTGTATATGCGAGCCAAGGGGGCCGGATATGAGGAGGCAGGGCGTTTTGCTGCAGCAATAGCCACGCTTAACCTTGAAAAGACAGGCCCGTTTGACGGCACGCTTGGCGATGTGGAGCAGGTGTTGTGCTCGCGAGAAGCCAAGAAATTCGGGCTGATTTGAAGCCCTGCCTTTTGGGCTCAAAACAGAGGCAAGCGGCCTTTTGTGCCATGGTATAATGACAGATAAAGAATCTTAATTCACAAGATAGCAGATTATGGGTGTTTTTCTTCAGGTTGAAAATCTCACAAAATCATTTGGAGCTGATGTGCTCTTTCACGACATAAGCTTTGGCATCAACGAGGGCGACAAGGTGGGGCTTATTGCCAAAAACGGAACTGGAAAGTCAACGCTGCTGAGCGTGATAGCCGGTGTGCAGTCGCATGACAGTGGCAGTGTGGTTTTCAGGAGCGATTTGCGTGTGGGTTATCTGCCGCAGATTCCCACGTTTGACGGCTCAAAGACGGTGATTGACGTGTGCTTGCAGGGTGAAGACCCCACATCGGTGGCTATACGCAACTATGAGCAGGCGTTGGCAAACGGTGATACGGAGCACATCACGCAGCTTGTGCAGACGATTGACAACCTTGGAGCGTGGAATTATGAGCAACGGTTCAAACAAATTTTGTCGGAGCTGAAGATAACAGACTTTAATCAGCGTGTGGAGCAACTTTCTGGCGGTCAGGTTAAGCGTGTGGCGCTTGCCAAGATACTGATTAGCGAGCCACAATTCCTCATTCTCGACGAGCCGACAAACCACCTTGACATCGACATGATAGAGTGGTTGGAAAACTACTTGACCCGAAGCCACATCACAATATTGATGGTGACGCACGACCGCTATTTCCTTGACAAAATATGCTCGCGAATACTGGAGCTTGACCAGCAAGGCATGTTTGCCTATAACGGCAACTATAATTACTATCTGGAAAAGCGCGCAGAACGCATCGAGGCGCAAAATTTGGCAGTGGACAAGGCTCGGAACTTGCTGCGCACCGAACTTGACTGGATACGCCGTCAGCCGCAGGCTCGCGCCCACAAGGCACAATACCGCATCGACGCATTTTATGACTTGCGCAACCGCGCACAAGCAGTGAAAGAGCAGGGTGATGTGCAGCTCAATGTGAAGGCTTCCTACATAGGCAAGAAGATATTTACCGCACACCATGTGTCAAAACGCTTTGGCGACAAGGTGATACTTGATGATTTCAACTACACATTTGCACGCTATGAGAAGCTCGGCATTGTGGGCGACAACGGCGTTGGCAAGTCAACATTCATAAAGCTGCTGCTCAATCAGATGAAGCCCGACAGCGGAGCGTTTGAGATAGGCGAGACAATAAATTTTGGCTATTACAGTCAGGAGGGAATTGATTTTGACCCGCAAAAGAAAGTGATTGACGCTGTGACCGAAATCGCCGATTATGTGTATTTCGACGAGAAGACACACTACACAGCCATGCAATTTTTGAGCTTGTTTTTGTTTCCGCCCAAAGACCAGCAAAAGTTGATTTGCAAACTGAGTGGAGGCGAGAAACGCCGCCTGTATCTTGCCACGGTGCTGATGCGCAAGCCGAATTTCCTGATACTCGATGAGCCGACCAATGACCTCGACATACCCACTCTTGAAATTCTGGAGGACTATTTGTCGAAGTTTAAGGGCTGCGTGATTATCATAAGTCACGACCGTTTCTTCATGGACCGCACGGTTGACCACACTTTTGTGTTTCAGGGCGGTGGCGTGATAAAGGACTTCCCTGGCAACTACAGCGAATATCGTGCGTGGAAGGACTATCACGACAAACTTGACGCCAAGGAAAAAACTGCTGTCAAGGCCGATGATGAGCCAAAGAAAAAAGTTAAGACTCATGACGGCAACAACAAAATGACGTTTAAGGAAAAGAAAGAGTTTGAGCAAATAACCGCAGAACTTGAGAGCTTGAACAAGGAGAAAGATGAACTCGACAACCTGTTTGCAAGCGGTGAGACAATAGATGACGCCGCTGCCAAGGCTGCGCGCTATGAGGAAGTGAAAGAGCAAATAGACATGCTTGAGATGCGCTGGCTTGAGCTTGACGAGAAGGGCCATTGAGCGAGGCACACAAGAAAAGCACAAAGGACTTTTAAGAAGTCTATCTTAAAAGCCCTTGTATGGGTTAACCAATTTTGATGCCTACGCGGCAGCTTTTCGGTTGGGGTTTTGTTTTATTATTTTGAAAAAGTAAGTTGTTTTTTGTTTGAAGCTCTGAATAATTTATTTCTGTTTTTGTTTGTTGCTTGAACAAGGCTTCTATCATCTTGTTCGCTATTTTGACTTGGAAAAAGTCAAAAGGTTTAATGCAACAGCCGGGTTTAACTATCGTTAACAAAAAACTTATCCAAAGCAATGTTCAGAGAGTAAACTCGCATTTAACCAAAAAGAAATCTGAACGCTTCTTCCACTTTGCCGGCTTCAACAATTTTGATTTTGAAGCGGTCGTGGCTTATGCCCTTAGTGTTGCCTTTGGGGATTATAATGGTGTTGAAACCGAGTTTGTCGGCTTCGCCTATGCGTTGCTCAATGCGCGTCACTTGGCGCAACTCACCAGAAAGTCCCACCTCACCGCTCATGCACACACCAGAGTTTATGGCCATGTCAACGTTTGACGACAAAATGGCGCATATTACAGCCAAATCGAGAGCAGGGTCGTTGACTTTTAAACCTCCGGCTATGTTGAGAAACACGTCTTTTTGCGCCAACTTAAACCCTACGCGCTTTTCGAGCACGGCAAGGAGCATGTTCATGCGCCGCTGGTCAAAGCCGGTCACTGAGCGTTGGGCAGTGCCATAGGCCGCTGTGCTCACCAGAGCTTGGGTCTCAATCATAAACGGCCGCGCGCCATCGACGGTTACACCGATTGCCACGCCCGACAAGTTCTCGTCGCTGTGGGAAAGAAGCATTTCGCTTGGGTTCTTCACTTCTCGCAGACCATCTTCGCGCATTTCATATATGCCCATTTCGCTTGTGCTACCAAAACGGTTTTTGATGGCGCGCAAAATGCGGTACATGTAGTGCTGGTCGCCCTCAAACTGAAGCACTGCATCGACTATGTGCTCAAGCACCTTTGGGCCGGCTATGCTGCCTTCTTTGTTGATGTGGCCTATTAGCACCACCGGGGTGTTTGTGCTCTTGGCATAGCGCAGAAACGCAGCGGCACATTCTCTCACTTGACTCACGCTGCCGGCAGCGGAGTCGAGCTCATCGCTTGCAATGGTCTGTATGGAGTCAACTATTATCAAGTCTGGTTTGTTCTCATTAATGCTGGCAAATATGCTGCTGAGCGAGGTTTCGCACAGCAGGTAGCACTCGCAGTCCATTTTGCCTCCGGCTATACGGTCGGCTCTCATGCGCAATTGCTGTGGGCTTTCCTCGCCCGACACATAGAGCACTTTGCGGCTTCTGATGCGAAGCACATTTTGCAAGACGAGTGTTGACTTGCCTATGCCAGGCTCACCACCGAGCAATATGATGGAACCGGGCACAAGACCTCCGCCAAGCACACGGTTGAGCTCACTGCTAGGCAAGGTGATGCGTGGCAGTGTCTCGGCCTTGATTTCTGATATTTTTACCGGAGTGGCATGTTTGCGGTCGGCATCGGTGCTGCCAAGCAGAGTTTTGCCACTTTTTGGCACAACAGGCTCTTCGATGTAGCTGTTCCACTCGCCGCAGGCAGGGCAGTGCCCAATCCATTTTGGCGACTCTGCTCCGCAGTTTTTGCAATACCAAATAGTTTTTCCTTTTGCCATGTTTGTTCCTTTGTATGTAGCTTATTTTGCCAGCGCGCTGCGCTTGAATTCACTTATGGTGATGGCTGCCGCCACGCCCACGTTGAGCGATTCGCTTGTGGCACCGTCGTGGGGCCACGCAGGAATCAGCAGCCGCACATTGACTGTCTTGGCGAGCTTTTTGCCTATGCCTTGCCCCTCGTTGCCAAAAATAACGAATCCTTTTTGCTCAAGAGACTTGCCATAGATGTTCTCGCCGTCAAGAAAAGTGCCATAGACCGGCATGTCGGGGAAGTCGGACAAAAGCATTTGCTCCACGTCGCAATAATGCACGCTGACGCGTGAAATGGCTCCCATAGTGGCTTGCACTACTTTGTGGTTATAGACATCTACGGTGCCTATGGTGGCAAAAATGTCTTTTATGCCATACCAGTCGGCAAGACGTATTATTGTGCCGAGGTTGCCGGGGTCCTGCACATTGTCGAGCACAATGTTGAGCTGACTGGCCACGCGCTGATTGTCGATTTTTGTAGGCGGAATCTCATAGACGGCCAGCACATCGCTTGCAGTGCTGAACTGTGATATTTTTGCCATTTGCGCCTTTGTGGCAAACACTATGTTGTCAATCATGCTGCTGTTGCCAAACTGGTCGTACCATGCCTGCGTGGCTATGAGCCAGCGGCACTTGAAGTTGCCCCATGTGTCGCGCACGCACTTCATGCCCTCGGCCACGAAAAGCCCTTCTTCGTCTCTGTTTTTTTTCATTGTGAGCGACCTTACGGTCTTCACTATGCCATTATTTATGTTTTGCATTGTCAGTAGGAGTATATTTAGACAAAGTTACAAATCTTTCGCTTTATGGTCTTTGTGTTTAGCAAATTAAGTTTGGCAAAGGTTATGCTAAAAAGAAAACTTCCGCCACATCGGGTGTGATGTGCGGAAGTTTGTTATTGTTTTTCAGCCAGCAAACCGCAGTGGCATGCTATGTGATAGTGTGCAGCGCACGGTTATGCTTGCTGCTGTGCTGGTTCTTATTTTGCAAGAGCTTGAGCCACGTCAACTGCCACAGCCACTGTGCAGCCTACCATAGGGTTGTTGCCAATGCCGAGGAAGCCCATCATCTCTACGTGTGCAGGAACTGAAGAAGAACCTGCGAATTGAGCGTCAGAGTGCATGCGGCCCATAGTGTCGGTCATACCGTAGCTTGCAGGACCTGCAGCCATGTTGTCTGGGTGAAGAGTGCGGCCTGTGCCACCACCAGAAGCAACGCTGAAATAAGGAAGGCCCTTGAGGTTGCGCTCTTTTTTGTAAGTTCCTGCCACTGGGTGCTGGAAGCGGGTTGGGTTGGTAGAGTTACCTGTGATTGACACGTCAACGCCCTCTTTCCACATGATGGCCACGCCTTCGCGCACGTCGTCGGCACCATAGCATTTCACTTTGGCGCGCTCACCGTTGCTGTAAGCGGTTTCTGAAACCACGTTAAGCTCACCAGTGAAGTAGTCGAATTGAGTTTGCACATAAGTGAAACCGTTGATGCGGCTGATGATTTTGGCAGCGTCTTTGCCAAGACCGTTCAAGATAACGCGCAGAGGCTCTTTGCGCACCTTGTTGGCAGCACCGGCAATCTTGATTGCGCCTTCAGCAGCAGCGAAGCTCTCGTGACCAGCCAAGAAAGCGAAGCATTTGGTCTCGTCACGGAGCAGACGGGCTGCGAGGTTACCGTGACCGATACCCACCTTGCGGTCGTCGGCTACACTTCCAGGAATGCAGAATGATTGCAGACCCAAACCGATGGCCTCGGCAGCGTCGGCAGCGTTTTTGCAGCCTTTCTTCAGTGCGATTGCAGCGCCAACCACATAGGCCCACTTTGCATTTTCAAAGCAGATGCGCTGTGTTTCCTCGCAAGTTTTATAAGGATCGATACCATACTGGTCGCAAATGGCGTTGGCTTCTTCAATGTCTTTGATGCCAGCGGCGTTAAGGGCAGCAAGAATCTGCTTTTCGCGACGGTCTTGTGATTCAAAACTAACTTTTCTAATCATAGCTATATCCTCCTTATATTATTCTTTACGTGGGTCAATATACTTAGCTGCATTCTCGAAACGGCCATAGTGTCCTTTGGCTGCTGCAAGGGCATCTTCAGGTGTGCTGCCCTTCTTGAGAGCATCAGTGAATTTGCCAAGGCTCACAAACTCGTAGCCGATAACTTCGTCGTTCTCGTCGAGAGCCATGCGTGTCACATAGCCTTCGGTCATCTCCAAGTAACGCACGCCTTTGGCCTTTGTGCCAAACATTGTGCCAACCTGGCTGCGGAGTCCCTTGCCAAGGTCTTCAAGAGAAGCACCAACCACAAGACCACCCTCGCTGAACGCGCTTTGAGTGCGGCCATACACAATCTGGAGGAACAATTCACGCATTGCAGTGTTGATGGCATCGCACACCAAGTCGGTGTTTAGAGCTTCGAGAATTGTTTTGCCAGGAAGAATCTCGGCAGCCATAGCTGCAGAGTGAGTCATACCAGAGCAACCGATAGTCTCGATGAGACATTCCTCGATGACACCATTTTTCACATTGAGCGAAAGTTTGCAAGCTCCTTGTTGAGGGGCACACCAGCCAATTCCGTGGGTAAAGCCCGAAACATCTTTGATTTCTTTTGATCTAACCCATTTACCCTCCTCTGGGATTGGAGCGGAAGGATGGTTAGCACCCTTTGCTACGCAGCACATGTTCTGTACTTCCTGTGAATAAACCATAATAGTTTGTTTTAAAATAATAGTACTTTATTCTAAAGTTTTTTGAAAATTCTCAATAGTGAAGAACTGAGTTCTTAGTCAACATTTCTTATTTCTGCAAAATTACTCAAAAAATCCAAAACCGCTCTACGTCGTACAGTTAATTGTGGTGAATTTAGCAGCAAAAATGAGGCGAAATGCTGTGTGGGGGCATTAGAGGGTTGCTGGTGGCAAGGAGCCTGTGGCACGCACATCACATGTGCTGGTGGCGTGCGAAGCTGAATGCAACTCCGTCGAGTACAAGCACAAGCGAGTCGTTGTCAAGGCTTCTTATTTTGTAGGCGGTGGCGCTGGTTGCACCAGTCTTTGTGTCTTCTGAAATCAGAAACAAGGTGTCGCAGTCGGCATTCACTTTCCAGAATTTCACGTGCGAAGTTATGTTGTTTATGGGCACGACTGTGCTGTCGGTGCGTAGGCTGAACCCTCTGACGGAGTCTTGACCCAAGAGAGGTCTGACCCAGTTGCCCACAAGTGAGTAGGCCGTCACGGAGTCGTCGGGCAACGTGTCGGCTTGTATGGCTGACTCTTGTGTGGCTGCGCCGCGGTGGCACGATGTCATGACGCATGCGGCTGTAAGCATGGCAAATACAAATCCTTTCATAACTTCTGCATTTAAAATGGTGTTACTCTGTAATGATGTTGCAAAGCTAATAGAAAAAAAGGATTGCTAAAACCATTTGTTCCGTTTTTTCATTAAATAAAAATCCCCTCCAAATGATTAGTGAACTATTGGAGGGGAAAAGAATTTATTTTATGTAGCATTTTTGCGATGAAAAACTTCCATTGGCATAAACGGAGGTCTTTATATAAATGCCTTTTTGCATGGGGACGGTGGCTAGCTTTTGCCCATTTATGGTGAACCAAACGACCTTGTCAATTTTATTTTCATTGTTGGTTATGTCTATAATGCCGGCAGAAGATTTTGTGTGTCCAAAAATCCAACCCAACCGTTCGGCAGTATAGCTGTTCTTACACACATCTTCATGAGTCCAGCCGTCTTCTATATTGAACTTGTATTCGGCATGAAAATTATCCATATCCTTTAGGAAAGTTTCTACATTGGATATTTTCATGATTTTGTCAGCAGTGCCCATCACCGTAAAAAGTGGTGTCTTTGAGACAGCTTCTGCATTCAAACCAGTGGGATTGCCGGCAACCGGCATCGCCGCAGCAAAAAAGTCAGCATGATTGGAAAGCATATTCCATGTGCCTGTTCCACCCATAGAACCACCGAATATGTAAACCTTGTTGGCATCTGCCACACCACGGTCAATGAAAGTCTGTAGCAAATGGACAATAGCGTCTTGCATAGTTCCAAGCCAAGACATATTGGTCGGGCATTGAGGAACGAGCATGATGGCCTTATGGTTGTTTTCTGCCAACCATGTGATGATGGCATTGATGCCAGGCTCTTGCATTTGGGTCTCATTGTCATTGCCTTTACTTGAACCTCCGTGGAGATAGATGACGAGTGAAGCCTTGTCGCCAAGACCAGGAACTGTTGCCTTTCTATAAGGCACGGTTATATTTTCAAATGAGAATGTTTCTTTAGAGAAAACAATCTCTTGTGCAAAAGCTTCGCCCCAACAGAGCAAATTCAGTAGGGCGAATAATAAGAACATTTTACTTTTCATTATTTATGTCGCATTGGGGTTGAACGTCTTTGTCCACGTTTTGCAAGGCGGTTCATCATCTTGCGCTCTTGTTCATAAACTTTTTCAATTTGTGTTTGGGTGAGGAATTTCGAGTATTCTTTATAATATTTTTGGCGAATGTTCAGTATTTTTTCGCTCATGGCAAAGCGTTGCTTGATGCGTTCCTCATTTTCTTGCTCAGATAGCCCCTGCTTGTTGTGACGTTGTCGAGGCCCCAATGCCCAAATTTCCTTTTGGCAGTTGCAGTAAGTTTTGACGAACTTATCGGTAACTGCATCGCTGAAAGCCAACTCGCCAGCAATGTGCTTAGCCTGCACCTCGGCAAGCTGTTCTCGAGAGATGCGCTGTCTCTGTTTTTGACTCTGTGGGGTGTTCTGTTGTGCAAAGGTCGTGGCACAAGATGCAATCATTATGATTGTGATAACAAAAGTTCTGATTATGTATTTCATAATTCTCTATTTTGTGTGTTGTTATAATTTTGTTTTGTGTGCTTTTATGGCACTTATTCGTTGATAAAGACATCATCTTGGTAGATGCTCAGCAAGTAAGCCTGGTCATCTGTGGTGAGCTGGCAGAAAGCTTGGTCAACATCGTTGATGGAGGAAGCGTTGTTTGACTTGAAGAAGTTCATGTGTATGACGAGTACCAAAGCTATAGATGCAGCTGCTGCTATCACGCTTCGCATAAAGAGGTGAAACTTGGCTGATTTACTCCTCTCTTGTCGTTGCTCTATTGTGACGGCTTTGTCGTTTTTCTTTTCTTGACAATCGTCTTTAACTTCTTTCCAAATATCATCTTCAAGATTGTTGAAGAATCCTTCTGGAGTAGTATAAGGCATTCGTTTACCGATTTTATCGAAATCAAATTCTTTGTTCATCATTTTTTTCACACTTTTAGTCGTTTGAATTCATGTATTCGATGATTTTCTCTTTGGCGATGTGGAAGTTCATCTTCACAGCAGAGGGTGTGGAGCCTATCGCTTCTGCAATCTCCGTGTAACTGAGTTCGTCATAATAGCGAAGGTTGAATGTGGCTTGTTGCTTGGTTGGCAATGATAGAATCGCTTTTTGCAACTTCACGGCTTCCAAGTCGGAATAATCCACATAATTGTCTGCCATGATGCGATTAGCTTCATTCTCATCTTCTTCTAATGAAACTTGCTCTTGTTTTCGAGAGTCAATCAGTCGAAGTGCCTCATTTGTGGCTATTCGGAAAATCCAACCACGGAAAGAGTTATCATCTCTGAATTTATCAAAGGAGCGAAAAATTCTGATGAAGGCTTCCTGTGTGGCATCTTGTGCATCGTCATGTGCAACAACCAGTCGGCGGATATGCCAATATATAGGTTGCTTGTATTTCTGCATCAATAGCCGAAAGCCCATTTCGGATTTCTCACGAATAGCCCGAATGATGTCTTTGTCTTCTATCATCATACGACATAAAGTTTCTTCTTGCCGTTCATTACCATTTTGATTGGATTACTCTTGCTGATTGCAAATGCATCAAGTTCTGCTTCAGCTGTTGCTTTTGTCAAGCCTGTCATCTTGCTATATTTTGATATGCTAAGTGACTTGTTGTTATGTAAGTAAGCCAAAGCCATGTCCAAGCGGTCTTTCTTGCTCAATCGGTTGCTGACATGGGTAGTTACGGCAGGACGATTCACTACTCTCACCACGGCTGGGCGATAGATATAAGGGTGCACATGACCATGATGTCTGTGTTGAGCAAAGGCTGTCGTGCTAAGCAACAATGTTATGGCAATGAGTGTTGCTTTGCTGATATTCATCTTTGAGTCCATAATCGTAATTTTTTTAATTTTCACTTATTTTGTTACTCTCTTGAAGATGTCGCCTGATAGTTACAGAAAACAAGTCTTCGTTATGCGTTGCCATTATTGTCGAGCTCTTTTTAATGGACGTTACGATTATATGACCCACTGAAAAACGAAAAGTAAAATCAGAATTTGATTTTTTTTTGAATTAAAGATGGCATGAAAAAGGTTGGTTCAGGCGGCGTTGAGGCTAAGGCAAATAAAGAACAGGACTACAATGGCCGGAATCACCATCACTTTTGCCCACCATAAGGCTATTGAATTATCTTTCATAATGCTCTCATGGCCCCTCCAAGCCTTAAAAATGAATTGCGGTGTGCAAGCATCATGTCGATGCTCCAACCTTGTGTTTTGTTTCTGATGTTGAGTTCGCACATGCCCGACAGCTTGCCTACGAGTTTTTTCACGGCTTCAATGACATCGCTCAGACTGGCGAAATTGCTGCTGCTGAGGTTGGCGAGAACCTTGCCGTTTTGTTTCAGTGTGGCAAAAACGTGGTCGCTTGCCGAAACTTGCTTTGTGGTGTTGCAATACATAATTACCTCCTTTTTTGTTTTCTGATGCAAAGGAATAGCAAATTGGGGAAATATCATTTCCTGTGTAAACCAACAATGGTTAAATAAAGGAATTGACGGCTGTTTTGATGGATTTTGATGTGATGTGTGCCGCTCTTGTTAACAGGCGGTTATGGTGCTTGTGCTCATGTCCATTGCTGGTTAAAGCGATTTCGTGATTAGAGGTTTCCTGTTGCTATAAACTCAATAAAAAAGAGAGACTGGCTTGTTTGCATAAGCCAATCTCTCTGATATTTGTGGAGCGGTAAACGGGGCTCGAACCCGCGACCTGAAGCTTGGGAAGCTTCCACTCTACCAACTGAGCTATTACCGCATTTTGCTCACTAAAAATTTTACAGGTGCAAGTTGGGTGTGTTACTTGCTACCGAGGTAAAGACCCGTCACGCTGTCTTGAACCTCACCGTCGAGCTTCACTTTCACGAATTTCACAATCACAATGTCGTCAATCTTCCAGCCTGCGCGTTTTTCTTGTGGAAGGTCGGGATAACTGTAGCACAAAGTGTCGCCCTTATCGGTCAAAATTACAATGCTGTTCATTGCACCGTCAAGCACCTTGCCGACCACAGCCTGTTCTTTGCCAAGAAGCAGAGAGTCGGAGTCGGCCGCAACCGAATCAATGCTGTCGATAGAATCATTTTGGTCACCGGAATTTGTTCCAGTATTGTTGCATGAACCCAAAATTGTGCTCATCATAGCAAATAGTGCAACTGGTAAAAATAACTTTTTCATTTTTCCTCTAAATTAACAGCATGCCTTCATTTTGCCTTGGCAGTAAAAACTGACACCAGCCGTCTGCCTGACTAAAAGGCATGGCAAAATTAGTCATTTACTTTAAATGAGCAAAATTAATGCCAATTAATTTGCCTTGATGCAGAAAACGCGCGTGGCAGTTAGACGGTGTGCGTCAGGCGCATTAGGGTGGTGAGTGATGCGTTTGTGCGAGGGGGCGCGAGAATGACGATTTGCAGTTGCGCTCAGATTGTTTTATCTTTACTTAGTTTTTTGTAACCCGATGGGGTGTGAGCCGCTCAAGCAACTTTGCTTACCTTAGGTTGTGCAGAGGAATCCCCTGTCTTAATCCAAAGATATAGACCAATCATGAATTCTGGAATTAAAAAAGGAATGACTCGCAGGAGTTTTCTGGAGAAAACCGCCATGGTGCTTGGTGCCACGGTGATGCCGCTGTCGCTCTCGGCTCAAGAAGCCACAGGCAAGTGGAGTGACGAAGACCGCAAATACAAGTTTAGAATGATAGGCCACGGACATATAGATGCCATGTGGTTTTGGTCGTGGCTTGAGGGCATGGCGGTGGTACACAGCACATTTCGCTCTGTGCTCGACAGAATGAATGAAAATCCGGAAATGAAGTTTGTGGGCAGTTCGGCGCAATTCTACAAATGGGTGTCGGAAAACGACCCGGCAATGCTTCAAGAAATCAGAAAGCGCATAAACGAGGGCCGCTGGGACATAGTGGGCGGTTTTTGGGTAGAGCCCGACATGAACATGCCGTGCGGAGAGTCGCTTGTGCGACAGGGATTGTATGCCCAGCACACATTCCGCAGGCTCGTGGGGCGCACCGCCAAAGTGGGATTTAACCCCGACTCATTTGGCCACAATGGCAACATACCACAGATTTACAAGAAACTTGGAATGGAAAATTATGTGTTTTTCCGGCCAAATCCTGGTGAAAAGGACATTCCTGCCGAGATGTTTTGGTGGGAAGGACCCGACGGCAGCCGTGTGCTGACTTATCACATACAGGACAACTATGCCGCCACCGGCGATGTGGAGGGGGCTCTGAGGGCGCAAATAGGGCGCAAGGGGCAACCAATCGACACATTTATGACGTTTTATGGCGTGGGCGACCACGGAGGTGGCCCGACCAAGGAAAATTTGCGCTCCATCGACAAGTTGCGCAAAGAGAAAGGCGCGCCCGAAATAGAGTATGGCACCGTGACAGACTATTTTTCTGAAATGCGTGCAAAAAAACTTGATTTGCCTGTGCTTAAAGACGACTTGCAGCACCACGCCGTGGGCTGCTACACGGCCAATATACCCATAAAGCAGGGCAACCGCATGAGCGAAACAGCATTGATTTTCAGCGAGCGAATTTGCGAGACGGGACGAGGCAACTGGGGCGCAAAATACTTGCGAAAAAGATATGAGGAACTGTGGAACGAGTTGTCGCTCTACCAGTTTCACGACTCGCTTGCCGGCACTTGCGACGAGCCAACCACGCTGAAAGCCGAGAGAGCTTTCGGACGAATAGTTGATGAGGCCGACAGCATGGCAGAAATGGCTTTGCAGAAACTGGAGTGGCAAGTGCCAACCGACGATTCGCAGTCGCACTACATAGTAGTGTTTAACCCCAATGCTTGGGAGGTGGAAACCACTGTTGTGCATCAAATAGGGTGGACTGACCCCTTGCCTGAATATCAAGTTACCGACGGCAGTGGACGCCAGTTGCCATTTCAGCTTGTGCAACCCAACACGGTGTTTTTCACTCGCAAGGGCATAGAGATAATGGTTAAGATTCCGGCCATGGGCTACACACAAGTGCGCATAGCTCCAGGCAAAGCACCACAGTTGATACACACGGCTCATGCCGAGGGCAATGTGATGGAAAACGAGTATTACCGATTCTCAGTCAACAGTGACGGCACCATATCGCTGACCGACAAGACCACAGGCAAAGCTCTCTTTGACGGCAAGGCTTGTCGCGCCATAGTGATGAACGACCGCAGCGACACTTGGAGCCACACTGTGCAGAAATATGAAGATGTGGCAGGTGCGTTTAAGGAGGCAAATATAGATGTGCTTGAAAGCGGGCCACTCGTGGCTAAGTTGAGGGTGCGCAGCCGCTATGGCAATTCGTCGCTGTGCATCGACTGGAAAATGCTTGCCGGAAAAAGAGAAATATATGCCGACGTGGAACTTGACTGGCACGAACATCGCAAAATGCTGAAGTTCTCATTCCCTGTGGCAGTGAAAGAAGCCAAATCGGTGTATGAAATCCCATACGCGGCTATGGAGCGTGCCACCGATGGCTTGGAAAACCCCGGACAGCGTTGGGTTGACGTGACCGGCACTGCCGACGGTGTCACGCGAGGCATGACGCTGATTAATGACGCCAAATATGGCTATAGCGTGAGCGGAAGTGACTTGCGGCTCTCGGTGGCTCGCAGCTCGGTCTATTGCCACCACTATCCTGCCGACCTCGACATGGAGCTTGAAAATGCATACCGCTGGTTAGACCAGGGAGTGCATAGCTTCAAGATGATGCTTCTGCCGCACGATGGCGACTGGAAAGACGCCAATGTGCCTCGTCACAGCGCAGAATTCATGTATCGCCCACGGTTTTGCTACCAGGGCATACATGGCGGAAAATTGCCGCTGCACAACTCGTTTATGGAAATAGAGGCTCAAAACGTAGATGTGGCTGCCGTGAAGCAGAGCGAGGACGGCAAGTCGATGATAGTGCGGTGTGTGGAAACGCTCGGAAAGCCGGTGGAAACATCGTTGCGCATAGCAAGCGGCGGCGTGACGTGGCGTGGCAGTTTCACACCATTTGAAATCAAGACACTTAAAGTGACCGGTAAAACGGTGAAAGAGGTGAACTTGCTTGAAGAGTGAGATTTGACGATTAATCATGATATTATCAAACAATAAATAAAAATAAACTATTTAAGATATGAGTAAATATTTAGTAGGACTGGACATTGGCGGCACAAAGTGTGCCGTGGTGCTTGGTGAAGTTGATGGCGAGAATGTTAACATTCTGCACAAGGAATATTTCTTGACTGAAACTAAAAAGGGTGTGGAGCAGACGCTCGACAACATTTATTTCGCCCTCGACAAGGTGATGGCCATGGGGCATGAGGTGGAGGCGATAGGCATAAGCTGCGGAGGTCCTCTCGACAGCAAAACCGGAGTTGTGATGTCGCCGCCAAACTTGCCTGGCTGGGACAACATACCAATAGTGAAATTGATAGAAGACCGCTATCATGTGAAAGCCGGTCTGCAAAACGATGCCAACGCCTGCGCTCTGGCCGAGTGGAAATTTGGTGCAGGAAAGGGACACGATAATGTGATTTTTCTCACGTTTGGCACAGGCATGGGTTCGGGTTTGATTCTTGACGGACACCTTTATGCCGGAACTAACGACAATGCCGGTGAGGTGGGGCATGTGAGCCTTAGCGAGCAAGGTCCTGTGGGCTATGGTAAGCGTGGCTCGTTTGAGGGCTACTGCAGTGGCGGTGGCATTGCCCAACTTGCCACAACAAAGGCTCTTGAAATGTTTGAAATGAATCAAAAACCCTCGTTTTGCGACAATGTCAACTCCATTCACGACATCAGCGCAAAAGACGTGGCAATGAAGGCACTGGAAGGCAAGGAAGATGCCCTGGAGGTGTATGAGACATCTGGCCGCTATTTGGGCCGTGCCCTGTCGCTGCTGATTGACATACTCAACCCGGAGATGATTGTGATAGGCAGCATTTTTGCCCGTTCTGGCGAACTGCTCATTCCTGCTATGGAAAAAGAGATTGCCAAGGAGGCTCTGCCACTTGCAAGCAATGTGTGCAAGATTGTGCCGGCAGAACTTGGTGAGAATTTGGGCGATTATGCCGCATTGTCGATTGCATCATATATAGTGTCATGAAAGAAAGAACGAAAAAAGAATTTGAACTTCTGTTTGAGCATTATCCGCAGCTCGAAGAGTGCAGAGAAAACATAGCCAAGGCGTTTGAGTTGCTGCTTGATTGCGGCAAGCAGGGAGGAATGGTCATGACGTGCGGCAACGGCGGAAGTGCTGCCGACGCTACCCACATAGTGGGTGAGCTTATGAAGGGCTTCAAGCTTCACCGCCCATTGAGTAATGATGAGAAACAGGCTATTGCCGATGCCTGCCCCGATGATGGCGAGTATTTGGGCAGCCGTTTGCAAAAAGGAATACGCGCGGTGTCGCTTGACGACCAGACGGCTATAGGCACAGCCGTGGCCAACGACAACGGAGCCGATATGCTGTTTGCGCAGCAGGTTTATGGCTACGGACGCGAGGGCGACGTGCTGATAGGGCTTTCCACGTCGGGCAACTCTGGAAATGTGGTGAGAGCTTGCCAAGTGGCAAAGGCAATAGGGGTGAAAGTGGTGGCCATGACTGGCCATGGCGGTGGCAAGATGAAGGGTTTGGCTGATGCGTTCATAGGTGTGCCAGCCACCGAGACCTACCGTATTCAGGAATATCACTTACCGGTGTATCACGCCCTGTGCGCCATGGTTGAGTCGGAGCTGTTTGACGAATAAATCGTGCATTGCAGAAATTAAAATGATAGTGGGTTGGTGCGGTTGCATCAACCCACTTTTTTGTGATGGTGCAAAAGAAAATGCTGATAAATTGTGATGCGATGCAATAAAAGACTAAAAACTTCGTTGCGTTGTGGCTTGCGTATTGATTTTTGCAGTATCTTTGCCACAAATAAAGACAAAGGCATAGATTCATGAAGAGAATTTTAGTCGTTCTGCTTGTGGCGTTGAGCCTGATGATGAGCGTGGATATTCACGCCCAGCTTCAGTGGCGTGAGTCAACGCGGCGTGTGGTGGGCAGAAGCCTGACCGACCCAGGGCAGACCGACGGAATAGAAATCTTCAGCAACAATGAGGCTATAGTGATAAGGACACAACACCGCATACAGGTGCGCGTGTTCACGATATTGGGTCAACTGGTGTCGTCGGCCACGCTTAATCCGGGCACGTCGGAGCTGAAGATAAATTCGCGTGGAATCTATATCGTGAAGATTGGCAACCTGACGCAAAAAGTGGCATTGTGACAGCAGATGTGCGTGTGCAATGTGGCGTGGGGTGACAACCAGTTTTGTTTCGGCTAAGCCGGAGAGGGGAAAATGATAGACTATAATTCAATTATTGAGAGATATTATAAGCCAGGCAATGACGACTACAAGTTGCTGATGGCTCATAGCCGTCAAGTGGCGGAATTGTCAAAACAACTGTGTGAACGCTTAATAGCAAATCACTGTCCCATAGATGAGGATTTTGTGTATGAGGCTGCCATGCTGCATGATATAGGCATGTTTAAGACCAATGCTCCAAGCATATTCTGCTACGGAACAGAGCCATATATATGCCACGGAATAATTGGCAAGAAGTTGCTCGACAGCATAGGCTTGTATAGGCACGCGCTGGTGTGCGAGAGGCACACCGGAGCCGGCTTGACGACAGAGGAGATAATAGCGCAAAATCTGCCGTTGCCGCACCGCGACATGGTGCCGCAGAGCCTTGAGGAAAAGGTGGTGTGCTATGCCGACAAATTCTATAGCAAGTCGCACATAGCTCCAGCCAAGCCAATAGAAAAAGTGAGGGCACAACTGAGCAAGTTTGGCGCTGGCACTACGCAGAGATTTGATGCTATGGCAGAGCTGTTTGGAGAGCCCGACTATGCCTCCATTGACGCGGAATTGCGTGCTGAGGAGCAATCGAAGTGATGATTTTCATGGTTCTTTTGTGGGGCGAGATAACATTTATTATGTCGCAAAGATGAGTGTAAATAGTGATAAATGCTTAATTTTGCACTTTGCGTAAAGAAATTAGATTTTTCAGTTGAAGAAAGCTCACATATCGGTAGCGACATTGCTGGCTGTCATTGGCATTAACATTGCCGGGGGCAACTATGGTAACGCACAGACTGTGCCAACGGCCAATCCTGCCGACACAGCTGCCGCACACGCTGCCACCGATACGGCAGCAGCGGTCGATACTTCAAAATTTGTGACGCATTTTGTTGACCTTGACCATGTGGTGGATTTTTCTGCCAAAGACTCGCTTGTGCTTTATGGAAAGAAAGACGCAAGAATGTATGGTCAGGGCAATATCACCTATGGACAAATAAATCTGAATGCCGACGAGATTAACATGGACATGGACAAAAGCGAGGTGCATGCCGTGGGACGTCCAGACACAACAGGTGAAATCAAGGGAACTCCGGTGTTTAAGCAGGGCAACGACGAGTATAAGTCGAAGGCCATGAATTATAACTTCAAGAGTCAGCGCGGATACATCACTGACATCATGACCACGCAAGGAGAGGGCTACCTGACAGGCGGCATCACAAAGAAGATGGAGAATGGTGAGTATTACATACAGAATGGACGATACACCACTTGTAACGACCACGACCATCCCCACTTTTATCTGCAGCTCACAAAAGGCAAGGTAATTCCGAAAAAGAATATTGTGACAGGCCCGGCTTACATGGTGCTTGAGGACTTGCCCCTGCCTGTGGCCGTGCCGTTTGGCTATTTCCCCTTTACCGACAAATATAGCAGCGGTGTGCTTATGCCAACGTTTGGTGAGGATTACAACCGAGGCTTTTATTTGCGCAACGGAGGTTATTATTTCGCTTTAAGCAAATATATGGACTTGGCCCTGACTGGCGAGATTTACACTCGCGGCTCGTGGGGACTGACGGCACAGTCGAGCTATGTGAAACGCTACAAGTATTCGGGCAGCTTCAATGTGAGCTATCTGACCACTGTGACCGGCGACAAAGGCGAGTCGGACTACAACAAGATGAAGAATTTCAGAATACAGTGGTCGCACAGCCAAAATGCCAAGGCAAACCCCAACATGAGTTTGTCGGCGAGCGTGAATTTCTCCACGAGCGGATATTCTCGAAACAACCTTGATGACTATTATAGCCAGAATTTCACCGAAAACACTAAGAGCAGCACGGTGAATATGACATATAAGTTTCCGGGCTCAAAATGGTCGCTATCCACCACGGCGAGCGTGTCGCAGCGCACAGCCGACTCCACGGTGAGCGTGTCATTTCCTAACTTTACGCTCACAATGTCGCAGCTGGCTCCTTTTAAGCGCAAACACGCCGTGGGCGACGAGAAATGGTATGAGAAGATAAGGCTGTCGTACTCCGGACGTTTCCAAAATTCGCTGACGGCAAAACAAGACCAATTTTTCAAAAAGAGCCTTGTGAAAGACTGGCGCAACGGCATGACGCATCAAGTGCCAATCTCGGCAACGTTCAATCTGTTTAAGTATATAAACGTTACACCGTCGGTGTCGCTCAACGACCGCATGTACACCAACAAAGTGCGTCGCCAGTGGGACCCCAATGCAAGCGCCGTGGTGCGTGATACAAGTTATAATTTCTATAACGTGTTTGACTTCAACGCCTCGTTGTCGCTCAACACCAAGCTGTATGGATTCTTCAAGCCACTGCGCATTTTTGGTGATAAGGTGCAGATGATAAGACACGTCATCACGCCCACGGTGTCGCTCTCGGCCGCACCTGATTTCAGCAGCCCATTTTGGGGCTACTATGGCCGCTATGCCTATACCGATGCCGAAGGCAAGAACCATATAGAAAAATACAGCTATTTTTCTAACTCGCTGTATGGCACACCGGGCACAGGCAAGACTGGAACCGTTTCGTTCAGCATAGCCAACAACCTTGAGGCCAAGGTTAAGAGCAACGAAGACAGCACTGGCTTTAAGAAAGTGTCGCTGATTGAGAATTTCACACTGTCGCAGTCATATAACATGGCTGCCGACTCGTTGCGCTGGAGCAACCTTAACACTACCATGATGCTCAGACTCATGAAAGGTTTCAACTTGAACCTTAACGCCACATGGGACGTGTATAAATATGCACTCAACGAATATGGCAACCCAGTGAGGATTAATAAGCTCAGATTGTTTCATGGTGGAGGTTGGGGCAGGCTGTCGAGCACTGGCACGTCGTTCTCCTACACGTTGAGCAACGACACGTTCAGCAAGTGGCGCAAGAAGAAAAAGGAACAGCCCAAGAAAGAGCAGCAGCCTGACCAGTTACCTGAAAGCCCTGAAAATCTTGAAGACTCGGAGCAAGCGTCGAGCAGCGACATAAAGCTGAACCCAGACGGATATATGCAATGGAGTTGCCCTTGGAGCTTGTCGGCCAACTACTCGGTGAACTATGGTTATGGCGAGTTTGACAAAAAGAAAATGGAGTATAAAGGCAAGTTTACGCAAAACTTGAGTTTTTCTGGTTCGTTGCAACCTACAAAAAACTGGCGTTTCTCATTCTCGGCAAGCTATAACTTCGACACAGGCAAGATAGCTTACATGAACTGCAATGTGTCGCGTGAAATGCACTGCTTCACCATGAGTGCAAGTTTTGTGCCTGTGGGTCCCTACAAATCATATAGTTTCCACATAGCTGTGAAGTCGTCGTTGCTTAGCGACTTGAAGTATGACAAGCGTTCAAGCTACAGCAACGGTGTGCAGTGGTATTGAGGTGTTTGGCAAGTGTGCTGGGCGTGCCGGCGGTAAAAACGTAGCGTGCTGTTGTTATGGCTGCTGCTTGTCCTCGTTGGAGAGAGCCGGAGTGTCAGGGTCGCTGTTGTAGCGGTCAACATATTCCATGAAAAAGAAATTCACCATATAAGTTTTCTTATAGTCTTTCATCATAGTGTAGCGTCGCAACAGGTCGGGGTAACGCTCAAGAAGTTGTGACAAAAATTTGCTGTTGACTTCTGTCACGGTCTTTTCCTTGGTGTCGATAAGATAGTAGGGGGCGGATTCATACATGAAAATGTCGGAATTGGCAATCAGTGCGTCAACTGTGGGTGAGTAGTAGTTGACGGCGTTTGCAAGCAATTCGTCGTTTGACAAAGCGGCCGGCTCATAGCGCAAAAATGCAATTTTTGCTGAGAAATAAAGAGGCATGTAGTTGCTTGCAATGCGGCTGCTGCAAGTGTAGTGACGCTGCAAGTAGGAGCCGTTGACGAGCCATGTGGTGTCGCCTATTGCCACGGCGAGGGCTTGGTTGCGCAAGACGTTGCGTGCGCGGCTGTCGGCATCAAACGAATACTCCAGACAGGTGTGAACTCTGAAAAAAGGATTAATGATTAGCGATGCCGGTGAGGTAGATGTGATGCCTTGCCAGGAGTCGTAAACGTAGAGGGTGTCGCTGTTTTCTTGTGCCGATGCTTGTGTGTGGCAAGCGATGGTGAGCGCCAACAGAAGCAAGTGAGCTATGAATTGTTTCATCTCTTTTTCTTGATTAAAATGTTTGCGTGGCAAAAGTAGTAAAAAGCCATGTGAAATGTTTGGCTGAATGTGTGGTAATGGAGCGGCAAACGCTTGCTTTAACTAAAATTTGAAATAAAAAACAAAAGTTTAGTAGCGAAAACGAGACTAAGGTGTATCTTTACGTTACTGAAAAAGTTAACTTCAGAAGCAATGGTGAGGTGGGTTGACGGAATGCCAATTTGCCTCATGTGAAAAAAATCAAGATAAAAGAATTTTTACTGTTATGAGCCTAACGATTGCAATAGTTTTGGTTTTTCTCATTGGATATGCCTGCATAGCCTTTGAGAACAGCCTGAAAGTCAACAAGACCGCGACGGCATTGCTTATGTGTGTGATATGCTGGTCACTCTACATGTTTGGCAGCCCAGACTACGTGATGCAGTTTCACAGCGAAGACTTTTCGCGGTTTTTTGCGGCGTTTCACCTTGACGACAAGATGGCTGCTGCAAGGCAATTTGTGACGCAAGACATATTGCTTGGCCACTTGGGCGACACTTGTGAAATCCTGTTCTTCCTTATGGGCGCAATGACCATAGTGGAGGTGGTTGACACCAACGGCGGATTTGACTTTGTGCGCAGCAAACTTGCCACTCGCGGCAAACGCTCGCTGCTGTGGCGCATAGTGCTGATAACATTTTTCTTGTCGGCGGTGCTTGACAATCTCACCACTTGCATTGTGATGATTATGGTGCTGCGCAAGATTGTGGACGACCGAAACGACCGCATGGTGTATGCTTCGCTGGTGGTGCTTGCCGCCAACAGTGGAGGCGCATTTTCACCAATAGGCGACGTCACGACTATAATGCTGTGGATAAAAGGCAACATAACATCGGCTGGCGTTGTCAAGGAGGTGTTTTTGCCGGCACTGGTGTCGATTGTGGTGCCCACGCTCTTGCTTCAATATAAGTTGAAAGGAAAGTTGACCACAAGTGTTGACACCTCGGAATTGATGAACTCATCGCTCTCAAAAAGTGAGCGTGTGGCAGTGTTTGCAGTAGGTGTGGGCGGACTGATGTCTGTGCCGTTTTTCCGCACGCTCACAGGCTTGCCGCCGTTTATGGGCATATTGTTTGTGCTTGGTGTGCTGTGGGCCATGACAGAGGTGTTCTTGAGATATGAGAATGAGTGTGATGGCACAATGACTGAGCGTGTGTCGAAGATTGTGCACAAGATAGACTTGTCAACCATCTTGTTTTTCCTCGGAATACTGATGGCGGTTGGGTCATTGAGCGAAATAGGCGTGTTGTCGAGTTTCGGCCAGTGGCTGGAGAAGGCTACTGACGGCAATGCCTATCTGGTGACAGGCGTGATAGGCATCGTGTCGTCAATCGTTGATAATGTGCCGCTTGTGGCCGGCTGCATGGGCATGTATAGTATAGTGCCGGCAACTGTTGCGGCTGGCGACCCGGAACTGCTCATGTTTGTGACCGACGGGCAGTTTTGGCAGTTGCTAGCCTACTGTGCCGGAGTGGGCGGCAGCTTGCTCATAATAGGCAGTGCGGCAGGCGTGGTGGTTATGGGCCTGGAGAAAATCACTTTCGGGTGGTATATGCGCAACATAACCCTTGTGGGCTTGCTGGGCTACCTGGCCGGTATGCTTGTGTATTGGCTTGAGCGCATGTTTATATTCGGAGCCTGACGATGTCGGCAATGTTTTGCCATTGGCTTAGGAAGAATGAGCAGATTGTTGTAATTTTGTGGAAACACCAAACAGAAACTAAGAGATATGGAGAATAACTTTCATGAGTTGCTGCTTAGGCGGCACAGCATAAGGAAATATACTGACGAGGAGCTGAGTGCCGACGACATAAAAACAATTGTGGAGGCAGGGTTGCTTGCCCCGACGTCGAAGAATGCACGCTCGTGGAGCTTCACGGTGGTAGATGACACAGCCACACTGGAGCAGCTCGCGAAATGCAAACCTATGTTTGCTACACCCATTGCGCGCTGCAAGGTGGCAGTAGTGGTGAGCGGAAATCCGGAGAAAAGCGACGTGTGGATAGAGGATACCGCAATAGCTGCCGCATATATGCAGCTGCAGGTGGAGGCCCTTGGGCTGGGCAGCTGCTGGATTCAGGTGCGTAACCGCATGTGCGACCAAGACGAGACCGCAAGCGAGTGTGTGAAAAACATTCTTAACATGGACGGCGCGCAGCAGGTGTTGTGTGTGATAACCATAGGCCACAAGAACGAGGCTCGCAAGCCTGCCAATCCCGACAAACTCAAGTGGGAGCAGGTGCATGTGGGCGTATGGAAAGACCCGGAATGAAAAATAAACTGAGATGAGTTCTATCAGCTACGATTTGAAAAAAATAAAAGGAGTGGCTTTTGATGTTGATGGCGTGTTGTCGCCGTCAACCATTCCGCTGTCGCCAGAGGGTGAGCCTATGCGTATGGTCAACATCAAAGACGGCTATGCCTTGCAGCTTGCGGTGAAGCAAGGTCTGGAAATTGCTATAATAAGCGGTGCCAAGACAAAAGCCGTGGAAGTGAGATTTGCAGGACTTGGCGTGAAAAACGTGTATATGGGGGCTGCCGTGAAGTTGCCAATCTTTGAGCAATGGCTCAACAAGTGCGGCTTGAGCGCTGATGAGGTGGCATACGTGGGCGATGACATTCCCGACTTGCACGTGATGCGTGCTGCCGGTCTGGCCGTTGCGCCTAATGATGCAGCAGTGGAGGCTAAGGCCGAAGCCGCATACATTTCGCCATGCAATGGCGGCTATGGCGTGGGGCGCGACTTGCTCGAACAGATATTGAAAGCTCAAGGCCACTGGCTTGACGACCGTCATGCCTTCGGGTGGTGATGAGAAGCCTTTATTTGTAGGGAAAAAAGAAATGATGTTGTGAAACCGTTAGAAAATCTGAAAAAATATCGAATAGTGCTGGCGAGCGGCTCGCCACGACGCAAGGAGCTGCTTGGTGAGCTTGGCATTGACTTTGTGGTAGATGTCAAGAAAGGTATTGACGAAAGTTACCCTGCCGACATGCCTGCCGAGCAAATATCGGAATACATATCGCGTGAAAAAGCCGCGGCATATAGCGTGGCTGCTGACGAGCTACTGATAACTGCCGACACCACTGTGGTGCTTGACGGTGAGGCTTTAGGGAAACCGCAAGACAATGTCGGGGCCAAGACAATGCTCCGAAAACTTTCGGGCAAGACTCACTTGGTGGTGACAGGAGTGGCCATAACCACAGTCGAGAGGCAGAAAACATTCAGCGCTGTGACCGAGGTGGAGTTTGCCAACCTCGATGACGATGAGATTGACTATTACGTTGAGAATTTCAGCCCGCTTGACAAAGCTGGCGCATACGGGATACAGGAATGGATAGGGTGTGCTGGAGTGAAGCGCATTTCTGGCAGCTTCTATAATGTGATGGGCTTGCCGGTGCAGCGACTGTATGCGGAGCTGAAGGCGTTTTAGACCTGCTGGTTGGGCGTGATGTCGATGTAGGCGGTGAACTGGGTGTCGTGGCACACCGGGGCAAGGTATAGCCGGCCGGAGCGGAAACGGCAATCTTGCACTTGCAGTGGGGGCACCGCATGGCACGAATATCCTTTTGGGTGGTATTCAAAATGAAATTGCCCAGTGGAGTCAGGGTGAAGGTAGCTGTTACCTATGACGCTTGTCACCAGCCCGAATGTGGGGCGCAGGTTCAGCTCCACGCAGGGGTTTAGGCGTGTGTTGCCGTTGCCGTTGCGATAAAGCATCATGTCGATGCCAAAAAATCCGGAATACGTTTGTGGAATTATGCTGCTGAGCACCGAGCTGACCAAGCTGTGAAGTTCTTGGTCGAAGCGAGGATGTTTTGCCGATATTATGGCGTGCAGGTGCGCGGTGCTTGCCACTGTGGCTGTGTTGAGCTGCTGGTGAAAATCGTTGTTGAAAACCGACAGTCCGCACACTTCCACCTTGCCGTCGTGGCTCAAGAACTCCACACCAAACTCAAGAGTGGGGCAGAGGGCTGTTTCGCACAGCACGGAGCCTTGACGGCGCACTATGCCGGTGCACCACTCCTTGAAATCAGATGCCTCAAGATTGAAAACATGAAACACGCCGTGGCCGCTGCTCGACCAAGGCGACTTGAAATAACAGTCGTGGTGCGTGGTGGCGAATTGCAATGCAGCTTCAAGCGAAAACTTCTCTTCGGGCAGTGGGGGCGTGGCCATGAACTGCGAGCAGCGGTTTATGATTTCGATTGACGTGCGGCGGTGCGAGAGTTGGCGCATGGCTTCCACTTGTGTCTCGGAGGGCAGATTGCTTTCGGGGAAATGAAGCTGGCGAAGCAGCTGGTGGCGCATGGCGGCACTCCAGCCCCATGGGCATGCCGTGAGGTCGTGACAAGTGTCGTTGCGCTCCACCACCTGCTCAGCCGACACAAGCGAGAGCGGCACCACTTGGCCAATGGCGTTAAGCCATTCGGGCGCGATGCGGCCGGGGTCGGCAAGTACAGGTTGGCCGCAGGCATACCACATGGGCATGACTTGCAGGTCGCGCCTCAGATGCGCTGCAAATGGTGGTGCAGTGTAGTTTTGTCCGCCAAAGGCCAGTGCCAGGTCGTTTTCGGGATTGAATACGAAAAGTTTTTCCACTTGAGTCGTTTTTGTTGTAACAATCGTTTTGCAAAGATAAAGCGGTGGCGTGACAAAAAAATCAACTAACTTGTTTTTTCTGCATTTGATTTGCACTATCTTTGCAGATAAATAGGCTGCAAGCTGGTGGCGCGCAGACAAGCCGCCATGTGTGGCATCTAGAATTAAAACAAACAACAAAATTTGTTATGAAAGCATCATTATTTGAAGAAAAGGCACAAGCAATCGAGCCGATTGACGAACACAAGTTGGCGATAGCCGACCAGAAGCCCGAAAAGGTTGACGCTCCACGTCAGGGATACTACATCGTGGACTACAAAACTCTGGTTAAGCCGTCGCTGATAGCATTGGCGATTTTTGTGGTGTGGATAATCGCAGAATTTGTGATTGTGTAATGCTTTGGTAAATAGTGCGATATTAAAAAGGCGCGAAAAAAGTTTGAAAAAAATAGCCGCGAGCTATTGCAGAAACGGAAAAAAGTCGTAACTTTGCATCGCAATTCGGAAGTAAAACACCGAGAGACACAAAATTGGCCCATTAGCTCAACTGAATAGAGTGTCTGACTACGGATCAGAAGGTTACAGGTTTGAATCCTGTATGGGTCACAAAAGCTAAATCGCAAGTCGCTTGAAAAGTGGTTTGCGATTTTTTGTTTTTCTTGCATGCGCTTTGCGTGGCCGATGATTGGCACAACTGACGATATAAGTAGATTGGTTTTATGAAATTGAAGAAAATGACATTGGTGGCGGTGGCACTGCTGCTCGCCATGACGACTATGGCACAGAAACAGTTTACACTTGAGGATTTGAATTTTGGCGGTACAAATTACAAAAACATGGTGCCGGCCAACAGAACCCTTGTGTGGTGGGGCGACAAGCTCGTGCGCCTTGACGGTAAGTCTTGCCTTGGCGTGAATGTGAGAAACGGTAAGGAAACTGCTATGTTTACTGCCGACCAGCTGAACTTGTGGGCTGGTTTGACCGATGAGGCAAGCAAGCTGAAAAGTGTGGCTGGGGTGTCATTCCCTTACGCAACCGAGCCTCTTGTGCTGGTGGGCAACGGAGAGAAACGCATGCTCATTGACTTCAAGAAGCATAAAGTGGTGTGGCAGCAGGGCAGCAAAGGCGAGGAGGCTGCCGACTGGAACGCCGAGAGCCGCAACGTGGCCTTTGTGAAAGGCGACAACCTGCACGTGGGGCTTGCCGACGGCACTACGGTGAAGTTGACAACCGACGGCTCGCGCGACATCGTGTATGGCCAGAGCGTACACCGCAACGAGTTTGGCATAAGCAAAGGCACGTTTTGGAGCCACGACGGCAAGAAGCTGGCGTTTTACCGCATGGACCAAAGCATGGTGGCCGACTATCCGCTTGTCAACATTCCGGAGCTTGACTTCAAGCCGGAGGGCGGCAAGTCGCGTATGGCAACGCCAGCTCCGGAGAAATATCCGATGGCAGGCGAAACGTCGCACAAGGTGACAGTGGGCGTGTGGAGCGAGGCAACCGGCAAAGTGACCTATCTGAAAGCCGGCGACCCCACCGACCGCTATTTCACAAACATTGCTTGGAGCGATGACGACAAAACGATATATATGTTTGAGCTTAACCGCGACCAGAACGACTGCCGGCTTGTGAGCTACGATGCCGAGAACGGCAATCGCATAGCGGAGCTTTACAGAGAAACCGACGGACGATATGTGGAGCCACAGCACCCCATAGTGTTCTTACCATGGGACAAGACGAAATTCATAATGCAGAGCCAGAAAGACGGCTACAACCACTTGTATGTGATGACTGCTGACGGCAAGCTGGTGAGGCAGCTGACGAGCGGCAAATGGGTGGTGATGGAAATGCTTGGATTTGACGAGAGCCGCCACAGCGTGGTGATAGCGTCGAACGAGAGCGGCGACATAAGGCGCAACCTCTATGAGGTGAGCGTGGAGACCGGCAAGCGCACACTGATAGATGCCAGTGGCAATGGCTGGCACGCAGGTAGGCTGAGCGCAAGCGGCCGTTATGTGCTGGACAGCTACCAGGCTCCCGATGTGCCGCGCAACATAGCCGTGGCTGATTTGAACACAGGTCGCAAGCTCAATTATTTCACAGCCGACGACCCGTGGAAAGGCTATGCCGTGCCAGAATACGGCTGCGGCACAATAAAGGCTGCCGATGGCACTACCGACTTGTATTACCGCATGGTAAAGCCGGTGGGTTTTGACCCGAGCAAGAAATATCCCACGGTGGTGTATGTGTATGGCGGCCCACACGCGCACAACGTAGATGAGGGCTGGCATTACCGCAGCCGCAGTTGGGAGACATATATGGCACAAAAAGGCTATCTGCTGTTTATCCTCGACAACCGTGGCAGTGAGAACCGCGGCAGGGCGTTTGAGCAGGTCACTTTCCGCCACTTAGGTCAAGAGGAGATGAAAGACCAGATGAAAGGTGTGGAATATCTGAAATCGCTGGCCTACGTTGACACCACAAGGCTTGGTGTGCATGGGTGGAGCTTTGGTGGCTTTATGACCATAAGCCTCATGACAAACTACCCCGATGTGTTCAAGGTGGGTGTGGCCGGAGGCCCGGTGATTGACTGGAAATGGTATGAGGTGATGTATGGCGAGCGATATATGGACACGCCGCAGACCAATCCCGACGGCTATGCCAAGACGAGCCTGCTTGACAAGGCCAAGAACCTGAAAGGCCGTTTGCAGATAATCATAGGTCTTAACGACCCTGTGGTGGTGCCGCAGCATGCCTATTCGTTTCTGAAAGCGTGCATAAAAGACGGCACGCAGCCCGACTTCTTTGTGTATCCGGGTGAGCCCCACAACATGCGCGGCCACCAGAGCGTGCATCTGCACGAGCGCATCACGCGCTATTTCGACGACTATCTGAAATGACGCTGCGGCAAGTGCTGCGAAACACAGCTGGCGCAACCCAAAATTGCACTTGCGCGGCACTGACAGCAAAAAAGTGCAGAAATGAGCGTGAAGTGGTTGTTGAATAGAAAATTATGATTAACTTTGCAGAAGCGTTTTTTCGGGAACGAATCTGAAAAGACACAGAATTAACTAATTTATTAACAATTTTAAATGAGCGAAGAATTAAAAAATTCTCCCATCGAAGATTTCGATTGGGACGCCTTTGAAAAAGGCGAAACTCCAAATGAGAAATCCCGTGAGGATTTGGAAAAAACCTACGACGAATCCCTTGGCTCTTTCAAGGACAAGGAAGTAACCGAAGGTACCGTTATCTCAATCAACAAGCGTGAGGTGGTGGTTAACATCGGTGCTAAGTCGGACGGCATCATTCCGTTTAACGAATTCCGTTACAACCCTGACTTGAAGGTAGGTGACAAAGTAGAAGTGTACATCGAAAATCAAGAGGACAAGAAGGGTCAGTTGGTGCTCTCTCACAAGAAAGCACGTGCTGCCAAGAGCTGGGATCGCGTTAATGAAGCGCTTGCTAACGATGAGGTAATCACCGGTTACATCAAGTGCCGCACTAAGGGCGGTATGATTGTAGATGTGTTTGGCATCGAGGCATTCTTGCCAGGTTCTCAAATCGATGTTAAGCCTATCCACGATTACGACGTGTTTGTGGGTAAGACCATGGAATTCAAGGTTGTTAAAATCAACCAAGAGTTCAAGAACGTGGTTGTTAGCCACAAGGCACTCATTGAGGCTGAACTCGAGCAACAACGCAAAGAGATCATCTCTCATCTTGAAAAAGGCCAGGTGCTTGAAGGAACCGTTAAGAATATCACTCCTTATGGAGTGTTTATCGACCTGGGCGGTGTTGACGGACTTATCCACATCACCGACCTGTCGTGGGGTCGTGTTAACAATCCTGCCGACGTTGTTAAGCCAGATGAGAAACTTAATGTCGTTATTCTCGACTTCGACGAAGAGAAGAAGCGCATTGCTCTCGGCTTGAAGCAACTCCAGCCACACCCATGGGACAAGCTTGATCCAAACTTGAAGGTTGGCGACAAGGTGAAAGGCAAAGTGGTTGTTATGACCGACTATGGTGCATTCGTAGAAATTCAACCGGGTGTTGAGGGCTTGATTCACGTGAGTGAAATGTCATGGTCGCAGCATTTGCGTTCTGCCCAAGACTTCATGAAGGTGGGCGACGAGGTAGAGGCTGTGGTTCTCACACTCGACCGCGAGGAGCGCAAGATGTCGCTGGGCATCAAGCAACTCAAACCAGACCCATGGGAGAACATCGAAGAGAAATATCCTGTTGGCAGCCGCCACACTGCAAAGGTTCGCAACTTCACCAACTTTGGTGAGTTCGTTGAGCTTGAGGAAGGCGTTGACGGTCTGATTCACATCAGCGACCTGTCTTGGACCAAGAAGATTAAGCACCCAAGCGAGTTCTTCCAGATTGGTTCTGACATCGACGTTGTGGTGTTGGAAATAGACAAGGAAAACCGTCGTTTGAGCCTCGGTCACAAGCAGCTCGAGGAGAATCCTTGGGACGTGTTTGAGAACGAGTATGCCGTTGGCACTATTCACGAGGGTGAAATCACTGAAATGCTCGACAAGGGTGCAGTGATTAGCTTGCCTTCAGGTGTTGAGGGCTTTGCCACTCCAAAACACCTCGTTAAGGAAGACGGCACTCAAGCCAAGTTGCACGAGAAACTTCCGTTCAAGGTTATTGAGTTTAACAAGGACGCAAAACGCATCATCTTGTCACACAGCCGTGTGTATGAAGATGAGCAAAAGGGCGAGCAGCGCAAGGCTAACAAGAGAAGCGCAAGCAAGCAAGACAACGTGCAAACCATCAACAACAACTTGGAGAAAACCACTCTGGGTGACATCAGCAAGCTCGCTGAGTTGAAGGAAAAACTCGAAAAGGGAGAGTAAGCCGCACAGCTGATGCCTTCTGAATGTGAATGGCATCGCGGTTTATGACATTGAATACAGTGCAGTGCACCTGCCACACTTTGTGTGCGGCAGGTGCACTTGCTTTTTTTTGTTGCAGCATTTTTATCTCATTGTGCGGTGCGGGCGTTTGGGCGTGTCGGCCATTTTGACTAAATTTGCATTGAAGTGTTTGGGAGTGAACACTATGCGCTGACAATAAAAAACAACAAGATAAAAGAATAAATGAAAAAGAGATTATTGACGACAATGCTGTCGGTGCTGTGTGCCGTGGTTGCGGTGATGGCACAAAAATTTGTGATTCTGAGCGACATACATGTTGACCCAGGGAACAAAAATGAGAAAATGCTGCGTGAGGCCGTGACCGAAATAAATGGCATCAAGGCCGATGCCGTGCTCATGACCGGCGATTTGACCGATGAGGGCTCTGACGAGGAGCTTGAGAACGTGAAGTCAATCCTTGACCAAATCAACAAACCCCTCTATGTGATACCTGGCAACCACGAGGTGACATGGAGCCAGAGCAACTGCAAGAAATTCACCGACTTGTGGGGCAACGACCGCTTTGTGTTTGAGACAGGCAACTTGATAGTGATTGCCATGAACTGCGGTCCGTTTATGAAAATGGGCGATGGGCACATCAAGCAGGAAGACCTCATTTGGCTCGATAAGACCCTTAGCGAGCGCGTTAAGCCCGGAAAGCGCGTGTTGAGCATCAACCACTATCCACTTCTTGACGACCTCGACAACTATCAGGCTTACGTGAAGATACTGCAAAAATATCCAGTAATCACGCATCAGTGTGGCCACTATCACCGTTGGTCGAAATATGAGACCGGCGGCATTGATGGCGTGATGGTGCGTTCGCTCGACCTTGGCAACAACAATTATGGCTACACGTTGCTCGACGTGACCCCCGACTCGGTGAAATTCTATGAGAAAGAACTGGGCAGGGCTCCTGTGGTGAAATATGCCTATAAAATCAACACCAACTTCAAGCCTCTGCCAGAGGTGAAGCTCGACACCGAGCAGCCTGCTGGATTTGAGGTGAAACGTGTGTTTGCCGATGTGGCTTCGGTGTTCACACGCGTGGGCGTTGACAAAGACAACCTTTATTTTGGCAACTCGCTTGGCTACCTCAAGGTGATAGACAAAAAAACTGGCAAGGAAAAGTGGGAATATGGCACTCAGGGCATGCTGTTCAGCCGTCCGGTGGTGACCAAGAAGTGGGTGATATTGCCAACGAGCGACAAGCGTCTGGTGTGGCTCGACAAGGCTACCGGCAAGGTTGTGTGTGAGCGCACCGCCAAAGGACCTTATGCTGCCGATGGCCTGATGAAGGACGGAATCCTCTATCAAGGCGGCTACAAGACCATGCAGGCGTGGAACGTTGACAAGAAGCAGCTCTTGTGGGAATATGACAGCTTGTTTAATTACTGCCAAGCTCAAATGGCGATTGACGGCAATGACCTCGTGTTTGGTGCATGGGACACCAATTTGCGCGACCTTAACCGCAAAACCGGCAAACTCGACTGGGTGTGGAACAACGGTCAGGCTCGTGTGCACTTTAGCCCAGGCAACGTGATTCCGGCAATCTGCGGCGACAAGGTGATTACTGTGGCTCCAGACCGCTACATGACGGCCATTGACCGCAAGAGCGGCAAGCAGTTGTGGCGCTGGCACGAGGATAAGTTCCGTGTGCGTGAGAGCATGGGTGTGAGCGCCGACAAGAAGGTGGTGTATGCCAAGACAATGGACGGCATTCTGATAGCCGTTGATGCCACTGCCAGTGAGTTTAAGATGCTGTGGCATGTGGACCTCGGTTTTGGTTACGACCATGCTCCGTGCGGCGTGGTGGAGAGCAAAGGCCTGATATATTGCGGCTCACGCCATGGCGACTTGGCTTGCGTTGATGCCAAGACCCACAAGTTGCTGTTCAAGTTCAAGGCTGGCACAAGCGAAGTCAACGGATTTGAAGTAGATGAGAAGGGCGACGTGTATTGCTCCATGGTGGAAGGCACCATCTGGAAAATCTCGAAGAAGAAATAAGGCTCATTGAGCCATTATCATGGTGGTGGGGTTGTGCCGATGGTGCAGCCCCATTTTGCTAAAAATATGTTGTTTATGGAGATAGAAGTTGTAGAACAAACGGCAGAACGGAGCAGTTGGTTGCCGTCTATGAGCACTGGGGCTTCCGCCCATATCAGCGCACAGAGTGCGACGACCAGGGAAATCCGTTCCCCATAATCAAAATGCGTTTGCTCCGCTAATCCAGCTCGTTCACGCCCTATACGCGTACCTCCGGCACGCAGTGTTGTGGTGTGGCACGTAGTCCCACGACCGTCGCTATCGCTCCTCAGTCGTGGGCTACCTGTATATGAGCCCCTCCGGGGCTCTCTGCCTGTGTTGACACGTTGCGGCGCGTGTGAGTGTCGCAACGCTGCGCTGGCTATGTTGGCTTAGTGTTGCGCTTTGTGTTGTGGGGGCGATGTGTGCTGGGGCTGTTGGTTCGGCGTGGCAAGGTGAGGGCTGTCGTTGTGAGTGGGGGTGGTGTGCGTTGTGTGTGGTGTGTGCTGGAGGCACACGCATATAGTTAACCCACGACTGAGGAGCGATAGCGACGGTCGTGGGTTGGGTGATGTCCTATAATAATGCGTGCCGGAGGTACGCGTATATGGAGTGTGGTGTAGTGTGTGGGGGAGAGTTATTTGAATTTTTCTTCGTCGGCCTCGGTCCACAGTGGGTTGTCGTCATCGAAGTCGTCGTCGAAGTCGAAGAATGCCTCGTCGGTGAATTCCTTGATTTCGCGTCCGTCTTTCTTTGTGGGGCGTCCCAATCCTTTTTGCCGCTTGACAAAACCGCCAATCTTGACCATTTCGAGCAGTTCGTACTGGTCGTGTGAGGTGATGTTTTTGAGGTAGTTGGGAACGAGTTTTGCGCCAACGCGATTGGAAACAAGCCCCAAGACCTCGAATGTGAATGTGATGGGCGGCTTGCGCACCGAGATTTTGTCGCCCACCTTGATGGTGTGCGACGGCTTAACGTTCATGCCAGCAATGGTGACACGTCCGTTTTTGCACGCGTCGGTGGCTATGGAGCGTGTTTTGAATATGCGTGTGGCCCAGAGCCATTTGTCGATTCTAACGTCGTTCATTTGTGTTGAAAAAATCAAATAAGGTGTGCGTCACTTGTTGTTGAAGTTGGTCATTGCAAAACTGATGCCCGACAGGCAGAAAGCCTTGATGGCCTCAATGGCCACAGCCGCACGTTCGGGCAAAATGGCAAGCTCTTGGGCGGTAGGGTGGCCCAGCACATAGTCAACTTGCGCTCCACGTGGAAAGTCGTTGCCCACGCCGAAGCGGAGCCTAGGAAAGTTGGGTGTCTGGAGCAGTGCTGCTATGTTTTTGAGTCCGTTGTGTCCGCCGTCGGCTCCCTTTGCCTTCATGCGTATGGCACCGAAAGGCAGGGCAATGTCGTCAACAACGATGAGTATGTGGTCGATGTCGATGTTTTCTTTAGTCTTCCAGTAGCGCACAGCCTCGCCGCTGAGGTTCATGTAGGTGGAGGGCTTGAGCAGAATGAGCTGCTGGTTTTTGAGGCGCAGTTCGGCCACGTCGCCGTAACGCTGGGTGCTAAAGAAAACATTGGATGCCTTGGCAAAGGCATCCAATATTGTAAATCCTATGTTGTGGCGGGTTCCTTGGTACTCATCACCAATGTTGCCCAAGCCAACAATTAAATACTTCATTCAGTGTTTTTAATTCAAGACAGGATTGTGGTTGAGATTACTCGGCAGCTTCGTCAGTAGTAGCAGCGGCGGCAGCAGCTGCAGCAGCGGCACGAGTGGCGCGAACACCTGCGATAACGAGGTCTTTGGCACTTGCCAGCTCATAGTTGTCGAACTGGAGGCTGCCAACCTTGACAGTTTGGCCGATGTTAACGTTGTCAACATTAACAACAACGCGCTCAGGAATGTTGTCGTACAAGCCTTTAACTTTCACTTTCTTGAGGTTGAGGTAGAGCTTACCACCGGCTTTAACACCGACAGCGTGACCAGTAACCTTAACAGGCACGTTCATGATGATAGGTTTGTCTTCAGTCACCTCGAGGAAGTCGATGTGAAGAATGCTATCGTCAACAGCGTGGAATTGAGTGTCTTTGAGGACAGCTTTGCGTGTTTGGCCGTTAACAGTGAGGTCAATCACGAAAACGTCGGGAGTGTAGATGAGTTTGCGAACATCGTTGAAGTTAACCACGATGTCGGTAGTGATAATTGCTTTGCCTTGGTTGCTGATTTTCACAACTTTCTCACCTGGAGCCAAAGTCCCTTCGTATTCACCTTTTTCGTTGAGTGTAACGAGCTTGCCACCGTTGATGACAGCTGGAATCTTGTTCTCTAAGCGCAATGCTTTTGTTGCCTTCTTGCCAAGGTCGATTCTTGGCTCGGCGTTTAATTGAAATGTCTTCATTTTAAAAATAAAAAATGTGTTACTAAAAATTAAGTGCTCCTTAATTTCCCATCACACGGAAACTCAAAAGCGGTGCAAAGTTACGCAATTTTGCCGAGACTGCCAAGACCGCATACCACTAAAATGCAGAAAACACAACGAGTTAGGCGGCACGGTGACTCAACGGCGGCAGAAATCAACGAAGTTGCAATATTTGCAAGGCAGATAGGGATTGCTTGAGGCTGCCACCTGGCTGAACTGGCCGTCGGGGTCGCGCATGGCTGAGAGCAGGGTGTGAAGCTCGCTGCAGAAAGCAAAGTTGAGCTCATCGCCGCGAGTGACGGTGACTTGCCCTTCTTTGTTTTGGTAAATGCCGAAGTCCTGCTGGCTGCCCATGGTGTAGAGCAACGGACGGATTTCGCTCACTTCGGGGTGCTCCTGCAGGTAGGCATTGGCGTAGAGGAACTGTTGCAAAATGGCGTGTGGGCGAACGGAGGATTTGGTGTTATCGAACAGGCTTGCCGCATTTGAGAATTGGGTGGGGTCGGAGCCTGTCTTATAGTCGATGAGACGCACAGGGCCAGTGCCGTTGACGCGGTCGATGCGGTCGGGCTTATAGTTGAAGTTGAATGTGACGGCATTGCTGTCGGCATCGGTCTTTGTGACACGGAGGCGCACATTGTGGGTTTGCTCGCACTCATAGACCTCAAAATAAGCCTTGCGGCAGAGGTTGAGCACATCGCCATCGTTGGGCATGGCACTGAACACGGAGATTTGCTTGTCGGCCAGCAGCTTTTTTGCGTCGATGTCGAAAGCGCTGCTGTCGAGCAGGAGCTTGACGTCGAATTCAAGGGCATTGCGCACATACTGCATGAGCGGCTCTATGATGATTTGAGCCTCGCCGGTGAGTGGAGCACGCTTGTCGCGGCTATGCACAAACTCGGTGTTGATGTTCTCCTCGATGACGCGCCTTAGCTGGCTGTGGCTGAAGTTGAGAATGTCGAGCAGGGTGACAATTTTGTGAGTGTCGCCGGTGGGAGAGTAGAGTGCCTGAAGCGTGTTGTGGACTATGGTGCCCTTGGTGCTTGCGTCCATGAAGTCGGACTCCGGATTGTCGTCGCTCAAGTGCTGAATGTGGTGGAAATAGAATTTAAGCGGACAGTTGATATACTCATTGATGGAGCTTGCGCTGAGAGAATTTTTGGCAAACTCTCCGGCAGGAACTGAAGCATCGAAATAGCGAGCCATGAGCTGCCCGTGGGCTATGCTGATGCTAATGTCATCGGCAGGCTTGATTTTGCTCGAAGCCTCTTGTAGCGTGAGGTGGCAACCATAGACCTTTTGCAGCTGCGTGATGAAGCGTGACCACTCTGCCGATGCGGCGTTGGTGGCGCTGGAGTTGAAAATCAGCTCAACGCGCGCGGCACGGCTTATCAGACGGTAGAAATAGTAGGTGGGCATGGCCTCCTGGTCGTCGGAATTTGACATGAGGAAGCCGCGCCTCAGGTTCTCGCTGATGAATGAGGGCGATGAGAAATGCTTGCGCGGAAACACGCTGTCGTTCATCGACAGGACAATCACGTTTTGGAAGTCGAGGCAGCGAGTTTCGAGCACGCCCATGATTTGAAGCCCTTTGAGCGGCTCGCCCTCAAAAGGCACTGTGTGCTTGCCAGCCAATTTGTCGATGAGGTAGAACAAGGTGGTCAGCGACTGGGTGGAGAGGTTGTGGGTGGCCAACGACTGCTTCAGCTCGTTGAGCACATCGACGTAGGCATCGATGAACGCATCTTGCAAGCTCGGCGACTCATTGCCGCTTGACTCCAGGCGACTATCGGCTGCAACGTTGGCAGAGGCTTTGAGGCTCTGGGCAAACTCAATGAGCCGTGAAATGTGGGCGGTTATGCTGCCAGTGTCGGGAGTCACGGTTTCAAACAGCAGATGCAGTTCGGTGTCGAGGAGGGTGGACTGCTTCACCTTGTAGAGGTTGCCCTTTTTCAGCTCGTTGGTCAGCGTGATTGACAGTTTGGGAAACTTGGCCTTGATTATGGGGTGTGACAGCACGTTGAGAATGTCGTTGCGCAAGAAAGTCCAGGAGTCGGCAGTCTTGTCGTGATAGGCGTGCTTGTGCGCCACCGACACGGTGCGCATGAGCGACACGATGCTGGAACTGCTCAAGGGGTAGCCAAGCGTGATGTTTGTGTCGGTGATGTCGGAGCCTATGGTGTTGACGAGCGGAATGAACAGGCTCTCGTCGGGCAGAACGATGGCGGTGTTGTTGAGAATACGCTCTTTTTCTGCTTCAGATTTGCCGACAATGAGCTGGTCAACAACATGCAAGGCATATTTCACCTGCCCCACATTAGACGGCACTCCTGTGACCGTGATGGGCGGAAATGCCTTGATTTCGGGCTCTTGAAACAGTGCCGGCTGCGGGAACATCTTTTTGTAGAACGAGATGAACTTGGCGCCTTTGTTTTCTTTCTCGGAGAACGCTGGAGAATTGAAATCCCAAAGAAATTCTGCCAGATCTTTGTTCTTGAGACTTTTGAAGATGGCAATTTGTGCGGTTGACAAGATGTTGAAGCCCACAAACACGTAGTGCTTGTGGCGGAATTGGTCGGGGTGCATGTCGTTGACGCACGCCACGGCGTGGCGATACATCATGCCGGTGTAGGATAGGTTGCGCTCCGAAAGCCGCCTGGTGAACGAGGAGTAGAGATTGTAGAGCTGGTTCCACATTTTCACGAAGCGAGTCTTTACGTTGTCGTCGTCGGCACTGCCGTCGGACTTGAAAAGCCTGTCGTGTGATTGTGCCGACTGATAAATGCTCAATTTGAAAAATTCGCTTAGTTTTGCTTTTAGCTCGTCGTCGATGTAGTCGGTGGCTATCTCGCGATTGTCTTTCACATTGGTGAACAGCGCTTGCGCATCGACCATATACATGTCAATCTCATTGAAATCGTTTAGCAGCATGTTGCCCCAATACACAAACTTGTCAAACTCTACCGATGGGTCAATCTCCTTGTAGCACGAAAAAAGTGTGAATAGGGCTTCGACCGATGAAATGGGATTTTCTTTGGTGATTGACGACAAAAAGTCGGCTATGGTGGTCACTTCGGGCAAGATGACTGTGCCCGACGACAGGTTTTTGAGGTTGTTGACAAAAAACTGGCCGCTGCGCCTGTTTGGAAAGACGAAGCAGTGGTCGATGAGGTCGGGGCGGTCTTTGTAGAAGTCGGCCGCAAGAGTTAAGAATGGTGTGGCGGCAGCCTGGCTGCCAGCTATGCTATGGGTCATGGCGTGAAAAAATAAAAAAGTGTCTTTATTGCGGAAAATTATATTAGTGGCGGAGCTTCAGCGAGATTTTCAGGCTCATGTCAAACAGCACAATCTTGGCGTTGGCATTGCGCTTGATGTCGCTCTCGGCGCGCGTTAGCTCGGCAAAGAGTTGTTCCACGTTGTCGGCTGTGATAAAAGGTGCGAAACGAGTGCTGAACTTCTCTTCTTCGGGCGTAAGGAAATTTAGTCCTTGGGTGTGGAGATTGTAGATGAAGTTCTCCCTTATCATGTGCACGGCATAGAGCAGGAAGCGGCGCGCTTTCTCGCGCTTGTAGTCGGCGATGTGCTCCGACCATGCCTTGAGGTTGCGAATGTCGCGTGCATAGGCGAGGCGCATGAGTTGCACAAAATCGTTGAAAAACGTCTTGTTCTCACTGTCAAGCCTCATGTTTTGCAATGCTGCCATGATGTCGCCGTTGCACGGTGCGGCAATGGCGAGAGCCTCTTGCTGGCCCACGCCGTAGAGGCGGCTGATGTAGTCGGCTATCTGGGCGGTGGAGGGGCGTTTTAGCTCAATGCGCTGTGTGCGTGAAAATATGGTGGGGAGAATGCCCTTGACGTTGTTACTCACAAGAAGGAACAGGCTGTCGGACGACGGCTCCTCGATGAGCTTGAGCAGCTTGTTGGCACACTCCTCGTTCATTTTCTCCGGCAGCCAGATGATGAGCACCTTGTAGTCGGCAGAATAGGAGGCGAGGTTCATCTTGCGGATAATGCTCGCACTCTCGGCCGAATAAATCATGGGCTGGGCATTGTCGTTTTTGAGAAGCGAGAGCCACTGCTCATAGTTCTCGACAGGGCCGCTTTTAAGAAACTCGCGCCACTCGTCAAGAAAGGCGTCGCTGGTGTTGTTGCCGCCTTTCGACACCACTGGAAATGTGAAGAACGTGTCGGCGTGGTTGAATGTCTGGTGCTGTATGCAGGAGTCGCACTTGCCGCAGGAGTCGCCGCCGGTGCGGTGCTTGCAGTGAATGTATTGCGCCGTGGCCTGGGCAAGGGCAAGTTTTGGCACGCATGGCTCGCCAAACAGCAGCAGGGCATGCGGCATGCGTCCCGAATCGACCAGATTGCGGATTTGTGCTATTGCGGCCTCATTGCCAATAACGTCACTGAATTTCATTTTGCTGTGTTGTTTGTTAGAAAAAGCCTGTGGATAAGGCCGTGTGTGGAGCAGATGTGGAAAAGAGCAGCATCAGTTGAACTTCTTGCGGCGGAACACAAAGTTCTGTCCAAGATATTTCTCTCGCACTATTGGGTTGACCGAAAGCTCCTCGCTCGTGCCTTGAAACAAAATCTTGCCCTCGAACAAGAGGTAGGCGCGGTCGGTGATGCTAAGAGTCTCTGGCGCGTTGTGGTCGGTGATGAGAATGCCGATGTTTTTGGATTTCAAGCTATAGACTATGCTTTGAATGTCTTCTACGGCAATAGGGTCAACGCCGGCAAACGGCTCGTCGAGCATGATGAACCGGGGATTAATGGCAAGGCAGCGCGCAATCTCGGTGCGGCGGCGCTCACCACCTGACAGGCGGTCGCCGAGGTTTTTGCGCACCTTTTGCAAGTGAAACTCGGCTATTAGCTCTTCGAGGCGGTCGCGCTGATATTCCGGAGTAGTGTCGGTCATTTCGAGGATTGTGCGAATGTTGTTTTCCACCGAGAGTTTGCGAAACACCGATGCCTCTTGAGGCAGATAGCCTATGCCGAGCTTGGCGCGCTTATAAACCGGCAGTGTGGTGATGTCAACATCGTTGAGAAACACGCGCCCTTCATTGGGTGTGACAAGGCCGGTGGTCATGTAGAACGTGGTGGTCTTGCCAGCGCCATTAGGGCCAAGAAGACCAACGATTTCGCCCTGTCGCACATTTATTGACACGTGGTTTGCCACAGTGCGCTGGCGGTAGCGTTTCACCAGATTGTCTGTGCGCAGTTCCAGTTCGCCATTGTCGCCAGCCACTTTGAGGCGATTGACGATGGATTTGGTGTTTTCGGCCCGGTGAAATGCTTGATGCAGCCGGTCTTCAATCACTTTGATTATGCTTGTTTTCTTTTTTTCCTGTTTGTTGTCCATAGTGTGTTATGGGAGTGGAGTCGTTTTTTTGTTTGGCTTGCGGAGTCAGTCATCTTGTTTCAAGTGCAGCCTCGACTTGATGTAGTCGGTGAGGAGGTTTACAGCCACTTCGTTGTGTCCGCCCTCGGGTACAATGATGTTGGCAAAATGCTTGCAAGGCTCAATGTGCTGCAAGTGCATGGGTTTGAGCACGCGCTGGTAGCGGTCGATGACCATTTGCGGTGTGCGTCCGCGCTCTATGCAGTCGCGGTAGATTACGCGAATGAGGCGGTCGTCGGCATCGGCATCGACAAACACTTTGATGTCCATCATGTCGCGCAGACGCGGGTCGGTGAGCACCAAGATGCCTTCAAGCAACACCACGTCGTGAGGCTCGGTGTGCACAGTCTCCTCTTGCCTTGTGCAGGTGAGCATTGAGTAAACCGGCATCTCAATGGGTTTGCCTTCTTTGAGCGCTTTTAGATGGGCGAGCAGGAGGTCCCAATCAAATGCAGCTGGCTCGTCGAAATTGATTTTCTGGCGGTCTTCAACTGGCACATGGCTTGAGTCCTTGTAATAGGAGTCTTGAGAAATTACGTTGACTTCGCCTTTGGGCAGACGTTCCATGATTTTGCGCACGACAGTAGTTTTGCCAGAGCCGGTTCCGCCGGCAATACCGATGATAAACATAAGTGATAAGAAAAAACTATAATTAGTAATGTTTAGAGGCAATTGTAGATAGCTGTCAATCGCCACACAAAGATAATGCAAATAGGTTGCAATGCAAAATAGGCGAGGCGCATTTTGGTGCTGTAGCGCGATTTGCATTATCTTTAGACAAGATAAGCTGCATCTCAGCATAATATTCAAGCAAGTTTGATATTCTGCGTTCGATTTGCATTATCTTTGCAACTGATGACGCTGATAACTAATGATAAAAATTTGATTGCGAAATGATGGAATTTCTTTTTGACGGACGCAGCAAGATGTCGGATCTGCTAAGAAGCAACGCCGCCCTCATAAGGCTAATGCCTCGCTTTGGAATAGAGCTTGGGTTCGGCGACCGAACGGTGGCCGCGGTGTGCAAACTGCATGGAGTGGACACTAACTTCTTTTTGCTGATATGCAAGATATATGCGATAGACGGCTATGAGCCAACCGACGACGAGGTGGTGACCGTGGGGCTTGAGCAACTGATAGACTATCTTGAGGCATCGCACAAATATTATGTGGAACAGCGGCTTCCGCACATAGAGCAGCACTTGAAGCTGATTTCTGACAAATTGCCTGAAAATGTGGCAATAGTGTTCAACAACTTTGTGGCAGGCTACCGCAAGGAGGTGTCGCGCCACTTTGAGAAGGAGGAAAGGAAGGTGTATCCCTACGTGGGCAAACTGCTGCGCGGCGAGCCTACGGGCAACTACTGCATATCCACATTTCTGCACCACCACAGCGATGTGGAGGAGAAGCTGGAGGACTTGACCCAGATATTGTTTAAGTATCTGCCTGGCAACACCAACAGCGACAACACGATTGACGTGCTGTATGACCTGCTGGAACTGGAGGACGACTTGCGCCGCCACACGCTGATAGAGGAAAAAGTGATGGCACCCCATGTGAGAAAATTGGAGGAGGAGCGATGATGAAGACCCGAATATTGTTGGTAGAGCCGTCGGCTATTGTAGGCAAAGGCCTTTTGGCTATGCTTCAGAGCCAGACGCGCTTCACTGTGGCAGATGTGGTGGGCGATGCCGACAATGTGGAGTCGCTCATAGAGGCACATCGCCCCGATGTGCTGATAATCAACCCCGACTTGGGACCTGACCTGAAAAAAATAAGGAATGTGGGCAAGGTGGCCATTGTGGCGCTGGTGTATAGCCATGTGCCGCAATCGGTGCTCAGGCACTATGATGGCATTATCGACATTGACGCCAGCGAAACTGAAGTGATGGGCGTGATAGACAGCGTGACCACTGTGTCGGAAGGCGATGCCGACTCGCAGGGCGATGGCGAAGGGCTGACAAAGCGTGAAGTGTCGGTGCTGGTGCTTGTGGCTGAGGGGTTCATGAACAAGGAGATTGCCGACAAACTTAATGTGTCGGTGCACACGGTGATTTCGCACCGCAAAAACATAACCCGCAAAACCGGAATAAAGTCGGTGGCAGGTTTGACTATATATGCCATGGTCAACAACTTGATTGACAGCAAGAGTCTGGATAGGATATTCCATGTGTAGGCGTGTGCCGTGGGCAAATATGTGAGCGTTGACATTTTTTTTGTTGTGGCGGTGGATATTTTTTTTTGAAAAATGTGTGTGTTTTTTCGGAAAAAATACATAATTTCGCATATGTGAGTGGCAATTAAACTCATGTGCTTTTTGTCAGCACAAAAACCATTAATAGATAAACTGCAAAAACAACCAAATTTAATTATAAAAACAATAAGAATTATGAAGATTAAGTACGTAGTCATTTCTGCATTGGGTATGCTTGCCCTTAATGTGGGTGCAGCTGACAATGTGTTGCAAATCAAGAATCTTAGTATTGTGGCAGGAACTCCAGCCGACATGAACAAGGAAGGCGTGCCATTTGTTTACTCGCCAAGCATCATGCTTCATGCTGACGGTAGCGCAGACGCATGGATGGGTGGCCCTGGATTTACATGGACATCGCAGAGCGTGGCACTTGGCAAGGGCTCAAGCACGCCATACCAATTGGGCAACGGTAGTTGCACAGGTCTGTCGGTAGAGACAACAAAAGATTTCTATTCGGTTTCATTTCGTTGTCCGGGTTGGTCAACCAACACGCAGGGCTTGACAATAGCAGTGTATAAATGGGACACTGACTTTGACACCACAACTGATGGTGACCCATATTACTCAAAACGTTTTGACCCGTTTAACGACAACGCATCGCTGACCATAACCAACGGTGAGGCTGCGGAAAAAGACAAAACAATAAAATTCCCTGCCGGCAAATATGTGTTCATGCTGTGTGAAGGCACTGCCAGAGACGGTGCACAAGCTGGAGTGTGGACTTTTAGCGAACTGGGTGACAACCAAGACGTGAAAGTGCAACGCTACGACAACTATTTCCCAGTTGACGGCTCACTTGACGCTAAATTGTGCTATGATGCCGACGACATCAGAAGCGGCTCTTGCAACAACACCATATATCACCAAAGTAGTGTCAATGGAAAAGATTGGGCAGCTCCAACTCGAGTTATGACAGGTGACTATGGTGCAGGCGACCAAGTGTTCTGCCATGAGCCATCGCTGGTGAAAGCTGGCGAGTATTACTATGCCGTATATCTTGGCGCAGTGCCAGAGCACTATAACCTTTGCATTGCCCGCAGTAAAAATGCAGATGGTCCGTGGGAGAAATGGAACGGAACAGGCTGGGGCGGCAAAGCCAAAGATTTGAGAATCGGCGGTTACATTGCAAAATATCCGTCGGTGTTGATAAAAGACAACACTGTGTATATCTATAGCTTTGGCTATGAATATTCTGAGGGAGAAGGGAACTTCCGTCTTGTTACTGCTCCTCTTGGCGAGAATTGGCCGGCACAACTTGAAGACCAAGGCGAGATAGCATCTGTTAAGGAAGGTGGTGTTAACCAAAAATTCATTGTTAAATATTGCGATGATATAAATGAATTTATTGGCACAGTGTCGAAGGCTCTTGGCGATGACAAATATGAGTGCAACGTGTGGGAGTCGGCTGACGGCAAAAACTTCACTAAAGTGGGGGTGATGCCTGGAATTGATGAGAGCGGCAACGATGTGCAGTTTTCAGGCGATGAGCTTGGCCACATCAACGTCAACAAGCAGCAATATCTGGGATATTGTCACGGAGCATTTGCTGGCTGGAGTGCAGCCCTCGCTCCTTTGACAATCACCGGGCAGTCAGGCGTGAGTAAGGTGAACACTGCTTCAGCTCTGGTTTATGCCACCAAGGGTGCAATAAACGTGACTGAAGGTGTGGAAGTGCAAGTGTATAGTGCAGCAGGCGCATACGTGGGTGCAACCAACGGAACAATCGCAGTGCCGGCTGGCGTGTATGTGGTGCGCATGGGCGACAAGACTTTCAAGGTGCTCGTGAAATAAGCAATAAAGAGAAATAATCATATTTTGCAGCAAGCCGTGCCATTGGGAGAATGGCTTGCTGTGTTTTTTTAATGAATGTATCTACATGACATTTAGAAAAGAAATTATAGCACTTGGTGTGGCGGCTTGCGGCCTGATTGGCACATCGGCAGCCAATGTTCAGAACTACACCATTGACGTGGATATGAGTATAGCGGCTGGTGGCGGAGGCATATTGTTCTCGCACGGCACATCGGGCTACATGCTGTGGAACTTTGTGAAAAGCGGGAGCAAGGTCACCATAGAACCAACGCCGATAGTGGGAGGCGAAAACTACTACGATGACGTGCCGGTGGGTGAATGTGCCTATGCAAGCAAAATGCACGTGACTCTGGCTGTGGCAGGCAATGTGGTGACCACAACAGTCAACGGCAAGGAAATAGGCAAATATACCGACACATATAATGTGATAACTGACACGCAGGTTGGATTTTATGCCACAAACAAAAACAATGAACGCCAGAGTGTGACTTTTGACAACGTGGTGGTGAAAAGTGGTGAGCAAGTGCTCGTGAACGAGGATTTTGAGGAAGCCACAATTGTTAAGTATTTTGAAAACAATTATGTGGCTGAGGTCAATGGCAACCATGTGCTGCAACTGAAGCCGTCGCTTAAAAACGACCTCGCCGTGTGGCAACGCGCAACACCGGTTGATGAAGCCTCGGTGGGTGCAGAGAGCGACTACTGGGCTGTGACCGATGCATTGGGGCGCGAAGTGACGCCATACAGCACCGAAATGGGCGAGCAGCTAAAGAAGGAGAAGAAAGTGGCTTTGTTTTACTGGACATGGCATCAATCCAACAACTCAAACACCGATGTGGTGAAGAATGTGTCACGCGTGCTGCACAAATATCCAGAAGCCATGCAAGACCCCGACCACCGTGCCTGGAAAGGCCGCAGCGGCCACTACTATTGGGGAGAACCAATATTTGGTTACTACAGAACTGATGACCCATGGGTGCTGCGCAAGCATGCTGAAATGCTTGCCGACGCCAAGGTGGACGTAGTGTTTTTTGACTGCACCAACGGTGATTTCACATGGGACGTGTCGTATAAAACACTGCTCAAAGTGTGGAACAAGGCCAAAAAAGATGGTGTGAATGTGCCAAAAGTGTCGTTTATGTTCCCATTTAGCCCGACAGATGGCTCAAAGACAGCTATAACGAGGGTGTATAACGAATGGTTTAAGTCGGGCGTGTATAAAGACTTGTGGTTTGTGTGGAAGGGCAAACCTATGATTATGGGCTATCCCGACAACTTTAACGAGAACATTGCCGAGGAGAAAGAAATAATTGACTTCTTCACATGGCGTCCGGGGCAGCCCGACTATGTGACAGGTCCTACCAGAAGCAACCAGTGGGGCTGGCTTGAAACCCAACAGCATGGCTATACCAAAACTGCAACCGGCAAATATGAGGAAGTGCCGGTGGGTGTGGCACAGAATGCAAGTGAATGGAGCAACGGCCACTGCTGTGCCTTTGCCAGAAGCAACACATTTGGTCGCAGCTACTCAAAAACCAAGGGTTTTGACCCTCGCACTGATGCCTATCTGTATGGGTGGAACTTTGACGAGCAGTGGGACAACGCCTATAAATTAGACCCGGAACTCGTGTTTGTGACTGGCTGGAACGAATGGACGAGCGGTGCTTATTATAAATCGAGCGACTGGCCGTCGGACTTGTATAACATAGCGTTTGTAGATGAGTTTGACTGGGATCGCAGCCGTGACGTTGAGCCAACCAAGGATTGGGGCGACAATGGCGATGTGTATTACTGCCGTCTGGTGGATAGAGTGAGAAAATTCAAGGGTATGCTGAAACGCCCCGACGTGTCGGCCCCAAAGACAATATCGCTTAGCGACTTTGGCGCATGGGAGGCCGTGAAGCCTTTCTATAAGGCATATCGCGGCAACACAACTCACCGCGACCACAAGGGCATAGACAACACCTACTACACCAACAACACTGGCCGCAACGACATAGTGGGCGCCAAGGTGGCGCGTGACGCAAACAAGGTGTACTTTTATGTGCAGACCGACTCTGACATGACGGCATATACTGACAAAAACTGGATGATGCTGTTTATTGACATAGACCGCGACAAGTCAACAGGTTGGCAGGGATATGATTATGTGATAAACAGAGTGAGCCCGTCGGCAACACAAGTGGTTGTGGAGAAGAATGTGGGCGGCACATGGAACTGGGAGACCTGTGGCAGCGGCGAATATGTGGTGAACGGCAAAGAAATGGCGCTGGCAATAGACCGCAGCGTGCTGGCGGCCGGCACAGGCACTGCCTATAACTTTGAGTTTAAGTGGTGTGACAACCTGCAGGACTTGGGCAACATAATGGATTTTTATGTGAGCGGTGATGTGGCTCCTGGCGGCAGGTTCAACTATGTGTTTGACACCAAAGACAACTCTGGCGTGGTGAATGTGCAGACCGACGCCAAGGTGGAAGTGTATCCGAATCCGGCCACTGACAAGGTGTTTGTGCAAGGCATTACAGGCCGTGCCGATGTGGTTGAAATAGGCACCGGACGTGTGCTTGCTTCGGGCGCATGCGGCGACACCGGCATAGATGTGTCGGGGCTTGCTCCAGGCATATATTTGGTGAAAGCCGAAGCCACTGTGCATAAGTTCATCAAGAAATAGCAAAGACGAAACGCGGAACGATACTTGTCACGCGATGACAACTCGGCAAGGACACCCGATGCAGGTGTCCTTGCTTTTTTGCCGCTTGGGGTCGGGATAGGTGCATAACGGAGATAATGTGGTATTTTCGTGCCAATTTAAATGCCGGATTTTGTGTAAAGCTATGTTTGCCGTATCTTTGCCAATGTATTATTTTGACAGAAAATCATCTAAAAAATGACAAATATACTCGACAAGTTCGGCGACTACTGCGTGTTTATATGGCGCTGCATTGCCGTGCCCGAAAAAATCAAGGTGTTTTTTAAGAATTATTTGAGCGAAATCAGCAAACTTGGCATCGACTCCATTCCGCTGATTTTGATAGTGTCGTTGTTTATAGGCGCACTGTGCACCATATTGATTAAAATGGAAATATCAAATCCGTTGCTGCCGCGCTACTCGCTTGGACTGACCACGCGCGAGATTATCATACTGGAGTTCTCGTCAACCATATTGTGCTTGATCCTTGCCGGTAAGATTGGGTCTAACATAGCGTCGGAGATAGGAACTATGCGTGTCACGGAGCAGATTGACGCAATGGACATAATGGGAATCAACTCGGCAAACTATGTGGTTATGCCCAAAATACTTGGGCTGGTGACCATAATGCCGTTTTTGGTTGTGATTTGCATGTTCACGGCTCTGTTTGGCGGCTACTTGACGTGCATAATCACGCAACTTGTGCCGGTGGAGGACTATGTGTATGGCATACAGACTTATTTCGTGGAGTGGTATGTGTGGTTTGCACTGATTAAATCGTTGTTTTTCGGCTATATCATATCAAGCATATCATCGTATTACGGCTACAGGGTGAAAGGTGGCTCAATAGAAGTGGGCAAGGCCAGCACTGACGCCGTGGTGGTGAGCAATATAATGATTCTGGTGGTTGACGTGGTGTTGACCAAGCTGTTGCTGTAACAAAAACGAGGGGAGACATGATAGAGGTTAAGCATGTAAATAAGACTTTTGACGACCGTCAGGTGCTTTTTGACATAAATGCCACTTTTTTTGACGGCAAGGTGAATTTGATAATAGGTCAGAGCGGTTCGGGAAAGACTGTGCTCATGAAAAGTGTGGTGGGTCTGCATCACCCCGAAGTGGGCGAGATATTGTTTGACGGACGCGACATAGTGAAGATGGACCGCAAGCAAATCAAGGAGTTGCGCAAGGAGATAGGCATGCTGTTTCAAGGGTCGGCGCTGTTTGACAGCGAGACGGTGCTTGGCAATGTGATGTTTCCGCTGGTGATGTTCTCAGGCATGTCGGCTGCCGAGCAGCGTGAGCGCGCGCAGTTTTGCATTGACCGCGTGAATTTGACCGGTTCGGAGGATAAATATCCGTCGGAATTGAGTGGTGGCATGCAGAAGCGTGCAGCCATAGCGCGCGCCATAGCCCTTAACCCACGCTACCTGTTTTGCGATGAACCAAACTCCGGTCTCGACCCCAAGACGTCAATCGTGATTGACGACTTGCTTTTTGACATCACTCACGAGTATGACATCACCACTATCATCAACACTCACGATATGAACTCGGTGATGGGAATTGGTGAGAACATAGTGTTTATTAACCATGGACATGTTGGGTGGATTGGCAACAAGGAGCAAATATACAACGTTGACAACGATGACTTGAATAACTTTGTGTTTGCAACCGACTTGTTTGCCGACGTCAGGAAATATCGCTTGCAGCATGGCTACAGCAAAACCAAGGGTCGCTGAAAATCATGGTTTGATGGTTGGGAAATGTGAGTTGTGGGAGAAAATGCAATATGAAAGAATAGTTTCATGAAACTAAAAATATAAATATTGTTGGTGGTGACTATTTTGTCAGGGCTGTCTGGTCTTAGACTGTGTGCTGAAAATCTTTCTGGCAACTGCGGTAAAAACATTACATGGGCACTTGATGACGATGGAGTGTTAACATTGACAGGACAGGGTGATATGCCTAACTTTTTTAAAAATGATTCCATACCTTGGCAAGGGAAGAATGTTGTGAGTGTGATTGTGGGTGATGGCATAACATGCATTGGCGCCAGAAGTTTTTATGGTCGTTCAAGCCTTTGTTCTGTGAATTTTGGAAATACAGTGAAATCTGTTGGTAATTGGGCTTTTGAAGATTGCATAAATTTACGAGATGTGAAATTTCCTGGTTCCATGAAACGCATTGGCTATAGCTCTTTTGAAGGTTGCTCTGGTTTGAGTGAAATTGAAATCCCAGACTCAGTTATAAGTATAGGCAGTCGCACATTTTATGGTTGCTCTGGGCTTAATGTGGTAAAAATAGGAAATTCTGTTACAGATATAGGTCACCAAACTTTTGAGAATTGCTCTCAATTAAACACTCTGACTATAGGAAGCGCAGTTAGATTTATAGGAAAAGATGTTTTTTATGGTTGCTGTGAATTAAAAGAGGTGAATTCTTTAAATCCTGTTCCGCCTGAAACTACCTTAGTTGAATCTGCTCATCTTTTCTCTAACTCTGCGTATGAAACAGCGCAATTGAATGTCCCTATAGGCTCTTTGAAATCTTATAGAGTAATAGATGCATGGGATAAAGTCAAAAATATGAAAGAAAAAGATTTTTCTGGACAGGATGTTGTTGACCGTGATGCCATTAGTGTGATTGCTGCAAAAGGTGAAATTATTGTGAGTGCAGCAAAAGAGGATTTGAATATGGAAATATACGACATAAGAGGACAGAATGTTTATCATGGAGCTATAGGAAGCATAAAGGTGTGCTCGTCTGGCGTTTATTTTGTGAGAGTGGCTGGAATAACTAACAAAGTAATTGTCAAATAGGATTTGACACACAAATATAAATAAAAACAAGGCTCGCATTGGTTATAATAACGCGAGCCTTGTTTTTTTTTGTAGTGAATTAGTTATTTTGAGGAGGTGAAGGCGTTCCAGCCTTGTGCCTTTAGCTCAATCTCATTGTCGTCACGCGACACCATGTAGTGACCTAATTCGGGCTTGGTGATGCGGCCTATGAGTTTGGCTGTGGTCATTTGCTCCACTTTCTCGTGCTCTGTGAGTGGCACTGTGAACAGAAGCTCGTAGTCCTCGCCGCCATTCATGGCAGCGGTTATGAGATTCATATTAAGCTCCTCAGCCATGATTGCCGTTTGGTAGTCGATAGGAATTCGGTCCTCATACACGCGGCAACCGCACTTGCTGTCGTGGCAGATGTGGAGAAGCTCGCTCGACAAGCCATCGCTCACGTCCATCATGGCCGTGGGGTGAATGTCGAGGTTTCTGATTTCCTCAATCACGTCGCGCCTTGCCTCAGGCTTGAGTTGACGCTCAAGAATGTATTCCTTGCCGGCAAAGTCGGGCTGGAAGTCCTTTTGTCCGTCGGAAGCCACACGCTCGCGCTCAAGCAGCTGCAAGCCCATGTAGGCAGCTCCGAGGTCACCGCTCACGCAGATGAGGTCGGTGTCACGTGCGCCGTTGCGATAGACGATTTTTCCCTCTTCGCCCTCACCAATGCAGGTTACGCTGATAATCAATCCAGTGACCGAAGCCGAAGTGTCGCCACCCACGAGGTCAACGCCATATTCCTTACAAGCCAGATAAATGCCAGAATAAAGCTCGTTGATGTGCTCCACGGTGAAACGTTTGGATATGCCAAGCGACACGGTGATTTGCTTGGGAATGCCATTCATGGCATAAACGTCGCTGAAATTGACCACGGCAGCCTTGTAGCCGAGGTGCTTGAGGGGGGTGTAGGTGAGGTCGAAGTGAATGCCTTCGAGCAAGAGGTCGGTGGTGACGAGCGTCTTTTTGTCGCCGTAGTTGAGCACAGCACAATCGTCGCCAACTCCAAGTTCGGTGGAGGTGTTCTTGACCTTGAAGTCGCGGGTCATCTTGTCAATAAGCCCGAACTCGCCCAGTGTGGATATTTCTGTTTCGTTCTCGCTCATTATAACTCCTCAAACTGGTTGATGATTTCCTTCATGATGAATGACATGCGAGGCTCGGCTGCGGCAGCGGCTTTCTGCACCTCTTCGTGCGACACTTTCTCCACAATGCCGTCGATGCCAAGGTCGGTGATTACCGACATGCCGAACACTTCCATGCCGGCATGGTTGGCCACGATTACTTCGGGCACAGTGCTCATGCCCACGGCATCACCGCCAATCACATGGAAATAGTGGTACTCGGCAGGAGTTTCAAACGTTGGGCCTTGTGTGCCCACATACACGCCCTCCACGAGGCGAATGTCATTGGCCTTGGCAATCTCTTTGGCTTTGGCGATGAGACGCTCGCTATAGGCGTGTCCCATGCCAGGAAAACGCGGGCCGAGCTCGTCGTAGTTGTGGCCATGAAGCGGGTGCTCAGGGAAGAGGTTGATGTGGTCGTTGATAATCATGAGGTCGCCAATCTTGAAGCCTGGATTCATGCCTCCGGCGGCGTTTGACACAAAGAGAGTCTTGACTCCGAGAGCCTTCATTACGCGCACAGGGAATGTTACCTCCTTCATGGAGTAGCCCTCATAGAAGTGGAAGCGGCCCTGCATGGCCATGATGTATTTGTTGCCAAGATTGCCAAATATGAGTCTGCCCTTGTGTCCCTCGACGGTGGACACAGGAAAGTTGGGTATGTCGGTGTAGGAAATGGCGGTTTCAATCTTGATGTGGTCAACAAGCTCGCCAAGGCCAGTTCCGAGGATAATGGCTGTTTTTGGCAGGTGACTTACTTTAGATTTGATGTAATCGGCTGTTTCGTTGATTTTGTCAAGCCAGTTAATTTCTTCAATCATAGCTGTGGAAATTGAATTGTGTTATATAAGAGTTTTTGTATTTTTTTTTCGTTTAGTCGTAGTCGGAATAGAGATCGGTGCCTGCACCGGCTTCAATCTTCTTTATCAGCTCGGTGGTTATGTCGCGGTCCTCATAGTTCAAGAAGCCCACTCTGATGGGAATGTAGTAGATTTTGTTGCGCAACTCCGGTGGAAAGTAGGGATTGTTGAGTATGCGCACGGCATCTTTCTCGGTGGTGATTATGAACTTTTGTTTGCCTTCAAGCTTGTTGAAAAACTTGTCGATATAGTTGAAATCCTCGCGCGTGAAGTTGTGATGGTCGTCGAAATGAATGACTTTCATCTTGGCTTGGAAACTCTTGAGATAGAGCACAAACGTGCGTGGGTTTGAAATGCCAGTAATGCCCAATATTGAGTCGTCAGGAGTGAGGCATGTGAGCGACGTGAGCGTGGGGTTGCTGATGGGGAAAACCGGTAAAGGATTGGCGTAGCGAATGTTGGAGAAAAACAGCTGCTGCGATGGATAGAGGTCGAGGTTTTCTTTCATCATGCGAATTTCCACAGGCTTGATGTCGGTGGGGCATTTGGTGACGACCACAAAGTCGGCACGGAGGAGCGCGCTGAGTGGCTCGCGCAAGAAGCCCAGAGGCAACAGTTTGTCGCGGAAAGGCGGACGGTTGAAGTCAACCAGCACAATGTTGACCTTGGGTTTGACGTAGCGGTGCTGAAAAGCGTCGTCGAGCACAAACAGGTTGATGTCGGGGTTGATTTTCAGCATTTCACGTATGCCCTTGCAGCGGTCTTCGCACACAGCAAGAGTAATCAAGCCATTGAACTTGTGGAAAATCTGGTAAGGTTCGTCGCCTATGTCTTTGGGCGAGAGGGTGGAAGTGGCAAGAATGAAGCCGTGGGTGGAGCGTTTGTAGCCGCGGCTGAGCACGCCAATCTTGTATTTGCGGCACAGGTGTTCGATTATGTATTCCACATGTGGGGTTTTGCCAGTTCCGCCCACGGTGATGTTTCCCACTGACACCACCGGCACATCGAATGAGTGCTGCTTTAGTATGCCGGCATGGAACATGAGGTTGCGCAGCCAAACACCAGCGCCATAACACCACGAGAACGGGGTGAGAATGGCGTTGACTATGGTCTTGCGCTGCTCTTTGTTGAATATTTTGGAGAAATCAATCACTCTCGTTTGTTGTTATTCTATATTGACAGGTTGCATCATGCAAAGCACATGCTTGCGGCCGAGAATTGCCTCGGCTTGGCGATAGGTGTCGTAGATTATGCCAAATTGCTCTTGGAGCTGTTTGTCGGCATGGGCGGTGGTGTATTTGTCAAGCATTTTGAGCCAACGGTTTTTGGCATCGGGATATGTGTCCACTTTGTAGTCGCCATCGTTGAGCCGTTCTTTCTTAGCCACCCAGCTGATAGCCTTGTCGAGGTTGCCAAACTCATCAACGAGTCCGATTTTAAGTGCGCTCTTTCCGTCCCACACGCGTCCTTCGGCAATGGCCTTGATGGAGTCTTGCGACACACCGCGTCCGTTGGCGCAGCGAGAGGTGAAGAGGTCGTAGCCGCGGTTTATCATGTTTTGCATGGCTGCACGCTGCACTGGCGAAAGGGGATTGGTGAGTACACCAAAATCGGCGTTGGCATTGGTCTTGACGATGGAGATGTTGACTTGAAGTTTGTCGTTGACAATGCCGCTCAAGTTTGGTATCACACCAAAGATGCCAATGCTGCCGGTGATTGTGGTGGGCTCTGCAAAAATGCGTTGTCCTCCGCATGATATGTAGTAGCCGCCCGATGCAGCATAGTCGCCCATCGACACGGCAAACGTTTTGCCCGATTTCTTGAAGTCGTCGAGAGCCTTCCATATTTGCTCTGACCCAAACGCACTGCCACCAGGCGAGTTGACTCTCAGCACAAGCCCTGCCACGTCTTTGTCGTTTTCAAGGTCTTGTATGGTCTCAACCAATTCTTCGGAGTCGATGCCGCTTCCTGGCTGGCCGTCGATTTCACCCACGGCATACACCACTGCTATCTCTTTTGAGCCTTTTGACGTGGCGTCGGTGCTGCTGGCGAGGTCTTGTGGCGAAATGAGGTTGAGGTCGTCGTCAAGGTCAACCTTGGTGAGCTTTTTGAGCTTGTTCTCAAACTCGCGACGGTAGCAAATGCCGTCGATTAAACGGTAGCTCTTGAGAGTGTCGGCCGGAAGGGTCATCACTATGCCGTCGGCAATCTGATTGACACGTGCAGGCGTGAGCTTGCGACTCTGGGCTATGGAGTCAACCATGTTGCTCCAGATGCTGCCCAGATATTGCTCTTGCTGCAAGCGGTTGGCCGGGCTGATGCTGTCAATCATGTAAGGCTCAACCGCGCTTTTGAATGTGCCAACCCTTATCACTTGCATCTCGATGCCGAGCTTGTCGAGCAATTTCTTGGGATAGGCGATGGCGGCCGCGAGTCCGTGAATATCAACGGCTCCTACGGGGTTAAGGAATATGCTGTCTGCCACAGAAGCCACATAGTAGTCAGACTGGCTTATGCCGTCGTTGCCATAGGCATAGATGAATTTTGAAGACTGCTTCTTGAATTTTGACAAGGCGGAGCGCAATTCAAACAGGGTGGCAGGTGAGGCTGCCACGCCCTCGCAGTTGATGTAGATGCCTTTTATCTTTTTGTTGTCTTTTGCTTCGTCGATGGCCTTGGTGAGCACGTCAAGACTTGCCGACTCAGAGAGGTCGCCGTCTTGAATCAAAGCGAGCGGATTGATGTCGTCGAGGCCGCTACGCTCGTTGATTGGACCGGAAAGGTCGATGTAGAGCAGTGAGTTATTCTTGACATTGACGGTTTGCGAACCCATTGATGCCATTGAGCCAAAGATGGCGAAGCTCATGATTACTGAGGCAATGGTGAAAAATGTGAGTGCGAGCCACACTCCCACGAATGAGCCGCAAACAATCAAAATAAATTTCTTCATCATGACGATAAAATGTTAGTAACGTTTTTGTCTTTTCGGCGTAAAGCCAAGCGCTATGAACAGGGCTTAACTTACCAATTATACAAAGTTATAAATATTTTATCAATCAGTGTGTTAAAACAAAGCGGATTTTTCTGGCGGCAGCTTGTTTTTGAGCTTTTTTTGCGGCAGTGGATAAAAAACGCTTCACCATTCGAAATGAAAAGTGAAGCGATGATATGAAAAGCTGATTTTTTTGTGGAGCTACTTTTCTTTCAGGGCACTGACTATTTGTGCAAAACCCATGAAATGCGATGCCTTGACGAGCACTGTGTCGCCTTTGTGCAGCAGGCCGTCGAGCTTGGCGAGCAAATCATCTTTTGTTGTGAAATGGTGAACCTCTTTAGTGGGGTCGCTGGCCTTGATGGCACTGGCGATGCCATCGCTAAGCGGCCCTACGCACAAAAAGGAGTCGATGCGCAGCTTGGCGGCATAGGAGCCGACGTCGGCGTGCAACTGTCGCTCGTTGGTGCCAAGTTCGCCCATGTCGCCAAGAATGGCAACCTTGCGGGTGTCGGTGTCTTGAAGCGCATCGAGCGAGGCTTTCATCGACACCGGGTTGGCGTTGTAGCAATCATCGATTATGGTGAATGTGCCTGTCTCGATAATGTTGAAACGGCCGGCAAGAGACTCGTTGGCCTCAATGCCAGCTTTGATTTGGCTTAGCGTAAGGCCATAGGCAATGCCGGCTGCGGCTCCAGCCAGAGCGTTGAGCACCATGTGCTTGCCAGGCATGGCCACGGTCACGTCGTCGATGTCGCCACTTGGTGTGTGCAGGCGGCATTTAGTGCCTTTGAGTCCGAGGCTTTGCAGATTGTCGGCCCAAAAATCGTTTTTATGGTCAAAGCCGAAAGTTTGCGGCTTTATGCCCTTCACGCTTTTAATGGTTGACAGTTTGTCGTCGTCGCCATTGACTATGATGGTGGCATCTGGTTCAATGAAATCGAAAATCTCGGATTTGGCTTTCAGAATGCCATCGCGAGTCTTGAGGTTTTCGAGGTGGGCACAGCCTATGTTGGTCATGATGATGGTGTGTGGACGCGCAATTTTGGCCAAGCGGTGCATGTCGCCAAAGTGGCTTATGCCCATTTCGAGCACGGCAATCTGGTCGTCGTCACGCAATCTGAACACCGTGAGAGGCAAGCCAAGCTCGTTGTTGAAATTACCCTCGGTTTTGAGCACGCGGTATTTTTGGTGCAGCACGCTGAAAACCATTTCTTTGGTGCTCGTTTTGCCCACGCTGCCTGTTATGCCCACCACAGGAATGTGGAGTTGCTTTAGGTAGAACTCTGCAATGTCTTTCACCGCTTGAAGCGACGATTTCACCTGAATGTAGGGAAAATCGCTGCCGGGAAGCTCATGCTCTGATATTGCTGCCAGCGCGCCGCCGTCAATCACTTGCTTGATGAAATTGTGACCATCGACTCTTTCGCCCTTGATTGCCACAAACAAGCCGCCTGGCTGCACTTTGCGGCTGTCGATTGCAATAGAGCTGACCTCTAAGTGTTTTTTGCCCTCGTCACCATGATATGTGCCAGCTGTGACGGCGGCAATGTTTTCTAAAGTGAGATTTTTCATTTAGTTGCACCTCCTTGCGCAATCATCTGTCAGCAATCATATTTTTTAAGAGAAACCGCAATGAGTTTCTCGCACAGGTCTTCGTATGACATGCCGAGCACGGCAGCCTCTTGTGGCACAAGGCTTGTGGCCGTCATGCCAGGAAGCGTGTTGGCCTCAAGAGCAAACATCTCGCCCTTGTCGTTCATGATGAAGTCGATGCGGCCATAGCCTGTGATGCCAAGAGCCTTGGCGGCCAATTCGGCATCGCGCTGCATGCGTGAGGTTTGCTCGGCTGTGATTTGTGCCGGGCAGGTCTCAACGGTGGAGCCTGCGGAATATTTGTTCTTATAGTCATAGAATCCTTGCTTGGGGGCAATCTCAATTACAGGATAAGCCTTGCCATCGACTACGGCGACCGAGAACTCACGGCCTTTTACATATTGCTCTACGAGCACATGGGCATCGTAGGAGAACGCCAACTCAAGCGACTTGGCATATTCGGCAGCATCTTTGGCAATGGTTATGCCTACACTCGACCCTCCACAAGCCGGTTTGACCACAACCGGATAGGTGAGGCCTTTGGCCTCGGGGTCGGTTTCGGCAGAGTGGCGCGTGATGGCAAATGCTTTTGCCGTGGGCACATCGCAAGCCTGAAACAGGTGCTTGGTGAGAGTTTTGTCCATGGCAATGGCACTGCTCAGATAGTCGGTGCCTGAATATTTAATGCCAAGCAGGTCGAAAGTGGCCTGAACCCTTCCGTCCTCGCCATTGGCGCCATGCAGTGCAAGAAATACAAAATCGGCCTTGGAACACATGTCAATCACATTTGGACCGAAAAACTCACGGCGCTGTGCCGCCATTTCCTTTATGCGGCTGTTAAAAGAGCTGATATAGGCACTTGCTTTGTCAACGTCGTACTCATCGGGGAAATAGTTGCTGCTGTCGGCCTCGGCGAAACCTGCAAAGACGTCGAGCAAAACGGCCTTGTGGCCTCGTGCTCTAAGAGCCCTGCAAACACCTGTTCCTGAAACGATTGAAACTTCCCTTTCTGTACTCGTACCTGCTGCTAAAACTACAATATTCATTTTTGTTATGATGATAAAAACAATTTTATTTCGTGTGAGTGCCGCTTGTGCGGCCAACTGCGGTAAAAGGCTCACTCGTAGCGGGTCTGAAACCGATTTGCAAATATACGAATATTGGCACGATTATCCTTTTTAGCTTTGGCATTAAATCATGACAAAATAGCGCAGACGTGACAAAAAGTTTTTGCCGAGGGTGTGGCGTTTTGTGTGGGGAATTGACTAACTTAGCAGAAAATAAAACAGGTTTTAAAATGTCTATGGAATCAGTCAAACAGCGAATAGATTGGCTTCGCCAAGAGCTTAACCGCCACAACTATCAGTATTATGTGCTTAACGACCCTGTGATTTCTGACCAGGAGTTTGACAAGTTGATGCGTGAACTGCAGGACTTGGAGGAGGCAAATCCGCAGTATTTTGACCCTTACTCGCCCACACAGCGCGTGGGTAGCGACTTAAACCAGGGCTTTAAGCAAGTGGTGCATGAACGCCCCATGATGTCGCTCTCAAACTCTTACTCGATAGAGGAAGTGCAGGATTTTTTGCGCCGTGCCAAAGACGGACTTAACGGCGAGGAAGTGCAGATTATAGGCGAAATGAAGTTTGACGGCACTTCTATTTCCATAACATACGAGCACGGACGGCTTGTGAGAGCTGTGACGCGTGGTGATGGTGTGAGAGGCGACGATGTGACCAACAACATAATCACGATAAAGAGCATTCCTCTGGAGCTTGCTCCCGGCAACTGGCCCGACAAGTTTGAGGTGAGGGGCGAGATATTGCTGCCGTGGAAAAATTTCCAAAAGCTCAATGAGGAGCGGCAATATAACGAAGAACCGCTGTTTGCAAATCCTCGCAACGCGGCAGCCGGCACACTGAAGCTGCAAAACTCAAGCGAGGTAGCTCGGCGCGGACTTGATGCCTATTTCTATTTTTTACTTGGCAACAATCTGCCGTTTGACACCCATTATGACAATATGATGGCTGTGAAATCGTGGGGATTTAAGGTGGCACAGCTCACCAAACTGCCGTCGATAGACGCGGTGAAAGACTTTATAAACTACTGGGACAAGGAGAGAAAAAATCTGCCAATAGCCACCGATGGGCTGGTGTTTAAGCTGAACTCGCTGCGCCAGTGGCTCAATCTTGGCGCAACGGCAAAATCGCCTCGCTATGCCATAGCATATAAATTTGCGCCTGAGCGAGAATGCACGAAATTGAGATATGTGTCGTTTGAGGTGGGGCGAAGCGGTGTCATAACCCCTGTTGCCAATCTTGACCCGGTGCTGCTTTCGGGCACGGTGGTGAAGCGCGCGTCGCTGCACAACGCCGACATAATCAAGTCGCTCGACATTCATGACGGCGACATGGTGTATGTGGAAAAAGGCGGAGAAATCATACCCAAGATAGTGGGCGTGGATAAAAGCAGACGCATAGCCGGCAGCGAGCCGATAAAATTTGTGACCACATGCCCGGCTTGTGGCACGCCACTGAAGCGAGTGGAGGGTGAGGCTGCATGGGTGTGTCCTGACAAGAAGCACTGCCCACCACAAATCACAGGCCGCATAGAGCACTTTGTGGGCAGACATATGATGAACATAGACGGAATAGGCGAGGAAGTGGCAGTGCAGCTGTTCAAGAGCGGTCTGGTGAAAAATGTGGCCGACATATATGACCTCACTGCCGACAAACTGCTGTCGCTTGAGCACTTTCAGAAAAGAGCGGCTTCACGCTTGATAAATGGTGTGGAGGCTTCGAAGCGAGTGCCGTTTGAAAGGGTGATATTCGCATTGTCGATACCCTACGTGGGCGAGACCACGGCGCGTGTGCTGGCACGCAATCTGCACGACATGGACCACTTGATGGCTGCGTCGGAGGAGGCTTTGTCGGCAATTCCGGAAATCGGGCCGAAGATAGCAGAAAGCATTGTGGCCTTCTTTGCCGACAGCGACAATGTGGCCATAGTGGAGCGACTTCGCGCGGCAGGATTGCAAATGGCAATCCCGGCCGATGAACTTGCCGGGCGAACCAATAAGCTTGAGGGCAAGAAAATAGTGATAAGCGGAGTGTTTGCCAAGCACTCTCGTGAGGAATACAAAGCAATGATAGAACAGAACGGAGGCAAAAACTCAAGTTCGATTTCGAGTGCAACAAGTTTTGTGTTTGCCGGAGAAAATATGGGACCGGCAAAGCTTGAAAAGGCTCACAAACTTGGAATCCACATAATCAATGAGGACGAATTTCTCGAAATGCTTAAATGAGCTCTAGCCTCCGTAGAGTAGAGCTTTTTGAAAATCACTGGTTAAAGTCGATGCGGCTGTTGCGATATGGCAGCAGGCGGCCATAGACGGTGAGACGGTCGGAGCCAAATGTGGGCGTGATGATGGCCGTGGCATAGTCACTGTTGGCACTGAGAGTGATAGCCACATCGGCATTGAACTGCGAGCCCACGATAATGAAGCTAAGATAGACGTTGCCCTTTTTGTCAGTGGTGATGCGTTTGTTGGATATATGGCCGGGAAGCGTGATGCCACCCAGACCGTTTTGTCCGAGCATGCCATTGTTGAAAGCGAGCTGCACCATGGCGTTCTCGCCCTGCATGAGCACAAAGTTGGCGTTTGACTGAACAGAATTGACGGTATAGCCTGAGCGGCCTATGGTCAATCTGTCGGCCATCAGGGCAAAATATCCTTGCTCCACGGCTTGTGATGACAAGTCGTGTGCCAGGGAGTCAACCTGCTCTTTTTGCCTTTTCTCTCTCGCTTTGCGTTCCTGCTTGGTTTCGTTTGACGGTTTTGCCGGTTTAACAACAGTCAGCTCCACGCTGTCGGCCAGAGTGTAGTGGTTGGTCTGAGATGCGGCACTCATGCAGCCGCATGCAACAAATGTGATAATCCAAAATAGTGCTTTCATAATTTTACCTTATTTGTTTGGTTAAATGCAAAGGTATGCAAAAACTGCACCAAAACTCTGTGGGTTTTAGCTAATTTTGCAAATAAAACATTTATTGGCAATCAATGATGACAAACTTTCAATTTCAATCCACGCTAAAAAACAAAGTGATAATAATTTTGGCGTTGTTTTTCCTTGGCTTGTGTGTGGCCTCGGTGATGATGGCCATGCTCCTGCGCTGGAATGGCAACACGGCTCAGGTGGTGCTTGGCGCCACACTGGCGCAAGATGTGCTGGCGTTTATGCTGCCGGCCATGGCGTGCGTTGCGCTTTGCGGACGGCGTCCGGCGCAAGCGTTGAGGCTTGACGGCAAGCTGACGTTGGCAGGAGTGCTTGCCGTGGTGGCGGTTTACTTCTTGTCGCTGCCGGCAATGAACTATGTGATTGACTGGAACAAGGGCATGACGTTGCCACAATGCCTTGGCGCGGTTGAGCAGTGGATTAGACAAAGTGAGGACATGGCGGCAAAACAGACACAGATGCTGCTTGACCAAAAATCGTTTGGCGCGTTTGCCTACACGTTTTTTGTGGTTGCCATAATGGCAGGCGTGAGCGAGGAAATGTTTTTCAGAGGAGCATGGCAGAATTTCATTTTTTCGCCAAAAATGCGAAGTGGCGCGGCAATATGGCTCACGGCATTTATCTTTAGCTTTATACACTTGCAGTTCTTTGGCTTTGTGCCACGGCTTTTGCTCGGCGCGTGGCTTGGCTATCTGCTTGTGTGGTCGCGCTCGCTGTGGCTGCCTGTGTTGGCTCATGTGCTCAACAATGGCGTGGTGGTGGCAGTGGCCTATTTGTCGCATCTGGGCTTGCTGCCCGACAAGGACATTGACACCCTTGGACTGCCTATGCATGGCGAATTTCCGTGGCTTGCGCTGGCGAGCGCATTGGCCACAACCGTTGTGATATGGTTGCTGCGCCGCTATTTCAAACGGCAACACCGGGAGGGCGGATTGGTTTAACAACAATAGCTTTAACCGAGAAAAAGGTTATTATGTGGCTCATGTTGTGATATTTTCGGTTAAAATTGCTAACTTTGCGAATTATAACTCAGAGTAATCAAAAAGGTCATATTTTATGAAATTCAAAGAATATAGCAAGTTCAATCTTTCGGACGTGAATAAGGAAGTTCTGAAAGAGTGGGACGATGAGAATGTGTTTGCCAAGAGCATTGAACTAAGAGAGGGTGCGCCCAGTTTTGTGTTCTATGAAGGACCACCGTCGGCCAACGGTATGCCTGGAATTCATCATGTGATGGCCCGTACGATTAAAGACATTGTGTGCCGCTTCAAAACCATGAAGGGCTACAAGGTGCTGCGCAAGGCCGGTTGGGACACCCACGGACTGCCTGTGGAGCTTGGAGTGGAGAAAACCCTGGGCATAACCAAGGAAGATATTGGCAAGAAAATCACAGTGGAAGAGTATAACAAGACCTGCCGCAAAGAGGTGATGAAATACACCAAAGAGTGGTCGGACTTGACACACAAAATGGGTTACTGGGTTGACACCAAAAACCCATATATCACATATAAAAACAGCTACATAGAAACTTTGTGGTGGCTGCTTAAGCAGCTATATAACAAAGGTCTGCTCTATAAGGGATACACAATCCAGCCATATTCGCCAGCCGCAGGAACAGGTTTGAGCTCACACGAGCTCAACATGCCAGGCTGCTATCGTGACGTGAAAGACACGACGGTGACGGCTCAATTCTTAATCACAGAGCCAAAGGCGGAGTGGACAAAGTGGGGCAAACCATATTTCCTGGCTTGGACCACAACTCCGTGGACATTGCCGAGCAACGTGGCATTGTGTGTTAACCCGCGAGTTGACTATGTGGCGGTGGAAACATATAACCCATATACGGCAGAACCAGAAACCGTGATTTTGGCAGAGGCACGCATAGGCGCGTATCTGAAAGCCGACGGCGAAGTGAAAGAGGGCAACTTGCCTGAATTCAAACGCGGTGACAAGGTTGTGCCTTATAAGGTGATAGACCATGTGAAAGGTGCAGACTTGCTTGGACTTCATTATGCGCAGCTGATGCCCTGGGTGAAGCCGTGCATGATGGTGGGTCGCCACAGCGCAGCTTGGGTGAACGAGTATGCCGAGGCTCATGCTGACAAGGTGTTTGGAAGCGAGGACGGCCGTTATCAGTATGTGGAAATGGCCGATGAGGCATTCCGCGTGATACCGGGTGACTATGTGACCACTGAGGATGGAACCGGAATAGTGCACACGGCCTCAACATTTGGTGCTGATGATGCCAAGGTGTGTAATGATGCCAATGTGCCAGCACTCTACTTGATTGACAAGAAAGGTGCAACTCGCCCAATGGTTGATTTGCAAGGAAAATATTATGTGGTTGACGAGCTTGACAAAAATTTCGTGGAGAAATGTGTGGATGTTGAGCTTTACGGACACCACGCCGGCGACTATGTGAAAAACGCATACGACCCGAAATACACCGTGAACGGTGTGTGGGACAGCAAGGCCTCTGAAAAAGATGAGGACTTGAATGTGGTTATCTGCATGGAAATGAAGCAAGACGGCACAGCATTCAAGATAGAGAAGCATGTGCACAACTATCCACACTGCTGGCGCACAGACAAGCCAATCTTGTATTATCCGCTTGACAGCTGGTTTATCAAATCGACTGCTTGCAAAGACCGCATGGTGGAGCTAAACAAGACAATACGCTGGAAACCGGAGAGCATAGGCACAGGCCGCTTTGGCAAATGGCTTGAGAATTTGAACGACTGGAACTTGAGCCGAAGCCGCTACTGGGGCACACCGCTGCCTATATGGCGCAGTGAGGACGGCGAAGAAAAGTGTATAGGCAGCATAGCCGAGTTGTGTGACGAGATAGACAAGGCTGTGGAAAAAGGATTTATGCAGAGCAATCCGTATCGTGACAAAGGATTTGTGCCAGGAGATTATAGCGAGAACAACTACGAGAAGATAGACTTGCACCGCCCATATGTGGACAATATAGTGCTGGTGTCGGATTCGGGCAAACCAATGAAGCGGGAAACCGACTTGATTGACGTGTGGTTTGACAGTGGCTCAATGCCATACGCACAACTGCACTATCCGTTTGAAAACAAGGAGCTGATAGACGGCAGAACCGCATATCCAGCCGATTTCATCGCCGAGGGCGTGGACCAAACGCGCGGCTGGTTCTTCACGCTGCACGCAATAGCAACCATGGTGTTTGACAGCGTGGCATATAAGAGCGTGATTTCTAACGGACTTGTGCTCGACAAAGCCGGCAACAAGATGAGTAAGCACCTGGGTAACGCTGTGGACCCATTTGGCGCAATAGAGAAATATGGAACTGACCCACTGCGCTGGTACATGATTTCGAACTCGTCGCCATGGGATAACTTGAAGTTTGACGAAGCAGGAGTGGAGGAAGTGAGCCGCAAGTTCTTTGGCACACTGTATAACACTTATTCTTTCTTTGCCCTTTATGCCAACGTGGACAATTTCGATAAAGCTGCACCACAGGTGCCTCTGGAAAGACGCCCAGAAATAGACAAGTGGATATTGTCGTTGCTCAACAGCCTGATTGCCGAGGTTAATGCCGACTTGGAGGACTATGAGCCGACCAAGGCAGCGCGTGCCATAAGCAACTTTGTGGGAGAGAACTTGAGCAACTGGTATGTGCGCTTGAACCGCAAGCGCTACTGGGGCGGCGAGATGAATGAGGATAAGCTTTCGGCCTATCAAACACTCTACGAGTGCTTGCTCACAGTGTCGAAACTTATGGCTCCGATAGCTCCGTTCTATAGCGACATGCTGTATCGTGACTTAACCGGCAGCTCAACGTCGGTGCATTTGACCGACTTCCCTGTGGCCGATGAAAAGCTTATAGACAAGGTGCTTGAAAAACAGATGCAGACGGCCCAGTGCATAACGTCGATGGTGCTGTCGCTCCGCCGCAAAGAGAACATAAAGGTGCGCCAACCGCTGATGACAATCATGATTCCTGTGCTCGACAAGGAGCAGGAGGACACCATAAACGCCGTGAGCGGACTTGTGCTAAACGAGGTGAACGTGAAAGAAATGAAACTCGTGGGCAATGATGAGGGTGTGCTTGTGAAGCGCGTGAAACCCGACTTCAAGAAACTTGGTCCGAAATATGGCAAAATCATGAAGAGCCTGGCCAAGGCACTCACCACAATGGCGCAAGCCGACATCATAGAATTTGAGAAAAACGGATACTATGTTGCCAACATTGACGGCGTGGAAGCCAAGGTGGAGCTTGCTGACGTGGAAATCATCTCGGAGGACATTCCGGGCTGGCTCGTGGCCAACGACGGCAATCTGACAGTGGCTCTTGATGTGACAATAACAGATGAACTGAAAAATGAGGGTTTGGCTAGAGAGCTTGTGAACCGCATACAAAACGTGCGAAAGAGCAAGGACTTTGACATAACCGACAAAATAGCCGTGACTGTGGCCAACGACGAACGTGTGGCAAAGGCTGTGACTGACTATAAGGAATATATAGCCAACCAGGTGCTTGCCGTGTCGATAGAACTTGGCGACGTGAATGCTGCCGACAGCGATGCTGTGGAGCTTGACATGGACGGCTGGAACTTGCTGATAACAGTGGCCAAGGCTTGATAGCCTTGGCGGCTTTGTCCGCAAAAAGCGTATGAAAAAAAGACCGTTTTGATATAAAACCACATAAAATTGATGACAGAAAATACCGAAAAAACGAGATACAGCGACGAGGAGTTGCAGGAGTTCAAAGAGTTGATTCTTGAAAAACTTAAAGTTGCAAAGGAAAACTATGACTCTTTGATGTCGAAAATAATGTCGAGAGATTCAGACCCAAGCTTCAACGTGCTTGAAGAAGGGGCAACCACTCTCGAAAAGGAGCAGGCAAGCCAAAGTGCTGCGCGCCAAAAAGAATATATAAACAAGCTCCAGGGCGCACTGGTGCGCATAGAGAACAAAACCTATGGCATTTGTCGTGTGACAGGCAAGCTCATACCCAAAGGGAGGCTGATGGTTGTGCCACATGCCACCCTGTCGATAGAGGGTAAGGAACTGGAGCAAAAAAAGAGGGCTGGAATTAGATGAAGAAGTTATCAAACGGAATGATAGCCACAATCATTGTGGTGGTTGTAATCTTGGTTGACCAAGCTGTGAAGATATGGGTAAAGACCCATTTCTATTACGGTGAGGAGTTTCAGATAGCCGATTGGTTCAGAATACATTTCATTGAGAACAATGGAATGGCGTTTGGAATGGAATTTGGCAGCAAAATTATCCTTACTTGGTTTCGCATAATAGCCGTTGGATTATTTTTCTACTATTTGTTTAAAATACGTCACCGCACCGACATCAAGCGAGGCTATGTGGTGTGTGTGTCAATGATTACAGCCGGGGCTTTGGGCAATGTGCTCGACTGCATTTTCTATGGGGTGATTTTCAATGAGCCATTCCCTCCGGAAGTGGCACAGCTGTTTTCGGCCGGTGGCGGCTATGAGTCGCTGTTTTACGGCAGGGTAGTGGATATGCTCTATTTCCCGCTTGTGGAGTGGAATTGGCCTGCTTGGCTGCCTATGGTGGGCGGCGAGCATTTTGTGTTTTTCCAACCGATTTTTAATGTGGCTGACGCTTGCCTCACGGTGAGTGTGGTGACATTAATATTGTTTTACACGAGAAGTCTCGTGTCGCAGCTGCAAGATGAAAATGGCAGTGGCAAAAGCAATGCCGCCGAGAACGTGGATACAGGGGAGAAATGACGGCCATGATGTTTAGGTGGTGGAAACTGGTGTTGTGTGGTTTGCTGGTCATGACAACGCTTTGTGGGTGTGACAAGGCTCCTGACGGCGTTATCAAGGAAAGCAAGATGGTTGACTTGATAGTTGACCTTGACAAAGCAGACGCATACGTCTCGTTGAATCCAGACAAATTTCAGGACGACTCATCGAAATTGGAGCTTAAAGAGTCGGTTATGGCAAAGCATGGCGTTACGCTCGAAGACTACAGCAAGTCGCTGGGCTGGTATGCTGCCAACATAGATGTGCTTGTGAAAGTGCAGGACAAGGCTATGAAAAAGCTTGAAACCGAAAGTAAGAAACTTGATGCCCAAGCTAAAAAGGAAATGGAAAAGGGCATGAACGTGAACAACATGAGTCCTGTTGGCGCAGGGGTGGCTCATAAGACTTATCCTAACCACGGTGACACTGCCGATGTGTGGGAAGGGAACCGCCGCTGGGTGCTTACGCCAAACATGGGCAGGGGTTATGTGACGTTTGACATAAGTCCAGACAAGGACGCAAGGCAAGGCGACCGCTACGAGCTTGACTTCAGAATGCTTGGTTTTGACAATAACTTCAAAGTGATGCTGGCTGCCGACTATATAGACGGTTCTACATCGCTGGTGTCAAGGAAAAGCGGATTTGACAGCTGGGAAACGTTCTCGCTACAGTGTGACTCAAGCAAGATAGTGCGCCGGATATATGGCTATGTGCAATATGACATGAAGAGCGGCGCAATGGCGTTTGTGGATAGCGTGGCACTGCTGCGCACGCATCTCGACAGGGCAAAATACACGTCAATCGTGTCGCAAAAGCTCGTGGTGAGGAATTTTGGCGCTGTGGTCAGCCCCAATGCCCAAATAACACCCAGCGACATGGCCGATGACCCCAATGACAGGAAACTCCGCCGCAAGTGATGAGCTGTTTGGGGAAATAAAAGAAGCTGTACTGGAGTGTGGTTTGAAAAAGAGATGGTTTTGCATTAACTTTGTGAACAAAGCAAATTGATGAATAAATGGAAGTTGCTGTTGTGAAATATAACGCCGGGAATGTATTCTCGGTGAAATGTGCGTTGAAACGAATTGGCGTGGAGGCTGTGATTACTGACGATGTGGAGCAGTTGAGACGCGCCGATAAGGTGATTTTTCCCGGCGTGGGTGAGGCTTCGACCGCAATGGATTATTTGTGCAACCACAGCCTTGACCGCGTGATAGCCGACTTGAAGCAGCCTGTGCTGGGCATTTGCATTGGTCTTCAGCTACTTTGCCACTCATCGGAGGAGGGCAACACTCATGGCATAGGCGTGTTTGACCTTGATGTGAAGCGTTTTGCGCCTGACAAGGCTTTGGGGCTAAAAATACCACACATGGGTTGGAACACGATAAGTGTGGTGAAGGATAACCCTTTGCTTACGGAGAATATGGACGGCGCGTGGGTGTATTATGTGCACAGCTATTATGCGCCTGTCGGCACAGACACTATAGCAACAACGGAATATGGCAATGGCTTCAGTGCTGCATTGCATAAAAACAACTTTTTTGCCACACAGTTTCACCCTGAGAAAAGCGGAGCTGTGGGAGAACAGGTGCTGAAGAATTTTGTGGAATTATGATGATAGAGATTATTCCTGCCATTGACGTGATAGACGGAAAATGCGTGAGGCTCACGCGTGGCGACTACGACACAGAAAAAGTGTATAACGAAAATCCGCTTGACGTGGCAAGGGCGTTTGAGGACGCAGGCTGCTGCAAACTGCATCTTGTGGACCTTGACGGTGCAAAGTCAAAGCATATAGTGAATTACAAAGTGCTTGAACGCATAGCTGGACACACAGGCCTGTGCATCGATTTTGGCGGAGGACTGAAAAGTGATGATGATTTGCGCATCGCATTTGACAGCGGAGCAAGAATGGTGACAGGCGGCAGCATAGCCGTGAGCAGGCGCGACATGTTTTTAGGTTGGCTTGAACGATATGGCAGTGACAGAATAATTCTCGGAGCAGACTCCAGGGGTGGCCGCATATCAACCAACGGCTGGCTTGACGACAGTGACGAGAATTTACTTGACTTTGTGAAAGCCTATGCAGCCGAAGGAGTGACACAGGTGATAAGCACTGACATTGACAAAGATGGCATGCTTGGCGGCACGGCAGTGGAGCTGTATGAGCAAATACTTGCGGCATTGCCTAAGCTCAGGCTGGTTGCCAGCGGCGGTGTGGGTGGCTGGAGCGACATAGAGGCTCTCGACAAGGCTTCGGTGCCGGCAGTGATTGTGGGCAAGGCTATATATGAAGGCTGCATAACACTTGACGAATTAGAAAAATACAACACTAAACGCATATAAATGTTAGCAAAACGCATCATACCGTGCCTTGACGTGAAAGACGGATTGACGGTGAAAGGAGTGAATTTCGTGAACTTCAAAAACGCCGGCGACCCTGTGGCTTTAGGGAAAAAATACAGCGACGACGGAGCTGACGAACTTGTGTATCTTGACATAGCGGCATCGCTCGAAGGAAGAAAAACGTTTACCGAGCTTGTGAGGCGTGTGGCAAAAAATATAGACATACCGTTCACTGTGGGTGGCGGCATTGGTTCGCTTGAAGATGTGGATAGGTTGCTTAATGCAGGAGCCGACAAAATATCGGTCAATTCTTCGGCGTTGCGTCGGCCAGAGCTGATAGATGAAATAGCGTCGCATTTCGGCAATCAGGTGTGTGTGGTGGCGATAGATGCCAAGCAGGCCGATGACGGCTGGCGGTGCTTTGTGAACGGTGGCCATGTGGCAACTGACAGGCACTTGCTCGAATGGGCTCACGAGGCTCAAGAAAGGGGTGCAGGAGAAATCTTGTTTACGAGCATGGACCATGATGGTGTGCAAAACGGATTCGCCTGCGAGACATTGCATGAGCTGCACGACAGGCTGACGATACCGGTGATAGCATCGGGCGGTGGTGGCAAGAAAAGCCACTTCAAAGATGTGTTTGACATAGGCATGGCCGATGCCGCACTTGCAGCCAGTGTGTTTCACTTCAATGAGATAGGCATTGGTGAATTGAAAGATTATTTGGCCGAAAAAGGCATTACAGTTAGGAAAGTTTAAAGAAAAGAAATATATGGAACTCGATTTCGATAAAATGGGCGGCTTGATTCCTGCCATTGTGCAAGACGCTCACACAAAAAATGTGCTTATGCTTGGCTTCATGAATAAAGAAGCCTACGAAAAGACTTTGCAGACAAAGAAAGTGACATTCTGGAGCCGCACACGCAACAAGTTGTGGACTAAAGGCGAGGAGAGCGGACATTTTCTTGATCTGGTGTCGATGTGCTGTGATTGCGACCACGACACGCTGCTTGTGCAGGCTTTGCCAAACGGACCGGTGTGTCACACAGGGTCGGCAACATGCTTTAGCGACAAGAATGACTATGGTGTGGAGTTTCTGAGCTATTTGCAAGATTTTATCGACAAGCGTCACAAGGAAATGCCAGAAGGCTCCTACACCACATCGCTATTTGAGAGCGGAATAAACCGCATGGCGCAAAAAGTGGGCGAAGAAGCCCTTGAGACGGTGATTGAGGCCACTAACGGCACACCAGGGCGAATGGTATATGAGGCCAGCGACATGCTATATCACTTGATAGTGTTGCTCAGCGCAAAGGGATTGAGAATAGAAGATGTGGCCGAGGATTTGTGTGACCGCCATTTGAAGAAAAAATCACAATACAACAAGCATTACGACAATAAGTAATTTCAAAAAACAACTGCTGATTATGACTCGCTTTCCAATAGAGAAATTTCAGGAATTGCCAACTCCGTTTTACTACTATGACTTGAAACTGCTTGGCAAAACCATCGACACCATTCTAAAGCATACGGAGGGTTATCCGTTTAAAGTGCATTATGCAATAAAGGCAAACGGAAATCCAAAGATTTTGAAGGAGGTGGTGAAAAAAGGACTTGGTGTTGACCTTGTGAGTGGAGGTGAAATAAAGGCTTCGCTTGCGGCAGGGTTCAAGCCTGAAAAAATGGTGTATTCTGGAGTTGGAAAGACCGATTGGGAGATTAATCTTGGGCTTGACAACGACATATATTGCTTTAACGTAGAGTCGATACCGGAACTTTATGTGATAAATGAACTTGCCGAGAAAAAAGGCAAGGTGGCAGGAATAGCAATCAGAGTCAACCCAGACATTGATGCTCACACGCATCGTTACATAACAACAGGAACAGCCGAGGACAAATTCGGCATAAACATAGAGATGCTGGCGCACGCTGTAGATGTTACGAGGGGACTGAAGAATTTGCATCTGCGTGGTCTGCACTTTCATGTTGGGTCGCAAATAACGCGCATGGAGCCGTTTGCAATGCTGTGTGAATCGGTAAACAGTTTGCAGGATTATTTCGACAGGCATGGCATACATTTTGAAATGATAAATGTTGGCGGAGGCCTTGGCGTGGATTATGAATATCCCGACATCAACAAAATACCAGACTTCGTACACTTCTTCGATACTTTCAAGAAACACTTGAAGGTGCGAAAGGGGCAAGAGGTGCATTTTGAGCTTGGACGCTCAATTGTGGCAGAATGCGGCTCGCTGATAGCACGGGTGGTGTTTGTAAAGGAGGCAAGAAACAAGAAATTTGTTATACTTGATGCCGGAATGACCGATTTGATACGTCCGGCATTGTATCAGGCGCATCATGTGATACAAAATTTGACATCGGCCGACACTGCCTCTGACGTGTATGATGTGGTGGGGCCAATATGCGAATCAAGCGATGTGTTTGGCCGTGATGAGAAGTTGCCGGTGTCACGCCGAGGTGATTTGTTTGCCATACGCACAGCTGGCGCTTATGGAGAAACTATGGCATCGCACTACAATATGCGTCCGTTGCCAGGCAGCTATTTTGACTGACCTTTAGCCTATGCGTGTGCATAAGTGACTGCAAACCACTGCTGTGTGATAGCAGAATGGCTTGAAAATGCGTGCTTTGTGATATTATTTTTGTTAGAACGCGAAAAAAGTATTAAATTTGCATTGCTTTAGGTGAGAAATCACCGAAGAAAATAATGGGGATCAGTAGCTCAGTTGGATTAGAGCAACAGCCTTCTAAGCTGTGGGTCAAGGGTTCGAATCCCTTCTGATTCACTGAAGAGTCAAAGCACACAAGTGGTTTTGACTCTTTTTTATTACATGGAACTTTAGTTAAAGACTTGATTCTTAATCTGATTGCAGACTGCAAAATAAGCAGAATCTGTGATTGTCGTGTCTTTTCAATTAACGATTGTGAGGTTTCTTGTTTAAGAATACATGTAGTGTTTTTGTGAAGTTTTTTGCTTTAATTACATTTGTCCATTAAATAAATACACTTTTTTTATGATACGATATATTTGGATACTTCTTTTTGCTATTCTTTCAATAAATTCATTTGCTCAGAAAATAGAAGTTGATAGAATTGAAGATGATGGAAGTAGACAGCTTATGTGTTCTGGGAAAAAAGAAAAACTTGATGGAAAAGAATACAACTTCACAGTAAAAGCGTATGAAAAATATGGGGATATTGATTGGTGTTTATTGGTTTCTTCTTTTTATTATATTCCAAATAATGCGACATTATTGATAAAATTAAGTAATAACGAAATTATGTCTTTACCAATAAATAATCTTCATATAGGTCAAATTAACCTACCTTCTTATTCTTACAATATAGGCAACATATCATATTTGACACCATATCGAACCGCTGATTACTATAGTGCTATATTTGCATTGTCTGATGAGCAATTCTGTAAAATTGAAAAATATGGAATTATAAAAATAAGAATATCATCTCATAGCTCATACAACGAAAAATCATGGGGAAAAGATAAATTGGGAAAATTTATTTTAAAATGTAGAAAACTGATAAATAGCCGTTTGCGTTCAACTATAGTTAAACGGATTTACGATGGTTTCTGATAAGTAGTTACTGGCTTTTCAAAATGAATCGCGAGTCCATGTGTTTGTTGCAAATAGCAACAGAACATGGACTCGCTTAATTTTTATTCTGTAGGAAATCTTCAATTTTGTAGGTCTTGTGCCAAGAAAAGCACAGGGCTGCAAGTGTTTGGGGTGGAGTGGTTATTTGGATTTTGATTTGGACTTTGCCTTGGTCTTGGCTTTGCTTTTTGATTTGGCTGTGGAGGCTTGAGATAGGGCAAGCTTGATGTTCTTGATGATGGCTTCTGATGAGTAGGTGGCTCCTGTGGCTGCGTCGGCTTCTACCTTGAGCGCCTGTGCCACGGTTTTGCCTGTGTATTGTGGGAAAATGTGATTTTTAGCCTTGTTGAAATAAGCTGGACTTTCTTGGTTTTTGAGAGCCTCGATTTTTTCGATTTTCCCGTTAGTGATGTAGATGTTGAGCGGAGTGGTGCCGTTGTAGCCATAGATTTTCTTGCCAATTTCTCCTGTGAAAATGATTTTTGTGGACTTTGCGGCGGTCTTGGTTTTGGCAACCATGGGTAATGATACGGCGGCAGCAAGTGCCACAACTGCAAATCTTGAAACTAATGTTTTGAATGTCATAATAATAGAAATACGCGTTTTGTTGTCAGTCATCTATCACAGGCTGCAAAGATAAGAAAAAATGTTGGGTTGGGGTAGTGTGTGGCGCGGAGTGAGGCGGTGTGGTTATGGAAAAATGAGATTTTTTCTTTTTTATTAGCTATTATTACATTATCTTTGAATAAGATAAGTTGCACATCGGCATAATCACGCATGATGCGCTCTATTCTTTGGAATAAGCATAAATGATTGATTTTAGAATGATTGAAGACGACATTAAGGAATGTGTGGAGGTGATGAAGAAGGGTGGTCTCATTCTTTATCCCACCGACACCATTTGGGGTATAGGGTGTGATGCCACCAATGCTGAGGCTGTGAAGAAAGTGTATGCACTGAAACAGCGTGCAGACAACAAGGCTTTGATTGTGCTGCTTGACAGCGTGGAGCATCTGGATCACTATGTGGTGAATGTGCCTGAAATGGCATACGAGCTTTTAGATGTGGCCGTGAAACCTCTGACAATCATATATGACGGTGCTTATAATCTGGCGCCAAATATGCTTGGCGACAACGACAGTGTGGGCATAAGAATCTCGCACGAGGAGTTCAGCCACAGGCTTTGCGAGGAGTTTGGCAAACCGGTGGTGTCAACATCAGCCAACATAAGCGGTGGTGCCACGGCTCATTACTTTGACGAGATTGATGACAAGATTAAAGGGGGCGTGGATTATGTGGTGAAATATCGCCAGAACGACAAGAAACCGCATGAAGCCTCAAACATAATAATGCTTAAGGAAGACGGCAGCTTTAAGATACTGAGATAAGCGCACCCGTGCCCAAGAGTAGTGGCGGCGTGGCTTTGAAACAAACAGACGATTGTGGTTGACAAGAAAAGACTGAGAGTGGAATATGTGGTGTCGGACTATCTGGCATCGAACGTGGCATGGTTAGTGTATAACTGTGTGCGCTACCGCATTGTGGATTCGTGCGGCGGATTTAATTCGCTTTTTTCTTTTCTGACGTCGGACATGGTGCTGATGGGGCAGCTGGTGTTTCCGCTGGTGATGATGGCGGAATATTATTTCTCCGGTTACTACAACGAGGTGTTTCGCAAGTCGCGGCTGCAAGAGCTGTTTGTGACGCTTGGCAGTGCGCTCGTCAACTCACTGGTGGTGTTTTTCATAGCCATGCTTAATGACATGATGCGCAATCGCGAGCTTAATTATGAGCTGTACTTTTTGATGTTTGGATTGTTTTTTGCAACTGTGTATGCCGGACGATTGATGATTTCGGGGCGCACGGTGAGGAAAATAAGGCAAGGACAGTGGTACTCAAAGACGCTTGTGGTGGGACACGGCACAGCGGCGGCGACGTTTGTAGATAGGCTAAGGCAAAGCCGCGATGTGCTCGGCTACAAGGTGGTGGGGTGTGTGAGGATACCTGGCGAGAAAGACGCTGATATGGACTTGGATTGCTACGAGCTTGACTCTCTGGACAAAGTGTGCCGTGACGAGGCCGTGAATGAGCTGATAGTGGCACCGACAAAACATGACTCGCCAAATGTGTTGTGGGTTATAGACCGTCTGTTTGCCTTGAATTTGCCAATAAAAATAACGCCAGAGCAATTTGGGGTATTGTCGAAGGCGAAGCTTAGCGACTTGTATGGCGACCCGCTGGTTGATATATCGAGCAGCACCATGAGCGCATCGCAGCAAAACATAAAACGGCTGGTAGATGTGGTGGTGTCGGTTGTGGTGCTTTTGGCACTGCTGCCAGTGTTTGCAATAGTGGCTGTGGCTATAAAACTTGACTCAAAGGGCAGTGTGTTTTACTCGCAGGAGCGGGTGGGGCAGCATAACAAGATATTCAGGATATATAAATTCCGCTCCATGGTCACCAACGCCGAGCATGACAATGTGCCACGGCTCAGCAGTGGCAATGACTCGCGCATAACGAAGGTGGGGCATTTTTTGCGGAAATATAGGGTAGATGAGCTGCCGCAATTTTGGAATGTGCTGAAGGGCGACATGTCGCTTGTGGGGCCTCGGCCAGAAAGACAATATTTTGTCAACCAGATTTTGAAGCGTGTGCCGGCTTACTCGCTGGTGCATCAAGTGCGGCCAGGCATAACGTCGATGGGCATGGTGAAGTTTGGCTATGCCGAGAACATAGACGAAATGGTGAGGCGGCTTGACTACGACTTGCTTTATTTGGAGAACATGTCACTGCTCAACGACTTGAAAATAATGTGTTACACGGTGAGAATAGTGTTTACAGGGAAAGGTGTTTAATGGAACAATATAAGGAAAAAGATATTTCGGACGAAACCATAGAACAGCGCGACGGGTGGTTTGTGAAAATGCTGCTGTGGCGAGAAAAGCACATAAAGGAAAAGACGTTTATGGTGCTTCTTGCCATTGTGGTGGGAATAGCGGCAGGCCTTGCGTCGGTGCTTCTGAAGTTTTTGATTACCACAATTTCGCAATTTGTGACATCGGGTGTGCAAATTTCTCATGGCAACTGGCTTTTCATAGTGGTGCCGGTGGTGGGTGTGCTGCTGTCGGGACTCTATGTGAGATATGTGGTTAGGGATAACATATCGCATGGTGTGACGCGTGTGCTGCACGCCATAGCCCAGAAAAAAAGCCGTTTGAAGGTGCATAACATGTATGCGTCGCTTGTGGCATCGTCGATGACGATAGGTTGTGGTGGTTCGGTGGGAGCCGAGGGTCCAATTGTGTTTACCGGCGCAGCCATAGGGTCGAATTTGGGACAGGCGTTCAGATTGTCGCCACAGCTGCTGATGATGCTCGTGGGCTGTGGTGCCGCAGCCGGCATTGCCGGCATTTTCAAGGCTCCAATAGCAGGAGTGCTGTTCACCATAGAGGTGCTTATGCTCGACTTGACTGGAGGGTCGGCGTTACCGTTGATATTGTCGTCGGTGGCAGGAGCAACGGTGTCGTATGCCTTCACTGGCTATAACGTGGAATTCTTCTTCTCGCAGAGCGAGCCATTTTTTGCAAGCCGCATACCGTTTGCGGTGCTACTTGGTGTGTTTTGTGGACTGGTGTCGCTGTATTTCAGCAAGATGATAGGCGTGATGGAGCAAATGTTTGGAAAACTCAGAAGCGCGAAGTTGCGATTTCTGGTGGGAGCGGTGATATTAAGCTCGCTCGTGTTTTTGTTTCCGCCGCTCTATGGCGAGGGCTATGTGTCGGTTAATCACTTGCTCAACGGTGAAGTAACGGCACTGTTTGACAACAGTATTTTCTATGGCTACAGAAACAGCGTGTGGAGCTGCATATTGCTGCTTGGCAGCCTGGTGCTGTTCAAGAGCTTTGCCACAAGTGCCACCAATGGCGGCGGTGGTGTGGGCGGTACGTTTGCGCCATCATTATATGTGGGTTGCATGGCCGGCTTTTTGTTTGCCTTTACCATTAACTCGCTTGACCTCGTGAGCGGTGCGCCGTTATCGACCAAAAACTTTGCCCTTATGGGCATGGCCGGTGTGATGGCCGGTGTGATGCAGGCTCCGCTGATGGCCATATTCCTCACGGCTGAAATGACTGGTGGATATGAGCTGTTTTTGCCGTTGCTGATAGTGTCGGCAATCAGTTATGGCACATGCCGCATGGTGACACCATATAGCATATACACCAAGCGTCTGGCAAAGCGCGGTGAGCTGCTCACCCACCAAAAAGACCAGACTGTGCTCACGCTGCTGAAAATGGACAGTGTGGTGGAAAAGGACTTTATAGAAGTTCACCCTGACATGAGCTTGAAGGACATGGTGGATGTGATTTCGCGCAGCCACAGAAATTTGTTTCCTGTGACCGATGAAGCTGGTGTGCTGCTCGGTGTGGTGCTGCTTGATGACATAAGGAACATAATTTTCAGGCCAGACTTGTATCGGAGAATGCATGTGAACCGATTTATGTCGATGCCACCGGCAAAGGTGGTGCTCGGAACTCCCATGGAGCAGGTGATGCGTGTGTTTGACGACACCAATGCATGGAATTTGCCTGTGGTTGATGAAAAGGGCCGCTATGTGGGCTTTGTGTCGAAATCGAAGATTTTCAGCTCATACAGAAGTGTGCTGAAGCACTATACTTATGACTGATGCCGAGAAGGCACATGCGTAGTGTGGTGGCATGGGAAAAAACAAAAAGCATTTGAAATTAAGAAAATGGAAAAGAAAGATTTGAAGATAGTGTTTTTCGGTACACCGGAATTTGCGGTGGAGAGCTTGAAACGCCTTGTGGAAGGCGGCTACAATGTGGTGGGCGTGGTGACCATGCCAGACAAGCCGGCAGGACGCGGACACAAGATGTTTCATAGCCCGGTGAAAGAATATGCAGTGGAAAAGGGCTTGAAACTTATGCAGCCGGTGAAGCTGAAAGACCCTGAGTTTGTGGAGGAGTTGCGCAGTCTGCACGCTGATTTGCAGATAGTGATAGCTTTTAGAATGTTGCCAGAAATAGTGTGGAGCATGCCACCGCTGGGCACGTTTAACCTGCATGCCTCACTGCTGCCAAAATATCGCGGAGCAGCGCCAATAAACTGGGCTGTGATGAACGGTGACACGGAAACGGGCGTGACCACATTTTTCTTGAAGCATGAGATAGACACAGGTGACATAATTCAACAGCAAAAAATGCCTGTCGGCCGACATGACAACGTGGAAACCGTGTATGACGGACTGATGAAAATGGGTGCTGGCATGGTGATAGAAACCGTAGATGCAATCATAGCCGGCACTGTGCATGCAATTCCGCAAGACAAGCTGCTGACTAAAAATGAAGAACCGACACCAGCTCCAAAGATATTTAAGGACACTTGTAAAATTGACTGGAACTGGTGTGGTGAGAAGATATATAATCATGTGCGCGGATTGTCGCCATATCCGGCTGCTTGGACTGAGATAACGGACCAAGCCGGCAATGTATACACTGCAAAGATATTTGAAACAGGAGAACCCGAAACAGGCGTTAACGCTGTGCCAGGCGCAGTGACTGCCGACAAGAACAGAATGTGGATAGGCTGTGGTGACGGCAGAATAGAGATTTTGTCGTTGCAACTTGCTGGCAAAAAGCGTATGGACGCAGGAGCTTTTTTGCGCGGTTTTGACGTGAGCGGCTGCAAATGCTGATTGAATAAGGGTAAATTTGTTTTATGATAATAAAAAAGAATGAGCCGAATTAGGCTCATTCTTTTTTGTGCTTATAGAATAAATCGTTGCTTTGCGAGTTACTTTTTCTTTTGCTCCTTTACCCAGCTGTCCTTGAGACTTATGGTGCGGTTAAACACCAAATGGTCGGCTGTGGTGTCGGAGTCGACACAGAAGTAACCAAGACGTTGGAACTGGAATTTGTCCTCAACTTTGGCGTTTTGTGCCAACCAAGGCTCGATTTTTGCGTGTTCAACCACTTTGAGTGAGTCGGGGTTGATGAGCTCACGGAAATCGTGCTCGGTGTCAGCAGCCGGATTTTCAACGGCAAACAGGCGGTCGTAGAGACGCACCTCGGCATCTTGGCAGTGGCGTGCAGACACCCAGTGCAAAGTGCCCTTGACCTTGCGGTTGCTTCCAGGCATTCCACTGAGAGTGTCGGGGTCGTAGGTGCATTGTATCTCGGTGATGTTGCCTTGCTCGTCTTTTGTGCAGCCGGTGCAGAGGATTATGTAACCACCCTTGAGACGCACTTCCTTGCCTGGGGTCATGCGGAAGAACTTTTTAGGCGGATTTTCCATGAAGTCGGCGCGCTCAATGTAGATTTCGCGGCTGAACGGCATGTCGTGTGTTCCTGCGTTTTCCTGCTCTGGGTTGTTGTCCATTTTGAGCATTTCAACCTTGTCTTCAGGATAATTGGTGATGACCACCTTCACGGGGTCGATAACGGCGCACACGCGAGTGGCGTTGGCGTTCAGCTCCTCACGAATGGAGTGCTCAAGCAGACTGATGTCGTTGAGAGCCTCATATTTTGTGTAGCCTATGTCTTCGATGAAACTCTTGATGGAAGTGGGGGTGTAGCCGCGACGGCGCAGACCACAAATGGTGGGCATGCGAGGGTCGTCCCAGCCAGACACGATGTGTTCTTGCACGAGTTGCAGGAGCTTGCGCTTGCTCATGAGCGTGTAGGTGAGGTTGAGGCGGTTGAACTCAATTTGCCTTGGGCAATATTCGCTTGCCTTATCGCCAGCCAGCTCATGGACGAAAAGGTCGTAGAGCGGACGATGAGGCACGAATTCCAGTGTGCAGATAGAGTGGGTCACTCCCTCGAAGTAATCGCTTTGTCCGTGGGCAAAGTCATACATGGGATAAACGTTCCACTTGGTGCCTGTGCGCCAGTGAGGACGCTTGATGATGCGATAAATGATAGGGTCGCGGAAGTGCATGTTGTCGCTTGCCATGTCGATTTTGGCACGCAACACGCGGCTTCCCTCATCGAACTCGCCCTTGTTCATGCGCTCAAAAAGGTCGAGGTTTTCCTCGGCTGAGCGGTCGCGGTAGGGGCTGTTTGTGCCCGGAGTGGTGGGTGTGCCTTTTTGTGCGGCTATCTGCTCGGCAGTTTGGTCGTCAACGTATGCTTTGCCCTCTTTGATGAGCCTAACGGCAAAATCGAAGAGTTTTTGGAAATAGTCGGAAGCATAATACAGGCGGTTGCCCCAGTCGTAGCCAAGCCAATGAATGTCGCGCATGATGGCTTGCTCATATTCGGTGTCTTCTTTAGCCGGATTGGTATCGTCGAGGCGCAGATTGCAAGTGCCGCCGAATTTTTCGGCAATACCGAAATCCATACATATTGCTTTGGCGTGACCTATGTGGAGATAACCGTTTGGCTCAGGCGGAAAACGCGTGTTTAAGCGTCCACCGTTTTTTCCTGCCTTGAGGTCGTCGGCAACAATTTGCTGTACAAAATTCAGCCCTTTGGTTTCTACGTTTTGGCTGTTTTCTTGAGAGTTGTCTGCCATAATAAAAAACTAAATTATATGTGCATAATTGAGCCAAATCCCAATGTCTTTGAAAATGGGAAATGGCAGTTGTGATTTGCAAAGGTAATAAAAAGAACTCTTATTATGAGCAGTGTGACATGCGTTTTTTGCTGGGTTACTGCAAGAAGCGTGCGCACTTGACGAGAAGAGGGTGAGGAGTTTGTGTGTTTGTGATTGATTGATGTGGGATTTTGGTGTGGATTGCTTAACTTTGTGGCTAAATCGACAAAACAGCAAAGAAACAAATGGAGAACAAGGAATTGGTTGACAAGATTTCCAAAAGATTGGGCCGAAACAAGGCAGACGTTAGCAAACTGCTTGAGGGACTGGCTACTGTGATAGAAAGCAGATGCGGTGAAATGGACACTGTGGCCATACCCGGATTTGGCAACTTTGAAGCCAAGAAAAAGGCCGAACGCGTGGTGTTGAACCCCAGCAACGGCAAGCGTATGCTTGTGCCTCCGAAAATTGTGCTGAATTTCAAAGTAAGCAATGTGCTGAAAAATAAGTTGAGATGAGCCTGACGCAAGAAAAACGATATGCAAGATGAATAAGAAAATCGCATTTCCGGAATTGGTGGAGCTTATAGCCGACACCACAAACTCGTCGAAGAGGTTGAGCGAACTTTTCCTGAAGGAATTGTTCGGCACAATATCGCAAGCCTTGATTGACGGTGAAAGCGTGAAAGTGAAAAGCTTGGGCACGTTTAAGCTGACAAAGGTGAGTGTGCGCAAAAGCGTTGATGTGAACACCGGTGAAGAAATCGAAATACCGAGTCACAATAAGTTGACGTTTATTCCTGACAAGAACCTTGCCGAGGCAATCAACACGCCTTTTTCGCAGTTTGAGACCACAGTGCTAAGCGATGAAGTGACAAATGAGGAGCTTGCCGCTGTGGAGCAGGAAGACGACGAACCGGCTGCTGAAGCAGAGCCTGTGGAGGAGACTGCAAGCGAGACCGCTGCCGAAAGCCAGACAAACGACGAACTGGCTGGCGACGACTCTTATGAAGCCGAAGATGTGAACACGCTGGGCGAAGCGATTGAAGAAACTGAAAGGGCAGAAATGCCAAATGAAAATGAAATTGTGACTCCGCCACCATTTGTGCCTCATGAAGAAACTACTGAAAATAATGTGCCGCAAGCGCCTGCATTGGCTGCGGAGGAGGTAGTGGACAAGAAAGATGATGACTCATTTCCGGAAGTAAACTGCCAAGAGTCAGCACCAGATGCAACGGTCGAGCCTGAAACGGCTACAAGTGACACCGAAAACGTGGAAGAAAATGCTGCCGGCGGTGAAACGGAAACAATTGCTGACGAAGAAACAGCCGATGTGCCAGAAGCAGCACCAGTGCAAGCAGAAGTTGCTGATGACGAACCGCAGGCTGGCGATAGTGCTACAGACAGTGAAGAAGATGTGCTGGAGGAAAACGACGATGTGGCAGAAACGGAATCAGAATTGCCACAACCGCAACCAGAAGCGCAACCGCAACAAATGGTGCTTCCGTCGGACTATCAACGGATAGAGTTTGAGAAAAAACTGAAAGAAGTGACAAGAAAATCGCTTATGCGAGGATTTTTGTGGGGTGTGCTTGTGGCAGTGTTTGCGTGTTGTGTGATAGGCTATCTGCTCTACACTTCGCATGGCCAAAACCAGCAGCCGCCAATGGCCGATATTGTGCCAGACACACAGGTTGTGGCTGACTCGGTGGTCGAAAAGCCAGCGGCGAAACAACAAGACACCACTACCGAGGTGCAAAAGACTCCTGTTCAGGCTTCTGACAGCGAAAAGACCCCCGCTAAGGTGGTGAGGGACACTATAAACGGCAGAACCCTGATGAGCATGAGCACGAAACATTATGGCAAGTGGTGCTTCTGGGTGTATATCTATGAGGAAAACAAAAGCAAGATAGCCAACCCGAACAACATGAGGCCTGGAACAGTGCTTGTGATACCGCCTGCCGAGAAATATGGCATTGACCCCAAGAACAAGGCAAGCGTGGAGAAAGCCAAGAAAAAATCGTTTGAAATACTCAAACGCTATGAGCAATGAAACTAAATGCGCACGACCAAGCAGACACGAAGCTGCTGGCCGTGCGCAAACGTTATGTGCTCTGGCCGACATGTGTGCAAATGTTAAAACGTGTTTGGCGATTTAACCAAAAATATTATAAATTAACTACGCCGGAATTCGTTTTTAGTGTTCTATATTTTATATTTGCACAATAATAATGAATTTTGGAACAAAAACTGAAAAATAAAGAATAAACGAACTATGAGTGAGTCAGTTAATATAAGAGAATTGAATGACTTGATAGCAAGTAAGAGTGGTTTTGTGAACATGATTACACAAGGCATGGACCAAACCATAGTGGGCCAGAAGCATCTGGTTGACACGTTGCTTATAGCGCTGCTTGCAAATGGGCACATACTGCTTGAGGGTGTGCCAGGCTTGGCCAAGACTTTGGCAATAAAAACACTTGCGCAACTGGTTGACGCAAAATACAGCAGAATTCAGTTTACTCCCGACCTGCTCCCTGCCGACGTGACGGGAACAATGGTGTATAGCATGCAAAAAGAGCAGTTTGAGGTGAAAAAGGGACCTGTGTTTGCCAACTTCGTTTTGGCAGATGAAATCAACCGTGCCCCAGCTAAAGTGCAAAGTGCCCTGCTTGAGGCAATGCAGGAGCGTCAGGTGACCATAGGCGACAACACATTCAAGCTCGAAGAACCATTTTTGGTGATGGCCACCCAAAACCCGATAGAGCAAGAAGGAACATATCCGCTGCCAGAGGCACAAGTTGACCGTTTCTTGATGAAGGTGGTGATTGGCTATCCAAACAAGAGCGAGGAAAAGCAAATCATCAGAATGAACATCAATTCTGAAAAAACAAACATTCGTCCACTGGTTTCGCCTCAAGAAATTCTGGAAACTCGCAAGATTGTAGAGAAAATATACATTGACGAGAAGATTGAAAGATATATAGTTGACATTGTGTTTGCGACACGTTTCCCAAGCGATTATGGCTTGAACGACTTGACAAGCGTGATTTCGTTTGGAGCTTCACCGCGTGCATCAATCGGCATGGCTCTTGCCGCTCGCGCCTACGCATTCCTGAAAGGTCGCGGATATGTGATACCGGAAGATGTGCGTGCCGTGTGCCACGATGTGATGCGCCACAGAATGGGCTTGTCGTATGAGGCCGAGGCCAACAGCATAAGCGCTGACGATGTGGTGAGCGAAATTCTAGACAAGATAGCAGTGCCCTAACCGCAGGCAATTGCATGAAGGAGCTGCGTGCATGGACACAATGTGAGTTACACAATCATGGATTCGAATGAACTGATAAAGAAAGTCCGCAAGATAGAGATTAAGTCAAAAGGACTTTCACAAAACATATTTGCCGGAGAATATCACTCTGCGTTCAAGGGCCGCGGAATGACGTTCAGTGAGGTGCGTGAGTATCAGTATGGCGACGATGTGCGCGACATAGACTGGAACGTGACCGCGCGCCAGAACCGTCCATACATAAAGGTGTATGAGGAAGAGCGTGAGCTCACGGTGATGCTGGTGGTAGATGTGTCGGGCAGCAAGGATTTTGGCGCTGTGGGCGATGCCAAGCACGAAATGATGACCGAGGTGGCCGCCACATTGGCGTTTTCGGCAATAGAAAACAACGATAAAGTGGGAGTGATATTTTTCTCCGACAAGATAGAGAAGTTCATTCCGCCGCAAAAGGGGCGCAAGCACATATTGTTCGTGATTAGAGAACTGCTCGGCTTTAAGCCTGAAAGCAACGGAACGGACATTAACAGGGCTTTGGAATATTTGACCAGCGCCATCAAGAAGCGTTGCACCGCGTTTTTGATTTCGGATTTCATAGACGACAAGGATTATCAGAAAGCCATGTCGATAACCAACAGCAAGCACGACTTGATTGCAATTCAGGTGTATGATAAGCGCGACGAGCAGATGCCCGACGTGGGGCTTGTGAAGGCTCGCGACGCCGAGAGCGGTGCAGAAAAATGGATAAACACCAGTTCTGCAAAGGTGCGACAGGCCTATAACCGCTGGTGGTATGTGCGCCAGCAGAAGATGACCGAGGCCATGCAGCGGAGCCAAGTGGATTTGGCTTCGGTTGCCACCGACGAGGACTATGTGAAAGCACTCATGGGGCTTTTTAAGAGAAGGGGAGTGAGCCGCTAATAATAGCAGGAAAAGATGAAGAGAAGATTAAGATATGTTTTGCTTGTGGCTCTTGTGTGGCTTTTTCCGGCAATGGCCATGTGCGGCAATGTGCAGCTGAGCGCAAAGCTTGACTCTGCACTGCTGCTTATGGGCAAAACCACGGCTATGCACATAGAAATTGTGCAAGACAAGAACGTGAAAGGCTACTTTGTGGAAGAGCATGCCGACACGCTCAATGCCTTTGTGGAGATAGCCGGCCGTCCTAAGGCCGACACCGTGGATTTGGGCAACAACAGAATACAAATAAAGAAAGACTTGATTTTGCAGTCGTTTGACTCGGGCATGTATGTGCTGCCGCCGCTGAGATATGTGGTGGGTAACGACACGGTGAGGTCAAACCAGCTGACACTGAAAGTGCTGCCGGTGAAGGTGGGCAATCAGAAAGACATTCACGACTACAAACCAGTGCAAGAAGTGCCATTCAAGTTGTTTGACCTGGTGCCTACGTTCATCACCGACTACTGGTGGGTGTATCTGATAGTGGTGGTGCTGGTGCTTGCAGGACTGTATGCCTACTTCAAGTGGTACAAGAAAGGAATAAATCCGCTGAAGCACGAGAAGAAGCGCTTGCCGCCATACGAAGAAGCCGTGCAAGGGCTCAAAGAGCTTAAAGACCGCAATTTGTGGCAAAACGGACTGGAAAAGGAATACTTCACACAACTGACTGACATTTTGAGGGTGTATATAGACCGACGGTTCAAGGTGAACGCCGTGGAAATGACGAGCAGCCAGATAATAGACGTGCTGAAGAAAAATGAAGAAACAAAGGCTGTGAACGAGCAGCTCAAGTCGATATTGGAAATGGCCGACTTTGTGAAATTTGCCAACATGAAACCGCTGGCCGATGACAACGAGGCCGCTTACAGCAAGGCTGTGAGCTTTGTGGAAGAAACAAAACCGGCTCCAGAGCCAGAACCGGAAGCTGGCAAGGCTGGAGGAAAGGAGGAGGTGAAGAAATGAAATTTGCCAATCCTCAACTGCTGTGGCTGTTTTTGATATACGTGCCGCTGATAGCGTGGTATGTGAAACGCCGTCGCAGCGCGTCGCCAACGGTGCTGCTGTCAACCACCAAGCAGTTTGACAGTCTGGGCACAAGCTGGAAGGTGGTGCTTATGCACCTGATGTTTGTGGCCAAATTGCTTGCCATAGGGTGTGGAATAATCATATTGTGCCGTCCGCAGTCGTATGACAGCTGGTCAACCTCGGAAACTGAGGGAACTGACATCGTGGTGGCAATGGACGTGTCAACGAGTATGCTTGCCAAGGACTTCAACCCAACGCGACTTGACGCGGCAAAAGACGTGGCCACACAGTTTGTGACAGGGCGTGAGAGCGACAACATAGGACTTGTGATATTTGCCGGAGAGGCGTTCACGCAGGTGCCAATGACCACCGACAATGCCTCGCTGGTCAACTCTATTCGCGACATTAAGATAGGTATGCTTGAAGACGGCACCGCCATAGGCGATGGCATAGCCACCGCAATAAACCGCATAAGAGACGGCAAGGCCAAGTCGAAGAGCATAATACTGCTTACTGACGGCTCTAACAACACTGGCACAGTGGCACCTTTTACGGCAGCACAAGTGGCGCAAAAATATGGAATTAAAATATACACGATAGGCGTGGGCAGCAATGGCACCGCACTTTATCCTGTGGCCATGGACTATAGTGGCAGGTTGCAGTATCAGCGCATGCCAGTGGTGATAGACGAGGGCGCTTTGCAGAAAATAGCCCAAACTACCGGAGGAAAATATTTCAGAGCTACGAGCAAAGGTGTGCTGAAATCAATTTTCAAAGAAATCGACAAACTTGAGAAAACGCGTATGGACGTGAGAAACTTCAGCCATGCCCAAGACGATTACATGCCGTGGGCGTGGGCACTGCTTGCCTTGATGCTCGTGGTGCTGGTTTCGCGCTACACAGTGCTGCGGCACATGCCATAAACCACAGAAAGCGTGTTTCTTGAATTGAAGAAAATGAATTATGTTTAGTTTTGCCAATCCTGAATATTTATATCTGCTTCTGCTAATTCCTGTGATAGCAGTGCTGTTTTTGTGGTCAAGAGCCAAGCGGAAAAAAAGCATTGCCAAGTTTGGGCGTAAAGCAGTAGTGGAAACATTGATGCCCGATGTGTCAACCTACAAGCCGTGGATAAAGCTCACGCTTGAGCTGCTGGCACTGGCGGCGATAGTGATAGTGCTGGCCAGGCCAAGGGCCGGAGCGCGCACGAGCACAACGACAACGCGCGGCATAGAGGTGATGGTGGCACTCGACGTGTCGAACTCAATGCGAGCCTCGTGCAGCGACAATCCCGACGACATGAGCCGGCTTGAACGCTCAAAAATGATATTGGAAAAGCTCATAGACAAGTTTGAGAATGACCGTGTGGGCTTGATTGTGTTTGCCGGCAATGCCTATGTGCAGATGCCAATCACAAGCGACTATCTGTCGGCAAAAATGTATTTGAGCAGCATAAACACCAACATGGTGCCTACGCAAGGCACAGCAATTGGTGCTGCAATCAACTTGGCGATGAACTCATTCTCCAAGAACAAAAAGTGCCAGAAGTCAATCATAGTGATAACTGATGGAGAGAACCACGAGGACGATGCCGTGGGCGCGGCAAAAGATGCTGCCAAAAACGGTATTCAGGTGAACGTGGTGGGCATGGGCGCAACCAATGGCGCTCCAATACCCATGAGCAACGGTGGCTACTTGAAAGACAATGACGGCCAAGTGGTGACCACATTCCTTAATGAGAAAATGGCAAGCGATATAGCCGCTGCCGGCAAGGGCGTGTATGTGTCGGGGGCTGCTGGCGATGCGCTTGAAACCTTGCAGGACTCGCTCAACAAGCTTGCCAAGTCGAACCTATCGCAGGTGACATACAGCCAGCGCGACGAGCAATTCCCGATATTCGCGTGGATAGCAATATTGCTGATTATTGCCGACATGTTTGTGTCGGAGCGCAAAAACTCATGGCTGAAGAAGTATAATTTCTTTACAAAAGACGGAAAATGAAAAATGTGATAAAAATATTGCTTCTGCTTTGTGTTTCCTTGGCTCCGGTGGCTGGTCATTGTGGCGAGTCGGCCGGAAAGCCGCAGGAAATAAAAACTGTGAAAAAGGAAAGAATTCACATACGCAAAGGCAACAAGCTATATGCCTCAAAACGTTTTGTTGATGCCGAGGTGGAATATCGCAAGGCACTGCAGGAAAATCCGCAGTCGCAGATAGCCACATTCAATCTGGCCACGTCGCTGCTGAAGCAAAGCAATGGCTCCGGGCAGAGCAAGGACAAGAACGACCCGTTGAACCAGGCTGAAACCCTGCTCGGCAATGTGGTGAAGACCACGGCAAATGCCGAACTGCAGTGGAAGGCATATTACGACCTTGGCAATATAGCTTATCGCCGCCAGCAATATGACAAGGCGATAGAGTGCTATAAAAACGCACTTCGCAAAAATCCGAATGACGACGAGGCTCGCGACAACCTGCGCCTTGCCCAGTTGAAGAAAAAAGACGGAGGCCAAAACAACCAAAACAAAAATCAAAATAAGGACAAGGACAACAAGGACAAACAGAAACAGCAGCAAAATCAGAACCAAAACCAGAATAAAAATCAAAACCAAAACAAGCAGCAACAACCGCAGCCTGTGAACATGAGTCAGCAGAACATAGAACAAATTCTGAAGACTATGCAGGACAAGGAGGAATCGACCCAGCGAAAGGTCAACGCCTCGAAAGCGCAGCGAGAGCAGAGCGAGCGGCGCAGAACACAGAACGAATGGTGATGTGTGATGACTTGTGTGTGTTATATTATGAAAAGATTTAGCAAAATATTGTTGATATTGACGGCTGCCCTGACACCTCTGGTGACATGGGCGGCGGTTTCGTTTACCGTGCAGGCACCACGACAGGTGTCGCAAGGCAATAAATTCAATGTGACCTATGTGCTCAACAATGCCGAGGGCTCTGGATTCTCAGCTCCAGACATTTCGGGTGCCACTAAGCTCTACGGCCCGGCGTTGTCAACGTCTTACAGCTCGATGACGGTGAACGGACGCAGCTCAAGTTCGTCGTCGCAAGAGTACACCATGATTTACAAGGCCAATAAAGTGGGTAAGTATAAGATTGGCGGAGCGTCGATTATGGTTAACGGCAAGCGCATGACCACAAGCTCATTCACAATAGAAATTGTGCCATCGGGGCAGCACGTGGGCGGCAATGCGCAGTCGTCGGCATCGTCTGGCTCCAACGGTGTGCAATATAGCGACCCCATGACACAGACGGCTGGTAAGGCTGTGAAAGCCAACGACCTGTTTGTGAGGATAGAAATGTCGAAGAAGCGCATTTTTGAGCAAGAAGCTGTGGTTTGCACCATAAAACTCTACACAAAATATCAGATTTCGCAATTTTTCCCCACGCTGCAACCATCGTTCAACGGTTTCTTGATAGAGGAGTTGCCTTTGTCGCCAAACCTCAACAAGATAGAGCGTGTGAACGGCGAGAACTACATGGTGGCTGAACTGAAAAAGTGCATACTGTTTCCGCAGCAGTCGGGCAAGCTGACCATAACGTCGGGTAACTACGACCTGTCGGTGGTGCAATATGACACCTATCGCAGCGTGTTTGGCACGCTGTCGCAGCCAGTGGAGCGCAAATTGCAGGTGAAATCAAACTCGGCAACCGTGTATATAGAGCCGCTGCCAGAGCCGAAGCCGGCAAACTTCAGCGGAGCTGTGGGCAACTTCACTGTAGATGCCACGGTGAAGCCAGCCGACCTGAAGACATACGCCGCAGCCACATATAGCTACATAATCAAGGGTACTGGAAACTTGAAATACATCAAGGCTCCAAACGTGAAATTCCCAAAGCAGTTTGATGTGTATGACCCACAAAACAAGGTGGCTGCCGCGCCAAACGGCTCAAATGTGAGCGGAACGTTGGCAATCAATTATATGTTCATTCCACAGTTTGTCGGTGATTTTGAGATACCGGCCAACGATTTTGTGTATTTCAATCCGGAAACAGGAAAATATGTGACTCTAAAAACCAGGGGCTTTAGTCTGCATGTGGCAAAGGGCAAGGGCACGCCATCGAGTCACTACAAGATACAAAACCTTGACATACGCCGCAACGCCACCGACGAGGCGGAGCTTAGCAAGACCACGTCGTTTGTGATAAGCAGCGTGTGTTATTGGTTTGGCTATGTGCTGCCGGTTGTGGCGCTGGCTGTGATATTGCTCATATATCGCAAGCAGCTCAAGGAGCGTGCCGACTCAAGGCTCATGCGACGCAAGCGTGCAAGCAAACTCGCAAGGAAACGCCTGAAACGCGCCAAAGCACTGCTTGCCGCCAACGACAGCAATGGTTTCTATGCCGAGTTGTCTGATGCCATGTGGGGCTATTTGAGCGACAAACTCAACATACCTGGTTCGGAGTTGAGCAAGGACAACATAAGCGCAGAACTTGACAAGTTTGGCGTTGACCAAGAGTTGAGAGACGCCACTATGGATTTGCTGAACAAATGCGAATTTGCCCAGTATGCACCAGAACTGGCCAAGACCGACATGAACACGGTGCTCAGCGAAGCTGCCGCACTGATGGATAAACTTGAAACCGTAAAGAGAATAGGAAAATGATTAGAAAGATATTGACTCTGGCTGCAGTGATGCTTATGGTGTGGCAAATGGCATTTGCTGCTGGAAACGCTGACTTCTCGGCAGCCAACAAGGCATATAGCAGCGAACTATATAACAAGGCGTTGCAGACATATCTCGACATAGCTAAAAAAGACGGTGTGTCGTCGGAGCTATACTACAACATAGGCAACACATATTACAGGCTCAACGACAGGGCAAACGCGGTGCTCTATTATGAGCGCGCCCTGCTGCTTAATCCGTCAAACGGCGATGCACGATATAACCTCGACTTCGTGCGCACCAAGGCTCAAATAAACCAAGACTCCGGCAGCTCTTTTTTCAGCAACTGGATAGATGGCCAAGTGTGCAGCCACAGTAGCGACATGTGGGCTGTGACAGCTCTCGTTGCGTTTCTGCTGCTGCTGGGCTGTGTGCTGCTCTATGTGCTTGTGAGTGGAGTGGCAGTGCGCAAGGTGGGCTTCTTTGGCGGAGGCCTGATGCTTGTGGTGTGTGTGCTTAGCTTGATATGCTCTCTGCATGTTAAAAATCGCGCTGAGAACCATAACTATGCAATAGTGATGAATGACAGCGCAGTGTTCAGCACAGCTCCGCGTCAACCCAAGGACAAAACGGAAGTGCCTGTGAAAATGGGTGCCGGATACAAGGTGGAACTGAAAGACTCGATTGTGAGCAAAGACGGTCACCAAAATGTGAAATGGTATGACATAGAGACGTCTGACCAACAGCGGGCGTGGGTTAAATCGACCGATGTTGAGGTGATTTGACGCAAGAAAATATACACAAAACACTTAATTGACACATTGACGACACAGATGGAGACATTACGCGAGTTTGACGTGGCTTTGTTTTCGGCATTGAACGGTTGCCATAACGCATATTTCGACAACTTCATGTGGCTTGTGGCTGGCAAGTTTGCGTGGCTGCTGATGATAGTGGCACTGCTGCTGACGCTTCGCAACAAAGGTTGGCGCACAACACTGCTCACTGTGATAGCTGTGGCGGTGGTGATAACTATTGCCGACCAAGTGTCGTCGGGCATAATAAAACCTATAGTGGAGCGTCTGCGCCCGTCGCACAACCCCGATTTGGCAGCCACGATACATGTGGTCAACGGTTATCATGGCGGACTTTACGGCTTTGTATCAAGCCATGCGGCCAACTCATTTGGCGTTGCCACACTGATTGCGCTGCTGTTTAGAAACAGGCTTGTGGCGTGTGCCATGCTGGGCTGGGCAGTGCTGGTGTCATATAGCAGGATATACCTGGGAGTGCATTATCCGGGCGACATAGTGTGCGGAGCCGTAATAGGTGTGGCTGCCGGTGCGCTTGTGGCTTGGCTTTGGCGCAAATATGGACACGACACAGGCAAGTGGGCTGTAGTGAAATTTACACTCCAAGACGCAAGAATGCTTTCGGCGGCTGTACTGGCTAATGTGTTGATACTGGTAGCAGTAGCATTTACCGGTGCTTTTGCTTGAAAAAATAGTTAAGAAATAGTCTTGAAATATTTTTTTTATTGAAACATTCGTATTAAATTTATGGCAAATAACAAATTTATTGTTTGACATAAAAACAGTTATTATCATGCCAAAGACTATTTCATTTAACGAACTCCGCAGGATTAAGGACAGCCTGCCCTCAGGTTCAACCCACGTTATTGCAGACAAATTGAATGTAACCGTTCAAACAGTGAGGAATTATTTTGGAGGCTCTAATTATGATGTGGGCAACAACATGGGAGTGCATATCGAACCAGGTCCTGACGGCGGAATTGTGATTCTTGATGATACGAAAATCTTAGATATGGCCCTTGAAATCTTAGCAAACAAGGCCGAAAAATAAGATAGCGTATAAAAGAAATTTGAGAGTTTGGAGACTTTTGTGAAAAGCAAGGTCTCCAAATTTTTTTGTGCCCAGCGATGTGTTAGAGGAGGGTGGGGAGTGGGGTGAAGGCGAGCATGGCTGCCCAGCAGATGGCGAGGCAGAGGAACACTACCGACAGCATGCTGAGCTGGCGACGCAGGAAATGCCTCTCTGGGCGTTGAAAAGTGCATTGCATGTATGTGAATGCAGCCATGAACAGGAAGAAGTCGTCAGCATAGCCTAAAATGCCAAGGTCGTCGAAATCATAGGGCATGATGATGTAGGCTATGGCCAGAATTAACAACACAACGGCTATGATGCGCTGGATAAGTATTTTTTGTTTCATTGTTGTGAGAATTATTCTTTTGTTTGGTTTGACTGTTTGGCTCCACCGGTGAGCTGTGTCCAGCCGATTTTGAAGAATTGCTGGCTGAAGTCCCACTCGCGGAGCACCGTGCCGTTGAAGACCACAATGTCGATGTCGATGGGGGTGACATGCTCTTGGCGAGCTTTGTCGTCGCGGCCATGCGACAGCTCGTAGGCTTTGAATAACTGGTCGAGCTGGGCTGCGGTGTGGGGGCATGTGCCGACTGCCACGGCATTGTGGTAGGTTGTGGTGCGGCTCTGTGTGTTGTATGTGCTTGATATGCGAAATTGGCATAACAATGTGCTGAGCCACGTGGCGGCGTGGTTTATGGCATCGTCGCCGCACGGCACATTGCTGCTTATGCTCAATGCCACATTATTCATTTTTGATGCCTTTCATTGATAGCGATATGCGCTTGCGGTCGAGGTCCACTTGCTTAACGCGCACTTTAATGTGCTGGCTGATGTGAACAACTGCAGAGGGGTTGGCGACACGGTGGTCGGCCATTTCGGAAACATGCACCAGTCCGTTGGTGTGTATGCCTATGTCAACGAAAGCGCCGAATTGCGTGATGTTGGTGACCACGCCGTTAAGCTCCATACCCACTTTGAGGTCGGTAATGTCGTGCACACTGTCGTCAAACTCAATGACTTCGGCCGTGGAGCGAGGGTCGCGTCCCGGTTTGTCGAGCTCGTTCATGATGTCGCGCAAGGTGGGCTCTCCAACTTCGCTGGAGATGTATTTCTTTATGTCGATTTTTTGTTGCTGCTCTTTGTCGGCAATCAGCTGTGCCACGGTGCAGCCGCAGTCGGCAGCCATTTGTGTGACGAGGCGATAGCGTTCGGGGTGCACGGCCGAGTTGTCGAGCGGGTTGCTGCTGTCGGGCACTCGCAAGAATCCGGCGGACTGGGTGAACGTCTTTTTACCCATTTTGGGCACGTTGAGAATTTCGTCACGAGACTTGAACGGCCCGTTTTGGGCACGGTAGTCAACAATGTTTTTTGCCAGTTGTGGCCCAAGGCCGGAAACGTAGGTCAAAAGTTCTTTGGAGGCAGTGTTGATGTTAACGCCCACGCGGTTAACACAGCTTTCAACCGTGAAACTGAGCGACTTTTTAAGTTTGGTCTGGTCAACATCGTGCTGATATTGCCCCACGCCTATGGATTTGGGGTCAATTTTGACAAGCTCGGCAAGAGGGTCGAGCAGGCGGCGTCCTATCGACACGGCACCACGCACGGTGACGTCTTGGTCGGGGAACTCGTCGCGTGCAATCTTGGAAGCGGAATAGATGGAAGCTCCGTTTTCGCTCACCACATAGATGTCGAGACCAAGGTGCTGGCGTTTCAGAAACTTCTCTGTTTCGCGGCTTGCAGTGCCGTTGCCTATGGCAATGGCATCTATTTTGTGGGTCTTGACGAGGGTTGCGACCTTGTCGGCAGCACCATCGATGTCGTAGTGTGGTGCAGTGGGATATATCACATCATGGCAAAGCAGGTTGCCTTGCTCATTGAGGCAAACAACCTTGCAGCCGGTGCGGAAGCCGGGGTCGATGGCAAGAATACGCTTGTGGCCAAGTGGCGGAGCAAACAAAAGCTGTCGGGCATTTTGGGCGAACATGGAGATGGCCTCGTCGTCGGCCTTGGTTTTTGCCGTGGCGGCAAATTCGGTTTCGATAGACGGCTTTATGAGACGCTTGTAGCTGTCGTCAACGGCCTCCATGACCAGTTGTGATGCTTGCGACTTGCCTTTGACCACTATGCGCGCTATGTTGTCGATGGCACGCTCACCGTTGATATTGATAGCCACTTTCAGAAATCCCTCTTTCTCTCCACGCCTTATGGCGAGCAACTGGTGTGAGGAAACACGGCTAAGTGGCTGTGAATACTCGTAGTAGTTTTCGTAGTTGCGGCCCTCGATTTCCTTGCCCTTGACGTAGCGTGACGAAAGAACGGCCTCGTGGCGGAAAGAGCGGCGCACGGAATTGCGCACGGCGGTGTTTTCTGAAATCCACTCTGCAATTATGTCTTTTGCTCCGGCAATGGCATCGTCGGCAGTTTTGACAGTATCGCCATTGGCAAAACGCTTGGCTCGCGAAGCGATGTCGTCGCCATGCTGCGCCATGATAATCTTGGCAAGCGGCTCAAGACCATTGTCGCGTGCGGTTTGTGCCCTTGTGTGCCTTTTGGGTTTGTAGGGCAGATATATGTCCTCAAGTTCGGTTGAATTCCAGCAGTTCATGATTTTTGCTGACAGCTCGTCGGTGAGCTTGCCTTGCTCCATAATGGTGTTTAGGATTGTGGAGCGGCGTTTTTGTAGCTCGTTGTAGTAGTTTAGGCGAGCTTCGATGGATTGTATGTCAACTTCGTTGAGTCCGCCGGTGGCTTCCTTGCGGTAGCGGCTGATGAACGGAATTGTGGCTCCGTCGCTCAGCAAGCTGGCTGTGTTGTGGACTTTATCAACTGGAATATTTAGCTCTTGTGAGATGAGCAATGTTAACTTGTCAGGCATATATATATTACAGAATGGTTGTTTTGTGTGGTTATTGTTTCTTTTTCAGTGTGATTAGGGTGATTTCGGGCGTTGCGCCAATGCGTGCAGGTATGCCCACCTCACCCAAGCCTATGTTGACATAGAGCTTCTGGTAACCATTACCCTCATAAACACCGCCCCATTCCTTATAACGCCATGCGGCTGGTGAATAGCGGTGGCCAAAGACCGAAAGCATGACTTGCATGGCATGGGTGTGGCCCGACAGCATGAGGTTAATGTTGGTTTTGCCCACTATTTCTTTGCGCCACGCATAAGGATTGTGCTGGAGCAGAATCTTGAATCTTGAGTCGTTGACATAGGGATAGGCTTTGCGCAGATTACCATATTTGGGGAATGGCGGGTCGCCGTAATTTTCAGTGCCTATGAAGCAAATGCGTGCGGAGTCGCGCTTCACGGTGTGTGTGGCGTTGTTGAGCAGTGTCCAGCCCACGCTTGCCTGAAACTGGCGCAGCGAGTCGCGGTCGGCCATTTTCTGGGCTTCAGTTGGCCATTGCACATAGTCGTCGTAATCGTGATTGCCAAGCACGGAGAGAACGCCGTCGCGAGCCTTGATGCGCGACAGCACGCTACGGAACGGAAAAGCCTCGCATGAGCGCATAGACACGAGGTCGCCAGTGAAACACACAATGTCGGGCTGCAAGGCGTTGACGGCATCGACGCACGATGACACGAATGTGGTGTCGCTGCCAAATGATAACAAGTGCATATCGCTGATATGAACAATGCGATAGCCGTCGAATTCCTTAGGCAGATTGCTGAAATACAGAGTTTGCCGAGTGACATCGTGAGTGCGCGGAGTGACTAAGGCTCCCCACCACATGATTATGAATGTGAGCAAGGCTATGCACGATGCGCATGTTTTTACAAACTTTTTGGCTTTTGCCGCTAAAAATGGCAGCGATGATATGGCATTGACAATCAACCATAAATATTTGGGAATGTAGAAAGCCAAATAAGTGTAGGTGAGCCATTCCACCCACAGCACACCAGTTGTTTGCGGATTGGAGCTTATTATGACCATGGCTGCCACAATTATGGCAAGCAGCACAGCGGCAAGTGCCGTGTGTGCCAATGCTGCCCAACGCGAAGCTCGCATCGGTTTGGTCAAATGTCTGTAAATGCCCCAATCAACAGCAAAATTAGCAATCAGGAACAAAAAGAGTGGAATCCAGTGAAACCGCATTATTTAATAATAATTTCTTTTTCTTTTTTGAGAAAAAATGGAGAGAGCTTTTTTATTGCTATTCTTTTCAAAGAGTTATGCCCTAATATCAACCGAGAGCATCGAGCTGGTTGGTGAGAGGGTTGGAATACATCTGCAGCATTTTGCTGTACATATAGTAGCGGTCGAACTCTTGCAGAGGAATGTCGGTTTTGTCGATTTGGTCAGACAGATATTTCTTGAAACCGTCAAGCTCTTCGGGAGTGTATTTGTCGGCAAACTTCTTGTTGTCGAAGAGAATGTCGTGGGCCATATAGTTGGTCTTGAAAATCTTGTAGTTGGCGTGTATGCAGTGGTCAATAATAGTGCACACGCGGCTGATGGCAAGAAACTTGTCGAGGTCTTCGGGAATGTTGTCGAGCTCGTTGTTGATGCACGGTGTGAAAGAGTAGTGCACATGGCCTTTGAATCCCAGCAGACCGGTCTTCATGCTGATGAGGTCGTCTTCGGGCGACTTCTTGAAGTTAGGGTCCTTGCTCTTGAGCAAGAACTCGCGTGCCTTGAGGTAGTCGTTGGGGTCATACTCATAGCTGATAGCTATGGGGGCAATGTTCAGCTCCTTTAGGCTCTCAATGAAAGATTTGTCGCGGTTGCCGTAGGAAAGCATCTTGATGAGGCTCTCTTGTGTGCGGTCGTTGCTGTCTTTGCAGCGGCCTTCGCGCTGTGCTATCCAGATGGAGGCATGCTTCTCGGAGAGAGCAAAATGAATGTATTTTGACAGCTGGATTGCAGCGGCAAGCGTCTGCATGCGACCGAGGTTGCGCTTAACGATGAAGCACTTGTTAAGGCGCACGAGCTTGTTAATCCAATCGAAAATGAGGAGGTTGTTGCCAATGGCAATCTCGCAAGTGTCAAATCCGCCCTTTATGAGTGAGTAGCTCAGCTGTGCAGAGTCGAGCACAATATCGCGGTGGTTGGTGATGAACACGTTTGGCGTGTTTTTGTCAAGGTTTTCAAGTCCGCTCACAGTGAGTCCGCTTGTGGTCTTGGCCAGTAGGCCGTCCATAAACGGTTTCATAATTTTCAGCTGCCAGTCCTTTTTGTTGTTGAGACTAAGAAGCACACGCACGAGCTGCGAATACTTGTAGCCCGGAAGGAACATGTTGATTATGTTGCGAAATCCAGGTTCTTGCACCAAGATTGACATTTCGTTGTGGAAATCCTTGTCGGCTATAGGGCAGATGTCGGAGAACTCAGAAGGGGTTATGATGTTTTCGTCTTCCATAATAAGATATGTTTATAATAATATGTTAAGCACTAAAGTAGTTTTTCAAAGGTAGTGAAAAAGAATGAAACGGCAACAAATCTTGCTTAAATTAAGGCATGGTGAAATGTGGTGAAATGCCGGTCACCGATAGCTTTGCCTATTTCTGCGAGTTGCAGTAGTCACGCCACTTGGCAATTAGTGCTTGCATGTCGGCAGGAACTTCGCTGTCGAAGTCCATTTGCTTGTGGGTTGTGGGGTGCACAAAGCCAAGTGTCTTGGCGTGAAGAGCTTGACGGGGGCAAATCTTGAAGCAGTTTTGCACAAAATGCGTGTAGCTTGCCGATGTGTTGCCTCGCAAAATCTTATCGCCGCCATAGCGCTCGTCGTTGAAGAGCGGGTGGCCGATGTATTTCATGTGAACGCGGATTTGGTGTGTGCGTCCAGTTTCGAGTTGGCATCTGACCACCGCCACATGCCCCAGGTTTTCGAGCGTGTGGTAGTGGGTCACAGCATGTTTGCCCATGTCGCCATCTGGAAACACCGCCATTTGCAGCCTGTCGCGCAAGCTGCGGCCAATGTTGCCCTCCACAGTGCCGTCGGTTTCTTTCATTTCGCCCCACACCACGGCAATGTATTGCCGCTTAGTGGTCTTGTTGAAGAATTGCAGTCCAAGAGAAGTCTTGGCCTTGGGGGTTTTAGCCACCACAAGAAGCCCTGAAGTGTCTTTGTCGATGCGATGAACGAGCCCCATGCGAGGGTCGGTGACGTCGTAGTCGGGGTTGTCTTTGAAATGCCATGCCAAGGCGTTGACGAGTGTGCCGTCGTAATTGCCATGACCAGGGTGCACCACCATGCCTGCTGGCTTGTTGACCACAAGAAGGTCGCTATCCTCATACACAATGTCGATGGGAATGTCTTGCGCAATGATTTCATTCTCATAGCGTGGGCGGTCCATGACAACGCTTATGACATCGGCAGGGTGCACACGATAGTTAGACTTCACTGGCTTGCCGTTGACGCGAATACAACCGGCTTCGGCGGCATTTTGTATGCGGTTGCGAGAAGTGCCCTTTATGCGCTCGGTGAGATATTTGTCGATGCGCAGCAGCACTTGGCCTTTTTCCACATCGAAGTGGTAGTGTTCCCAAAAATCGCGACCATTCTCGCTGAAGTCGGGTTCGCTGAAATCTTGTTGAATTTCGGAGTGCAAATTATCGTCGGTGGTAGTGAAATCTAAATCTTCGTCCATTGCAGAAATTGAAAAGATGATAAACTTTGCCGTGCGGAATTATGGCTTTTTTCGTGAGCGTGTGTGCGTCAGAACAGAATTTCTTCCTCTTCTTTTTGGGCGTTCATCTTGTTCTCAAGCGAATCGATGGTGCGCGAGTCGAGCACAGAGTCGGGGTTGATGTCGGTTATTGAACCGTCGCCCATGGTGAGTTTAATCACCGAATTGATGGTGACATGAGCTCCCGGTTTCACTTCATGGCCGTTGACGGTGACCTTGAGGATAAGGCTCTCGTATTCAGACGGCACGGTGTCAACCTGAATGTTTTTAAATCCCATTGACTGAAGCATGGATAGGCCCTGGCGTATGGAAATCTCGGTGAGCACCGGCAGCGGCACAGTGCGTGGCGACAGCGCATTGATGCTCAAGTAGATTGTGCGTATGGCCTTGACGTAGGTGTTGGGCTTTGGGTTCTGGTCAATCACAGCTCCAGGCTTGAACTGGTCGTTGTAGATAGAGTCGGAAATAGCCCACTTGAAGCCTGCGTCTTCAAGCTTGGCAATGGCTTGGTCAATGGGCAGTTGCCTCACATCGGGCACTTTTTTCTGCTGACCGTGAGCTGTGAATATGTCGATAGCCAAAAGACTGGCATAGCAAATAGCCCAAAATGCCAACAAAATGAGAATAGCATTGGTGAGTATTGGGTGTTTTGCTTTGAAGTTGCTGAAAAACTGATTGTTCACTTATAGAGTGTATTTGATTGTCGCAAAGTTAATGAATAGAATAAATATGACAAAATCATTTGCACTATGAAATAACGAAATGCCTTGCCGAAGCAGTTATGCTGTGTGTGACGTCTGTTGACCTCAAAAACAAGTGGCTGTGTCAAAAATTTTGACACAGCCTCCTGCTTTTTGAGATTGCCACTATTGTGGCTATGGGTTATGAGAGAATTGTCACTTTACAAGCACTTTTTTGCTTGTGCCGTCGCTCATGCGCACAATGTGCAAACCAGGAGCGTCGGCTGCTATGCGCTGGCCGGCAGCATTGTAGTGCTCACATTCATTGGCGGCTTCAGCGCTAACGCCATCAATGCCGGTTGACGGCAATTTCTCAACTACCACAGGAGTGGGGCGGTGACTGTAGATGTAGCGTGCTGTGATGTATTGTGATGTGAACACGCGACGAGAGCGCACAGTGTAGGAATACACGTCGGCATCAGTCCAGTTTGGCACACTGACTGTGGTGGTTATCACCTCGGCTGACTTCACGTTAGACACCTCCTTGCCATAGTAGGGTACGGTGATGGTGTTGCCGGCAGCCAGATTTTGGCTCACTTGCAGTTTGTCGATGAAAAGCTGGCCGGTTTGGCTTGCCGGAATGTCGAAGCTGATATAAGAAGCCTTAGTGCCTCCAGTCAGGGTAAATGATGCTTGGCTCCAGTTGGTTGCGGCAGAACCGTCGTAAGAAGAAATCACATTGCCGTTACTATCGCAAAGGCTAACGGTGTATTGCTTAACGTCTTTGCCATATACTTTAACAGAAATGTTCACTTTGCCGTCAGCATTGCTGAGGTCGAGCACAGGAGAGTGCAACCAAGAAGTGCCGTATTCGCTTTGGAACGAGTTGTCAAGTCCCACCGTGCCTGCGGCGTCAATGCGGTTGCGCACAACCCAGTCGGCACGCGAAATCTTGTCGTTAATGTTCCATTCAAGCACAGAACAAGCAGCCGGATTGGCTATGGTGCCACTCTTGAAGCCGTCAAAGTCCTCGTTGATGATGTCGTAGGATTCATCTTGGGCTGCTGTGTGCTTCACATAGGTTGTGAGTTCGTAAGTGGTGGCACGGTTGACTGGCCGCCAGTTGGCATCGAACGATGAAGTGGTCACATTGCTTGCCTGAAGCAGTTCGGGTTCAGCGAGGCCAAGCACCTCTATTTGATTTGACTGCACCGATTGCTTGTCTCCTTTCACGGCTTTCACGTTGTAGTAGTAAGGCTTAGAGGTGTCGATGCCTGTCACGTCGTAGGTCAAGCCCGACACAGCCTTGTCTTCAAACACATAGGTACGTGTGCCATTGCCACGCTCATACACACTCAGCAGATAAGAGTCGGCACCATCAACAGCTTGCCAGTTGGCGGTGAAGCCGGTGTCGGTGAGCTTGGTGTAATCCAAGGCCACAGGAGCAGTGAGCTCGCTCACTGGCTGCACAAGAGCCACGTCGTCAATCCAACCCTCGCCGGCATAGAAATAGAGCTGCATGTAGCAATTTGCGGTGCCACGGTTGAATGTGAGTGAGTATTCACCCCAATCTGTGGTTATGTCGGCATACTGCGTTTCTACAAGTGTTGGCTGGGCACCAGTCATGTCGTATAGCGCTCCAATAATGCTTGACTGAGATGTGATGCCGCCACCATAGAACTTGGAGCGGAATTGCAGCGTGAATGTGCCTGCATTGTTTGCAAGGTTAACGGCAGGGGTCTTGATGTAGCCTTGCGCATTGTCGTCGTAGGCACCAACATACACAGAACCTCCGGCCTGATAGATGCCTTCGCCCTTCCAGCCCGGCGCAATGGTTAGAGTGTCGGGAATGTTAACCAGGCCTTTGAGGTCGCCTTTTTTAGGAGCATTTTCGGTGCCAGCCGTAAACTTGTTGAAATTTTCATAGAGAACGGCACCCACTGGAGCCACATCGGCCTCCTCGGTGTGAGTGGTGATGATAGCGATGTCATCGATGAAACACTCACTGTTGCTGGGCGAAAATGTGATTTGCTCGGCATTGGCACCAGCAGTGTAGTTCACAGTGAATGATTTCCATTCGTTTGTTATGTCAATGTTCTGATTTCCGCCTGATTTGCGGTTGACAATAAGTTTGTCGGACTTTTGTGTGCTGCGTGCACGGAATGTGACTGTAAATGTTGCAGAACCTTTGCTCGCATCAAATGCTGGAGTTGCTATCTTGCCCGGAAACCAGCCGAAAGCGTCCATGCCGAGATAGGCAACGCCACCGGCTTGATAGACTGACTCGCCGGTCCAACCGGCAGTTTTTGTGTACTTGCTTGCTATTGTGCCGGAAGATGCAAGGTCGGTAGATGTGGGCGATGCCTCAGAGCCTTGTGTAAACTTGGCAAAATCCTCACTCAGCAAGGTGTCGGTGACCTCGACTGTTCCTTTCACAAGCCTTGGAGCCTTTGTTGGCACGGCTCTGGCTGTAAATCCCCACGACAGGACGACGCCAATCATGGCGCCGATGATAAGCTTTGACTTCATACTTTTAATAAATTAACGTGAGTTTGATAAAAAATAAATAATTGAATTTTTGGTAATTAGCAATAAAAGTATTGAATTTGAAGTGTGTAAGAGCAAACAAACACTATTATCACCATATCTCCAAAGGCAAAATTAATTAAATTTTTGTTACTTCAAGCTAATTGTGAGTGTTTTTTATAATGCTGGGTTTGGCGGCATTAGGCGTAGCGCTAACAGAGCGCTTTTATGCACAATATGGTGGAAAAGGCGGTGACTGAAAGCGGAAAATGTGCGGTGAAATGGTAAGCGGAAGTTGCGTTTGATTTTATTGTGATTTTTTTGCGATAAAAGGCACATGTTGACATAATATTCAAGAAAAACGTGATGTTCTGCGTGTGATTTGCATTATCTTTGCAAGGTAATGTGTGAACAAACATCAGGTGACAAATGAGCACAGGTAACATTATCAGGTTTTTGTTTATAGCTGCATTGTGGCTGTTTTTGGTTTATGTGCTTTTGCAGCGAGCTGCGCGCATTGATTTCATGACGATATTCACGATAGTTGCGTCGGGAATTGTGGTGTTTGTGCCGCTTTACAAGAAATATGTTGAAAAAGGAAGAAAAGACAATCAGTAATGTCGGATAAAGAATATATAAGGCAGCACTTTTCGCTTCTCGCGAAGATTGACTCACCAGCCGATTTGAAGAAACTCGATGTGAGCCAACTGCCAGAAGTGTGCGCGGAAATACGCGGCTTTCTGATTCACTCGCTTTCGCACAATCCTGGTCACTTTGCTTCGAGCATGGGAGCAGTGGATATAATAGTGGCATTGCACTATGTGTTTGACACCCCATACGACCGCCTTGTGTGGGACGTCGGCCACCAGGCCTACGCCCATAAGATACTAACCGGGCGACTCGACGATTTTGAGCATTTGCGCCAGTTTAAGGGCATGAGCGGATTTCCAAATCCAGCGGAAAGCGAGTATGACACTTTCACGGCAGGCCATGCCTCAAACTCTATTTCGGCAGCTCTGGGAATGTCGATAGCCGCCGAGCTTGAAAACAACGAAAACCGCAAGGTGGTGGCGGTGATAGGCGACGCCTCGATAAGCGGAGGACTGGCGTTTGAGGGCTTGAACAATGCCGCAATCCACAACAACAATCTGCTCATTGTGCTTAACGACAATGACATGTCGATTGACGCCAATGTGGGTTCGCTTGGCGAGTATATGACTGACCTTACGACTTCCAAGCGATATAACACTGTGCGCTACAAACTGTATAGGTTCTGCCGCAAACACGGCATTATCACCGACCACGGCAAGGGCATAGTGCTAAGGTTCAACAATGCGATGAAATCGCTGCTTTCGGGGCAGCAAAACATATTCGAGGGGCTTAATATTCGCTACTTTGGCCCATTTGACGGCCATGATGTGGTGAAACTCGTGAAGATATTCAGCGACGTGAAAGACATGTCGGGTCCCAAGCTGATACACCTGCACACGCGCAAAGGCAAGGGCTATGCTCCGGCAGAGGCCGACCCGACCACATGGCATGCGCCAGGGAAGTTTGACGAAGAATCGGGCAAAAGGCAGACCGGCAGCAGCGAAAACAAACCGCTAAAATATCAAGACGTGTTTGGGCACACACTGGTGGAACTTGCCGAAAAGAACGATAAAATCGTGGGTGTGACAGCCGCAATGCCGAGCGGAACGTCGATGAGCATGATGCAGAAAGCGTTTCCTAACAGGACTTTCGACGTGGGAATAAGCGAAGGCCATGCGGTGACATTCAGCGGTGGAATGGCGAAAGACGGCTTGCACCCATTTTGCTGCATATACAGCTCTTTTTTGCAGCGAGGATATGATGAACTGATACATGACGTGGCCATAATGAAACTGCCGGTGACGATTTGCATTGACCGTGGCGGAATAGTGGGTGAGGACGGTGTGACGCACCACGGCGCATTTGACTTGGCATATTTGCGTAGCATACCCAACATGATAGTGTCGGCACCCATGAACGAGCACTATCTGCGCGACTTGATGTTTACCTCGCAGCTGCGCGACTATGGACCGTTTGCCATAAGGTATCCGCGTGGCAGCGGTGTGCTTGTTGACTGGCACAACGAAATGCACGAGTTGCCCATAGGCAAGGGGCGCAAGCTCGCTGACGGAAGCCGAGTGGTGGTGCTGAGCATAGGGCATGCCGGCAACGATGTGGCAAAAGCCGTGGCGCAACTGCATGACGAAGGCACTGATGTGGGGCACTATGACATGATATTCCTGAAGCCAATAGATGAGGATATATTGCAAGAAGTGACAGCAAAATATGATGCGATTGTGACAGTGGAAGACGGCACAACCGTGGGCGGACTGGGAAGCGCAGTGGCAGAATATGTGGCCGACCACGGGTGCGGGTGCAAGGTGGCACGGCTCGGTATGCCCGACAGGTTTGTGGAGCATGGCTCGGTGAAGGAGTTGCATGAGCTATGCCACTACGACAGCAAGTGGATATATGCCACAATCAAGAATTTGTTAAAAGACTGAATCGCAGAATGAAGATAGTGATAGCAGGGGCTGGCGAAGTGGGAACGCATTTGGCAAAAATGCTTTCTAACGAAAATCAAGACATCATAGTGATTGACAACGATGCCTCTAAACTTGCCAACCTTGAGAAATATAACCTGATGACTTACGTGGGCAGCGCAATCTCGTTTGAGGTGATGCGCGACGTGAGTGTGGGCAGCGCCGACCTCTTCATTGCCGTTACGCCGTTTGAGTCGCGCAATCTGGTGGCGTGTTCCATGGCAAAAAGCCTTGGTGCAAAAAAAACGGTGGCTCGAATTGACAACGACGAGTTCTTGAAGAAAGAACATAAAGACTATTTTGCTGCTCTTGGTGTTGACAACCTGATCTATCCGGAATATTTGGCGTCGAAAGAGATAATCACTGCGCTGAAGCGCACATGGGTGCGCAACTGGTTTGAGCTGTTTGACGGCGAACTGATAGTGGTGGGCGTGAAGCTGCGCAGCAATGCCAAGCTGGTGGGGCACAGGCTCAGGGACTTGAGCGAGGTGTCGAGTTTCCTGCATGTGTCGGCAATCAAACGCAACCGCGAGACAATCATACCACGAGGCGACGATGTGATAATGGAAAACGACATAGCCTATATAGCCACCACGCATGACCACATAGACGAGGTGGTGGATATATGTGGCAAAGAGAAGATAGATGTGGGCAAGGTGCTGATAATGGGCGGAAACCCGATTGCCGTGCAGCTTGCGCAAATGGTTCAGAACCGTTATAGGGTGAAAATAATTGACAAGGACATGGATCGCTGCGACTATCTGGCCAACGTGTTGCCATACTGCAACATAGTGCATGGTGACGCACGTGATTTCGACATACTTGAAAGCGAGGGTCTAAGTGACTACGACGTGTTTGTGGCACTCACCGGCAGCTCTGAAACCAACATACTGGGCTGCATGATGGCCAAGGAACACGGCATAAGGAAAACCATAGCCGAGGTGGAGAACATACACTTTATAAGCGAGGCCGAGGGGCTGAACATAGGCATGGTGGTCAACAAAAAACTGCTTGCGTCGAGCCGTATATTCCAGATATTGCTCGACAGCGACGCCACAAATGCCAAGTGCCTGGCACTTGCCGACGCCGAGGTGGCCGAACTTGAGGTGAAAGAAGGCTCAAAGGTGACCCATGGCGCGGTGAAAGACTTGAAACTGACAAAGGACATGACCATAGCCGGCCTTGTGCGCAATGGCGAAGGGCAGCTTGTGAAAGGTGACACGTGCTTGCAGGCTGGCGACCATGTGGTGATTTTCTGTCTGTCAGGGTCAATTCACAAAATAGAGAAGATATTCAACTGACAAATGCGCAAGTTCACTCAAAATATAAATCTGCCCATAGTTCTCCGTGTGCTGGGCTGGCTGCTCATGATAGAGGGCGTGTATATGCTGCTGCCTCTGTGTGTGAGCGCTTACTATGGCGAGGAGACGGCGCTGCGGGCGTTTTTGTATTCGGCATTGATAACCGGTGGAACCGGCGCTGTGATGGCGTTTTGCATACACCCCAAGAACCTGAACATGGGAAGCCGCGAGGGATTGCTGCTCACAGCAATAATCTGGGCGTTTTTCTCGGCATTCGGCATGTTGCCGTTTTTGTTTTCGGGGGTTTGCCAAAGTGTGGCAAACGCCTATTTTGAAACCATGTCGGGGTTCACAACCACAGGAGCAACCACACTTGCCGACTTGTCGGCAGTGCCGCATGGATTGCTGTTTTGGCGTGCGGCCACACAGTGGCTTGGCGGAATGGGAATAATTCTCTTCACGCTGGCTGTGGTGCCAATGCTCAACTCTACAGGCGGAATAGCCCTGTTTAATGCCGAAGTGACCGGAATAACGCACGACAGAATGCGCCCACGCGTGAGCCAGACGGCAAAAGACTTGTGGTTTCTGTATATAGGCATGACTGTGGTGCTAATGCTGCTGCTTGTGAAGCCAATGGGATTTTTTGACGCCATTTGCCACGCTTTGGCAACAATATCGACCGGAGGTTTCTCGACAAAAACTGACGGTCTGCACTATTGGCATTCATACTACATAGACTCGGTGGTGATGCTGTTTATGTTTTTGGGCGGTGTGAATTTCACGCTGCTGTTTGGCATGACTCGCGGCCGGTTGAAGCCGCTTAGGCACAACGACACGTTTAAGTGGTATTTCATGATAGTGGTGGTGGCATCGGTGGTGATAATATTGCGCATGACATACGAGAATTTTTGCGACGACTGGAGTGACAGGATAGTGTATGCAATATTCGACACCATATCAGCCATAACTTCAACCGGATTTTCGACCATAGACTATGAGGCGTCGGGCGAATTCATATCGCTAATACTGATGCTGTGTATGCTTGTGGGCGGAATGGCAGGGTCAACGGCAGGAGGTGCCAAGGTTGACCGCCTGATTGTTATGTTGAAGAACACCAAAAACTCATTCTACAAGGTGCTGCACCCAAATGCTGTGATGGCTGTGAGAATAGACGGACGGTCGCTTAATCGAACGGTGGTGGCAAAGGTAGTGGCGTTTTTCTCGGTGTATATGATAGCATTGGTGGTGGCGGCAATAGTGATGACTGCCTATGATGTGCCTATGTTTGACGCGTTGTTCACGTCGATGTCGGCGTTGAGCAATGTGGGTTTGGGCTATGGCGTGACCGGCGTTGACGGCTCGTTTCTACTGCTTCCAGATGCAGTGAAATGGGTGCTGTCGTTTGAGATGATGGTGGGTCGTTTGGAGTTGTTCACGGTGCTGGTGGTGTTTACTCCGGCGTTCTGGCTCAAAGAATAGTGCCGCTTTCAGCACAAGGCATGAAATTGGAAAAGAAACAAAAAACTGATATAACGAAGAAATAGAATAATGCGAGATATGAAAAAAAATAATCCAGAAGACAATAATTTCAACGTGGATTTGACGAGCGTGAAAGAGTCGGCAAAATATCGCCAGGCCGAGGCTGCGCGAAAGCAAGCAGAAGCACAGCAGATGACACGCTGGGGAAAGGTGAAGGCATTTTTTGGCAACGAGCGCACACGCTTGGCAATGGGCGTGGTGCTTATGCTTTTTGCCGCATATCTGTTTTTGAGCTTCTTGTCGTTTTTCTTCACGGCAGGAGCAAGCGACCAAAACCGCGTGGTCAACTACACGATAATGGAAAACGCGCACTCGCCGCTGTCGATAAAAAATGCCGGCAAGGCTGTGGGGGCAAGTTTGGCCAACTTCTTCATATCTGACGGCGTGGGAGTGGCTGCGCTGATAATAGTGTGGTGGCTGTTTGTGATAGGTCTGCGGCTGGCACGCAAGAAAAAATCATATTTCTTTTCATATTCGCTGATGTCGTTGTTCAGCATATTCACGTGCTCCATGATTGTGGGGGCGTGCACGCTTGGTTTCGACTTGACATTTTTTCCGCTCGGAGGTGAGTTTGGAAAATATGCCAACACTCTGCTGCTTGGATTGTCAGGAATTTATGGCATGATAGCCGTGAATTTTGTGATAGCTATGGTGTGGGTGCTTGTTTGCTACAACTCAATAAAGAGCATTTATCACAAGATACCGAAGAAATTGCCTAATTTGAAGAAATTCAACGGTGACGAGATAAGCGTGGACGAAGCTCAAAGCGGAAACAATGTGGCATCGTTTTTGGGCGACTCTGAGAGAGGCGCAAAAGCTGATAAATCGCTACGCCAAAATACGTTTGGCAGCAAAATAGCCGGCATGAGAAACAAGCGCACTAAGCCGGTGGAACAACAGAAAAATGCCGCCAAGCAGGAGCCGCAGATGCAGACGATAGTCAATACGATACAGAAAGCCAATGGCGTGAGCAATCCGCACGACCCAACAGGTGAATACATGCACTATAAGTTCCCCAGCCTTGACTTGCTGCAAAAGTTTGACAACAAGGGGGTGAGCGTAGATGTAGAGGAGCAGGAAGCCAACAAGCAACGCATCATTGAGACGCTCAACAACTATAAAATAAGCGTGAAAAGCATTCAGGCGCATGTGGGCCCCACGGTGACGCTTTTTGAAATAGTGCCGGAAGATGGCATAAAGGTGGCTAAAATCAAAGGTCTTGAAGATGACATAGCCATGAGCTTGTCGGCACTGGGCATAAGAATCATAGCTCCCATGCCTGGACGTGGCACGATAGGAATTGAAGTGCCAAACCACGACCCGCAGGTGGTGCCTATGCGCGATGTGCTGGAGTCGAAGGCTTTTCAGAACACTAACTGCAAGCTGCCTATGGTGCTTGGTTGCACGGTGTCGAACGAAGTGTTTGTGGCCGACCTCACCAAGATGCCGCACCTGCTTGTGGCAGGAGCCACAGGACAAGGAAAATCGGTGGGACTTAATGCGATTATCGCATCGTTGCTATATAAAAAAGGCCCGTCGGAATTGAAGTTTGTGCTGGTTGACCCCAAAAAGGTGGAATTCAGCCTTTATTCGGCACTGCAGAAATACTACTTGGCAATGGTGCCGGATGAGGACAAGTGTATAGTGACAGACACAGACAAGGTGGTGAAGACCTTGAACTGCGTGGTGCAAGAAATGGAGAACCGGTATCGCATCTTGGAGCAGGAGCACGAGCGCAAGGTGGAGGACTATAACCGCAAGTGGAAACGCGAATTGCGCAATGTGGTGAAGTCTGACGGCACTAAATATGAGTATATGCCATATATTGTGGTGATAATCGATGAGTTCAGCGACTTGATTATGACGGCTGGCAAGGAGGTGGAAACCCCAATCGTGCGTATAGCCCAGAAGGCACGCGCTGTGGGCATACACATGATAATAGCAACCCAGAGGCCTTCGCGTGAAGTAATCACTGGTTTAATTAAGGCCAACTTCCCCGGACGTGTGGCATTTCGCGTGACACAGATGCAGGATAGCCGCATTATCCTTGACCGCCCCGGAGCGCAGAGTCTGATAGGCCGTGGCGACATGCTGTTTTCAGCCAATGGTGAGATTACACGCTTGCAGTGCCCATTCGTTGACACGCCCGATGTGGAACGCATCTGCGACTTCATAGCGGAGCAGGAGGACAATGACAAGGACATAAGCCACGAGCAGCCGTTTATGCTGCCGGAATATATAGGCGAGGAGTCGGGTGAGGGCGGAAGCATTGCCGGGGCAAACACCGGCGACAGAGACCCTCTGTTTGCAGAAGCGGCACGCTGGATAGTGCAGAGCGATGTGGCATCTACATCGTCGCTGCAACGTCGCTACTCGATAGGTTACAACCGCGCCGGGCGCTTGATGGACCAGATGGAGGCTGCCGGAATAGTGAGCGCATCGCAAGGCGGTAAGCCGCGCAAGGTGCTCATGGACCCTGTGCAGGTGGAGCAGATGTTTCAGTGACCGAAATAGGCATTATTTTTGAAAAAATGATGAAAAAAGATTTAAGCATAAAATAAGATGAAAAAGTTAGCTTTATTGTTTCTGATGATTTTGGGCATGACGGCAGGAGCGTGTGCCCAAACGCCGGCATCGGTGCTCGACAAAGCCGTGTCGGCTTTGAAGAAAGCCGGAACTGTGAGCGCAAAATACTCGTTGCATGCAGGAAAGACCGTTAATAACGGAAGCATTGTGTTTAGCGGCTCGAAATTCAGGCTGATGTCGAATGTGGTGAAATGCTGGTATGACGGAAAGACACAATGGTCTTACTCACCGGCAACAGGAGAGGTCAACGTGACCACTCCGTCGGCTGCCGACTTGCAGCTCACAAACCCATACGCCGCAGCACAATCATACAAAAACAACTTCAACATGTGGAAGGCCTATACGCAGATACCTGGCTGCTACACGATAAAGATGATGCCCAAAAAGAAATCGCAGGTGCGCCAGATATTGGTGTATGTGGCAAACGGCACTTATTTGATTTCGGAGGTGAAATGCGAAATGACAAATGGCACTTCTTACACAATCAAAATCAACGATTACAAGACCAAGGCAAGCTACCCGGCAAGCACATTTAAGTTTGACCCCAAACTTGTGCCGTCTGGAACGGAAGTGGTGGATTTGCGTTAAGTGACCGGTAAAAAACAGAATCGCGATATGGAAAAAGTGCAATGCTTGATAATAGGCTCCGGGCCTGCCGGCTACACGGCAGCCATATACACCACCAGGGCAAACATAAAGAGCGTGACGGTGGAGGGGCTGCAGCCTGGGGGCCAGCTAACACAGACGACCACGGTGGAGAATTTTCCGGGGTTTCCTGACGGCATTGATGGTCAGGAGCTGATGAGCCGCATGCGGCAGCAGGCTGTGAACGTGGGTGCTGACGTGCGGACAGGAATAGTGACCAAAATTGACTTGGGAAAACGCCCGTTTGTCGCCACGATTGACGGCAGTGAGCAGATAGCTGCCGAAACTGTGATAGTGGCAACAGGAGCGTCGGCAAAATATCTGGGACTTGACGATGAGAAAAAATATGCCGGAATGGGAGTGTCGGCGTGTGCAACATGCGACGGCTTCTTCTATCGCAAGAAAGTGGTGGCCGTGGTTGGCGGTGGCGACACGGCTTGTGAGGAGGCTTGCTACTTGAGCAACCTTGCCAAGAAGGTGTATATGGTGGTGCGTAAAGACCACCTGCGAGCATCGGCCGCCATGCAGAAGAGAGTGGCAGAAAAAGACAACATAGAGATATTGTATGAAACAAACACTGTGGGGCTGTTTGGCGAAAACGGTGTGGAAGGCGCGCACTTGGTGAGGCACAAGGGCACAGACAGGGAGGAGAAGTTTGACTTGGCCATTGACGGCTTTTTCCTTGCCATAGGGCACAGGCCAAACACCGATTTTCTGGGCGGACAGCTTGAACTTGACGGCAATGGCTACATAGTGACCAAAGCCGGCTGTCAGGCAACGAGCGTGGAGGGCGTGTTTGCGGCCGGAGATGTGGCCGATGCCACCTATAGGCAGGCCGTGGCTGCTGCCGGAAGCGGCTGCCGTGCGGCACTTGACGCCCAGGCTTTTCTTGTCAAATGAAATTTAGAGGACTATGATGCACAAGTAGGGCTTGGCAAGAGCCAAGAGCCGAAAGTTGTTTCAATGCAGAGATAAACGCTTGCAAAAACGCGAAAATGCGTGCTTTTTGTAAGCGTTTTTAACGTATTTTTACCAATGTTTTGGCACTAATTAAGCTTTTTATTTTAGAGCTATTTTAAACTTGCCAAAAGATTTGAATTATGGAAATAAAATGCTAAATTTGTAATTGTTATAGAATGATTTTTTTAGAAAGATATTAGGCTGAATTAGATGTCACGAAAAATAAATATTGGCTTAATTGGCTTTGGCCGAATGGGAAATAAGATTTTTAAGGTTTTGGACAAAAGCGAAAAATGGAACGTGTCCTACATCTGTGATTTGGGAGAAGAGTCTCGTCAACTCGCGGCAAAGCTTTCGCCGAAGTCGAAGATTGTGGCTGATGAAAATGTGATATTCAATGACCCTAATGTAGATGCAGTGGCTCTTTATGCTTTGGCCGACTCTCGCTATGAGCAAGCGTGCAAAGCGGTGGCTCACGGAAAGCACATATTGTCGGAGAAGCCTATAGCCTCAAAACTTGAGGACGAGAAGAAACTCGTGAAACTTGTGGATGGCTCTGATGTGATTTCGACGGCAAATCTATATTTGCGTAACAGCTGGTATCACAACACGATAAAGGAATTTGTGGTATCGGGTGAGATAGGTGACTTGGCCATAATCAGAGTGTGCCACATGACGCCAGGGCTTGCTCCCGGAGAAGGACACAAATATGAGGGGCCGTCGTTTCATGACTGCGGAATGCACTATGTGGACATCGCACGCTGGTATGCAGAGTCGGAATATGCCACATGGGACGCGCAGGCAATCAGAATGTGGAACTACAAAGACCCCTGGTGGTTGCAGTGCCACGGAACGTTTGAGAACGGAATTGTATTTGACATAACACAAGGATTTGTGTATGGTCAGTTGTCGAAAGACCAGACCCACAACTCCTATGTTGACATAATAGGAACAAAGGGCATAGCACACATGACCCACGACTTCAAGACTGCGGTGGTGGATTTGCGCGGAACAAGTGTCACGAAGCAAATAGAGAAGCCGTTTGGCGGCAAAAATCTCGATGTGCTGTGTGATGTGTTTGCCGACTCGGTGCTTAGCGGGAAAGCCGACCCAAGGCTGCCTTCATTTAAGGACGCAGCTTCGGCCTCGGAATATGCCTGGAAATTCCTTGACAGTGCTTGGTGCAACCGTATGCCTGCCAAAGGCGACCTGGAGACCCTGGAGCAGATAAAGGATCGCCGCCGCCACATGACCAATGGCTATGGTTTGCTGAGCCAGCGATGACAAGCGAAGCGGCTTTTTGCAGAAGCATTGCTTAACTGATTTGACCCTAACTGACAAATGTTAATATTAAACATTATTAAACATGAAAGAAAAAATATCAAGAAGATCGTTCCTCAAAACAGGAACAGCTGCAGCAATTGGTTTTTCGATTGTTCCAGGAGAAGTTTTAGGTAAAGCCTACAGTGGAAAGAAAGCTCCAAGCGACAAACTCAACATCTTGGGTGTGGGTATCGGAGGCCGTGGCGCAGCCGACTTGAGCGAAATGGAAACTGAAAACATCATTGGTCTTTGTGATGTTGACTGGAAGTATGCCAAACACGTATTTGACAAATATCCAAATGCCAAACGTTACAGCGACTGGCGCAAGATGTATGACGACATGCTGAAGAGCGCAGATGCCGTGATGGTGGCAACTGCCGACCACACTCATGCCATTATAGCCGCCAATGCAATTATGGCCGGCAAGCACGTGTATGTGGAGAAACCAATGACTCTCTATGTGTATGAGTCACGTCTGCTTGCCATGCTCGCCAAGAAATATAAGGTTGCAACCCAAATGGGTAACCAGGGCGCATCTTGCGGCGGAACCCGTAAGGCCATCAACTGGCTGTGGAACGGAGAAGTGGGTGAGGTGACCCGCGTTGACTCGTTCACAAACCGCCCGATCTGGCCACAAGGCGTTGCCACTCCAAAGCAAAAGCAGGAAATTCCATCTACTCTTAACTGGGATTGCTTCATTGGTCCGGCAAAATATCGTGACTATCACTCGGTTTACACCCCATGGAACTTCCGTGGCTGGTGGGACTTCGGCAGTGGCGCTCTTGGCGACATGGCCAACCACATTCTGCAAGTGGCCTACAAGGGCTTGAACCTTGGTCACCCAGAGGCTGTGATAGGCAGCTCCACAATGCTTATGACCGACTCTTGCCCATCGGCAGAGAAGATTACATATCGTTTCCCGGCTCGCGACAACATGAAGAAGATGGGTCTGCCAGCAGTTACACTCAATTGGTATGACGGCGGCATAGTGCCAGAATTGCCATTTGACCTGCCTGCCGGCAAGAACTTCGACCCGAATGGTGTGACCGTGTATTACGGAACTAAAGACACTCTGGTTGTTGGCACATACGGCAACAACCCATTCCTCGTGTCGGGACGCGACCCCAAGGTGCCTGAACTGCAACGCATCGTGAAGAACGACAACCACCAGCAAGACTGGATTCGTGCCTGCAAGGAGAGCCCAGAATATCGTGTGCCTTGTGCATCAGACTTCGCTGAGGCTGGCCCATTGAACGAAATGATTGTGATGGGTGTGGCAGCTGTGCGTCTGCAAGATTTGCACCAGTGGCTCAAGTGGGACGGCAAGAACATGAAGTTCACAAACATTCCTGCCGGTGCTCAAATACGTGCCGTGCTTGAGGACAAGTTTAACATTCACGACGGACACCCGACATTCGACCGCACATACAGCGACCCTGTAGATGCAAACGAATATGCACAACGCTTGATCAAGCCTGTGTATCGTGAGGGCTGGACTCTGCCAGAACTTCCTGTTTTGTGATTTATACTTAAAAACAAATTAGAACAAAATGAAAAAGATAATTTTTAGTGCATTGTGCTTGGGCATGGCACTGACTATGGGTGCTGCCGCTCCCAAAACAAGTGCTCCTGCAAGCAAAAAAGGTTTTGTGACGCTGTATTGCTCACAAGCATTTCAAGGTCCGGAAGAGTGGGATCGCTATGAATTCCCCATTGACAGCAAAGGCTACATCACTATATTTGACGGCAAGACCATGAAGGGGTGGAGAGGCTATGGCAGAAGCTATATGCCTGGCCGCTGGGTGATTGACGACGGTGCAATCCACTTCATGGGCAACCAAACTCCAGAAGAGCAGCGCAAGAACAAAGAGGGCGGCGACATTATCTTCGCCCACAAGTTCAAAAACTTTGAGTTGTCGATTGACTGGAAAGTTTGCAAGGCCGGTAACTCTGGTGTGTTCTACTTGGCTCAAGAGCTTGCCAACAGCAAAGGCGAGTTGGAGTCAATCGTGGTGTCGGGTCTTGAAAGCCAGGTGCTCGACAACGCCAACCACCCAGATGCAAAACTTGGCAAGGACGGCGACCGCCAGTCGAGCTCGCTCTATGACTTGATTCCTGCCAAACCACAAAACCAAAAGCCATACGGACAGTGGAACAACACAGTGATTCGTGTGGAAAACGGCACTGTGACTCACTTCCAAAACGGCGTGAAAGTGCTGCAATACAAGCTCTGGACTCCAGAATGGACTGCTCTGCTCCAAACAAGCAAGTTCAGTGAGAAGGCTTGGCCAGCAGCATTTGAGGCATTCAACAACGCCGGTGGTGACAACCACGAGGGTTTCATCGGTCTGCAAGACCACGGCGATGATGTGTGGTTTAAGAACATCAAAGTTAAAATCTTAAAATAATCAGTAACCTTAAAACAAAACAATTATGAGATTATCGATATTGACAGCAGCTGCTTTGGCTCTTGTGCTTGCTTCGTGCGGCAACAAAAACTGCTCTTGCAACTGCAAATGCGACGGCTGCACATGCGCAGCTTCGGCCGACACTACAGCCAATGCCGATGCCAACAACTACACCGTGGTGGAAAAACCACAAGTTGACATCAGCAAGTTGCCTGTTGACAAAGATGGATATATCACAATCTTCGATGGCAAGACCCTTGACGGCTGGCGTTGCTATGGAAAAGACAAACCGGGCTCTGACTGGAATGTTGACGACGGTGCAATCCACCTGAAAGGCTCCGGCAACGGAGAAGGCGGCGGTGTGAACGGCGGTGACCTGCTGTTTGCCCACAAGTTCAAGAACTTTGAGCTGACATTTGAGTATAAATGCTCCAAGGGTTGCAACTCTGGCGTGCTCTATCTGGCACAAGAGGTTACAACCAAGGAGAATGGCAAGGACGTGTATCTGCCAATATGGCAATCTGCCTCAGAATATCAAATCCTTGACAATGCCAATCACCCAGACGCAAAACTTGGTGTTGACGGCAACCGTCAAGCAGCTTCGCTCTATGACATGGTGCCAGCCAAACCACAAAACGCCAAACCATACGGCGAGTGGAACACCGGTAAGATTATGGTGTATGAGGGAACTGTGATTCACGGTCAGAATGGCAAGAACGTGGTGGAATATCATTTGTGGACTCCAAAGTGGAAAGAGATGCTCGACAACAGCAAATTCAAGGCTGACGGTGAGTTCCCAATCGCTTATAAGCTGCTCCTCAACATGGGTGGCGACAAGCACGAGGGCTACATCGCATTCCAAGACCACGGCGATGATGTGTGGTATCGCAACATCAAGGTTAAAATTCTTGACAAATGATTAATTGTGCATCAATTATGAAGAAGACAATTTATTCATTGCTGCTTGTGGTTGTGGCCATGTTTGTGTGCGCTCAACCGGCACAGGCAAAAAAGGATATGTGTGTGCAGCTCTACAGCTTGCGCACAGAGATTGGTAATCCGGAGCTTTATGCCAAGAACCACGTGGAAGTGTTCAAGGCATTGGCAAAGATGGGTTACACTTCTGTTGAAGCTGCCAACTATGACGCTGGTGGTCATAAATTCTATGGTGTGTCTCCACAACAGTTCAAAAGCGATGTGGAAGCTGCCGGACTGAAAGTGCTGTCGTCACACGCAACTCGCGGATTGAGTGACGAGGAACTTGCTTCGGGCAACCTTACAGAAGCTCTGAAATGGTGGGACGGTTGCATAGCTGACCACAAGGCTGCTGGCATGAAATATATAGTTACTCCAGGTTTCGGCACACCTAAAAATCTTAAAGACGGCAAGGTGATATGCGAATATCAGAACGCAATCGGCAAGAAATGCCGTGAGGCCGGCCTCAAATATGGCTATCACACTCACTCTCATGAGTATAAAAAGGTAGATGGCCAAGTATGGATTGACTACATGATGAAGAACATAGAGCCAGAGAACATGTTCTGGCAGATGGACGTGTATTGGTGCATGATGGCTCAACAGAGTCCTGTGGCTTGGTTTAAGAAATATCCTGGCCGCTGCAGAATGCTTCACATTAAGGACCAGTATGAAATCGGCCAGAGCGGTATGGTTGGCTTTGACGCCATATTCAATAACGCTGCTGTGGCAGGCCTTGAGAACTACGTTGTGGAACTTGAGGAGTTTGGCGCAGGCAAAGGCTGGTATCAGGCTATGAACGAGTGCTCTGACTACTTGCTGAAAGCCAAATTTGTGAAGAGCTCTTATGACAAGAAGAAATAATTAAGATTTCTCTGTAATAACCGATAGCGAGGCACGCCCAAGTGGTGCGCCTCGCTTGTTTTTGTTGCGTTATGTGTGGTGATAGCAAAAGCCGTGGGTGAAAAAATAGAGAGGGCTTGGTGCTTAATAGCGCCAAGCCCTCTCGGTGTTTATTGTTCAGTAAATGTGTGTGTTGTCGTCAGAACATGCGAGCCACACTTAGCACCACCTCGCTTAGTGTGGGGTGGGTGTGAATTGAGTTGGCCACAACGTCTATTGTGACGTCGGCATTCATTGCCACCACAACGGATTGAATCAGGTCGGAGGCATGAGCGCCACAAATGTGACAACCAAGAATTTTGCGTGTGGATTTGTCGATAATCATTTTAATCAAGCCGTCGGTTTCACCCATAGCGAGCGCTTTGCCGTTGGCTCTGAACAAAGCCTTATTGGCCACAAAATCGAGTCCTTGCTCGGCACATTGTGCCTCGGTCAAGCCCACCATGGCCAGCTCTGGCGTGGTGAACACGGCGCTTGGCACTATGTGGAGCTTTATGCCGCTCTCTTTGCCCAAAATGTGGCTCAATGCGTGAAATCCTTGTGCCGTGGCGGCATGGGCCAGCATGCACTTGCCGTTGACGTCGCCTATGGCAAATATGCCTGGAACGCTGGTTTCGAGATTGCCGTCGGTGACAATGCCGCGCGGGCTGACCTCAATGCCCAGTTGCAGAACGCCGTCGGGAATCACAGGACGGCGGCCAACGGCCATGAGGGCTTTTTCGCACTGCACAGCGCCTTCTTTGCCCTTGGCATCATAAGTTATGCACAAAGAACCGTCGGCGGCTGTGGCGACGCTTTTAACGGCCGCTGAAGTGATGATTTTGACCCCTTGGCGTGACAGCAGACTGCGCAGACGCTTGGCAATGTCTTTGTCGAAAGGCGGCAAAATTTCTTTGCAGAACTCGACCACGGTGACATCGACACCAAATGTGTGGAACACGGAGGCAAACTCCATGCCTATCACACCACCGCCGATTATGCAAAGGCTTGCCGGCAGTGTCTCCATGGCCAAAGCTTCGTCGCTCGACATACATAGGTCTGCTCCCTCAATGGGCAGTGCCTTGGGTGCAGAGCCTGTGGCTATGACTATGCTGGTGGCTGTGAAAGTGTCGGCGCCAACTGTCACGGCATTTTTGCCGGTGATTTTGGCCTCGCCCTTTATCACGGCGACCTGTCCGCTTGCCAGCAGAGAAGCTATGCCTTGGCGCAACTGCTCAACGACGCTTTGCTTGCGCGTGAAAGCCTCGGCGTATTGAAATTCCACAGTTGTTGCAGAAATGCCGAATTCTGGGGCTTGGCGAAGCAGGTTGAGCACCTCGGCATTGCGGCAGAGAGCCTTGGTGGGTATGCAGCCGCGGTTGAGGCATGTGCCACCAAGCTCGTCACGCTCAATTACTGCGACCTTGAGCTGATGGCGTGCAGCCTCGGCAGCCATTTCGTAGCCACCAGGACCTGCGCCTATGATGATTAAATCGAAATCGCTCATTGCTGTGGAGTGTTGACAAGCTCGTTATAGGTGACAATGGGGTGCAGGGCAGCCAGAGTGTCGTCGAGTCGCTTGACAGGAGTGTTGTGCGGTGCTGACTTGACGAGTTCTGGAGTTTCGGCAGCCTCTTTGGCAATTGTTCTCAAAACCTCGATGAAGTGGTCGAGCGTCTCCTTGCTTTCGTTTTCGGCAGGCTCTATCATCATGGCCTCGTGGAAAAGCAGAGGGAAATAGATGGTGGGCGAGTGGAAACCATAGTCGAGAAGACGTTTCGCAACATCGAGTGTGGTGACACCAGTGGATTTGTCTTTCAAGCCGTTGAACACAAATTCGTGCTTGCATACACCCTCGATAGGCAACTCATAGACATCTTTGAGCGACTCCTTGATGTAGTTGGCGTTGAGAACGGCCAGAGGACCAACATTCTTGATGTTTTCGCGACCCAGGGTGAGAATATAGGCATAGGCGCGCATGATAACGCCAAAGTTGCCCGTAAAGCCAGATATGCTGCCAAGCGCGTCGGGGCGTTGCTCAATGGCAAACGTGCCGTCGGCGTTTTTCACCACATGGGGATTTGGCAAGAACTTCTCAAGGCCATTGGTTGCGCCCACAGGGCCAGAACCTGGGCCACCACCGCCGTGAGGCGTGGAGAACGTCTTGTGCAGATTGAGGTGCATGACATCGAAGCCGAGGTCGGCAGTGCGACATTTGCCAAGCATGGGGTTGAAGTTGGCTCCGTCGTAGTACATGAGGCCTCCGCACTCGTGAACCAGCTTTGCTATTTCGGCAATGTTGTGCTCAAAGATGCCAAGCGTGTTGGGGTTGGTCATCATCATGCCAGCTATGGTGTCGTCGAGCAGGGGCTTGAGGTCGTCAACGTCAACTGTGCCATCGGGGCGGCTCTTTACCACTACCACCTTGAGGCCGCAGACGGCTGCGCTTGCAGGGTTGGTGCCATGAGCAGAGTCGGGCACAATGATGCGTGTGCGCTTGTCGTCGCCACGGCTCATGTGATATGCTCTGATGGCCATGAGGCCGGTAAGCTCACCGTGTGCACCGGCAAACGGGTTGAGCGTGAACTCTTTCATGCCAGTGATTTCGGAAAGAGACTGCTGCAGGTTGTAGTAAACCTCCAGGGCACCTTGCACGGTGCTCACGTCTTGCATTGGGTGAAGATGCGTGAAGTCGCGGTGCATGGCTATTTCCTCGTTGAGCTTCGGGTTATATTTCATTGTGCAAGAGCCAAGTGGGTAGAAGCCTGTGTCGACACCGAAGTTGTTGTTGCTCATGTTGGTGTAATGGCGCACAACAGTCAGCTCGTCAACCTCTGGCAGCTGAGGCTCTGACGAGCGCATCAGCTCTTTGGGCAATGTGCTGAGCGAATATTGCTTTAATTCGTTTTTAGGAAGAGAATAACCCTTGCGTCCTTCCTTTGACAACTCAAAGATGAGTTTTCCATAAAATGCGTTGTTCATAACAGTGTATTCCTCCTAACTAAATTATGTTGGCACATTGTGCTATAATATTGTCGATGTCTGCCTTGGTCTGCATTTCGGTGGTGCAGAGAAGCAGGGTGCTGTCGTCGAGACGCAAGCCAAACTGTGCGTTGACGTGAAGCATGAGCTTGTGCTGCAGCTCGGCGGCACTGCCTTTGACCTTGACCACGAATTCGTTGAGGAACGGCTTGTCGGGATAGGCAAGCTCAAATTTGCCAGTCTTGCACAGTTGCTCGGCAAGATAGTGGGCGTTGCTGTAACCGATTTCGTTGACCTCCTTTAAGCCTTGCTTGCCCATCAGCGACATATAGACGGTGATGTAGAGAGCCATGAGGCTTTCGTTGGAGCAAATGTTGCTTGTGGCTTTTTCACGGCGAATGTGCTGCTCGCGCGCTTGCAGGGTGAGCACAAAGGTGCGCTTGCCGTCGGCATCTTTGGTGGCACCGACTATGCGACCAGGCATTTTGCGTATCAGCGACTTGCGTGTGCACATATAGCCCACATACGGTCCGCCAAAGTTCATGGGGATACCGAGGCTTTGGCCGTCGCCCACGGCAATGTCGGCGTCCCACTCGCCAGGAGTCTTGATGACTGCGAGGTCGGAAGCCACGCAATTCATGATGAGCAGAGCCTTGTTGGTGTGGCAAAGGTCGGCCCAGTCGGTGAAGTCCTCAAGAATGCCATAGAAGTTAGGCGAGGCAACAATCACTCCTGCCACGTCGCCTTTTTGGATTTTGCTCTCGAAGTCGGCCTTTGAAACCACACCGCCCTCTTGAGCAATTTCCTCAACTACCACTCCGTGATATTTTGCATAGGTCTTGACCACGCGCATCACTATGGGGTTGATGGTGGAAGAAACAAGCACTTTGTTGCGTTTCTTGGCATTGGCACAAGCCATCATCATGGCCTCGGCAGTGGCGGTGCAGCCGTCGTACATGGAGGCATTGCTGACCTCCATGCCTGTTAACTGTGCCATTAGACTCTGATACTCAAATATGTATTGAAGCGTGCCTTGTGAAATCTCTGCTTGATAGGGAGTGTAGGAAGTGAGAAATTCGCTACGCTCAACTATGTTGCTGACGATAGACGGAGAGTAGTGGTCGTAGCAGCCGGCGCCGATGAAGCAGTTGAGCTGCTTGTTGTGCGAGCCAAGACGGTCGAAGAACTTGCGCACCTCGATTTCGCTCATCTCGCTGGGTAGGTTGTACTCGTGCTTGAGGGTGAGCTGCTCAGGAATGTCGCTGTAGAGGTCATCTAAGCTTTTCACGCCGCAAGTGTGGAGCATGGAACTCACATCTTCGGGGGTGTGAGGAAAATATTTGTAACTCATTATGAAAAAATAACTGAGGTTTTTTTGTTGGAAAAATCATAGAGAGGAGAGAGAAAGCTCATTACTCGCCAATGAATTTCTTGTAGGCTTCAGCGTCCATGAGGTTGTCGAGCTCGCTCTTGTCGCTGAGTTGCACTTTGATAATCCAGTTGGCGAAAGCGTCTTTGTTGATGAGTCCAGGCTCGTCTTCAAGTGCGTCGTTAACCTCTACCACAGTGCCTGACACTGGAGAATTGAGGTCGCTGGCGGCCTTAACGCTCTCTACTGCGCCAAACTCCTCGCCTGCAGTAACCTCGTCGTCAACGTCGGGCATGTCAACATAAACCACGTTGCCAAGTTCGTGCTGTGCATAGTCGGTGATGCCAATGAAGCCAAAATCGCCTTCAACTTTGATAAACTCGTGAGATTCGCTGTAGTACAAACCGTCGATAATGTTGCTCATAATGTTGTATGTTTTTTAATTTGTTGTTTTATTAATGCTTTAAAATTTATAGATGCGGAGAGAGTGCGTGTGTGATTTGAAAAGAAAAATCACTTTTTGTAGCTTTTCTTGAAGAATTTCTTTTTCACTACTTCGGCCTCAAAGAACTTTTTGCGTATGTGTACAGAAAGTTTTGTGCCAAGTGTGGCATATTCGGCATCGACGAGGGCAAAGGCAATGCTCTTGTCAACGGAAATGCCGTGATAGCCTGTGGTGATGTAACCCACCACCTTGTCACCGGCGAGCACCTCGTAGCCATGGCGTGGAATGGCGCGGTCTTTGAGTTCAAGACCCACGAGCTTCTTGCTAACACCTTCGGCTTTTTGCTTGACAAGCGCGTCTTTGCCGATGAAATCGGCTTTGTCGAGCTTAATGAAGAATCCGAGACCTGCCATGAGCGGAGTGATGTCGGCACTGAGCTCGTCGCCATAGAGCGGCAGACCCACCTCAAAGCGCAGGGTGTCGCGGCAGCCAAGTCCGCAAGGCTGCACTCCGGCGGCAATCAGCAAGTCCCAATATTTGCGTATCTCGTCGTGTGAGGCATAGATCTCAAAACCGTCTTCGCCAGTGTAGCCGGTGCGGCTCACGATGACCTTGCCGCCGTCGCGCTCTACGACCTTGAAAGTGTAGAAAGTGAGGTCGGCGGCCTCAATGCCAAGCACATCGCGGAGTGTGGCCTCGGAATTTGGACCTTGCACTGCTATTTGTCCATAGATGTCGCTCTGGTGGTCAACGGTGACATTGAATTTTGCAGCATGCTCCTTAATCCACGCTACATCTTTGTCGATGTTGGCAGCGTTGATGACCAGTAAGAAGTCGTTGTCGCCGTTTTTATACACCAGCAGGTCGTCAACCGTACCTCCGTCGGGGTAAAGCATCATGCCGTAGGCGATTTTGCCAGCCTCAAGCACGGAAACGTCGTTGGTGAAAATGTAGTTGACGAATTTTTCGGCTTCAGATCCGGTTACTTGCACCTCGCCCATGTGTGAAACGTCGAAAACGCCCACGTTGTTGCGAACCGCATTGTGCTCGGTGATGATGTCTTTGTATTGAATGGGCATGTCGAAGCCTCCAAATGGGCTTATCAGTGCGCCAAGTGCCACATGCTTGTCATAAAGACAGGTTTTTTTGTTTTCAGCCATAGTGTGATATATTTATTGAAATATTAAATTGACAAAATTGTCGTTGGATAGATTGTGTATTATTTCGGCCACATTTACGTCGCTTATGGCACGAGCCACATCGTCGGGCGCAAAGTTGCAGCCTCGGAGTTTGCTGATTAGTCCTTCGTCGAGGTTGCCTATGAGGAAGAAGTCGCCAGCTATGTTCACCTCCTTTATCACGTTGTGGTTGAGCTCGAAGCTCACCTCTATTTCACCCACAGACTCTATGCGCTTTTTCTTGACAAGATTGCATCGTGGATTGTTGCCATAGATGAATTCGGGCGTGAGATAGGTTTTGGTAATCTCTTCGATTTCGGCAACGTCGGAGTCATTGAGCGCAATCTCGCCGTCGCAGAGGTGGGTGCGCACAAAGTCCTTGAAATCGTCGATGCTTATGCTGGAGTGGCGGTTGATGGTGGTGATGTGCTGCTTAACGGAGTCAACGCCTTTGGACTGTAGTTTTGCCGTAGATGGCGTAATGGCGTTGAGCATGTTCTGCATGTCGGTGTCGTAGAGCATTGTGCCATGCACTATGCTGCGGCCTGGCAGATGATAGAACGCATTGCCTGACACTTTGAGGCCGTCGATGAGAATGTCGTTGCGGCCGCCTGCGGTGGCGTTCAGCCCAAGCTCCCGGAGCATATTTGCCACAGCGGTGGTGTAGGCACTGAAAGTGAATGTCACGTTGTCGCTCTTGGTGATGTAGGAGAACATGATGTTGCTGAAGTCGGCATACACACAGCCGCCACCGCTCTTGCGGCGATAGACCTGAATGTTGTGCGACTTGCAGTAGTCGAGGTTCACCTCATTGGCAATAAGCTGGTTGCGGCCGAAAATGACCGTTGGCGCAACTTGCCACATGAAGAAAATGTCGTCATCGGAGATTATGCGTGCCGCATACTCCTCCATAGCCAGATAAAATGGCAAAATGCGTGTGGAATTGTCTGGAAGTCTCAGATATTTCATATTAAGACCAACTAATAACCAAAGTTACTATTTATTTTGCAGTTATGTGCTTTTTTTGAACAAAAAAGTGGGCAAATGCCGGTTAAGAACATTTGCCCACTTTGTGATTGGTGGCTGTGAGAGCGTCTTTTACTTAGTATTGCTATTCACTGCCGCTTTGCCTATGGCATTTTCTTTTTGTTTCTCCTTTGCCACAGAGTCTTGCTGTGCCTTATATGCCTTGGCAGCCTCGCTTTGTGGCTTGAGCCAAGTGTCGAACCAGCGGAAGAACTCACGTTGCCACAGCACAGAGTTTTGCGGCTGGAGAATCCAGTGGTTTTCTTCAGGGAACGTAATCATGCGTGCAGGCAGATTGCGCATGCGTGCGGCATTGAATGCCTGGGTGCCTTGTGTGAAGACGATGCGGTAGTCTTTTTCGCCACAAGTGACCATGATAGGACGGTTCCAGTTTTGCACATAGTTCTTGGGGTTGGCCACGCTGTAAGACTTTTGTGCAGTGGCGTTGCCTTTGTCCCAGAATGCACCGCCGAGGTCCCAGTTGACAAACCACATTTCTTCGGTTTCGAGGTATTGAGCCTCAAGGTTAAAGATGCCGGCGTGAGCCAAGAAGCATGCGAAACGGTTGTTGTGGTTGCCAGCCAGCCAGTACACCGAGTAGCCGCCATAGCTTGCGCCGGTTGCGCCAATGTGGTCAACATCGATGTAAGGCTCTTTCTTCATGTAGTCAACTGCGCTGAGGTAGTCCTTCATGTTCTGGCCTCCGTAGTCGCCTGAGATTTGGGCGTTCCACTCGGTGCCGAAGCCAGGAAGCCCACGACGGTTAGGCAAGATGACAATATAGCCGTGGCTTGCCATGATGCGTATGTTCCAGCGATATGACCAGAATTGACTTACTGGCGATTGCGGACCACCCTCGCAGAAGAGCAGGGCAGGATATTTCTTGGTGGGGTCGAAATTAGGCGGATAGGCAACCCAAGTGACCATCTGCTTACCGTCGGTGGTGGGAACGAGGACTTTCTTAACGGTGATTGAGTCGAGCTTAGACAGCAACTCGTCGTTGACGGTGGTGAGCTTTACTGGCTCGCTGCCTACTTTCACGCTGAATACCTCGCTTGGTGAGAGGTAAGACTGGCGGAGAGTGACAACCGTGTCGTTGCCCACAGGCACAATGGTGCCGTAGTCAAACTGGCCAGAAGCAATGGTGTCAACTTGCTGTGTCTCAACATTGATGCGGAACATTGGGATTGTGCCGCCAAAAGGTGCGCTGAAATAGATGTATTTCTCGTCGGGTGACCACTGCAAGTCATCGGCAGTGTAGTCCCAGTTGACGGTGATGTCTTTTTTCTCGCCAGACTTCAAGTCCATGACGAAGATGCGGTTTTTGTCGGCCTCATAGCCGTCGTGCTCCATAGAAAGCCAAGCCATCTTGTTGCCGCTGGGCGATATGCGAGGGTTGGTGTCGTAGCCCATCATGCCCTCGGTGAGGTTAGTGGTCTTGCCGCTTTCGAGGTCGTAGCGATAGAGGTCGCTATTTGTGGAGAAAGCATATTCCTTACCAGTCTTTTTGCGGCTCACATAGATGAGGCTCTTGCTGTCGGCAGTCCAGGCCAGCGACTCAACGCCGCCAAAAGGCTTCATCGGAGCCTCGTAAGGCTCACCTTCGAGCACGTCTTTGAGGTTGTTGACCTTGGAGTCGGAGAAATCGCCAACAAATGGGTGAGGAATGGTAGTAACCCACTCGTCCCAGTGCTTATACATGATGTCGTCCTCAATGCGAGCCTCGGCTTTTTTGAGGTCGGGGTAGTAGTCTTGCACGGTCTTGCCATACTTGACTTGTGAAATCAGCACGATTTTCTTCTCATCGGGTGAGATTACAAAGCCGTCAACGCCATTTTCCACATCAGAAATGCACTTGCGGTCGCCACCGTCGCTGTCCATAACCCACACTTGTGGACCTTTGTCGCCGTTGCTATAGATGAACGCGATTTTTTTGCCGCCGTCAATCCACACGGCATTTGATTCCGACTTTTTGGTCTTGGTGATTTGCTTGGCATTTTTGCCGTCGATGTCCATGACCCAAAGCTCGCGGTTAGATTTGTTCTGCTCCACGCTGGAGTATGACACGCCATAGAGCACTTTCTTGTGGTCGGGCGACACTTGTGGGTCGCTCACGCGGCCAAAGGCATTGAGGATTTCGGGTGAGAAAAAGCCGTCGTCAACATTGACTTGGGGCTTTTCGATGATTGGCCCGTCGTCGTCATTGCCACCCGCTTTGGGGGTGTTACATGCAGTGGTAGCGGAGAGCGCTAACAAAGATGCCATAATCGTTGGTTTAAAGTAATTCATAAAGATTTAATATGTTAAATAATTTGATTTTTCATATTGTAATCAATGAGCAAAAATACATAAAAACCGCTGATTTTTTAGAGTAATTACTAAAAAGGCGTGTGTTTTGTGCGTTTTTTGCGGCAAGATGAACCGCACCGTGGCAGAATATCGGGGCAAACTTGGTGTTCTGCGGGCGATTTGCATTATCTTTGCATAAACGAAAAAACAATGAACAGACATGGATAAGATAATATTGACGGGCGACCGCCCAACAGGAAAATTGCACCTTGGCCACTATGTGGGCTCTCTGCGCCGCAGGGTGCAACTGCAAAATGAGGGAAACTTCGACAAGATGTTTGTATTCATGGCCGATGTGCAGGCCTTGACCGACAATGCCGACAATCCCGAAAAGATACGCCAAAACATGGTAGATGTGGCTTTAGACTATCTGTCGGCAGGTCTTGACCCGCAGAAATGCACGCTCTATGTGCAGAGTCAAGTGCCTGAATTGGCAGAACTGATGCAGTATTTTATGAACTTGGTGACAGTGTCGAGAGTGCAGCGAAACCCAACAGTGAAGACCGAGATAAAGATGCGTAAGTTTGAGGCCAACATTCCGCTGGGATTTTTCTGTTATCCAGTGAGTCAGGCCGCCGACATAGCTGCTTTTAAGGCAACGCTTGTGCCGGCCGGAGAGGACCAGGAACCTATGCTTGAACAAACCCGCGAACTGGTGCGCCGATTCAACCTAACGTATGGCGACGTGCTTGTGGAGCCTGAAATAATGTTGCCTGAAAACACCACGGCTCGCCGTTTGCCAGGCACTGACGGCAAGGAAAAAATGAGCAAGAGCCTGGGCAACTGCATATATTTGAGCGATGACGCTGACACTGTGTGGCAAAAAGTGCGCAGCATGTACACCGACCCTGGACACGTGAACCTTAATGACCCTGGCAAGGTGGAAGGTAACGCGGTGTTTACTTATCTTGACGCATTCAGCAGCGATGAAGATTTTGCCGAGTTCTGGCCAGAGTATGCCAATCTTGACGAACTTAAAGACCACTACCGCCGTGGAGGACTTGGCGATGTGAAGTGCAAGAAGTTCTTGAACAAGGTGATTAACAAGATGCTTGACCCAATCAGGGAGCGCCGCAAGGAATATGCCAAGGATATTCCGGAAATATTCAACATATTGCGCAAAGGCTCGCTTGATGCCCGCGAAGTGGCTGCCAAGACTATGGCCGAGGTGCGTCACGCCATGCGTATTGACTACTTTGATGATGCCGACTTGATAAAGCAGCAGACTGAAAAATTCAATGAGTTGACCCAAAAATGACGACATTACCACCAGCAAATGGTGTGAAAGTAGAGAGGGCTGTGCCGTGGTGGCGCAGCCCTCTCTGCATATTTTGACAGGTGTATGTATGCGTCTGTCTGCTACTCACTATTTGCGGCGCTTGTTGCGAGACTTGGGCTGCTGTGTGCGCAAGCCACTGCCGCTGGTGTGCCTGTCTTTTGGAGCTTGTGGGTGATTATTGCGGCCATTGCTGGCATTTCTGCGATGTGGTGCGCTCGTGCCACGCATATCCCATGCTTGCTGGCGTGGCGTCTCGGCATGGCGTGATGACGAGAGCTGCGGCGTGGCATGTGAGTAGAGCGCTGCGGCAAGGTCGGGGCGGTGAAGACGGCGCAGAGAGTCGAGAATGGCTCGCTTATAGGTGCTCTCATACCAGAAAAAGTATTTGCGCTGAGCGAGTTTCTCTTCTTGTGTGTGGGCGCAATATGTGGGCTTGAGTGTGTAGGGATGTATGCCAGTGTAATAGATTTCGGTGGAAACCGTCATGGGAGTGGGAGTGAAGTCCTGCACTTGCTCAAGGTGAAAGTTCAGATTCTTAGTGATGACAGCAAGTTCTGCCATTGTCTCCTCGGTGCAGCCTGGGTGTGATGAAATGAAGTAGGGAATGAGCTGCTGGTTGAGGTGATGCTTGGCGTTGACGCGGTCGAAAAGCTCCTTGAACTTGTAGAACAGGTCGAACGAAGGTTTGCGCATTATGCGCAACACATCGTCGTTGGTGTTCTCTGGAGCCACTTTGAGGCGGCCGGAAACGTGATTGCAAATGAGTTCCTCGTTGTAGGTGGCATTTATGCGGTCGATGCGCTCGTCGCCGGTGCGGTGCATAGACAAGTCATAACGCACACCGCTGCCTATGAATGACTTCTTCACCTCCGGCAAGGCATCTACGCTGTGGTAAATGTCGAGCAAGGCACTATGGTCGGTGTTGAGATTGGGGCATGGCTTGGGGTAGAGGCATGATGGGCGCACACAGCGTTTGCATTTGTTGAGGTCGCGACCGTGAAGCGAATACATGTTGGCCGATGGTCCGCCAAGGTCGGAAATGTAGCCCTTGAAATCGTCCATTTGCACCACTTGCTGCACTTCGCGCATAATAGACTTCTTGCTGCGAGAGGCAATGAACTTGCCTTGATGAGCCGAGATGGTGCAGAATGCGCAGCCGCCGAAGCAGCCGCGGTGCATGTTGACGGAGTGGCGTATCATCTCGTAGGCAGGAATGCGCTTGGCATTGTAGCGAGGATGTGGCAGCCTGGTGTAGGGCAGGTCGAACGATTCGTCGATTTCATCGGTTGTCATGGGCGGATTGGTGCGGTTGACCTTGATTGCCATGTTGCCTGTTTTTTGCCACAAATCATGTCCGAACCACTGGTTTGACTCTATTTCCACAGCCTTGAAGTTTTGTGCCTGCTTCATCTTGTCGGCAAGGCACTCCTCGTAGGAATGAAGCACGATGTCGCTGCCCGAAGTTGGAATTTCGCTTGCAGGCCGGCGGACAACCGTCTGCGGAATGTCGGTGATGTCGGCTATGGAGTAGCCGTCGTTGAGGCGCTGGGCAAGTTCGATGATAGGTTTCTCTCCCATGCCATATATGAGCATGTCGGCAGGACTGTCGGCAAGGATTGACGGGCGAAGACGGTCTTGCCAGTAGTCGTAGTGTGCCACACGGCGCAGCGAAGCCTCAATGCCACCTGCCACAACCGGCACGTCGGGGAAAAGACGCTTCAGTATCTCGCTGTAAACGATAGTGGGGTAGTCGGGGCGCGCTCCGGCACGTCCGTCGGGGGTGTAGGCGTCGTCGGTGCGACGACGACGGTTGGCTGTGTAGTGGTTGACCATAGAGTCCATAGCTCCGGCCGAAACACCGAAAAACAGCCGTGGCCGGCCGAGCTTCTTGAAGTCGCGCAGGTCGTCACGCCAGTTGGGTTGCGGCACAATGGCCACATTGTAGCCGTGAGCCTCAAGCACCCGGCCTATGACTGCTGCACCCATGGAGGGGTGGTCGATGTAGGCATCGCCTGAAAAGAAAATCACGTCGATGTGGTCCCAGCCCAGATGCTCCACTTCTTTTGCCGTGGTGGGCAACCACTGGCGGCTTATGTGGTGAGATTGCGCTTGGGTGGCTGTGGTGCTGCTGCTGATATGCTGTTGTTGTTTGCTATTTTGTGTCACTTGCTTGAGATTTCTGCTTTTGCTGAGAGTCGAGTTTTTCTTGAAGCTTAACCATCTCATCGCGATATTGTGCCGCTTCAAGGAAGTCCATGTTTTTAGCTGCCTCAATCATTTGTTTCTTGAGGTGCTCAATCGTTCCCTCAAGGTCTTTGGGCTTCATGTAGGATATAACAGGGTCGGCCGCAATGCCGGCTGTGGTGTGGAACTCGGCTGCAATCTGCTGCTGAAGCGACGGGAGCTCCACAACGTTGTTCTCGTATTTGCGAGCATGTTTTTTGTTTTCGGCAGTCTGCTCCATTTCGGTGTCAACACCAATGATTGACTGGCGTGCCTTGACGATGGCTTGAGGCGTGATGCCATGCTCTTCGTTGTATTTGAGCTGAAGAGAGCGACGGCGCTCGGTCTCGTCGATGGTGCGGCGCATGGAGTCGGTGATTTTGTCGGCATACATGATGACCTCACCATTGAGGTTGCGCGCAGCGCGGCCTGCGGTTTGCGTGAGAGCCCTTGTGGAGCGTAGAAAGCCCTCTTTGTCGGCATCGATGATGGCTACGAGAGAAACTTCTGGCAGGTCGAGACCCTCACGGAGCAGGTTGACGCCTATGAGCACGTCGATTGCTCCGGCACGGAGATCGTCGAGAATCTGAATGCGGTCGAGGGTCTCAACGTCGCTGTGCATGTATGCGCACTTGATGTTGAGTTTGGCGAGATAGTCGGAAAGCTCCTCGGCCATGCGCTTGGTAAGAGTGGTGACAAGCGTGCGCTCGTGTTTCTCTATGCGCTGATTGATTTCCTCGACCAAATCGTCGATTTGTCCACGCGACGGACGAACTGTGATTTTTGGGTCGAGAAGGCCGGTGGGGCGTATGATTTGCTCGGTGACAACGCCTTCGCTCTGGGTGAGCTCATAGTCGGAGGGCGTGGCACTCACGTAGATGGTCTGTTTGGTGAGTTGCTCGAACTCGTCGAATGTGAGAGGACGGTTGTCGCGCGCGGCCTCAAGTCGGAAACCATATTCCACAAGCGTGTTTTTGCGCGATTGGTCGCCGCCATACATGGCACGTATTTGTGGAATGGTGACGTGGCTTTCGTCGATGATGGTGAGGAAATCTTTGGGCATATAGTCGAGCAGGCAGAACGGGCGCATGCCAGGCTCACGTCCGTCGAAATAACGCGAATAATTCTCGATGCCAGAGCAGTAACCCACCTCGCGAATCATCTCAAGGTCGTAGTTGACGCGCTCTTCGAGGCGTTTTGCCTCGGCAAGGCGGCCCTCGCGGCGAAACATCTCGCACTGAGTGCCAAGGTCAACGGCAATCTTGTTGAGTGCAATGGCAATTTTGTCTTTTGTGACCACAAACACGTTGGCAGGAAACAGTTTGAACCCATCAACGTCTTGCGTGGGCATGAGGGTGGCTGTGTCGAGTATCTGTATGCTCTCAATCTCATTGCCCCAAAAAATCACTCTCAGCACAATCTCCTCGTCGGCAAGAAAAACATCGACGGTGTCGCCAGTGACACGGAATGTGCCAGGGGTGAATTGCACCTCGGTGCGAGAGTAGAGCGCATCGACCAGACGGCGCAGAAAAGCGTCGCGGTCAATGTTCTGCCCACGCTGAATGAAGACGGTGTTGCTCTCAATGTCGTGCGGATTGCCCATGCCATAGAGGCACGAAACAGATGACACAACCACTATGTCGCGCCGGCCGGAGAGCAGGGCTGTGACTGTGGCAAGGCGCATGCGCTCGATTTGCTCGTTGATGGCAAGGTCTTTTTCTATGTATTTGTCGGACGACGGAATGTAGGCTTCAGGCTGGTAATAGTCGTAGTAGGACACGAAATATTGCACTGCATTTTCGGGAAAAAAGCTCTTGAATTCGGAATAGAGCTGTGCAGCCAGTGTCTTGTTGTGCGAAAGAACCAGCGTGGGGCGGTTGGTTTGCGCAATCACGTTTGCCATGGTGAACGTTTTGCCCGAACCAGTGACTCCAAGCAGTGTCTGATAGGGAATGCCGTTGTTGACACCCTCTGACAACTCCCTGATGGCCTGCGGTTGGTCGCCGGTGGGAGAATACTTGGAATGAAGCTTAAAATCCATAAACTTAGAAATTGAAACCGATTGTGAACTGCAAAATTACTAAAAACTAAGCAGATAATGAGGTGTTGAGTGTGGTTGCCTAGAAAAAATGTGGCTTTGGCAACAAAAAAAGTCTCAAACAAGACAATGAGTGTGCCGATATGCGCAAATTTTGGTGTAACTTTGCACTCGAAAACAACAAAAACAAATCAATGGGCGATAGTGTTCCACTAAATATTGCAGACGTAACAAACAAATTGCAATGGCCACTGAAGCGGCATATCCGTAAAAAATAAGCGGAAAAGGCGACTCCTTGGCTGTTGGGATAAGAAACACAGAAAGGAGGCGCATAAATGAAAGAATTCCTACTTTTCGGTAAAGATTTCAAGAGAGTTGACCAATGGCAAAAAGGCTGTTGGATAAAAGTGACACAGCCAAATGACGACGAGCTTGACTACTTGAGAGGGCTCGGCGTGCCAGAATCATTCATATCAGACATTTCAGATGCCGATGAGCGGCCGCGTACGGAGAACGACGGCGACTGGCTGCTGACGGTGCTGCGTGTGCCGCGTCCGAGCCAGGACGACGACATTCCATATACCACAGTGCCTGTGGGTGTGATTACCAACAACGACATAGTGGCCGTGCTGTGCTACTACGAAAACGAGGTGATAGACGACTTCATACAATATAACGGCATGCGTAACCGCGAGGTGCCTAACCGGGTGGTGCTCATCATGAGGCTAATATTGTCGTCGGCAGTGTGGTTCTTGAAATATCTGAAGGTGATGAATGTGGATATAAACAACGCCGAGGACGGACTTGAGCGCAGCATAAGAAACGAGGACCTGCTGAAATTGCGCAACATGCAAAAGAGCCTTGTGTATTTCAACACTTCGATAAGAGGCAACGAGTCATTGCTGCTGAGGCTGCGCACGCGGTTTCAGAACACTGGTTTGATAGACAATGACCTGATAGAAGACGTGGACATAGAGCTGCAGCAGGCACTCAACACGGTGAAGGTATATACCGACATTTTGACCGGAACAATGGACGCATTTGCCTCGATTATATCAAACAACCTTAACGTGATAATGAAGCGCATGACGAGCATATCCATAATACTGATGTTGCCAACGTTCATAGCCAGCCTTTATGGCATGAATGTGGCTCTGCCTGTGGAGACGGCAAGCTGGGCGTTTGCGTTCATACTGGTGCTGTGTGTAGTGCTGTCGGCAGGAGCATTTTTCCTGTTTAAGAGAATAAAATGGTTTTGACGCGGCAATGTGCGTTGAAGCGGCTTGACAAGGCTTGTTTAGTGGGTGCAAGTGGCGTAAAAATGAAACGGAAAATTTAGAATTAAAAGCAAAACAAGTCAAAATGTTTTGCTTTTTTCTTCTTTTTAAAAGAATATTTAGTAATTTTGTAGCCTACGTAAAATTAAAGAGAGTGAAGTGAGTGCGTAGATGATTTAGAAATTTTATACACATTTTCAAATAGACAATGAATTTATTAGAGGCTAAGCTATCGGCTTATGATGAACCCCAAAAAGCTAAGGCTGCCGGGATTTATCCTTATTTCAGAGCAATCTCGAGCGAACAGGACACAGAGGTGTTAATCAACGGTAAAAAGGTGTTGATGTTTGGTTCAAACTGCTATTCGGGATTGGTAAATCACCCAAAAATAAAAGAGGCGGCAATTGAAGCCATTAAAAAATATGGTACAGGTTGTGCAGGTTCTCCATTTTTGAACGGAACGCTCGACATACACAAGCAGCTTGAAAAGCGCTTGGCAGAATATGAGGGCAAAGAAGATGCAATGGTGTATTCTTCTGGATTTGAGGTAAATTTGGGCGTTGTTTCGAGCTTGACTGGTCGTGATGACTATATTTTGTGGGACGAGCAAGACCATGCCTCTATAATAGAAGGTCGCAGATTGTCGTTTTCAAACTCATTGAAATATAAGCACAATGACATGGCTTCGCTTGAAAGCCAGCTGAAGAAGTGCGACCCCGACCGCGTGAAGCTGATTGTGACCGATGGTGTGTTCTCAATGGAAGGTGACGTGTGCAAACTTCCCGACATTGTGGAACTGGCAGAGAAGTATAATGCCAACATCATGGTTGACGAAGCTCACGGCATAGGTGTGTTTGGCAAAGGCGGCCGCGGCGTGTGTGACCATTTCGGTCTGCGTGACAAGGTGGACTTGATTATGGGTACATTCAGCAAGTCGATGGCTTCGCTTGGCGGATTTATTGCCACAAGCAAGAACATAACAAACTACTTGCGTCACCACTCTCGCTCGTATATTTTCACGGCGAGCATCACACCTGCATCTACGGCAGCAGTGCTTGCCGCACTCGACATAATGGAGAGTGAACCGGAAAGACAGAAGCACTTGTGGGACATAACAAATTATGCTCTTGACGGCTTTAAGCAAATGGGTTGTGAGATAGGCCACACCGAAACGCCAATCATACCGTTGTTTATCCGCGACAACAACAAGACGTTTGCCATAGTGCGCGACTTGTTTAATGAAGGCATTTTTGTGAACCCTGTGGTTTCGCCAGCCGTGGCTCCAAGCGACACGCTTATCAGATTCAGCCTAATGGCCACTCACACAAAAGATCAGGTTACATTTGCTCTTGAGAAGATTCAGAAAGTGTTCCGTGAATACAATTTGATTCCGTAAGAAAAAAGAAGATGCTGACGGCCAAAATGGTCTGACGCGAAAAAGATAATGTTGAGGGGAAAAACCAAGCGGTTTTTCCCCTCAATGCTTGTGTGAGAAATGCAAATTTAAGTATGCCCATTTAATGTTTTTTTATGGTCAGGCATGGCTTTTTAATGTCAAAAAAAATGCCGAAAAACTTGTGTGAAATAAAAAGAATGTTCGGCTCAAAAAAAAGTGGTGAAAATGCTTGTGTGCTATTATTTTTTCGTAATTTCGTAACGTTTTAGAACTACAAATAACAGCATTAGAGATATGATTTATAAATTCCTGGTTGGCTCTGAAGAAGCCGAGAATTTTAAACTTGATATAGCTATAGATTCGAGCGACACGTTTATGCGCCTGCGCAACGCGATACTGGAAGCAGCTGGCTACAGCAAGGACCAAATGGATTCTTTCTACGTGTGTGACGACGAGTGGAACAAGAAACAGGAGGTGACAAGCGTGGATATGGACACGGAGTCAGATGAGGACATTTGGCTCATGGACGAAACGCATCTGGACGAACTGATAGAGGACGAGGGTCAGAAACTGAAGTTCGTGTTTGATTATGTTACTGAGCGTTACTTCTACATGAAGCTTAAAGAAATTGTGACCGGCAAACACTTGCACGACCCGCTGTGTGAACTGAAGGTGGGTAAGGCTCCAAAAGAAGTGGTTGACATAGACACGTTTAACAACAACGCGCAAAAGATAGACACATCTATTGAGGACTTAGATGCCGATTTCTATGGAGATGAATCGTTTAATGATGATGAACTGGAGAATCTTGATGAGTTAGACGACTCAAGTTTGCAATAACACACACTACATAATATAAAGTGATGGAGACTGGCGTTATGGCGCCAGTCTCTTTTTTTACAGGTTAGAGTGCTATACGCGTGCCTCCGGCACGCCGCTGTGGGGTGATGGTGTGAGAGCCCACGACCGTCGCTGCCGCTCCTCAGTCGTGGGTTAGCTATATACGTGTGCCTTTGGCACACTGCTGCCTTGCTTGCGTTGTGGTGTGGTGGTGCGGTACTGTGAGAGCCCACGACCGTCGCTGCCGCTCCTCAGTCGTGGGTTAACTATATACGTGTGTCTCCGACACACTGCTGTTTTGCTTGTGTGCATGTTATCATGCACCTCCTTGTGCTGGTGGGTCAGGAGATGGGAGTGGGTTAGTAGTTGCCGGTTTGCTTGGCTTTGCGCTCTTTGATTAGGTCAAGCGTGTGGAGCACTACTACTATTTTGCCGCTTTTGTTGAGCAACGCCATTTCGTGATTGTTGATTTTCTTGCACGATTCGGTCTGCTCAAGTGCAATGAGCAATTCTGTCTCAACATCGATGTTCGGGCACTTGTTGCGCGATGATTTCAAGTCCTCGAATTGTATTGCGAAATCTTTTGACGGGTCGATGGTGATAATGCCGTTAATGAGGTTACAGCCTGTGTTGGCGTGAATGGTGCGTTGGTCGGTGTCAATCACGGTGCGTATGTTGCGCGCAGATATGTTTGTGCCGTTAAGCTCTTTTATAGTCCATGCGCCATCGAGCAGGTCGAGGCTCAGCCGCTTGAGCTTGAGCAGCTCATTGCCTTTGCTGTTGAGCAAAATCAGATAGTCCATGTTGTAGAGCGACTGCATCTTCATGGAAGTGGTGTTGTTGAAGGCACGCATGATGTTGCGGTCGGGCGTTACGTTGTGGCAGGTTTCATATGTGGTGATGATGTCTTTAAACTGCATTGAATTGGCTGATGCCGAAAACTTGCCGTTGATGAAATTGCAACCGTTGTTGCCATAGAACTCGTGGTTCTGAAAGTCGAGGAAGATGTAGGCGCGGTCGCGAGTCACCACAGGCTTGCCGTGCAATGAAACCATGGTCCATTCGCCATTGAGCTGTGAGGCAACGTCGGTTATCGCCACGTCTTTTGGTTGCTCCTGCACAGGAGTGACGGTTTGTTCCACGAAAACCTTACGCTTGAAATATTTTGTTTTGTTCTTTTTGGCAAAGGATTGCACTGGAGCCATAGCCAAAGCGGCAACCATTGTCAAGATTATAGTTTTTTTCATCAGAGAAATCCGTTTTAGTGGTCTATTAGATTTCAAATTTCGGCATTTTTATGCAATTTAGCAAATCGTGAAAATTTATAGATAGTGTATAGTGGGCAAAACCGTGAAAAAGTGTTGTGAAATAGAAATAAATTTATCATCTTTGCAATGTAAGCGTCGGTCAAAAGTAATGTGCCGTTTCGTAAGCCTCGGCTTGCTTGTGAACTTAAATGAAATGATTTGTTAGGGCCTAAATATCCATAATGAGAAACATAAAAACTTGAAAAGTATCTTTTTGTGGACAGAATCCAGAAAAGCTTGTGGGCAAGAGTCACACAGTGTGAGATGCTGTCGAACATAGAGCTTGACCGAACTCAAATCAACGCTATTTATTAGCTATATTGACTATTGACATATTAAAAACAAGTAATAAAAACAGAAATCAGCCGTATGAAGAAAATGGTTTTATTGGCAGCGGTACTGGCAATTTGCGCAGCTACCGTAAGTGCCCAGAATTATGCCCCTGTGGGTGACAAAATCAAGACAGAGTGGGCAAAAAGTGTAAATCCCAAAGATGTGTGGAATGTGTATCCCCGACCACTGATGGTGCGTGGCGAGTGGCAAAACTTGAACGGATTGTGGAATTATGCAATTACCGATAAAGGAAAGGCAAGTCCGTCGAAATATGACGGCAACATCTTGGTGCCATTTTGCGTGGAGTCGAGTTTGTCGGGCGTGGGAAAATCGCTTGGCAGCAATCAGGAATTGTGGTACAAACGCACGTTTAAGGTGCCTTCAAGCTGGAACGGCAAAGATGTGATGCTCAACTTTGGTGCTGTGGATTGGCGCAGTGACGTGTGGGTGAACGGAGTGAAAGTGGGCAGCCACGAAGGCGGCTACACTCCATTTGGTTTCAATGTGACAGCAGCCTTGCGCAAGGGAGAGAACGAGGTGGTGGTGAAAGTGTTTGACCCCACAACCGACGGCTATCAGCCATGTGGCAAGCAAAGACTGAAACCGGAAGGCATCTGGTACACGCCAGTGAGTGGCATTTGGCAGACCGTGTGGATAGAACCTGTGGCAAAGACACACATAAGCAACCTTGTGATTGTGCCCAACGTTGACGCTAATCAAGTGACTGTGGACGTGGCAAAAGCCGGTGTGCCATGTGGTATGATGGTTCAAGTGAAAGTGCTTGAAAACGGCAAAGTGGTGGCTGAAGGCAAGGCAATCAACGGTGAGAAGGTGATTGTGGATATGCCAAAGAACGTGAAACTATGGTCGCCCGATGCGCCCAACCTGTATGACATGGTGGTGAGCCTTACGGAAAACGGCAAGGTGGTGGACCAAGTGAAGAGTTATGTGGCAATGCGCAAATACACAGCACGACGCGACAAAAACGGCGTGATGCGTATGCAGCTCAACGGCAAAGACATATTTGAGTTTGGCCCGCTTGACCAGGGCTGGTGGCCTGATGGACTCTACACTGCTCCAAGCTATGAGGCAATGGTTTATGACATCAAAAAGACAAAAGAGTGGGGCTTCAACATGATACGCAAGCACATAAAGGTGGAGCCAGCCACTTGGTATAACTATTGCGACAAAGAGGGCATAATCGTGTGGCAAGACATGCCATCGGGCGATTACAGCAAATCGCAGCCGTGGAAATATAACGATGCGTTCTATGGTGGTGACAAGTCGAACCGCTCGGCAGAGAGCGAGGAAACTTACTACAAAGAATGGAAAGACATAATTGACAACTTCCGCTCTTATCCGTGCATAAGCGTGTGGGTGCCATTTAACGAGGCTTGGGGCCAGTTTAAGACCGATGAGGTGGTGAAATGGACTCAGAAATATGACCCATATCACTTGGTTAACCCTGCCAGTGGAGGCAACTTCAGCATGGAGGGTGACATTCTCGACCTGCATCACTACCCAGAGCCAAAGTCATTCCTGTTTGACGCGCGCAAGGTGAATGCCATTGGCGAGTTTGGAGGCATTGGATTCCCAGTGGAAGGACACTTGTGGGTGCAGAGCAAAGACAACTGGGGATATGTGAAATTCAATAGCTCAAAAGAGGTGACTGACAAGTATGAAGTGTTTGCCAAGCAGTTGATAGAACTGGCTCATAAGGGCTATTGCGCAGGTGTCTATACGCAGACAACAGACTGCGAAACCGAGGTTAACGGCATCATGACATACGACCGCAAGGTGATTAAGATGGACGAGAAACGCTTGCGCGAAATAAATCAGGCTGTAGTTAACTCACTGAACCAATAAACATAAAAACAAAACAGATTATGAAAAAGACAGCAAAACTAATTGCGGCTTCGTGCCTTGCGCTGCTGGCAGGCGTGTCGTGCTCGACACAGACCGGAAGCGGCTTGACGGCCTCTGGGCTTGACCCGAAGAATTTCGTTGACACTGTTGGCGGTAAGCCAGTGGCACTCTACACGCTGACCAACGACAACGGCATGGAGGTGTGTGTGACTAACTTTGGCGGCCGCATAGTGTCGGTGATGGTGCCTGACAAGAACGGCAAGATGCAGGACGTGGTGCTTGGTCACGACTCGATTGCCGACTATGAGAATATTGACGGCAACTTTGGTGCACTTATAGGTCGCTACGGCAACAGAATAGAGAAAGGCAAGTTTGAATTGATGGGCAACACATATAATTTGCCAATCAACAATTTCGGCCACAGCTTGCACGGAGGTCCGCAAGGCTTCCACAACCAGGTGTGGACAGCAAACCAGACAGACAAGAGCACGATAGAGTTGACACTGCTCAGCAAAGACGGTGATGCCGGCTATCCTGGCAACTTGAACGTGAAGGTGGTGTATAAGTTGACTGCCGACAACGCAATCGACATCACTTATACTGCTACAACTGACAAGCCTACGGTGGTGAATCTGACCAATCACTCATATTGGAACTTGGGCGGAGACCCGTCGAAAGACATTCTTGACAACGAGTTGATGGTTGATGCTGACGAAATCACCCCAATAGACAGCACATTCATGACACACGGTGACTTCATGAAGGTGGACGGCACTCCGTTTGACTTCAGAAAGGCAAAGACGATAGGCCAAGACATCAATGCCAACGACGAACAACTGAAAAACGGCCATGGCTATGACCATAACTTTGTGCTCAACACCAAGGGCGATGTGAGCAAGGTGTCAGCTTCTGTATATTCGCCAAAGACAGGAATTGTGATGGACGTGTTCACAACAGAGCCTGGTGTGCAGATATATGTGGGCAACTTCCTTGATGGCAAGGTGGTGGGCAAAAAAGGCATAGCCTATCCTTATCGCTCTGCAATAGCCCTCGAAACACAGCATTATCCTAACTCGCCAAACTGCAAGACTTATCCATCTACGGTGCTGAAACCGGGTGAGACTTACAGCAGCCACACGGCGTATAAGTTCTCGGTGAGAAAGTAATGTGACGTTATTTCTGCCTGGCAGCTGATAAATGCCAGAAGCAGGGAAAAAGACAAAATACTAAAAAACGGATTGGCGATGCCATACAGGGCATTGCCAATCGTTTTTTTCGGCGTAGGGCGAGAGTAGGGCAAGTGCATGGTGAATAAACCGCCTGTGGTGAAATTTGGGTTAAACAACGTTAAACATTCGGCAGAGGTTGCGGCATGTGGGGGGAGAATAGAATGAAAATTCTAAATTTGCGAATTAAAACATATTGTTTTGCTTTTTAGTGACTCTGTGGCTGCTTGGCTGCGGCGCATGGGGGCATAGTTGGCATGTGGCAGGCATTGGAGAGACGTGTACACCACAGCCATGGGGAATAAAGCAACACGACAAACTGACGCATGAGAAAAACTGAAATTAAAAAGATTAAAACAAAATATGCAAAAGCGGTGCTACGGGCACTTGTGCTATTGGCGCTGCTGGCTGCACCGGTAAGAGCTTTTGGGCAAATCAACACCGACCACGTGCTGAACATAGGCCGCAACGCCCTGTATTTTGAGGACTACATACTCTCGATACAATATTTTAATCAAGTAATCAAAATCAAACCATATTTGGCAGAACCGTACTTCTACAGGGCAATAGCAAAAATAAGCCTTGACGACTACAAAGGAGCCGAGGAAGACGCAACGCTTGCCATAGAGAGAAATCCGTTTATAGTAGATGCCTATCAGGTGAGGGGCGTGGCGCGGCAGAACTTGCGAAACTACAAGGGCGCTGTGGCCGACTATGACAAGGGACTGGAGCAGATGCCCGAAGACAAGACCTTTTTGCAAAACAAGGCCGTGTGTGAGGAAGAATTGAAGCAATATGACGCCAGCGACAGCACATGGCACCGCTTGCTGAAACTTGACAAGGGCAATGAAAAGGCTTATTTCGGCCTTGCACAGCTTGAGCTGGCACGCAAAGACACCACGAAGGCACTGGAATATGTGGACAAAAGCATAGAAATCTCAAAGGTTAACGCCAACCCTTACGCGCTAAGGGCACACATAGAGTCGGTGTTTAAGAAAGACTACAAGGCAGCCCTTGCCGACATGAACAAGGCGATAGAGCTTGAACCATATTATGCCGGCTATTTCATAAACCGCGCGTTTCTGAAATATAACCTTGATGACTATTTCGGGGCAATGTCGGACTACAACTATGCCGTTGACCTCGACCCCACGAGCCTTGAGGGACATTACAACCGTGGATTGCTTTTGGCCGAGGTGGGCGAGAACAATAAGGCAATAACCGACTTCTCCTATGTGCTGAAAAGCGACCCCACCAACTTTATGGCTTTGTATAACCGGGCAATACTGTATCAGAAAACCGGACAGCACAAACTGGCAATAGCAGATTTTGACGCTGTGCTGAATAAATATCCGGCATTTGAGGCTGGCTACATAGCCAGAGGCGAGGCAAAGCGGCAGATGGGCAACACCAAGGGCGGCGAGAAGGACTACAACTATGCCCTGTCGCTGTTTAAGCGCAAAAAGACCCATGTGTCGCACTACGACCCTGCAAAGATAGAGGCAAAGGCCATGCAGGAGAAGGACAAGCGCGCCGAAGCCGGAGAGGACGTGGAGAGCGAGTCGGAGATAATGAACAAGTTTAACACGCTGCTCACTGTTGACACTGACAACAAGATAAAGCCGGAGTATGCAAGCAAATCGCGCGGACACATTCAAAATCAGAATGTGGAAATCACGCCGGAGCCGCTGTTCTTCTTGTCGTATTACGGCGATGACAACCAGCTTGGCGACAACACCCTGTATGTGCGTGAAATCACCGATGCCAACAACTCAAATCTGCTGCCAATGACCCTGCACATGGCGCGTGGCATGGCCAACATAAGCGAGGCTGAAATCAAGAAGCAGTTTAGCAGCATAGAATATTACAACAGCGTGCTTGCAGGCGAGTCGCCGCGCTCAATTGACTACTTTGCAAGGGCAATGAGCTTTATGATGGTGAAAAACGCCGCCTCGGCACTCAACGACGCCAACAAAGCCATAGCCCTAAGCCCCAAGTTTGCACTGGCATATTATCTGAAAGGCAATGCGCAATTTCTGCAATATGAGCTTAGCGAAGGCGAAAACGGCGGACCTGCTGCAAAAAACAGCGGAGAAAGAGCCTTGTCGCGCAAGGTGCATGACGCAGAGAACGCCAAGCTGCTCGATGAAATACAAGCCAGCTATGACATGGTGATAAAGCTCGCCCCGAAGAATGTGTATGCCTACTACAACAAGGGCAACCTGTATTTGCTCGAAGATGATTACACTTCGGCCATAAACTGCTATACGCAGGCAATAGAAATAAAGCCCAACTTCGGCGAGGCATACTATAACCGAGGGCTTGTGTATCTGCGCATGGGCAACAAGAAAAAGGGTGTGGCCGACCTGAGCAAGGCTGGAGAACTGGGCATATTGCCAAGCTATAATGTGCTGAAACGCATGAACAATTAACACACTTGGGCGATGACTGGCACAAAGATGCGCAGCAGCCGTGAAAATGCGAGAAAAATGTGCCTTGCAAGAGTAGCAAATTAGTGGGAAATGACTTAACTTTGCACTCAGTTTGAAAAAATGTATTAGTGTCTTTGTATCACACGAATAAATTTATAAATAATTATGATTAACATTAAATTTCCTGATGGAAGTGTGAAGCAATTTGAGGCTGGCGTTACGCCGCTCGACATTGCAAAAAGTATCAGTGACGGCTTGGCACGCCAAGTGCTCGCCGCAAAATTCAACGATGAAGAATGGGACATTTCCCGTCCAATCGACAAGGACGGCGAGATAGCATTGTTCAAATGGGAAGATGAGGAAGGAAAGCACGCTTTCTGGCACACATCGGCTCACTTGCTTGCCGAAGCACTGCAAGAGTTGTATAAAGGAATAGAATTTGGTATAGGTCCGGCAATTGAGAATGGATTCTACTATGATATAGACCCAGGGGAAAATGTGATAACAAGCGCAGATTTCCCGAAGATAGAGCAAAAAATGGCAGAGCTTGCAGCCAAGAAAGAAGACGTGGTGCGCCACGACATAAGCAAGGCCGACGCTCTGAAATTCTTTGGCGACAAGGGTCAGAAACTGAAATGCGAGCTTATCAGCGAGTTTGAGGACGGACACATCACAACCTACACACAAGGCAACTTCACCGACTTGTGCAAGGGTCCGCACATTCCAAACACAGCACCAATCAAGGCAATCAAGATATTGTCGCTGGCAGGAGCTTACTGGCGCGGCGATGAAAAACGCCAGCAGCTTGTGCGTGTGTATGGCATCACATTCCCAAAGAAGAAGATGCTGGAGGAATACTTGACTTTGCTTGAGGAGGCCAAGAAACGCGACCACCGCAAACTGGGCAAGGAGATGGAATTGTGGACGTTCTCGCAAAATGTGGGCCCAGGTCTGCCATTGTGGTTGCCAAAGGGTGCTGCTCTGCGCAACCGTCTGCAGGAGTTCCTCACCAAGATACAAAAGAAGTATGGCTATTTGCAGGTAATCACTCCGCATATCGGCAACAAGATGCTTTATGTGACATCTGGCCACTACGCAAAATATGGCAAGGACTCATTCCAGCCTATACACACACCTGAAGAAGGCGAGGAATATTTCTTGAAACCAATGAACTGCCCTCACCACTGCGAAATCTACCGTTCGTCGCCACGCTCCTACAAGGACCTGCCTCTACGTTTTGCAGAGTTTGGCACGGTGTATCGCTATGAGCAGAGCGGTGAGCTTCACGGATTGACTCGCGTGCGTTGCTTCTGCCAAGACGATGCCCACCTGTTCTGCACACCAGACCAGTTGAAGCAGGAATTCCTTGGCGTGATGGACATCATTTCGTTTATATTCAGGACATTCGGGTTTGACTACGAGGCTCAAATCTCGTTGAGAGACCCGAAACACAAGGAGAAATATGTGGGAACCGATGAAGTGTGGGACAAAGCAGAGCGTGCCATCATAGAGGCTTGCGAGGAGAAAGGACTTCACGCAAAACAGGTGACTGGCGAGGCTGCATTCTATGGTCCTAAACTCGACTTCATGGTGAAAGACGCCCTTGGTCGCCGCTGGCAACTTGGCACAATACAAGTGGATTATAACTTGCCAGAGCGTTTCGGCTTGGAGTATGTGGGCGCTGACAACAAGAAGCACCGCCCAGTGATGATACACCGCGCTCCATTTGGTTCGCTTGAGCGTTTCATCGCCGTGCTTCTGGAGCACACTGCCGGACATCTGCCACTGTGGCTTGCCCCAGACCAGGCTGTGGTGCTGCCTATCAGCGAGAAATTCAACGACTACGCAAAGCATGTGGTTGATGTGCTCGACGAACAAGGCGTGCGTGCCACAATCGACGACCGCAACGAGAAGATTGGCAAGAAGATTCGCGACAATGAGTTGAAGCGAATTCCATATATGCTCATTGTGGGAGAAAAAGAGGCTAACAATGAGGAAGTTTCGGTAAGAAAACAAGGTGAAGGTGATAAAGGTTCCGAAAAAATCACTACCTTTGCAGCCGACATTAATGCTCATATAGCAAAAATGACAAAATTTTAACAATATTTGATGGAGAAAAAACCCTTTTGGACAGGACCCAAGCGACCGATGAACAGTAACAACAACGGTCCAAGGGGCAACAATGACCGTTTTCGCAACGGCAGGAAAAATGATGACAAAAACAGCCATGCCATCAACGAGCAGATAAGGGCTCGCGAGGTGCGCTTGGTTGGTGACAATGTTGAGGAAGGAATATATCCTACCTTCAAAGCCCAAAAGATTGCAGACAATCAGGGATTGGATTTGATAGAGATAGCTCCACAGGTCAATCCACCGGTTTGCAAGATAATGGACTACCAGAAATTTCAGTATCAGCAGCGCAAGCGTCTGAAAGAGCAGAAGGCAAAGTCAACCAAGATTGTCATCAAGGAAATCAGGTTTGGGCCACAAACCGATTCCCACGACTATGATTTCAAGCTGAAGCACGCCATCGAATTCTTGAAAGAGGGCGCGAAAGTGAAGTCGTATGTGTTCTTTAAGGGTCGCTCAATCGTGTTCAAGGAGCAGGGCGAGGTGCTGCTGCTGCGCTTTGCCAACGACCTTGAGGACTATGGCAAACTGGAACAGATGCCGGTGCTTGAGGGCAAGCGAATGACGATTATGATTTCTCCAAAGAAGGCTTCGACCGCTGCCAAGAAGAAACCGGCCGAGGGTGCTGCACCAGCGGCTCCGAAGGCTGCCGCCACTGGCGAAGAAGCTGAGGGTTGAAATTGCAGAGAGAAAAAATGGGGCATTAGGCTTGGTAAGTGCCTGGTCCCCTTAATAATAATTTTTTAAATTAATTTAAAATGCCAAAAGTTAAGACTAATTCCGGTGCTAAAAAAAGATTTTTCTTTACCGGAACAGGAAAAATTAAAAGAAAACATGCTTACAAAAGTCACATTCTGACAAAGAAGACTAAAAAGCAGAAGAGAAATTTGACACATGTTTCAATCGTTGACAAGGCTAACCTCGACAACGTGAGAAAGCTTCTCGTGATGAAGTAAAAAGCCGAATTTTATACTTTTAATTTAAGAGATTTTTTTTCATTTTATTAACCGAGTGATTAGCTCGAAAGTGCTGCAAGCCACAAGGAATTGAAGCCGCTAACACTCAAAACAATTTAAGAAAATGCCAAGATCAGTAAATCACGTTGCTTCAAGAGCAAAACGTAAAAAGATTTTAAAACTTACAAGAGGTTACTATGGTGCCCGTAAGAATGTGTGGACCGTTGCCAAGAACACTTGGGAAAAAGGTTTGACTTACGCTTACCGTGACAGAAAGAACAAGAAGCGCAACTTCCGCGCACTGTGGATTCAGCGTATCAACGCAGCTGCACGTCTGGAGGATCTTTCTTACTCTAAGTTGATGGGTCTTATTCACAAGGCTGGTATCGAGATTAACCGCAAGGTGCTCGCTGACCTCGCTATGAATAACCCTGCAGCTTTCAAGGCAATCGTTGAGAAAGCCAAGAACGCCTAAAAAAAACATGGAGCATTGGCTGGCATGAGCCAGCTGCCTCAAGAAATTAAAACCAACGGCTTTGACCCCGCATTGTGGGTTGAAGCCGTTGGCTTTTGTTTGTTGGTGTTATACGCGTACCTCTGGCACGCGGTATGGGGGGCACGGTGTGCCCCCGACCGTCGCTGTCGCTCCTCAGTCGGGGGTTACCTGCATACGTGTGCCTCTGGCACACTGCCGATTTGCTTGAGTTGCTGCAGCTGGGTCGCAGTGGCTTGTGCTGCAGCTGGGGTCGCACTTGCTTGTGCGGCAGCTGGGGGCGCGGTGGCTTGTGTGGCAACTGGGGTGCGTTGTTGCTTTGCTTAGTGTTGGAGTGGTGTCTCTTGGCGGTGTTTCTTGTGTGCAGTAGTGAGAGGTGTGGAAAACGTGTCGAGTGATGTGTGGAGGACGGTGTGCGTGGTGTGGAAGAGCCCTGGAGGGGCTCGTATATAGGTAGCCACTGACTAAGGAGCGCAGCGACGGTCGGTGGTGTGGTTGTCGCATAGGGAGTGCGTGCCGAAGGTACGCGTATAACGTTGTGGGTTGGTGCTGTTGAGGCAGCGTTTGTTGGTGTTATACGCGTACCTCTGGCACGCGGTGTGGGGGGTGTCACGGTGTGCCCCCGACCGTCGCTGCCGCTCCTCAGTCGGGGGTTACCTGCATACGTGTGCCTCTGGCACACTGCCGATTTGCTTGAGTTGTTGCTGTAGATTCTGCGGTTTATTCTCGTTGGTTTGTGCGGCAGGAACGTTATTGCTGCTGTGAGCCGTTATTTTTGGGCTATAAGTCCTCGCCGTTAGCTTTGTTGTATTCGTTATCGTAATACATGAGAATATAATATTGCTTGTACGAAATCTCACTCTTGGCAATTCTAATCCAAACATGCTTCTTAGAATAAAGTTCCGTTACAAGTTCTAATCCAGCTGCTTCAATTTGTTTTTGTATTTCTTCAGTCGGTTTTTTTAATTGCTCTTCGGTATATTTTTGTAAAAGTTTTTCCCTTGTGTTTAGAATTGCTTGTGCCATGGCAACACTGTCAAGATTAGGTCGTTGGTAAAAACTTGCGTCATACTGTTTGTTGTTGATTGACATTTCGTAAGAAATGTTTTCGTTATCAGGAATAGTATAGTCTTCGTCAAAAGATATGTATTTGGGATTCTTTTTGAATTGGTCACAAAGAATGTTGAAACGGGTGATTATGCTTGGCTCGTCAACTTCATTTTGGTCTGCAACCATGATGCGGTAAACCTTATTGTTGTTGGTGCCAACATACAGGTCAACTTTTCGGCCGTTGAAAGTTCCGGTTAATGCGCCCTTTTTGTATGGTTTTGTGCTTGGAGTGAAGCCTTTGGCTTTGAGTTTAGCAATCATTTGGGCTTTAGTTCCGTCAACAGGAATGCCGAGAAATTTTGTTACGTCTTTTTGGGCGAAGGTGGTCAGTGCCAGCATTAGTGCCATGATTAATGAAAATGCCTTTTTCATAAAATTGTAAAAGTTTTTAAAGTTCTCCAGCGGCCTCGGGAACTGTGTTTGTTGTTAAAAAAAAAAACGTGAAGCGTGGCGCTGCGAATGCCACATCGTAATTGGGGGTCGTAGGAGAACCTTGTGCACAGATATGGCTATAGCAGCCCACGCTTTAGCGTGAGAACCACTATGCTATCTTTGTGCAATCATGAAATTTCCTACGTTTCCAATTACAAGATGAGCATAACGCTTCTAATGAAGTCAAAAAAAATGTAGTGGGGCGGAACGACTTCCGTGCCCCTGACTGCAAAGATAATGCAAATCAGATGCAGAACATCGGGTTTTGTGCAAAAAATAAATGCGAAAAATAAGGAAATAATATTTGGAGGTGCGGTGCAGTTTGATTAAATTTGCATCAGCAAGATGAAAGAAACGACCACATCAAAGTAGATCGGGATACTCTTCAATTTTTTTATGAAATGCCGAGTCGGCATTCATATTAATGGCGGGCCTCACCCTACTTGGTGTTTCTACGGAAACCGGAGGATTACAAAGATATGAATGCTCTCAAATCTTGTATTTATCGGAGTTTCATCACATCCTTTGGTGTGGTTTTTTGACATAAAAATGCCGGCTTGGTTGAGTGACCTTGCCGGCATTTGTTATTTTGTGGTTTTATAACTACTTTTGTGGTTGAGATAAAGCTATATAAATGTGTACTGAACGCATGTGTGACACTAATAAGGAATATGATGAAGTTGTGGCCATGTGCCGCGACTTGTTTGTGAAAAAAATGGCTGACTATGGGCCATCGTGGCGCATCAGCCGTCCACGGACGATAACCGACCAGATTTTCATCAACGCGAAGCGCATACGCACCATAGAACTGAATGGCGGTGCAAAAATCAGCGATGACAAATTCTCGGAATATGTGGGGATTGTGAATTATGGCGTTATAGGCCTCATTCAGCTCGAACACGGATTTTCTGACGTGATAGACATGAGCCGCGAGGAGGCGATAGCTCTATATGACAAATATATAGGTGAGACAAAGAGCCTGATGATGGCTAAAAACACCGATTATGGCGAGGCTTGGCGCGAGATGCGGCCGAGCAGCTATGTTGATTTCATACTCACCAAGGTGGAGCGTGCAAAGTCGATAGAGGGCAATGGCGGCAAAACGCAAGTGTCGGAGGGCATAGCCGCAAACTACCAAGACATGATAAATTATGCTGTGTTTGCTCTGATAAGGCACATGGAGGGAACGGAATGACGCTGCGTGCTGCTCTGGCCACTGCCGCCGACAAGAAAGCCACGAAAGCTCTTGTGGTGCTGTGCCGCCTTGTGGTGGGCGCAGTGTTTGTGTTTTCTGGTTTTGTGAAAGGGGTTGACCCTTGGGGCTCGTTTTATAAGTTCTCGGAATATTTTGCCGCATTTGGCATGCAGGGCATGGAAAATGTGGCGTTGTTTGGCGCGTTTGCAGTGGCCGTTGTGGAGTTTGTGCTCGGTGTGTCGGTGCTGCTCGGCGCTTTCAGGCGTGGTGGTGTGCTTCTCACAGGCTTGATGATGCTCGTGATGCTGCCGCTGACGCTTTATTTGGCTCTGACCGATGCTGTGCCAGACTGCGGGTGTTTTGGCGATGCTGTGGTGATAAGCAACTGGGCCACGTTCTGGAAAAACGTGGTGCTGACGCTGATGATAGCATTTTTGGTGCCGTTTAACAAAAAGGTGCCGTGTGTGTTTGGACCGGCAGTGCAGTGGATTGTGGCATTTGTGTCGTTTGTGTTTGTGCTCGGCGTGCTGCTGACAGGCTACAACGACCAGCCGCTTCTGGATTTCCGTCCGTTCAAGGTTGGCAGCCGCCTTGTGGCGCGTGAGACTGGCGGTGATGAGGCCGACTATATATTTGTGTATGAAAAGGGCGGGGTGCAAAAGGAATTCACAATCGACAGCTTGCCAGATGACGACTGGACTTATGTGGACCGCCGGGTGAAAGAACCCGCACGCCCCAAGACACAAGGTGTGGCAGAAAACATGGTGTCGATGTATGCCGACGGCGAGGACGTGACAGAGGACGTGCTCACCGGCAAGGGACAGGTGCTTATGCTGCTGTTTCCTGACCTGCCAAAGGTGGATATAGCATACACGTTTGGCATTAACGAACTGTGTGAAAACGCCACAAAGCAGGGCGTGACGGTGGTGGGCTTGACATCGGCCACTGTCGCCGAGAAAGAGCAGTGGAACGACATATCGATGCCGGCCTACAAGATGCTTGAGATGGACGACAGCCAGCTGAAGATGATAGCGAGAGGAAATCCGGCTGTGGTGTGTGTGACTGACGGCGTGATAAAATGGAAACGCACGTTTGGCTCAATATCGCAGCAAGAGATGCAGAAGCGGTCGTTTAGTCTCGACGACCTGGACAACAGCGGCTGGGCAAAACCTATGCTCGGCGACATGCTGCTTGGCTACATGGTAGTGCTGCTGGTGCTGCTTGTGGTCAACAGAACCCACATAGTGGTGAAATTTAGCTTGAAATCGTTGAGAAGAAAGAGAAATAAAGAGTAAATTTGCAAAAAAATAGAATAGATAAACATTATCACTAATTTTTAATTGAAAATGAGAAAGAATATCGTAGCAGGAAACTGGAAGATGAACACTACAGTTCCTGAAGGAGTTAAGCTCGCAAAAGAAGTGAATGACGCAGTGGCAGCAGCCAAGGATTTGAAGTGCGACGTTGTGATTGGCGTGCCTTTCACACACCTGACTGCAGTGAAAGCTGTGATTGACATTGAGAAGGTGGGCTTGGCAGCTGAAAACTGCGCTGACCACACAAGCGGTGCCTACACTGGTGAGGTGTCTGCTCCTATGGTGGCTTCTACTGGTGCAAACTATGTGATTCTTGGTCACTCAGAGCGTCGCGGCTACTACAACGAGACTCCAGAAATCTTGAAGGAGAAAGTGGATTTGGCACTTGCAAATGGCTTGAAGGTAATCTTCTGCTGCGGTGAGAGCCTCGAACTCCGCGAAAACGGCACATTCAAGGAATTTATCAAGGACGAATTGGTTAAGTCGCTCTTCCACCTGACTGCAGAGCAATTTTCCAACATCGTGATTGCATACGAGCCAATCTGGGCTATCGGCACAGGCAAGACTGCTACTGCTGACCAGGCAGAAGAGGTACACGCTTACATTCGTAACGTGGTGGCTGACAAGTATGGCAAGGAAGTGGCTGACGACACTACAATCCTCTATGGCGGCAGCTGCAAGCCTACAAACGCTGCAGAACTGTTTGCAAAGGCTGACATCGACGGCGGTCTGATTGGCGGTGCATCGCTCAAGGCAGAGTCGTTCATGGGCATCGTTACTGCTTTCTGATAAGAGCGCATAACGCACAAATAATACACCATTTGCTCCAAGTGGGCGCATGTTGAGTGCCGAGCAGGCGCAAAACTTGTGCCGGGGCAGTGCAAAAAACACAAAGTTGGCTGCAAAGGTAATTTTTATTATCTTTGTAGCCTATTTTAATGGTATTGGGATTATACTTAATATGTTCAGAAAATCAGGTAATCGGCGACTTTTGTTGGCATTGGTCATAGTGGCACTTGCGGCGCAAATGCTGCAAGGCAAGGACATCGTTGCGCAAATTGAGAAAGACTCTGGAGGACAGGTTACCATAACCGCACCCAAGGAGCTTGAAAACCGCAAGATTACGGGCAAGGCCACTGCAGAGCAGCCAAAGGGCAAGCCCAATGCTGCCGCTCAAGGCAAGAAAGAGGGTGAGCAGACACGTGCGGAGCACGAAAGCGACAACGTGAAGGAGCTGCCCCATGAACAGCAGCAGCCTGAAGAAACACTCGGACATGAGCACCAGCACCGTGTGCCCACCACCACGCAGCAGCATATAAGCAACCGCTCGGTGGGCTATCGCATACAGGCATATTCTGACAACAACTTCAGAACAGCCAAGAGCAGCGCCAAGGCAAGGGCCAAGGCGATTGCCATGAAATATCCGCAATACCGCTCATATTTGACTTACAAGGCACCATTTTGGCGATTGAAGATAGGCGATTTCCGCTCGCACGGAGAGGCCATCAAGGTGCTGAACCAAATGCGCAGATCGTTTCCGAACTTTTCGGGCGAGTTGACTGTGGTTCGTGACAGAATTAATGTGTGGAGTTATGAATAACAAGGAAGACAAGCGATACACAGAAGAAACCATCAACGAGATAGCCGGACATCTGAAAGAGGTGATGAGGCTGCTTGGTGAAGATGTGGATAGGGAAGGGCTGCTGAAGACACCGCGCCGCGCGGCAAAAGCCTTGCTCTATAACACGTCGGGCTACACACAAGATGCCGACGAGGTGCTTAATGCGGCAGTGTTTACGCACCCTGGCTCTGAAATTGTGATTGTGAAAGACATAGAGTTTTACTCGCTGTGTGAGCACCACCTGCTGCCGTTTTTCGGCCATGTGTCGGTGGGATATATCCCTAATGGAAAGATTGTGGGGCTGAGCAAAATTGCCCGTGTGGTAGATGTGTTTGCGCGCCGTCTGCAGGTGCAGGAGCGATTCACCGACCAGTTGTGTGATGAAATATACAAAGTGCTGCCCACTCGCGGTGTGATAGTGGAATGTGAGGCTCATCACATGTGCATGAAGATGCGCGGTGTTGAGAAACAGGACACTACGACCGTCACAATGCAATATCGCGGAGAATTTGAAAAGAGTGCGTTGCGTCAGGAGTTCTATAATTTGCTTGAAAGAAGAAAATAATTTGCAGGATTGTTTTGCACATTCAAATAATTCTGCTAACTTTGCACTCGCAATGGGGAAATAACGGTAACCACTGCAAAATATAATTGCGAAAATAGCTCAGTTGGTAGAGCGCAACCTTGCCAAGGTTGAGGTCGCGGGTCCGAGTCCCGTTTTTCGCTCCAAGGTTCAAGGCAGCGGCCTTGACGAAACAAAAAGAAATGATGAATGCGAAAATAGCTCAGTTGGTAGAGCGCAACCTTGCCAAGGTTGAGGTCGCGGGTCCGAGTCCCGTTTTTCGCTCCA
>CAKUQQ010000008.1 GCA_934675575.1 uncultured Muribaculaceae bacterium
GCCGACCGGAGCTGTCGCTCCTTAGTCAGCGGTTAACTATATACGAGCCCCTCTGGGGCTCTCGTTGTCTGTGTGGGTGTGAGTAGCCTAGCCGCGCTGGCTACGACGTATTGTGTGGTGGGGGTGCATAGGTTGGTGCTATACGCGTACCTCCGGCACGCACGGGTTTGGGGGCGGTCTGTGTGTCCGCCGACCGGAGCTGTCGCTCCTTAGTCAGCGGTTAACTATATACGAGCCCCTCTGGGGCTCTCGTTGTCTGTGTGGGGGTGAGTCGCCTAGCTGCGCTGGCTATGGGGGAGTGGGGTGGCTGGCTATGGTGCTATACGCGTACCGTTGGCACGCATGGGTTGTTAGTTGGTCTGTGTATCCGCCGACCGGAGCTGTCGCTCCTTAGTCAGCGGTTAACTATATACGAGCCCCTCCGGGGCTCTCGTTGTATGTGTGGGGGTGAGTCGCCTCGCTGTCGCTGGCTACGACGTGGTAGGGGTGTGTTGACTGGTTGCTGGCTGTAATTCGCTGCTGGTTGGGACGATGTAGCGATGGGCGTTGCTGGGTTGGTTTGTGGTGTGTGTGGGTAGTGGTAATGGTAGTGAGTGGAGAATGTGCCGAAGGTACACGTGTGTGGGTAACCGCTGACTGAGGAGCGACAGCGACGGTCGGCGGCTGTATGGTGTATGGGGCATGCGTGCCGTAGGTACGCGTATAGGTAGATGCTAATGGTGAACTGTGGGTTGGTGAGGAAGTTGTGGGGTGAAAACTTGGGGGTGGGGAGAGGGTGTGGCGCATGGAGTGTTGGTGCGGAGTAATGTGGTGAGTGTGTAGGCTTTAACAAAAAATTTGAGAAATTTTTACATGAAAACTTGTTCTGTTTTTTTTTTTTTTAATACCTTTGTGGCCGATTATAGAAAAGTTAAGGATTACAAGGATTTAAACTGAATTTTAACACAGGTTTGCGCAGAAAAAGCTGCTGCACAATCCGATTTGACCCAAGAAATTTATTATTACTTGTAAAGCATTAGTTTTGTTATGCACAGGTTTTTCTTTAAGAGCCTGCAATGACCGTTGACGAGATACCGACGGGTAGAATAACACAGGCGCGGAGAAGCCTCTGCATAGCAAAACGGACAGAAACTCACAGGTGCTGTGCCCGGCAATGATAGCCTGCGCCGCACGAACAAGATGGCCTAAAGTCAGCTTTTAATAATTGCGGCCATGTGTGAGCGAAATCAAATGACGTGGTAATCGAAATATCAAGGGTTTAAATCACTTAATTCTTTTTACGGCCTGAGCCTGGCGAGGGCGTGCTCCATGTGATTCTCTTTTTCAAGAATAGGAGAAAAGTTTATAAAGGATTTTTAAAATTTAACACCGAAAATGAAAATCAGATCTAAATCTAAAACAAGGAGAGTCTTGCTTTTGTTTGGCCTGGGAATGATGGCTGCCAGCATGAACGCGCAGTATCTGAAATCAGGACAGATAGAGGTGGGCAACACTGGGGCAAAGTTCCGAATCTCGGACTGGAACACCACAGGCGGTGTGGGCAAGTACACCGACGATGACAATTTCTTCATCTCGCGTGTGAAGCCTCGTGCGCGTTTCTACAACGCAGCCACTCAGGTGAACAAGAATTTGAAACCGTGGTGGACGTTTAAGGAGCCAAGCGGCTCAAAAACCGAGGAGTATGGCGTGAACTACAGCAAAAAGCTGCTTATGTGGACGCCTATTGGCTCAAGAGAAGGTGTGAACTCGCCGTACACAATCATTCCCGACGGATTGTATAATGAGGAAATGTTCACCATGTGGCAGTATGTGACCACATGGGGTGCATGGAACTGCGCCTTTATGCGTGTGCCTGGCAACTTTGTGGATGTGGCTCACAAAAATGGTGTGGCTGTTACAACACAGGCTTCGCCGTCGTATGCTTCACGATTGGACGGATATAATAGTAATGGGGTTTATGACGAAAATCGTGACTGGCTGTCGGTATTTAAGGACATGAATACAAACTCGTCGGAAGTGCTTAGTTATCTTGACTGGTATGGTTACGACGGAATAGGCTATAATTCAGAATGGTCTCCAGTTTTGGATAATGGAGAATTTGATATTGTTGAGAATCTTAATAATGTCATAGCAAAACATTTTGATGCCAGATACAAGAATAAAGACTTACCAAGTTTTTCTTCAGAAAATATTTGGTATGATGGGGAACGATATATGTATGCCAGTTGGGATTGGGATTATGATAATGGCAAATACAAATACATCAAACATTACGCTCAATCTTTTGATAATGGTTTGGACGCGTATGGTACAGGTACAACATCTGAATTCTTTGGCGACTCTACTGCAACTGCCAACAATAAAAAGACATCATTTTTCTACAATTATAACTGGAATTGCAATTACGCTTCAGGCGGAAATGTAGGTAGGGATTATATAGACAAGTCGGTGACCAAGGCTATAAGCATGGGGCGCAACCCGTTTGACTTGTATGCCGGTTTCAACTTGCAGGCTAAAGAGCCATCTTTAGTTGGGTCAGAGAAAGGCACGTGGCCATTTATTGAGAAAAAGGCAGTGTCGATAGGTTTGTGGTCGGGTCACGACACAAATATGTTTTGGGAGTCACGCAACAGCAAAGGCTCTAACCCGGAGACGGCTCAAACCACCTATCAAAAGGGGCTTGAGCGCTGGTTTACCAATAGCAATGGCAACCCGGCTCAAGGCAGCGACCTCGAAATAAGTAACTCTATGAGCAGCGACCTGAGGCACAAGTTCTTCGGCATGAGCAGATTTGTGGCTGCGCAGAGCACTCTGGGCTGGGACTTGACCGAAGAGCCGTTTGTGACGTTCTTTAACGTGGGCAACGGAAAATTCTTCAACTGGAAAGGTCAGACCACGAAGAAGCGCACCCTGCGTGACGAGTGGAGCAACATAGGCATTCAGGACTATCTGCCCACATGGCGCTGGTGGTGGTCGGACGGACTGCTCGGCGGCAGTGGCACAGCACCTACCGGCCTGACGGCAGCATTTGCGTGGAACGCCGCCTGGTTTGGCGGCTCATCGCTGCGCATAACCGGAAGCTGCAGCGGCGACGCTGTGCTCAACCTGTTTAAGACCGACTTCAAGATACATGCCGGCGACACCATAAAGGTGAGCTACCTGCTCAACAACAACGGCTCAACAAAGATGACGCTGCTGCTTGGTGACACCAACGGCCGTCTGGGCTCTGACCATGACGCCATAGACACCGAGAGCGACATGGCCAAGATAGGCTCATGGAACACTGACAACTTTGTGGTGGAAAAAGACATGGACTTGGGCGTGATAGCACTGAAATTCAGCGGTGCAAGCAATCTGGACATGAACATAGGCCAGCTGATGATAAAACGCCCCAAGGGCAAGAACAATTATGGGCTTGAGACGTTTGGCAACGATGACGTGTCGGGACAAGTGGGCGCCACGAACCATGCGATAGACATTGTGAAGTGTGAGCACTTGGGCACAAGCATGCACGGCATAGACGCCAAGGTGGTGTTTCGTCTGGGCGAGAATAGCGACAACCTCGCAGGTCACTACAACATAGACCACAAGGTGTCGATGTTTAATCTCTACACCAAGATACGATACCTTGATGCCAACGGCAAAGACCTGGTGGAGCCAGAGGTGACGCTGATGGGTTCTACCACCTCGTGGGCAGGACTGGTGTTTAAGTCGCCCTACGACGTGGAGCTTGGTGAGAAAGCTGCCAAGGTGACACTGAATATGGGGGTGTCGGCTGTGGCTCTGGATATGGCTACAGAGTCGGAAATCAAGTGGAGCAGCACCGCAATCGACGTGAAGAACAGCGGTGCCGGCTACACGGTGAGCGAAGACGTGGGCGTGTCGAGCGACTTCATTGTTAACGGCGACACGTTTACCGCCGGATACAAAGACCCTAACCACAATGGTGCGTGGTGGGTGCTGCGCGGCCCAGCAGTGGGCACTAATGCCTATGTGACAGAAGAGCAATATATAAACGTGGGCTATGGAAAAACATTTGACGCCACTGCAAGCGAAGATGAAACTTACAGAACCGACGACATAAAGAAAGATAACCTGCCCTACGGATTCTATGACCTGGTAGCCTTTGACAGCAAGGAAAAGGCCGATGCCGCAGTGAAGAACAAGAGCATTGACGGCAATGTGAAGCAACTCTCGGCCTACATACAGATATATAAGTCTGAAACCGGCAAACCAAAAATCACGAAGTTTGTGGCTCTTGACGACGACAAGGGCGACGACATATCGGAGGTGACCGAGGAGACTGCAAAGAACACCAACTTCGCCACACTGCGAAAGAACGCCGCCGGTCGCTGGAACTACCACTTTGAGTGGGGCGACACTCACCGTGACCTGGAGGACGACGGACTCACCACCCTGCCTGGCGCAGGAATCAAGGTGAGACCAAACATGCCTCTGACCATGAAATATGAGGCACTGTCGAACATGCTGGGCAGCGTGTCGAAGGGCGTGGCTGTGGAAGACATGGCTCTGGGTGTGAAGGCCAGCGACTTGGGCTTGATAAATTATAAGCAAAATAAAAAGCAAAGCTTCACGGTGGCCTACTGGATAAACTTTAAGAGAATAAACGACAAGACATCATTCCTGCTCAATGTGCGCAACCCTGAAGAGGAGGCCTGGCCAAACCGCGCTTGGGGCTGGCTGTGGTCAACAATGGACCAGAACGGCAACTTCAGCCAAGTGACTGTGAGAACCGGTGTGGAGAGTGGACAAAAGAACTTTAACTACAATGACGTGAAGTTTGAGCTCGGCGCATGGTATCACATGGCATTTGTGATTGACGCTGACAATAACGAGGTGAGATTCTACCGCAATGGCCAGCTTATGTCATCGACCGTTGCCGGCGACACAAAAAATAGCTTCCTGGACTTCAACAAAGGCAAGATAGCAGGCACAGGAGCCGGCACATTCACGGGCAGCAACACCATTATGCTGGGCGGAACTGCCGGCAAAGGCTCGGTGACCGGATTTGACGCCGTGGTGGATAACTTCCAGATATATAACCGCGCACTTGATGATGGAGGCATAAAGGTGACCATGGGCGACATAGTGAAGGACGACAACGACGCAAACGGACTGTCGGCGATGAGCATGAGCGACCTTGAGAAGAACTATGGCCTTGTGGGTTTTTGGGATTTTGAAAACGATTATGCCGATGGCTACGAAAACGAGGTGACAGCATATAAGAGCGCAAAACTGCTGCGCTTCAACTATCCTGTGGATAACGGCGACAACGACGTGCAGGAGAAAGACGTGGCAGACGAGGCTTCGGTGTCGGTTGGCTTCCCAGCCCTGAACGAGGGCGTGAGCCAGCAGAGCGTGACGGAGAACTACACTGTGGCCGGCGCTAAGAGCTACAAGCTCATGCCCGACGGCTACACCAACGACGGCACGGAGGTGGCAGGCGACACTCACGAGCTGAGTGTGGTATCGGAGTTGGACGAAGCGGCTCCGGTGATGGTGAAGAAGCTGCGTAGCTCGCTCGAAGGCGACAAATATGTGGGTTATGCCCAGTTTACCTTCCCGGACTACAACAAGAAGACGAGCAACGGCTACACAGACATCACCATGTCGGTGTATGTGGCTAAGCTCACGCTTAGCAATGTGGTGGGTAGCGATGTGGCAACCTACAAATATATCTACGTGCTCGACTGGGACAAGCCAATCACAACCGCTGTGGACAACGTGAAGGGCAATGAGCTGAGCATTATGCCGATGAAGAACGGTGCCATATTCACTTGCGCCGAAGACGTGAAGGTGAACGTGTTTGACCTGAGCGGCCGGCTGGTGAAGCACTTTACGCTCAACGGCTCGGAGTTTGTGCCACTGGCAGCAGGTGTGTATATAGCCAACGGCAAGAAGATAATGGTGAGGTAACCAAGCACGTATGCGCCCACGCACAAGAGGTGGGTGAGCACGCGTGAGTGAAACATAGCAAGACACAAGGTGCCGACTGACAGATGCGTCAGCCGGCACCTTGTGCTGTTTGGGCACGCGGAGGTGTGGTGACGGGGGCGGAGTGGGTTAAAAAATGTTGTGAAAAAGCGGATTTTGTGAGCATGGTGTTGCAGATATTGGCATATTGCCGTAAATTAGTCAGTTAAAAAGTGAAATTATAAAAACAGGACAATATAAAGATATGCGTAAGTTATTGAGAATTTTGTCATTAGTGCTGCTCGTGATGACGGCGGCACAGGCATTTGACGTCAATGCAAGTGAAACATTGTTTGAGTATCCGCAAGCTCCAAACGACACCACGATGAAGCTGGAGGAGCGTTGCAACTACTTGACACAGCACTGGTGGGACAAGATGAACTTCTCGGCACCTATACCCGAAAGCAAGGACAGCCTGCTTGTGGAGGCCATGACGACATATATAGAGGTTATGAAAAACGCCAATTTCAACGTGGGGTTGGCCTCGATACGCGACCTGATGTTTAAGGCGCAGACCAATCAGCCAAACTTCATGAAGATAGCTGCCGTGGCTCAACTGCTGCTCTACTACAACAACGCATCGGTGAAGGACGACGTGTATGAGACTTTTGCCAAGGCGGTGGTAGATGCCTCGTGGGTGAAAGGCGACGTGAAGACGCAATTCAAGCACCAACTGCAATGCATAGCCAACAGCAAACTCAACGAAAAGATAGCCGACTTCACGCTCAGCACAATGAGTGGCGGCAAGGTGAAGCTGACCGACGTGACCGGGGCGGAGTGCTACTTGCTGTTTTTCTGTCCGGAGGACATGAACGGCTCGATAGCACGCACGCGCTTGAGCACCGACGTGACAATAGGCAACCTGGTGAAAGAGGGCAAGGTGAAGGTGGTGTATGTGACCAACGACAAGACCTCGGCCGCATGGCAAAAGGACTCTAAGGAGATGGAGACGGTGTGGACTGTGGGTCACAGCGACGACGTGTTCAAAAACTACGACATACGCATCACGCCGAGCTTCATGGTGCTCGACAAGGACTATAAGGTGGTGAACAAAAACCTGACGATAGACCAAATCAAGAATATGTTTTGACACGCTGCCAATGCGCCCTTGCAGACAAACGAGCGAGGGGGGAGCTTGGCAAACAGAAAAAAAACAAGCAGAGAAGAGAAAAATGGTACTCAAAGCGATTAAAAACCTGTTTCTGTATAGTGCCGGACACACTTACAGCAACCTGTCGAGGCTGTTTCTGCGCCTATTCACAGGAGTGATGTTTCTGCAGCTCAGTGTGCGTCAGATATTGCACTTTGACGACATAGTGCCGGAGTTTGCCGGTTTTTGGGGCATGTCGGCCGACTGCTCAATAGCGATATTGGTGGTGGTGGAGCTGCTGTGCGCCACGTTTATAATTCTGGGCTTTCTGCTCCGCATAGCAGTGCTGCCACCCATAGTGATGATGTGTTTTGCCGAGGAGGCCATATTGAGAAGCGGCTACACAGCCACCAATTTGCTCTATAACTTTCAGCCAGGCTACCCGATAATGTTTTTGGGCATATTTGCATATATGCTGCTCGCCGGGCCGGGCAAGATTTCGCTAGACTACTTGTTTGCCCTGCACCTGACGCAGGGGCGCAACGACAGCGAGAGCGAGCTGCTCGACAAGGCTTGACGCCCGCGTGGTGAGACATTACATAACAACCGAGAAAAAGTGAGTTTGATTAAAAATTACATTCAAAACATAGTGTTGCCGTCAATGCTCGCAGGAGTGCTGATAGGCTTGGGCTGTGCGGTCAACGCCAAGGTGGGCGGACTGGCAGGCGCAGTGCTGTTTGCCACAGGCCTGGTGAGTATAATTCAGTTTAAGCTACCACTGTTTACGGGCATTGTGGCCAATAAGCCGTCGGTGGATATGCTGGCCATATTGCTTGGAAACGTGGCCGGAGCCTTGGTGGCGCATTACTGGTTTGGCATAGACACTATGCCGGCGGTGACAATGCCATTGGGTAAAGTGTTTTTGGGCGCTTGTGGCACAGGTGTGCTGATGGTGGCGGCTTACAAATCGAAGAGTCCGCTGATAGCCATTATGGGAGTGACACTGTTTATAATGAGCGGATTTCATCACTGCATAGCAGAGGCAGGTTATGTGAGAATGACCATGGTGCAATGGATTGCCGCACTAATGGGAAACATTGTGGGCGGCCAGGTGTTCAGGGTGATTGACTGGAGAGATGGTGACAAGAAAGAAGAAAAAGGAGAAGTGACAAGATGAAGATAGCTGTATTGATTTCGGGCGGAGTGGATAGCGCCGTGGTGGTGCACAAACTGGTGGAAGAAGGCCACGACTTGCAACTGTTCTACATACAGATAGGCATGGACGACGACGAGGGCGACTGCTCGGCCGAAGAAGACATAGAGATGTGCCAGCTCATAGCCAGAAAATACGGACTGCCGCTTGAGGTGGTGTCGCTGCACCGCGAATACTGGGACAATGTGATGGAATATGCGCTCAGAACGGTGAAGGCAGGCTTGACCCCCAACCCCGACATGATGTGCAACCGCATGATAAAGTTCGGCTACTTTGAACAACGCTGGGGCAAGGACTATGACATGACTGCCACCGGCCACTATGCCACAACCGATGTGGTGAACGGCACAAAGTATCTGGCAATGGCGGTGGACCCGGTGAAAGACCAGACCGACTTCTTGGCACAGATAACATACGACCAGCTGAAACACTTGATGTTCCCCATAGGCAACATGCCCAAGAGCGAGGTGAGGCGCATAGCGCAGGAAGTGAAGCTGCCTAACGCCTACCGCCGCGACAGCCAAGGCATCTGCTTTCTGGGTCAGATAAACTACAACGACTTCATACGCCGCCATCTGGGCGTGAAAAAAGGCCCTATCATAGAGATAGAGACCGGCAAAAAACTGGGAGAGCACAACGGCTACTGGTTTCACACCATAGGGCAGCGCAAGGGGCTCGGACTGAGCGGCGGTCCATGGTATGTGGTGAAAAAGAACATAGCCGACAACGTGATATATGTGAGCAACGGCTACCACACGGCCAAGCAATATGGCAGAATCCTGCACCTCGACGAGATGCACTTCATATCGGGCAATCCGTGGGAAGGACAGGAGGGTCCGGTGGAGATAACGTTCAAAAACAGGCACACACCGCTCATAATGAAAGCCAAATTTACCCATCTGCACGACGGTGAGTGGGTGATAGAGAGCGAGCAAGACGTGCAGGGCATAGCCCCAGGCCAGTTTGCCGTGATATATGACGCCAACGCGCACCTGTGCTATGGCAGCGGCGTGATAACCGGGCAGAAAGTGGAAGTTTGACGGCAAGGAGAGAAGGAAAAGCGTGATTATGGAAGATAAGATAGAACTTGGCGTGCTCGGCATAACATTCAACCAGATAAGAATGGGAGCATACGCCTTGGTTTTGAAAGAAATAGACGGTAACCGGCGCATACCGGTGGTGATAGGCGTGGCCGAGGCGCAGTCGATAGCCCTGAAGCTTGAAGACCGCAAGCTGCGTCGGCCGCTGTGTCACGACGTGATGACCACCACGCTGCGCGCATTTGGAATAAGCGTTGACGAGGTGCTGATACACACATTCAGCGATGGAATATTCTATAGCAGCCTGAAGCTGAGCGACGGCGAGAAAGAGGTGGAGATAGACTCGCGCACAAGCGACGCCATAGCCATTGCGCTGCGCGCCGGAGCGCCGATATATGCCACACGCGAGCTTGTGGAAAAGGTGGGGATAGAATATCCCGACGATGCCATAGGCATGGAAGCGGCGGTGAAGCCAAGCCGCAAGGGCGTGGACCTGAACGGCCTGAGCCTGGAGCAGCTGCACCACCTGCTCGACGTGGTGGTGGAGAACGAGGAATATGAGCGCGCAGCCGAGATACAAAAAGTGATAAATGCCAAAAACAAGGGCGACAAATGACGGCTGAGTGAGGCAAAAAACACTTAACTTTGTGACAGACAAAACAGAAACAAACGAAACAAGGCAAAAAGAAAGTAAGAAGAGAAAGAAACGTTAATATAAACAAACAGGAAAATTAAAAAGAAAAAATACGATGGAGCTTAAGATTCGACTTATAGTGATGAATTTTCTGGAGTTTGCCGTGTGGGGAGCATACTTGACTTGCATGGGCAACTATCTGGGCAATGCCGGCATGGGGGCTGAAATCTCATGGTTTTATGCCATACAGGGCATTGTGTCGATATTCATGCCTACGCTGATAGGCATAGTGGCCGACAAGTGGATTCAGCCGCAGCGCATGCTGGGCTACTGCCACCTGATAGCTGGAGCGATGATGGTGGCACTGTTTGTGCTCGGCTACAGGGCTGAAGCTGCCGGCGTGATGCCCGACAAGACACTGTTTATCACCCTCTACACGCTGAGTGTGGCATTCTACATGCCCACACTGGCACTATCGAACACGGCTGCATTCACGATACTCAAAAACCGCGGCATGAGCACGGTGACCGACTTTCCGCCGATACGTGTGTTTGGCACGGTGGGCTTCATAGTGTGCATGTGGTTTGTGAACTGCTCGGCAATGGAGCCGTCGGTGGGCTATGTGTTCACATTTGCCAACAATCCCTTTAAGTTTCAATACACCTACTGGCAATTTCTTGTGTCGGGTGTGCTGGGCATAGCACTGTTTTTCTACTGCTTCACGCTGCCGGAGTGCAAGCTGGTGAAAAGCGGAGAGAAAAAGAGTGTGGGGCAACTGCTGGGGCTCGACGCGTTCAAGCTGTTCAAGACACGCAACATGGCATTGTTTTTCATATTCTCGGCACTGCTGGGCATGTCGCTGCAAGTGACCAACGGCTATGCCACGCCGTTTATCACGAGCTTCAAGGGCATACCGGAGCTGGCCGACACGTTTGCCGCCAACAACGCCACACTGCTCATATCGCTGTCGCAGGTGGCCGAGGCGTTCTGCATATTGCTGATACCGTTTTTCCTGAAACGTTATGGCATAAAGGTGGTGATGCTCATAGCCATGTTTGCATGGGTGCTGCGCTTCGGGTTCTTCGGCCTGGGCAACCCAGCATTTCCTGGCGTGACGCTGTTCATACTGTCGTGTCTGGTGTATGGCGTGGCGTTTGACTTCTTCAATGTGTCGGGCGGCCTGTATGTTGACAACGAGTGCGACCCAAGCGTGAGAGCTTCGGGGCAAGGCTTGTTTATGCTTATGACCAACGGCATAGGCGCGTCGATAGGCACGCTTGTGGCAGGAAAGGTGATAAACCACTACTGCCAATATCAGCAGGTGGGCGACAGCAGCTATCTGCTGGGCGACTGGCAGACACCGTGGTTCATATTTGCCGGTTTTGCGCTGGTGGTGGCAGTGGCATTTATGCTGTGTTTCCGCTACAAGCACGAAAAACCCGGTCAGGCCAACTGAAAATATTTTGTGGATAACAGAGAGAAAAAGAAAGAAATATGCCAAGATTTTATGTTGAGGACATAGAGCAAACACTGACTTTGGGCGAGGACGAGTCGCGCCACTGCGTGAAGGTGCTGCGCCTTGCCGAAGGCGACCACATAACCGTGGTGGACGGCAAGGGCAAGAGCTATGAGTGCCACATAGACCAGGCACACAGCAAGCACTGCCATGTGGCGATAGACGAGGTGAGAGAAGAGCCGCCGAGCTGGGGTCACCGGATAGTGTTGGCGGTGTCGCCAACAAAAAATCTTGACAGAATGGAATGGCTCACCGAGAAATGCACAGAAATGGGCATTGACGAGCTGGTGCCGCTGCTGTGCCACAACAGCGAGCGCAAGGTGCTGAAAACCGAGCGGCTCAAGAAGATAGCCGTGTCGGCAATGAAGCAGTCGAAGAAGTCGGTGCTGCCCACGATAAGCGAAATGACTCCGCTGAAAGACGTGCTTGAGGGCGAGTTTGAGGGCAACCGCTTCATAGCCTACTGCGACATGATGCTGCCGCGCGAGCTGCGGCGCAGTTTTGCCAAGGAATATGTGCCTGGAGCCGACACGCTGGTGCTGGTGGGTCCTGAGGGCGACTTCAGCCCAGAGGAGGTGGAGATTGCCTTGAAAAAGGGTTTTCGGCCGGTGTCGCTCGGCGAAAGCCGCCTGCGCACCGAGACGGCGGCAATGGTGGCATGCGCCACATGCCACGTGATGGACGAGGCTGCTGCCAAGTGATGCGCGGTGAGCCGGCGTGAAATGTTTTTTTTAGAAAAACTTGAGAATAAAACAAACAACACGATATATTATATATGCTGATAGACAAACTGAAGTCATCTGACAATTTCTTCCTCCTCGCAGGTCCGTGTGTGATAGAGGGTGAGGAAATGGCTCTCGACATAGCCGAAAAGGCAGTGGCCATAACGGAGAGGCTGGGCATGCCCTATGTGTTTAAGGGCAGCTACCGCAAGGCCAATCGCAGCCGCATTGACTCGTTCACCGGAATAGGCGACGAGAAGGCACTGAAGATATTACGCAAGGTGGGCGAAACGTTCCATATACCGGTGGTGACAGACATACACACAGCCGAGGAAGCCGACATGGCGGCACAATATGCAGATGTGCTGCAAATTCCGGCGTTTTTGTGCCGTCAGACCGACCTGCTCGTAGCAGCCGCCAAGACAGGGCGCATGGTGAACATAAAGAAAGGACAGTTTTTGTCGCCAGAGGCCATGCAATTTGCCGTGCAGAAAGTGCGCGATGCCGGCAACGACGATGTGGCGGTGACAGAGCGCGGCACCACGTTTGGCTATCAAGACCTGATAGTGGACTTCAGAGGCATACCGGTGATGAAGCAATATGCGCCTGTGATAGTGGACGTGACCCACTCGCTGCAGCAGCCCAACCAGAGCGCAGGAGTGACAGGCGGCCGCCCGGAGCTGATAGAGACGCTGGCGCGCGCCGCAGTGGCAACAGGGTGTGACGGAATATTCCTGGAAACGCACCAAAACCCTGCCGTGGCAAAGAGCGACGGAGCCAACATGCTAAAGCTCGACTTGCTCGACGGACTGCTGACACGCTTGACAATGTTGAAAAAAACAATTAATAAAATAGATGAAAAATAGACGAACTATGAAATTGACATCGCGAGTGATTATTTCATTGGCATTGCTGCTGTGCGGACAGGGGGCGTTTGCCCGTCCGTCCGACGACGACAAGGAACTGAAGCAGCAGGTCAACGAGGCAGTGATGCAGGTGTATAACGAGCAGCTGGAGCAAGACCCGAATGACTACAACACGCTGTTTGCGCGTGCCAACCAATATTACTTCAACGGCAACAATCTGAAGGCCCTCGACGACGTGTCGGCAGCCCTCGACCTGATTCCGGCAAAGGAAAAGGAACTGAGGTTTGACGCTCTGATGCTTAGAGCCAAGATATATGACGCAAGACAGAACTACGAGAGCGAGCTTGCCGACTTGAAAGAGGCGTCGGGCATCACGCCGTCGTCGCTGAGCTGCATCGACATGCTTGCCAAGGTGAGCTATAATCTGGGCGACTACGACGCGTCGGAGAAAAACTATCAGACGATATTGCGTGAGAACCCCACTAACTATGACGCTCTTTATGGTCTGGCCAAGATAGAGGTGAAGCGCAACAACTATGAGAAAGCCGCCGGCTATGTGGATAAGGCAGTGAACCTATTCACCGCCGAGCCGCAGGTGTATATCAACCGCGCCGACGTGCTCAACATGATGGAGCAATATGAGCCGGCTGCACAGGACCTGATTTCGGCATTGAGTGTGGGCAACAGCGAGACCGAGGCTCTGCGCGCCCTCACCGAGATGAGCAACAAGCACTATGAGGCTGTGATGGAGGCTCTGGGCAACTCAATCAACAAGGCTCCGCGTGTGGGTATGTTCTACTACATACGCTCGCAGATAGCCATGAGCCACTTCCACTATGCACAGGCTCTGAAGGACTTGAAGTCGATAATCAACAACAACTTGTATGACTACTCCGGAATATATTATGGCGCAGCCAAATGCCAATTTGAGCTGATGCAATATGGCGAGGCTCTGGCCAACATCAACAAGGCTCTGAAGATGGACGCCAAAGAGATAGACTACTACATATTGAAGGCCGACATAGTGCGCTATAACGGCGACGGCAAAAACTACGACGATGCCGACGCTGTGCTTGACTTGGCTGCCAACCTGAATCCTGACTACGCCCCAATGCTGCTTGCCAAGGCTCACTTGCTGATAGCGCAGCGCAAGAATGAGGACGCTGTGAGGACAATCAACGCCATAGTGATGAATGACGCTTCTAACGCCGAAGCTCTGCTGCTGAGAGGCTGGGTGTATAAATACCGCATGCAGAAGGCTGACCTTGCCAAGAGCGACTTTGAGAAGATGCTGCTTAATGGCGAGGGAATGGCGTCGCTCAGGGGTTTTGCCTTGCATGAGCTTGGCCGTGCCGACGAGGCTCGCGCCTGGGCTAAGGAAATCATCAACGCTAATGCGGCTCCCGGCGGCGAGGCTTATTATTATGCCTCGGCATTGCTCTCTGACATGGACGACAACGACCAGGCTTATAAATATCTGGAGAGCGGACTTGCCTACGGTTTTGGCAGCGCGTTTGAGCTGAAAGTGAATGAGGACCCATACGTTAACCTGAAGCTTGTGCGCCGTCACCCTGACTTTGGCAAGCTTGTGGACCAATACGGTAGCAACTTCGTGGAGCAATAACACTCACCGCAAGACAGGCTGCCGCGATGCGGCCTTGCACCGCGGCACCGTAGAAATAAACCATAAAATGCAGTTACTTGTTTCAATCAGTAACTGCATTTTTTTGTTTTCCTTTTTGATAGGTGTTTTTATGGCATTGTGAGCATTTAAAGTAAATTAAAGTAAATTAAAGTAAATTTGTTACAAAATTGTAACAAAATGGCTTTTTTATAGTATATTTACTGACATTTTTAAATCTGAAATCTGACTTAAATCCAATTATGTGAAATGCGAAATTAAGACGACACGCACTATGAAAAAGATACTATATATTTTGCTGGTAATGCTCATTTCTGCGGCAGAGATACAAGCTATTGCCGACGTTGACAAAAGCGGCAATGAGAATGTGAGCGAGGTGGCAGACCATTTGCGCTTTAATGGTAAAGAACTGACGTTTGACACCACGGAGCGCATGTATTATGCCACGCTTCCGTCGGGATTGCTTGGTGGGGGAGATTATGCCGTGAAGATAGAATATGGCCTAAAAGATGGTTTTGATGGACTGACGCTGAAGATTGACAGCATTGCTGCCAGCGCAGATAGCGTGACGGTGCTAAAAGACGTGACATGCGCCAAACCGTATCTGTTGACTATGGCTGATTCTGCCGGGAATGTGAGAGCCGAGGCAAAGGTGCAATTCACCTTTATGCCGATAGTGGAGGTGAGTGTTGACACAGTGTGCAACAGCGAAACGTTCACCACAGGGTCGTGGCGTGTGATTTGTGCCGACGACGCAGAACCTGACACAACTGTGATAGCTGCTTTTAGGTACAGGGGTAATTTCGCACAATTTTTCCCCAAAAAATCATACGCTGTGAAGCTTCGCGATGAAAAAGGAAAATCGGTGGATAGGTCATATTTCGGATTGCGCTCTGACAACAACTGGATTTTAGACGCAATGGCGGCCGACGCTACCTGCATGCGCAACAGGGTGGCCACCGACTTGTGGAATGAGTTTGCCGCACGACCATATTATTTCAGTAAGGAGGAGATGGCCTTGACTGGCACGCGCGGCCGCATGGTGGAGGTGTTTTTGAACGGAAGATACAACGGCATTTATTGCATGACAGAAAAGTTGGACCGCAAGCAGCTGAAACTCAAAAAATATAAGGAAAAGAAACAAGACGATGACGACAAGGACGATGATAAGGACAAGAAAGACGGAGATAATAAACGAAATGAAAAAGAGGAAGGTGATGACGTAGGTGGCAAGGGCGAGGTGCATGGCTTGCTATACAAACCTTTTGATTGGTGCTACGAGGTGCTTATGGGGCATGAACCATATCAGAAGACATTTCCAAGAATGACTCCTTGTGGCTTTAGCAACACGATTGGGCTTGAGAGTTGGTCAGGTTTTGAGCAAAAATATCCGGATTTTGAGGAGGAAGCTGTTGAGTGGACACCTCTGTGGAACGCAGTGAATTTTGTGGCAACTTCACCTGATGAGGAGTTTGACGAAAATGTGGGCAAATACTTTGACATGCCGGTGGTGAATGACTACTACTTGTTTATCGACCTGCTTTTGGCTACCGATAATCATGGCAAAAACATATATTACTTTGTGTATGACCGCAAGGACGCAAATTGTGACATGATTTCGCTGGCGCCGTGGGACCTTGACGGTGTGTTTGGAGCGCGCTGGAGTGGGTCGGTGGAAGTGACTAAAGATTTCACCTTGGACCTTGATGAATATCTTTGGAATTATGAGAGTGGCCAACACACGTTGTTCTACAGACTGATGAAATCGTCTAACCTGAACTGGAAAGAGGCACTGGCAAAGCGTTATGCCAAGTTGCGCGGCACTGTGATAGACGGCGACTCGCTGGCACAGCGGTTTGATACCTATGCTAATTTGTTTTTGAAAAGTGGTGCTGATAAACGCGAGGAGGCTCGGTGGGGAGCAGACATTTGGCAGCACACAGAAATTGCCCATTCGGTAGAGTTCAGTAAAAACTGGATAAGGGGGCGCATTGCTGCTCTTGACAAAAAATACGGTTACACTGTGGGTGGCGTGAATGATGCAAAAACCGACATGGGGCTGACCGTGAAAGGCGTCAAGCAAAGCATAGTTGTGGAGAGCAGAGAGGGACGCAGAGTGAACGTGTATGCCGTGTCGGGCACACTGGTGCGCTCTGTGCAGATTAATGCCGGGCGCACGGTGATAGATGGCATTGCTCCTGGTGTGTATGTTGTGGAGCGGCACAAAGTCGTGGTGCTGTAAAATGGCAAAGCATTGACACACTTTCCAGGCGTGTAAACTGATGCAAGATAAACAAATCAGGGCAGCATCAAGTGATGCTGCCCTGATTTGTGATTATATGGAAATGTTTTCTGCTGAGATTACACTAATGCCAAGACAAGGATTTGTGCTGCCACCACTCGCAGGAATGTGGTGAGTGGGTAAACCGTGGAATAAGCCACTGCAGGAGCATCGTTGTTTGCCACCTTGTTGGCATAAGCAAGTGCTGGCGGGTCGGTGGTGGAGCCTGAAAGCAGACCCATGATGGAGCAATAGTTGATTTTGAACTTGCCCCTTGCCAAGAAGCCGACAACCAATAGCGGAATAAGTGTTATCAGGAAGCCGTAGAACACCCATGTGGCGCCTTGCGAGGTGAACACGGTGGAGAAGAACTTTTCACCGGCTGCAACGCCCACAGAGGCCAAGAAAAGGCATATTCCCAACTCGCGCAAGAGCAGGTTGGCCGACGACGACGTGTAGGTGACGATTTTGAGCTTGTAGCCATAGCGACCGAGCAAAATAGCCACGATGAGCGGTCCACCGGCCAAACCGAGTTTCATGGGCACTGCCATGCCAGGAATGGCGATGGGCACAGCACCCACAATAATGCCGAGCATTATGCCAAAGAATATGGTGAACATGTTGGGCTGGTTAAGACGCTTCATGGAGTTGCCCATCTTCTCAGCCAGGTGCTCAATGTCGCCAAGGTGACCAACGACCGTAACGCGGTCGCCAACTTGCAGCGAGAGGTTGGGGCTTGCCAGGAGGTCAACACCGGCACGGTTGACGTGGGTGGCATTGAGGTGATAGGCTGAGCGCAGACGAAGCGAACCGAGTTTCTTGCCGCTCAACTCGCTCTTGGTGATGAGAATGCGGCGCGACACCACTTGCTGTGTTTCGGGGCACTCGGCGTCGTCTTCGAGTTTGTCGTCGATTTGCGAGCCAATCATCACGTCGAACACCTCCTCGTCTTGCATAGACATGACGATAAGCATTTTGTCACCTTCCTCAATTTTGGTTTCTGATTTGGGTATGATTACCTCACCGTCGCCTTTTTTCTGCATGCGCGACACCACAAAGTCGCGGTCGATGATGCGGTGAAGCTGCTGAAGCGTGTGGTCGAAGATGAGTTTGTTGGTAACCACATAGGTCACATTGTGTGGGTGCAAGTGGCTATCGTCTTTGTCCTGCTCAATGGCCTGTGACTCCTTGTCAACATTGATTTTGAAGAAAACCTTGACAAGAATCATGGTGAGAATGATGCCAATCACACCGAGTGGATAGGCTGCGGCATAGCCCATAGACATGGCCTCGTTTAGTGACAGTGCGGCTGGGCCTTGGGTGTCAATCACCGTCTGCTGGGCAGCACCCAGACCAGGAGTGTTGGTCACAGCACCCGAAAGCACACCCACAATCTCATTGAACTTTATGGAACCGTCGGCAAAGAAAATGGCCAATGCCACGGCGATGTTGAGCACAATGATGAGTGCGGCGAGTCCGTTGAGCAGCAAGCCTCCCTGCTTAAACGACGAGAAGAAAGACGGTCCCACCTGGAGTCCGATGGAGAACAGGAACAAGATGAGTCCGAACTGCTGAATGAATTTGATGATGCTGATGTCGGGCGTGAGTCCGAGGTGACCCACCACAATGCCGACAAACAGCACGAATGTGGTGCCGAGCGAAATGCCAAGGAGCTTGATTTTTCCGAGGATTACGCCCAAAGCGATTACGAGGGAATAGACGAAAATAGCGTGGGCTATATCGTTACCCAGAATTAGGTCGATTAACCAATCCATAGGCTTAACTTAATGTATTATTGAAAAATTTAATATAAATCATTATGCTGATTTCCGACAGTTTTTGATATGAATGAGTATTTATTACAATCAAATGCGGAAATATTTCTGCAAAAGTAGTCATTAATAACAACTGTTGCAAACTTTGCGGTAGCGGCTGCCTTGTTTGTCAACTCAAAAAAGATTGGTAGAGCCAGCAACGGCAACAGGTGGAGGCGAGGGGGAATTAATCCTCGGCGGCGACTATGCCAAGCAACTCTTCGGGGCGGTGAATGATGCGGTCGGCATGATACTCGTTGAGCTCCTTTTCTGGGCGGAAACCCCATGACACGCCCACGGAGTCGATGCAGGCACGGCGTGCCGTCTCCATATCAACACCAGAGTCGCCCACGAACAAAGCTTCGGCCTTGGGGGCTTTGGCCTTGGCCAGGATTTGGAACACGATAGACGGGTCTGGCTTGGTCTTTACACCCTCTTTTTGTCCCTCAACGGCAGCAAAGTCGATTTCAGGGAAGAAGTGGGCAATGATGTTTTCGACAGCAGCCTGATATTTGTTTGATGCCACTGCCACTTTCACGCCTTTTTGGCGCAGGTCGGCAAGCAGCTCCGGAATGCCGTTGTATGGCTTTGTGTAGTCGAAAGAGTGGTCGTTGTAGTAGTCCTTGAAGTCCTTTAGGAGTTTGCTCACGGTGTCGGTATCGCGGCAATCCTCTGGCAGAACTCTCTCAATGAGTTTTTTCACGCCGTTGCCCACAAAAAACGGATAGGAGGCAATGGCGTGGGTTGCATAGCCATTTTGCTCCAGAGCGTAGTTGGCGGCATGCCCAAGGTCCTCAATGGTGTTGAGCAGCGTGCCGTCGAGATCAAATATGACCAATTTTTTCATAGAAATGTGTTGTTAAATAAAAATATGATGTAAATATCTGCAAAATCAGAACGGATAGCCCACCGAGAAGTGGAATTCCGCATCGCGTGAGAAGCGCGGATTGACCAGCGGCCACCGTTCCTGCCCAGAGGCCGGATTGTGGGCTTTCATGCCCAAATCGAAGCGCAGCAGGAAATAGGTGAAGTCGAGGCGGAGACCTATGCCATAGGCGGTGGCAAACTGTTTGTAGAACTTGGTCAGCTCAAATTTGCCACCGGGCTGGTCCTCGTAGTCGCGTATGGTCCAAATGTTGCCGGCATCGAGAAACGCCGCCATTTCAAGCACCCAGAACAGCTTGGCGCGATACTCGATGTTGGCGTCCATGCGTATGTCGCCGCACTGATAGATGAAGCTGTTTTGCGAGTTGGAGGCGTTGAAACTTCCTGGACCGAGGGTGCGAATGCCCCAGCCACGCACGCCATTGGCTCCACCGGCATAGAACCGTTTTTCAAACGGTGCTACCGACGAGTTGCCGTAGGGCACAATCAAGCCGGCTCCGGCATGCACCGAAATGGAGCTGCGGCTGTTGAAATTATGTGTGAAAGCGTAGTCACCGTTAATCTTAAAATATTGCGAATAGCGAATGCCAAACACCTTGAACGCATCGCCAGCGTCGCGCTTCTGACCTACCATGTTGGATATGGCATAGAGCAGGTTGCCGGCAGTTTCGGCCGAAGCTCTGACGGTGTAGATGTTGGGCTGTAAGCGCGACTCCATGGGTGTGGCAGAGAGTTTGTTGGTGTGATAGAACGAATAGCCCATGCGCATGATGAAGTGGTCCTCATAGGAGTAGCGCAACAGCGGATTTGTGATGCTGTCGAGGAAATTGTAGCGGCTTTTGGGCAGATACACATAGTTGAGGTCGATTAGGTTGAACGTGTGGCGCGTGAGGTTCTGCCTCTCGCTCCAAATGTATTTCCAACCCGCACCGGCAAGTATGCGTGTGTATTCGGGGCGTTCCTGATAGTTGAAGTTGACGGCAAACTCGGTGGAAGCCTGAATCTTCTTCTTGAAGTCGCTTTTCAAAAACGGTGCTTTGAACTTTGGGTAGGTGATGCCCACCTCGCCCGAATACTCGGAGTAGTTGTTGTTGATGAGTCCGCCAAGGTTGCCCGAAAGGCTCTCATACGACATCTTGAACTTGGTGTTGAGCAGCTCAGAGCCGCCAAGCAGATTGCGGTGCTGGTAGTCGAGGCCAATGCCGAAGCCCAAGTCGCCCTCGGAGTTGGTGCCCTCAAGCGATGTGGAGAACGACTGCGACTTGTCGCGCGTGAGCAACACATACACGTCGAGCAAGAATTTGCCGTCAACCTCGCCAACGGGCTGAATGTCGATGTTGACAAACTTGATTATGCCTTGGCGTCCGAAAGCCTGGTAGGTGCGGTTGACGTCGCTGGCGCTGTAACGCTTGCCAGGCTCTATGTGGCAGCACTCTTCGAGCACACGGCGGCGAATGTAGTGCTCCTTGCCATAGAACACCGTGAAATTGTGATAAGTGACGGTGTCGGTGGCAAAATAGTGGCCGTTTTGCATGGCCACAGGGTCGTAGTTGGTGACAAACGTGAGGTTGCGCACATAAAAGGGCTTGTGGCGCTCGTAATAGGGCATGTGCTCATTCTTTTGTGGCGGCAGAGTGTTGAGCGTGAGGTCAACAGCGCGCGAGCCGGCTGCGGTGTCGGCCGTGAAGGTGATGTTTTCTTTGTTGAAGGCATAGTAGCCTTTGTTTCGCAAATTCTCGGTGATGAGAATGCGCTCTTTGTCGAGTTTGTTGTGGTCGAACACCGAGTTGACCTTTATTGGAAATTCTGCCGAGTCGGCAAGAATGGCGTTGCGCAGAGTGTCGTTGTGTATGTTGTAGCTTATCGACGAGACGTAGTAAGGCTCGTTGAGGCGCAAGTTATAGGTCACGCTGGTTTTGCGTGCAGCGGAGTCTTGCTTGACCACATAGGTCACATTGTTTTTCATGTAGCCGCGATTGGTGAGTGCCATTCGCAGCTGGTTGGCGCTGGCTATGGTGAGAGTGGAGTCGTAGATTACCGGTGGTGCGCCCACGCGCCTAATCCACTTGTTGAACCAGTTGGACGAATCGCGCCCGGAAATGTTGTAGAGTGCAAGCTGCAGTTTGAGTCCGCCGAGCACCTTGTGGTTCTCGTTCTGCCTCAAATAGCCTGTAAGCTCCGATGGCTTTATCAGCCCATGACCGTCTTCGATGTTGATTTTCACCTTGTCGAGCAAAGTTTTGTCTTTAGGCACATGCTTTGTGGAGCTGCAAGATTGAGCAAACGCCAGCAGGCACACGGCTGCCGCTAACATCAAACCCTTGAATAAAGTGTTAAGTTTGCTCATTTCTGCACATAATATTTGTGCAAAGTTAACTCGTTTGCGCCGATTGTCAAAGATAACGGTTCTTTTTGGTGATTTTTGCGCGTCAGGAATTGTGGTGTCATAAAATGGCGGTTTCTTGAAAAAATATAGCTATATTTGCAATGCGGACCGGTTGTCTGGAGGGCAACGCCGCAATACCTAAGCATATTAACTAACTTGATTAAACAATGACTGATAAGAAAAAGACTTCTTTTGGACTTGCCATAGTGTCGGTGATGCTATGCTTCTTTGCGATGGGTTTCGTGGACCTGATAGGCACTGCCAACAATTTTGTGAAATCGGATTTCGGTTTGAGCGACAGCATGGCAAACTTCATGACCTCTACGATGCTGTTTTTGATGTTTCTTGTGTTCTCTGTTCCATCGGGACTGCTGATGAACAAGATAGGGCGCAAAAAGACTGTGCTTGCAAGCCTGGTGGTGACGCTGGTGGCCATGGTGCTGCCGGTTGTGGACTACTCACTGCCATCAATAGTAGTGTTCTCGGTGCTGCTCGGCATAGGCAACGCCATGCTGCAGACGGCTCTCAACCCGCTGCTTAGCTCGCTCGTGAGTGGAGACAAATTGGCAAGCAGCATCACATTCGGCCAGTTTGTGAAGGCTATAGCGTCGTTTTTAGCACCAATAATAGCCAGTTGGGGTGCCAAAATGACGACATCGCTGATGGGGCTGGAGTGGCGCATACTTTTCCCGATATATTTTGTGATAGGCATATTGGCCACACTGCTTCTGCTCGCCTCGCACATCGAGGAGGAGAAAACAGAGGGCAAAGTGTCGGGATTCATGGAGTGCATGGGCTTGCTCAAAAAGCCTTTTGTGCTGCTGTGCTTCTTTGGCATAGTGTGCCATGTGGGAATAGACGTGGGCACCAACATGACAGCCCCCAAGGTGCTTGTGGAGCGTTTCGGCCTTTGCCTCAACGAGGCTATGGGCGCAACTGCGGTTTATTTCTTCTGCCGCACGGTGGGCAGCTTCTTGGGCGCATTTCTGCTGCGTGTGTTCAGCAACAAGACATTCCTTGGCTTGAGCGTGGTGATAATGCTCATCGCCTTGGCCGGAATGATTGTACTTGACAGCCAGGTCGCCATATATGCCTGCATTGGCTTGATAGGTTTCGGCAACTCAAATGTGTTCTCGATAATATTCGCCGAGGCGTTGTCGAGCGAGCCGGACTATCAAAACGAGGTGTCGGGACTGCTCATCATGGGCTTGATAGGCGGTGCCATATTCCCCATATTGATGGGTTTGGCAAGCGACGGCTTGGGCAGCCAGAATGGTGCTCTTGCTGTGATGATAGCCGGAGTGGCATTTCTGTTTGTGTATTTCATGCTTTTGAAATCGCCCAAAAAGGCTAAATAAGACTAAATAGAACTTTCCATTTTACACTTTTTTTTATTCAATTTAATTTTCACTCGCATGCGCCACGGCCATAACTTTTGGCTTGTGGCGCATGTTGATTGTTGCGGCATTTGGCAAATATGTATAAATTTGTTTGCAGAAAAAAAAGAAATGGAAAACATGTTATGGAAAACAATGTCTTGAAATCGCGCAGATATTATGCTGTGCTGCTGTGTGCCGTGGTGGCGCTGGTGGTGTTTTTTTTCTCAAACAAGCACAAGCGTTACTACAATGAGAGCGGCACGGTGTGGACCACGGAATATCACATATCATACGAGTCAAAAGACAATCTGAAGGACTCAATAGAGGCCGTGCTTGAGCGGATTGACAGAAGTGTGTCGGTGTTTAACTCGGAGTCGCTGCTGTCGAAACTTAACGCCAACAAAACAACCGAGGCCGACGAGTTTTTTGTGCGGCTTTATGACACCTCGCACGAGGTGTTTAACGGCAGCGGTGGAGCGTTCGACCCCACGGTGATGCCTCTGGTCAACGCATGGGGATTTGGCTATAAAACCGGGCGTTTGCCCGAAAAAGCTCAGATTGACAGCATACTGAAGTTTGTGGGAATGGATAAGACCAAACTTGAGGGTAAAACGCTGGTTAAGAACGATGGACGCACAATGTTTGACTTCAGCTCCATAGCCAAGGGCATGGCCTGCGACGAGGTGGGGCGCATGCTGGCGCGCAACGGTGTGGAAAACTACATGGTGGAAATAGGCGGTGAGGTGGCATGCCGTGGCGTGAACTATCGCGGCGGCGAGTGGCACGTGTCGGTGGATATGCCCATAGAGAACGACACTGTGGTGACGCACTCATCGGCACTGGTGGTGGCACTCGACAGCGGTGGTGTGGCCACGAGCGGCAACTATCGCAACTATAAGGTGGTTGACGGCCAGAAAATAGCTCACATAATCAATCCTGCCACAGGTTATCCGCAGATGACCAATCTGCTCAGTGCAACGATTGTGGCGCCGAGCTGCATGCTTGCCGACGCTTGGGCCACGGCTTGCATGGCAATGGGCACCGAGCGCGTGAAGAAGATTATGGAGCACGACAAGCACCTTGGGGTGATGACCATAAGTTCTGACAAAGACGGTAATATGGTGGTGTGGTCAAACAAGGCGTTTGCTGACAGGGTGGTTCGTTAGCCAAATGGGTGTGCAACAGAAGCACACCCATTAAAATACTAAAATAAAAAAACAAATCCCGCTTTGGAGCTTACTGGCTCTTTTGCGGGATTTTGTTTGGCTCTTTGCGCATTGCCGCTGCCAGGCATAGTAGTGTGGAGTGGGCTGGCAGTTATGCGTTTGTGTCGTCGAAATCTTTTTGGTCCTTGAAGCGGCGCTCCTTCTTGCTCTGGGAGCTACTTGTGTCTTTTTCTTCCTTAGTGTCGATTTCGTTGTGATTTTTGTCGAATACCTTGTATTCAAGATAGGCGAGGTTTTGGTCGGGCATAATCTTGAATTTGCGCCCAAACTCCATGCGCCATTTGCGGTATTCGGAGAATATGCCTTTTTTGATGTAGGCATCAACATAGGGGTGGACATACATAATGAAGTTTGACACCTTGAGGGAGTTGACAAGATAGTCGATTTTGTCCTTGAGAGTGTCGGTAAACAGCAGCGATGGCTGAATCACGCCTTTGCCCATGCAAGACGGGCAGGTTTCTGCCGTGACAATGTCGAGTGCAGGGCGCACGCGCTGGCGTGTAATCTGCATCAGTCCGAATTTGCTCAGAGGCAAGATGTTGTGGCGGGCACGGTCTTTTTGCATCACTTCGCGCATGTGGTCGTAGAGAGCTTGCCTGTGCTCAGCCTTTGCCATGTCGATGTAGTCGATGACAATGATGCCGCCCATGTCGCGCAGGCGCAGCTGGCGAGCAATCTCGTCGGCGGCAAGCAGATTGACATTGAGTGCATTGCTCTCCTGGTCGTTTGAAATCTTGGACCGGTTGCCGGAGTTGACATCAATGACGTGCAAGGCTTCGGTGCTTTCGATAATTATGTATGCGCCCGACTTGAATGAAACGGTGCGTCCGAACGACGACTTGATTTGTTTTGTGATATTGAACTTGTCGAAAATCGGAGTGTCGTCGGAATAGATTTTCACAATGTCACTGCGGTCGGGGGCTATGAGGCTCACATAGTTGTGAATCTGGTCAAAAATGTCGGCATTATTGACGAAGATGCTTTCAAAATCGGGATTAAAAATGTCGCGAATCAGGCTTACGGCTCGGCTTTCCTCCTCGTAGATGAGTGTGGGCGGTGTGGCATAAAGCAGCTTGGCTATGCTGTCTTCCCAGCACTTGAGCAGCACCTTGAGTTCGGAGTTGAGGTCGGCAGCGCGCTTGTTTTCGGCGCTGGTGCGTATTATCACTCCGAAGTTTTTTGGCTTCATGCTCTCAATCAAGCTGCGCAGGCGCACTTTCTCGGCCGAATCCTTGATTTTTTGTGAGACAGAAATCTTGTTGTTGAAAGGAATCAGCACCAGGAAACGCCCGGTGAATGAGATTTCGGTCGTGAGCCTTGGTCCCTTGGTGGAGATTGGCTCTTTTGCGATTTGCACAATCAGCTCCTGGCCAGGAGTGAGAACGTCTTGTATTGTGCCGTGCTTGTCGATGTCGGGCAAAAGCTTGGTCTTAGACAGACTGATGGGCTTTTTGCCGTGGTTTTCGCGAACAGATTTAATGTATTTTGAAAAAGAGCTGAACTGCGAGCCTAAATCAAGGTAATGGAGAAACGCGTCTTTCTCATAGCCCACGTTGACAAACGCGGCGTTGAGACCGGGCATGAGCTTCTTTACCTTGGCAAAGTAGAGATTCCCGACGGCGTAGGAAGCGTCGCGGGATTCGCGCTGCAACGACACCAGCCTCCCGTCCTCGAGCAGGGCGGTGGAAATGTCGTTGGGGTTAACGTCAACTACTAATTCACTTCTCATTAAATGATGGGTGTAAATACAACAAATTGGCGGATTGAAACCGCCTCAAAAAACAAAGAACAAACTCTTAGAAAAATTGTTGAAAGCAAATTTTTTCATCGCGTTTGTTCTTGTGAAACTTTCCATGAAGAATTACTTCTTAGACTTATGTCTATTCTTTCTAAGTCTCTTCTTACGCTTGTGCGTGGCCATCTTGTGACCTTTTCTTTTTTTACCGCTTGGCATTTTATACTTAGTTTAAAAAATTAGTTATATAAAAATTTGAATTTTATGCGATGAAGTGCAAAATCACTTAACACGGTCCATGAACACCTTGGCTGGTTTGAAAGCCGGAATGTTGTGCTCTGGGATTATGATAGTGGTGTTTTTAGAGATGTTGCGAGCTGTTTTTTGAGAACGGGTCTTGACAATGAAGCTTCCGAAACCTCTGAGGTAAACATTTTCTCCATTTCCAAGAGAATCCTTAACCTCTTCCATGAATTTTTCGATAGTAGTGAGAACAGACGCTTTGTCAATACCGGTAGATTTTGAAATTTCGCTTACGATGTCTGCTTTAGTCATTGTATTTGTAATTTTAAAATAATAAATAATTTCACATTAATACAAAAAATAAAAGGATTGCATTCAAAGTCATAATAAAGATTATTAAAACATTAAGTGCAAGAGTCCTTTATGTTTTTGCATTGCAAATATCGCACTTTTTTTTTGAATTAGCACAAAGTTTCATTGGAATTTGTTGAAATAGGCTTGTTTTTAAACATAAATAAGATAAATGCAATGAAATTTGGGCAAATTATTGTGGATTAGTGGCATTTACGGCAGCACAAGGCCAGTGGCAAAAATGGCAAGTTGGGGCATGTCGGGGTGCATTTTGGGGCAAAACTGGCACTCAAACGAGTTAATTGTGCTAAATTTGTGACTATGAAAGGAAAATTTGACGGCATAACGACCGTGTTTCTCGATGTTGACGACACACTGTGGTGGTTTACCGAAAACAGCAAAGTGGCGCTTGACCACACATACCACAAGTTTCACCTTGCCGACTGGTGCAGTAGCTATGAGGATTTTGTGGCCATATATCGCGCTAAGAACGTGGAGTTGTGGCACAAGTTTCACCATGGCGAGATAAGCAAGGAGTATCTGCAGCGCGAGAGGTTTCGCTATGTGCTGGAGAAAGCCGGTTACCAGGGCAGCTGCGATGAACTTGGGGCAGCGATGAACGAGGAATATCTCGACTACTTGTCGCGCCTGCCCAAGGTGGTGCCTGGAGCAAAGAAGCTGCTGGCATATCTGCAAGGCAAGGGCTATGACGTGAATGCCTTGAGCAACGGATTTAAGGGACTTCAAGACCGCAAGTTGCAGTCGGGCGGCATTGACGGCTACATAAACCATCTTGTGCTGAGCGATGACTGCGGCTTCACCAAGCCTATGCGCGGCATATTTGACTATGCGCTGAGTGTGACTGGCGGTACTGCCGGCAGCACGGTGATGATAGGCGATGACCCCGATGCCGACATTACCGGAGCGCATGACGCCGGGTGGAAGACGATATTTTTCAACATACGCGGCACCGACAGCACTGGTGTGCCATGCGACGCCGAGGTCAAGGAGCTTGGAGAAATAGAGAACTTGCTGTGACGTGAGAATTTGACTGAACACGAGAGGAATAATAATTGATTTTTAAAAAACATATAGAAAAATGAAAAATAAATTGGGCTTATTGCTGCTACTGGTGGCTATGGCCATGTCGAGCTGCCACTTCAGGCCAAATGTGGCCGACAGGCAGACCGATGAATTTGGCTTTAACACCAAGGCCGAGGTTGACAGCGCAATGCTTGACTCAATGAAAGTGGCAATGCTGACCGGTGACTTCGACGGCATGGGTGTGCAGCAAGACTCGTTGCTGTATTTTATGAACGCCATGAACTCATGGCAGGCTTTGCCAGAGGCATTGCCTTATTATGCACTGCTTGCCGACGGTGGCACACCTACGGTGTGCGGCTGGATATATGACGCTATGAAGCAGGAAGACCGCTTGACCGACGCAAGTTGCCGCGCGTTTGCCGAGAGCTATCTGGAGCGAGGCGTGGCACTTGGAAATGACCGTTGTGCAGAGCGCATGGTGAAGCTGCTGGAAATGGAGAAAGGAGGCAAAAAATGAAAAAGTTGATTTTGCTGGCGGTGGCTGGCTTGATGCTTGTCTCATGCCGATTTAATGTGGAGCCGTACAACGGCACAACACAGCTGCCAGATGCCGCAAAGGAAGCTCGCGACTCGGTGCGCATGGCAATAGTTGTGAAGGGCGACACGACCCATGTGGCTGAACTTGCCGACTACTACAAGCGTCGGGGGCGCGAACTCGACATGCTTCCGTTTTATGTGGTGCTTGCCGACAAGTATGGCAATGAAGCCGCTCGCGGCAAAATAGTGGAAATATGCGGTAGGCTCAGCAAAAGGTATCCAAAACTTGTGACCCTTGGTGAAAAATACAAGACCGGAGGGCAGGTGCAGGCGAAGCAACTAAAGTCAGAAGAAAACGTAATAAAAGCGAATGATGAAAAATAAGATATTTGGAAACGGAAGAAAAAAGCTGTCGTTGACCGATGTGCTTGGTTTTGTATGGTATGCTTTTGTGGCCATATCGATGGTGCATCAGGGCAATGCTGCACGACTTGGCGGTGCAATGTCAGACATGAGCATAATGATACCGATGTATGCTGTGGCTGTGTTGCTGCTGCTTGCGGTGGTGCTTCGCATAAGTTTCGGCAAGTGGCAGGGAGTGCGCCGGCTCTATGCCTTGATTGTGGCTGGCGTGGCTGTGGCATTGTCGTTTGGCATGACGATGAGGCTTGAAGCCCAATTTCTACTCTCGGCAGGACTTATGAATGCCATGAATGTGGTGTTTGCAGCACACGCGGTGTGGCGCACATGCCGCTACGATGAAGCCGAGGCCGGCTATCCGAAAGCCTTGGCTTGGACTGGCAATTGTGTGGGCTATGCGGCATTGGTGGCTCTTGTCCTGCAAGTAGTGGAGCTCGGTGTGGAATACTGGGCATGGGTGGCTAAAAGCGGCATTGTGGCAGCCGTGGTGCTGTGTGCTCTGGTGGTGACTGTGCTGGTGGCTGTTAGCTGCTTTGTGAATAAAAACGCAGTGAAGAAAACGGCGGCCACGGTCTATTATGCCTACTCGGTGCTTGCCGTGGGAGCCTTTTTCCTGGTGTGCTATTATCTCGTATATACCGACACGCAGACTCACGAGGTGGTGTGCAGAACGTATCTTAATTTTAGGGAGTTTGAGGCTGGTGGATTCTACCCCTATGACGACATGGTGGTGTGGCGCGCGCTCAACCTGCTGCTGTCGTCGCTCTTTGTGACTGCGGCGTTTGACAAAAAATGATGGTGCAAAACCGCATTTTTGAAAAATCAAATAAACTGAAAACATGACAGAAGAAAAGCGAACAGAGATAGAGGAAAACATCGTGAAAATGCTTAAAACGGTGTTTGACCCGGAAATTCCGGTTGACATTTACAGCCTGGGACTAATCTACAAAATCGACGTAGATGACGATGGCAATGTGAGCATTGACATGACGCTGACTGCGCCAAACTGCCCTGCCGGTGACTTCTTGTTTGAGGACATAAGGCAGAAGGTGGAGAGCATAGACGGCGTGAAGAGCGTGAATGTGCAGCTGGTGTTTGAACCGGAGTGGGACTCAAGCATGATGACCGACGAGGCCAAACTCGAACTCGGCATGCTTTAATTAAGTAGAAGACAATTAACACACAAAGACGCTACAATGGGCAACGTGTATTTTTTGTCGGACTTGCATCTGGGCGCCAAGTATCTTGCTGATAAGCTTGGCAACGAGAAGCGCGTGGTGCGTTTTCTTGACAGTGTGAAAGACGACGCCGAGACCATATATCTGCTTGGTGACATATTGGACTACTGGTATGAGTATAAGACGGTGGTGCCGAGGGGATTTGTGCGCTTTTTCGGTAAACTTGCCGAGCTTGCTGACTCAGGGGTGAAAATCTACTGGATTACGGGCAACCACGACGTGTGGCTGTTTGACTACCTGAGCAGTGAGATAGGCCTGACGGTGCTCAAGACGCATGTGACGGTCGAGATTGGCGGCAAACGCTTCTTTTTGTCGCATGGCGACGATGTGGGCAAGCGGCCGCTGATGTATCGTTTTATGCGTTTCTGCTTCTATAACCGTGTGTGCCAGCTGCTTTATGCCGCAATACACCCAAGGTGGACGAGTTGCATAGCCACTGGGTGGTCGGCCGAAAACCGAACATCGCGCAAGCAGGCCGAGGTAGAAGCCGCGATAGAGCGCAATGTGGCGACACTGGAGGATTTTGCAGGTGAGTATGCAAAGGCGAATGGAGCTGTTGATTACTTTGTGTTTGGGCATTTGCACACGGCAAGGGTGTGTGACATGGCTGCCGGCGGCAAGATAGTGTTTTTGGGTGACTGGATTGACAAGTTCACTTATGCCGTGTTTGACGGAAAAAACATGGAATTGAAGAAATTTGAGTAAAAATGATATAGCGACAAGGTGGCATTATGAGATATTGCGTGATAATAGTGGCTGGTGGAAGCGGCAGCCGGTTTGGGTCGGCTGTTCCGAAACAGTTTCTCGAACTGGCAGGAAAGCCTGTGCTGATGCGGACAATAGACGCCTTTGAGCAAGTGCTGGCACAACAAGAGCACGAGATAACGGTGGTGTTGCCGCAGACTCAAATTGCCTACTGGCAGCAGCTGTGCGACAGTTATGGTTTCGCCACGGCACACAAGGTGGTGTGTGGCGGAAGCACGCGGTTTGAGTCGGTGAAAAACGGACTCGGCTCGTTTGGAGATTTTGCCGCCGACGACCTTGTGGCTGTGCACGACGGCGTGCGTCCGCTCGTCACGCCAAAGGTGATTGCCGACACATTTGCGCTTGCTGCCGAGAAAGGCAGTGCCATACCGGTGGTGAAAGTGGTTGATTCGGTCAGGTTGCTTGGTGACGGCGGCAAATCAGAGGCCATGGACCGGAGCACGCTTAGGGCGGTGCAGACACCGCAGACGTTTAACGCACAGCTGCTCAGCGCTGCATACGATGTGGATTTTGACCCACTTTTCACTGATGATGCCTCGGTGTTTGAACGCTCCGGGCATGACGTGTGGCTGTGTGCCGGCGATGAGCGCAACTTGAAGATTACGCACAAGCTCGATTTGACCATAGCAGAGAAATTACTTGAGAGCGAATGAGTGATTTGACGTCGGTTGACATACAGTATCTGCACGGAGTGGGGCCAAAGCGTGCCGCACTGCTTGGGAGCGAACTTGGAGTGCGCTCCTATTATGATTTGCTGTATTATTTTCCGTTCAGATACATAGACCGAAGCACAATTCACCACATAAGCGACATAAAGTGCGATATGCCCTACATACAGCTAAAAGGCCGTTTCATAAATTTCACAACTCAAGGCGAGGGAGCGCGCCGCCGCCTGCAGGCTCTGTTTACCGACGGAACAGGCACAATAGAGGTGGTGTGGTTTAACCGCGTGAAGTCTATACAAAACACATATAGGCAAGGCGTGGAATATGTGCTTTTTGGCAAGCCTACGCAATATAAGCTGCACTATAGCATAGTACACCCCGAAATAGACGAGTGTGCCAACGTGAAAGACGCCGGGGGGCTCCAAGGCGTGTATAACCTGACGGAGAAGTTGCGCAACCGCTCTATCTCGTCGCGCACCATACAGAAGCTGGTGGCCAACCTGCTGGCGAGTGTGGCGGTGGAAAACATAGAGGACACGCTGCCGGCCGACGTGCTGCAAAAGCGTGCCCTGATGCCTCTTGGCAAGGCACTGGTAAACATACACTGCCCGACGGCTATTGCCAGTCTGCACAAAGCGCAGGAGAGGCTGAAATATGAGGAGCTGTTCTTTTTGGAATTGCACATATTGAAGTATTTGAAGGGTGAGACAAAGAAATTGCCCGGAAGCGTGTTTGCCAAGGTGGGTGACTACTTCAACAACTTTTACGCCAACTATTTGCAATTTCCGCTGACTGGAGCGCAGAAACGTGTAATAAAAGAAATCAGGCGTGACTTGTGTTCGGGTCACCAGATGAACCGTCTGCTGCAAGGCGATGTGGGCAGCGGCAAGACAATAGTGGCGTTTTTGACCATGCTTATAGCCCTCGACAACGGATTTCAGGCGTGCCTGATGGCTCCGACTGAAATTCTTGCCACGCAGCACTATGAGTCTTTGAGCCAGATGTGCGAGAAAATAGGCGTTAAGATAGCCTTGCTCACAGGAAGCACCAAGAAAAAAGACCGCGAGTGGATTAGTGACCAGCTTGTGAGCGGCGAGTTGCAAATATTGGTTGGCACTCATGCGCTGATAGAAGACACGGTGCAATTTCACAACTTGGGCCTGGCAATCATCGACGAGCAGCATCGCTTCGGCGTGGCACAGCGCGCCAGGCTGTGGAAAAAGAACAAGACCGTGGCTCCGCATGTGCTGGTGATGACCGCCACACCCATACCGCGCACGCTTGCCATGACGGCCTACGGCGACCTCGACGTGTCGGTGATTGACGAGTTGCCGCCTGGACGCAAGGCTGTGACCACGGTGTTGCGCTATGAGAAAGACCGCGTGAAGATGTATCGCTTCTTGGGCGATGAGCTGAGCAAGGGCAGACAGGTGTATATCGTGTATCCGCTGATAGAGGAAAACGAGAAAATGGACATGAAAGACCTTGAAAATGGTCTGGAAATAGTGCGTGAGACGTTTCCCGACTACACGGTGAGCTATGTGCATGGCCGCATGAAGCCTGCCGAAAAAGACTATCAGATGTCGCAGTTTGCAAGTGGAAAAGCACAGATTTTGGTTGCCACCACAGTGATAGAGGTGGGGGTGAATGTGCCCAACGCAAGCGTTATGGTGATAGAGAACGCCGAGCGTTTCGGTCTGTCGCAGCTTCACCAGCTGCGTGGCAGGGTGGGGCGTGGCTCGGAGCAGTCATACTGCATATTGATGTCGAAATATGAGCTGTCGCACGACACGCGCCATCGTCTTGAAGTGATGACGCAGACGAGTGACGGCTTTGTGCTGGCTGAAGAGGACATGAAGCTACGCGGACCAGGTGACATGGAGGGAACGCAACAGAGCGGAATTCCTCTGAATCTGAAAGTGGCAAACTTGGCATCTGACGGGCAGTTGCTGCAGCTGGCACGCGAAGATGTGGAGGAACTTCTGCGCAAAGACCCAGAGCTGAAAATGCGTGAGCATAAGGCTGTGAGTGAGCGTCTTGACTTTTTGTTTGGCAACAAAATTAACTGGGGACGCATAAGTTGATATGAGTGTGAGCATAATGCGCTGAAATACAGCGTAATTTGCAAAAAGCTGCAACATTTGTCAACTCTAATTTACAAATTTTAGCAGTGGTTTTCAGATTATTATGAAATTAATGCTTAACTTTGAGCGTTTTCAAAAATAGAACGGACAATAATCTTTAGCTTTTTGGAGTGAATTTGAAGCTGATTATTGACATTATATCCCTTAGGGCATAGTCTTGACCCTTTTCGTTTTCCGTTCGGATAAAACGCGTATTAAATTAGAGATGCATGAAGTTTAAAAGTCTTACAAAGATAGTAAGTGCAGGTTTGTTTGCAATTGCTTCGATGACATTTGTGGCAAGCGCACAAAATCTGCAATCAGTAACCAATTACAGAAAATCACATGCCTCATTGCTTGCCAAGCAATCGAGAATACAAGACCAGATAAAGCTGGAAGAAGCCCAAAAGTTTGCGAGCGACCTTTATGAGGAGGTTGAGCCAGAACCAGACATCTATGAAGAAGGCTGGGAGAGCGGCTTGGTGAACCCTTATAAGAACGAAAACGTGCCAAACCGCAAGGTGATAAACGTGAGAAACTATGTGTGGCCAATCAAAAGCAACTATGTAACATCGCACTACGGCTACCGTCCACGCTTCAAGCGTGTGCACAAGGGTGTGGATATGCGTTGCCCAATGGGCGACACCGTGAGGGCAATATTCGACGGCAGAATACGTCTGACCAAATATGAGCGCGGAGGCTTCGGTTTCTATGTGATTGTGCGCCACAACAACGGTCTGGAAACCGTGTATGGTCACTTGTCGCGCTTCCTCGTGCAACCCAACCAATATGTTAAGGCAGGAACCCCTATTGCATTGAGCGGTTCCACAGGTCGCAGCACAGGTCCTCACTTGCATCTTGAAACTCGCTTTATGGGTTATCCAATCAACCCGGAGGCTATTTTCGACTTTGAGAACCGCACTACGCACACCGACAGCTACACATTCACCAAGAGCAACTACACGGAGTCGCGCGACTACTCTCCAAGCGTGCGTTACAGCGCAGCCAAGAGCTACAGCAACGATGACGACAGTTACAGCAACAGCCGCTACAGCAAGTCGAGCTACACAAAGGCTTATAAGCGCACTGCCACACGCAAGACATACAAGGTGCGCAACGGCGACACTCTGGGAGCAATAGCTGCGAAAAACGGCACCACGGTGGCTGCTTTGCGCAGGCTCAATGGACTGAACGGAACAAGCATACGTGCCGGCAAGGTGATTAGGGTGAAATGAGTTGTTGTTGAAGAGGAGAAACAATGATAAATGAAGATGGGAGACGGCGGTTTCCCATCTTTTTTTGTGCGTTGTGGCTGCCTATGGTGACAGACGGTGAGGCACAGCATGCGGTGGCCAAAAACGAAATGCCCACATCATGGGGCTGAATGGGAAATTTTGGTTAATTTTGCACAACATCGAAATTGAAATATGGAAATATTGAACCAAACAGACGACACTGAGTTAATTCTGATTAATATATCGGGTCATGACAAGCCCGGTGTGACATCTTCGTTGACAGCCATACTCGGCAAATATGATGCTATGATTATGGATATTGGTCAGGCCGACATACATCACACATTGTCGCTCGGCATAATGTTCAAGACCACGAGCAGCAAGAGTGGCGAAATAATGAAGGAATTGTTTTTCAAGGCAAGTGAAATGGGGGTGGAAATCAGATACACGCCCATATCGCTCTCTGACTATGCCGACTGGGTGTCGCGCCAGGGCAAAAACCGCTACATAATCACCATGCTTGGCCGCAGAATCACGGCGCGGCAGATTTCGGTGGTGAGCGGTGTGGTGGCAGCCGAGGGAATGAACATAGATGCCATAAGGCGATTGACAGGCCGCATTCCGCTTGACGAGGTAGATGAGAACAATCGCAAGTCATGCATAGAGTTTTCTGTGCGAGGCACGCTTGCCGACCGCAAGCACATGCAAAGCGAGTTTATGCGCTTGAGCAATGAGCTTGGTTTCGACATATCGCTGCAGGAAGACAACATGTATCGCCGTTGTCGCCGATTGATATGCTTCGACATGGACTCCACGCTGATAGAGACCGAGTGCATTGATGAGCTGGCCATGCGCGCCGGTGTGGGCGACGAGGTGAAAGCCATAACGGCCAGTGCCATGCGCGGAGAGATAGACTTCAAGGAGAGCTTCACGCGCCGAGTGGCACTGCTGAAAGGGCTTGATGAGAGCGTGATGCGCGACATAGCCGAGCATTTGCCCATCACTGAGGGTGTGGACCGCCTGATGACAGTGCTGAAGCGCACAGGCTACAAAATAGCCATACTGTCGGGTGGTTTCACTTATTTTGGCAACTATCTGAAAGCAAAATATGGCATTGACTATGTGTATGCCAATGAGCTTGAAATTGAAAACGGAAAACTCACAGGCCGCTATCTGGGCGATGTGGTTGATGGTCAGCGCAAGGCAGAACTGCTGAAGCTGCTTGCCCAGGTGGAGAAGGTGAACATAGCCCAAACCATAGCCGTGGGTGACGGAGCTAACGACCTGCCCATGCTGCAAACTGCCGGCTTGGGCATAGCATTTCATGCTAAACCCAAGGTGAAGGCCACGGCGCAGCAGAGCATATCGACCATAGGAATTGACGGAGTGCTTTATTTCCTTGGTTTCAAAGACTCGTTTATGCAATAAAAATTTGGCGAAAAAAAACGCTCTGCCTTGATGTGTGGCAGAACGTGAATGTCACGAAAAGACCTTTGCCTTATTGGTCAGATGGCGGTAGCCTATCGACATCGGCTTCGGGCAGGGGTTTTGTGTTTTTGGCACCGAGAGTCTTTAACTTCTGTGCTCGCGACAATAGGTTGCCTTTGCCGGAGTGCAGCTTGTTGGCAGCGGCGTCGTAAGCTTTTTGGGTGCTGGCTATGTTTTTTTGTATGTCTTCAAAATCTTTGATGAAAGCGGCAAACTTGTCGAGCATCTTGCCAGCCTCGTCGGCAATTTGCTGTGCGTTTTTTGACTGCATTTCCCTTGACCACAGCTGGCTGATGAGGCGCACAACGGCAATCAGGTGAGTGGGGCTGACTATGATGATTTGCTTTTTGTAGGCATATTCCCACAGGCTCTGGTCATTCTCCATGGCGAGCAGATAGGCAGCCTCATTGGGAATAAACATCATCACAAAATCGGCAGAATGATTGACCACAAACTGGTATCTCTTGTCGGCAAGCTCGTCAACGTGCTTTTTCACGGAGTCGAGGTGGCTTTTCAAAAAGCGTTGCTGGTCTTCATGAGAAGATGCCCCCACATAGCCAGAAAACGCCGTCAGCGACACTTTTGAATCAACAATGAGGTTCTTCTTGTCTGGCAAGAAAAGAACCACGTCGGGGCGCAATGTGGAGCCATTCTCGTTTTTCACTTGCTTGCCGTCTATTTGTGTCACCTGGAGAGAATAGTTGACGCCCTCGCGCAATCCCGACAGTTCGAGTATGCGCGCAAGAATCATCTCGCCCCAGTCGCCCTGAATCTTACTGTCGCCTTTGAGCGCCTTGGTGAGGTCTTGCGCCTCTTTGCCCAGAGTGTCGTTGGCCAGAGAGAGGTCTTTTATTTGCTGCTGGAGAGAAGCGCCATACTCAAGTTGGGTCTTTTGGTAGTCGTCGATGGCTTTTTTGAGCTTGTCGAGGTTGCTTGCAAACGGATTGAGGATTTCGCCTATGCGTTGCTCGTTGTCGGTTTTGAACGTTTTTGCCTGTTCGGTGAAAATCTGGTTGGCGAGGTCACGAAACACGAGTTGCGACTGCGATTTCAGCTCTTCCTGCTTTTTCTCGGTGAGTGTCACCTGCTCGCCGAGCCGTGCGTTTTCTTTCGACAGCGACAGCACCTCGGCGTTGAGTTGCTTGTTGGCCGACTCAAGTTTGTCGATGTTGCTGCTGGCTGCGCCAAGCTGCTCGCGCAGCTGTTGCTGCTGCGATGCGAGTCCGCCGTTTTCCTCTTTGAGTTTAAGCACGTTGCCGTTTTGCACAAACCATGCTGCCGCCACAGCCACGAGTGCAATCACGAGAATTAAGATGATGATAGTTTGCATTGGTGATTTTGTGAAAAGTGATTACACACAAAATTACAGAAAAATTGAAAGATTTTGGCATGCGGTCGAGGCAAAATCGGGAGAAAAAGATTATTTTTGAATAATTAAAATCCCCATTTGCAATGCGGTGACGGCCGTGCGGCTTTTTGCGGCAGCTTACTCTGGCTAATGCAAACATCGTGTAGTGATTTAGTGGGGTTAAAATGATGACAATCAATGGCTAAATTTCAAATAAGCGATGAGTGGTGGACGGCACCTGCCGAAGCCGATAACGGAAACCTGATAATGGTGACAGGCCGCCGTGACATGGACGGTGTGAAAGCCACAGGCAAATATGTGTATAGGGTGGAGCTGACGTGGCGATATGAAGGCGACAAGCAAGGCATGCCCGATTTGGCTACGTCGAGGCTTATGGAAAAAGTCACCGACGCAATGCAGGAAACTTTCGCTGCCGACCCTGTGGCTGTTAACACAGGGATTTATACCGGTGACGGGATACGCAACTGGGTGTTCTATGCAAGAAGCCTGCACTTGTTTGAGAAAAAGCTTAATGAAAGTCTTGCCGCATTCGACAAGCTGCCTCTGGAAATAGAGGCGTTTGAAGACTCGGACTGGGAGGAATATGCCGAGATGCGCGAGACCGAGATTCTTGGTGATGATGATTAAAACATAAGGAGGATTGGTTATGACACATGTTTTGTTTTGGATTTTAATCTCCGTTGTGATAGGTATGCTTGCCGGACTGGTGGCAATGATATTCGGTAATCACAAGGTCATAAAGCGTCAGGACGGTGATGCCGACAAAGAGGACGTTGACAATCTGGAGGGCGCCAAAGACAGAAACCTGGTGCTGATAGTGGCGGTGATGAGTGTTATGACATTCTTTGTGATATGGGTGGCAAATGCCGTGATAGACAAAGGCTTGATTTAGTGGCTCAATTCGCGCCATGGTACGGCCAAGAGTAACGCCGACACGATAAGAAACAACAAGAAACGATGCTGACCAAGCGGTCGGCATCGTTTCTTGTTGTATGGTGTGTGGGAAAATCACATGTTCATGCCGCCATCTACTTGGATAACTTGGCCAGTAACGTAGCTTGACATGTCAGAAGCCAAGAATGTGGCAACGTTGGCAATGTCTTCTACTGTGCCGCCGCGACGCAGAGGAATGCTCTCAATCCATTGCTTGCGAATGTCCTCTGGCAGAGCTTGAGTCATGGCAGTGTCGATGAAGCCAGGGGCTATGGCATTGGCGCGAATGCCACGGCGACCCATTTCCTGGCCAACTGACTTGGCAAGGGCAATAAGGCCAGCCTTAGAGGCTGCATAGTTGGCTTGTCCGGCATTTCCGTGAACACCAACTACTGAAGCCATGTTGATGATAGAACCACCTCTCTGGCGGCTCATGATGGGCACGAGTGCGTGAATGAAGTTGAACGCAGATTTGAGGTTCACTGCAATCACGGCGTCCCACTGCTGCTCAGTCATCTTGAGCATGAGCGCGTCTTTTGTGATTCCGGCATTGTTGACGAGAATGTCGATGTGGCCAAACTCTTCCTTTATAGTGCCAACGAGGGCTTCAGTCTCGGCAAAGTTGGCAGCATTGCCGGCAAAGCCTTTGGCTTTAACGCCAAAAGCGGCAATTTCTTCTTCGGTTTTCTTTGCGTTATCGTCGATTACGAGGTCGGTGAAGGCGACGTCGGCACCTTCGCTTGCGAATTTAAGGGCAATGGCTTTGCCAATGCCGCGTGCGGCTCCTGTGATGAGAGCCACTTTTCCTTCAAGTAATTTCATTTGTTGCTTAAATTAAAGAATATTTTGATTGAATTTGTTCATTGTGGTGTCGGCTTTGATGCCGTGCAAGATGAAGTCGTTGATATAGGCGCGCAGTCGTAGCTTATCGATGCCTATGTCCTCGAAACTGTTGCGCGCATAATGCACATCGAGTCCTTGGAGGCACAGCAGCAAAATCATGGCAGCCTTGTCAACGTGCTTTATGCGGAACACTTGGCTGTCAACGCCCTCCTGGAGAATTCTCTTGAGAATTTCAACCTCTTTGGCGGCATTGGCGTTGCGTGCCTTGTGCACTTTACGCACGTCGAGAAAGAAGCTTGCTCGGAGAGAGCCGTTGCGGTTTATGACTTCTTTTATGGCTTCGAAGCGAATGAAGATGAAATTCATGAGCTTTTCTTCGGGTGTGAGAGGCATGTCGGGCAGTTTTTGAAGCCGCTCAATCACCATGTCGGTTTCGTGCCTCACGACAGCGTTGAATATGTCGGTTTTGCTTTTGAAGTAGGTGTAGATGGTGCGTCTGCCTTTCTCGCTGGCATTTGCAATATCGTTCATGGTGGTGTTCTCCACGCCTTGGTGGGCGAAGAGTTGCCGAGCTACATCAATAAGTTTTTCCCGCGTTTTTGAAACCATTAGTCAAAATGCATTATTTCTGCAAAATTAGTGATTTATTGTGAGAAGTGCAATTGGAGTGCGTTGAGTGCTTGACATTTAATAAGATTAGCCAATAAATTACATTTTTTGACTAAAAGCAAGGCTTGCCAAATTTTTTGTTTGGCAAGCCCTGTGATTATGTGTGTGTTGACGCACCGCAAGTGTGCGCACGCCAGCTTGAATTATTTTACCATGCAAACATCGGGTAGTCTTTCATGATGCCGTTAACCTTGTCTTTCACTGTCTTGATTACAGAAAGGTTTTCGGGGTCTTGAAGTACAGTGTCAATCATTTCCACGATTTCGGGCATGAGAGCCTCTTTGGCACCGCGGGTGGTGATGGCAGGTGTGCCTATGCGAATGCCCGATGTCTGGAATGCAGAGCGGTCGTCGTAGGGCACCATGTTTTTGTTGACGGTGATGTCGGCTGCCACGAGGGCGTTTTCTGCCACCTTGCCTGTGAGCTCCGGATACTTGGTGCGGAGGTCGATGAGCATGCAGTGGTTTTCAGTGCCGCCAGTGCAGATTTTATAGCCCTTGTCGATGAAAGCCTGTGCCATGACGGCAGCGTTTTTCTTGACTTGTTGGGCGTAGTCTTTGAACTCTGGCTGAAGGGCCTCGCCAAAGGCCACGGCCTTGGCTGCAATCACATGCTCAAGCGGACCGCCTTGCACACCTGGGAACACGGCGCTGTTGAGCAGCGACGACATCTTGCGGATTTCGCCTTTTTTGGTGGTTTTGCCCCAAGGGTTGTCGAAGTCCTTGCCCATGAGAATGATGCCGCCACGCGGACCACGGAGTGTCTTGTGGGTGGTGGAGGTGACGATGTGGGCATATTTCAGTGGGTTTTTGAGCAAACCGGCTGCTATGAGTCCGGCAGGGTGTGCCATGTCAATCATGAGGATTGCGCCCACCTCGTCGGCTATTTTGCGCATGCGCTCATAATCCCAGTCGCGGCTATAGGCGCTTGCACCGCCAATAATCAACTTTGGCTTCTCGCGCAGAGCCACTTCTTCCATCATGTCGTAGTCAACGAGATTGGTTGTCTTGTCAACGTCGTATTCGCAGTCGTGGAACATAATGCCGGAGAAGTTGACAGCACTGCCGTGTGACAGGTGTCCGCCCATAGAGAGGTTGAGCCCCATGAACTTGTCGCCTGGTTTCATGCAGGCCATGAACACGGCCATGTTGGCTTGCGCACCGCTGTGAGGCTGCACGTTGGCATATTCTGCGCCAAACAGCTGCTTGATGCGCTCTATTGCGAGGTTTTCAGATTCATCTACGAATTGGCAACCGCCATAGTAGCGATGGGCAGGATAGCCTTCGGCATATTTGTTGGTGAGGCAGCTTCCCATGGCTTGCATTACCTGGTCGCTCACGAAGTTTTCGCTTGCTATCAGCTCAATGCCTTGCTGCTGGCGCTGATGCTCCTTCTCAATGATGTCAAAAATAGCTGAGTCTCTTTTCATTTTGATTGTTTTATTGTTAGTGTTTTTATTTTTTCTTCTTTTGCACTGACCAGCCGAACTTGCCTATGGGTGAGCCCATGGTGTAGTAGTGGCCGTGGCAGTAGGAGATGAGTTTGGCCTTGTCAAGGTCGAGCGCACCGGTTGTGGGGTCGATGTAGGCATCGTCGGCAATGACGTTGGTCACTGTGGCGATGAACATGTCGTGTGTGCCAAGGTGCACAATGTCGCGCACATCACACTCTATGCTTATGGGGGCTTCGCTGATGTAGGGCGCACTCACGGTCACGCCCTTCACAGGTGTCAGTCCCATGGCTTCAAACTTGTTGACATCGCGACCCGACTTCACGCCGCACCAGTCGGTGGCACGAGCCAGAGCCTCGTTGGTGAGATTGAGGGTGAATGCCATGTTGCGCTTCACGATGCCGTAGCTGTGACGTGATGGGCGGATAGAAACGTAGCACATGGCAGGGTCGGAACAGATGGTTCCCACCCATGCGGCAGTGAACACGTTGTATTCTGCCGGCTCCGAACCGCAGCTCACCAAGACTGCAGGCAGTGGATAAATCATTGTGCCTGGTCGCCAGTTAACTTTCATCTTGTTTTGTTTGAGTGTGTGGTGTGATTTGACCGTTTGTGATTATTTCAGCACGATTTCGTCGTGTGTCTCAATGCAGTTGCAATATTGGCACTTGAGCACAATGTGGTCGCGGTCGATGACATGGAAACGCGACTTCATGGGCTCGTTGTTGGAGATGCACTTTGGGTTTTTGCATTTCACTATGTCTGTGAGCTCGTTGGGCAGCGACACGGTGTGCTTGTCAACCACTTCGAAATTGCGAATGATGTTGATAACGGCATGTGGGGCGATGAGGGCAATGCGGTTGAGTGTGCTTTCGGGGAAGAACACGTCGGCAATCTTGATGAGTCCTTTTTTGCCAAGGAGCTTGCTGTCGAGATTGAAGCCTATGGTCACACTGTTCTCAAGGTCCTTGATGCCAAGCAAGTTGACAACCTTGAATAACGACTGGCTGGGTATGTGGTCGATTACGGTGCCGTTTTCGAGAGCGGCAACTGCTAATTCTTTCTTTTCTTTTATATCCATTTTCGTGATGCTTTAAAAGGTTAACAATCTATGCCTAAAGCCGTGCAGATGATGGCTTGGCGCGCATAAAGCCCGTTTTTGGCCTGCTGGAAATAGTAGGCTTTGGGGTTGTCGTCAACGTCTTGCGTAATCTCGGTGATGCGTGGCAGCGGGTGCAGCACGCGCAAGTTGGGCTTGCTGTTGGCAAGCATGTCGTTGCGCAGGGTGTAGAGGCTCTTGACGCGCTCATATTCCATGAGGTCGGAAAATCTCTCGCCTTGCACACGTGTCATGTAGAGAATGTCGGTCTGATTGATTATGTCCTCAGAAAACTCTGTGTATTCGTGATATGTGATGCCGTGCTCGTCGCAGAAGTTCTTGTATTGGATAGGCATCTTCAGTTCATCGCAGGCAATGAAGTTGAATGTCGGGTGCCAGTAATAGAGAGCTTCGAGGAGCGAGTGAACTGTGCGGCCATATTTCAAGTCGCCCACCATGGTGATGGTGAGGTTTTCGAGAGTGCCTTGCGTCTTGTAGATGGAGTAGAGGTCGAGCATGGTCTGCGATGGGTGCTGGTTGGCTCCGTCGCCGGCGTTGATGATGGGCACAGGAGCAAATTCGCTTGCATAGCGAGCTGCTCCCTCAAGATAGTGGCGCATGACGATGAGGTCGGCATAATTGCTCACAATCATGATTGTGTCTTTGAGGGTTTCACCTTTTGACTGGCTGCTTGTCTTGGCGTCGGAGAAGCCTATGACACGGCCGCCTAGGCGGTTGACAGCCGTCTCAAAACTGAGACGTGTGCGTGTTGATGGCTCAAAAAACAGCGTTGCCACAACTTTGCCGTTAAGAATGTTTTGATTTGGGTTCTGCTCAAATCTTTTGGCCTTTTCGAGCAAATCGAGGATTTCCTCTTTGTTGAGGTCGGTGATGGAAACTAAACTTTTAGTGTTCATAATGCTTGAAAATATAGTCTCGTTTTGTTATAAATAGGCACAAAAAAAGCCAATCCGAAATAAGTTTAAATCAGGATTGACTTTTTATAAAAATTCCGCACGTTAAAGACGCTTCCGAATGGTCTTGGAGAGCACATCACGAAATGTTGCCTTATGTAGTGTTGGTTTAGTGTCATAATTCATTACAAAGTTATAATTTTTTTGTCAACAAACAGATTTTTGTGCCATTAAAAAACATGTTTTTTTAGCGTTGCTTTTTTATGTGTTTGGGTTTTCGGCATTAAGCCGCAGGTGGGGGCATGACGGTGGTTTGGCTGGGCGCTTGGCTTGTGGCACAGCGGCATTGGCACGGCTTGTGTGAGCCGGCGCGCGGCGAAAAGGGCTTGTGTTTGTGATATTTTTATTACTTTTGCTAAAATATAGGTGCTGCGCATGGCGGCAAATGAGGTTTTTACAAACTATATTCCGGATAACTTTCGGAAAAACATAACAGCAAATGAACGGACAGCAATACAGACAAGGCAACGCCCAAAAGGCCGCGCACGATGCAAAAGTGGTGAAATATATGTGGAAAGGTTTCGGCATATTCATCGCTTTTTGCGTGGTGCTTTTTGTGCTGATATACAACGGCATCATAGGCTACATGCCACCAATCGAGGAACTTAAAAACCCTACCGACAAGTTTGCCACCACGGTGTTTTCGGCCGATGGCGTGGAGATGGGGCGTTACTACAGGAGCAAGGGCAATCGTGTGTATGTGGATTTCGACCAAATGTCGAAATATCTTACCGACGCACTCATATCGACCGAGGACGAGCGGTTTGAGAGCCACTCGGGAATAGATGGCAGAGCCCTGGTGAGAGCCGTGGTGAAGCGCGTGCTCATGGGACAAAAAGGAGCTGGCGGCGGCAGCACAATCACGCAGCAGCTTGCCAAGCAGCTCTATTCGCCGCAGTCGAGCAACATATTTGAGCGTGCGCTGCAGAAGCCTATAGAGTGGGTGATAGCCATGAAGCTGGAGCGTTACTACACCAAGGACGAAATAATCAAGATGTATTTCAACCAGTTTGACTTCTTGAACAACGCCGTGGGCATTAAGACGGCGGCTTATGTGTACTTCGGCAAAGACCCTCGTGACCTCAACATTCAGGAGTCGGCTATGCTTGTGGGCATGTGCAACAATCCGTCGTTTTACAATCCGCTCCGTCACCCGGAGCGCACGCAGCACAGGCGCAACGTGGTGTTTGATCGTATGCAGAAAGCCGGAAAAATCACTGCAGCCGAGTGCGACTCGCTGAAGCGTCTGCCGATAGTGCTGTCGTATCACCGTGTGGACCACAACGATGGTTTGGCTCCGTATTTCCGCGAGGAGCTGCGTCGCGTGATGACGGCAAAAGAACCGCGGCGCGAGGATTATCCGAGCTGGAATCAGCAAGCCTACGTTGACGATTCGGTGGCTTGGCGCAACAATCCGCTCTATGGCTGGTGCAATAAAAATCATAAGCCCAACGGACAGAATTATGACATATACAGTGACGGACTGAAGATATACACCACAATCGACTCACGCATGCAGACCTATGCCGAAAAGGCTGTGCGCAAGCACATGGGCGGAACGCTTCAGCCACAGTTTTTCCGTGAGCGCAGGGGTTATAAGAATCCTTATACCAACGACAAAGAGGAGCTTGGCGCTGTGACTAAAAAGCAGCTTATAGACCGTGCCATAAAGCAATCGGAGCGTTACCGTGTGCTGAAGCAGCAGGGACTGAGCGAAAACGAGATAAAGGCAAACTTCAACCAAAAGACAGAAATACACTTGTTCAGCTACAGCGGAGAGATTGACACAGTGATGTCGCCACTCGACTCGCTGCTCTACACAAAGTCGTTTTTGCGTTGTGCCATGATGTCGATGGACCCTAAGACAGGCTATGTGAAGGCATACGTGGGAGGGCCAAACTTCAAGTTCTTCAAATATGACATGGTATCGACAGGTCGCCGCCAGATAGGTTCAACAATGAAGCCGTTTCTCTACAGTCTGGCTATGGAGCACGACTACACGCCATGCGACAGATTTCTTAACACGCAGCCCACACTCTATGACAAGAGCGGACGTGCATGGTCGCCACGCAATTCAGGTCATAGCAGAATAGGGCAGATGGTGGACTTGCGCTGGGCGTTGACATACTCAAACAACTGGATTTCGGCACGCTTGATGGAGGTGTTGTCGCCGGAGGAACTTGTGCGGACGTTGCACAACTTCGGCATTACCAATCATCTTGACCCGGTGGTGTCGCTTTGCTTGGGCCCGTGTGAGGTGTCGGTAAGAGAAATGGTGAGTGCCTACACGGCTTTTGCCAACCAAGGAATGAGGGTTGACCCGATATATGTGACCCGCATAACTGACAATGAGGGCAATGTGCTGGCAGAATTTAACCCCAACCAGACCGAGGTGCTGAGCGAGGAGGCTTACTACAAGATGCTCTCAATGCTCATGAATGTGGTAGATGCCGGAACTGGTGCGCGCTTGCGTTACGCCTACAACATAAACGCAGAAATGGGTGGCAAAACAGGAACCACAAACTATAATGCCGACGGTTGGTTTATGGGATTCACACCTGAACTCGTGACCGGAGTGTGGGTTGGTGGAGATGAGCGTTACATTCACTTCAACAGCATGGCTTATGGTCAGGGTGCTGAAATGGCATTGCCAATCTACGGCCTGTTTATGCGAAAGGTGTATGACGACACATCGCTGCCATACACGGAGGACGTGAAATTCTCAATCCCCGACGGCTTTAATCCGTGCCATAAAGACGGCTTCTATGAGGGCGGTGGCCATGCCAGCGGTGAAGAAGGCGAGGCAGAGCCACAAGAGCCTCAAGCAATAGAAGAACTGTTCTGATGACATGCGGCGTGAGTAAAACATGCTACTGCGTGCTGCTGTGCATTGCCGCTGTGCTGTGTCAAAGTGCTGCTACTGGAGCGGAAAGGCATTATGAGCGAGCCATGTTTGAAAAACGTGGCATGGTAGATGTGGCAAGGCTTGACACGTCGCTCATTGTGGATTTGCGCTACGGCACAACCCGCAATTTTGCCGGAGTCAATATGTATGGCAACATGAAGTGGGCTTACTTGACGGCACAGGCAGCTAATTCGCTTGTGAAAGCCCAGCGGCTGCTGAAAAAATATGACAAAAATTACAGTATAATGGTGCTTGACGCAGCTCGGCCTGTGAGCACGCAGTGGCACATGTGGCGCGTGGTGAAGCGTGGCATAGGGCGGCGCTATGTGGCACGGCCGTTTAAGGGCGGTCCACACAACTATGGCGTGGCTGTGGACGTGACACTTGCCTATTGTGGCAAAGAAATGGACATGGGCACAGGGTTTGACTCGTTTTCAGACATGGCACACACTGACCATGAGCGCCGACTCGTGGCGCAAGGCAGAATGACGAAAGCGGCTTTGTATCACAGATATTTGTTGCGTAAGGTGATGACGCAAAGCGGCTTCATGATATACAAGCGCGAATGGTGGCACTTTGAACGCCATCGCATAGCATGGGCTCGTCGCAACCTCAAGCAACTTGATTTCTGACCCAAACCTTTTCGGGAGAGGGGGGTTAGGAGGGGTCAACGTCGTAGTGGAGGCGGACTGACTTCATGCGGCTGTCGAGGGAGAGCAGGCGTTCATAGATGCTGCGCAACAGCTGCTTTACTTTTGTCATGGAGGCTTCATTCTCAACTTTTAGAACAATTTGCCGTATATAGAGGTTTTGCACACGTGCCACCATGGGGGCTTCTGGGCCCAGCACACGCGCTCCGAACACTTGTCGCAGCATATTGGCATAACGCACAGACATCTCCACCACCACAGCATCGTCGCGGTGCTTGAGAAATATGTTGATGATACGCGTGAATGGTGGGTAGTGAAAGCGCTTGCGGTCGGCAAGCTCGTTGCGGTAGAAACTCATGTAGTCGTGCTGCTTTACAAACTCAATTATGGGGTGGGTGGGGTCGGACGTTTGCACTATCACTGTGCCTTGCTTGTGGGCACGACCAGCACGGCCAGCTACTTGCTCAAGCATGTCGAAGGCTCGCTCGTGTGAGCGGAAGTCGGGGAAACTTATCATGGTGTCGGCATTGAGTATGCCCACGGTGTTCACTCCACTGAAGTCGAGCCCTTTGGTCACCATTTGTGTGCCTACCAGAATGTCGGCCTTGCGTTTTGAAAAGGCTTCGATGATTTTCTCATGACCGTTTTTGTTGCGTGTGGTGTCGAGATCCATGCGGAGAATTGTTTTGCCTGGAAACACAGCCTCAACGTCATCTTCTATGCGCTCAGTGCCGTAGCCCACAATCTCAATGCCTGGGTTACCGCATGCCGGGCAGATTGTGGGAAGCGAGATGGTGTAGCCGCAATAGTGGCACGACAGTGTGTCGGTGTATTTGTGATAGGTGAGCGACACGTCGCAGTTGGTACACCGAGGCACCCAGCCGCACTCTTTGCAGCGCACCATGGGGGCATATCCGCGGCGATTTTGGAACAAAATCACCTGTTCGCCATTGTCGAGGGCCTGTTTGCAGTCGTCAATCAACTCTTTGGAGAAGAAACCGTTCATCTCATGCTTTTTGCGTGCCAGCTTGGTGTCGATGACCTTCACGCTTGGCATTTCTATGCCTTCGTAGCGTGTGGACAGCGTTACGAGTCCGTATTTGCCGTTTTCGGCATTGTAGTAGGTCTCCACCGACGGCGTGGCAGAGCCAAGAAGTGTTTTTGCACCGTGCATCATGGCGAGAACCATGGCGGCATTGCGGCCGTTGTAGCGAGGCGCTGGGTCTTGCTGCTTGTAGCTTGAGTCGTGTTCCTCATCGACTATTACCATTCCGAGGTTGGAGAACGGCAGGAACACTGACGACCGCACACCTATCACCACGCATGGGTCAGTGGACTTGAGCAGCTGTTTCCATATATCGACACGCTCGTTGTCGCTGAACTTGGAGTGATAGATGAGCAGCTTGTCGCCAAACACTTTTTTCAGACGGAATGTGAGCTGTGTGGTCAATGCTATTTCGGGCACCAACAGCAGCGTCTGCTTGCCAAGCTTTAGTTCCTCGCTGATGAGGTGCATGTAGATTGACGTTTTGCCGCTTGACGTGACTCCATGCAGCAGGGTGATGTTGTGGGTCTTGAACGACTGCAAAATCTCGCGATAGGCTGTGCTTTGCTCTGCCGACAGCTCTGGCAGAGGCCCAAGTGTGGAACCCAAGCTGGCGAAGCGGTTGATTTCTTTTTTGTAGATTTCAAAAATGCCTCTTTGGGCAGCAGCAGAAAGCACAGGTTGTGTGCAGCCGGAGCGTTTCAGCAACTCGGCTTTCGACACCTCTTTGGTCTCGGTGTGTGACTGCAGCCAATGCGACAGGTCGAGGTAGGCGAGCAACAGCTGCTCTTGTTTCTTGGCACGCTTCACCATCTCGAAAAGTGCAGCAAGCCCTTTGTTGTCGCCCTTTGGCAAGGAAAGGCGCACGAATGTTTCTGTTTTGGGCCGATAAGTGTCGATGATGCGTTCTGAAACGTGAATGGCGTTGATTTCAAGCATCTTGCTGACAATGCTCTCCACGCACTTGAAGCCTGTGGCCTTGGTAATGTCGTTAATCTGGATTCTGCCACGCTGTGCCGTGAAGTCGAGAATCACTTTCTCGCGGTCGGTCAGTTGTCCGGCTTCGCTTTCCTCAAAGTCGGGGTTTGGGCTGATGAACGTTTCGCTCTCCACTTTAAGCCCCGATGGGAGTGCTGCCTTATACACTTCGCCTATCGTACACAGATAGTAGTCGGCAATCCAAGACCAAAATTTGAGTTGCGGGTGCTGCACTATGGGGTAGGGGTCGAGCACAGAAAGCAGGTCCTTCACCTCATAGCCCTGTGGTGCACGGTTGTGGGTTAGCACAACAATGGCAGTATAGAATTTTTTGCGTCCGAAAGGCACGAGCACACGTGAACCTATGGGCAGCGAGGTTATGCCGTCGGGAATGTGGTAGGTGTAGGTGCCTTGTATGGCGAGAGGAAGCAGGACTTCGGCGTATTGTTGTTGCATTGTAGAATAGACTTTAGTTAGCGTTGAGCCAGCGTTTGTAGATTGCATTTTCTTTTTGTGCCGTTGCCGTCCAGCTCACATCAGGTGGCAGTTGCTGGTCGATGTGGCTTGAGAGCATTTCTGCGGCTCGGTGGGCGGCGTTGGCGGAGAAAGAGGCGTCGAGCGTGAAAACATTGTCTGCCCCAATGGCTTCGGCGGTGCCGCCAACATCGGTAGCCACCACATTGGCACCACATGACAAGGCCTCGATGGCCACGAGCGGCAATCCCTCAAGACGGCTCGGCAATATCAGCACATCAATGCAATTCATGAATTCAGGCATTTTGTCGGGTATTTGCAGTCCCCAGAAATTGCAATCGACGCCGGCTTGTGCCATGCCGGCCTTAGTTTGCGGCAGCATGTCGCCGTCGCCTATAGCCCAAAATGTGATGTGATGGGCATATTGCCGCTTGATGAGGGCGAAAATTTCTGGGAGCAGATTGGGGCTTTTCACAGCCTCAAATCTGCCAACAAAAGCCACCACCTTGCTGTCTGTTGGCACACAGAACTGCTGTCGCAGTGCATCGCGCCGCTGCTGTGGCAGGCGGTGGAACTGTGCGGAAGCTCCATTGAGCAGAATTTCTTGCTTGAATGGCTTGCTGGTGATGTTGCGAGCCAAGCGAGCCAGCTCGCGGCTAACGAAGAAGTTGCAGGTTGCCGACTCTAATAGCTGTGCCGTGATGGCTTTAAGCATAACATCTTGGGTGGGCTCGGTGTGTATTGATGTGCCATGCCAAGTGATGAAGAATGGCACACCATAGGCTTTGTGGCATGCAGCCGCCACGTTGCCGGCAATGCGGTCGTGGGCAGAGATGGCATCGTAGGACTGCAGCTCTCTAACTAAGTCGATTCGCAAAAAATGCAGAAATCGTGCTGGCTGCTTGTGAAAGAGCCTATGTCCTAAAGCGTCGCAAAAAGAGCGTTTGAACCAGCGAATATTTATTGTTACGCCATCAGCAACGATGGTTGTTGGACGATTTGCCGGAGGATTGGCGTGGCGAAGTTTTGCCATGATGCGTCCGTCATACACCTGTATCATGAATACATCAATATGGTAGTCAGCAATCTCACGGAGATGCTTGACGTGGTTGACCACTGCGTTAAACACCCCCAAGCGGTTGTTGATGTTGCCTTCAAATATTACAGCCAGTTTCTTCTCCATAAGCGTAGTGTGCATCTAAATTAATAAAAAACTTTATTAAAAGGAAATGGTTGCATTATTTCCAGTAGCTTAAAAGATTGGCTATGGCAGTGGTGAAAAGCCGTGGTGCCTTAACGCCAAGCACAAGTTTACCTTTCTCGTTCAGCAGAAAACCGACTTCAACCTCATAGACGGAATCGTTTTCGCTTCCATAAAGCACCACGGTGCGCACTATGTGGTATGAGGGATAATGTTTCTTGAGATACAAAGAATCAAAAGAGTCGTAATTTCTTAATTCGTCAATGCCGTTTTGCTTGTTGCAATATTTTTTGCCTTCAATCGTTATGGCTTCGTGCTCGTCAATATCAATAAGAACCAGGTCGGGGATATAGACAATCTGGCTTTTGTCGCCAGCCTTGTAAGCATTTCTGTCGGCGTATTTGGCAAGGGGTATCTGCTTGCCATCAGGCGTTTGAAAGTAGCTTTTCTCACAGCCTGCATGATTCTCAAAGACAGAGAAGCTTGAGGTGAAGTTCTCAACCACAATATGAATGAATATCGTACCAAGTTTTTCGCCCGACAAATCGTAGTGCCAATAGGTGTGGGGGAGTGCTGTGTTTGGGATTGTTAAACCGTCGAGAGTTATGTTTAGGGCATTGGCTATTTGCACAAACTTGTTTCTCTTGCCAATATGGCATTGCGAAAGACCATGGTCAGTAATTACAATGGGCTTGTTCCAACCGAGTTTGCGAAGCACGGCGGAGATTATAGACAGAGCACCGATGTTTGGGTCATGACCAATTCCTCCATTTTTGAAAAGACGGCCAGAAATTGTTATTTTATCATCAAATTGCTTGATTAGTATGGGAACATTGCCTTTTGGCGCTCTCCTCATGCTGTTTTTTGCATCGATTAGCTCACTTATGGAGCTAAAAGGCTTGAACAAATTATCATCAAGTTTCTTGCCTAAGATGTCAACCCCAAGAGTCAAAAGCAGGCGTGTGCCGAAAATGTATGTTTCGGTAGGATTTTCTTTTTGCTCAATTTGCAGGTCATAGAGCATTATCTTTTTTGTGGAGGAGTAAAACTGGTTTATATAGACAAATTTTGAGCAACGCTGATACACACCGGTGTTTCGGCTTTCTTTATCGTCGGTCTTGGTTTCCTCGATTGCATACATTGGTGTGTCGGTTTCGGGGCTGGGCTCCTCGTTCTGATAAAAAATCAGAAAGTCGGTGAAACTTGAAGCTCCTGAAACGGTTTTGATATACACATGACTCACTCGCGAGCAGTTGAAGCCAATCACCTCATAGGTGAATGCAAAGCACTTATCATCGTTGAGGATTGGAATGATTTTAAGTTCGTTGCCAAAGAAACCAATTTCAAGGTCTTTGGCAAACCGATTGAAAATCATTTTAAGAACTTCTTTTTTAGGGCGCTCTTCTGTGAGGACCCAAAGATTTTTTGCGGCATGTGTCATTGTTGTTTTTTTAGTATGTAAAGCTGTTCAAAAACAGATTTCTTGGTTTTGGCCAAGCCATTATTGTTGCTTTTAAATCTTGCGTGTTCAAATTGCTCCAGTTTCACTTCGCCTAAGGCTGACAGTGTGGCAAAAATGTCATTTTCTGCCATGATTCCTTCGGAGTTGTAACTCATGACAAGGTACTTATAATTTGCTTCTTGTGCAATTTTTGACAGGCAGGCAAGAGCTTTTTTCGCATTGCAAAAATCTGATTTCTTGGAGTCGTCGCAACGCATGCCAGTAACGCCCTTTATTTGTGGATTGTCATAAGCGGCAATGGTTTCAACCAAGTGGTAATTTGGCAAATATTGTCTGGCGTTGTAAGGTGGGTCTAAATAGAGTATGTCTGCGTTGATTTCGCCGATGAGACTCATGCTGTTGGCGCAGAACACATGGTTGCTTTTGCCGTTGTTGATTAACTCAATGCGCCGCAAAACGAAAGGCTTCACGGCTCTGGGGTCCCATTTCTTGTGAAATGCGGCATAAACCCCGGCAATATTGGCATAGAAAGAAACTGATTCTATGAGGCAGGCCAACAAAATGAAATATTCGGAGCTGGATATTAATTCTTGCTTCTTCCATGCTTCAATAGCGATTCTCACAGCGTCGATTTTTGCACCGTTTTCGCTGCTGAAGTACATGCGCGGCTGTGGTAGGTCTTTAGTTCCGTCGGGGGTATAGTTTGAGTAGATGAAGCCTTCTATGGGTTTTATGCCATTGAGATACTCGATGACAAGGTCGAGCGGTTCGGCAAAAATATTCTGGTGGCAATGCCCTAAACTTGGTAGAAGATGTGAGAATTGAGGTGTGTCGTTGTTCTCAATATAAGCTTTTTGCAAACAATATGAGAGATACATCACATCGCAGGAAAAAATCTGAAAACCTTTATGCTTGAAAAACTTGGCAACATTGGCTGTGCCCGAAAAGAAATCGAAAAAAGACTTGCCTTCCACACCATTTGCTTGCAAAATAGCATAGATTTTATCTACAATGTTTCCTTTGTTGCCTATATACCTCATGCGTTAGTAATTCATGATTAAAACTTCATCGCTGCCGTTTTTGTTTCGGTCGGAAGTGTGATATGATGAAGCCGCGTAATTTTTCTTTAGATGTGCTACTTTGAAATTGTGCCTGCCAATCCAATCAATAAGAATGTGATTGGTTTTGCCTTTGTGGAGCAACACGTTAGACAGCGCAAAGCGAATGCCGTTTTTGTCAAAATCCTCAAGCATAGCGAGAAGCTGGTATTCTTCAGATTCTGACCAACCCTTAAATCCGCGTTTCCCGTCATTGTATGCTCCTGTGGATATGAGGTATGGTGGGTCGCAATAAATGAAATCATCGGCAGTAATAGAAGAAAAGTCGAAATATAAGAAGTCGTTGCACACGAAATCAATGTCGATACTTTTCACCCTGTCTAAGAAAAGATTGAGATTGTTTCTCATTGCAGCATTGAACGTGCTGTTGGCCTTGCCAAAAGGGTTGTTGTACTGATGACGGGAGTTGAATCGCAGCTGATAGTTAAACGAATGGGTGATGAGGATATATAGGTCGAGAGGATTGGGATTGTCGTTGTATTGCTGCCTGAATGCCTTGTATGCGGCTTCGTTGGTCGCCGAGAGCGAGTATTCGGCAATTCTATTGTTGATGTATTCTGTTATGAGGGAATTGTCAGTGTCTTTGAATTTGTTGAATATCTGTATGAGGTAGGGGATTATGTCGTTGCAGATTATTTTTTTTGCAGGAGCATTGACCCCAACGTTGCACCCCCCGGCAAATAAGTCAACAAACGTGTTGATGCCTTGAGGAAATAGCGGAAGAATTTGTGGAAGCAATTTGAATTTGCCTCCAGTGTAGTTCAAAGGTGATTTTATGATTGGATATGATTTTATCTGTGGCATAAAAATCGGGGCTTTAACGTTACAAAGTTATAGAAAAATCCCGAATGACTATGCCGGGTGAATCTATTAGTCCTCCATGAGAAGACAAGGGATTGGAAATAAAAAAAGCTGAACCTTGAATGATTCAGCTTTTTGTTTAGTGGCGGGAGCCAGACTCGAACTGACGACCTTTGGGTTATGAGCCCAACGAGCTACCACTGCTCCATCCCGCGATTTGCGTTGCAAAGGTACGCAGAAATTTTGAATTGTCAAGAGCGTGCTTCAAGAAAATATGCCGTAAAACATATTTTTAACACAAAATTAACAGTTGCTGCGGTTTTGTACCAGAATTTGGTTTTGACAGTTTGACTAAAAAATAAATCACGAATACCTTAAATTGTGTGCCACTGATGTGTGTTTTGGCGAATATTTATTAACTTTATTCCCACATTAACAAATTCTGAAAACAAAATATTGAAATTTACCTTATGGATAGACGTAATTTTTTGAGAAGCGGAGCCATGCTGGCTGGTGCGATGTGTCTTGACTTCAAGTCATTTGCCGCCGCAGCAACCAAGATGGGCAAGCCAAACCTGGTGATTGGAGTCTTGAGTGACATACACATTCGCATTCCTGAAGATGTGACTGTGCTTGAAAAGACATTCAAGTATTTTAGAGACCGCCATGTGGACGGTGTGCTTATAGCAGGCGATATGGCCGACACTGGACTTGAAAGGCAGATGAAGCTGGTGGCCGACACTTGGTTTCGTGTGTTCCCGAAAGATAAATTGCCTGACGGCAGCCATGTGGAACGCTTGTTTGTGTATGGCAACCATGACTTTGAGGGCCAGAACTATGGCGCAATGGACGTTTTCTTGACCAAGGAGCAACAGGAAGAAGTGAAAAAGACAGAGCTGATAATGAATCACAAGGCAGAATACTGGAAGAAGTATTATCATGAGAAGTATCAGCAGATATATATGAAAGACGTGAAGGGTTACAAGTTTATTGGCGCTCACTGGGGCACATGGGACGGCACTCCCGGCATTAAGGAGTTTTTGGACAAGAACCACGCCAAGCTGGTGGGCACAAAGCCGTTCTTCTTTTTCCAGCACCCACACCCGAAAGACACTTGCTCTGGACCTCAGGCTTGGGGGCACGACAATGGAGAGAGCACCAAGGCGCTGAGCGAATATCCTAACTGTGTGGCATTCTCTGGTCACTCACACCACATTCTCAACGATGAGCGAACTATATGGCAAGGCGCATTCACCAGTGTGGGCACTGCCTCGCTAAGGTCAACCTACTCGTTTGGCGGCAGGGAAAACTTGTATGTTGACGGCGATCCACATGAGCCATCACAAATGCAGTGCCTTTATCAAGACGACGGCAAGCAAGGCATGGTGATGAATGTGTATGACGACAAGATAACACTTGAACGCCATGATTTTATGTATGACAAGCCTCTGGCCGAAAACTGGATAATTCCGCTGCCAGCACCTGGCGACAAGCCATTCTCATTTGAATATCGCGCAGAGCATGCCATAGTGCCTCAGTTTGCCGCCGGCGACAAGGCCACGGTGACTCGTGCCAAGGGCAAAGACCGCTATGGCGTGGAGCAAATGCAAACCACTGTGCATTTTCCTAACATTCTGAAAAAACGCAACGGTGTGAGGGCGTTTGACTTTGAGGTGCAGCTTGAAATGCAAATTCAGGACATAACAGAGATATACTACACAAAGCGTGTGATGTCGCCGCATTTCTATTTGAGTGAGGATATGGACGAAGGCGAGGTGTTCTGCGTGTATGGTGAGCACGAGGTGCCTAAAAACCGGGATTTCCGCTTTGCTGTGCGTCCGTGTGAATGTTTTGGCAAAAAAGGCGACCCTATTTACACAGACTGGATGAAAATCTAAATTTTAAGTTATAAAGCAATAATTAAAAGAACAGAAAAACTCGACAAGTTGCTGCTTGCCGAGTTTTTTCTTATTTGTTGTCATGCCATTCTTAGTGGCTGATTTGGCTGCTTTTTATTTGCCGCAGTTGGCGCAATTAGGAGTCCAAGGCTTCAACTGCTTGAAGAAGTCGTTGCCCTTGTCATCAACGAGAATGAATGCCGGGAAGTCAACAACCTTGATTTTCCAGATGGCTTCCATGCCGAGCTCTGGATATTCCACACACTCAATGCTCTTGATGCAGCTTTGCGACAGCACTGCTGCCACGCCGCCTATTGTGCCCAAATAGAAGCCACCGTGCTTTTTGCAGGCGTCGGTCACAACTTGTGTGCGGTTGCCCTTGGCAATCATCACGAGCGATGCTCCGTGGTCTTGGAACTCATCAACGTAGGGGTCCATGCGGTTGGCTGTTGTCGGGCCCATGCTGCCGCAAGGATAGCCTTCCGGTGTCTTTGCTGGTCCGGCATAGAGGATTGGGTGGTCCTTGAAATATTGAGGCATATCCTCGCCAGCATCGAGGCGAGCCTTGAGCTTGGCGTGAGCAATGTCGCGAGCCACAATGATTGTGCCATTGAGGTTGACGCGTGTGCTGACAGGATATTTCGACAATTCCTCTCTCACGTGGTCAATGCCTTTGTCGAGGTCAATCTCAATGCCGCTGCCGCCTTCGCCCGGTTTGCGGTATTCCTCTGGGATAAGTTCACTTGGGTTGGTGTCGAGTTTTTCGAGCCAGATGCCGTCTTTGTTGATTTTAGCCTTGATGTTGCGGTCGGCAGAGCAGCTCACACCCATGCCGATAGGGCAGCTTGCTCCGTGGCGAGGCAGACGGATAACGCGAATGTCGTGAGCCAGAGCCTTGCCACCGAATTGTGCGCCAAGACCGATTTTGTGTGCTTCCTCAAGAAGTTTGTTCTCAAGGTCGATGTCGCGGAAAGCGCGGCCAGTCTCGTCGCCAGTTGTGGGCAGAGAATCGTAATATTTGATAGAAGCGAGCTTCACGGTGAGGAGGTTTTTCTCTGCCGATGTGCCACCAATCACGAATGCGATGTGATAAGGTGGGCAGGCTGCTGTGCCAAGGCTCTTCATTTTCTCAACAAGGAACGGAAGCAGAGTGCTCTCGTTTTGTATTGTGGCCTTGGTCATGGGGTAGAAGTAGGTCTTGTTGGCCGAGCCACCACCCTTGGCAACCATTATGAAGTGATATTCTGCACCTTCGCAAGCCTCGATGTCGATTTGGGCAGGCAAGTTGCAGCGGGTGTTAACCTCGTCATACATTGTGAGAGGCGCATTTTGTGAGTAGCGCAGATTGTCTTGTGTGAACGTGTTGTAAACGCCGTGTGATAGAGCCTCGGCATCGTCGAAGCCTGTCCATACCTGCTGACCTTTCTCGCCATGAATAATTGCCGTGCCAGTGTCTTGGCAGAAAGGAAGAATTCCCTTAACGGCAGTTTCGGCATTGCGCAGGAATTGCAGTGCCACATATTTGTCGTTTTCAGAAGATTCGGGGTCTTTTAGGATTTTAGCCACTTGCTCATTGTGTGCACGGCGAAGCATGAACTCAACATCATGAAAAGCCTGCTGGCTGAGGAGGGTGAGGGCTTCGGGTGTTACTTTGAGGATTTCTTTGCCTTCGAAAGTGGAAGTGCTTACGCCCTCTTTGCTCAAGAGGTAATACTCGGTGTCGTCTTTGCCGAGTTGGAACATAGGGGCGTATTTAAACTCAGGAGTGTTTGCCATAAGTTAAATATCTTTTAGTTATTTAGTTGTTTATAATATTGTGTTGCAAAATTACAAAAATCAACTCAACCCACAAAGTTGAGTCTGGAATTAAACCAGCGGCTTGCCAACGTTTTGGGCAAGGCTTTGCCACAGTGTGTCGTCGGGAACAGGGGCGGTAACATCGATGTTGAGTTTTGACACCGGGTGCACAAATGTGATGCGGTGTGACTGCAGCGAAATGCCGCCATCGGGATTGCTGCGTTTGGCACCATATTTCAAGTCGCCTTTTATGGGGCAGCCTATGTGGGAGAGCTGTGCCCTGATTTGATGCTTACGCCCGGTCATTAGGTTGATTTCAAGAAGCCAGTAATTGTTGCTTTGCGCAATAACCTTGTATTTCAGAGTGGCTTTTTTAGCGCCATATTTAGGGAAGTTAGACACATAGGTCTTGTTGCCTTTCTCTATTGCCGTCAAGTAATTGGTGAGAGTGTCCTCGTCTTTGGGCGGACGGTTTTTCACTATCGCCCAGTAGGTTTTATGCACTTGTCCCTCTTTGAACATGGCGTTCATGCGCGACAGCGCCTTGCTTGTGCGCGCAAACACCACCAGGCCGCATGTGGGGCGGTCGATGCGGTGGGTGACACCGCAAAACACGTTGCCAGGCTTGTTGTATTTTACCTTAATCCACTTTTTGAGCGTTTCGACCAACGGCTCGTCGCCGGTTATGTCGCCTTGAACAAGCTCACCGCAGTCTTTGTTGACAATAATCAGGTGGTTGTCTTCGTAGATAACTTGCATGTGTGATGTGTGAATGTGAGAAATAAACTTGTGGTGTGTGGTGGATTTATTGCTTTTTGAAGCGGGCATATTCGCGCGCTATGCGTGCGGCATAGCCTTTGACCACACGATTGCCGTTGTAACCCTTGGAAAACGCATACCAGTTGTGCGCCTTGATGTATTTAACCAACCCACAATTGCGAATGAACCGTGCAAAAAGTTCGAGCTGCATAGCCTCGCTTTGTTTCATGAGAGTGGCCATTTCTTCGGCCGAAGAGCAGTCGCACTTCTTGTAGTTGAAGCCTCCTATTTGAAACATGCCCCAAAACGTGGATTGCAGCGCGAGGTCGCGGTTCACACGGCAGGCATCGTTGAGTCTGGCCCACTGAGCTTTGCCATAGCTGCCAAAACGCTTGGTGTTGACCCTGGCAAACGCAATAGGGGCTTTCTTGCTCGCAGCCGATATGGTGTGGCCGTTTTTGCGGAGCATAGACTTAAACACCCAGAGGTCAAAATTGATGGTGGGTTTGCCGGGATTGACAAAGCCGGCGTTGCCAGCCTCGATTTTGCTTAGAGCCTTGATGGCGGCAACCTCGATGCCAAGTTCGTTTGCCACTTTTTGGTAGTCGCTTTCGGTGAGCCGCTTGTAGCGGTCGTTGGGCGAGTCGTTGGCAAAATCTTTCTCGGTGAGGTCGTGGTGCTGTTGCTCAATGATGCGTGTGGCCTTGTCCTCTTGTTGAGAAAAAGCCAGTGCTGGCAGCAGAGCCGCCATCACGCAAATTATGAATTTCGTTTTAGGCATATAGAACTTGTGTTTTGTTTGGTTAAACGTCAATCGGCCACTGCATTGCGCTGTACGCGCAAGCCCGATTGCTAAAAATAAAAAAGGCGAGGCCGCACATTCGCTTTGTGAGTGTGTTGCGGCATCGCCTATGGGTTATGAGCCGATTACTTGCCGGCTGCTACTTGTTTCAAAATGTCGATGGTGAAATCCCATGCTTTTTGAACTGCAGGAATGTGGCAACGCTCTTTTGGAGAGTGTACGTTTTGCAGTGTAGGACCATAAGAAATCATATCCATGTCGGGGCGCACTTTCATGAACAGTCCGCACTCCAGACCGGCGTGAATGGCGTTGACTATAGGTTTAACGCCATAGAGCTTCTCCCACGACTCCACAGCCACTTTGAGAATGTGGTTGTCGAGGTTTGGCTCCCAGCCTTGGTAGCTGCCTTCCTCGCGCACTTCGCGTGCTCCAGCGAGCTTGTAGGTGGCTTCGATTTGGTGAGCGAGCTCAAACTTCTGGCTCTCGATAGAAGAGCGGGTGAATTGCTCGATGTAGATTTCTTTCTTGTCAGCTAAAGTCTTGACGCAGGCCAGGTTGGTAGAAGTCTGCACCAGGTCGTCGATGTCGTGGCACATGGCTGACACTCCGTGAGGAGCTGCAAACAGAGCCTCGATTACGCGTGTGGCGGTATCTTTGTCGATGATTTGTGCTGGCTTGTCGGTGCTGTGGCAAGAGATTTCGATTTCTTTCTCTATGTTTTTGTACTCGCCCTCAATGTCAGCTTTGAATTGATTGACGATAACAGCAAGCTTCTCTTTGTCGGCTGCTTTAACGCCAACAACGGCTGTGCCCTCGTGGGCAATAGCGTTGTGGAGGTTGCCGGCATTGAGACTTGCAAGCTCAAAGTCGATTTCCTTGCCCAGACGGTAGAGCAGACGTGCTATCTGCTTAGTGGCGCAGGCGTAGCCCAGGTGAATGTCGCTACCAGAGTGGCCACCGTGGAGTTTGCCAATCTTGATTTCAAAGTATGTGAGGTCGGCAGGAGCTTCTTGTGGAGTGTAGTCGAGCGTGATGCACGAAACCACACCGCCTGCGCAACCCATAGTGATGATGCCGTCGTCCTCGCTGTCGAGGTTGAGCAGATAGCTTCCTTGCAGCATCTCCTTGGTCATGCCGAGAGCGCCGGTAAGGCCGGTTTCCTCGTCAACAGTAACAAGTGCCTCAAGTGGGCCGCATTTGAGGTCTTTGTCGGTGAGCACAGCCAGGGCCATGGCCACGCCTATGCCGTCGTCGGCACCAAGAGTGGTGTTGTTGGCTTTGAGCCACTCGCCGTCAACGATAGTCTCAATGGGGTCGGTGAGGAAATTGTGTTTGCTTGTGGCTGCTTTTTCGGCCACCATGTCCATGTGGCCTTGCAGCACCACGCCCTTGGCGTTTTCAAAACCAGGGGCGGCAGGGCGGAAGATAGCCACATTGCCCACGTTGTCCACCTTGTATTCGAGATTGTTCTCCTTTGCAAAATTCACAAGCCATTCGCGTATCTTGTCGAGGTGACCAGAAGGACGCGGAACTTTGGTAATCTGTTCAAAAATAGACCAGACGTTTTTGGGTTTTAAGTCTTTAATAGTCATAATTAAACTCTATAATTTATAAATAAGAATTTGTGACAAACAAAGATGCTGAAAAATTGTTAAAAAACAATTTATTCCAATCGTAAAGTTACAAATTTGTTTTGAAATAGGTGCTATAAGTCACAAAGGTTTTCTATATTTGCATAACAAAAACGAAACGCATGTTGATATTAATTCTCGCCATTGTGGTTCTTGTGGGATTAGCCGTGGCTCTTCTTGGGGTCAAGGTGTTTTTTGTGAAAGGGGGAAAGTTCCCGAACAGTCACATTCACAACAACCCGGAGATGCGCAAACGAGGAATATCATGCGCTCGTGATAATGAATTTTATAACAATTGACTTATTTTTTTTGATAGTAAATAGTAACAAGATGAATTTTGCGAAAAAATTGACAAATTGCGTGTTGGCTACCATGATGTTTCTTGGTGCAGTGTCGTGTAACGACAAACCAGAGAACGCCAAGCCGGCCAATCTTCCTAAGGGTGCGACAGAGCAACTCACTATCCGCTATGTTGACGAGGACACGCTCCTTTCACAGTATAACCTTGCCAAGGACATCAACGAGGCAATGCTCCGACGTCAAAACCAGTTTGATGCCGCACAGCAGCAGCGCGGCAACGAAATCAACAAGTTTGGCAGCGCAATGCAGCAAAAATATAAAAACAACGGCTATCTGAATGAGGAGAGCCTGAATGCTGATCAGGCAAAGCTGCAAAAGATGCAGAGCGACGCACAAAACTATCTGGGCACTATGCAGCAGAGCATACAGAACGAGATGACTCAAAACTCGCAGCAGCTCACAGACTCCATTTCAAACTTCATGAAGGAGTATGCCAAAAAGAAGGGCTACGACATGGTGCTGCGCAAGTCGGCATCGTTCTACATCGACCCGAAACTTGACATCACCAAGGAAGTGGTTGACGGCTTGAATAAGCGTTATAACAAGGTGGAAAAGAAAAAATGACAATTTTCTATAAGGCAACAAAAGCTGCTGCAATTTAGTTTGCAGCGGCTTTTGTCGTTTTGTACCCATGTGCTTAAGGCAAAAATGTGGTGAGGTTAAAATGCCGAAGCGAGATTAGGTGGCGAAGTGTATATGGTTCAAAATGGAAGTGCAAAAAACGGAGTGTCAATAGGAGAAAAATGCGTATATTTGTAAAATAAGGTTTGTTTTTTCGTGAACTATGGGTTTAATTGACGATAAGAAAAGAATAAATGAATTTGAGGAGGAAAGGGCTGTGTTGGTTGGTTTGATTACTCCGCAACAAAACGAGCAAAAATCAAATGAATATCTCGACGAGCTTGAGTTTCTTGCCGACACGGCAGGAGCCAAGGCCGTGAAGCGTTTTGTGCAACGCTGCCAGACACCCAACAGCACCACATTTGTGGGCAAAGGCAAGCTTGAGGAGATAGCAGCCTATATAGAAGCTCATGAAGACGTGAACCTCGTGATTTTTGACGATGACCTCACTCCCAAGCAGATGGCCAACATAGAGAGGGTGGCGCATGTGAAGGTGCTTGACCGCACAAGCCTTATTCTTGACATTTTTGCCAAACGAGCCCAGACGGCCAATGCCAAAATGCAGGTGGAGCTGGCCCAATATCAATATCTGCTGCCCCGATTGTCGGGCATGTGGACCCACCTTGAGCGTCAGCGCGGCGGTATAGGTATGCGCGGCCCTGGTGAGGAGCAGATTGAAACTGACCGCCGTATCATCAAGACTAAAATATCGCTGTTGAAGCAGAAGTTGCAGAACCTCGACAAACAGAAAACCATACAGCGCAAAAACCGCGGTAAACTCACGCGAATAGCTCTCGTGGGCTACACCAATGTGGGTAAGTCAACGCTTATGAATGTGCTGAGCAAGAGCGAGGTGTTTGCAGAAAACAAGCTGTTTGCCACGCTCGACACCACGGTGCGCAAGGTGGTGATAGAAAACTTGCCTTTCCTGCTCACCGACACTGTGGGCTTCATTCGCAAGCTGCCAACGCATCTCATAGAGTCGTTTAAATCAACGCTCGACGAGGTGCGTGATGCCGATGTGCTCGTGCATGTGGTGGATATATCACACCCACAGTTTGAGGAACAGATAGAGGTGGTGAACAAAACACTGCAAGAGGTGTGTGACTCTGGCAACAAAGAGATGATAATGGTGTTTAACAAAATAGACCAATTCTCCTATGTGGAGAAAGACGCCGACGACCTCACGCCACGCAGCCGCGAGAACATTCCGCTCGATGAGCTGAAACAGACGTGGATGTCGCGTCTGGGCAGCAACTGCGTGTTTATCTCGGCTAAAAACAAGGAAAATGTAGATGAGCTGAAACGCATACTCTACGATAAGGCCAAGGCGATACACATGGAGCGTTTCCCCTACAATGACTTCCTGTATGAGAAATATGACAGCGACGACAATCCGAACGGGTGAATGAAACCGCCTGAAACGTGCGGTTTTGGGGGTGCGTGACATGCCACTGAAGCAAGACTAAAATTTTTTAATAACTAAAACATAAATAACTAAATGAGACAAATGAAAAAAATGATGACATTGTGCGCACTGGTGTGCCTGGCGTTTTCGGCTAAGGCTGTCGATGCCAACTACAATGTGATTCCGTTGCCACAAAAAATTGAGTTGAACAAGTCGGCCGGAGCGTTTAAGCTCGATAACACGGTGAAAATCGTGTATCAAGGCGGCAAAGACTTGAAACGCAATGCCCAGTTTCTTGCCGATTATGTGAGAGAGGACGTGGGCTTGACACTGCCTGTGGCAGGCAAGGCCAGCAAGGGCAAGGTGATAGTAGTGAAAGCCGACCTGAAAGATGCCAACCATGAGGCCTACAAAATCACCGTGACCGGCAACTCTGTGACAATCAACGGTGCAAGTGCCGCCGGTACATTTTATGGCGTGCAGACCCTTCGCAAGGCTTTGCCACAAGAACCGGCAAGCGAGGTGAATCTGCCATCGGGACAAATCTACGACTATCCGCGATTTGGCTACCGCGGCGGTATGCTCGACTGCGGCCGTCATTTCTTCACTGTAGATGAGGTGAAGAACTACATCGACATTCTTGCCCTTCACAACATCAACCAGTTTCACTGGCACTTGAGCGAGGACCAGGGCTGGAGAATAGAAATCAAGAAATATCCAAATCTCACCAAAGTGGGTGCTTGGCGCAAGAGATGCGACATAGTGTCGGGCGACACTGTGGCCGACTCAAAACCTTACGGCGGATTCTACACACAAGCCCAAGCAAAAGAAATCGTGAAGTATGCTGCTGACCGCTATGTCAACGTGATTCCGGAAATTGATATGCCTGGCCATATGACGGCCGCATTGGCTTCTTATCCAAACCTGGGTTGCACAGGTGGCCCATACGAGGTGAGGTCCACTTGGGGCGTTATGGCCGATGTGCTTTGCGCCGGCAACGACCAGACCATCGCATTCATTAAAGAAGTGCTTAACGAATTGATGGATATTTTCCCATCGAAATACATACATGTGGGTGGTGACGAGTGCCCCAAGGCTAACTGGGAAAAATGCCCAAAGTGCCAAGCGCGCATAAAGAGCTTGGGCATTGTGTCGGACGGAAAACATTCTGCCGAGACTCTGCTGCAAAACTACATCACCGAAACTGCTTACAAGACAATTTCTAAGCGTGGCCGTCGCATGATAGGTTGGGATGAGGTGCTTGACGGCAACATATCCAACAACATAATCATCATGTCGTGGCGTGGAACCAAGGGGGGCATTGCCGGCGCACGCAAAGGCAACGATGTGCTCATGACGCCAACGTCATATTGCTATTTCGACTTCTATCAGTCAGAAGACCATAGCACAGAGCCAAGGGCGATAGGTGGCTATTTGCCGGTGAAGACGGTTTATTCGTTTGAGCCAATGCCACAAGAACTCACGGCCGAGCAGCAGAAGCACATCCTTGGTCCGCAAGAGAACTTGTGGACGGAGTTTATTGCCACCATGCCTCATGTGGAATATATGGTGCTGCCACGCATCGATGCCATGTGCGAGGTGCAGTGGACCAACCCTGAGCGCAAGAACTATGATGACTTCAAAGCCAGAGTGCCTCACATGATGAAAATCTATGACAAGAAGGGCTGGAAGTATGCCAAGCACATTCTGACCGAAAAATAAGGACTGGCGGCGCACTGTGCGCACACTACACCTTATATAATATATACAGGCCAAAATAGGGGAGGTTGCACAACTACACAGGTGCAACTTCCCTTGCTTTTTGTGAAAAATGCTTGATTTTTGAGGCTGTGAGGCGCAATTTGTGAGAGTTGTGAACGAAAAACTGGCGAAAAGCAACAAAATTGTAAGCAAAACGTTATTTTTAATACACAAAAATAGTTGGTGTGCTAAAAAATGTGTATCTTTGCAACCAAAATTAAGAAACTGTAAAAGAAACTGCTAAAGTGAGACGACAATTTTGTGACAACATTGTCAAAAAAATGATGTGTATTATTTTAGGGAAATTGCTTTAAAAGAACGATAAATAGTATTGTCTGTGTCTTTGTTTCTTGTTACACTTTACACTGCAAAATAATCACTAAATAGAATAACAATTAATTTAATCAGTGCTTATGAGTTTAAAAAAGTTATTATTGCTCTTGGTCATCACACTGACATCAAGCACACTCTTCGCGCAAGTGAAGGTGACTGGTGTGGTGTTTTCGTCCGAAGACAATGAACCCATCATTGGTGCTACTGTAACTTTAAAAGGAAAGAGTTCTGTAGGAACCGCTACCGACATTGATGGTAAGTTCACCTTAAACGTTCCTTCGAAGAAGTCGAAAATCGTTGTTGCTTCGATTGGAATGGCATCGCAAGAGGTCGATGTGAAAGACGGTGAAATGAAAATTGTTTTAAGTCCTGATTCGAAAGTCCTCACCGAGGTGGTTGTGACCGGTATGCAGAAGGTTGACAAGCGACTCTTCACCGGAGCTACCCAAAAGGTTGATGCCGACAAGGCAAAGCTTTCGGGTGTGGCCGATGTGAGCCGTGCACTTGAAGGTCGTGCCGCAGGAGTTTCGGTTCAGAACGTGTCTGGTACATTTGGAACTGCGCCCAAGATTCGCGTGCGTGGTGCAACATCAATTTATGGTAGTTCGAAACCACTGTGGGTGGTAGATGGTGTGATTCTTGAGGATAACGTTGACCTTAGCGCCGACGACCTTTCTTCGGGTGACGCCGTTACACTTATCAGTTCTGCCATTGCCGGACTCAACGCCGACGACATTGCAGACTTCCAAATCTTGAAAGACGGTTCTGCCACATCTATCTATGGTGCCCGCGCCATGGCCGGTGTGATTGTCGTTACCACCAAGCAAGGCCGCAAAGGTCACTCTTCAATCAACTACACTGGTGAGTTCACTTATCGCTTGAAACCAAGCTACAGCGACTACAACATCAGCAACTCTCAGGAGCAGATGGGTATATATCGCGAAATGGAGAACAAAGGCTGGCTGGAGTTTGCCTCACTTGCCAACTCAAGCGCAACCGGTGTGTATGGCCGCATGTATAACTTGATGAACACATACTCTAACGGCAAGTTTGGTTTGGCCAACACCCAGGCTGCCCGTAACGCCTACTTGCGTCAGGCTGAGTTTATCAACACCGACTGGTTTGACTTGCTGTTTAACAACAACATAATGCAGAACCACTCAGTTAGCGTGAGCGGTGGTACTGACAAGGGTAACTTCTACACATCAATCTCTTTGATGAACGACCCAGGTTGGTATAAATCGAGCAACGTGGAGCGTTACACATTCAACGCCAACGCAAGCTACAATTTGACCGACAAAATCCGCGTTAAGGTCTTGACCTCTGACAGCTATCGTCGTCAGAAAGCACCTGGAACATTGAGCCAAAACGTTGATGTTGTGAGTGGTGAGGTTAACCGTGACTTCGACATCAACCCATTCAGCTACGCAATGAACACATCGCGTACGCTTGACCCTAATGTGTATTATCGTCGCAACTACACTGACTTCAACATATTCCATGAGTTGGAAAACAACTACATCAACATCAACCTTGTTGACTTAAAATTCCAAGGTGAGTTGAACTTGAAGCCAATTCAAGGTCTTGAGGTTAACCTGCTGGGTTCTTATCGTTACAGCAGCAGTGACCGTAACCACTATGTGAAGGAGTCGAGTAACCAAGCGATGGCATATCGTGCCGGTGTTGACCCGGAAGATGCTTTGATTCGCTCATCGAACACATACTTATATACCGACCCAGATGTGGAGAACGCACTGCCTGTGTCTGTTCTGCCAAAGGGTGGTATCATGTATTACACCCAAAACTCTGTGGCTCAATACGACTTCAGAGGCACTGCACAATATCAGCGCACTTTCAACCGCGACCACTTGGTTAGCGCCATGGCCGGTATGGAGGCAAGTAAGATTGACCGTCACGCCGAGGCATTCGACGCATGGGGCATTGTGTATGGCGAGGGTAACCTGCCATTCACTCAGTGGAAGCTCTTCAAACAGCAGCAAGAGGAAAACGCCAACTACTATAGTGACTCATTCACTTACACTCGCAACATGGCATACTTCGGCACTGCAAGCTACGGCTACAAAGGCCGCTACATTCTCACCGGTACTTTGCGTTACGAGGGCTCTAACAAGATGGGCCGCACTCACCAGAGCCGCTGGTTGCCAACATGGAACGTGTCGGGTGCATGGAACGCACACGAGGAGGAATGGTTCCGCAACTGGAGTGGCAACAAATATTTGAGCTATGCAAAGCTCCGCTTGTCTTACTCACTGACTGCTGAGAGCGGACCAACAAGTCTGGCCAATGCCGAGGCTATCTACAACTCAAGCAAGCCTTGGCGTGTGGAGACCGACGCTCAAGAAATCGGTTTGTCGCTCGACGCTCTTGCCAACAGCGAGTTGACTTACGAGAAAAAACATGAGTTTGACCTTGGTGTTGACCTTGGTTTCTTCGGCAACCGCTTGAACTTGGTGTTTGACTGGTACAAGCGTAACAACTACGACCTTATCGGTCAAATCTACACTCAAGGTGTGGGTGGTATGACAAGAAAATATGCCAATGTGGCATCGATGGCTTCTCACGGAGTTGAGTTCACCATCACCACCAAAAACATTGACACAAAAGATTTCCAATGGACTACAGACTTGACCTTTGCCTTTGCAAAGAACAAGATTACTGACCTTGTGTCGCGTTCGCGCGTCATCGACCTCGTGAGAGGTACCGGTTACCCGTTGCAGGGCTACCCAGTGCGTGCCATCTTCTCAATTCCTTTCGTGGGACTTAACGAGCATGGTATTCCACAAATCATCAACGAAAACGGTGAGGTTACTACAAGTGACATCAACTTCCAGGAGTTTGAGAAACTCGGCTTCTTGAAATATGAAGGTCCGGTTGATCCTCTCTATACTGGTGGTTTCGGCAACAACTTGTCATGGAAAGGCTTCCACCTCAATGTGTTCATGACCTACTCGTTTGGCAATGTGGTGCGTCTCGACCCATCGTTCTCAGCTGCATATAGCGACCTTCAGGCCATGCCTAAGGAATTCAAGAACCGCTGGGTAGTGCCAGGCGACGAGAACTACACTACAGTTCCTGTGATTGCATCGCGCCGCCAGTACAAACAAGACACTTATCTGTCGCGTGCCTACAACGCTTACAACTACAGCACCGAGCGCATTGCCAAGGGTGATTTCATTCGTCTGAAGGAAGTGGCTTTGACCTACGACCTGCCAGCAACGTTTATCAAGCATCTGCGTCTCAACACAGCATCAGTTAAGTTTGCCGCAACCAACCTGTGGCTGATTTACGCCGACAAAAAGCTCAACGGTCAAGACCCAGAGTTCTTCAACAGTGGAGGTGTGGCTTCGCCAAACCCGAAACAGTTCACATTCACATTGCGTTTCGGACTCTGATATTAGCGATTGAGAATTTATCACAATATATTAAAATTAAGGAGATAATATGAAACTTAAATATATAGCATTAGCATCGGGTTTGGTACTCACGAGCTTGTCTTCGTGCAGCGACTTTCTTGACAAAGTGCCCGATACACGTGTTGACCTGAAAACGGTTGACCAATGCCGCGAATTGCTGGTTGATGCCTACGCCTCCTATAACTACGGACCGGTGGGTGAGTTGTCGTCGGACAACGTGATTGACAACAATTCACCGTCGGACAACGGTGTGCGCTATAACCTCAATTCTTATTCATCGGCCGACGATGAACTGTATGCTTGGGAAGACGTTAAGTCGGGCATCGGCAGCGACACTCCTTCGGGTGTGTGGGAAGGCTGCTATCATGCCATAGCTGCCACTAACGCCGTGCTTGAGCGTGTGGCTGAGCTTGAGAAAGACTCTGTGAACCTCAGCGCAACCGACCTTGAGAAGCTCAAAGCCGTTAAGGGCGAGGCTCTCGTGTCGCGTGCATATCACCACTTCATTTTGGTTAACGTGTTCTGCATGCCTTATCGTGGCACTGAAGTGAACTGTGTAGATCCAGGCGTGCCTTATGTGACCAAGCCTGAAACCACCGTACTTGTTCACTACGACCGCGGCACAGTGGCAGAGGATTATGAGAAGATAGAGAAAGACCTCACCGAGGGACTTCCGCTGATTAACGACGGTTTGTATGAAATTCCGCGCTATCACTTCAACCGCGCAGCCGCCAACGCATTCGCAGCACGCTTCTATCTGTTCAAGCGCGAATACGACAAGGTGCTAACTTATGCCAACGCTGCATTCAATGGTTCTGACCCTGCCACGATGATGAACACCATTTGGGGACAGGCAGGAAACTTCTACTATATTAAGGACATCAACCGCTACTTTGTGAGCATTTCGCGTCCGGGCAACTTCCTGCTCATGTCAACTTACTCCACATGGTCGCGCCGCAATAGCAGCAACCGCTACACTACCAATCGCGATGCTAAACGTGCCACAATCGAAGGCCCTGGTCCAACTTGGGAAGGCTGCAAGTGGCGTAACTCTTCGACCAACGAGACATTCTCTATGCACCCGGCATTCAATGGTGTGTGCGGCGTGTGCTCCGAGTCGGAATACGGCAAATATTTTGCCGGCACCATGGGAGAGCAGTTTGAATACACCGACAAGGTGCAAGGCATAGGCTATGTGCACATGGTGCGCGCCGAGTTCACTGCCGAAGAAACACTGCTCTGCCGTGCCGAGGCCAAGCTCTTCCTTGGCGACACTGAAGGCTGTGTGGCCGACCTCAAGATTTGGGACGAGGCTCACAAGGTGGGTGTGGCTTCAACAAGCAGCATGATTCCTATGACAGCCAACGCAATTGTTAAGTTCTATGGTTCTAAAGATCCTGGTTTCGGTATCGTGAAACCTATCCACATCGACGAGGTTTGCGCCACTCCAAAATATAAGCTGACTGCCGAGATGGAGCCATATATGCAGTGCATACAGCACCTGCGCCGCATCGAGACAATTCACAATGGTATGCGCTGGTTCGACATCAAGCGTCTGGGCTTGAGCATCACTCACAAGATTGGCCGCGACGAGGTGAAGACACTTAAGACACTTGACCCACGCTATGCAATCCAAATTCCAAGTGAGGTGTTGAGCGCAGGTCTTGAGGCAAATCCGCGTCTGGAGCTTGGCAAGGCCGGCTCAAGCGACGCCGTGGTGGTGAAAGCAATTCCTGAAACTTCTGATAACAAAGAAAATCATCAATAAAATATGAAATCATTAAAGTATTATATATCGCCTTTATTGGTGGCCGGAGCTGCAGTGCTGGCACTCAACTCATGCAGCGATGATGACTTCACGGAGTCAATCTTCCCAGAAGGTGACGAGCAGCTCGATCCAAATTCCACCACTTACAAGTTTGACAAGTGGCTTCAGCAAAACTACCTTGAGGTTTATAACCTCGACTTCCGCTACAAGATGCAGGACGTGGGTACTAACATGAACTACAACCTTGTGCCTGCCACTTACCAGAACTCTGTTGACTTGGCAGTGCTGGCAAAATATCTGTGGTTCGATGTCTATAAAGACGTGGTTAACCCAGAGTTCCTCAAGCAGTATGGCCCACGCATCATTCACTTGATTGGTTCTCCTGCCCACAACCCAACTACCGGTACGATTATTCTCGGTTTGGCAGAGGGTGGTATCAAGGTGTCGCTTTTCCGTGTGAACCAGATGGATATTAATGACTTCAACCAGATGAATGAGTATTACTTCAAGACCATGCACCACGAGTTTGCTCACATTCTTCACCAGAAGAAGACTTATCCTTCGGAGTTCAACAAGATTTCTGCCGGACACTACGATGCCAGCAACTGGCAAAACCGTCAGATAGGTGTGGTCAACTCACTGGGTTTCGTGACCACTTATGCAAGCGACGCTTTCCGCGAGGACTTCGCCGAGACCATAGCCAACTACATCACCAAGACCGATGAGCAGTGGGCTGAAATCTACGAAATGGCTGCACGCGGCTGGGAGACACCAAGTGCTTCGGCATCTGACCCCAACGCTGTGTATTACTGCTGGTATTATTATGCCAACAACAAGGCAGGCGACGAAAACAAGAAATATGCTGTTGACAAGGACGTGATTACCGACTCTACCGAGACTGGTGTGGAATATCATCACCGCTCGCTCTATGATTCTGATGGCAACCCTCTGCGCATCTATCCTGTGGAGGACAAAGACGGAATCGACGGCGTGGCTGCCCTCAAGCAAAAAATCGAGATTGCCCGCACTTGGCTCAAAGACAAATGGGGTGTTGACCTTGACAAACTCCGTCAGGAGGTGCAATATCGTCAGCAACACATCGACATGAAGGCATTGCGTCAGCAAATTGATAACGTAAAGTAAGTTTTTCACACTACAAAATTGAAATTTCACATGAATAAGATTTTAAGTATAAGCGCAGTTGCTCTGCTTGGTCTGGGAGTTGCATTCTCGTCGTGCTCGCGTGAGGAAGATGACATCTTCGACCACTCTGCAGCTCAACGCCTCGATGAAGCAAAGGCTTCGTTCAAACAAATACTTACTGACAAGGGCGGAAAATGGCAGCTTGAATATTTCACCACCGATAGCGAGGAGGGTTTTGTGTATCTTTTCACATTCAACTCCAACGGCTCGGTGACCATATCGGGCGACAACCGCTTCATTGCTTACTTGAGCAACCCCGATGCCACTGGCACAGCCTATGGCAGCGAGACTTCGCTGTGGGACGTGATTGGCGACAACGGCCCTGTGCTCACGCTTAACAGCTACAACAAATATTTCCACCTCTTTGCCAACCCCGAGGACGTGCCTGGCACTGAAGCCAATGAGGCTGGTTACGGACACAAGGGCGACTATGAGTTTGACTTGATGAAATATAGCAACGACACTCTGTATCTTGAGGGTAAGAAATATGAGCAGAAGATGATTATGACGCGCATTGACCAGAACACCGACGACAAGAAATATCTTGGCGAAGTGGTGGCTTTGACCGACTCGTTCTTCAATGCCAAAATCCCGACTGTGTATCTTAACTTGCCTGACGGCAAACGTTACACAGTGAAAAACGGCGCTTCATTGCTCCTCGACTTCTGCCCTGAAGATGGTGACCCCATCACGCAGACTGTGACTCGCAATGCAATCATCACTCACAATGGCTTGACTCTGATGAACGCCTTTGGCGCCGAGGACAGCACCTTTATGGTGCAGCACTTCGTGCGTCAAGCCGACGGTTCGCTGCTCTGCACCGACGACGGCAAGACCACAATCACTGCCGACAACCTCAACAAGGTGGTTACTGACAAGTCGCTCACATGGACTATTGACATGACTGCGTTTGGCGGTGCGTTCAAGACAGCATACGACCAGATGGTGACCGACTTGGATAAGTATTCGCGCCGCTACCGTGTGCAGTCAATGGAACTCTCTTATGTTGGTGACGACAAATATAAGTTGAATGTCGCTGTGCGTCCACGCACTGGCTCTCAGCGTATTCCTTTGGAGTTCACTTACAGCGTGGCTTATGACGGCGTGGCTGGCTTGAAACTTAACTTCGACATTCCTACCGAGGGCAGCAGCCTTTACGCATTCTATAATGGCGTGGCTGGCTTGAAACAGCTCGTTGAGCTGCTTGGCAGCACTAATCTGGTGGCAGAGTCGTCATCGGTGCTTGCTCCTGTGAAAATCAAGCTCGCCGACAAAGCAAGTGAGGCAAATTACATGACAATCAATGTTAAGTAATGGTGTCATGGCAATAGAAAAGAACTAAAGCAGTTTCTTAACATACTATTTTTCTGGTGTAGGGTGGCCGTGAGGCTGCCCTACACTTATTTTCTGCATGCTGTGGTTGGTGCTGAACGCGTACCTCCGGCACGCGGTGTGGTGGGGTGTCTGGTAATCCCCCGACCGTCGCTGCGCTCCTCAGTCGGGGGTTACCTGCATACGTGTGCCTCCGGCACACTGCCGCCCTGCTTGCTGGTGTGGGTGTCCCCGACCGTCACTGCGCTCCTCAGTCGGGGGTTACCTGCATACGTGTGCCTCTGGCACACCGCCACCCAGCTCGTTGGCGTGGCGGTGTGTGATGTTGGTTGGTGTGTGATGTGTGTGGGGCGTGGTGGGGAAAATGTGCGTGGGTGGAGAGCCCTGGAGGGGCTCGTGTATAGGTAGCCACCGACTGAGGAGCGCAGCGACGGTCGGTGGTAAGGTTGCCACAGAGGGAGTGCGTGCCGGAGGTACGCGTATAACGTCATGGGGTGTTGCTGCGTAGGTGTTGGGGTGTGATGGTGTTATACGTGTGCCTCTGGCACACTGCCACCCCTGGTTGCTGGTTGGGTGGTTTTATTTTGTTAGCGTAATTGGCGTTTTTCTGTCGATTTTAATACAGATTGAAAGAAAAAACACGCAAAATTTTAAAAAATAATAGTAACTATACTTGTTTTATTAAGAAAAGTGTTATCTTTGCACTCAATTACAAGGGTGACGAGGCAGACTCGAGCTCTTGATATATGAGAAACAAAATTATTAAGAAACTGCGACATTCGATTATAGTATTTTTTAGGGAAATTCAAAGGATTGTTGCCAAACGCACAAAACAGAAAAGGCGAGCGGCAACGCGTTGCACAAACAATTAGCATTTTGTTTTAATAGTTAATATATTCATTTATTAAATTTTCAAGTTATGAAAAAAGGTTTACTTTTAGCCAGTGCTCTGTTGGTTAGCGGAGCTGCGGTGGCACAAACCGCGATTAGTGAAGAGGTGAACAAGAGTCTTGCACACTGGCTCAGTGTGCCTGTGATTAAGCAAGACTTGTCGAAGGCTCAAATGTTGCAAGCTGAGATGGCAGAGCAAGGCAATGCCACTGTGGCAAAAGCCGCTGCCAAGAAGGCTGACCAAAACTTGCAGGCTTCTTACAAGCGTCCTGCAGGTGCTTTCTATTCTAATGATATTATAGACACTAAGGGCGAATATGCTGGAACTTACTATGCTCACCGCTTGTGGGTGAAGCCATTGCAGGCATATACTTTTGTTAACACCACAACTGGGGCTTCTGATGCAGCCACTTATAACTGGGCTGTGCAACTTTACCGCAGTGGTGAGCAAAACTGGTATTCTGCCAAGACTAAGGACTTGGAAGGTGTGTCTTATAGATTGGAGATTGACTCCGTGCCTATGCTGCAGGCTAAGGACGGCTCTGCAAGCAGTGTGTTCTTTTTGAAAAACCAGAGCTACGACAGCAAGACAAAAGAATATGTGGCTTATTCACACAATGTGATGTCGGTGCCAGATGCTTCTTTGCTTAGTCAAGGCGGTTTTGTGTCAATGTCTCACGACACGAGCAATCCTGATGGTAATGAAGAACAACAATATGCTTTCACTTATTATTCAGGTGCCAAGGCTTACGGAGACAATGACAAAGGCTGGTGGTTTGGTAAAAACGCTGGTAACTCATCTGGCTCAATCAAGTCAATCGATGCATTCTGCTCTGCTTTTGAGGCTCCTACAGCACCTTACGCTCTGAAAAAAGTGGCTATCCGTTACGCTAACTTGTCTGCATCAGGCAAGGGCACAATCAAGGTTAATGTATATAAGCAAGACTCTCTGCCTACATACAAGGCTGACAAGAGCGCATTTATCACTCCGGGTGAGCTGATTGCCTCTGGTGAGGTTACTGTAGATGCAAGCACTGAAGAGTCTGGCTACCTGTTTGTGCCTCTGACAGAGAAGGACGGCGACTTGACCTACGAGGTTACTCCTACCATCAACTCTGCTATCCTCGTTGAGGTTACTGGCTACAACAGCGACCCTAACATCAAGGACTTCTCGATGCTCATCACTTCTAACAAGCAAGATGAAGGCTATGGTGAGTTGACTTACTTGAAGTATGTGGATGCAGAAGACAATGTGCTTTACCGCGGTCTTTGCAACTTCTTCCAGAATGGCGCAGAGATGAAGAGTGGTGCTTCAATCGGTATCGTTATCGACAACCCATACATGGTTTACAACTTCAGCAACGAGACTGGTAAGTACAAATTCCCTAACGCTGGTGGCACACACGACGTGCAAGTGTTCTCTTACGCTCCATCATCTGACTGGGTGGTTACTGACCAAGACGGCAACGATGCTCCAGCATGGTTGGGTCTGACTCTCACTGACTCTATCGGCACTGACAGCGAGTTCTCTGGTCTTTCTCACATCAAGTTTAACGCTCAGGCTCTGCCTTCAGACGTTAAGGGTCGTGGCGCAGTGCTCACATTCACTTATCCTGGTGCAGAACTCACATTCGAGGCTACTCAGGGTGAATACACTGGCGTGAACTCAGTGGCTACTAAGATTGAAGGCGTTCAGGCTAAGGTTGAGAACGGTGACTTCCTGGTTAACGTGACTGAGGGTTATGACAAGGTTGAAATCTACAATGTGGCTGGTCAGCTAGTTAAGGCTGCAGCTCTCACTCAGGGCACTAACGTGGTGGAAGGCAAAGCACTGCCTAAGGGCGTGTATCTGCTGAAATTCGGCAATAAGACTGTTAAGGTTGCAAAATAATAAATAGCAATAATAACACTGTAAAACCCAGGGACGGCATCGAGCCGCCCCTGTGTTTTTTTTATCCCCCCGACCGTCGCTGCGCTCCTCAGTCGGGGGTAAGGGTTGCCAATAGGGAATGCGTGCCGGAGGTACGCGTATAACGTTGTGCTATGGTGTTGCCAAGGAGGTGCCATGTGATGACGCTGTACGCGTACCTCCGGCACGCGGCGTTTGGGAGGGGCGTGGAATCCCCCGACCGTCGCTATCGCTCCTCAGTCGGGGGTTACCTGCATACGTGTGCCTCCGGCACACCGCCGCCATGCATGTAGGGTGTCGCTGCTGGGTGTGGGTGGCGTGGTGTGTGGTGTGTGATGGTGCTATACGCGTACCTTTGGCACGCGGTGTTTGGGAGGGGCGTGGAATCCCCCGACCGTCGCTGTCGCTCCTCAGTCGGGGGTTAACTATATACGTGTGCCTCCGGCACACTGCCGCTCTGCTTGCTGGAGGTGTGGTGGGTGCGGTGTCTCCTACGTGAGGTGACTTGTACATGCGTGATGGTGTGAAGCTCGTATGGAGTGAGAGCCCTGGAGGGGCTCGTGTATAGGTAGCCCCCGACTGAGGAGCGATAGCGACGGTCGGGGGTTAGGGTTGCCAATAGGGAATGCGTGCCGGAGGTATGCGTATAACGTTATGTTGTGGTGCTGCTATGGTGGTGGCAATAGCTTGCGAATTAATAATATGCAAAAAAGTTTGTTTATAACTAATGTGTTGACTACCTTTATGTCACAAAGCTATTTAACCATTATGAGCAATATTTGCAATTTTTTGCATATCGTTTTCAGAACCTATTGTAGTCGAGAGACCATATCCGACGAGAATAAGCGAATCTTGCTGGCGTACATATATAGAATGTGTCAAGACAATAATGTGCACCTTGAGAGAGTGAACGCATATCGCAACCATGTGCATTTACTCGTGAATCTTCCTGCAACAATATCAATTTCTGATTTTGTTAAAAAACTCAAACAATCTTCATCTCTTAAGTTTAAAGGAAGTGATAAGTTCCCTTATTTTGAAGGTTGGGGCAAAGGGTTCGGTTGCTTTTCTGTGTCTTATTATGATAAGGGCAAGGTTGCAAACTATATAGCAAATCAAGATACTCACCATGCAAGGCATTCTTTTAGGGAAGAGTATGTGGCGTTGTTGCATGATTACGGTATGGAAGAAAACGAATTCACGTTTATAGATTAGGGTGCTGTACGCGTACCTTTGGCACGCTGTATCTTGTTGGGCGTAGTCCCCCGCTCCTCAGTCGGGGGATAACTGTATACATGTGCCTCTGGCACACTGCCGCTATGCTGGCTTGCGTTGGTGGTATGTGGGTGTGTGGCGTGGCTGGTGTGTGGTGTGTGATGGTGCTGTACGCGTACCTTTGGCACGCTGTATCTTGTTGGGTGTAGCCCCCCGACCGTCGCTGTCGCTCCTCAGTCGGGGGTTACCTGCATACGTGTGCCTCCGGCACACCGCCACCTTGGCTGGTTGGTGTAGTGGGCGCGGTGTCTCATGTATGCCGTGGTGTGTGATGGTGTTATACGCGTACCTTTGGCACGAGGTGTTGGGGGTGTCGTGTAGTCCCCCGACCGTCGCTGTCGCTCCTCAGTCGGGGGTTAACTATATACGTGTGCCTCCGGCACACTGCCGCTCTGCTTGCTGGAGGTGTGGTGGGTGCGGTGTCTCCTACGTGAGGTGACTTGTACATGCGTGATGGTGTGAAGCTCGTATGGAGGGAGAGCCCTGGAGGGGCTCGTGTATAGGTAGCCCCCGACTGAGGAGCGATAGCGACGGTCGGGGGTAAGGGTTGCCAATAGGGAATGCGTGCCGGAGGTACGCGTATAACGTTATGTTGTGGTGCTTTTCGTTACTGGGGTTGGGAGAGGAGGAATTTTTTGAGGGAGTTGTAGCCGGAGTTGATTTTCACGGTGTGCTTTTGGGCTTCGAGATAATGCTGCAGACGCTCTGGCACAGGGATTGTGGCGTGAATGGCGTGCTCCACTGTGGCTTTGTATTTTATGGGGTGGGCCGTACCCATCACAATGCCGGTTTCATTGGGCGATATGTCGCCCAACAACGCACGATAGGCTACGGCAGTGTGTGGGTCGAGCAGATAGCCGTCGTTGTCGTAGGTGTCTTGTATGGTTTGTGCCGTTTCATCGTCGCTTATGCTGCAAGGGTGCAGATCTTCTGGCTGAACGCTGTGGGCGGCGAGCAACTGCACAATGCGTGGAAAGTTGCGCGGCACATCAACGTCCATGGCCGGAGTGAAGGTAGATTGCGTGGGTTTGGGAGAGAAAACGCCAGTATAGAGATAATCGGCAAATGCATCGTTGGCATTGCAGGCAGCCACAAACCGCTTTATGGGCAGTCCCATGGCCTTTGCCATAAGGCCTGATGTGAGGTTGCCGAGGTTGCCGCATGGCACCGACACCACTACGCGCGAGGCGTCGATGTCGCGTTGCTGGAGCTGCGCAAAGGCGTAGAAGTAATAAAACATCTGCGGAATGAGGCGCGCCACGTTTGCCGATGTGGCACTCGTGATGTGCATGTGGCTGTTTAGCTCCTCGTCGGCAAACGCCTGCTTGGCAAGCATGCGGCAGTCGTCGCGCGAGCCGTTGACCTCTATGGCGGTGACATTGCCTCCCAGAGTGGTGAACAGCGATTCCTGAATGGGGTTGATTCGTCCGCTCGGATAGAGGAGATAGACATGGACACCTGGAATGTTGGCAAATCCGTGAGCCACGGCGCTGCCGGTGTTGCCCGACGTGGCGGCAACAATGTTGAGTGTGCGGTTGTCGTGGCGTTTTGACTGGTAGTAGGCGAGAATACGCGCCAGAAATCGAGCCCCGATGTCCTTGAACGAGAATGTGGGGCCGTGAAACAGCTCAAGCACATAGTTGTTGGCAGAGATATATGTGAGCCGAATGTCGAAATTAAGCGTGTCGTAAACGATGTCGTGCAGCACACCGGCTTCAATGTCGCCTTGCAGTGCATAATTGGCCACGGCGTAGCTGATGTCTTGCAGGGTCATGCCGCCCATGTTTTTTATAAACGCCTGTGGCAAGGTGGGTATGTTGTCGGGCATGAAAAGTCCGCCGTCGGCGGCAAAGCCGTTATAGACGGCATATTCGAGAGATTGTGCTGATGTTTTGTCGTTGGTACTAAAATAATTCATAGTGGCGAGTGTGTGAAAAATAGTTGTTTACAGCGTTTCCTTTTTTTGTGGGGCGTGGTCAGTCACCGCTGGTGATGACAGTGCCGGAGGCCTGGGGGTTGAACGTGTTTTTCACCCAGACAGGAATATTAAGCTCCTCCACAGGCTTGATGGTGGGCGGATAGATGACCTTGGCCCCGGCATCGCACATGGCTTGAGCCTGGCTATAGGTCATGTGTGGAATGACGGTGGCGTCGGCATGGGTGCGAGGGTCGGCGGTCATGAAGCCGTCAACGTCAGTCCAAATCTCAAGCTGCGACGCATGAAGTGCGGCTGCTATGATGGCTGCCGTGAAGTCGCTGCCACCACGGCCAAGGTTGGTTATGACGTCGGCATTGTGGGCGTCGGCAGCTATGAAGCCAGGAGCTATGGCCACAGGGGCTGTGAAGCCGGCAAAAGCCTCGCGCGTGAGTTGTGCGCAAAGCGGCAGGTCGGCCTGGCGTGTGCCTGTGGCGCGGTCGGTGACGGTGCGAATGAACGAGGGGGAATACTTGTAGGCGCAGTTGTCGAACAGGCAGTAAATCAGTGTTGACGATAAGCGCTCACCATAGCTCACCACCTCGTCGGCAAAGCGTGTGGCAAACGGCTCGTGAATGGTCTCGCCACTTGCCAAATAGCGCAGTGTGGGCAGCAGCTCGTCGGCAAACATAGTGTCGATTTGCTGCTTGAGCGCCTGAAGGCGACCGGTTGCCACAAGCTGCTCCGCTGTGGCTATGTGAAGCTCGTGGAGCGACTTCACTATGCCCTCATAGGCCTTATCGCCACGGCTTGCCAAGGCGTGAGCCTCGATGAGGCGGTTGGTGACACCGCTCATGGCCGAAACCACAACCACCACTTGCTCGGTGCAAGAAGAAACTATGTTTTTGACACTTTGCAGACTGCTTACAGAACCCACAGAAGTCCCTCCGAATTTCAATACTTTCATATCGGTGTAAAAACTTTTAATATATGGCAGACAAAAAACTGCCATAAAAGATAACGTGTGGAGAGGGGTTTTGTGTATGTAAATATAGTGAAATTTATTTAAAGCCGGCAGTCATTAACGCAATGAAACACGCAAAAAGGAGAAATGGAATAATCTTGTGGAAATATTGCATCATTGGCACTGATTGCATACCTTTGACAACGCTTTTGGGCGATGCACCGCGCGATGAAAGGCGTTAAAGAAAACTCACAAGAGGCAAGAAAAAAGGAGTATGCTGTTTAACTCACTGCAATATTTGGTGTTTTTACCACTGGCGTTTGTGCTCTATTGGTTTGTGTTTAGTAGGCTAAAGTGGCAGAATGCCTTTGTGGTAGTGGCGAGCTATGTGTTTTATGGCTGGTGGAACTGGCACTTTTTGCTGCTGATTTTCATCACATCGCTGTGCAGCTATGCCAGTGGGCTGCTGATAGACCACGCCGCCGGCGTGAGGGCGAAAGCCGTGGTGGCGGCAAACTTGGTGATAAACCTGGGAATACTTGGGGTGTTTAAATACTACAATTTTTTTGCTGAGAGTTTCGACAGCCTGCTGTCGGCACTGGGCATGCACGCAGATTTGCCCACGCTGAAGCTGATATTGCCAGTGGGCATAAGTTTTTACACATTTCAAGCATTGAGCTACACAATCGACGTGTATCGCCACCGGTTGCCAGCCACGCGCGACGCTGTGGCGTTTTTTGCCTATATAAGTTTCTTTCCGCAACTTGTGGCCGGTCCCATAGAGCGAGCCACCCAACTGCTGCCGCAGATGCTGCTGCGGCGCACTTTCGACTACGAGGCCGCCACCGACGGCATGAGGCAGATGTTGTGGGGATTTTTCAAAAAGATGGTGGTGGCCGATAATTGCGCCTTGGTGGCCAACGCCATTTGGGTCGATTGCGCTAGCCAGAGCAGCGCAGCCCTTGCGGTGGGTGCGCTTATGTTCACGCTGCAGATTTATGGTGACTTCTCAGGCTACAGCGACATAGCCATAGGCACGGCCAGACTTTTTGGCATAAATCTGAGCCGCAATTTCGATTTTCCATACTTTGCGCGCAACGTGTCGGAGTTCTGGCGCAAGTGGCACATATCGCTCATGTCATGGCTGACAGACTACATTTACATTCCGCTTGGAGGCAACCGCGTGAGCCGGCTTAAAAACGTGCGCAATGTGAGTGTGGTGTTTCTGGTGAGTGGGTTGTGGCATGGCGCGAACTGGACGTTTGTGGCTTGGGGCGTGTATCATGCCCTGCTGTTCATTCCGCTCCGCCTGATGGGCGTGAAAGGCCGTTTTGACCAGTCTGTGGCTGCAGGAAAAGTGCTGCCGAGCCTGAAGGAACTGTGCCAAATGCTACTGACGTTTGTGCTTGTGGTTGTGGGTTGGATTTTGTTTCGCAGCGACAGCATGGCACAAGCAGCGGCATATATGCACGGAATGGTAGCGCCGTGCACTGTGGGTGATGCGTTGGCAGCATTGCGCATGGCAAAGGTGCCAATGACATTTGGCGCGGCCATGATGCTTGCAGAGTGGCTGCAACGCACAAAACAGCATGCCTTGCAGATAGATGGCAGCTGGTGCGCACCGCTGCGCAAGCGTGGCGTGCGCTGGGCGTTGTATGTGCTGATAGGCGTTGTCACGGTGTGGTTTCAAGGTGCGCAGCAATCATTTATTTATTTTCAATTCTGATGAGCGCGAGGACGTGAGGAGGTTTTTGAAATATTCGTTGGAAGTGGCAATGCTTATGCTTGTGGCACTGGCGGCCGTGGAGGCAGCCGTGAGGGCTGTGCCCAATGCCTACAAAATGAAGAATGAGGCAATGGAACGACATAGCCGCATTGTGGAAACGCTTGTGCTGGGCAACTCGCATGGCTATTACGACATAATGCCAAGCGGCCTTGGCAGTAATTGCTACAATCTGGCGATGGTGTCGCAAACGCTGGAATATGATTACTTGCTGCTGACGAAATATGACTTTAGTCACTTGAAGCGCGTGGTGCTGGTGGTGGACAACTCCAACTGTTTTGACATGCCGCTTGACAAGTCGCAGGAATGGTATCGCTGCACATTCTATCGCCTGTATATGGGCTGTGGACGGCACGGATTGATGTCGAAGTATGGCTTTGAGCTTAGCAATGTGCCCGCAGCGCGAAAAAAGGTTGAGCGATATGCCGAAATGGGCCATGTGCTGACCGACAGCTTGGGCTGGGGAGAGGATTTTGACATGCAAGAATCCGGTGGCAATCCGCGCCTGAGTGCGGATTACTCAAAAGACAGGGCGAAGAAACACTGCTTGCGCTCATATAGCGACTATGCCGAGAACAAGGCTTGGTTGCTGCGCATGGCCCGGTGGTGCAAGATGCGCGGTGTGGCGCTTGACATAGTGTCGGCACCAGTGTGGAAAGTCTATCGTGACAACATTTCGCCAAGACAAACGGCTCTGCTGGCAGAAGCAGTGAGAGAAGCCCTCGCGTGCGGAGCCAACGTGTGGCTTGACTTCACTGCCGACCCGCGGTTTGTGGCAATGGATTTTTATGACTGCGACCACCTGTCGCATGCCGGGGCAGAGAAATTCACAAAGATATTGAAACTTGCGCTTGACGCTCAGAGCAGGCACTGCAAGAGCGACACATCTCGATAGGTTTTGCCTTGCTTTATCCACTCTTTGAGCAGTCCTGACTCAAAAAAGCCTTCGTTGAGGAACAGGTGCAGGCAGTTGGCATTGTCGCTTGGAATCATCACATAGAGCTGCTTGATGCCTATGTGCTGCGATGCAAATTGCTTTATCAGCCTCACGGCATGGTGGCCGTAGCCCTTGCCGCGATAGTTGCTGTCGATGAGCATGCCAAGCTCGGCACGGTTGTGAAACGGATTGAAGTTGAGGAAGTCAACTGTGCCTATCGACGTGTCGGGCTGCGACGCAAGCGTAATGACAAGGCGCAGTTGCCGAGAGGCATAGATGTCGCCGGTGTAGTTTTCAAGATATTCCCACACCATTTGCCTGGAGTAGGGGGCTTGCGTGTTGCTCACAGTCCATATCTCCGGGTCGTTTTCCCATTTGAGAATTTGGTCGATGTCGGTGGGTTCGAGCGCGCGCAGCGCCACTATGCCGTCGGAGAGCAGGTGCTTCGTTGTCATTGTATCTGCATCTTAGGGGTGATGATGATGCCGTTTTGGGCAGAAAATATGGCGAACTCAATGCCTGGGCGCGCGTAGTGGGCTATCAGCTCCACAATCTCGCCATAGGAGTGCGAGGCGTTGTCGATGAGCACACGCGCCTTGCCTGTGGCAGGAATGTCGCAAGTGTAGGCGCTTATGCCGGCACTGTGGGCTGTGGCAGCGGCATTTGCGCTGAGAATGACCCACGGCAGTGCACTGTCGGCACGAGAAACGGTGGTGGTGCGGGCATGGCGTTTGCGCCCGGCCAGGGCCAGGGCCTCGCGTGCCAGCACTCCGGCCTTGATAAACGGATATACTATGGCGCGGAAGCGAGGGAAATGCTTGCGGTAGAAGATGAGCATGGCGTCATAGAACGCATGCACATAGCGCATGGAGTCCTTCTTTGTGCTTTCGCCCTTGTAGTGAATCATGCTCACCGGCAGATACCAGTTTTCGAAGCCAGCTTGCGCTATGCGGTAAGACAGGTCGATGTCTTCGCCATACATGAAGAAGTCTTCGTCGAAGCCACCAATCTGCTGCAACAAATCTGTGCGGCAAAACATATAAGCTCCCGACAGAATATCAACCTTGTTTGCCTCAAACTCCGGCAAAAACCGAAGGTGATATTTGGCAAACAGGCGAGAGTGGGGGAACAATGCCGACAGTCCGAAGATTTTGCAAAACGACACCCACGGAGTGGGGAACGCGCGTTTTGACTCCGGCAGAAACACGCCGTTGCCGTCGGTCATGTGCAAACCTATGGCTCCGCACTTGGCGTGCTGCTGCAACCACTGCACGCATTGCGACAGGCATTTGTGCGTGATGATGGTGTCGGGGTTTAGAATCAGCGTGAACTTGCCATGAGCCTGCATTATGGCCTGGTTGTTGGCTCTGCCGAAGCCCACATTGTCGTGGTTCTCGATGAAAATCACACCGGGAAAACGTTGCTTGAGAAATTCCACCGAACCGTCGCCAGAATTGTTGTCAACGACGAAAATCTCGCCTTCAAAGCCGCGAAGGGCTTCGATGGCCGACAAGAGTGTCTGCTCAAGAAAATACTTGACACGGTAGCTGACAATGACGATGGAAATGTCCATAGAATTATTCACGCTTAATATGGGCAAAGGTAGCACAAATTTCCCATAGTTGATGAAATATTTGACCACCTCGGCATTTCAACCTATATTTGTGCTGTTTTTAGAAATCAAAAAAGGAAATTAGAATGGGACTTATCATAGGAATAGACGTGGGAAGCACAACCACAAAAATAGTGGGACTTGACCAAGGAAAGGTGTTGTCGCCAATGTGCATAAAGGCCGATGACCCCATAACATCGCTTTTTGGAGCTTTTGGCAAATATATCTACGACAACGGCATAGCCTTGGCCGACATAGAGCAGGTGATGCTAACAGGTGTGGGCAGCTCAAAGGTGAGCACGCCCATTTATGGACTACCGACCAACAAGGTAGATGAGTTTTTGGCCGACGGACTTGGCGCAAAGTTTGCCGTTGACATAGACCCGCTTATGGTGGTGTCGATGGGCACTGGAACCACATTTGTGCAGGTGAAAGGCAACGACATACAGCATGTGGGCGGAATGAGCATAGGTGGCGGCACACTTCAGGGACTGTCGCGGCTTATGCTGAAGATACGCAACATATCAAATTTGGAGGCGTTGGCTTCGAAAGGCGATTTGTCGAAAGTTAACTTGCAGATAAAAGACATTTCGCAAGACGAACTTGAGGGGCTGCCTATGCACGCCACGGCGTCGCTCTTTGGCAAGGCCGTGAACAATCAGGCTGAGGACGCAGACGTGGCAATAGGCTTGATATGCCTGGTGCTTGAGACCATAGGGTCGGCTTCGGTGCTATCTACACTCAACAGTGGCATAAAGGACTTTGTGCTGATTGGCAACCTCACGCAGCTGTCGGAGTGTCACTTGATTTTCCCCATAATTGAGGATTTGTATGGCGTGAAATTCCATGTGCCGGAGCACGCTGTGTTTTGCACGGCTCTTGGCGCAGCACTCGCATACGAGTCGAAAAGCTGAATTTAGCTGATTAATAACGACTAACAATAATAACCGCCCACTGGCCAAATGTGCTTGTGGGCGGTTGCTCGTTTTGTTAATTCCTTATTGTGTGTGTCGGGGAGGGGAGGACAGCCCCGATGGTGTGCGGTACTTACTTGCGGTTTTGCTCAGAACGTGTCACCTGATATGACTGCTTGTGGAATATGAAGATAGGAATCACGCAGCCAGCCACCATGCCCACCATGACAAGTGTGGTGAGGGTGGAATTGTGGGCGAAGCGTATGAGATACCTCATGGTGAATGATTCCGGCAAAATCACAATGTTGATGAGGTCGCGGATAGCCTTGTAGGCAAAAAGTCCAGGAACCATAGGCAGCAACGCAGGAAATGCGAAGCCCTCGGCAGGATAATGGATTTTGCTTGCAAACGGCACTGCCAGCAAGCCTATTGTGAAGCCTGCAATGGTTGACGCTGTGGCTTGGTCGAGCATAAGTCCTGAATGGTGCATGCAGAAATAGCGTATGCCATGACCTATGCAGGCAAGAAATGCCGATATGAGCAAGGCTATGCGCGGAGGATTGCTGATAATGGCAAATCCGAGTCCGGCTATGGCTGCATATAAGCCATCGGCCACTGCAGCTTGAAACACGTTGGGGCGCACAACCTTGGTGAAGGCTTCGGGGGTGACGTGTGTCACCACTATGGTGATTGACAGACCTATGGCTATGCACACCACAAGCATGAGAGCGTTGAGCAGGCGTGCCATGCCATTAATCATGTGGCGGTCAATGATGTCCATCACGCCATTGATGATGGGCACACCGGGGATTAGGTAGAGCATTGATGTTCCGAGGCTCATGTCTTCTGTTCCGCCATGGAAATAGAAGAAATCGGTGCTGCCAATCATGGTGGATATGAAAGAGCAGATTATGAACACGGCAAAAGTGTTCCAGTGAAGCCGCGTCAGCTCCTGGCGAATGAAGAAACCCACAAAGGTTGCCACCCACACGATGGCCATAGATGTGAAGTTGCCCTCAAAGAGGCGGCAGAAGCAGGCGTTGGCAAATGCCACAAGAATCAGCACCGTCCAGCGGCTTTCGCGCGGCTCATTGACTATGCGGTGAAACTCAGCCTTCATTTCTCTGAGTGACAGGTGCTCATCGTAGGCGCGCCAGCTGAGGTGCGAGAGCTTCATGTTGATTTTGAAGTTCAGCCCCATTTCACAGGTTTTCTTAACATAGGTGTAGCTGTGGTCGTGATGGTTGCTGTGTAGGGTGATAGTGACTGTATTTGGAAACTGCATGATGTTGCACCAGTAGCCCCACGACTTGGCTATGCGCGTGGTGTTGTAGCGAATGCGCGAAGTCTGCACACCCACAGCCTCAAGTGTGGCTGCGTATTCTGCAAGAAACACAGTCTTTTCTTTTAGGTCGTTGTGAATGTTGTCGGCGTTGCTGCTGCTTTGTGTGTGAACATTTTTTTCCAACGAAATATCTGCCATAAGTTTTTTCTTGTTAACTAATGAATTTGAATCTATAAGTTCCCCTAAACGTTTATACTTTTATTTTGGTTTTGCAAAATTACTGAAAAATCAATGAACGAGCTAAATAACCATTCAAAAAACTGACTTTTCTACCTGAGTGCAGTTTTGCGGGGGCATAAAGCGATGCGCGTTTGCCGGGAAACGTGGGTCATTTGTTGTTGTCCGGTTGCTGCTGCTGCTTTTGCTGCTCAAGTTTTTTGCGGTAGGCCACAAGATAGCGGTGCATGCGTTTTTTGCGCTCTTTCTCCTTTTTGGCTTTTTGAGCCTCAAACTCAAGCTGGTGATTTTCAACGTAGTTATCAGCCATAAAAAGTGATGTTATTATTGGTTTTTAGCGAAAGTGTCGCTGAACAGGGTTCGGTTTTGAATGCTGCGTCCGAGGGTTATCTCGTCGGTGTATTCGATTTCGTTGCCCACGCTCACACCGCGTGCCAGCATGGTGATTTTTACATCGGGATAGGGTGCGAGGCGTCGGAAAATGTAGAAATTGGTGGTGTCGCCCTCCATAGTGGCACTAAGAGCGAGAATCACCTCTTTCACGTCGCCTTGCTTCACGCGTTGCTCAAGACTGTCGATCTCTATGTCGGCTGGGCCAATGCCGTCCATTGGCGAAATGAGTCCACCAAGCACATGGTAGAGGCCATGGTGAGCGTGGGTATTCTCTATGCTCATCACGTCTTTCACATTCTCTACCACGCACACCACCGACTTGTCGCGCGATGGATTGGAGCAGATGGGGCACACTTCGCTCTCGCTTATGTTGTGGCACACCTTGCAGTAGGTGATGCCTTGGCGCAGCTTGATGATTGACTCGCCAAACTGCACTGCCTCGGTTTCGTTTTGCTTGAGCAGATGCAGCACAAGACGCAGGGCGGTTTTGCGCCCTATGCCTGGCAGTTTTGCAAATTCGTTTACTGCATTTTCAAGAAGAGATGAAGCAAATTCCTGTTCCATAATCGCCTGCAAAGATAATGAAAAAAGCAGGAATGGGGCAATGTTTTGGCGGCATGATGAGCAAATGTGACGTGGGTGTGTGATAGGGCTTGAAAAGGCGTTGGTGGATTAGTAAAAATTAAATGTTATATGACGCATTAAAGTTTGACTTGTTGAGTAAATTTTTTAATTTTGCAGAAAATAAGGAAACGTAAATTCAATCAATTAATTTTTTAAAAGATTTCAAATCATGGGATATTTAACAGATGAGAAATTGGTCATTGTCGGTGCTGCCGGCATGATTGGTTCTAACATGGTGCAAACTGCACTTATGTTGAAGTTGACTTCAAACATTTGCCTGTATGATGTGTTCTCAGCCGAAGGTGTTGCTAAGGAAATGCGTCAATGTGGATTTGACGATGCCAACATCGTTTCTACTACAGACCCAGCAGTTGCATTCAAAGATGCAAAATACATCATTTCTTCAGGTGGTGCTCCTCGCAAAGAGGGCATGACTCGCGAAGACCTCTTGGCTGGCAACTCTAAGGCTGCTCAAGAACTTGGCGACAACATCAAGAAATATTGCCCAGATGCAAAATTCTGCGTTGTTATCTTCAACCCAGCCGACATTACAGGTTTGGTGACACTCGTTCACTCTGGTTTGAAGCCAAATCAGGTTGCCACTCTTGCAGCTCTCGACTCTACTCGTCTGAAAGAGGCTTTGTCGCTTCACTTTGGTGTTAGCCAAACTGAGGTTAAGAACGCTTACACATACGGTGGCCACGGCGAGAAGATGGCTGTGTTTGCTTCTCCAACAACTGTTGCTGGCGTTAAGCTCCTCGACATCATCAACGGTGGTGCAAAGGTTAACGGCAAAGGCTTGAGCAAGGAAGAATGGGCTGAGATGCAGAAAGAGGTTACCCAAGGTGGTGCCAAGATTATCGAATTGCGTCGTCGCTCTTCATTCCAAAGCCCTGCATATCTTGCAGTGAAGATGATTGAAGCTGCTATGGGCGGTGAGGAGTTCTACTATCCAGCTGGAACTTATGCTGACACTGCACGCTACAACCACGTTATGATGGCTATGCCAACCCGCATCACAAGCGATGGCGTTTACACTAAGCCAGTGATGGGTACTGAAGAAGAAGTTGCCGCTCTCGACAAGAGCTATGAGCATCTTGCCGGCTTGCGCGACCAAGTGATTGGCATGGGTGCACTTCCTCCAGTTGCAGAGTGGAGCAAGCTTAATCCAAACTTGAAATAAGCATAAGAAATAAAATTACTGAGTTTAAGATAGACGAGCAGCAACGTGAGTTGCCGCTCGTTTTTTTTGCGCGTTCTTTTGCCGGTGAACAGTCAAAAAGGCGTAACTTTGTAAAACTGCGGAAATTATAGCAGAAAACTATAAATAAAAAGAAAATTGACATGATAATCAAGACAGCGGAATACGTAATCAGCAACAGCGATGTTAGGCAATGCCCCGACGGCAATTTGCCGGAGTATGCCTTCATAGGCAGGTCGAATGTGGGCAAATCCTCACTCATCAACATGCTTACTGGGCGAAAAGGTTTGGCAAAAACATCGTCGATGCCTGGAAAGACCTTGCTTATCAATCATTTTCTCATCAATGGCTCGTGGTATATAGTGGACCTTCCGGGTTATGGCTATGCCAAGCGAGGCAAGGACATGCGCGACAAGTTGCGCCGCATGATAGAGGGCTATGTGGGGCAGCGCGAGCAGATGACCAACCTGTTTGTGCTGATTGACAGCCGCCACGCTCCGCAGAAGATAGACCTTGAGTTTATGCAGTGGCTTGGCGAGAATGGTGTGCCGTTTAGCATTGTGTTCACCAAAATGGACAAAATAGGCAAGGTGGTTGGCATGAAAAATGTGGAGGCCTACAAGAAAATATTGCAGCAAAGTTGGGAAGAGTTGCCGCCAGTGTTTTTAACGTCGAGCGAGGACAAGCGTGGCCGTGATGAGCTTCTCGACTACATAGGTACTGTGAACAAGTCGTTGAAAAACACGTGATTTGATTGCTGGTGCAACGCTCTGTGGCATGGTTTTGCACGGCTAAAAGTGGCGTTGCGCATAATTAAAGCCGTTTTTTGCCGTTAATATAGAGTATATATGCAAGAAATTTGAGCTAAGTTAATGCAAATGAAGATATATCACAGAACGGCAGTGGCGGTGTGGCTGATGATGGCTTGCTTGCAGGCCGTGGCCAATGTGACCGTCACCGGAAAAGTGACTGATGAGAAAGGCAACCCAATAGAGTTTGCCACAGTGCGCCTGCAAGGCAGCACACTCGGTGTGAATACCGATTTGCAAGGCAAATATGAATTGACTTTTGAGGAACGTGACACGGCGATGGTGGTGTTCTCGTGCCTTGGCTATTCAGAGGTTAAGAGGCAGCTTATAAAGCCCACAGGTGTGGTGACGCTCAATCCCAAGCTCTATAAAAAAGACGTTGTGCTAAAAGAGGTGGAGGTGACTGACTTCAAAAAGCAGACGAACCAAATGCAAGCACTCGACCCTCACACCACGAGGCTCGCCCCCGATGCCTCTGGCGGCAGCATAGAGTCGGTGCTCACCACAATGGCTGGCGTTAGCTCAAAGAATGAGCTCAGCACGCAATATATGGTGCGTGGTGGCAGCTATGACGAAAACAGCGTGTATATCAACGGAATTGAAATCTACCGTCCGCAGCTCATCACGTCTGGTCAACAAGAGGGCTTGAGCATAATAAACCCAGACTTGGTTAGCTCGGTGAATTTCTCAACTGGAGGATTTAATGCCGAATACGGCGATAAAATGTCGTCGGTGCTCGACATCACCTACAAGGAGTCAAAGTCGTTTGAGGGAGCTGTTTCGGCAAGTTTGCAGGGTGGCAGCCTATCGCTTGGCCAGAGCAGCAAGAAATTCTCACAGTTGCACGGTGTGCGCTACAAGCGCAACTCCTCGCTGCTTGGCTCGCTTGAGTCGAAAGGCGAATACGACCCTCAATATTTAGACTATCAGACCATACTCTCATTTAAGCCAAGTCAAAAATTCAAGATGTCGTTTCTGGGCAACGTGTCGGTCAATGACTATCGCTTCACACCAGAAAACCGCGAGACGAGTTTCGGAACATCTACCGACGCCAAGAAATTTCTTGTTTATTTTGACGGTCACGAAAAAGATAAATTTCAGACCTATTTTGGTGCGCTGTCACTCAACTATAGGCTGAACAAGAGCGTTGACTTCACACTGCTTGGCTCTGGTTACCAGACAAATGAGCTTGTGGCCTATGACATACACGGAGAATACTGGCTTGATGAGGCCGGCACCAGCGGAAGCGGAGGCTCGTCGGTGGGCGGTGAGCTTGGTGTGGGCAAATATCACGAGCACGCGCGCAACCGCTTGAAGATAGGGGTGTATGACTTGGCCCTAAAAGGTAACGTGTCGCTTAACCACAACAACATAAGCTACGGCGTGGCATTTAAGCGCGAGAGCATCTACGACCGCTCGCGCGAGTGGCAGTGGCGCGACTCTGCCGGTTACTCGCTGCCACACTTGCCAGGCGAAGTGAATGTGATTTACAGCCAGACATCGCGGCACGACCTCAACACCACACGCATTGAGGGATATGTGCAGGACACTTATCGCCTTGTCACTGGGGCAGGACTAATGGTGTTTAATGGTGGCATAAGACTGTCGCACTGGGATTTCAACAAAGAAACGCTTTTTTCGCCACGCTTCAGTCTTGGATTTCTGCCGGAGCGAAACAGCCGCCTGTCGCTGCGACTGGCAGGAGGATTGTATTACCAAGCGCCGTTTTACAAAGAATATCGTGTGGAAAAGAAAGATGATGCCGGCAACAGCTACATCGACCTCAACAAGGACATAAAATCGCAAAAAAGTGTGCATTTCATTCTTGGCGGTGATTACACATTCCGCACAATGAGCCGTCCGTTTAAGTTCACCACCGAGATTTATTATAAGCGTTTGAGCGACCTCATACCATACGAAATCGACAACTTGAAACTTGTGTATTCTGGCATTAACGAGTCAAACGGATATATAGGCGGAGTGGATTTCAAGTTATTCGGGCAGTTTGTAGAAGGCACCGACTCGTGGCTTAGTTTCTCGCTCATGAAGACTCAAGAAACGTTGAATGGTGTGAAGGTGCCGCGACCCACCGACCAGCGTTACAGCGTGGCATTGTTTTTCACCGACTATTTTCCGAATAATCCGCGCATCAAGTTCAGTCTGCGTGGCATATTGTCTGACGGTCTGCCCACCACATCACCCCGCATGACACGCGCACAAAAATATTTCCGTCAACCAGCCTATAAGCGTGTTGACATAGGCGTGTCGTATGCTTTGGTAGATGAAAATCACAAGCCGGCGAGCGGCTTGTTGAGCCATTTCAAGGACATTTGGCTGGGTGTTGACGTGTTCAACCTGTTTGACATATCAAACGTGAGCAGCTATTACTGGATAACTGACGTTAACAACATTCAGTATGCCGTGCCAAACTATTTGACACGCCGCCAAATCAACGCCAGACTGTCAATTTCATTCTAATATATGTTAGTTGTGTGTTAGCCCAACGGCATGATACACGTCGATTACTGCAGTGTTCACGGTGTAGCAGCCAAGTATGTCCACACTGTCGTTAATGTTGCTGAACACATTCACGAGGTCGGCAAACCTGTATTGTTGTTAAAGCCTATCCCTTTGGCAACACAAGCTTTCAATGCATTAATGTGGCCCGCGGCTTGAAAACCACGCAGAAAAATTATAAATTTGCTTTGCAAAACAAAAAACAAAAACTGAACAACAAATGAAAGTTAATAACAAAATTGCTGCTACTTTGTGTGCAGTTGCCTTGTGCGGAAGTGCTTTGACAGCTGTGGCACAGACAGAGCAGCCTGGTTTGAAATCGATTACTGCCGGTGACGGCTGGACTGTGTATGATGGCGGTGTGTATCGCTATGGGCCGTCAATGATTATAAATGCCGACGGCTCCATGGACGCCTACTTCGCTGCTCCCGGTGCCAACTACACCAAGGCCGACTTGGATTATGGGACATACACAACCGATGTGTCGAAGTCGCCCACGAGTTATTATTTGGCCGACATTGGCGTGGCTGCACAGATGATAAGTTCTGACACACCATTCTATGCTATAGCAATCAACACGTTTAATGAGAAATCATACGGTCACGATGCACTGAACGTGAAGGTGTATAAGTGGAACAATGACTACGCCACCACAGTGAGCGGCTCGCCAATGTATAATAAGAACTACACCTCAGTGAAAAACGATGGCTGGGTGTATGCTTACTGCAACTTGGCTGCCGAAAACAATAAGGAAAGCATGTTTCCTGCTGGCAAATATCTGTGGGTGGTGACCTCAGAAAGCACATCGTTGGGCTTGTGGTATGGCCACAAGTCTGGTTATCTGGAAACCACGAGCTTTGCGGACCAGGCAGAAACCGACAAGGTGTGGGTGTCGAGAGTGTGCTATACCTCCAGCCAAGTCAGCCCTGTGGTGATGGGCAGCTATTGGGACCAGTTGGCCTACAGACACAGCGACGACGGCGGCAAGACCTATGGTCTTGAAAGCATGACGGTGAAACCGACATATGGTAGCCGCGACGCATACTCGTGTTGTGACCCAGGCGTGTGCCGCTGGGGCGGATATTACTATATAGGCTATACCTCCACGGAGAATTCTGGCGGCATAGACAACCACGTGTATATGGCCCGCAGCAAGAATCCCAATGGCCCGTGGGAGAAGTGGAATGGCACAGGGTGGGGCGGAAGCAATCCGCAGCCTGTTATAGAATACACCGGTGACCATACCAAGTGGGGTGCAGGAGAGCCGAGTATGGTGGTTGTGGGCAACACAGTGTATCTCTACTACACCTGGGACGACAACAACCTGCACTGTACAAAACTCTCAACAGCTCCTGCCGACGACCCCAACTGGCCTGCAAAACTTGAGAGCAAGGGCGTGGTGATAAACAAAAACCGAATCAGTGGTTCTGACTCGGGCGACTTTAAGTATGTGGACGCCATAAAGAAATTTATCTGCGTGTTCACGGCAAGCCGCATGACAAACGATTCGTATATGCTTGTGTATGAGTCGGCTGACGGTGTAAACTTTACAAGTGTGGGCCAGGTGCAAGGCATAGCCAAGAAAGGCATACACAACTGTGGCATAAGCGGTGACGAGCGTGGACATATCGACGTGACCAAAAATAATGTGATTGCTTATGCCTGGGGCGTTGACAGTTGGGCTTCGTGGCAAACGTTTATGCAGCCAATAACACTGGACTATGTGGCGGCTGCAGTTGACGACATATCTGCTGACAGCAAACTCAACGTGCGTGTGGAAGGAAACAGCATAGTGATTGACGGAGATGAGGCTGCCACGGTGTTCAATCTGCAAGGACAAGTGATTGGCACTGGCGTTGGGCGAGTGGCTGTGGCTCCAGGCATTTATGTGGTGAAGGCCGGCAACCGTGTGGCAAAAGTTGTGGTGCGCTAATCGCCCTGTAAACCTGATATAAAGATATTGCAATGCCGCCGACACACATAGTGTGTGCCACGGCATTGTCAATTAAATATAAAACATTATATTTGTAAGAGAGATTACTGAACGATTAACTTTAAAAAACATTAATAAAATGGTAAAACCTTATGTAGTAGGTATCGACATCGGTGGAACTAACACCGTGTTTGGAATTGTAGATGCTCGTGGCAACGTGATTGCAAGTGACTCAATCAAGACGGCAAAGCACGCGAATATTAACGATTATGTAGATGAACTTCATACAGAACTGAACCGCATCATCGTGGCAAACGACGCTGTGGGCAAGATTAACGGTATAGGTGTGGGCGCCCCTAATGCCAACTACTATACTGGCGTGATAGAAAATGCCCTCAACTTGCCTTGGCATCAGCACGACATTCCGTTTGCCGACATGCTTTCAAAGCGTTTTGGCATTCCTTGCCTCATCACCAACGACGCCAATGCGGCAGCCATAGGTGAAATGACTTATGGCGCAGCACGCGGCATGAAGGACTTCATCATGATAACACTGGGCACTGGTGTGGGCAGCGGTATCGTGGTCAACGGTCAGATGGTGTATGGTCACGACGGTTTCGCCGGTGAGCTTGGCCATGTGATTGTGAAGCGTGGCAATGGCAGACTGTGCGGCTGTGGCCGTGCCGGCTGTCTGGAGGCCTATTGCTCGGCAACAGGCGTGGCGCGCACAGCTCGTGAATTTTTGGAAATCAGAAAAGACGACTCATTGCTTCGTAACTACGACATGTCTGCCATCACGTCGAAAGATGTGTATGACTGCGCAGTGCAGGGCGACAAACTTGCCAAGGAGATTTTTGAATACACTGGCACTATTTTGGGTGAGGCTTTGGCTGACTTCACTGCATTCTCAAGCCCGGAGGCATTTGTGCTGTTTGGCGGCTTGACCAAGTCGGGCGACCTTATCATGAATCCAATTAAGGAGGCATACGAGAAAAATGTGCTGGGCTGCTACAAGGGCAAGACCAAGATTATATTGAGCGAACTCAAGGAAAGCGATGCTGCCGTGCTTGGCGCTTCGGCTCTCGGTTGGGAAGTGAAAAACTTGTAATCAGTTATCAGGTTATAAATAATAACGCTATGGAGCGGAGATGTGCCAAAGTTGCGGCATATCTCCGCTCCACTATTTAGGGGTGTAGTGTGGCGCGTGTTTTTTTTTTGCGTGGGGTGGAGCGAAAAATGAGTCACCATTGCGCTTACTTTGCAGCGTAAACAATCATGAAAACCACAGAAAGCACCCATGAAACTCAGCAGTGCCATAGGAAAACGATGAAAAGCTCGGAGAGAGAGACTGCCAATGCTAAAGCAGGCAAAACTCCTCCCGGAGCTTTTTTGTTTTTTTACTTCATGCTTGTGGGTATTTTACTTTACGCTTGCGGACATTCGGCCTAAAATGGTGATTTGGCTGCGGTGCAGCAGTTCGTTGGGGTTAGTGCCAGGCTCACCTTCGGGCACATGCTTGCCATGGGCTGCATAGCGGCGCACCCAATAGTCGAGGATTTTGCCGTCGGGGCCGTGAAACGACATGGCTATTGTGCCAAACAACGGCTTGCCGCTGGGTGTGACATAGGATTTCTGCACCAGCTCGCTGCAATAGAGCGCACTGTCAGAAGGCTCAAAATAGAAATCGTATGGTCGGCCTACGAAACTTAATGCCTTGGCAATGGTGGCGGTGGTGTTGAAAGGCACGTTGACGCGTGCCAGTGTGGTGCATGGGTTTTGCGTGAGGAAAGTGTCGAGTGGGGTGATGCACACCTTGGGTGGTGTGGCTTCGACAACACAAGGCACTGCGCCGCCTATCAAGTGGAATATGCCAACGTGGTCATAGCCAGTGTCGGCGCTGCTGCCGGCCTGGCTTGTGGATTGTGTTATGGCATTTGGCTTTGGTGGCAAAACAAACAGCAAATCGCCCTCTTGTGGCAGCACCGACTGTGCGCCAAGCACTAAGGCTGCCGTGGCTGCTATTATGGCAAACAAAACTCGCATTGACATGAAAAATAAATGGGTTTAACCTTAAAAGTGGCTGTGTTAGTTAGTGTGATACGCGCGTATCTGCGGCACACCCTCCTTCGTTTTAAGTAACGAAAAGAGGCTGCGCCTATTTTTTGGACACAGCCTCTTATCTTTTTTCGTTGTCTTGAAAAATTACTTGCGGATACCAAGCTCTTTCTTGGCGATGATGGCACGGTAACGCTCAATGTCAACCTTGATTAAGTAATCGAGCAGGCGACGACGCTTACCTACAAGCATTTTAAGAGCACGTTGAGTCGTATGATCTTTTTTATTGACCTTCAAGTGTTCGGTCAAATGGGCAATACGAACCGAGAATAATGCAATCTGAGCTTCTGGAGAGCCAGTATCAGTATTGCTCTTACCGTAAGTGCCGAAGATCTCTTTCTTCTTTTCTGAATCTAAATACATTCTTGTTAAAAATTATTAGTTATAAAATTCGACGTGCAAAGATAGACATAATTTTGTTACTGACAATGCTTTTGCAGTTAGTTTTTTACAATGAGCGGTGAAGAAATTTTTCATGTAGAAAATTTAATGTTTTTTTTGATATGCGGCTAACTTGGAGTAAATTTGCACTCTGAAATAGGTGAAATTTTATGCAGAATATTAGGAATGTTGCCATTATTGCCCATGTTGACCATGGGAAGACAACGCTGGTTGACAAGATGCTTGCTGCAGGAAAGCTGTTCCGCGACAATCAAGTTGTGGGCACTCAAATCTTGGACAGCAACGACATCGAGAGAGAAAGAGGTATCACTATCTTGTCGAAAAACGTTTCGATTAATTACAAAGGTTACAAAATCAACATTATCGACACTCCAGGACACTCCGACTTTGGTGGAGAAGTGGAGCGTGTGCTCAACATGGCAGACGGTTGTCTGCTGCTGGTTGACGCATTTGAGGGCCCGATGCCACAGACGAGGTTTGTGCTGCAAAAGGCTCTTCAGATTGGTTTGAAACCAATTGTTGTTGTCAATAAGGTTGACAAGCCTAACTGCCGTCCGAGCGAGGTTCAAGAGCAAGTGTTTGAACTTATGTGCAACCTCGATGCCAACGAAGACCAGTTGGAATTCCCCACAGTGTTTGGTTCGGCAAAAGAGGGCTGGATGAGCGAGGACTACACCAAAAAGACCGATAACATCAATATTGTGCTTGATGACATCATAAAATATATACCTGCTCCACAGCAAAACGACGGCGACCCTCAAATGCTTATCACATCGCTCGACTACAGCAGCTATGTGGGTCGTATCGCAGTGGGCCGTGTGCACCGTGGTGTGTTTAAAGACGGCATGGAGATAGGTCTGTGCAAGAAAGACGGCACGGTGGAGCGTCAGCGCATCAAGGAACTGCACACCTTTGAGGGAATGCAGCAGAAACACGTGGACAGCGTGCAGTGCGGTGATATTTGCGCACTGGTGGGTCTTGTGGATTTTGAGATTGGTGACACCGTTACCATGCCCGACAATCCAGAACCGCTGCCACGCATTGCCATCGATGAGCCAACAATGTCGATGCTATTCACTATCAACGACTCACCGTTCTTTGGCCGCGATGGCAAATTTGTGACTTCGCGCCATATTTATGAGCGTTTGCAGAGAGAGTTGCAAAAGAACCTTGCACTGCGTGTTGAGAAAACCGACCGTGAAGATGCCTGGGCCGTGTATGGCCGTGGTGTGTTGCACTTGTCGGTGCTCATAGAGGAAATGCGCCGTGAGGGCTACGAGCTTCAGGTGGGTCAGCCACAGGTAATCGTCAAGACCATTGACGGTGTGAAATGCGAGCCATTTGAAACATTGACAATCAATGTGCCTGAGGAGTTCTCAAGCAAGATGATTGACCTTGTGACACGCAGAAAAGGTGAAATGACCTCAATGGAGCAGCAAAACGACCGCATCCACATGGAGTTCAAGATACCGTCGCGAGGCATCATAGGTCTGCGCACAAACATTCTCACCGCTTCGCAGGGCGAGGCCATCATGGCACACCAGTTGCTCGACTATGAGCCATGGAAGGGCGACATAGTGCGCCGCACAAATGGTTCGATAATAGCCATGGAGAGCGGCACTGCCTATGCCTATGCAATCGACAAACTGCAAGACCGCGGCAAATTCTTCATTTTCCCACAAGAAGATGTGTATGCCGGTCAGGTGGTGGGCGAGCACACCAAGGAGAAAGACTTGGTGGTGAACGTGACAAAATCGAAGAAACTCTCGAATGTGCGTGCCGCTGGTTCTGACGAAAAGGCAAAGATTGTGCCACCGGTGGTGTTCAGCCTTGAGGAGGCTCTTGAATACATCAAGACCGACGAATATGTGGAAATCACACCAAACCACTTGCGTATGCGTAAGATAATCCTCGACGAGAACGAGCGTAAGCGACAGAGCAAGTCGGGTGGTGAAGACGATGCATAACACAAGCGCGTGACCACACAACGAAACTTTGTTTCATAATTTATATTTTTGCAGCAGGAGAGCCCCACTATCGTGGCTTTCCTGCTGATTTTTTGCTGTGTCGGCACTGCAAAATGCACAAAGCGAGCAGTTTTAATGGAAATAAATTGCTATATTTGAAAAATATAATCAAGTTGTGAATTAAATCATTGGGATTTGTCCGATAATAAAGGAAATATAGTGGGAAAATGGGTGCTTTGGACTCTCGGTGCACTGTTGTTTTTGGCATTGCTGTTGCCGTTAACGCTCTATGTGCCGTGGGTGCAAAACTTGGTCAAGGACGTTGCCTGCGAGTATGCTTCGCACAAAACCGGCATGCAGATAAGCGTTGACCGCATTTTGCTTAAATTCCCCATTGACTTGAGTGTTGACGGAGTGCTTGTAATCGATGAGCATAAGGACACTATGGTCAATGCCGAGAACCTCACGGCACAACTTGCCGTGCGTCCGCTTTTTGACAAAGTGGTGAGCATGGATCACGCCTATCTCACACGCGGCTATTACCGCATGATAAGCGAGGACTCGTCAATGCTGCTCAAGGCGCATGTGAACCTGTGCAAGGTGTCGGGCATCAACGTAAATCTCAACAGAAATGAAGTGGAGGTGCTCGACGGAACACTCAGCGGCGGCAATGTGGCTCTGAGCTATCTGCCATATAAAGTGAAAGCCAAGGCCGACACCACAAAGCCGGCGCCATGGCACGTGAAGGCTGTGAGGCTTGCGCTGAGTGATGTGCGCTACACGATGGATATGCTGCCAACGATTGACAACCTGAGTGTGTTTCTGCGCAAGGCAGAGCTTCGCGACGGCGATGTGAACATGGCGAGTCACACGGTTGACGTGGGCAGTCTTGCAGTTGACAGCATAGATTGCACATATCTGTATCCGTCGGCAAAATTTGCCGCAAAATATAATGCCGAGCACCCATTGCCAGTTGACACCCTGCCCAAAGACACAGCCACATGGCAAGTGAGAGGCAAAACGGTGAAATTGTCAAACTCTGCCGTGACCTATGCGCTTAAGGGGGCAAAGCCCAGAACGCGTGGCCTTGACATGGATTACATGGCTCTAAGTGGCGTTAATTTTGAAATAGCAAACCTCTATAACCGAGGCACAATGGTGGACGTGCCGCTGGTGGCGCTTAGCGCCAAAGAGCGTTGCGGCATAGAGCTGCGGTCGGCTTCGGGTCGCTTCAGCATGAATGACGAGCAGATGAAGGCCGATAATTTTGTGATTTCGACCATGCTGAGCAAGCTGAAAGTAAATGCTCAAGCAGATAATGACTTCCTCGCCGGCAAGCCAACTGGCCGCGCACGGGTGGAAACTGACTCCAAGATTGCTTTGCAAGAGGTGCTTAAAGCGTTTCCGGAATATCGCACCATGCTCAAAATGGTGCCGATGAACTATCCTGTTGAGGTGCATGGGGCTGTGTCGGGCACCACACGGCAGCTCACTCTCAGCGGTGTGACGGCAAGCATGCGACGTTATGCCAAGGTGGCGGTGTCGGGCAAGATTGTGAACCCAATGGACACGAAACGCATGGGAGGAAACGTGGATTTTGATGCGCGTTTCGATAATATCAACTTCATAAAGCCCACTCTCATGGACAAGGCTATGTGCCGCAATGTCAACATTCCGCCCATGACGGTGAAAGGCACTGCCAAGTTTGGCGGTGACAACTATTCCGGCAACCTCGCCATGAGGCTCGCCACCGGTCAAATGGTGGGCAAGGGCAGCTTCAGCGGTCGCTCAAATGCATACGGTGTAGATGTCACATTCAGTCATTTCCCTGTTAAGGCAATATTGCCGCTGGTTGGAATTGGCGATTTGACTGCGCATGTCAAGGCATCGGGGCGCGGGTTCGACTTCAGCAGCCCACACACCGCAGTGAGCGGCAACGTGGATTTGGCGAGTGTGCGATATGTGAACGACACATACAAAAACATCAAGGCAAACGTGAGCTTGAGCGGCGGAAACTTCAACGCGGTGTTAAGCTCTGCAAATGCCGGCTGCGACTTGGCCGTGAACTGCAAGGGCGCACTGGGCAAGGAGCACTATGCCTTCAACGCCGACGGCCAGATTAATGACCTTGATTTGCAGCGACTGAAACTCTATGACGGCGTGTGCCGTGGCCGTGTTGGTTTTGTGGCTTCGGGTGACTTTAACCTAAAAACGCAGAAATGCGATGCGGCCGTAAACCTCACTGGGCTTAAATGGGAACTCGACAGCGACATGCTTGTGACTGACAAACTGGAAGGCACATTTGCCTCGACCGACAGCACTGTGACGCTTGACTTCAACAATGAGCAGACGCAGCTTGCCTTCAACTCCACGTTTGGGCCAAAGAAACTGATGCAGTGCTTCAAAAACAGCACCGACATAGCCATGCTGCAATACAAGAAACGCTCGCTCAACATCGACACCCTGCAAGATGCCTTGCCGCCATTCACTCTGAAACTCAATGTGGGGCCTGATGGCTTGGTGCCACGCTATCTTGAAAAATATGACATTGATTTCAGAAGCATAAATTGCGATATACGCAACGACAGCAACATATTTATCGACGGCAAAGTTAATGCGTTTAGCTATGGCGAAACGGCAATCGACACCATCACGCTCCATGCAAGCGAATGGAACCGCTGCTTGCGCTTTGACGCCCACATGGGCAATCGGCCTGGCACATGGGACGAGTTTGCCAGTGTTGACGTGAAGGGTGGCGTGGTGCGCTCCACGCTCAACATGCTTGTGAGCCAGCGCAACATACACAACGAGACCGGCTATCGCGTGGGAGTAGATGCCACGTTAACCGATTCGGTGGTGAAGGCACGCTTTTTCCCCAAGAATCCAATAATAGGCTACCGCAAGTGGAGTGTTAACGATAGCAACTATGTGTCGCTCAACTATAAACGGCGAGAAATGCTTGCCGACCTGCAACTGCAGACCGACTCCAGCCGCGTGTCGCTTATGTCGAACTCACTTGACCACACCGGCAAGTCGGACATATTGCTGAAAATTGATAATCTGAAAATAGAAGAATGGCTCAAGTTCTTCCCATTTGCTCCAGAGGTGTCGGGCAGCCTTAGCGCCAATATGGGTGTGGCATACGACGGCAAGAACATCTGGGGCGACGGCACGGCCTCGCTAAAAAATTTCGTGTATGAGCGTCAGCGTGTGGGCGACATAGATTTGTCGGCAAACTTGAGTGTGGACCCGTCAACATCAAGCACCAACTTAAAGGCTGACGTTGACCTCGACGGCTCAAAGGTGGCATTTGCCTACGGCTCGCTCAACGACTCGACAAAGAAAAATCCGTTTGACGTGTCGCTAAAACTCGACCGCTTCCCACTGTCGAAGGCAACGCCGTTCATTCCCGGAAACTTAGTGTGGCTGCGAGGCTATCTTAACGGCGACTTGACAGTGACAGGCTCAATGTCGAAACCAATATACAACGGCTATGTGGTGCCAGACTCCGCAAACATTTACGTCCCCCGCTATGGCAGCCAGCTGCGCCTCACTGAGACCAAGATACCTGTGGATTCGGGTGTGGTGAAATTTAAGGACTTTGGCATAGTGGGCATAAATAACCGCCAAGTGACGGTTAATGGTAGCGTGGACATATCAGACATGAACAACATGACGATAAAACTCGGCATGGCAGGAAGCAATGTGCAGTTTATAGGCTCTACACAAAAGCGCTATTCCGACTTGTTTGGCAAGGGTTTTGCCGATGTGAACTGCTCTATTAGCGGACGCGGCAACTTTATGTCGGTGAATGCAGACCTGGCCTTGCGTTCCGGCTCAAACTTGACTTATGTGCTGCAAGACAACATAAATGACCTGGGCACAGGAGCAGACCGCAGCATGGTGACGTTTGTAAACATGAACGACTCCACCCAGACGGTTGACTCGCTCATGACATCGGCCACTGGATATGCGATGAACATAGCCGCTAACCTCAACATACAGCAAGGGGCTGTTATCAACGCATTTTTGTCGGCCGACGGCAAAGACCGTGTCACAATCAACGGCAGCGGCAGGCTGCGCTACACTATGGATTTTGCAGGGAAGGACAACCTTGTGGGCAGCTACACGATAGAGTCGGGCAGTGTGCGCTACTCTCCACCCGTCATTTCGCAAAAGATTTTTGAATTTGAGAGCGGAAGCTCAGTGGTGTGGTCGGGCGACATGATGAACCCTCAACTCAACGTGTCGGCCACACAACACACCAAGACCACTGTGACCGGCAGCGACAATGGCAGCCGACTTGTGGATTTCCTCGTCACTGCCAAGCTCGGCAACTCGCTTAACAATGTGGACTTGACGTTTGACCTAAGCACAGACAATGACATAAGTGTGGAAAATGAGTTGCAGTCAATGACGGCACAGCAACGCTCCACTGCGGCAATCAATCTGCTGCTCTATGGCACATATTCGGGCGTGACCGGTAACGGCGCTCCAGGACTGTCGTCAACAGGTGCGCTCTACTCATTCTTGCAGTCGCAAATCAACAGTTGGGCGGCAAGCACGCTCAAAGGTGTTGACCTGACCTTTGGCATCAATTCATATCAGGACGGCTCAAATGGCCACTCGCAAAACGAGACGAGCTATTCTTACCGCTTGTCGAAATCGCTATTCAACGACCGCTTCAAGATAGTGGTGGGCGGCGAATACAGCACAGATGCAACAAGCGAGCAAAACTTCTCAAACAACTTGGTCAACGACATATCGTTTGAATATTACCTTAACAAGAGCGGAACAAAATATTTGCGACTTTTCCGCCATACAGGCTATGAGAGTGTGCTTGAGGGCGAGATAACAGAAATGGGCGTTGCCTATGTGCTTAAACGCAAGATTTCGGACTTGAGGCACTTGTTCCGCTACAAATCAAAAGAACGCTTGCAGCGCGACTCGATTGCTGCCCAGGAAGAAAAGACAAGGCGCGAGAAAGAAGCGGCATTAAAGGCTGATGACAAATGAGCAGACACGGAAATGGCAATAACATATTATCGGTGATTTTGACTGTGCTGCTGGGCATGGCTCTGAGCGCATGCTCCACAACCAGCAGGATAGGCGAGGGCGAGACACTCTACACCGGCGTGAAGAAACTCAACTATGTGTTTCCTGACACGGTGGAGGTGGAAGACGGCGTGAAAGACCAGATTTTTGAAGCAATCAATGTGAAACCAAACAATCCGCTCTACTCGCCATATTACCGTACGCCGCTGCCAATAGGCTTGTGGGTGTATAATCACTGGAACGAGAAGTCAAAAGGCATAAAGGGGTGGTTCTACAAGAAACTGGTGGCCTATCCGGTGCTGATAAGCCGTGTGAGGCCTGAGACGCGTGTCGATATGATTAAGACCCTGCTTGAGGACAACGGCTATTTCGGGTCGTCGGCAAGCTATAAGCTCAATTATAGCAGCGAGCAGAAGCGCAAGGCTTCGGTTAGCTATGAGGTGAAGGTGAAGAAGCCTTATCTCATAGACAGCGTGATTTACACAGGCATAGCCACTCCAATAGGCCGCTTTATCGACTCGGTGGCACGTGCCGATCGATACTTGAAGCCGGGCAGCCGTTATTGTCTTGACTCGCTTAACAACGTGCGCATCAACATAACCAATGCCTTGCGAAACAATGGCTACTACTTCTTTAGGCCGGAATATATAGAGTATCTGGCCGACAGCACTGCCCACAAGGGCAGCATTGCTGTGAAGATAGTGAAGGCGTCGAATGTGCCTAACATGGCTCTGGTGAAATATATGGTCAACAATGTGGTGGCTACTGTGAGCGGAAATCATGGCGGAGGCACGCCAGACACCCTGCAATTCCGCAACTGCACGCTTGTGAAAATGGTGCCTGTGCACATCAATGACAACACCATACCTGGCTGCATAAGGTCGCGCAAAGGGCGGCCGTTCAGAGTGGGAAACATGGATCGCACGCAGATGTATCTGTCGCAGCTTGGCATTTTCAGCAACATAAATATGCGTGTGCTGCCAGTTGATTCCACAACAGCCGATGGCAACGGGCTGGTGGATTTGCACATAGATTGCACGCTCGACAAGCCATACGAGGTGAAATTTGAGGCGCAAGGCACGTCGAAGTCAAACAGTTTCATCGGACCGAGTTTGGGTGTGGGGCTTGAGCATAAAAATCTGTTTGGCGCAGGCGAGCAGCTCAGTGCCAAGCTCAATGCCTCATACGAGTGGCAAACTGGCAATGGCGGGCGCAAGAGCAACCGCGACATCAATTCCTATGAGTTTGGGGCAGAAGTGTCACTTGCCATACCACGGCTGCTTGCACCTAAGTTCATTGACCGCAACCGCCGTTACCGTAACTGGACGCGTTTCTCGCTTAACGGCGACATAATGAACCGTCCTGACTTTTTCAAGATGTATCAGGTGGGCACAAAATTCAGCTGGGAATGGCATGCGAGCAAGAAGTCGCTCATAGAGTACACGCCATTTATGCTCACCTACTCAAAGCTGCTGTCAACAACCCATGCGTTTGACTCGGCAATGACGGCAAACCCGGCGATAGCGTTGAGTTTCCGTAACACATTTATTCCCAAGATGCAGTATTCTTACACCTACGACACTCCTCTGGGCATGAAAGACAACATCACATGGACGTCGATGGTGGCTGAGGCCGGCAATATTTTTGCCGGCGTTTGGGAGCTTGCCGGAAGCAAACACACCAAGCGTCTGTTTGGCACACCGTTCTCGCAGTTTGTAAAGGCACAAACGCAAGTGGTGTGGAATCACACGTTGACAGGTGAACACCGGATAGTGGGCAGAATGTTTGTGGGTGCGGCTCATGCCTATGGCAACTCGTCGCAGGTGCCATATAGCGAGCAATTCTACATAGGCGGAGCAAACTCAGTGAGAGCTTTCACGGTGCGAACCATAGGACCTGGCAAATATCACGCGGCGCAGCGCAATGCCAGCGCCTATTATGACCAGACTGGTACATTTAAGTTTGAAACTAACTGGGAATACCGTTTTCCGCTGCTTGGCTACTTTAAGGGAGCTTTGTTTGTTGACGCCGGAAATGTGTGGTTGCTCAAGAATGATGAGTATCGACCAGGCGGCAAGCTGAAGATGAAGAACTTCTTTGATGAGTTGGCTCTTGGCACAGGTGCCGGCATAAGGTTCGACATGGATATGCTTGTGATTAGGGCTGACCTCGGCATAGGAATACATGCTCCTTACGACACCGGCAAGCGTGGCTACTACAATTTGCCAAGGTTCAAAGACGGCCTTGCATTCCACTTGGCAATAGGTTATCCATTTTGATTAACAGCATGGTTGGTGCTGTACGCGTACCTCCGGCACGCTGCTTTTTGTGGTGTGGCTTGTACCGCCGACCGGAGCTGTCGCTCCTTAGTCAGCGGTTATCTATATACTTGCCCCTCCGGGGCAGTTCCTGTGTGGGGTGGCTGCATGATGGAGGTAGTGTGGTGTGGCTGACTGCCTGCTTGCATGGCTTGTGCTGCGTGCCTGAGGTACGCGTATAGGGTGTGTGGTGGAGAGGCGTTGGGTGTTGCTGGTAAGGGTTATTCTGGGTTGGCCTCGCTGCAGAGTTTAGTTTTTTCTTCTATTTGCTTTTTGAGCAGTTCCTGCTGTTCACCCACCTTGCGTTTAGCTTCGTTTTCATCGAAATCTTCATGGTAGCGGTGGTGACGGCGGTGCTTGTGGCTTGATGTGCGCAACAAATATTTGCGGAAGATGTGCATGAACCAGAAATGTATGGTTGCCCAACCGGCGAGTGCACCGAAAATGTTGGCAAACCAGTCGCTTACTTCAAATGAGCGTCCTTGTGCCATCACAAGTTGCGCGATTTCCATCAATCCGCCAAGCAGAATGGCAAACGTAGTCAGTGCCAGCTCGCTGTTGAGCTTTGTGTGGTGAGGCATCTTGAAATTGGCCCAGTCGAGAATAAACACGCAAGTTGCGCCAAAATACATTATCACATGTGCCAGCTTGTCGAAACCAGGAAACAGACATATGTCGTTGATGTCAAGCGGATTGCTTGCAAGTGACAGGTATGTGATTAAAATTATAATTATTGATGATGGAACTCCCACAGGAATTGCCAATATGAACTTTTTCATGTCGTTGTTAGTGTTCTCTGTTTGTGTTTATTTTTGATTTAAATATTTGGCGCTATGCAAACATTGGTTTTGTGTGCTTGATTGCGCGGCAAAGAAATGGTATGTCCGTGTATTGGTTTTATACTATCTCCTTTTTCATCTGCAAAAATAACATATTTTTTGATTACAAAGATTGTTTAGCACGAAAAATTGAAAATTTGAGGCGAGAAAGTGGAGCATGATATGGCCAATTCGTTTTCAAAATTGCGGCACAGGCTCAATGCGCCGGTCTGGGTGTGGCTTGGGTGCTTTTGGGGGGCGTTTTTTTCGAGACTTGGTGCTGTGACCTTTGTTATGGTGCTTGGAGGGAGCAAGCGCAGTGCTGCGCTGCAAAGAGTCGGCTTGCTGCATGAATTGCTTGACGGCAGCTTCATCGGTGTGCTGTGCCACGGAGCTGTCGGTGCAGTTGCGCAATGCGAAAGTGAGAGCTATGACAGCCGCCATGACTATGGCTATCACAATTGACCCTGCACGCTCGTGCCGTGTCATGACAAAATAGTCTTTTATTCTTGCCATAATGCTGCTGTGAGTGCGGTTTGCTTGGTTTTAAACGCACGGTAAACCTCTTGTGGCTCAAAGATAAAGACAATGTGCTTAATCTGCAATAGTGGTGCAAAAGTTTTATGCAAAGAAGTGGTAAAATGGGTGTCGTGTTAAAAAAAAGTTCAGGGCTGTGCAGCACACTTTGCCGCACAGCCCTGAACTTGGTGGAAAATCATATTATTGCTTTATTGCTTTTGGTGGCTGTTAGAGAGTCACTGAAATGGATTGCCCGGACTTGATGACCTTGTTGGCCACGACGCATTTGCCATCTTTAACGGTGACTTTAACCTTGCCTGCCGAGACACGCGAAACCTCAACGTCGAACTTGCTCTCGAATGCACAAATTTTGCGCATAGCCATGTTGTTCCAGGCATCGGGTAGGTGGGGTGTTAGTGTGAATGAGCGGAAACCTGTGGGGCGAATGCCAAACAGACCTTCTGTAATCACGCGGCCATACAGACCGCTTTCGGCAGAGAGGTGACGCTGCTCGCCCTCGGGCCAAGCCTCGATGGCGTAGGGCACATGCTCGCCAAGCAGGCGTGTGGTGGAGTAGTTGTGCAAGAAGTTTGTGGCTTGGGCAGTCTCGTTGGCAGCATAGATGCCACGCAAGGCATAGAGCGTGGAGCGGTCCCAGAATGTTTTGTCGCCTGCCAAGGTGAGCAGGCCGTCTTTTGTGAGCAGGCGTGGCGACAGCAGTGCCTTTATGGTGCCTTGTGCACGGTCTTCTATGCCCATGGTGAGTGGAATACATATCCAGGAGCGCAATGTGTCGTTGCCTTTATAGTAGGCGTAGGTGTCGAAACCCTCGACTTTTGCACCGAAATATTTGTTGATGTTCTTTCGCATGGCAATGGCCATGTCGCGATAGCTCTTTGACAGTGCTGCCGGTTCACCAAGCTCTTTGGCGATATACGAGGCAGAGAGCAGAGCGTCGTAGTAGAGCGACGATGTGCATAAGTTGGCTTTGCCCGACGGGAAACGGCCTTCAAGTTCATCGGTGTCGGAGGCCACAACGCCTTCAGGAGTGAGTTTGTGGCGGCAATACTCCAGGCACCATGCTATCAAATCCCAGAGTTGTTTTGCCTCACTCTTGCTGCCACGAGCCAAGACATAGCGTGATGCCCCATAGGCAATCATGGCAGCATCGCCGCGGTCGCCGCAACCGTTCCAAATGTCTTTGCCCTCGGCAATGATTGAGCTTGGTATTGGTGTCCAGTCTTTGTTGATAAACCGAGCAAAGTGCTTGAAAGAATTGAGCGCTGATTTGCAACCATAATCATAGCCGGTGAATGGGAAATAAGGGTTGATATACTCGGCTTGGTCGTTAGCCCAAATGGCAGCGTAGTAGGATTCACCGCCCGGGCCGTGCATTGGGCCACCGGCGGTTTCGTAGATGCTCTCGCAAGCTCTGAGTTTTGAGAAAGCAAATATGGTGTTGATTATCGTGTCGGGGGTTTCGAGCACGAGTTGCTGCGACAGCTCATTAATCAGGGCTCGGCGCGCGGCAAGCTCGCTGTCGGCATTGATGGCCTGCACCTGCTCGCCTGCTTTGTAGCCAGCTATGGCCGACGAGAATGTGAGCGAGTCGGCGGGTGCGATGACAAACACGCCAGCCTTGTCGATGGTAGCTTTGAGCGTGTAGCTGCCGTCAACGCCTTGTGCCGCGTCGGTGCGGTAGGTGATGTCGGTGCTCGGAATCTCAATGGCGAGCGGACGGCCGCAAGAGTTTATCAGAGTGTATTTCTCGACCGATGCCGGTTGCGTGGTTGACGGGAAAAAGCGTCGCGTGAGCCTCACGTTCATGCCGTAGCCCCAGTCAAGCAAACTCTCCACTTCGAGAGTGCCGTTGAGTCGGACTGCGCTTATGGTTTCCTTGGGGTTAGAGAGTCCGTTGACCACAAGCAGGCTTATGGGATTCCAGTCGAACCTGCGCATGAGGCTTGCGTGAGTATTGTTGGGAATGGTGCGGAGCATAGGCCACACCATGCTTTTATTGATGCAGAAGCGGCCGTCGTGGTCAATTCCGTAGCGATAAACCACCGAAACTTTCTTTCCGCTCATCTCAATGTGGTCGAAATGCGAGTCGCCCGAAGGCTTCCACTCTATTTCGCTATTGCTCTTGATGCTCCACCTGTTTTGCGCAAAAGAAGGCGATGCGAGAGCCGCAGATGCAAGCAAAGTGCATAGCGCAATCTTTGATTTCTTCATTTTGTTTTAATGTTGTGTTACTGTTTTTTTATTATAAAAAGTTGAATGTTCCTGCCATAGATGTTGCTGTGCAGGAAAAATTAATGGTTTTGTACAAAAATACAGCGAATTGGGCATAAATGACACAAATTTGTCTGTTTTTTTTGTCGTGATTGCACGGTGAAATGCCAGGTGGGGGTTGGGCGAAAAGCAGAAAAGATGTAAATTTGTAGTATCAAATTGTTGCAACACAAAAGTATCATAATATAAATTCAAAATAGCAATTAATGGCTGGTTTTTTTGGAACTGTCTCAAAGACAGCATGTGTGACCGATTTGTTCTACGGCACTGACTATAATTCACATCTTGGCACACGCCGCAGCGGCTTGGCCACCTACGACCAGGAGCAAAAGACGTTTTTGCGGTCGATTCACAATCTTGAAAGTTCTTATTTCCGCACAAAATTTGAGAGCGAGTTAGGCAAGTTTACAGGCAATTCTGGCATAGGGATAATCAGTGACACTGATTCGCAACCCATAATATTCAACAGTCATTTGGGCAAGTTTGCCATTGTGACTGTGGCAAAGATATGCAATCTTGAGTCGCTTGAGCAGCGTTTGCTCGAAAAGAACCACCATTTTGCAGAATTAAGCAGCGGGGCCGTCAACCAAACTGAGTTGGTGGCCTTGCTTATTACTGAGGGCAATGATTTTGTTGAGGGCATAGAGAATGTGTTCCGCCTGGTGGAAGGCTCGTGCTCCATGCTGATTTTGACTGAAAACGGCATAATAGCAGCGCGCGACAAACTTGGCCGCACGCCGGTGGTCATAGGTAAAAAAGATGGGGCATACGCTGCCACAAGCGAAACAACCTCGTTTCCAAACCTCGACTATGAGATAGACCGCTTTTTGGGCCCGGGCGAAATAGTGAAGTTCACTGCCGACGGCGTGGAGCAGCTGCGCAAGCCCAATGAGGACATGCAGATATGCTCGTTTTTGTGGATATATTACGGTTTTCCAACGTCGGATTACGAGGGCATAAACGTGGAGTCGGTGCGCTTCAAGACCGGTAAGGCAATGGGTGAGTCAGACGACTCAGACGTGGATTGCTGCTGCGGAATACCGGATTCGGGCACAGGCATGGCGCTGGGCTATGCCGAAGGCAAAGGTGTGCCTTATCACCGTGCCATAGCGAAATACACGCCCACATGGCCGCGCAGCTTCACACCGAGCAATCAGGCCATGCGCTCACTTGTGGCAAAGATGAAGCTGATTCCGAATCGTGCCATGCTTAAAGACAAACGTGTGCTGTTTTGCGACGACTCTATAGTGCGTGGCACACAGCTGCGCGACAACACCAAGGTGCTTTATGACTATGGTGCCAAGGAAGTACACATGCGTATTGCATGTCCGCCGTTGATATATGGTTGCAAATACATAGGTTTCACCAACTCGAAGTCAGACCTTGAGTTGCTGTCGCGCCGCGTGATAGGCGAGTTGGAGGGCGACCCAAACAAAAACCTCGACAAGTATGCCAAAACCGGTTCGCCGGAATATGAGGCTATGGTGGAGGTGATGCGTAAGCGTTTTGGCTTGACATCGCTTAAATTCACCAAAATCGAGGACTTGGTGAAGGCAGTAGGATTGCCAAAGTGCAAGCTGTGCACGCATTGCTTTGATGGCAGTTCGCATTTTTAAGGGACAAATAGGCACATTTGTGTGCCAGACACGGATAACAGCAGGGGCTCAGTTGATAAAAACTTGAGCCTCTTGCATTTTTTTTGTGGCGCCTAAAAGGCTTGAACCCAAAACTCTAATGTGTAGCTCTGATGAAAGTGGTGGCAGAAAACACTGAATTTTTTTGTCAGAATGTAAAAAATGCCTACCTTTGTGCTCGGGTTAGTCCTACACGGCCAGCTCCTTGTAAATCCCCCAGGTCTTGACCGAAGCAAGGGTAGCAGGTCGTAGCGGCGCGATGTAGATCGCTAGCCCTCTTCGCCTCTTTAGCTCAGTTGGCCAGAGCACGTGATTTGTAATCTCGGGGTCGTTGGTTCGAATCCGACAAGAGGCTCGAAAAAGAGTTGTGTCATCTGACACAGCTCTTTTTTTATTCCCAAATTACAATATTGCTGGTGGTGCGGGTGTGGTGCTGTTTGATACTTGTTGTGGCGTGGTTGGTGTTGTACGCGTACCTCTGGCACGCCAGTATGCTGGGTGGGGCATTGTACCGCCGACCGTCGCTGTCGCTCCTTAGTCAGCGGTTATCTATATACCTGCCCCTTGGGGCAGCCGCTGGGAGTGGTGGCTGGCTGGGTTGCTGTCTGGCGTGGTGTGGTGCAGTGCTGTTATACGCCTTGTGATGTGGCTTGTTGTGGCGTGGTTGGTGTTGTACGCATACCTCTGGCACGCCAGTGTGCTGGGTGGCAATGTACCGCCGACCGGAGCTGCGCTCCTCAGTCAGCGGTTATCTATATACCTGCCCCTCGGGGCAGCCGCTGGCTGCGGTGGCTGGCTGGGGGTGGCTGTGTTGCTGCATTACTGTCGTTGGCTGCGGTGGTGGCGATTGTGGTGGTGGCGTGGCATTGTGATGTGTGTATTGGTGGGGCGTGTGGGGGGATTAGTGGAGGAGGTCGGTGACTTCGGTGAGGTCGCCGTCGTTGGGGCTTGGGGTGATTCCGAGCAGGTGGCACAGCAAAGGATAGATGCTGACGTTGCGGAACTCACCAGGCTTGGTGTAGCCGTGCTTGAAGGCGACTCCTATGGCACGGAATCCCACTTGCATGTCGCATGCGGTGTTGTCGAAGCCGTGGTTGCCTGTGCCTGGCTTTATGGGAGCGTCGGTGAACAGCCAGCCCACATCGGGCAGCACCACCACATCGCCCACATTGGGATTGGTGCCATAGTCTAAGTAGGGCGGCACGTCTTGACGCTTCCAGGCGCGCACGTGGTCAACCTTTGACAGAGCATTGACTACAGAGTCGGCATACTCTGGGCGGCGGACATTGACAAATGCCGGCAGACTGCCTAACACCTCGCTCACCCATTCGTCTTTGAGGTAGCGTTTTACTGGTACGGCTCTTGCGGAGTCGAGCCACGCCATGCCATGATCACCAGTAACAATTAGATTGACCTTGCCGGCAATCGGCAGCTTGGATATGCGTTGCCACAGGTTTTGCAACAAGCTGTCAACGTGCTCGAAAGACTTGCGTGTGGTGGCAGAAATGGGACCGAAGCGGTGTCCGCTTGCGTCGGGCTCCTCAAAATATGCCATTATGAGGTTTGGCCGCTTGTTGGCTGGCATTTTAAGGTAGCTGATGATTTTGTCAACACGTTGCTCAAGTGTGAGCAAAGGACGCTTCTGGTAGTCTTCCCAATAGTTGGGGTGGCTGCCCTTAACAGCCACGTCAGACCCCACCCAATAGACGGTGGCGACTTTCAATCCCTGATTGCGGGCGGTAAGCCACACTGGGTCGCCGCCATAGTATTTGGGATCGGTGCGAGTAGCCGCATCTTTGAGGGTGAACAGTGCGCCTGTGGCACGGTCGCGGAATTCGTTTGCCACTATGCCGTGGTGGTCGGGGCGCAAGCCGGTGGCAAGAGTGTAGTGGTTGGGGAAAGTCTTGCTTGGGAATGACGGCTGCATCACGGCTTTCACGCCGTTGTCGGCCATATATTTCATGAAAGGTGCGTTGAAAGCCTCGGCGTAGTCCCACCTGAAGCCGTCAAGCGACACGATGATTGTGATGTTGCCTGTGGCGGCATGGGTGCAGAGCATGGTTGCCAGCATGGCAAATGCAAACATCAAAACAGATTTTTTCATTTTTTCTTTTCTTAATTTTCGTGTAGAAGAACAGTAATTCTATGCAAAATTAGCAAAAAAGCAATAATGCTACATCACGAAATGATGGGGAACACAGAATTTGGGGTATTGCCGGTTTGGGTGAATTTTAGTAACTTTCCAATTTGTTTTAGAGAAGTAAGTAAAAAATCAACACGACAAACGAATAAATGAATTTTCTTAGGACAGCACTTGGATTTGACGCTTCCAAGACATCACTGCGCACCGAGCTGATAGCCGGAGCAACCACATTTCTCACAATGAGCTACATACTTGCCGTGAATCCGGCAATTTTGTCAACCACCGGAATGGATAAAGGGGCGCTGTTCACAGCCACGGCACTTGCGGCAGCCATATCCACGCTGCTGCTGGCGTTTATGGCCAAGCTGCCGTTTGCCCAGGCACCGAGCATGGGGCTTAATGCCTTTTTTGCGTTCACCATGTGCCAAGCCATGCACTTGTCGTGGCAGCAGTCGCTGGCGGCACTTTTTGTGGAGGGCGTGATTTTCATACTCATAACATTCATGAATGTGCGTGAAAAAATCCTTGACAGCATTCCGCGCAATTTGCGATACTCAATATCGGTGGGAATAGGAATGTTTATCGCATTTATAGGACTTAAAAATGCAGGAATAGTGGTTGCCAACCCCGACACGTTTGTGGCCTTGGGCAAATTTACGCCCGAAGCCTTGCTTGGCATTCTGGCAATAGTGCTCAGTGGTGTGCTGATAGCACGCCGGGTGAAGGGCGCATTGTTCATAGCCATAGTCATAGCTACGATAGTGGGCATTCCGATGGGGGTGACAAGCGTGCCGTCGGGGTGGCTGCCTGTGTCGGCACCACACTCGGTGGCTCCTATTTTCTGCAAATTTGATTTCACTGGCTTCTTCAACCTCAACATGCTGCTGGTGATTTTCTCGCTGCTCATCATCAACATTTTCGACACTGTGGGCACGCTTGTGGGGCTTGCCGAGAAGACTGGCGTGGTGAGGGCAGACGGCAGCATACCGCGCGTGAAGGAAGCCATGCTTAGCGATGCCATTGGCACAACTTGCGGAACGATATTGGGCAGCAGCACCGTCACCACATACGTGGAGAGCGCGTCGGGCATAGCCGAGGGAGGCCGTACCGGTGTAACTGCGTTTGTGACGGGAATGCTGTTTGTGGTGTCGTTGCTGCTCTCACCGCTGTTTCTGCTGATTCCGGCTGCCGCCACGAGCGGCGCGCTTGTGATGGTGGGTGTGCTGATGATTGACTCTGTGAAAAAAATAGAGTTGGGCGATGTGACGGAATCATTTCCGGCATTTATAACCATGATTACGATGGTGCTGTGCTACTCGATTGCCGACGGCATTTGCCTGGGCATACTCAGCTATGTGGTGATGAAGGTGTGTACCAACAAATTTTCGCAACTTAACGCCACACTGGTGGTTTTGGCATTTTTGTTTGTGCTGAAATTCGTGGTGGATTGATAGGCTGGGAACAACCAACCAATAAAAAAACAAACCTCACTTGGGGTTTGTTTTTTTATTATGAAACGGCGGTGCACAGAGATGCACTTTGCCGGCACTGTCTGGTGGGGGCTTAGTGGCGCTTGTGCTTCTTGAGATAATTTATTAACGCTTGCGGTCGGTCGGTCTGAATCAGGGCTGCGCCTTGCTTTAGAATCCAGCCCCAGGTTTCATCGGGCTCGTTAAGCTCCACGGCGCGGTCGTCGTCGTGGCCGGCGTTGAGCGAAGCCCACAGCGAGTTAATCCATATCTTAGAGCCATTTTCGTTTACTTTCTTGAGCAAGCGCAGCACGTCGGGCGTCACCTCTGAAAAGCAGCACTCGATGGCAACAGGTTTCAGTGCCTTGTAACTGTCAATCATTTTCTCGGCATCGGGTTTGTTGAGATTGACGATGGGCATATATATCACTTTGTTGAGCACGTCGCCGTTGTCGGCCTTGACTTTGGCATAGTCGTAGCCAGACTTAATCACCACCTGGTCAGTAGTTCCGGTTTTTTCGAGCAGGGCATACACGTCTTTGAAATAGTCGTAACCTTTGTCGATGTTGATGAGAATTTTGCCTTTCGACAGGTTGAGCACCTCCTCAAGAGTGGGAATCTGGTGAAATGTGACACGACCCATGCCATTGCGCAGGTGAAATTTCTTGAGCTCGGCGAGAGTGTAGTCTGACACTTTGCCTTTGCCGTCGGTGGTGCGGTTTATGGTGTTGTCGTGCATCAGCACGAGTTGTCCGTCCTTGGTTTTGTGCAGGTCGATTTCAATCATGTCAACGCCCATGTCGATGCAGTTTTTGAATGCTTGCAGCGAGTTTTCTGGAGCATTACGCCAGTCGCCGCGATGCGACACCACCAGCACTTTCTTGGATTTGAAATCGTTGAGCTCTTTGACGAGATTTTTGCTTCTCTGCGCACAAACTGTGAGGCTTGTGGCAAGAAGTACAATCAGAAGAAGAATGTTTTTTTTCATAAAAACAACAAAATAAAAGTTTGGTTTAATCAATCAATAAATTGATGCAATATTCGTCATTTTTCCTGACATACGCAAATTGAGAAAATGTATGTAAAAATTCTCTACAAAATTGTGGGCGACGGCATTGCAGAAGCCGAAAAAGTGATTATCTTTGCATTTGAATAATGCTGTGGTGTGAAAATTTGTTTGGCAGCTCCGCAGCTTAGAAAATTAACCGTTTCGGCCGAGAGGTCGAAGTTGGAAACTGTTTTGATTTATTGATTTTGAAAATACTTTGATTATTTTTCTTACAGCAAAAGCAGCACGGAAATATTTTGACGCAACCAGCCCACGCCGCATGGCAGGAGGCGTTGTCGAGAGGGACTTTGTTGCATAGCTGCAAAAATATTAAGAAACAGTTTCTTGAGAAAAATTAATAATTAAAAAAGAGTTTAATTCTAAAGGTTGAAAAACTATGGAAGAGAATTTAGAAAAGAAGCCTAAAAGACCGCGTATAAGCGCAATGAAGGCAAATTTGCAAGAAAACGCTAATCCATCACACTTTGAGAAGGTGGACTTTAATGATGCCGGAAACGCTCCTGTAGAGGGAGAACATCAACAACGTCCGCAGCAGCCTCGTCAGGGATATGGTCGCCAGCCATATAACCAGGGCTACAATCGTGGCTACGGTCAGCCTCGTGGAGGTTATCAGCCACGCCAGCAGGGAGGTTACAATCCGAATTATCAAGGCGATGCCGACGGTGGCCGCCAAGCCGACGGCTACAATGCCCAGGGCGACGGACAAGGCTATCAGCCACGCCAACCACGCGGAGGCTATAACAACCCACGCGGCGGTTACGGCCAGCCTCGTGGCGGATATAACCAGCAGCGCGGCGGTTACCATGGCCAACCACAACGTGGCGGTTACAACCAGCAACGCCAACAGGGCGGATATAACCCACAACGCGGTGGCTATCAGGGTCAGCAGCAACGCTACGGCAAGCCTCATCAGCCTAAGCCGCAACAGCAGTTTGCTCCAGCCGGACCACGACCACAAATGCGATTCACCCCACGTCCAAAACCAGTGGAATATGAGCAGGCTCCAATAGACCCAAATGCACAGATTCGCTTGAACAAATTCATGGCAAACGCTGGTGTTTGCTCGCGCCGTGAGGCCGACGAGCTGATATTGAAGGGGCTTGTTAAGGTGAACGGTACTGCTGTGAATGAGCTGGGTGTGAAAATCACAGCCAAAGACACTGTGGAATATGACGGAAAAATCGTGTCGCCAGAGAAGAAGTGCTACGTGCTTCTTAACAAGCCTAAAGACACGGTGACAACAGTTGACGACCCCAACGGCCGCAAGACTGTGATGGACTTGGTGAAAGGCGCTTGCGAAGAACGCATATATCCAGTGGGCCGTCTTGACCGCAACACCACAGGTGTGCTTCTGCTCACCAACGATGGCGATTTGGCATCGAAACTCACTCACCCGAAATATGTGAAAAAGAAAATATATCAAGTGTGGACCGACAAGCCAATCAGCGAGGAGGACATGCAACACATAGCCGATGGTGTGGAGCTTGACGACGGCCCAATACATGCCGACGCAATAAGCTATGTGTCGCCAACCGACCGCAAGCAAGCCGGAATTGAGATACACTCTGGCCGCAACAGAGTGGTGCGCCGCATTTTCGAGTCGCTTGGCTATCATGTGGTGAAACTTGACCGAGTGTATTTCGCAGGACTCACAAAGAAGAACCTGCCTCGTGGCCGTTGGCGCTACTTGACTCAGGAAGAGGTTAACTTCTTGAAGCAGGGTTCGTTTGAATAAAGCACTGGTCTTAAAAAAGAAGGAATAATTTCGCGTTGGGTTTAGTGGCGCAAACCGCGTTGCGGAGCCAACGCTAAAAAACACATAACAAATGGCACTTAAAAGAACAAAAATAGTAGATGTGTTCGGTAACTCAGAGCTTGTGGGCGAGAAGGTGTGTGTGAAAGGCTGGGTGAGAACTCGCCGTGGCAACAAGCACGTTCAGTTCATAGCCCTGAATGACGGCTCTACGATTAACAACTTGCAGATTGTGGTGGATTTGGAGAAGTTCAGCGATGAATTTCTGAAACCAATCACAACAGGCTCAAGCCTGCATGTGGAGGGTGAGCTTGTGGCTTCGCAAGGCAAGGGGCAGAGTGTGGAGATTCAAGCCGAGAGCATTGAAATCTATGGAACTGCCGACCCAGAGGAGTATCCGCTGCAAAAGAAAGGCCACACGCTTGAGTTTCTGCGTGAAAAGGCTCACCTGCGCATGAGAACCAACACGTTTGGAGCAGTGTTTCGCATACGCCACAACTTGGCTTTTGCAATACACAAGTTCTTCAACGACCACGGCTTCTTCTATCTGAACACACCTCTCATCACTGAGAGCGATGCCGAGGGAGCTGGCGACATGTTTCAGGTGACAACGCTTGACCTCAACGACCTGCCAAAGACAGAGGACGGCAAGGTGGATTACAGCAAGGACTTCTTTGGCAAGCCTACAAATCTCACTGTGTCGGGTCAGCTTGAAGGCGAGCTTGGCGCTACGTCGCTTGGCGCAATCTACACTTTCGGCCCAACGTTCCGTGCTGAGAACAGTAACACTCCGCGCCACTTGGCAGAGTTCTGGATGATAGAGCCAGAGGTGGCTTTCATTGACCTGCCGGAGCTTATGGACCTGGAGGAAGAGTTTGTGAAATATTGCGTGAAATATGCACTCGACCACTGCAAGGACGACATAGAATTCCTGAACAAGTTTATTGACAACGGACTGATAGAAAGATTGCAGAGCGTGCTTAAAGAGGACTTCGTGCGTCTGCCATACACTGAGGGTGTGAAGATACTTGAAGAAGCACAGAAAAATGGTGCAAACTTTGAGTTCCCGGTGTCGTGGGGTGTTGACTTGGCAAGTGAGCATGAACGCTACTTGGTGGAGCACCACTTCAAGCGTCCGGTTATCATGACCGACTATCCTAAGGACATCAAGGCATTCTATATGAAGCAGAATGAGGACGGCAAGACGATGCAAGGCACCGACGTGCTGTTCCCGCAAATAGGTGAAATCATAGGCGGTTCGGTGAGGGAAGAGAGCTATGAGAAACTCATGGCCGAAATAGACCGTCGCCACATGAAGCACGACAACTTGTGGTGGTATTTGGAAACTCGCAAGTTTGGCACTGTGCCTCACGGCGGATTTGGACTTGGATTTGAGCGTCTGGTGCTGTTTGTGACAGGAATGCAGAACATACGCGACGTGATTCCTTTCCCACGCACACCAAAGAATGCGGAGTTCTAACAAAAAGCAGCCGCACACTGCGGCAATGATGAGAATTTTCTAAATTCTATTCCATCATAAATCTTGAAGGGCGACCTGGCTGATGAAGTCAAGTCGCCTTTTGGTTTTTGAGTGGCTGTTGCGAATGGAGTGGCATGATGACGTATGAAAAATAAAAGGCGGCCTCCGGTGAGGAGGCTGCCTTTATGGTCTTTTCGGTTGTGTTGTGACTTCCGAGAATTACTTCTTGACCAACACACGGCGCTCTTTGATGCGAGCTTTCTTGCCGGTGAGTTTGCGCAGATAGTAGATTCTTGCACGGCGCACACGACCAAACTTGTTTACAACGATGTTGTCGATGAATGGAGAATCCATCGGGAAGATACGCTCAACACCGATGTTGTCGCTAACCTTGCGCACAGTGAAACGTTTCTTGTCGCCTTCGCCGTTGATTTTAATCACAACGCCGCGGTATTGCTGAATACGCTCCTTGTTACCCTCTTTGATGCGGTAAGCAACTGTGATAGTGTCACCTGGTTGGAAAACCGGAAGTTCTTTTTTAGCAGCAAATGCTTGCTCTGCAACTTTAATTAAGTCCATTTTTGTTTTATGTTTTTGTATATATACAATACTTATGCAACATTCGCGGGCCACTCTTTTTCCCACCAGAGGTTACAAAAGCGGTGCAAATTTACGGCTTTTTTCTTAAACAGCAAAATTTCAAGACAATAAGCGTTGTCATGTAGAGTCAACAAGCGAAAAAATCAGTCTTCAAGATATTGCTTGACATAGAGGTCGCAGCAGGCAGCAAGCTCATCATACCACTCTTGGCCAAAACGGCGGATTAGCGGCTCTTTGAGAAACTGATATATGCGCAGCTTGTTTTTGCGTCCAAGCACCTCGGCGCTCTTGCATATTTTCCATCGGTGGTAGTTGACGGTGGTGACGTTTGGGAACACCTTGACGCGAGCAGGGTAGAGGTAGCAAGAAATGGGCTTCTGGAAGTCGATGCGCCCTTGGCGGTAGGCGCGGTCGATGGCGCACTCACACACGCCGCCTGGGGCATAGCATGTGAACACGCAGTTTTTGCCGTTGACGATAGACGTTACAAGTTCGCCGTCGCTGTCAAGATATGCCACGCCGTTTTCCTTGATCTCCCGTTGTGCCTGCGGCAGCAAGTCGTCCCATATAGCCGGCAATATCTCTTTGAGTTTTTTGAATTCGTCGTTGGTGATGGGTGCTCCGGCATCGCCTTCAATGCAGCAAGCCCCCTTGCAGGCATCTATATTGCAGCAAAAGAAGCGTTCGGCCAGCTCGGAGCTGACCACGGTTTCGCCTATTTGAAACATAGTGTTCAATTCGTTTGTTTATTGGATTTTTTGTTATAGAGTCGGTCAGCTTTGTGCAATCTCGCTTAGGGCGTGCTCAAGCTCGGTGCTTGTGAGCTTGAGATGAATTTCGCCCTTATGGGCATAGGAAATGTTGCCAGTTTCCTCCGAAACCACTACAGCCACGGCATCTGTTGACTGCGAAATGCCAAGCGCGGAGCGGTGGCGCAAACCAAGATAGCGTGGCAGATTTGTGTCGTGCGACACCGGCAGAATGCAGCCGGCACTCATTATCTTGTCGTTGGCTATGATGAGCGCACCGTCGTGGAGCGGACTGTTTTTGAAAAATATGTTCTCGATGAGGCGCACGTTGACGTTGGCGTCGATTATGTCGCCTGTGTGCTCGTAGTCGTCAAGCGGCATGGAACGCTCTATGACGATGAGCGCACCTGTTTTTGATTTCGACATGCTCATGCAGGCATACACCACAGGCATAATCCACCGCTTGCGCTCGTCGGCAGCCTCGCGCCGCCATAGCTTGGCAAGAAATCCCCAGCCCTTGTGCGAGCCAAGCTCGGTGAGAAAACGCTTGATTTGGTCTTGAAACAAAATCACGAGAATGAACAAGCCAATGTCGATGAACTTGTCCATGATTGTGCCTATGAGGCGCATGTCGAGAATTTTATACATCACTACCCACGAAATCACAAAGGCGAGCACACCTATGAAGATGTTGATTGTGCCCGACTCCTTCATTGTGCGGTAGATGTAGAAAAGCAGTGTGGCCACGAGAAGAATGTCTATGACATCTTTTATGCCAAACATGTTGAACAACACGTCGTCCATAGTGCGAGGGGAAATTTAATCGTTTGTTGAACTTAGCGTTTTCATAACTATTGTGCGAGCCTCCACTGCGGCTTTCACATCGTGAACGCGCAAAATGTGGGCGCCTTTAGCAAGGGAAATCGTGTTGAGCACGGTGGTGGCATTGAGAGCCTCGGCTGGTGTGCAGCCAAGCAGCTTGTAAATCATTGATTTGCGCGAAATGCCAACGAGCAGTGGCACATTGAGCGAATGAAACCGCTCAAGGTGGTTCATCATCTCATAGTTTTGGTCGAGCGTTTTGCTGAAACCGAAACCTGGGTCGGCAATCACATCGGTTGCGCCAAGGTCGCAGAGGGTGGCGATTTTCTGTGCCAGATAGTCGATGACCTCGGTGGTGACGTTGGTGTAATCGGTGAGCGACTGCATGGTGGTGAAGTCGCCGCGCATGTGCATCAACACGTATGGCACATTGAGCTTTGCCACAGTGGCAAACATTTCGCTGTCGAGAATGCCACCCGAAACGTCATTGATGATGTCGGCTCCAAGCTCCTCAACGCACCGGCGAGCCACATCGGCACGGAAAGTGTCAATGGAAATGACGGCCTTGGGGGCGTGGCGGTGCACTGCCTCAATTCCGGCTTTAAGCCGTGCAAACTCCTCGGCTGAAGCAACATCGCTTGCGTTTGGGCGTGATGAGTAGCCGCCTATGTCGATAATATCGGCGTTCTCGTCTAAAAGACGTTTTACTTTGGCTTCAATTTTCTCACTGCTGTCGCAGCGGCTGCCGGCATAGAAAGAGTCGGGAGTGGCATTTAGAATGCCCATGACCAAAGGCTGCGAAAATGTCACGTTCTCGCCTTTGATGCGCAGGGTGAATGGCTTGAATGATTGGTTGGTGGTACTCATCTTATTTATTTTTTCACGAAATTACTAAAAAAAGCACTAACCCCCAAAAGGTTATTGGAATTGTGTGGCATGGCGGCTGATGACCGGTTTTGCAAGTGTGTGCGAGATGAGGGCTGAGAAAAAGACGTTTTTTCGGATTTTTCAAATCTAAATGCCACGGTGATAGTGGAAAACTGGCATGGATTTTGTAACTTTGCATACTGAAACAGAGAAAGGTAAAAAACAACTAAATAGATACATATATCGTAGATATTATGGGAAAGAAAGCGTTATTGATGATTCTTGATGGTTGGGGAATTGGTGACAAAACCAAAAGTGATGCTATCTATAGCACCCCGACTCCGTATTGGGACAGCTTGTTGAACACATATCCACACTCACAGCTCAAGGCTTGTGGCGAGGACGTGGGTCTGCCCGACGGCCAGATGGGAAACAGTGAGGTGGGTCACCTGAACATAGGCGGTGGCCGCATTGTGTATCAAGACTTGGTTAAGATTAACCGCGCAATTAAGGACAAATCAATATTGAAAAATCCAGAGGTGGTGTCGGCATTCTCTTATGCACAAAAGACTGGCAAGGGAATACACTTCATGGGTTTGACATCGACAGGCGGTGTGCACAGCGAGCTGTCGCACTTGTTTGCTTTGTGTGACATTGCCAAAGAATATGAGCTGAAAAACGTGTATCTGCACTGCTTCATGGACGGTCGTGACACCGACCCGATGAGTGGCAAGGGCTTCATAGAGCAAGTGGAAAAGCACTGTGCCGAGAGTGCAGGTGTGATAGCCACAATCACAGGCCGCTACTATGCCATGGACCGCGACAAGCGTTGGAACCGCATAAAGCTCGCCTACGACCAGCTCGTGAATGGCGAGGGCAAGAAGAGCGACAACATGGTGGCTGCAATGCAGGAGTCGTATGACGAGGGCGTGACCGACGAGTTCGTTAAGCCAATCGTTAACTCAACCGTTGACGGCCGCATCAAGGAAGGTGATGTGGTGATTTTCTTCAACTACCGCAACGACCGCGCCAAAGAGTTGACCATGGTGCTCACCCAGCAGGATATGCCGGAAGAGGGCATGCATACAATCAAAGACTTGCAATATTACTGCATGACTCCGTATGACGCTTCGTTTACTGGAGTACACATCTTGTTTAAGAAAGAAAACGTGCAGGAAACTTTGGCTGAATACCTGTCGTCGAAAGGCTTGAAACAACTTCACATAGCCGAGACAGAGAAATATGCACACGTAACATTCTTCTTTAACGGTGGCCGTGAAGCTCCATTTGAAGGCGAGGACAGAATTCTCGTTCCATCGCCAAAGGTGGCAACTTATGACCTGCAACCTGAAATGAGCGCTTATCTCGTGAAAGACAAGCTCGTGGCTGCAATAAAGGAAGAAAAATATGACTTCATTGTGGTTAACTATGCCAATGGCGACATGGTGGGTCACACAGGAGTGTATCCTGCCATACAAAAGGCAGTGGAGACGATTGACGCTTGTGTGAAAGACACCGTGGAAGCTGCCAAGGCAGCCGACTATGAGGTAATCATCATAGCTGACCACGGCAATGCCGACCATGCCATCAATGCCGACGGCACACCAAACACAGCCCACTCGCTTAACCCAGTGCCATTTGTCTATGTCACAACCGACAAGAATGCCACTGTAGAGAATGGCCGTCTGGCCGATGTGGCTCCGTCAATCCTTAAGATTATGGATTTGCCACAGCCAAAGGAAATGACAGGCAAATGCTTGATTAAGAAATAAATCTATTTCATATACTCGTTTTTAACGGCGACTTTGCAGGACGCGTTCTTGCAAAGTCGTTTTTTGTGCTGAAAAACGACCTTATGTGATTATTTTTTTGTAATTTCGTATGTTTTGTAAATGCAAATAAAACAGCAAATTAATTTAAAATGAAATCAATAATGAAAACTGCGTTGGCAGCCATGCTGATTTGTGCTGCCAATTTCACTGCGAGTGCAGAGCACGTGATAATAATGTCGGCAAACGACACACACAGCCAGATAGAGCCGGCTGCCGACGGACGAGGTGATGTGATGCGCCGCAAAGCTGTGTTCGACAAGATAAGGCGTGAAAACAAAAACGTGGTGGCTGTTCATGCCGGTGATGCCGTGCAAGGCACTGTTTATTTCTCCATGTTTGGCGGCGAGGTGGAATATGCACTTATCGACAGCTTGGGCTACGACTTCATTACTCCTGGCAATCATGAGTTTGACAACGGACTCGACAGCCTTGCCCACTATTACCGCAACATAAAGAAGGCAAAAATACTATCAGCAAATTATGACATGAGCGGCACTAAACTTGCCGGAGTGGTGTGGCCATGGGCAGTTAAGGCCTATGGTGACAAGCGTGTGGGCTTCTTTGCTGTGAATGTGAATCCGCATGGCATGATTGTTGACAAAAACTATGCTGGCATGCGTTACTTGCGCTCCGATTCGGTGGCAGACGCCACAGCCAAATATTTGAAGACGGTGCAAAAGGTGGACTATGTGGTGATGATTTCGCACATAGGCTACACATCAATGGACCCGAAAGAACCAAATGACTCCTTGATAGTGGCCAAAAGCCACTACATTGACATAGTGGTGGGCGGACACTCGCACACTGTGATAAATCCCGGCACAGCAAAAAGTCTTGTAGCAAACGCCGACGGCAAAAAAGTGGTTATCGGCCAAAACGGCAAATCGGGCAAGTATGTGGGCAAATATGACCTTGACCTCGAAACTGGCAATGTGACTTATGAGCTTGTGGCAATCGACAAGTCGCTTGACGCAGAGGTGAACTATCCAGCCCTGTCGGCATGGCTTGCCAAATATAAGGCAAAAACTGACTCGCTGATGAACACTCCGGTGGCAAAGTCGGCCAGGTATATGAAAAACAACAGCTATGCAAGCCAAAACTGGCTGTGCGATGCTGTGATGGAAATAGCTCCCAAGCTAACAAAAGAGAAAGTGCAATTTGCCATTATGAACAAAGGCGGCATAAGACAAGACATGCCCAAGGGAACGGTGACTGAAGGACTGATAGACGCAATGTTTCCATTTGACAACCGCTTTGTGGTGATGGAGTTGAGCGGCAAGGATCTGCTCGACGCTTTTGCAGTGATGGCAAACCGTGGTGGTGATGCTGTGAGCAAGGAACTGAAAATCATCTATGACAAGAACCGCAAAATCACATCGGCAAAGTTCAAGGGCAAAGAAATCAAGCCCAACGCCACCTATAAGTTCATAACGATAGACTACCTTGCAAATGGCGGCGACTATATGGTTTCGCTGAAAAACGGCAAGCGGTTGTTTGTTGACGACGTGAAATATGGGTTGCACATACTTCGCTATCTCAGAGGGCTAAATGAGGCAGGGCGTGTGATAAATGCCAGCGATGAGCCGCGTATGTTGGAGAAATGAGAAAAAGAAATGTTATTGTCAGAATGACTACTGCAATGAATAGATTCAGAAAGTTTACGTTTGCGCTGCTGCTTGCGGTGCTGCTTGTGCCGTTGTTGTCAGCAACACCGTCGCCATCGAAAAAGAGTGCTGTGAGGGCGCAGAAGCGCATAGTGCCCACAATGCTGTCGAAAGTTGACAAAAACGAAATGGACACATGGGTCAACAGCACATTTGCAATGCTCACGCCAGAGGAGCGTGTGAGGCAGCTGATAGTGGTTGACATTTTCCCAGAGTACAGCGAGGTCAACCGCGCGCGTGTCAAGAAACTTGTGGCCGACCAAAAGATAGGCGGACTGATCTATAGCGAGGGTGACATAAGAAACCAGGCTCAAATGACCAATTATGCACAGTCGCTTGCCACCATACCGCTGATGATTACCATTGACGGCGAGTGGGGCATTCAGATGCGGTTGAGCGATGCAACTAAATATCCGCGTAACTTGACACTTGGAGCCATAAGCGACGACCGCCTGTTTTATGACTATGGTCGCGAGGTGGCACGGCAATGCAAGCTGATGGGAATCCAGGTGAATTTCGCTCCGGTGATGGACGTGCTCGATAATCCAGACAACAAGGTGATAGGCACACGCGCCTATGGCGAGAGTCCGGAGGCTGTGGCACGCCACGGCATATCGTTCTCCAAGGGTATGGAAGACGGCGGCGTGCTCTCGGTGGCAAAGCATTTTCCCGGTCATGGCTCCACTATAGTTGACTCCCACAAGGCAATGCCAACGGTGGTAAAGAGCCGCAAAGAACTCAACATGGTGGAACTGCTGCCATTCAGGCAATATGTCAATGCCGGATTGTCGGGCGTGCTGACAGGCCACTTGAGCGTTCCGGCACTGGAAAAACGCAAAATTCCTGCCACCATGTCGGATAACTGCGTGAATGGCTTGTTGAAGAAAGAAATGGGCTTCAATGGTTTGATATTTACCGACGCACTTGTGATGAAAGGCGCAAATGTGAGCGGCTCGGTGTGTGTCAACGCACTGCTTGCCGGCAATGATGTGCTGCTCATGCCACCTACCGTAGATGAAGAAGTGGCTGCCATAATGGCTGCCATAAAGAATGGCACGCTGAAGCAAAGTGACATTGACGAGAAGTGCAAAAAGATGCTGCGCTATAAGTTTGCTCTCGGCCTTAATCACAAGCCTGTGGTAAACCTCAACACAGTTGCTCAAGAGGTGAACTCGCAACAGGCCGCTGTGATGCTGCGCCGCTTGTGTGCCGGAACAATCACTGTGGTCAAAAACAGCGGCCAGATTTTGCCAGTGGGCAACTTGCAGAGCCGCAACATTGCTGTGCTGACTATGGGTAACGACAATGGCGTGAAATCTATGTTTCAACGTCGTTGCGCCAATTATGCCAAGACCACAGCATATAACTACAAGGCAGGAAGCTCGATTGCGGCTTTTGCCGACAGCATAGCCGCACATCATCACGACTTGGTGATTGTGGGTGTGAGCAACGATGATGCCAATTATCGCAACGCTCTGCGAGTGCTTGGCACAAAGTGCAAAAACATAATTCTGGCTTTGTTTAACAAAACACTTGATGTGAGGCATTTTGCCGCCAATATTGACGATGCGAGTGTGAAAGCCGTGGTTCTGGGGTATGAGTCAAGCTCTATGGCCGAGGACTATGTGGCACAAACGATTTTTGGCGGCAATGGAGCCAATGGTGTGTTGCCGATAACCATAAAGGCAAGCGGTAAGAACCGCAAAGGCAAGACATATCGCGCAGGATACGGAATAAAGTATAAGGCAAATCGCTTGGGCTATGGAATACCGGCAGAGGTGGGGCTTGACGACGGAATGTTGCATAAAATAGACTCGGTGGCAAATTATGGTGTAAAGGAGCACGCGTTTCCAGGGTGCGAGGTGCTTGTGGCTCGACATGGCAAAGTGGTGTGCAACCGCGCCTATGGAAAAATAAGCTATGACTCAAAAGTGCCTGTCACAGAGAACACGCTGTTTGGCTTGGCCTCGGTGTCGAAAGCCACCGGAACGTTGAGCGGACTGATGAAACTTTATGATGACGGAAAAATAGGGCTTGACGACAAATTGAGCAAGTTTATTCCGCAACTGCGTGATGGTGACAAAGAAGACTTGACCGTGAGAGAGGCACTGTATCATGAGACGGGCATGCAGCCGAGCCTAAATGTGTCGCCTATCGTCTTTGACCGCAGCACCTATCGTGGAGCATTGATTTCGTCTAAGCAAGGTGGAGACTACACGATAAAAATTAACGGGAGTGCCTATGGAAACCGTAACGCTAAGCTGCGCACCGACATTTTGTCGCCAGTTAAGACTGATGAGTGCAATGTGGAGATAGCGAAAGGCATTTGGGGTGGCAAACGGCTTTATGACACAATCATGAACGGAATTTACCACACTCCACTTGGGCAGAAGCGCTACTTGTATAGCTGCCTGAATTTCTGTTTGCTTGCCAATGCAGAGCAGAATGTGACCCACTTGCCGCTTAATTATTTTGTGAACAATTATTTCTTTGCTCCACTTGGGGCATATCACACACTTTATCGCCCATTGAGCAAATTTAAGCCCGACGATATAGCCTATACGGAGGTTGACACGTTTTTGCGCCGCCAGCATGTGCATGGATATGTGCACGATGAGCTTGCTGCATTTTCGGGTGGAGTGCAAGGCAACGCTGGTTTGTTTTCAAACGCCAACGACTTGGCAAAGCTGCTACAGATGTGGCTTAACCGCGGGTCGTATGGCGGAGTGAGATATTTGAAGCCTGCAACGGTTGAGACATTCTTGACCGATAAAAGTCCGAATAGCTTTAGGGGACTTGGCTTCGACAAGCCAAACGTGAATAATCCGGCAAACTCCTCCACTTGCGATGAAGCTCCTGCCGAGGTGGTGGGACACACTGGATTTACAGGAACATGCTTTTGGGTTGACCCAAAGAATGACATGATATACATATTCTTGAGCAACAGGGTTAGTCCTTCGCGCAACAATCCGAACTTCAGGCGAGTGAGCGCAAGAACAAATATACAATCGATTATATATAAGTCGATTATAGGAAAATAAGCAACGCATTTTTTAAAGAAAGTCAAAATAAGAAATATAAAATGAAACATTTATTATTTGCACTGGCTGTGGGCGTATGTTTGGCATCGTGCAGCAAAGGCGGTGACTACAAAATTGCAGTGACTTTTGCCGATGACACAATGAATGGCAAAACTGCCTATCTGACAAACTATGACAATGGCGACACGATAGACAGTGCCGTTGTGAGCAATATGAGTGTCGCGTTTAAGGGAACGGTTGAGGATTCGTATTTCTCACGCATGATTGTTGACGGCAAGCGCATGGGATTTGTGGTTGAGCCTGGAGACATATCAATTATATGGGCCGACGGCAAGGCAACTGGCACTAAACTCAATGAGGAGCTTAACAAGAGTGACGAAGAATTGACAAAAATAGAGTCGGAATATGGCACACTGCAGGAGCAACTTGACAAAGGTGCTATCAATAAAGATCAATTTGATGCCAAGTCTGCCGCCGTTGATAAAAAAGAAAGCGGCTATTTTCAAGAGCTGTATAAGCGCAACAAGGACAATGGCATAGGTCCATGGGCATTTAACTACTATTTGATGTCGAACGACTTCAGTGTAGCAAAAATAGATTCGCTGCTGGCAGAATTGCCCGATAGCTATAAGACATTGAAACGTGTGAATAAGGCCAAGAGTGATGCAAAGCAGAAGGAACTGACTGCCGTGGGGAAAAAGTTCACGGATTTTGCTATTCGCACAGAATCGGGCAAGACGGAAAAGCTGTCGGATTATGTGGGCAAAGGACAGTATGTGGTGGTTGATTTCTGGGCAAGCTGGTGTGGTCCATGCCGCCGAGCCATAAAAGATGAATTGCTGCCAATATATAAGAAATATGCAGGCAAGGGGCTGACGGTGCTTGGCGTGGCTGTGTGGGACGCTCCTGCCGACACGCATAAAGCCATTGAGGAAATGCAAATTCCTTGGCAAGTTATGATTGGTGACAAAAAACTGGAAGAGCCAACTGACTTATACGGAATTTCGGGCATACCGCACATAATGATAGTTGACCCTAATGGTGTGATAGTGTCGCGAGGTCTCGACGGCCAGGAACTGCTTAACAAAGTGGCAGAAATAATGAAAAAATAAGTCTAATTTTGATAAAGGGAAAGGCGGCAAGCGTGGAGTGTGACTCCTGCTTGCCGCCTTTTGTTTTTTGTGGTGAGGGTGAATTGTGTGGTTTCTGCCTATTTTGCAGTTTGGTTGCTTTTTTGCAATTAGTTGGATTTTTGTGATTAGGGCTACTTTTTGTGATTTTGGTTGATTGTTGTAGGGTTGTTGGTGGCAGAAACTGTGGCGTGGTTATACGCGGGGGAGAACGTCGATTTTGAGTTTGGCGGCGGCACGGTCGGCTTTTGCCATGGCAGACTCAACATCTTTGTCGGTGGCAAGAATCACTGCCATGCGGCGGTGGCCACACACTTCTGGCTTGCCAAATATGCGTATTTGTGTGCCTGGCTCTTCAAGTGCTTTGTCAACATCGCTGAAAAGAACACGGTTGGAGTCTCCTTCAACAACGATTGCTTTTGAGACAGATGGGCCGTAGAATTTGATTTCGGGCACAGGGAGACCCATGAGTGCGCGTGCGTGCAGTGCAAACTCGCTTAGGTCTTGTGAAATCATCGTAACCATGCCGGTGTCGTGTGGGCGTGGCGAAACTTCACTGAAAATCACATCTTCGCCCTTGACGAACATCTCCACGCCGAATATGCCGTAGCCGCCGAGTGCGTCGGTCACTTTTTGGGCTATGTCGTGCGCTTTGGTTATGGCGGCTTCGCTCATGGCTTGTGGTTGCCAGGAGTAGCGGTAGTCGCCGTCTTTTTGTATGTGACCCACAGGTTGGCAGAAGTTGGTGCCGGATATGCTGCGCACGGTGAGCATGGTGATTTCGTAGTCGAAGTCAACAAATCCCTCCACAATCACGCGTCCGGCTCCTGCACGTCCGCCTTCTTGTGATATGTGCCATGCCTGCTCAATTTGCGATGCGTCTTTGATTACGCTTTGACCATGACCTGACGAGCTCATTATGGGCTTGACAACGCATGGAGTGCCGATTTCACTGACTGCGGCCTTGAACTCCTCGTATGTTGATGCAAAGCGGTAGGGCGAGGTCTTGACACCAAGTTCCTCGGCAGCCAGACGGCGTATGCCCTCACGGTTCATGGTGAGCAGCGTGGCGTGGGCTGTGGGCGTGACATGAAAACCTTTCTTTTCGAGGGCAACGAGTGCCGGCGTGGCAATCGCCTCAACCTCTGGAATTATGTGGTCTGGTTTTTCTTCCTCAATTACCTTTGTCAGTTCATCGGCATCGAGCATATTGAGAACATGAAACCGGTTGGCCACTTGCATTGCCGGAGCGTCGGGGTATCGGTCGCAGGCCACGACTTCCACACCAAGGCGTTGGAGCTCAATAGCCACTTCCTTGCCTAATTCACCACTTCCGAGCAACAGCGCTTTCTGCCCGATTTCTGTCTTGATAGATCCAATTTTTGTCATTTGATAAATTAATGTTAAGGCGGCGACCGCTTTTTTGCAGTGGGCGGGGTCGTCGTTATATGTGTTACGATAGATGCAAAGTTAGTCAGAGTTGGCCTAAAAACAAAATGTGGCTTGCTGGCTGTGGCGGTGCTGGAAATGATGGTTGTGGGGTGTTGCGGAAGAGCGTGGTTTTGAGAATAGGGCAGAAATTATTAAATTTGCACTAATTGGTCAAAACCTAAGATTGGCCAGTAAGAACGAAAAATTTTGTTAACACTTCTCATGAAAAAAGTATTTTTGCCATTATTGGCATTGACAATAACTTTCTCCATTACAACCCCAAGGCTTAGTGCGGCACAGTTGGCCGACGAAAAAGACTATGACGAGAGCGTGCGGCTTCCGGTGCGTCGTCTGCACCCTGAGCGACCGACAAAGGAGCAGCAAAAGCAAATGAAGGCCGCAAGTGAAAGAGAGCAGCAACGCAAGGCTGAAATAGACGATGAAATGCAGGCTGGATTTGGCACTGTGAAGAAAAAGCCTAAGCGGCAATCATCGGGGAAAAAGACGGCTGAGGAAAAGGCGTTGCTCGACAGGCTGCTCAACGAGGACTACGCAATAACAGACTTGAGGGCAGAGATGATGAAGCCCAAGAAATGGAAAGATGAGCCAGTGCGCGGCACCAAGGCCTCGCTAATGCCTTATTGCAACCGTGAGGAGGTGGGCAGCGGCAGCATGACGGAATATCGCTATCGTCCAAAGACGGCTCCTAAAGATGAGCTGTCGAATGGGCTGTTTCTGTATTTTGACGTGAAAGGCGGAATGCCAGTGAACTTGAGGCTGCGTGGGCAGTATTATGCCGACGACCCTCTGGCTTTCAAAAAAATAATTTTCACAATAGACGGCTTCAACTATGAATATGTGCCCAACAAGGTGAACACCGGCAAGAAAGGCCGCTTTTGCTGGGAAAACTGTGACGAGCCTCTGCGCACCAAAAACAAGGATTTGCTATACGCTCTCACACACTGCACGTGGGTGAGGGTGACATTTGTGGGCACACGCGGATTTAACCATGTGCGCACGCTTAACGACAATGAAGTGAAAGATTTTTATCACGTGTTTGAATTGTATCGCGTGCTTGGCGGCATAATTTGATTATAGAGTTTAGCTGTAGCTTTAATGGTGTGGTGATGAAAGGCACGCCCGACACAGCAGAAAAATGAAAACAAAAAAAAGATAGACTCACAAAATGGTTGAGCTATCTTAAAATGCTGCAATAAAATCACCAAATGTGTGTGGTGACTTTGCGTAGAACTCTAATTTCGTAAAAAAATCAGATTAATGTCACGTCAACTTGCTTTTCGGCTTCGTCGGCCACAATGTTGACTTTGCCTTCGCGGGCGAGCCACCCGATGGCTGCAAACACTTCTTTTTCTTTCAACTTAGTGGCTTTTTTAAGACCCTTCACGTCGAGGGAGCCTTTAGCGTCGTTGAGAGCGTTCCAAACAGCGCCAGCCCAAAGTCCGATAGTTTCTACGTTCATAGTTTTAAAAATAAATTAAAAATTTAGTGTGATTACATGACTGTGTCGCGGCTGTCGAAGCAGCAACTGGCACATGCTTGATAATCACTGCAAATGTAATGCTTTTTGCATAATTATTCAAATGATTTGCACTACCTTTGTTGCATGATTAAAGCGTTGGTGATTAAAAATACCGGAAGTTGGTATGTCGTCAGGACAGACGACGGCTCTGTTGTGAACTGCAAGGTTAAGGGGAAATTTCGTCTTAACGGCTTGCGCTGCACCAATCCTGTGGCTGTGGGCGACTGGGTGGATATAGAGCCGAGAGACGACGGCACTGCGCTTATTGTCAAGATTTGTCAACGCAACAATTACATAATCCGCAAGTCGAGCAACTTGTCGAAAGAATATCAGATATTGGCCTCGAACCTTGATGCTGCATTGCTTGTGGTGACGCTGGTCAACCCACTGACGAGCACCACATTTATAGACCGTTTTTTGGCCACAGCATGCGCCTATAATGTGCCGGTGGTGCTGGCTTTCAACAAAATAGACCTTTTGACAGAAGATGAAGACCGCCAGCTGCTCGACATGATGTGCCAGCTATATGAGTTGATAGGATATGACACGCTTAAGCTGTCGAGCAAAACAGGCGAAGGCATGGAGGATTTGCGCTTGCGTCTAAAGGACAAGACGACGCTTGTGTCGGGCAACTCCGGTGTGGGCAAAACATCAATTATTAATGGGCTTGTGCCTGGGGCGTGTCTGCGCGTGGGCGATGTGAGCGATGTGCATCACACCGGCATGCACACCACCACATTCAGCGAAATGCTTGATTTGCCTTTTGGCGGAGCGATAATAGACACACCAGGAGTGAAAGGTTTTGGCACCATAGACTTCAAAAAGAGCGAGGTGTCGCATTATTTTCCTGAAATATTCAAGATGGGTGAGAAATGCCGCTTTGGCGACTGCACCCACACACATGAGCCTGGCTGTGCCGTGAGGGAGGCTGTGGAGAAACACTACATAAGCGAGTCGCGCTATGCGAGCTATTTGAGCATAATGGAAGACGAGGACGAGGACAAATACCGTAAGGCATTTTGAGCCAGAGAAAAACACGGCTCCTTGTTGTTAAAACTTTTTTGAGGCGTTGGCAAGAGATTGTAAGATGCAATTCTTGGCAAGTGCCATGCGCTGTGCGTATAGCTGCCACAGGCGTGAATACTGGGGAAAAACGGGTGGGCTCATTTTTATGTGCTCATTTTGCAGTGTTATTGTTGGATAAATAAGATTTTTTTTGTTACTTTTGTAAAAATTTGGACGGATATGGCATCTGAACTTCAAGATACTTTGTCGCGAATTTTGAGCAAGAGTAAGATATTGCTTGAAAAGTACCGTTTTCTTGAGACAGAGAAAAGCGAGCTTGAGGCGAGGCTTGACGAAGCAGAGAAAGAAATTCTGAAACTCAAAGCCGAGAACCAAAAGCTAAGGCAAAGTAAGGAATACTTGGAACTGGCGAGGAACATAGCACCAAGCCCGGAAAAAGTGGTTGAAGGACGTGCGTTTCTGTCGAAGATAGTGCGAGACATTGACAAGTGCATCTCACAACTGAATGTCTGATGAAGGTATGGCTGAAGAAAAGGTTAAACAAAATATTTGGATAGCAATAGCAGACTTAAAGCCCATTCCTTTGAGCATTGTCCGTGACGACGAGCCATCTTACAGAGAGGCTGAAAAGATGGTGAACACGCTGTGGCAGAAATGGCTGCCGCGATTTAAGGACAGTAGCTCAGAAAAAGAGATAATGGGAAGAATTGCATTTCAATTTGCGCGACTTTATGCACAGGCTTACCGTGAAAATGCCAATGTCGCTGAATTTCTGAAAGATTTCGAGAACAATCTCGACGATATAGTTGTTAAAGTGTGAACATGAAGGCGGAAAATTGACGTCTGGAAAACTGGTCTTTGACGACAGCGAAACATAATTAATTAGAAAATAGGTTCCTGCACTATGTGTTTAATCTGGAGAAGGGTTAAATGATAGTGCCTTTTTTATTTATATATAAAAACAAAATTAGAAAATGGGCTATATAATAGTAGTAATTGTAGCAATAGTTGCTTTGGCTCTTGGTGCAGTGGGCGCACTCTATGTGTCGCGCAAAAACGCCAAGTCGCAAGCCAATGCAATTGTGGAAAAGGCCAAAATGGAGGCCGAAGTTTTGAAGAACAATGAGGTGCTGAAAGGCAAGGAAGCCGGCATGTCGATTAAGGCTGAGGCAGAAAAGCAGGCTAATGCCAGACTGGCAAAAGTGCAGTCGTCGGAAGCCAAGCTGAAACAGCGTGAACTCCAGCTCAATCAGCAGCAGTCGGAACTTCAGAGAAAGAAAAACGAGACCGACACACTGAAGGTGAACCTCGACAACCAGATGAGTGTGCTTGAGGACAGACAAAAAGAGGTGGACAAGCTGCAGAAGAGCGTACGCGACACACTGGAGCACGTGAGCGGACTGTCGGCCGAAGAGGCAAAGGCAAAACTTGTGGAGTCGATGAAAGACGAGGCAAAGACCTCGGCGCAGTCATACATCAACGACATAATGGACGATGCGAAATTGACCGCCAATAAGGAGGCCAAGCGCATAATAGTGGAAACGATACAGCGTGTGGCCACTGAGACTGCCATAGAAAATGCAGTGACGGTGTTTCACATAGACAATGATGAAATCAAGGGTCGCATCATAGGCCGTGAGGGCCGCAACATACGTGCTCTTGAAGCTGCTACCGGTGTGGAAATCGTGGTTGACGACACTCCAGAAGCCATAGTGCTGTCGGCATTCGACCCTGTGCGCCGTGAGATTGCACGTCTGGCTCTGCATCAGCTTGTGTCGGACGGCCGTATTCACCCAGCAAGAATTGAGGAGGTGGTAACCAAGGTGCGCAAGCAAGTGGAGGAAGAAATCATAGAAACCGGTAAGCGCACAGCCATCGACATGGGAATACATGGCTTGCACCCCGAACTTGTGAGACTTATAGGTAAGATGAAATATCGCTCAAGCTATGGTCAGAACTTGCTTCAGCACTCGCGCGAAACAGCCAATCTGTGTGCCATTATGGCAAGCGAGCTTGGTTTGAACCCCAAGAAGGCACGCCGTGCAGGCTTGTTGCACGATATAGGCAAGGTGCCCGACGACGAGCCAGAATTGCCGCACGCACTGCTTGGCATGAAGCTTGCCGAAACCTACAAGGAGAAACCAGACATTTGCAACGCAATAGGTGCTCACCACGACGAGGTGGAAGCAACGAGCATGTATGCTCCAATAGTGCAAGTGTGCGATGCCATTTCGGGTGCACGCCCAGGCGCACGCCGCGAGGTGGTGGAAGCCTACATCAAGCGTTTGAACGATTTGGAGCACTTGGCACTGTCTTATCCTGGTGTGGTGAAGACCTACGCCATTCAGGCTGGCCGTGAGCTGCGCGTGATTGTGGGTGCCGACAAGATAAGCGATGCCGAGACCGAGAAATTGTCGAATGAAATAGCTCAGAAGATTCAAGATGAGATGACATATCCGGGTCAAGTGAGAATCACCGTGATTCGTGAGACGCGTGCCGTTAGCTTTGCTAAATAATTGTTACGCACATGGATAATGGAGATAAAATCAAAATAAAAGACTCCGACAACGAAAAGTGTCTGAACTGTAGCAACAGCTGCTGCTCCGGCGGTTGTGACTCGCGTTGCAACCTGCACAGCACCGACTGGCTTGAAGATGTGCCCGGCGGCTTTAACGACTACGACATAGTGGAGGTACACTTCAAGAACACCCGCAAGGGGTTTTATCGCAACAGCGCGCACCTCGACCTGCAAGTGGGCGACATGGTGGCTGTGGAGGCTAACCCCGGCCATGACATAGGCCGTGTGGCAATGACAGGCAAGCTTGTGAAGCTGCAGATTAAGAAGGCAAATCTTCGCTCGGATTATGAATTTTTGAGGATTTTCAGAAAGGCTAAACCACAGGACCTTGAACGCTTTGAGCAGGCAAAAGCCAAGGAGATTGACACAATGATACGCTCGCGCAAGATAGCCACGGAGCTTAACTTGAAGATGAAGATAGGCGATGTGGAGTATCAGGGCGACGGCAACAAGGCAATATTCTATTACATAGCCGATGAGCGTGTGGATTTCAGACAGCTCATAAAGGTGCTTGCCGATGTGTTTAAGATAAGGGTGGAGATGAAGCAGATAGGCGCACGCCAAGAGGCCGGCCGAATAGGCGGCATAGGGCCTTGCGGCCGTCCGCTGTGCTGCTCAAGCTGGATGACAAACTTTGTGTCGGTGTCAACGAGCGCGGCTCGCTATCAAGACATCTCACTCAATCCTCAGAAATTGGCAGGTCAGTGTGCCAAGCTGAAATGCTGCATCAACTTTGAAGTGGATACTTATGTGGAGGCAAGCAAGAAAATGCCGCCAAAAGATGTGCAGCTCGAAACTAAAGACAATGTTTACTATCAGTTTAAGGCCGACTTGTTTAAGCGTGAGATAACGTATTCTACTGATAAATCGGTGCCGGCAAACCTGGTGGTGCTTACAGCCGACCGTGTGTTTGAGGTAATGGCTCTAAACAAAAACGGTGTGAAGCCAGAGAAGTTGCTGCTTGACGACGAGTCGCGCAAACAGGAGCAAAAGGCATTTGGCGACATCATCGGGCAAGACAGCATAAGCCGATTTGACAAGAAAAAGCGCAAGAAAGGTCGTGACAAGGGCCGTGACAACCGTGACCGCGATAAAGACCGCAATGCCCCACAGGGCAACGGTCAACGCAGGCAGAAGCCACAGGGCCGAGCCAATGCCTCGGATAAGCCAGCGGCTGAAAATGGCGAGGACAGGAAGTCACGCCGTGGCGGAAAGCCGCAAGGCGGCGACCGCAGGTCACGCCCACAGGCTCAGGCGACACCTGCGCCAGATGGCGGCAATGCTCCGCAGCAGCAAGGTCAGGGGCAGCCACGCCGAAACAGCAATCAGCAACGCAGGCGTAAACCCAATCATTTGCATAAGGAAAACCTAAATTCAAATGTCAATGATGGAAATAAGCAACAGCAAGGCGCACAGAAAGACAACCAATAGCCTGATTGGCTTGTTGGCTGGTTTAATGATAATGATTATGAGCTTGGACGGTTGTGCGTCCAAGCCCAATTCATATAGTGAGTTTCATGATGTGCCTGCAAAGGGTTGGCACATAAAGACGCCATTCACGTTCACTCCGCAATATGGAGACTCCTCTTGCTTGTTTGATGTGAAACTGGTGGTGAGGCACACTAACAAATACAGGTTTCAAAATCTATCGATGATAGTAGATGCCATCGACACCGCATATAATGTGAAGCGAGAAAAGGTAGATGTGGATATAGCTGACACTTATGGCAACTGGGTGGGGAGCGGCTTTGGCACACTATATCAGCGAGAAGTGGTGGTGTTTAGAGGCTTGAAACCAGATGAAGCTAAAAGTATAGCGGTGTGGCAACGTATGCCAAACTGCTCGTTTGTTGACGGATTGTCGGAAATAGGAGTGATTATGGTGCCAGAACGGCAACATTGAAAAAAACAGATGGATAAATATCGCTGATGGAAATTAAACAGAACCGAACTATTAAAGATTGGTTGATAGCCACACGTCCTTGGTCATTTACCACCTCATCGGTGCCAGTGCTGGTAACAATGGCCTATTTGTTTTATTTGTCGAGCCAGGTTGGTGGGGCTGTGAACGTAAATTGGCTTAACGCCATGCTTTGCCTGCCCATGTTAATGATAATGCACGCTGGCGGCAATTTGGTTAGCGATTATTTTGATTATGTGCGTGGCATAGACGGCCCCGATTGTGTGAACGGAGTGACATGGATACGCTCCGGCCTATTTGCGCCACGCGAGATATTAGTGTATGGTTTGACGTTGATAGCCATAGGTGCTTGCATAGGTGTGCTCTTGCTGTGGAACTCAAGTTTTGCGGCATGGTGGATAGGCTTGCTTGCAGTGGTGTTGCCAGTGTTTTATTATTTTCTCAAGTCGCATGCGCTTGGTGATATAGACATTTTGCTTTGCTTTGCGCTTTTGCCTGGAGTGGGCACGTGTTTTGTAGCATCGGGCAGCTACCATGCTGAAATGTTGCTATATTGTTTGCCTTTTGGTTTGCACATAGTGGCTATACTTCACGCCAATAACACGCGCGACATAGAGAACGACAAGCGTGCCGGACTCGACACCGTGTGTGGCAGAGTTGGGTTCACAACTTCGCAGTGGATATATTTTGCAGAAATAGTGTTGCCATATTTGCTTGTGGCTGCTTTTTGTCTGTACTGCGGATTGAGTTTTTGGATAATGTTGTCATGGTTATCGCTGCCAGTGGCAATAAAAAACTTGCGTACAATGATGGCAAAGCAGCGCAAAGGTGAGCCTGGCATAAGGTTTCTTGACCAGAGCACGGCTCAATTTCAGTTTCTTTTCGGCATTTTATATGCAATAGGTTTTGTTGTGGGAGGCATATTGGCTTGACTATGGGAGACAAGATTATCGGACTGAAAAAGGTGTGGCTTGGTGTGGCATTGGCCGCAGCACTGTGGTTTGTGATGTTTGCGCCATGGACAGCACCGCATATTAACTTCTGGTGGGTGATGACTGGTTCTGCCTTGGTGCTAACCAGTTTCTCGCTGTTAGCTGATAGCGACATCGTGAAAGCCTTGAGGTTTGACTTTAAGCAGATAGTGGCAGGTTTGTGTATAGCTTTTGTGCTGTGGTGGGTGTTCTGGATAGGCGATAAAGTGTCGCAGGTGCTGTTCAGCTTTGCCAGACCGCAGGTGGATATGATTTACTCAATTCGTGACGGTAGCAATCCCACAGTTATAGCATTATTGTTACTTTGCATAATAGGTCCGGCTGAAGAAATATTTTGGCGGGGATTTGTGCAGCGCCGTTTGATGGCCAGATTTAACCCCAATGTGGGGTTGGTGCTGGCCACTGCGTGCTACACACTTGTGCATATCTGGTCGTTTAACTTTATGCTGGTTATGGCTGCCATGGTGGTTGGCGGTTGTTGGGGATTAATTTATCGCTTTTTCCCACATAGTCTTGTGGCGCTAATTGTGTCGCATGCCATTTGGGACGCTTGTGCCTTTGTGCTGTTTCCGTTTTGAAAAATGTCAATATGACAATAGGCAATACACGATATTTAGATTGAATATTTTTGTAACTTTGTGTTTTGACAAGTTAACCGATTTTAATAAAAAACTCTGTTTGAAAGCAGATGGATACGTTTGAGTTCATATTGGAAATTGTGGCAACGGCATTTTATGCCATAAGCGGCATACGTTTGGCTGCAGTCAAGAAATTTGACTGGTTTGGAGCTTATACCATAGGTTTTGTGACAGCTATAGGGGGAGGCACGACACGTGACGTTTTTCTTGGCGTAAACCCATTTTGGATGCTTAATCCTGCTTATGTAGTGGCTACAGTGTTGGGATTGGTGGTGGTGCTTGCTTTCAAGAAAAATCTTGTTAAAATAGAGGGCACGTTCTACATTTTCGACGCATTCGGGCTTGGCTTGTTTGTAGATGTGGGCATATACAAATCGTTGATGATGGGTTATCCGTTTTGGGTGGCCATAATCATGGGCACAATAACCGGAGCAATGGGTGGCGTGCTGCGTGACATATTCATCAACGAGGTGCCACTTGTGTTCAGAAAAGAAATTTATGCCACCGCGTGCATTGCCGGCGGTGTTGTGTATTGGCTTTGCGGTGTGTTGGGCTGTACGAGCATCGTGCAGCAGTTGACTTGTGCCGCGGCTGTAATTGCAATAAGATTTTTGGCGGTGAAATATAACTGGGTGATGCCAGGACCGGTGTTTGACTCGGTTGACGACAAAAAATTTGACAATAACAATGAAGGAAACAGTTAATTTAGACAAGGACAATAATCTATATAAAACAATAATTCAACTGCTGAAATATGGCGTGATAGGCTTGAGCAACACCTTAATCACACTGGTGGTGTTTTATGTGATGAACACGCAGTTGGGCATATCTTATGGCATATCAAATGTGGTGGGCTATGTGCTTGGTGTGATAAACAGTTTTGTGTGGAATCGCACTTGGGTGTTCAAGACCAAGAGTAACATAGGTCGTGAGGCTGTACTTTTTGTGGTGGGGTTCTTGCTGTGCATGGGCTTGCAGCTCGCCGTGAGCTGGCTGCTGCTTGAGGAATTGGGCATGAAGAACATGACGATTTCGTGGCTGCCTATGAAAAATACCGGTCAAAATGTGGTGATGCTTATTGCCATGGTGTGCTACACACTTGCCAACTATGTGTATAACCGCTTGGTGACATTTCGCAAATGAGCAAGGACTGAAATAGATATACATGAACAATTAACGATAGCGGAGCAACCCAGCATAGGGTTGCTCCGCTATCGTTAATAAATGCTGTTTAATCTTTATGGGGCTCTTGTTTCAGCTCGCTTTGTGATGCAAGAGTGGCTTTTTCGAGTGCAAGAAGCTGTTTTTTGATCTTAATGCCTCCGCCAAATCCGCCCAAACTGCCGTCGGCGTTAATCACGCGGTGACACGGAATGACGATGCACACCTGGTTGGCATTGTTGGCCATGCCCACGGCTCTGAAAGCCTGCGGACTGCCGGCGAGCTCGGCTTCGCGCTTGTAGGAAATGGTGGTGCCGTAGGGAATGGTGCGCAGAGCTTGCCATGTCTTTTTCTGAAAGTCGGTTCCAACGATAACTATTGGCAAGGAGAAGTGGATTAGTTTGCCAGCGAAATAGTCGTGCAGCTGAGCTGCGCAATGGTCAAGCAGAGGACAGGGGGCGGTGGAAGGTGTGAGCTGCAGTTTCTTGGCCAGCTTGTTAATCTTGTCGCTATCAAAACCAAACTCCACCATGGCTATGCCCGATGGTGCGGCGGCAAGTCCGAGAGTGCCTATAGGTGACTCGATTGACGTGTAGCACAGCAGGCCATCGTAGGTGGGAGCGAAGCCACACTCACGAGCTGTGGCAAGCATAAATGTGTAGGCTTGCTCATAGGTGTTGGTGATTTTGCCGTCGAGAATGGCATCTTTGATGGCGTCTTTAATTTTACCCACGGCAGCCGACGGTGGCAGATTGAAGGTCTTCATGATTTCGAGACCGTCGATTGGCGGCTGGAAGTTGCGGATTTTGTCTTTTTCTTCAATAGCCACCAGTTTCTGCTTCACAAGCTCAAAATTGTCGTGGAAGCGTTTCACCTTTTCCTGATTTTTTGATGTGATGTCGGCGTTGCAAAGGGTCATTAGGTCGTCGATGTCGTCGCCGGCGTCGAAAAGCAGCCTTCTCACGGCAGAGTCGGTGACCACGTCCTCCACAAGGGCTATGGGGCGCATGTGCAGCCCCACGAGCTTCTTGACATATTTCATGTGCTCGTTGAGTGGCAGACGCATCTTGGTGAAGATGCGCGGCACCATTTTCTCGCCTATGAAATTGTGGTTGTGAAAGGTCCAGCCTGCGGCATTGTCCCATTTCTTCGTGGCAGGCTTGCCTATGTCGTGAAATATGGCAGCCCAGCGCAGCCACACGTTGTCGCTTTTGAGAGCCACGGAGTCGAGCACCTGCATGGTGTGCTTGAAGTTGTCTTTGTGGCCGCGGCCGTTCACCACATCAATGCCCGACAACGCATCAAGCTCCGGGAAAATAATAGGCAGCAAGCCGCACTCCTTGAGCAGGAAGAAACCTATGGACGGCTGCTTGGACTTGACAATCTTCATCAACTCATCGGCTATGCGCTCTTTGGTGATGATTTTTATGCGGTTGCAGTTGCGTTTTATGGCCGCAAGCGTGTCGGGGTAAATCTTGAAATTGAGTTGTGTGGCAAAGCGCACTGCGCGCATCATGCGTAGAGGGTCGTCACTGAAAGTGACATCGGGGTCGAGAGGTGTGCGGATTATTTTGGCCTGCAGGTCGCCGATGCCGTTGAAAGGGTCGAGAAGTGTGCCAAAACTGCTTGCGTTGACCGATATTGCCATGGCGTTGATGGTGAAATCACGCCTTTTTTGGTCGTCGTCGAGAGTTCCGTTCTCCACCACTGGATTTCGGCTGTCTTTGCTGTAAGATTCTTTGCGTGCGCCCACAAACTCCAGTTCCATTCCGCGAGTTTTTACTTGTGCTGTGCCATAGGTCTTAAACACGGCGAGAGTTGACTTTTTGTTTCCAATTTTGGCTGCTACGGCCTTGGCCACGTCAATGCCGCTGCCTATGGTCACGAAGTCGAGGTCGTTGGAGTGGCGACCGAGCAGCTTGTCGCGCACGAAGCCCCCCACAACGTAAGTGTCCTGACCCAGAGTGTCGGCCACATCGCCAACCAAATGGAATATTGGGTTGGCAATATATTGTTTGGTGTTGATATTCGCTGTCATAATGTGAGTGCAAAGTTAATTGATTTTGGGCAAAGGCTTGTAACAATCAACTTTGTAAAGCTTGATTTTGGCATAATATTATGTGACTAATGGCGTGAAGCGGTTGTTTTGAAGCGGCAAATTTTGTAACTTTGGTTGGTGTTAAGACATGGCATAAACAAATAATCATTAATAAATATCAACATGCTAAAAAAAATCTTCTCGATTTTCACAATCGCAATGTTGGCGGGAGGTGCGCTGCAGGCGTTTGCCGGCGACATAACCCCTACGAAACTGCGATGTGAATATCAACAGAACCCTGGACAAGTAGATGTGACATCGCCGCGGCTTTCGTGGGTTAACTCGCCAAAGGCCGGCAAGCAGAACATCAAACAAACATCTTATGAGCTTTGCGTTGCATCGTCGAAAGAACAGCTTGAGAAGGGCAAAGCTGACGTGTGGAAAGTGAAAATGAATGATGCCAACTCGGTTCTTATCCCTTATATGGGCAAGAAACTTGAGAGCGGAAAAACCTATTACTGGCGCGTGAGAGTGTGGGACCAAGACAAAAAGGAGTCGAAGTGGAGCGAAACCGCACAATGGACCATGGGCATGCTCAACGCATCGGACTGGAAATGCCAGTGGATAGGCGCTCCTTGGCAAGGCGAACAAGCCATAAAATATAGTGGTCAGAAATTCCCTGCACCACTGTTCCGCAAAGAGTTTGACGTGAACAAGCCCATTAAGTCGGCAAAGTTCTTTGGAACCGGTCTGGGCTACTTTGAAATGTATTGCAATGGCAGCAAGGTGAGCGACGACGTGCTTGCGCCAAACCAGGCAAACTGGGGTAAACGTCCGGGCATTGAAACGGCTTCGATTGCCGTGCAAGACAATTTCACTGACTACCGCGTGCTTTATCTGGGCTATGACATAACGGCATTGCTGAAGCAGGGCAAAAATGCTGTGGGTGTGGTTCTTGGTAACGGATTTTATGACCCAATCAACTCTGGCAGCCCGGAGCCTTATGGCTCTCCGCGCTTGTTTGGCCAGATTGTGATTGAGTATGCCGACGGCACGAGCGACGTGATAGCCACCGACACTTCGTGGAAGGCTGCCAAGAGTGCGATTGTGGAAGATGGAATATATGTGGGTGAGGTGTATGACGCTCGCCTTGAGCACGATGGTTGGGCAACTGCCGGTTACAACGACTCTTCGTGGCAAAACGTAGTGACGCGCAAAGCTCCATACGGCCATCTTGTGGCTCAAAGCGGACCAGCTGACCGCGTTACCGAGACATTCAAGCCAATCAAAATAGAGAAACTTGGCGATGGACACTTCAAGGTGTCGTTCCCGGTGGAGATTGCAGGTTGGGCTCACTTAAAGAAAATAAACGGTGCAAAAGGCGACACGATTGACATTAAATATATCTGTGAGTCGCGTCTTGGCATCAACAAATATGTGCTTAGCGGAAAAGGCAACGAGGACTACCGCACACATTTCTCTTGGTTTGTGTTCAGCCAACTTGAGGTTAAAGGCTGGACTGGTGAGATGACTGAAGAAAACATTACTGCCGAGGCTGTGAACTCAAATGTGCCAATTTCTGGAAAATTTGAGTGCTCAAACGATTTGTTCAATAAGATAAACAACGCATACGTGCGCAGTCAGCTCGACAACATGCACGGCTCAATAGCCAGCGACTGCCCGCACCGTGAGCGTCTGGCCTACACAGGCGACGGTGAGGTGGCTTGTCCGGCCGCAATGGCAAACTTGGACGCAGCCTCATTCTACAACCAGTGGATTGCTGAAATCAGGGCTTCGCAAAACAAGACGACTGGTTTTGTGCCAAATGCTGCGCCATGGGAGCCTGGAGCCGGAGGCGGTGTGCCCTGGGGTGCTGCCATGAACATCATGCCGTGGGAGTTCTATAAGTATTATGGCGACAAGAAGATGCTGGAGGACAACTACGATGCCATGAAGCACCACATATCGTATATGCAGACATGGGTTAAGGACAACATCATGGAGAAGTGCGACCCACAATACTGGCAGACACTCGGAGAGTGGGTTCCTCCTTATGAACTTTTGTCGCGTCCGTTGGTTCACACATGGTATTACTGGTATTGCTCAGAAATCACAGCCAAGACGGCAAAAATTCTTGGCAAGACAGAGGAAGCAAACAAATATTTCCGTTTGGCAGAAGACATAAAAGCAGCATTCCACAAAAAATTCTATGATGAAAAAGCTGGCTCTTATGGAGCATACGGCGGCAACATATTCGCTCTGGCAATGGGTGTGCCTGCCAGTCAAGAGGCTAATGTGAAAGCTGCTCTTAAAAAGGATATTGCTGCCAATGGCGGCCACCTTGACACCGGTATCTATGGCACATCGCTGTTTTTCCAGACTTTGGCAAAATATGGCATGAACGAGGTGGCATACGAGGCCATGAACAAGACTGATTTCCCAAGTTTCGGCAACTGGATTGCGCGTGGCGCAACTGTGACTTGGGAGCAATGGGACGGTAACTACTCAAGAAATCACCCAATGTTTGGCGGTGGCTTGGTGTGGTTCTACCGCCAAGTGGCTGGCTTGAGCTACGATGAGAACGCTCCAGGCTTCAAGGAAATGGTTGTAGCTCCAATTATTCCTGAAAAACTCAACTCGGCTTCTTATGGATATGAGACTCCATTCGGCTTTGCAAAAGTGGGCTGGAAACGTGCCGAGAACGGTAAGATTGACTTTGAGGTGACAATACCGGTTGGCTCTACCGCAAAATTGTCGTTGCCAGGTAGCACTGCTGAAATCAAGAAAGGCAGCAAGCTTGCAACCGACATGAAGACTGCGGACGGCAAGGTGTCGTTTACATTGCCTCAAGGCACATACGAAATCACCACAAAATGATGATGTGATTTAGAAAAAAAAGTGCGGATAACAGGGGTAGATGGGTGTTGCCAGTGCGGCAGCGCCCATCTGTTTTTATGGTATGAGAGGCATGGTTTATCGAAAAAACATGTATGAAAAATGTCTCTAAAATGTCCTTTATGGGTGAAAAGGTGTTCTTAAATGGAAAAGTTGCACTTTGCCGTTAAACTAAATGGAGGGTTGAATGGTCAAAAGGTCGTGATTTGAGAAATGGCGGAAGTCGGCCTTGCGCTCAAATCTCGATAAACTTTAATATTAATTTAATTTATTTGAAAAATGAAAAAGTTTTTTACATTGGCGCTTGTGGCTCTTATGGGAGTTAGCGCATCGTTTGCACAAGTGAAATTTGGAGCTAAGGTAGGTTTTGACATGACCAACTTCTGGGGTGAGGACGTGAATCACGGCATGAAGCCAGCATATCAGGCAGGTGTGTTCATGGAATACAAGTTCAACTCAAGCTTTGGTGTGGCTCCTGAAATTGTGTTTGCATCGCAAGGTGGCAAGTTCAAGATTTCTGATAAGAAAACAGGCGTAGGCTTGATAGACCAATATCTCGACAAAAAACAAACCTATACCACAAACTACATCAACATTCCAGTGATGTTTAAGTGGTATGCTACACCAAACTTCTCAATCGACTTTGGTCCACAACTCGGCATCAACGTTTACAGCAAATATTCGATTGAGGACGTTGACAAGTCAGTTGACCTCAAGGACAACACAAAGGCTGTGGATTTCGGTCTTGGCTTGGGCGGCACATATAACTTGGCTGAAAATGTGTTCCTGCAGGCTCGCTACACAATGGGTTTGACTAAGACTTTCGACATTAAAGACTATGACTGCAAGAACGGCAATATCCAAATCTCTTTTGGCTATCGCTTCTAAGCAGAGAGTATAAAATCTGAATGATAATATTGTGGCTGTATCGTAATAATATGTTATGATACAGCCTTTAGTATTTAAGTTCTAAGAATTAGATTTGCTTTTAAAGGAAAAGAACTTGATTTTATTGTTTTTTCAGCACTGCTTTTCCTAATTTTTTAATAGAAACATGATAGATTATTAAAAAAAGATTTAACTTTGTGAAGTTTCTATCCAAGTAAATTATTGATGTTTTGGGTGGATAGGGACAGACATAATAAGGCGTAACTGTACGCTTTGGTTTTGACTTGTTAGAACTTCGCAAACTCTATGGATTGTCAAAAACAAAGCAACGGAAACGTCTCATGAGATGTATTTATATGTTTTTATTTGCTCTTGACTTTTATGTCAGCCATTAGCAAGGAAAACCTTATATACTTGCATCAACGTGGGGCTTTTGCGTTGCTCGTTTCGACAATCCGGGCAATGCGAAGGCCTTAACAAGTGGAACGAGTGACAGACAGGCTCCACGCTTTTTTATATAACATTGCCTACAGGAGCCATGGGCAAATAAAAATCATGTATAATGGCTCCAAAACCTATAGACCACTGTACCACAATAGAGTTTTTATTCTCAATATTAAATGGAATTGAGATTGAAGAAGAATGTTTGAAATTTAGATTGTTCCATATCGCACATATAGATGGTATTATAGAATTACATTTTTACAAAATGCCTTGAAACAATATTGTATATCAATTAGAACATGATTAAAGTTTTTTGAAAATCTACGACAAAAAATCATGTTGATGAAAAAAATTGCATACCAATTAAAGGAAAACAGAGCAGATTGTGCTATTACTTCAAAAGATAAGATGAATGAAGAATATCGGATTGTGATTTTATAGAGGCTATCGCCTAAATTCAAATGTCACAAATATAAAGATATAAACTTTTCAGTTTCTGCTAGAATAGTAGTACTTGGTGTTCTAAATGTTATGTTTGAAAAATGTTGTACTAAGTTCTGCAATTATTTGTTTATTGGAAATGGAATAATGTGCTTTGAATCTTTATAGTATCAAAAATAAAATGGTCATTAATGACATTAAAGTGAAATCGTCTAACATTAAAATATAACGGTAATGAAAAAAGTATTTGTGTTGTTACTGCTATCTTTCGTAGCAGTTTCTTGTTTTTGCCAAGTTAAAATAATGATGGAGAAAAATGGCAATGTATATTGTGTTCAGGGAAAAGTAAATGGCCTTCCTATGAAATTTATCTTTGATACAGGAGCAAGCAAAGTGAGTCTATCTCTGACAGAAGCTATCTTTATGTTGAAGAATGGTTACATTAAGAAAGCAGACCTTGGAGAACGAGAGTATGCGCAGATTGCTAATGGAGATATAGAAGCAAATACAAAGGTTATTCTTCGCAAAATTGAAATTGGAGGCATAACTATAAATGATGTTGAAGCTGTCATATCCAATAGTCTCGATGCTCCATTGTTATTAGGTCAGTCTGCTATTCAAAAGCTTGGACCAATTCAGCTTGATGGCAATACTCTTGTTATTTCTAATGGCAAAAATATGCCATCAGAAAAAATGGCGATAAAATTGTATAAGCAAGCATACCAACAAGTAGAGGCTGGGGAGTATGCCAAAGCTATTAAAAGCTCATTGGAAGCAATAAGTTATACGAATGAAGCAGATTTGCGAGCTATGTTATATGACAATTTGGGGATAGCATATTATAACAATGGCGACAAAGAAAAGGCCATAGAAAGTCTAAATCTTGCTTTGGAGGAAAACATGAACTACATTCAAGCAAGGTATAATCTTGGGGTATTTAGCTATGAAATGAAACTATACGAACAGGCATCACGAGCTTTTCAATTGGTTATATCCAGCCCTGTAAGCGACAAAACAGATTATGTATATCCAGCATACTCATATTTAGGACTAATACAAAGTCAACAAGGATATTATAAAGAAGCTGAGGAAAATTTCCTAAAAAGTATTCAATTGTGTTCAAGTTCAATGGCGTATTTTGGATTGGCAGACCTTTATTACACAAAAGAAGATTTCGGTAAAGCTGCAGAAAATTACGAAAAAGGAATAGAATTTCAGCCAGATAGACCAAGTAATATTAAGCGTTACTTTCAACTTGGTATATGTCTAATTCGTACAAAGAAGCAAAAAGAGTCATATGATGCATTTAATAAATGTGTCGAAACGGCTTATCTGTACAGGGATTTTATCAATGAAGGGGTAAGTAAACATGATAGTATAGATGAGCAATTTGCCAAAATTACCTTTGAGGCTGAATTATGGGCAGCTAGGACTGCACCTAATACGAAAGAGGCAATTAAAAGATACAATTATGTTATGAGCATTAATAGAATAAATATTAGCATAAATGACTATTTGTTCTTGTGTGGTGCCTATAAAGGTTTAGGTGAAGAAGAAAAAGCAATTGGAGTATTGGATATTGGATTGAAAAAATATATTGATAATCCAGATTTGCTTTTTGCAAAATCGTTTGAAATAAAGGACGAGCAACAGAGAATTGAGTTATTAAAAAAAATACTAACCACCGAATACCAATATAGCCCTATTAGCTTTGACTATGGAACAGTATATAACAACATCGCTTGGGCATACTGTCTTTTGAAAAGATATAATGAAGGATTACCTTATTCATTAAAAGCTACACAAAGGAATCCAGAACATGGCTATAGTTGGGAAACACTTGGAGAATTATATTTTTATCTCGGTCAGTATCAAAACTGTATTAACGCTATGACAAAATGTATCTCGTGTGACGATTTGTCACAATACAAGTCTGCTTATAGATTTAGAGGACAATCTTATATTCAAATAGGAAAATCAAAAGAAGGCAAAATTGATATGAAGAAATCTCAAAGCTTGTAACAAAATGAACAGAAATTTAACATATAACGATTTTAACAAATGAAACAAATGAAACAAATGAAACAAAAGCCTATTGCATTATTAGCAATGATATTCATTTTTACATTACAGTCATGTTACACCACTCAACGCGTAGATAATTTTGTATCTGTCATAAATGATTTAAACAATATGTATATAGGCAAGACTAAAGATTATATTATAGAAAACTTTCCGATGCCGCCAAAAGAAGTTAAACATATAGATACTCAATATGAGGTACTTATATTTGAAAGATACCGAAATCAACTTGTCGGTTATGGGAGAACAGAATTTCTTCTGAAAAATGGAATATGCTATAAAATAGAAACGAATGAGTATAAAATGGAATCGCGATTAGAGAAGGTGAAAATTTTTTGATAATTTCTTTCTGGTGAAACTTTGACAGGATACAAATTAGACTATATAGTAATTTGAATTAAATCAGTGAATATTTTATTTGTCCAATTGGACGATGATTGATAAAATTGACATACTGCATAAAGGTCAT
>CAKUQQ010000009.1 GCA_934675575.1 uncultured Muribaculaceae bacterium
CTTTACGGCCTTGACAAAGTTCACAAAGGCTGACGGCACAACAATAGACCTGACTCCTCACAATGTTGTGGGCTGGGGCGGTGACTCGCAGCAAAGCGTTGGTGATATGTATGTGACGAAGTTTGACTTGAATGGCTATGCAGAGAAGACATTGACAACGACGGGCGTTGTGGAGTGTGAAACAATGCAAAAACTTTGTGTGAAAGACGGCAAATTCTACTTGTTCTCTTCGGTTAAGAGTGCAAAGAACTCAATCTGCAAGGACTATAAGATTGGTGACAAGACCTATGAGGTGCCTGCATACGCCAGCGCACTTGTGGCAGAGCTTGACGAGAACTTGAACGTTAAGTGGTCGCGCCTTTTCAAGGGAAGTGAAAACGCAAAGAAAAGTACTGGTATTCTGCAATATATGCATCTTAACAAAATTGATGATGACTTGTGGTTGACCGGTATGGGTCAATATACGTTGAGCAACGAAGATGGCACCAAAAAATTGGAAATGAAAGGCACAAACAACCAGGCATTCATCATTCGCTTGAATGCAGAAGACGGTGAATGGATTAACGCCGTTTCGGCACTTAAAGACTACACAACGGCAATCACAGGATACTTTGAATTGTTTGGCAGCGAAACCGACAAGAGCAAGGTGTGGGTGTATGGTTACAACTTTGGTGCTGACGGTGTGTTCTTGAGAGAATATAACAAAGACCTCACAACCGACAAGGACACCCAGGTGAAACTTATGAGCGGCGCAATGCCAACAGCATTTGCTTCGGCTGTAGATGGTGACAAGCTGTATATAGTGGCACGTGGCCGTGGCGACATTAAATTGACAGGTTTGGACCAGACGTTCTCTGTGTCAAAATTCGCTTCGATGTATGCTTGCTTCAAGTTGCCGTTCAAGACATATACCGCAGTTGACGATGTGACGGCAAAGGCCGAGGCCAAGATTTATGGCACACAAGGCACACTGCACGTTGTTGCAGAGCAAGCTGCCACAGTGAATGTTTATAATCTGACAGGCTCGCTTGTGGCAAAACTCAATGTGGTGGCAGGTGACAACACCGTGGCTCTGCCGGCAGGCATCTACATTGCCAACGGCCAAAAGGTTGTGGTGCGATAAGACGCTTTGCAGCTGAAGAAATAGATAATGATATGAATAACGGAGTGAGCCGTGTTGCCGTAAAGGCAGTCACGGCTCACTTGTTTTTGCTTGTGTGATGTCGATTTTCATTAACTTTGTGGAGTTGTAAGACTCGAATTTTGAGATTATATGATGAAGAAACGCACAAATGGACTTGTGATTGGCCTTGGCCTTGGCGCAATGTGTGCAGGGCTTGCGTGCTGCAGCCTGTTTGTGACCCCAGGACAGATGGCGAAAAAAAGTAGTTGTGCATCGCCTGCCGCTGCCGACACTGCACATCTGGAGGCGAATCCGCTTGACAAGGTGGTTGACAGCCACAGTCTGATAGTGTTTTATGACCCAAAAGTGGGGCGCGAACATCTTGAAAAGGCTATTAAGGAATATGGCGCAAGGGTGATGTATGACTACAAGAACTTTAGCGGCATGGCCATAGCGTTGCCAAGCGGCAAAAACATGATAGAGGCAAAACAGCATTTCAGCAAAGTGAAGGGTGTGACACAGGTGAATTTTAACCGAATTGCGCACCTTGACAGCGATGGCGCGGTGCAATAGCAGCCAAATGTGGCAAAAAATGCTAAAAAGCGATAAAATGACAAATCACGTTTGTGGTTGTGAATGTATTGCACTATCTTTGGATAGAAAAGGGTAAAGAACTGATAAAAATGTAATATGATGAGAAAAGGTCTGATTTTGACAGCAGCTGTGGGGTGCATGGTGCTCACTGGCTGCAATAAAAAGATGAGTGATTTTAAGGCTGAGTATTTTTCGACCAACCCCAACCCTCTGGCTGTGGTGGGCGAAAAAGTGCCAGCAACCGTTACCGCTAACATACCTCAAAAATTCTTCCAGAAGAATGCCGAGGTGACAGTGACTCCAACCCTTGTGTATGCCGGCAAGGAGAGCAAGTCGAACCCAAGCATGATGCAGGGCGAGAAGGTGCGCGGCAACTATCCGGTGGTGTCGTATGCCAATGGCGGAACAGTGACAATCCCAGCCAATTATGATTATGAGGCCGACATGCAGAGCAGCGACCTCTACCTTGACTTCAACGTGAAACAGGGCAAGAAGACTTACACGCTGCCACGCGTGAAGGTGGCAAAGGGCGTGGTTTCGACCGCTACGCTTGCCGATGCCGCTACCGTGACTCCGGCTGTGGCTCCCGACAAATTTCAGCGCATAATCAACGAAAAATATAGTGCTGACATTAAATTCCTTATTAACCAGACGAATATCCGCGCAAGCGAGTTGCGTCAGGCAAGTCTTGGCGACCTGCACAAGACCATCAAGGAGGCTCAAAAAGACGCTAAAAAAGAGGTTGAGGGAATCAACATCTCTTCGTATGCCTCACCTGAAGGCGGTGTGAAACTCAACACACGCATAGCTTCGGGCCGTGAGAAAAACACTCAGGCATATCTTAACAAAGAGTTGAAGAAAAACAAGATTTCAGAAACCGGAAATTTGACAGCCGACTTCACTGCTCAAGACTGGGACGGATTCCAAAAACTGGTGAGCGCAAGCAATATCCAAGACAAAGACTTGATTTTGAGTGTGCTGTCGATGTATAAAGACCCGGAGAAGCGCGAGCGTGAAATTCGCAACCTGTCGTCGGTGTTTGACCAACTGGCAAAAGAGGTGTTGCCAAAACTGCGCTATTCTCGCCTCACTGCCTCTATCAACACCATTGGCAAGACTGACGAGGAAATGAAAGAAGCTTATGAGAAAGACCCTGCCACTCTCAATGTGGAGGAGCTGCTCTATTATGCCAACACATTGACCGGCAACGACAAGGCTAAGGCCTATAAGGAGTGTACCGAGGTGTATCCTAACGATTATCGCGGCTACAACAACTTGGGCTTGTGCCAATATAAGGCTAAAGACTACAAGAGCGCAAAGGCAAACTTTGAGAAGGCCGCAAGCTTGAATCCTCAAAGCAATGAGGCTAAGATGAACCTCGGCTTGTGCTCGCTGCTGGCACGCAACTATGAGGATGCCAACCAGAAACTCGGCAGCGCTGCCGGTGTGAAGGAACTTGGCGAGGCTTTGGGTGTGTATTATATCAAGACTGGTGACTACAATGCCGCTGTTAACGCTTTTGGCGATGCCAAGACCAACAATGCTGCTCTGGCTCAAATCTTGACTAAGGACTATAGCAAGGCTAAGAACACTCTGGCCGCTATTGTGGAGCCTGACGCTGTGACATATTATCTGATGGCTTTGCTTGGCGCACGCACCAACAACGAGAGCATGGTGACAAGCAATTTGCGTCAGGCCGTGAAGCTTGACAGCAAATTGGCTTCGCGCGCTAAGAATGACTTGGAGTTTGCCAAGTTTAACCTTTCGGGTGTTATTTGAAATAAATCATAAAGAATAGTAAATCGGAGTTCTGCGGTGCAGAGCTCCGATTTTTTTGTTGGAGCTATACGCGTACCAGTCGGCACGCAGTTGGGTGGAGTGACAGTGTGTCCCCTGACCGTCGCTGCCGCTCCTCAGTCAGGGGTTAACAATATACATGTGCCTCCGGCACATCGCCGCCTGTGGTGCGGTCACGGAGGGGGCTGTGTGGTCATGGAGGGGACTGCGTGGTCATGGAGGTGGCTGCACGGTCATGGAGGGGACTGCGTGGTCATGGAGGGGGCTGCATGGTCGTGGTGGGGGTGTGTGGTCATTCTGGGGTGTGTGGCATGGTGGTGGCTGTGTGGTGATGGTGTGTTGGCCATGGAGCAATGTTGGGGTGTGGAGCGGTGTGGGGGGAGAGCCCTGGAGGGGCTCGTCTGTGGTTATCCCCCGACTGAGGAGCGGTAGCGACGGTCGGGGGTGATTGTTGTCGCAGAGTGAATGCGTGCCGAAGGTACGCGTATAGCTTTATGGCGTGGTGTCGCTATGTGTGATGCGTGTGGTTGGTGTGATACGCGTACCTGTCGGCACGCTGTTCCTTGATGGTGGCGCATACCCCTGACCGTCGCTGCGCTCCTCAGTCAGGGGTTAACAATATACATGTGCCTCCGGCACATCGCCGCCTGTGGTGCGGTCACGGAGGGGCTGTGTGGTCATGCTGGGGTTTGTGGCCATGGTGGTGGCTGCGCAGTCGTGGTGGTGGCTGCACGGTCATGGTGGGGTGGCCATGGAGCAATGCTGGGGTGGATTAAACTTTTGGGGTAAAAAGGTATCTAATGTTTTGAATTGCAAAATTTTTTACGACATTTGCAAAAGGAAAAATAAATTAATAAGAAGAATATGAAAAAATTATTGTTATCAGTTTGTGCATTGGCACTTGCGTTTGGTGTTCAAGCTCAAAAAGCCCAGAAAACGCAGAGCGATGCCGAACTTGGCAAGAAATGGTATGTGGCAGAACGCTACTCAAAGGCTTTGCCTTATTTGGAGAGAGCTTCGGAAGCAGGTGACGTGGACAGCAAGGCTCGCCTTGCCTATATGATTTACACGGCACAAGTGCCAGAGTACAGCATGGACCAGGACGAGGCCATGAATATGCTCGACGAGTGCATAGAGAAGGGCTCTACATTGGCAATGGAACGGAAGGGCATGTGCTTGCTGGCTTTTCCGCCTGAAACAAAGGAAAACCGTCTGCAAGCCATTGAAATCTTGAAAGAGGCTTCGGAAAAGGGCAGCAGTGACGCTTCGGCAAATCTCTTTAACGCCTACGCAAACGGCATAACATCGTATGCTCGCAATGAGGTGTATGTGGAGCCTAACGACTCGCTGGCACTCGTGTATATTAAAAAGGCTTGTGAACAGGGCAACCAGACCGGCAAGGCATTTGTGGGTCTTTACACATATAAGGGCACCAAGGGCTACACCCAGGATAAGGCTGCCGGTGTGAAAATGATGGAGGAGGCCAACGCCATGAGCACCCGCTTCTTTGCCACCGACTGTTTTGAGCCGGCAAAGGCTCTGGTGGAGTATTACAAGGCTAACGGCCAGACTGCAAAGGCTACGCCGATAGTGACTCTGCTCAAGAAATTCCATCCGACGGAATATTAAATAGTTAACCACAAAACACGCTAATTAAGATATGTTATATTATTATGCTTTGGGCGGCAAGCAACTTGGCCCTGTGGAAGAGGGCAAGCTTGTGGCTATGGGCGTGACCCGCAACACCCTGGTGTGGTGTGAGGGCATGACCGAGTGGCAACCGGCAGGCAGTGTGGCCGCGCTGCAATATTTGTTTGACCCTGGTGTGCAAACGCCACCGCCACCAGGTCAGCCGCAACAACCGCAACAAGCTGCCTACGCGCAGCCTCAAAACTATGCTCCCATGCCCAAGACGTGGCAAGTAGAGGCTCTGGTGATTACGCTGGTGTCGTTTTTGTGCTGCTCAAACCTGATTTCGGGTGTTATAGGCATTGTGGCTCTGGTGAAGTCGGGCAGCGTGTCGAGCGCATATCGCATGGGCAACTATGCCGCAGCGCAAGAAGCCTCGCAAGAAGCCGGACGCTTGACAAAGATTGCCTTTTGGGTGGCAATAGGCTGGGTGTTGCTGCTGATGGTGTTGATAGGAATTTTTGCGGCAAGTGCCGGAGGAATATTAGCTCTTGCTGACTCCACCATGCCTTGCTGACAAGCAGCAACGGCTTAGAAAGGGAATTATGTAAAGAAAAAGATGTGGCGACGGCTGTTTGTCCACATCTTTTTTGTCTTTTTTGTTGTTTTGCATATAATTATGTATAAATTTGCAGAGGAGCTTGCAGACTCCAAATGACACATACAATTAAAAACTATAAAACAAACAATAGAAAAAAGATGATTTATCCAGTATTTACTCCCGAAGAGGCCGCAGAATACATTCAGAACGGAATGACGATAGGCGTTTCGGGATTTACTATTCCAGGCAACCCTAAAGTGATTCCGCCGGCAATAGCCCAAAAGGCACTCCGCGAGCATGAGGCAGGACGTGAATTCAAGGTGAACATATTGAGTGGCGCATCGAGCAACGACCAGACCGACGGTGAGCTGTCGAGAGCACACGCCATCAACATGCGTGCGCCTTATCAGTCGAGTTCGGAGCTGCGCAAGCGCATCAATGGACACGAACTGCACTATAACGACCGCCACTTGAGCGAGATGGCCGAAGAATTCCGCAAGGGCTTCTGGGGTAAGATGGACGTGGCCATAATAGAGGCACAGAGCATAACCGACGACGGCGAGATAGTGCTTGGCACTGCCGTGGGCAATTCGCCCACATGGCTGCAGTGTGCCGACAAGGTGATGGTGGAGATTAACGACCAGATTCCGGAGACGATACGCGGTCTGCACGACATATATGTGCCGCTCGACCCGCCTTATCGCCGCGAGATACCTATCTACACGCCTCACGACAGGGCCGGCTCGGCAACAGCCCACGTTGACCCCAAGAAGGTGCTGTGTGTGGTTCACTCGTCGATGCCGCTTGGCAAGAACACTCCGTTCACGCCAGTTGACGACACCACGCTCAAGATAGGCGCAAACGTGTGCGACTTCTTGGTGAACGAGATGAAGCAGGGCCGCATGCCCAAGTCGTTCCTGCCGGTGCAGAGCGGTGTGGGCAACATAGCCAACGCCGTGCTCGACGCTCTGGACAAGAGCACCGACATACCATCGTTTGAAATCTACACCGAGGTGGCACAAGACACCGTGCTCAAGCTGCTTGAGAGCGGCCGTTGCCGCTTTGCCAGCACATGCTCGCTGACCATGAGCCACGACAAGGTGATGGAATTTTTTGACAACATAGACAAGCTGCACGACAAGCTGCTCATGCGTCCGAGCGAAATCAGCAACAACCCGGAGGTAATCAGACGTCTGGGTGTGATTTCCATGAACACGGCCATTGAGGTTGACCTGTTTGGCAATGTGAACTCATCGCACATCAGCGGAACCAAACTGATGAACGGAATAGGCGGCAGCGGCGACTTCACGCGTAATGCCTATGTGAGCATTTTCTTGTGCCCGTCAATCAAGAAAGACGACTGCATAAGCACCATAGTGCCTATGGTGACTCATGTGGACCACACGATACACTCCGTAGATGTAATCATTACTGACCAGGGTGTGGCCGACTTGCGCGCTAAAGACCCGATTCAGGCAGCCGAGGAAATCATAGCGCATGCAGCCGCTCCGGAATATCGTCCGCTGCTGCGCGAATACTTGAAGCTGTCGAAGGGCGGCCACATAGTGCAAAACCTTGACTTGGCATTGTCGTTCCACCGCACACTGCAAAAGGAGGGTGACATGCGCAAGACTGACTACAGCAAATATATGACAGACTGATGCGGCAAGTGGCGCGCGTGCGCGCTGCCGCAACCGGCATAGTGGGGAAGAAAGTGGCTCGTGGAGCGGCGTTCTCCCCCACATTTTTGTGCTGCAATAGAGGCGGCGATGCAAAGAATTGTGAAAAGGGTTGACAAACGGACTATATTGTTGTAATTTTGCAGACAAATTGGATTAAAGTGGCGTGTTGTGCCGCTTTGCAAAATATTAAAAACAACTGACAATGGCTTCATCTGACGAGAAAAGAGAAAACAAAACAGAAAAATCAGATATGGCAATGCTGCCTCTGGGCAAGATAAACTTTGTGCTGATAGGCGTGTGCATTGTGCTGATTGTGGTGGGATTTGCTATGATGAACGGCAGCAGCAACCAGGGTGCCACGTTCAATGGCGACATATTCAACTCCACACGCACGGTGGTGGCTCCGCTTATCACATTTGTGGGCTTCGTGCTCATGGTGGTGGCAATAATGTTTAAGGGCAAGAAAAAGTAAGATAGATGGACATACTGCAATCTGTGATTATAGCCATTGTGGAGGGACTGACGGAGTTTCTGCCAGTGTCGTCAACAGGCCACATGATTATTACACAAAACATTCTGGGCGTGGCACAGGGTGACCCCTTTGTGCATGCCTACACGTTTATAATTCAGTTTGGCGCAATCCTGTCGGTAGTGTGCCTCTACTGGAAACACTTTTTCCAGGTGCGCGACAATGCCGAGCTGAAGCAGAAGGCTCGCTTCTACTGGCTGCTGATAGTGGGCGTGCTGCCTGCAGTGGTCATAGGGCTGGCCGCAAAGAAGTCGGGCTTACTCGACTGGCTGCTCGACAGCGTGTGGGTAGTGGCCATAATGCTGTTTTCGGGCGGTGTGTTCATGCTGTTTTGCGACCGCATATTCAATAAGGGCAAGGAAGAGAACAAGGTGAACGAGAAACGCGCGTTCAACATAGGCTTGTTTCAGTGCATTTCGGTGATTCCCGGCGTGAGCCGCTCCATGGCAACGATAGTGGGCGGAATGTCGCAGGGTCTCACTCGCAAGGCTGCAGCCGAGTTCTCATTTTTTCTGGCTGTGCCTACCATGGCCGGAGCCACGCTGCTCGACTTGATTGACATGTTTAAGGAAGACACAACCTGGGCCACTGCCGACAACATGGTGGTGCTCGCCGTGGGGTGTGTAGTGGCTTTTGTGGTGGCTCTGCTTGCCATGAAATGGTTTGTGGGCTTCATCTCGAAATATGGCTTCAAGGCGTTTGGCTGGTATCGAATTGTGGTGGGACTGGTGTTGTTGGTAATGCTGATGAGCGGCGTGAGCTTGCAGATGGTTGACTGACGCTGTGGCTGCACCAATCGACACTCATACATATATAAATATAAGTAGGCGCGCTGAACTCACACTGCCAAGAGCCTAAGACAGACGCACACACACACTCATATACACAATGCTAAATCCTGTAGAGGGAGAAATATTCTACATAGACAAGCCGCTGCGCATGACATCGTTTGCAGTGGTGAAGCAGATACGCGCCGTGCTGCGCCGCCACTTGGGTGTCAAGAACCTGAAGGTGGGGCATGCCGGCACGCTCGACCCACTCGCCACAGGAGTGCTTGTGGTGTGTACCGGTCACAAGACTAAGGACATCGACCAGCTGCAAGCATCGGTTAAAGAGTATGTGGCTGGAGTGCAACTTGGCGAAACCACACCGTCGTTTGACATGGAGACCGCCGTAGATGCCACTTATGAGTGGCAGCACATCACGCGCGAGAGGGTGGAACAGGTGCTGCGCGAGCAGTTCACAGGCACCATAGAGCAAGTGCCGCCGTCGTTCTCGGCATGCAAGGTTGACGGCAAGCCAGCCTATAAGCTCGCTCGACGTGGGCAACAGGTGGAAATGCGCTCAAAGACACTTGTGATTGACGAAATAGAGCTGCTTGACTGTGGTTTGCCTGCCACGCCACACATCACAATAAGAGTGGTGTGCAGCAAGGGCACCTACATAAGGGCTCTGGCTCGCGACATAGGCGAGGCTTTGGGCAGCGGAGCGCATCTGACGTCGCTGCGGCGCACCAGGGTGGGCAATGTGGCGGTGGCTGACTGCGAACAGCTCGACGACTTGCTCAGCCGGCTTGACGGCGAGACATACGTGTCGGCCGAGGAAGCAGAGCGGCAGCGCATAGAGGCGGAGCGTGTGGCCAACCGCGCACGCGAGGCCGCCAAGAAAGCGCGGCAGAGGCAAAAGGCTGCTGCGGCCGAGTGAAAAAATAGAGACTAAAGAAAAAACGGAAAAAACAACGTAAGAGAGATATTGCAATTATGAAGCTTTCGGAATTTGATACCCACATGCCGAGTGAGCTGATAGCCACTCACCCAACGACCTACCGCGACGAGTCGCGGCTCATGGTGCTGCACAAAAAGACTGGAGAAATCGAACACACCACGTTCGACAAGATACTTGACTACTTCAACGAGGACGACCTGTTTGTGTTCAACGACACCCAGGTGTTTCCTGCCAAGCTCTATGGCAACAAGGAAAAAACCGGAGCCAAGATTGAGGTGTTTCTGCTTAGGGAGCTTAACGAGGACCACAAATTGTGGGATGTGCTTGTGGAGCCGGCCCGAAAAATAAGAATTGGCAACAAGCTGTATTTTGGACTTGACGACTCAATGGTGGCCGAGGTGATTGACAACACCACGTCACGCGGACGCACGCTGCGCTTCTTGTACGACGGCCCGCACGACGAGTTTAAGCGCAACCTGTATGCGTTGGGTCACACTCCGCTGCCTTACTACATAGACCGCGAGGTAGAGCCGGAAGATGCCGAACGCTATCAGACCATATTCGCCAAGCGCGAGGGCGCAGTGGTGGCGCCTGCTGCTGGCTTGCACTTCAGCCGTGAGCTGATGAAGATGATGGAGATTAAGGGGGTGGAGTCGCGTTTCCTCACTCTGCACATAGGTCTCGGAAGCTACCGCAACATAGATGTGGAAGACTTGACCAAGCACCGCATGGACAGTGAGCAGATGGAAATCACTCCGGAATTTGTGGAATACTTCAACGCCAAGCGCGACAGCAACCACAAAATTTGCGCCATAGGCTCATCTACGCTGCGTGCCCTTGAGAGTGTGGTGGGCATGAACGGCCACATCAAGGCTTACTCTGGCTGGACCAACAAGTTTATATTCCCACCCTACGAGTTCACCACTACCAATGCCTTGGTGAGTAATTTCCACATGCCGTTCAGCATAATGCTGATGCTGGTGGCTGCATTTGGCGGCTACGACTTGGTGATGGAGGCTTATAACCAGGCTGTGAAGGAGAAATATCGCTTTGGCGCCTATGGCGACGCAATGCTGATTCTTGACGACTAACAGGAAAAATTGTTATATTACAGCAAAAGGCTGTGCCGCAATAAGCTGCACGGCCTTTTGCGCTTTCTTGGCATGGGAGCAGCTTTTACATCTTTTTTGAGCAGAAATAGTTGCACAGTCTATCATAAAATAAACGAAACTTGCTATATTTGCATATTATATGATAAGTTGCGTTGCTTTATGACAAAGACCACGATGGGCACAAAGATGCCGAGGAAGTTGGAGAGGGAATTGCAGATTGTGGGAGAGCAAATAAAGATGGCTCGCCTGCGCAGAAACCTCAGTATTGCTCTGGTTGCCGAGCGTGCCACATGCTCGCCGCTTACGGTGGCGCGTGTCGAGAAGGGTGCGTCCACAGTGGCTATAGGCATTTATCTCAGGGTGCTTTATGCGCTTCAACTGGAAGCTGACATTTTGCTGCTTGCAAAAGAAGACCCAATGGGAAAGGCTTTGCAGGATTTGAGCCTTAAGACACGTAAAAGGGCCTCTAAAAAGTAATAAGCCATGAGACGACTCTATGTGTTTGCTGATTTTGACTGGCTGAAAGAGCCGAAGTTGATAGGCAAGTTGAGCTACGAGTCGCTTCGCGGCTCAGACATCTATGGGTTTGAGTATAGCGACGAATGGCTCAAAAGCTATGGTAATCTGTTTCTGAGTGATGATATTAATAACTATCCAGGCAAGCAATATGTAGCTTCTGGTAAAGATATATTCGGGTGTTTTTCAGACGCTCTTCCCGACAGGTGGGGGCGGATATTGATTAATCGCCGCGAGCAGATTATGGCAAAAGAGGAGAACCGTCAAGTGCGCCGTCTTTCTTCATTTGAATATCTTGTTGGAATAGAAGATTTTTCACGAATGGGTGGATTTCGCTTCAAGGAGACGTTAGAAGGAGAATACATCAATGTGAGCAACATGCTGCACATTCCGCCATTGGCTGACATTCGTGAGCTGGTTGCCGCCAGTGTGGAGATAGAGAAAAGTGAGGAGGAAAATCGTTTGCCCGAAAAACGATGGATTGAGCAGCTCGTTCGGCCAGGGTCGTCGCTCGGCGGCGCACGCCCCAAGGCAAGTGTAGTTGACGAAAAAGGAAATATGTATGTTGCAAAATTTCCGTCGCGAAATGACGGTTATGACTCCAGCCTTTGGGAACATTTTGCTCATGAATTGGCAATCAGAGCCGGCATTAATGCTGCAAAAACAAGATTAATCTCCACAAATGACAAGTATCACACACTGCTTTCATTAAGATTTGACAGGAGGACTGACGGCAGGCGCATACACTTCGCATCAGCAATGACCCTTTTGGGACTGAATGATGGTGACAATGTCAACACAGGCAATGGTTACTTGGATATTGTTGATTTTATTTTGCAGCATTGCACAGATGTGGAAGATAATTTGGAGGAATTATATCGTCGTGTTGCATTTAATATCTGTATTGGCAATGCGGACGACCATTTCCGTAATCACGGCTTTCTTCTGACGGCTAAGGGGTGGACGTTGTCGCCGGCTTATGACTTGAATCCCACTTTGTGTGAGTATCAAAGTTTGCTGATTAACAGCTATACCAACAAGGCCGATTTGAATGAATTGCTAAATTCTTGCGAGGAATATATGTTGCCACAGAAGACTGCCAGACAAATAATAGGAGAAGTGACAGAGGCAGTAAGGACTTGGCGAAATGTGGCTGCCAGGCTGGGTATTGGAAAACACGAGCAAGACAGGTTCTCGGCAACCTTTGGGCGGCAAACCATTTTTGGGAGTTAAGCGGTGTTTTGCAGTGTGAAAGAGGTTAAAAATAAATTGAATGACGGTAAAAACAATTTGATGTAATTTTAACATAAATTATTTTTCTATTCCATTTTTTTTTTAGACATTTGGAAACTTAGAATTCTAAACCAACTCTAAAAACTGAACAAGTGACGGTTCTGACCATAAAATAAGAAAAAATGCAAAGATGGCTCACTTCACAGTTTTTAAATGTTGAGATAAAATTTTAAATAACAATTATTATCAATAATAAATTCATCAACATTATCTAAAACAAAAACTCTCATGAAGAAACAGTTTGCTTTGCTGGGTGCATTATTCCTGGCATGTGGCTCAGGGAGCTTTGCTTATGCAGCTCCAGCCCCTGCAATCGTAGCGTCAAGTGAGGCTACGCAAATCGTGAAAGGTACGGTTGTCGATGAAAATGGAGAACCTGTCATTGGTGCATCGGTCACAGAGCCGGGAACCAACCGCGGAACTACCACCGACATCGACGGTAAGTTTTCAATCAAAGCCGGCCGTAACGCCAAGCTTCAGGTTTCGTTCATCGGAATGAAAACCGTGACAGTGACAGCTACTGATGGCATGGCTGTGACAATGAAGGCCGACAACGCACTCCTCGACGAAGTGGTGGTTGTGGGTTATGGCCAGCAAAAGAAAGTGAACCTCACTGGTGCCGTGTCGAATGTTGACATCGACAAGACAATGGCATCAAAACCCGTTGGTGATGTGGGTAAGGCTCTGCAAGGTGCTGTGCCGGGTCTGACCATATTGAACAACACTGGTGACATCAACTCTAACCCAACCATGAAGATTCGTGGTATCACGGGTTCGTTGACTTCTTCATCAGACCCTTACATTATTGTTGACGGTGTGCCTATGGACGACATCTCGTTCCTCAACCCTGGCGACATCGCATCAATCAGCGTGCTCAAGGACGCAGCTTCATCATCAATCTACGGTGCCCGCGCAGCATTTGGTGTGGTGCTCATCACCACCAAGTCTGGTAAGCAAGCCGACAAGATTCATGTGAACTATGATAACAACTTCTCTTGGGACAAATCAACCTATCTGCCCGACTATGCAAGCGTGCCTCGCCAGATTTACGCTCTTAGCCAGGCTAACCAACGCATGGGTGTGGACAACGAGCTTTTCGGTATGTATCTCGACAAGCTGCTGCCTTACGCCGAGGCTTGGGAGAAGCAACACAACGGCAAGAAGAGCGGCTATCGCGAGATGCAGCGCTTCCAGAGCTGGGACAATGTGGGTGACTACTACATGAACGACGACGGTAGCGGCGCACTCTATTATGCCGACTGGGACGTGAAAAACATTCTCTACCGTACAGCTCCTTCTATGCAGCACAACATCAACGTGCAGGGTTCTACAGGTCGCACCACATTCTATGCAAGTTTCGGCTACAACTCTCGCGAGAGTGTTGACAGATTCAACCCCGACAAGTTTAAACGTTACACCGCAGCCCTCAACCTCAGCACCAACATCACCGATTGGTTGCAGGCAGGTATCCGTTTCAACTACAGCAACAAGCAATATGACCGCCCGAACCAGTGGCGTGACGCTTACACATATCAATGGCGCTGGGGTTCGTTCTTCGGCCCTTATGGCACAATCAACGGTTATGACTGCGCCAACGGTATCCTCTACCGCAAGGGTGCCAAGACTGCCGAGAGCCGTGATTACTTGACTCGCATCACTGGTTTCTTGAAAGCCAACCTGACCAAGGACATCACACTCAACGCCGACTACACATTCAGCACACTGCACTACAACGACGCATCTCCATACGGAACTTACACCGGTATGAACACTTGGGGTGGTAACATTTCGGCTCCAAAAGTGCTCCGTGGCGACGCTTACACCTATATGCAAAACACCAACGTGTCGCGCAACGCTTGGACACTCAACGTGTATGCCAACTGGAACAAGGTGTTTGCCAATGACCACACGGTGAACGTGATGCTCGGCGCCAACGGCGAAGGCTGGAAGCGCAAATACTTCTGGGTTAAGAGAATGCACCTCATGGACGAGAACTTTGAGGAAATCAATCTTGCTGACGGTGCTGTGACTACCGACGGTACGCACACTCATGGTGCCGACGCCGGTTACTTTGGCCGTATCAACTATGACTACAAGGGCATCTATCTGCTTGAGTTGAACGGACGTTATGACGGATCTTCCAAGTTCCGTGAGAACGAGCGCTGGGCATTCTTCCCATCAGCATCTGTGGGTTATCGCTTCAGCCAAGAAAAATATTGGAACAGCTTGCGCAATGTGGTGAGCAACGGTAAGCTCCGTGTGTCTTATGGTGAAATCGGTAACGACCAGGTGGAGCAAAGCTACTTCTTGTCAACAGCAGCTTCTTATTCTCCTTCAAGCGTTCACTGGGTGAACGGAGCCGGCAATTCTGCCACCAAGCTTGTGCAAACAGCCATGCCATCGCTCGTGGCCGAGTCACTCTCATGGGAGCGCATTCGCACTACCGACGTGGGTATCGACCTCGGTTTCCTCAACGACCAAATCACTGTGGGCTTCGACTGGTTCCAGCGCGACACCCGCGACATGATTGCCCCGGGCAAGACATTGCCTTCTGTACTCGGAACTACAACTCCTCGCACAAATGCCGGTTCGCTCCGCTCTCGCGGTTGGGAATTGTCACTTATGCTTCGTCACCAGTTCAACAACGACCTGAGCCTCTACTTCAACGGAAGCATCAGCGATGCTAAGATTAAGGTGACTGAATGGACTGACGACTCTCGTCTGCTCAACACTAACTACAGTGGCAAGACTTATGGCGACATCTGGGGCTTTGAGACAGAGCGCTACTTCACTGAGGACGACTTCAATGCCGACGGCTCTTACAAGAAGGGTGTGGCAAGCCAAAAGGGTCTTGAGACTTCAGGCTTCGTGTATGGTCCTGGTGACATCAAGTTTAAGGACCAAGACGGCAACGGCGTGATTGACTGGGGTGATGGTACTGCCGAGAACCACGGTGACCTCGTTAAGATTGGTAACTCTACTCCTCGCTACGAGTATAGCTTCCACATTGGAGGTAACTGGAAAGGCTTCGACCTCGACTTGTTCTTCCAAGGTGTGGGCAAACGCAAACTCTGGACAACCGGTGCATTCGTTATGCCATTTATGCGCGGTGCCGATGCCACTTACGCTCACCAAGAGAGCTACAACACTTATGACTTTGAGACTGGCAAATACACTATCGACCAAAACAACGACTATCCTCGCTTGTGGGGTGGCAACGACGGCTACGGTGTGATGGGTAGCTCAATCGTGCAAAACGGTTGCCACAACTTCTATCCACAATCACGCTACATCGTTGACATGTCATACTTGCGCTTGAAGAACGTGACTTTGGGCTACACATTGCCACAAGTGCTCACTCGCAAGGCTATGATTGAGAAGCTCCGCTTCTATTTCAGCACCAACAACCTCTGCCTGCTTCACAAGGGTAGCGGCAAGATTCCTGTTGACCCAGAAGTTAATGCCAACAGCAGTCAAGGTGCATGGGGTCGTACAAACCCAATCACTAAGGCATTCTCGTTTGGTTTGCAAGCAACATTCTAATGTGCGTGCCATTAAAAAAGAAAGGTTTTCTATCACATAAATAAAAAACTAAGAAAATGACTAAGAAATTTTTATATATAGCACTTTTGGCGGTGGCAGCCGGCACAATGACCAGCTGTAACGAGATGCTCGACAAGGAGCCACTCGACAAAATCACTGTCAACCCCGCATTCTGGAGCAAGACTTCCAACGTCGATGCTCAGGTCAACCGCTTCTATGAGCAATTCTTAGGCTATGGAAACGGTACTGGTTCGGGTCAATTCTATTTCCAGTCTCTTGGCGATGACCAAGTGGGAGCAAACTTCGACAAATGGAAATTCACCAACGTGAGTTCTTCGAGCGGCACATGGAACGATGGCTACACCGAGATTCGCCGTGCCAACCTGATTATTGCCGGTGTGGCATCGGGTACTCTGACAGAGGCTCAAAAGACCAACTACACCGCCATAGCACGTCTTATGCGCGCCAAGACATATTATGAGCTGGTTCGCGCTTTTGGCGATGTGCCTTACTACGACCACGCTCTCGACCCATCGGAGACCCAGGCTATCTATTCTGACCGCACTGACCGCGACCAGGTGATGGACAAGGTGCTTGAGGACCTCAACTATGCTGCTGCCAACATTACTGCCCAAAGTGGCAAGGTGGTGTGGAGCAAAGATCTGGCCAACGCAATCAAGAGCGAAATCTGCCTCTATGAGGGCACTTATCGCAAATATCGCACACAAGCCGAGAACGGCAAGGCTGCCGACGAGGCTGGCGCAAAGAGATTCTTGCAAGAGGCTGTGAACGCTGGTGCTGCTATCATGTCGCAGAATTATGCCATTACTCCTGAGTATGGCACAATCTATAACTCAACAGACCTTAGCTCAAACAGCGAAATCATATTCTTCAAGAACTATGTGAAGAGCACACTCATGCACTCCACTATCGACTACACAAGTTCTTCTACACAGATGAGCGGTATGAGCAAGGACGCTTTCGACAGCTACCTGTTTATCGACGGTAAGCCTCTGGCAACTACATCTTGCGACAAGAGCGACGCTGCTGTGAAGGACGAGAACGGCAAGATGTCGCTTGAGCCACTGCTCGCAGTGCGCGACAAGCGTCTGGGCGCTGTTATTGACCACGTGCTCCTGTTCCAAGGCGAGCCTAACACTCGTGTTGCCGACGACATGGCAATGACTGCATCTACCGGTTATGGCGTTAAGAAGTTTGACAACCTCTCAATCCCGACTGGCGACCGCTCTACTGGTAACACTAACTACACCGACGCACCTCTCTACTGGTTGGCAAAAATCTATGTTGAGTATGCTGAGGCTAAGGCTGAGCTTGGCACAATCACTCAGGCTGACCTTGACAACACTATCAACAAGCTTCAGGCTCGTGCTGGTCTGCCAAACATGACCCTCACTCCTGATGCTGACCCGAAGAACACTTATGGCGTGAGCAACCTCGTGTGGGAAATCCGCCGTGTGCGCCGTGCAGAGATGATGTTTGACGGCACTCGCTATTGGGATCTTATCCGCTGGCACATGCTGAAGAAGATTTCTACTGACCAAGGCGAGTCTGACGTGCTTCTGGGTGCAAACCTCGTGAACGATGACAGCCAGGCTGCTGGCGAGATGCCAAAGGTTGGCACTTATATCGATGGCCGCAAGGGCGATGCAACTCTCACTCGTGACTGGAATGCACGCAACTACTTCTTCCCAATCCCAACTGGTCAAATCACGCTCTACAAGACTGCAGGCGCAACTTTGACCCAGAACCCAGGTTGGTGATAAGACTATGACAGGCTTTGTGGCTTGCGGCATTGCGCCGCAGCCTCAACCGCAATAACACAAATAACCGCTGCCGAACTCCTCGGCGGCGGTTATTATTATTTTCACCCACCGTTCATCGCTCCACTCCACTGTGGGGGCGTTGGGAAATTGGCGAAATTTCAGTAACTTTGCACGCATTTATAAGCAGTTATGGGAAACATTGACCAAAACAACAATGGTGCTGAGGTCACCAGCTTGAAGGGGCTGGGGTTGAAGGCAAAATTTGACACTCTGGGGTGCAAACTCAACTTCAGTGAGACTGCCACCATGGAGGAGCTCCTTGCCGAGCAGGGGGTGACTGCGGCTGCTCCCGGTGAGGTGCCCGACGTGTGCGTGGTGAACACGTGCAGCGTGACCGAACTTGCCGACAAGAAGTGCCGCCAGCATATTCGCAGCCTCATCAACCGCTATCCGGCAACACTGATGGTGGTGACCGGGTGCTATGCCCAGCTTAAGAGCAAGGAGATTGCTGAAATTCCAGGTGTTGGCATTGTGCTTGGCAGCGAGCAGAAAAACGACATCGTGCGCTATGTGGAGGCGTGGTTCAAGACACGTCGCAATGAGGTGAATGTGACTCCAACGCGCGACATCAGGCGTTTCACTCCGTCGTGTGATTGTGGCGACCGCACACGCTATTTCTTGAAGGTGCAGGACGGTTGCAACTATTATTGCAGCTATTGCACAATTCCATTTGCCCGCGGACGCAGCCGTAGCGGCACCATAGCAAGCCTCGTGGAGCAGGCACGTCGCGTGGCAGCCGACGGCGGCCGCGAAATAGTGATAACCGGCGTGAACATAGGCGACTTTGGCGCCGACACTGGCGAGCGGCTCATTGACCTGCTGCGTGAGCTCGACGGCATAGAGGGCATAGAACGCTACCGCATATCGTCGATAGAGCCCGATTTGCTCACCGACGAGATTATAGATTTCTGTGCCAATTCAAGGGCATTTATGCCGCATTTCCATATTCCGCTGCAGAGCGGAAGCGATCCTGTGCTGAAGCTGATGCGCCGTCACTACGACCGCGCGCTGTTTGCCCACAAGATAGAGCGCATACGCACATCTGTTCTCGACTGTTTTGTGGGTGTAGATGTGATGGTGGGCTCGCGTGGCGAGACACCGGACTATTTTGCAGACAGCCTTGACTTCATTGCCTCGCTCGATGTACAGCACCTGCATGTGTTCCCCTACAGCGAGCGTCCGGGCACCACGGCTCTCAGCATACCCTATGTGGTAGATGCCCGCACCAAGAGCGAGCGCGTGGCACGCATGATAGAGCTGAGCAACCGCAAGCAGCGTGAGTTTATAGACCGCTATGTGGGCACGTGCCGGCCGGTGCTGATAGAGCAGTCGGCGCAGCAGCCTGTGATGCACGGCTTCACTGACAACTACATTCGCGTGAATGTGGCTCGCGACGACCGCTATGTGAATCGCATAGTGCCTGTGCAGCTGCTGTCGGTTAACGACGACTTGAGCGTGGAGGCAAGGATAGTGGAATGATGAGCGAAAGGTGGCAAAACATATTGTACGCACCGCTTGGCTGGGCTTTGCACTTGCTGGCACTGCTACCGCTGAGGGTGCTCTATGTGCTGTCTGACGCGCTCTATGGCCTGGTGTATCACATAGTGCGCTACAGGCGCAATGTGGCTTGGCAAAACCTCACGGAGTCGTTCCCCGACAAGACTGCTGAAGAACTCCGCAAGATAGAGCGGCAGTTTTACCGCAATTTGACTGATTATTTCTTTGAGACAATAAAACTCCTGCACATAAGCAACGACGAGATGCGCCGCCGCATGACGTTTGTGGGCGTTGAGGCCATTGACCAGGCTCTCGACAAAGGGCAGTCGATGATAGTTTACTCGTCGCACTACGGCAACTGGGAGTGGCTCACCTCGTTTGTGATGTGGACGCGCTATGGCTCGCATGGGGCAATCATGGCGCAGGTGTATCGTCCGCTGAAAAACAAGTGGTTTGACCGCCTGTTTCTGCAGCTGCGTGGCCGCTACCACACGGTGAGCTACCCCAAAAACACCGTGCTGCGCGACATGCTGCGCGACATGCGCGACCTCAAGCAGCCCATCACCATCTGCTTCATCAGCGACCAGCACCCCAACGTCAATGCCCAGGACCATGTGATAGAGTTTCTCAATCACCCCACAGCCATCATAAAAGGCCCTGAAATCATAGCGCGCCGGCTCAATATGCAGGTGTGCGTGTTCGACATGGAGCGCACCGGGCGCGGTCACTTCTGCTGCACGGTGAAGATGGTGGCCACAGAGCCTAAACTCATGCCTGAGGGCAGCATAACCGATGCCTACGCACGCATACTGGAAGCGCGCATCAAGGCCGACCCAGCAAGCTGGTTGTGGACACACAAGCGGTGGAAACACAAGGTGCAACTGCCCAAAAACGAACAATAAGACGGAATAGACACACGATGAAGAAAGTAGCTGTAATAATTCTAAACTGGAATGGCGCCGAGCTGCTGCGACGCTATCTGCCGAGCGTGGTGGCCAACACCAATCAGCAGATTGCCGACGTGATTGTGGCCGACAACGGGAGCACCGACAACAGCCTTGAGGTGCTGAAAACGGAGTTTCCGCAGGTTAAGACACTGGTGTTTGACAAAAACTATGGTTTTGCCGAGGGTTACAACCGCTGTGTGGAGCAGACACGTTACCCCTACACTGTGCTGCTCAACAGCGACGTGCGCACACCGGCAGGCTGGCTTGAGCCGTTGTATGACTACTGCGAGGCACACCCAGAGGTGGGGGCTGTGCAGCCCAAGCTGCTTCAAGACCGCAACGACGACAAGCAGATGTTTGAGTATGCCGGAGCTGCCGGCGGCTTCATCGACAAGCATGGCTATCCGTTTTGCCGTGGGCGCATATTCGGCTCCATTGAGGCCGACAACGGTCAGTATGACGGCGAGCCGGTTGACATTTTTTGGGCTACCGGCGCTTGCTTCATGGTGCGTAGCGACTTGTATCTGCGTGCCGGCGGACTCGACAGCCGCTTCTTTGCACACATGGAGGAGATTGACCTGTGTTGGCGCATCAACACGCTGGGCAGCAAAATAAGGGTTGTGCCGCAGAGCCGGGTCTATCACTTGGGTGGTGGAAGTCTGCCGCAGGGCAATCCGCGCAAGACGTATCTCAACTTCCGCAACAACCTTGTGCTGCTGCACAAAAACTTGCCTCAGAAGCAGGGCCGACGGCTGCTGTTTGTGCGCAGGCTCTATGACACTTTGGCTCTTCTCGTGGAACTTGCGAAGATGAATTTCGGCAATGTCAAGGCCATAGTCAAGGCACACCGCGACTTTCGTGAGATGCGTCGTCACTACACTGTGTTTCCCGATACCGATGCTCGTCGCCGTTTCCCGGCTTGCGACTGCAACATAATTGCCGATTACTACCTGAAAGGCCGCAAAAAATTCTGATTTTTACTTTTTAGGGATTTGGAGAGGCGGAGGAGGCCGTCGATGAGACGCTCGCGCGGACAGGCGAGGTTGAGCCTGATGTAGCCTTCGCCAGCTTCTGTGCCATACATGGTGCCGCTGTTAACCAGCAGTTTGCCGCGCTTGAGCAGGTGGTCGGTGAGCGCGTCGCTCGTCATGCTCAAGGCTGTTATGTCGAGCCAGGCAAGGTAAGTGCCTTCCTGCTTCATTACGGTGATTTGAGGCAGATTTGCAGCCATGAACTCTTGCAGAGTGACATAGTTGGCATGAATGTAGGCGTTGAGTTCGTCGAGCCACTCGCCCCCCTCGCGGTAGGCGGCTTCGAGAGCTATGGGACCAAAGGGGTTGACATCGCACACTTCGTTGATGTTAATCACGCGGTCGATGCGTCGCCGCAGCTCGGCATCGGCACACACGATGTTGGCAATCTGCAGTCCGGCAGTGTTGAATGCCTTAGACGGCGAGTTGAGCGTCACCGAGTTGGCAAGGCTCTGGCTGCTTATGCTTGCAAATGGCGTGTAGGTGTAGCCAGGCATCACAAGCTCGCAGTGTATCTCGTCGGCCACCACGCGCACATGGTGACGGCGGCATATTTCGTCGAACTTTTCAAGCTCGGCTTTAGTCCACACGCGTCCACCTGGATTGTGCGGATTGCAGAGCATAAACACGGTGGTCTTTTCGTCGGCGCACTTGGCCTCAAAGTCGTCAAAATCCACAGTGTAGGTGTCGGCTTGGCGCACGAGTCGGCTTTCAAGCACCTCGCAGCCCTGGTTTCTTATCGACGAGAAGAAGCAGTTGTAAACAGGCGTGAGCACAAGCACTTTTTCACCTGGCAGTGTGAGTGCCCTGATGGCGCACGACATGGCAGGCACCACCCCCGATGTGTAGAGCAGCCACTGGCGGTCTATCTGCCAGCCGTGGCGGCTTTTGAACCAGACGGTTACCGCCTCATAGTAGCTGTCTGGCACGAGGGTGTAGCCAAAAATGCCGTGGTCAACTCTCTTGGCGAGAGCCTTGCGTATGCACGGCGCCGCCTCAAAGTCCATGTCGGCCACCCACATGGGCAGCACGTCGGGGTCGGGTACTATGTCCCACTTATATGAGCCAGTGCCGCGGCGGCTGGTGAGCTTGTCGAAGTCGTATTTCATTTGTTGTTCCGCTCTATGATTTGGCAGTCATGCCCTTTGGCAAACTCTGTGTAGGTGACACGGCCCACCGTGTCGGCTTCTATGATGCCGTTTATGGGGTTTTTCACCTCGGTTATGGCTCCGCTGATGTGTGCGGAGATGCGGCTGCTGTCCTCAAACGCGCGGTCGCACGCGGGGTCGAATGTGCAGTCCTCAAGGGTTATGCCGTCGAGATAGCACAGCGGTTGCTCGCCGGCTATGTGGCAGCGCACGAGTTTTATGTTTTTGCTGTGCCATGCCAAATATTCGCCATCGAGCACGGAGTCGTACACGGTCACGTTCTCACACTCCCAGAAGCTGTCTTTTGTGACAATCTTGGCATTGTGTACTTCCACGTTTTTACAGTATTGGAACACATATTTCGAGTTGCTCTCCAGACCGTCAACGTAGATGTTGCTTGAGAACATGAACGGATAAGTGCCGTCGCACAGCTTCACGTTGTGGAGCTTTAAGCCGTTGACGCGCCAGAATGTCTCGTCGGCGTCGTTGATAGTGACGTTTTCAAGCTCAAGGTTTCTCATTTCGCGGAAGAATTTGGGACCGTCAATCACGCAGTCGCGCATCACCATGTCGTTTGAGTACCATATCGCCGAGCGGCTGCCTGGGGCGAAATAGCAGTTGGTGATGAGGCTGCGGTCAACGTGCCACCACGGATATTTGCCGTAGAACTTGGAGTGGCTGCACTCAATGTCGTGGCAACACTTGATGCCCGATTCGCCGTCGGTAATCACGATGTCGTCGAGCTTCACGTCGTGTGCGCCAAACAGCGGACGCTCGCCGCCATAGGTTTTTCCTTTAATCAATTCCATAGAGTTGTTTTTGTGTGTGTATCTTTTTTCTCTGCTGCAAAATTAAACAATGCCTTGTGATGAGTGTTACGCGGTTTGCTTGATTTGTTACCTGAATTCACTTGTGCGCGCATCACAGGTCGAGGTCAAACGGCACGGCTTCGCCTTTGGCCAGCGACTGTGGCACGTCGATGATGCGCTGGTTGCTTGACCCGCGAAACACGAGGTCGGTGTCGCGCAGCGCCTGCACAAATGGGCCGTCAACGAGCACGTCAACCAATTCGAGCAGTTTGCGTTGCTTGGCATTGGCGGCAAGAGCCTCGAATGTGAAGCCTGTGTAGCACCATATCGTCTTGGCGGTGCGTTCTCTGATGGCTGTGGCAAGCTCCGCAAATCCTTCGGGCTGAAACATTGGGTCGCCGCCCGAAAAAGTGACGTTGGCATAGGGGTCGGCCTCGATGACCGCCATTATCTCGTCGGTGGTCATCGGGTGGCCGTTGGCTATGTCCCACGACTGTGGGTTGTGGCAGCCTTTGCAGGCATTTGGGCAGCCGGCGCAGTAGATGGTGGTGCGGAATCCTGGTCCGTCAACCATGGTGTCTTCTACTATGTCGATAACAGAAATCATTGTTTCGCTTCCCCCTATTTTTGTTTCACTCTTTGATTGTTATTGGTCGGCTTTGCAGCTACTGTTGGTCGAGTCGATGTGTGTCACACGGTCGTTGAGCTCGGCGAGCTTGGCGTGGTTCCAGCGGTCGGTGGTGCCCACCAGATAGCCGGTGATGCGCTGCAGCTTGTCGATGTTGTGGCTGCCGCATTTTGGGCACACGTCCATGTGCGGGTCGGCGTTCTCATAGCCGCAGTCCATGCAGCGGTTGCGGTTGTGGTTTACGCTGCCATAGCCCATGTTGAGGCGGTCCATCATGTCCACCACGTCCATAATAACCTTGGGGTTGTGGGTGGCGTCGCCGTCAATCTCCACATAGAAGATGTGGCCTCCGCGAGTCATCTCGTGATAAGGGGCTTCAACCTCGGCTTTGTGGCGTGCAGAGCACTTGTAATACACAGGCACATGGTTGGAGTTGGTGTAGTATTCACGGTCGGTAACGCCTGGAATTATGCCGAAGTCCTTGCGGTCGATGCGAGTGAAGCGTCCGCTCAATCCCTCGGCTGGAGTGGCAAGAATGCTGTAGTTGTGCTGATATTTTTCAGAGAACTCGTTGGCGCGCTCACGCATGTAGCTCACAATCTTTAGTCCGAGCTGCTGTGCCTCATCGCTCTCGCCGTGGTGCTTGCCCACGAGGGCTTTCAAGCACTCTGCCAGGCCAATGAAGCCAATGCCGAGAGTGCCTTGGTTAATCACGCTCTCTATGGTGTCGCCCGGCTTGAGGTTCTCGCACCCGTTCCACAGCTTGGTCATGAGCAGGGGGAACTGCTTGGCAAAAGCCGTCTTTTGGAACTGGAAGCGTTCGTCGAGCTGCTTGGCGGTGATGTCGAGCATGTGGTCGAGCTTGGAGAAGAACAGGTTGATGCGCTCCTCTTTGTCTTTCACGCCCATGCACTCAATGGCGAGTTTCACAATGTTGATGGTAGTGAAGCTCAAGTTGCCGCGGCCTACAGAAGTCTTAGGGCCAAAACGGTTTTCAAACACGCGTGTGCGGCAGCCCATTGTGGCGATTTCCCACTTGTAGCGCTCCGGGTCGTCGGCACGCCAATTCTCGTTTTGGTTGAATGTGGCGTCGAGGTTGAGGAAGTTGGGGAAGAAGCGTCGGGCCGTCACCTTGCACGCAAGTTTGTAGAGGTCGTAGTTGCGGTCTTCCGGCAGATAGTTAACGCCGCGTTTCTTTTTCCATATCTGTATGGGGAATATGGCGGTTTCGCCATTGCCCACGCCCTCGTAGGTGGAAATGAGGATTTCACGCATCACGCAGCGTCCCTCGGCCGAGGTGTCGGTGCCATAGTTTATTGACGAGAATACCACTTGGTTGCCGCCACGGCTGTGGATAGTGTTCATGTTGTGAATGAAAGCCTCCATGGCCTGATGTACGCGGTTCACCGTCTTGTTGATGGCGTGCTGCTTGTAGCGAGCGTCGCCTTCAAGTCCGTCGAGCGGCTTTATCAGATAATCGTCGATGGGCGCATTGGCAAGATAGCTGATGTCTTTGCCCACAAGCGATGTGAGGTTCTTTATTTCTTCTTTGTAGCTCAAGCGCACGTATGGGGCCAGATAGAAGTCGAAGGCCGGAATAGCTTGACCTCCGTGCATCTCGTTTTGACATGTTTCAAGCGAAATGCAGGCGAGCACAGCGGCGGTCTCGATGCGGCGTGCCGGGCGCGAAGAGCCGTGGCCTGCTTGGAAGCCGTGCTCCAAGATGTTGTTGAGAGGGTGCTGCACGCAAGTGAGCGACTTGGTGGGGTAGTAGTCCTTGTCGTGAATGTGAATGTAGTTGTGGTGCACGGCATCACGCACGTCGTCGGACAGCAGATAGTCGTCAACGAAAGGCTTGGTGGTTTCTGACGAGAATTTCATCATCATGCCGGCAGGAGTGTCGGCGTTCATGTTGGCGTTCTCGCGAGTCACGTCGTTTTTCTGAATGTTGACGATTTCCATAAACACGTCGCGCGTCTTGGCCTTGCGTGCTATGGAACGCTGGTTGCGATAGGTGATGTATTTTTGAGCCACGTCTTTGCGCGCACTCTTCATCAGCTCCATCTCTACGGCGTCTTGAATGTCCTCAACCGACATTTGCGACTTGCCTTTAGTGGCAATATGGTCGGTTATTCGCTGTATTAAAGACTCGTCCTCACCCTTGTCGGTGTGCATCATTGCCTTGCGGATTGCCGCTTGTATTTTTTGGTCGTTGAAGCCCACTATGCGGCCGTCACGTTTCACTACTGTTTGTATCATTTTTTGCTGTCGTTTTTTAAGTCAAATTCAAGATTTTTTGTGCTCCGATATTTGAGCGACACAAAAATATAAAATATATCACACAGGTTAACCTTTTGGATAACTTTTCCTCTGTTAATTTATGTTAAATTACTAATAACCAATTAGTTGTAAAAATTTTTGGAAAACTTTCGTAAAAAATTGAATATCAATGTTTTCTAAAACGAGCCTGTTTTTAAGCCCGATTATATAGCTTTTTTTGATGTTTTTTGCCCTTGGCCGCGTGGCTGTGGCGGCTGGCGCTGACAGGTGCTTTTCGGTGGCGGTTTTCAGGTGAATTTTATGCCTTGTCAAGGCACTCTTTTTTGCGGTCTTTTAGCACCAAGATAATCACTGCTGCCACAATCATGGCAAAGCCAATGCCTATTGACAGTGTGATGGGCTCGTTGTAGATGGTGATACCAAAAATCATTGCCGTGAGAGGCTCAAGCGCACCGAGTATGGCGGTGATGGTGCTGCCTATGAGGCGCAGTGCCACCACAAGCGAATAGTTTGACAAGGCGGTAGTGATGAGTCCAAGCATGAGAAGACTCAGCCACACTTCACCGTTGGCAGGAGCTTGCAGCTGGCCAGCCGACAGGTCGTAGCAGAGCACCATGACGGTGCTGATGATGAACACATAGAATGTGAGCTTGCTGCTGTCCATGCCGTCGAGTTTGAGCATTGGCACTGCCACAAGATACACGGCATAGCTCAATCCTGCCACCAGCTCTATGATTATGCCGAGCATCGACAGGTTGTTGTCGTCGCACCCAAAGCCCGAAAGCATAGCCACTCCGCCCACGGCGAGAGCTATGGCAATCCATACCTTGACACACGATTTCTCGTGGAAAAATGCCATCATTATGAGTGCCGTGAATATGGGGTAGGAAAACTGCAGGGTGGTTGCCACGCCGCTTGGCAGGTGGTTGAAGCCCTCGATGAGAAACACCGCCGAGGCTATGTTGAGCACGGCAAGCACAGACAGGCGCACAAACTGGGCTAATGTCACAGAGAGGTTTTCTTTTTGTAGAAGCATGAGTATTAGCATAAACACGCTGCCAAAGCCAAATCGGTAGAACACCACCGACGCTGTGGCCATGCCTGTGTGAATGGCTGGCAGAGAAAACAATGGAATCATGCCGAATGTGCACGACGACACCATTGCGAAAAAGAATCCCTTGGTTACATTAGTTGTTGTCATTCATAAGAGTATTAATTGCACAGCCGCTCTGTGCACAGGTCGTGGCAGCCGTTGCACCGCCATTGCCGTGGGCATTGCGCTGTTGCTTTACAAAATTAGTAATTTGCAATTAAAACCGAAATACCCAAGCACAGCCAACGTGCAGTTTTTTTGCCGTGGGCATGCAGATTTTTTTGCAGCATGCCAGTGGGGCGGTGACTGGTTGGTTAAAAAGGAAGACAGCCCCTTCGGGTGATGAAGGGGCTGTCTTTTGTGGGTTATGTTAGTCAGGACTGGGTGACCGCAGTGGGGTCAAGCCCAGAAACGTGTGTGCATTAGTCGCTCACTTTGGCGCAAAGGAACTCGCGGTTGAGGCGTGCAATGTTGCTCAACTTGATGTTCTTTGGGCACTCGGCTGCGCAAGCACCGGTGTTGGTGCAGTTGCCAAATCCAAGTTCGTCCATCTTTGCCACCATGGCCTTGGCACGGCGTTTTGCCTCAACGCGGCCTTGTGGCAGGAGAGCGAACTGGCTCACCTTGGCTGACACGAAGAGCATGGCAGAACCGTTCTTGCAAGCTGCAACGCAAGCGCCGCAACCAATGCAAGTGGCACTGTTCATGGCCTCGTCGGCTGCCTGCTTGCTGATGGGGATTGCGTTGGCATCGGGAGCACCACCTGCAGCGAAACTCACGTAGCCGCCAGCTTGCTGAATCTTGTCGAAAGCGTTGCGGTCAACCATGAGGTCTTTAATCACAGGGAATGCTGCAGAGCGCCAAGGCTCCACGGTGATGGTCTCACCGTCGTGGAAGCGGCGCATATAGAGCTGGCAAGTGGTAGCGCCAGTTGCAGGGCCGTGAGGGTGACCATTGACATAGAGCGAGCACATGCCGCAGATGCCTTCGCGGCAGTCGTGGTCAAACATCACTGGTTCTTCGCCTTTTTCAACAAGTTGTTCGTTGAGGATGTCGAGCATCTCCAAGAAAGAGGTGTCGGTTGGTATGTCATCCATGTGGTATTTCTCGAAGTGTCCTTTTTCTTTAGGACCAGCCTGACGCCATATCTTCAGGTCGAAACTTATATTATTTTCCATCTTATTTCTTGTAATTACGAGTTTGTACCTTAATGGCCTCATAGTGCAGAGGCTCTTTAATCAGAGAAGGAGCTTTGTCGTCGTCGCCCTCATACTTCCAGCATGACACGTAGAAGTAGTTTTGGTCGTCGCGCTTAGCCTCGCCTTCCTCAGTTTGATATTCCTCGCGGAAGTGACCGCCGCAGCTCTCGTTGCGGTTGAGCGCGTCGTAGGCGATGAGTTCGCCCATGAGAATGAAGTCGCGCAGACGCCAAGCCTTGTCGAGCTCGTTGTTCATGCCCTCTTCACTGCCGGGAACGAATACGTTGGTGTCAAACTCCTTGCGGATTTCCTTGAGTTTGGTAAGAGCTGTCTCAAGACCTTCTTTGGTGCGGCCCATGCCCACATATTCCCACATGATGTTGCCAAGCTCCTTGTGGATAGAGTCAACAGAGCGCTTGCCGTGAATGTTCATGATGTGGTCGATGTCGGCTTGCACTTTCTTTTCTGCCTCGTCAAATTCCTTGGCATCGGTAGAGATGCGTGGCCAGATGTCTTGGTTGCTCAAGTAGTTCTGGATTGTGTAAGGCAGCACGAAATATCCGTCGGCCAAGCCTTGCATAAGGGCAGATGCGCCGAGACGGTTGGCACCATGGTCAGAGAAGTTGCACTCGCCGATAGCGTAGAGACCCGGAACTGAAGTTTGAAGCTCGTAGTCAACCCAGATGCCACCCATTGTGTAGTGGATAGCAGGATAAATCATCATTGGGTTGTAGTATTTCACGCCGTTGATTTCGCTGCCGAGTTCACCAGGATTAACGTCGGTGATTTCCTCATACATGTCGAAGAGGTTGCCGTAGCGTTGACGCACAACGTCGAGACCCAGACGACCAATGGCTTCGCTGAAGTCAAGGAACACAGCCTTGCCGGTGTTGTTCACGCCGTAGCCCTTGTCGCAACGCTCCTTGGCTGCACGGCTTGCCACGTCACGAGGCACGAGGTTGCCGAATGCCGGGTAGCGGCGCTCCAAGTAGTAGTCGCGGTCTTCCTCTGGAATGTCGCTTCCGCGCTTAGTGCCCTCTTGAAGAGCCTTGGCGTCTTCAAGTTTCTTTGGCACCCAGATGCGGCCGTCGTTACGCAGCGACTCCGACATAAGTGTGAGCTTAGACTGCTTGTCGCCGTGGCGAGGAATACAAGTAGGGTGAATCTGCACATAGGCAGGGTTGGCGAAATATGCGCCGTGGCGATAGGCTGCGATTGCTGCAGAGCAGTTGCAGGCCATGGCGTTGGTTGAGAGGAAGTATGTGTTGCCGTAGCCACCGGTTGCGAGCACCACTGCATGACCAGCGAAACGCTCCAACTTGCCGGTTACGAGGTTTTTGGCTATGATACCGCGAGCACGGCCGTCAATCATGACGATGTCGTGCATTTCGTAGCGGTTGTAGCTCTTCACCTTGCCCATCTGGATTTGGCGGTTGAGAGAGCTGTAAGCACCGAGCAGAAGCTGTTGGCCGGTTTGACCCTTGGCATAGAATGTGCGGCTCACCTGTGCGCCACCGAAAGAACGGTTGGCAAGGAGACCGCCGTATTCGCGTGCGAAAGGCACACCTTGAGCCACGCATTGGTCAATGATGTTGTTTGACACTTCGGCAAGGCGATACACGTTGGCTTCGCGGCTGCGGTAGTCACCACCTTTCACGGTGTCGTAGAACAGGCGATACACAGAATCGCCGTCGTTCTGGTAGTTTTTGGCTGCATTGATACCACCCTGTGCTGCGATAGAGTGAGCGCGGCGCGGAGAGTCTTGAATGCAGAAGTTGAGCACGTTGAAACCCATTTCTGCAAGGCTTGAGGCAGCCGATGCACCTGCCAGACCGGTACCCACGACGATAACGTCGAGTTTGCGCTTGTTGGCTGGGTTAACGAGTTTTTGATGAGCTTTATAGTTTGTCCATTTCTCAGCGACAGGACCTTCAGGAATTTTAGAGTCGAGAACTGGCTGAGTGGCTGTTGTTTTTTCGATATCTGCCATTTTTCTTAAAATTTAGATGTTTGAAACACAGTAGGCAATTTCATTAAATTGCGTAAAACCAAGTGAGGTAGCAAGCTTCGAGGGCGAAGAGAACCATCACCACAGTTGACCACACTTTGGCAATGCATTTCCAGCGGCAAAGCCATTTGTCGTTGTCAACACCAAGTGTGTGGAAAGCGCTCCAGATTCCGTGGTTGAGGTGGAACCACAACGCCACGAAAGCCACGAGATAAACGGGGAGCACCCAAAGTTGGCAGAAAGCTTCCTCAAGATAGGTGGCACCATTGCTGATGCTTTCGCCCAAGGCTTCGGGGAGCTGCATCTTGGCCCAGAATTGAGCCAGGTGAATCACGAAGAAGCAGAGCACGATGATGCCGAGCACCAGCATGTTTTGCGAAGCCCACTCAACGTCCTTAGGTTTCTGAGTCACCTCATAGCGGTCGTTGCCACGAGCCTTGCGGTTCATGATTGTGAGCCAGAAAGCATAGATAATGTGGATTAAAGCGCCGGCAGCAATGATGAGTGTGCCGAGCAGAGCATACCAGTTAGCACCGAGGAACTCGCAAACTGCGTCGTAGGCGTCAAGAGAAATGACTGCTACGGCATTCATCAGCGCATGAAAGGTTAGAAATAGGATAAGGAAAAGACCAGTGAGACTCATCACTACCTTCCTTCCTACAGATGATTGGGTTAACCACATAGTAGTTCTGAATTTAGTTATTAAATTGATTGTTAAAAAATAAAATAGTCGCTTTTGAAATGCAAATTTACCCTTTATTGTGCGTATGTGCAACAATTAACGATAAAATTCTTTAATAGGCGGCCACGCGCGGCATCACCGCATGTTTGCGTGGGGTGGGGTTTGCCGTTGTGTGGGATAATGAGTAACTTTGCAGCAATTAATTTTCGCCTCCAAACCGCAAAGCAATCAGAACACTAACAAAAAAGGTGGCTGGCGGTGTGATGTGCGGGGCGGAGTGTAATCAAGGTCTGATTTTTAAGTTTTATATGGATAAAGTGAAGTTGAGCTACTCGCCCGGTGAGTGCGCCAAGAAATTGTTTATAGAAACCTATGGCTGCCAGATGAATGTGGCCGACAGTGAAGTGGTGGCAAGCGTGATGAATATGGCTGGCTATGATGTGGCCGAGACTATAGATGAGGCTGACGCCATATTTATCAACACATGCAGTGTGCGCGACAACGCCGAGCAAAAGATATTCACGCGTCTCAACCAGCTCAACGCCTTGCGCCACAAGCGCAGCCGCAGGCTGATAATTGGCATAATAGGCTGCATGGCAGAGCGAATAAAAGATGTGCTCATAAAAGACTATGACGTGGACCTCGTGGCTGGCCCCGACGCTTATCTCGACTTGCCAAACCTGATTGGCGCGGCCGAAAACGGTGAGAAGGCCATAGACACGCAGCTGTCAACCACCGAGACTTATCGCGACATAATACCAAGCCGTGTGGGCGGAAGCAAAATCAGCGGCTTTGTGAGCATAATGCGTGGCTGCAACAACTTCTGCACCTATTGCATAGTGCCCTACACACGCGGACGTGAGCGCAGCCGTGAGCCGCAGAGCATAGTCAACGAGCTTCACGACCTGCAACGCCGCAACTACAAGGAGGTGACTCTGCTTGGACAAAATGTTAACAGCTATCTCTACAAGCCTGCCGACGGTGGCGAACCTGTGGATTTTGCCACTTTGCTGGCATTGGTGGCCGACACCGTGCCCGACATGCGTGTGCGCTTCACCACATCAAATCCAGAGGACTTGAGCGATGAGATAATAAGCGTGATGGCAAGCCACGGCAATATCTGCAACCACATACATCTGCCTGTGCAGAGCGGCAGCAACAAGGTGCTGAAGCTCATGAACCGCAAATACACGCGAGAGTGGTATCTTGACCGCATAGACCGCATCAGGAAAGCCATGCCCGACTGCGGCATTTCTACCGACATGTTCACTGGTTTCCACGACGAGACTGAAGACGACTTCCAGGAGACACTCAGCTTGATGCGCGAGGTGGGGTTTGACTCGTCGTTTATGTTTAAATATAGCGAGCGCCCCGGCACATATGCTTCGAAGCATTTGCCCGACAATGTGCCCGAAGATGTGAAGATTGACCGTCTGAACCGCATGATAGCCCTGCAAAACGAGCTGTCGCTGTGCAGCAACCGCAATGATGTGGGCAAGACGTTTGAGGTGCTTGTGGAGGGTTATAGCAAGCGTTCGCACGACGATATGTTTGGCCGTACGCCGCAAAACAAGGTTATCGTGTTTCCGGCAGGCGACACCAAGGTGGGCGACCGTGTGATGTGCCGCGTGGAAAGTGCAACCTCTGCCACTCTGCTTGGCAAGCGCGTGTGAGCATGACACCCGACACGACCACACATAGTGAGGAGAGGCTGTGGAACAGCAACTACTGCAAGGTGATGGCGGCAAACTTCGCCTTGTTTTTTGCATTCTATCTGCTCACGCCACTGTTGCCGCTCTACATGAGCGAGAATTTTCATGCCACCAAGGGTGTGATAGGCATGGTGCTGTCGGGCTACACACTCACGGCCATGCTGTTCAGGCCGTTCAGCGGCTATTTCGTTGACAGTTTTCAGCGCAAACATGTGCTCATGGTGTGCTATTTCTTGTTTTTCGTGTTTTTTGCCGGTTATCTGGCAGCAGGCACGCTGCTGCTGTTTGCTGTGGTGCGCACGCTGCATGGCGGACCATTTGGGGCACTGACGGTGGCCAACAGCACGGTGGCAATCGACGTGCTGCCGGCATCGCGCCGCAATGAGGGCATAGGCTATTATGGGCTTAGCAACAACATAGCCATGGCGATAGCTCCAAGTGCGGCGATTTTTGTGTATGGCTATGTACACAGCTTCGACCTGCTGTTTTGGATTGCGCTGATTGTGGCAGGAATAGGCTTGGCAATAGACTCCACGGTGAAACTCAACGCGCGCGAAATCCGTATGCCCGACCGAAAGCTGTCGCTTGACCGCTTTTTCCTGACCAACGGCTGGCTTTTGGGCGTGAACATTGTGGCATTTGGCTGCTGCTTTGGCATTTTGAGCACATATTTGGCCATTTATGGCAAGGAAGTGCTCGGCATGACCAGTGGCACAGGCACATATTTCATGATATTGTCACTGGGGCTTATATTGTCGCGGCTTCAAGGTTCTAAGGCTTTGCGCCAAGGCAAGCTGCTGAGCAACGCTGCCCTGGGCGTGATGCTGTCGCTTGCCGGCTACACGGCATTTGTGGCTGTGCCGTCGGGGGTGGGCTATTATAGTTCAGCTTTCTTGATAGGCTTGGGCAACGGCCATATATGGCCCGCCTTTCAAAACATGATAATCAACCTTGCCACACATGCGCAGCGCGGCACGGCAAACAGCACCATTCTCATCTCGTGGGACGTGGGCATGGGGCTTGGTGTGCTCTTTGGCGGTGTGGTGGCCGATGCTTGGGGCTACACGTCGGCATTTTGGCTTGCAGCCATAATGCAGGCTGTGGGAGTGGTTGTGTTTTTTGCGGCAGTCAGAAGCTATTATACCAAGCACAAATTGCGCTGAAAAACCAATTAGTTTCCCAGCGCAGTTTCAATCCTTTATGATTGCTTTTTGCGGATTTCTTCATTATTTTGTGGGCGACCTTTTGCTCAAGGGTCAATCCAGTCACCATTTTCCTTTATCAGCTCTATGAGCCGTGGAATGGCATCTTCTTCGGGAATGTTTTTCTCGATGCACTGTTTGCCTTTGTAGAGCGATATGCGCTGACGCGCGGCACCCACATAGCCATAGTCGGCATCGGCCATTTCGCCAGGCCCGTTGACCACGCAGCCCATGACGCCTATTTTGAGGTGCGTGAGGTGGAGAGTGGCGGCTTTTACCTTCTTCACCGTGTCTTGCAGGTCAAACATGGTGCGTCCGCACCCTGGGCAAGAAATGAATTCAGTGTGGCTCATGCGCAGACGCGCTGCCTGCAAAATGGCGAACTCATAGCTCACCAATGTGTCCTTTTGGCTGAAGTAGGGGGCTTCTACCCAGATGCCGTCGCTGAACCCATTGAGCAGCAGTGTGCCGAAGTCGGTGCCAGCCTTGGCCTGAATCCACTCTGCATCGCTGTCGGGATAGCTGTTGCGGACTATTGCCGGGCAGGTTATGCCGGCGTCAATCATGGCGTGGAGCAGTGATTGCCAGCTGTCGGTCACGTTGACGTTTGCCGGAGTGATGACAAGCACCACATCGGTGCGCTTTTTCAGAAACTCAAGGTCGCTAACCGGAGTGTTGGCTGGCACTTGCAGAAATTTAACAGGGGCTTCGCAGTGGTCTTGCCATGTGCTTTGGGTGAAGAGCGGGTAGGTGTTGGTGGCATCAGGCAGCCACGTTTCGGCAGGCACGATGAAGCTGTGGGTGTTGTCATACTGCCCATCGGGGCTGAAGAAGAAGTCGGGTTGCAGATTGCCAGTTAGGTCGCTGGGGTTGCACGAAGCCACCACCACAGGCTGGCACTTGCCGCCTATGATGCCTGCTACTGTGGCCGACACGCGTCGTTGCGGCTGCAAGTGGTCGTAGCCCTTGCTCGTGAAGCCGGGTATTGGCGATTGGCCTTGACGGGCGGCTATGTATTGCACCAGTTTGTAGGCCATGGGCACTTCAAGCTCAGGTTGCTCGCTGAGTGAAACCCTTATGGTGTCGCCAAGTCCCTCGGCAAGCAGTGTGCCAATGCCAACAGCCGACTTTATGCGACCGTCCTCGCCAAAACCGGCTTCGGTAACGCCCAGATGCAGCGGAAAGTGCATGTCTTCGGCGTCCATTGCTGCCACAAGCCGGCGCACGGCCTCAACCATCACCACCACGTTGGAGGCTTTCATTGAAATCACAACATCGCTGAAATGCTGCTCAACAAATACCCTCAAAAATTCCATTACCGACTCAACCATGCCGGGGGCGGTGTTGCCGTAGCGGCTCATGATGCGGTCGCTGAGCGAACCGTGATTCACGCCCAGGCGCACGGCGGTGTGATGCTTGCGGCAGATGTCGATAAACGGCACGAGAGCGTCGTGTATGCGCTGCAACTCATGGTTATACTCCTCATCGGAGTATGACAGAGTCTTGAACTGGCGGGCAGGGTCGATGAAATTGCCGGGGTTGATGCGCACCTTGTCGGTGACGGCGGCTGCGGCAAAGGCAGCCTTGGGATTGAAGTGAATGTCGGCCACAAGAGGCACATTGCACCCGTCTTCCCGGAGCTTGGCGCGTATCTCACCAATGCTTTGAGCCTCGCGCACGCCTTGCGCGGTGAGCCTCACAATTTCGGCACCAGCAGCGGCAAGCGACTCGCATTGTGCCACGCTTGCCTCGATGTCGTTGGTGTTGGTGTTGGTCATTGACTGCACGCGTATGGGGTAGTCTGACCCTATCATCACGCCACCCACATTGACCGCCACGGTTTTGCGACGTTTGTAATTCATTATTCGTGAGTTTGGACTATTGCCGCACCGAGTGGCGCAGCAATGTGCTTTAATTTGTTTTGTAGTTATATTTGATTTCTGCAAGGTCTTTGTTGGCCTTTTCGATTTTTTCGCCAAGAGAGCTCTTGTAGGCAGCAACCTTTTGTGCTACCTCGGCATCGCCCAAGGCAATCATCTCAGCTGCAAGAATGGCTGCGTTTTGCGCAGCGTTGACACCCACAGTGGCCACAGGTATGCCGGGTGGCATTTGGATTATGCTGAGCATGGCGTCGATACCGTCGAGAATGCCGCCTTTAATGGGCACGCCCACCACAGGCAGCGTGGTAGATGCGGCTATCACGCCTGGCAGTGCTGCAGCCATGCCGGCTCCGGCTATAATCACCTTTATGCCGCGAGCTTGTGCTCCTGCGGCGAATTTCTCCACTGCATCGGGGGTGCGGTGAGCCGAGAGAGCATTGACTTCAAAAGGTATTTGCATTCCGTCGAGCCATTTCATTGCTTTTTCCATTACGGGCATGTCGCTCGTGCTGCCCATAATTATGCTTACCAGTGGTTTCATATTTTTCTTTATTCTGTTTTTTAGTTGTTTGTTATCTTGTTGTGACAAAAATTAAATGTTATCCAAAAAACTTGATTGCCAGAGTGACGCACAGGCAGCCGTTGATGAAGCCTGCAAGCACTTGCAAGAAGGAGTGTCGGCGGAGCACAAGGCGCGATGTGCCCACAAAGCCTGACAGGAGAATTGTGACACAAAGCAGGTGGAAGATGTTGAAAGCTCCCAAACCCTGTATGTGAATTTGATATAGCAGCGCCACAAGGCCGCCCATTCCGCCCATGTGGGCACTGATTTTCCATTTCAGGTTGACTATGGTGGAAACAAGGCATGTCAGAGCACAGCCCACAAGAAACATCACAAACCACATTGGCGCATGGGTGTGGTTGAGATAAGAAGCCGCGCCTATGTAGCACAAAATTGTGAACAGATAGGGGTAGAACCGTTCCTTGGGGTCATCGAGCCGCTTGTTTTTAACGATTTTGAAGTTGTGCAAAACGCCAATCAGAATCATGGGCAAAATGCAGGTTGTGCCGAAAATCACAGTCAGCACAGCCATGCGTGTGCCGCTCGGCAGATAGCACAACACCGAAGTCCACAACACGAGAAACACACCATAGGCTGGCGCAAGCAGCGGATTGAGCACAGTGGAGAAAAAGCGTGCTCCAGCTCCAATCAATTTGTCGGCAGTTAAACTTTTCAAGTTCATTGTTATGCGTTGTTCCAGAGTTTTGAGCCTTGTTCGTTTCTTTGTGGGAGGAAGACAGACATCTGGGTTAGTTAACTTTGTTATATAATATATTAAAAATCAATATTCAGCGTTTCTTTTAACGCTTGGGGCATCATAGGCCGCGGCGCAGTCGCGCAACCGGTATCGACATCTGTTTGCGATATTTGGTGACGGTGCGTCGGGCAATGTCGTAGCCTTTGTTGCGGAGCATGAGGCATAGCCGCTGGTCGCTTACAGGTCTGCGCTTGTCCTCATTGTCAATTATATCTTTGAGCAATTTCTTGATTTTAAGCGACGACACGTCTTCGCCCGACTCGTGGCTAAGCCCCTCGGAGAAAAAGAATTTGAGCGGATACACGCCCCATGGGGTAGTGACATATTTGTTTGACGTGGCTCTGGAAATGACCGACACGTCGTAGCCAGTGTCGTTGGCAATGTCTTTGAGAATCATTGGCTTGAGCAGAGTCTCGTCGCCAGTCACAAAGAAGTCATGCTGCCGTCTGACAATGTCGCTCATAGTGGTGAAAAGCGTTTCTTGTCGCATCTTCATGACCTTGATAAACGAAGACGCCTTGTCGTAGCACCGCCGCACCTCGGTGGCCTCGTCCTTCTCGCGGCGGTTGGCGGGCTTTTGCTTGCTGTATCGGTCGTTTATTTCAGAATAGCTTTGTGCTATTTGGAGTTCGGGCACATTGTTGAGCAGAGTGAGCGTGAGGTCATCATTGTCGGCATCGACCTCGAAGTCTGGAGTAATCTGCTGGCTGTGCATTTCACTCGTGGAGCCGTTGAACGCATTGCCGGGCTTGGGGTTGAGAGCCGAGATAGCTGTCAGCACCTCTTTTAGCTTAGCATTGTCAATGTTCATCACGGCGCAAATCTTGTCGAAATGCTTTTTGCTGAAAATGTCGAAATGCTTGTCGATGATTTCGTAGGCAAGGCGGTTGACCTCGGTGTCGGGTTTGCGCTTTAGCTGAAGGAGCAGGCAGTCGCGCAAGTCGGTGGCGGCAATGCCGGGTGGGTCAAGCTCGCGCACCATGTTGAGCACGGCATCTACCTCTGGGGTATCGACCACAAGACCTGTGCCGCCAAATGTGATGTCGTCGGCAATGGCGCGTGTGCTGCGTGTGAGGTAGCCGTTGTCCTCTAGGTTGCCAATGATGTATTCGGCTATGGTGCTTTGCTTTTCGGTGAGGTCGCGTTCGTGGATTTGTTCCAGAAGGTAGTCGCTCAAAGTGGATTCTGCCACAACCACAGGGCCGGGCATGTCGTTGCTGTCGCCGCCCGAATAAGACGACTTGGTGTAGGGGCGGTCATCGTCGTCGCCATAGTCGTTGGCCTGAAGCTGGTCAGACGTTTCGTTGAAAGTGTCGCCGTCTTCGGTCTTGTCGAGGTTGTCTTCGTTGTTCTCGTCGTTGACCTCAAGAGCCGGGTTGTCGTCGATTTCCTCTTTCACCCTGTCGTCGAACTCTGTGTTTGTCATTTCGAGCAAAGGCACGAGTTGCAGTTGAATGGGCGACAGACGTTGTGTGAGTTTTTGCTCCAGTGTCAAAGTCGTTTTTCCGGCCATATCATTAGCATTTGAGTTCTATTACAAAGGCAAAGATAGTGAAATAATCAATGTGGCTGATGAAAGTGGCACAAAAAGTGCAGAGGAGCGTGTAGCTGTAGGTTACATGGCGATGGCTTTGAGTGAGCCGATTTTTGTTACCTTCACATTGCTGGGTTTGCCCTTGTAATACACTTTGCCGCTGCCGGCACCTTTCACTCTGAGGAAGCCGCCGTTGACAAAGCAGCCCACTGTGCCAGTGCCAACCACGCGGCAGTGCACGTCGGTGGCGGTGACGTTGTCGGCCTGTATTTCGCCAGTGCCGAGGTTGTGGACTGATAGGTTGCTGCAAGTGCCGTCGGCAATGATTTTGCCGTGGCCGGTGCGTATCGACAGTAGCAGCTGTGGTGCGTTGAGGCCGTGGGCGATTATTTTACCGTTGTCTGACAAAACTATTTTCAACTGGTCAACTTTTGCCACGTTGTCGAGACGCAGGGTGCTGTCGCCGGCGTTTGATGCCGACAGCAACGAGTCGGAGTAAACGTAGAGTGTGGGGAGCTGGCTATGAGTGAGCGTGAGTTGTGTTGACACTTGCACGGTGAGCTTGCCCTTTTGATTGTTTTGCAGGATTATTTGGTCGATTAGGTCTTGGCTGCCGCTAATCACAGCTTTGCCAGCCGAGTCGGTGTTGCAGCGGTAAGTGACATTAATGTTGTCGAACACCGACAGCTCGGTGAAGTTGCCAACAGAGATGATGTGTTTGGTGTCTTGTGCATGCAGTGGCATGGCTGCTGTGATGGCAAGCAGCAGGATATAGATAAGTGATGTTCTCATATTTTCTTGAAAAATAGTTGTCAGCATTTTTCTTCGTTGTGTGAATTATAGAGTGTAGTTGTGGCAAAGAGAGGTGTGGGGAGACGTTAAGACTGGGGCGGTTACTGCAAGAAATGAGATTCCACATAGTTGAGAATCTCGTTGAGCTGCTCATAGGTGGCGGCCTGGAGCATGGCTATACGTGTTTCTCTGAAGTTGGGTATGCCTTTGAAAAGTGGTGTTGCAGCAAGGTGTCGCCTGATGTGCAGAATGCCTCGATACTCGTCGATGCGGTCAATGCTCTCGGTGATTTGTCGGCGCAGAAGCTGCATCTTGTCGCGGTTGGAAATTTCGGGAATGGTGCCATAGGCAAGGAATTGCTTCATTTCTTTAAAAATCCAGGGAGCGCCTATGGCTGCCCGGCCCACCATCACGCCGTCCACACCATAGCGGTTGTAGTAGTCGGCAAGCTTTTGTGGTGTGGTGATGTCGCCGTTGCCAATGATGGGAATGTGCATGCGAGGGTTGGCTTTCACTTTGCAAATCAGAGTCCAGTCGGCTTCGCCGGTGTAGAGCTGGGCACGCGTGCGCCCGTGGATTGTCAGGGCTTGTATGCCGCAGTCTTGCAGCTGCTCGGCAAGCTCCACTATGATTTTGCTGTCGGCGTCCCAACCAAGCCGTGTTTTTACGGTCACTGGCACTTTGACGGCATTGACCACGGCGCGCGTGATGGCAAGCATTAGCGGAATGTTGCGCAGCATGCCTGCGCCGGCACCTTTGCCAGCCACTTTTTTCACAGGGCAACCGAAATTGATGTCGATAACCTCCGGGTGTGCGGCTTCGGCAATCTTGGCAGCCTCGGTCATGGAGTCGATGTCTTTTCCGTAGATTTGAATTGCCGCTGGCCGTTCAGCGTCTGAAATGTTGAGTTTTCGGAGGGTGCTGTTGACACTGCGCACGAGTGCATCGGCCGAAACAAACTCGGTGTAAACCATGTCGGCTCCTTGCTCTCGGCAGATTTGACGAAACGACTGGTCGGTTACATCTTCCATAGGGGCGAGCATCACAGGTTTGTCGCCCAAGTCCACATTTCCTATTCTCATCAATTAATGCTTTTCGGGGTGCAAAGGTAGCGTTTTTAGCAGCAACTGCCAAAGTGGTAGGGTAATATGGAATAAATTAGGCGCAGAAAGGAATATTAATTGTAATTTTGCAATGACATGAATGTGAAAGAAACCGACAGGGAAATATTGGACATAGCGTTACCGGCCATTATCGCCAACATCACAATACCGCTTTTGGGGCTGCTTGATGTGGGTATTGCCGGTCATTTGGGCGATGCCACACTCATAGGCGCGATAGCCGTGGGCACTATGATATTTAACCTGATATATTGGAATTTCGGTTTTTTACGCATGGGCACATCGGGGGTCACGGCGCAGGCTTATGGCAGCGGCAACCGCCAGCGTCAAGCGCTTGTGTTGCAGCATGTGGTGCTGCTTGGCATGGCAATAGGCTTGGCTGTGATTGTGCTGCAGTGGCCAATAAAAGCAGTTGCCCTGTGGGTGATAGGTGGCTCGCCAGGAGTGAATGTCATGGCTGGGGTGTATGTTGACGTGTGCGTGTGGGGTGCACCGCCCATACTTGCCATGATGGGCATAAAAGGGTGGTTTCTGGGCATGCAGGACTCGCGCAGCCCCATGCTGATTTCGATAGGCGTAAATGTGTTTAACGTGGTGTTCAGCCTTGCAGCTGTGTACGGCCTGGGCATGGGCTTTATGGGCATAGCCGTGGGCACTGTGGCGGCAGAATATGCAGGGCTTGCCGTGTCATTGGGCTTGCTGTGGAGACGGCAGCGGTGGGTGTGGCAATGCCTTAGCCTGCGCAAGGCTGTGGGCATGAGGGGTGACCGCCAACTGCGTGGCGGCAACCGCGACATCTTTGTGCGCAGTTTCTTGATGATGCTGATAAACTTGTTTTTTCTGTCGGCTGGAGCTCGCAGTGGCGATGTGTTGCTCGCGGTAAACACGCTGATAATGCAGCTGTTCACGTTGTATTCTTATTTCATGGACGGCATAGCCTTTGCCGGAGAGGCTCTGGTGGGTAAGGCTGTGGGGCGGCGCGACGGTTTGGGTCTGCGGCTTTGTGTGAGGCGACTGCTGCTGTGGGGCAGTGTGGTGATGGTGGTGTTTGCCATGTGCTACGCACTGTTTGCACGAGACATATTCTCGCTGCTCACGTCCGATGGCATAGTGGTTGCCGAGGCGCTACACTATCGCTGGTGGTGCGTGGGCATACCGCTTGCCGGCATGGCGGCATTTGTGTGGGACGGTGTGTTTATCGGCATGACACGCACGCGCGGCATGCTGGTGTCGGCAGCACTTGCTTTTGCGGCATTTTTTGCGGTGTATTATTTAGCGCCCATGCAGCTTGGCAACAATCGCCTATGGCTCGCTTTCTTGTCATATCTTGCTATGCGAGGTGCAGTGCAGTCGGCACTCTACATGCGTGGGTGTATTGGTTGGAGATAAGTGGCATTTCGGCATAATATTTGGGCAATGCTTGGTGTTCTGCGTCTCGATTTTCATTATTTTTGAATAAGATAAGCTGCATCTTGGCAAAACATTCAAGCAAGTTTGATGCTTTGCATCTTGATTTGCATTATCTTTGTGGAAAGAATGTTAACGTTTTAGAATATTGACGGATATGCAGTATTGGATTAATCATGAAGGTGTTCAGGCCGGCCCAGTGACGCGCGAAGAACTTGAGAAGATGAACATCACGCCAAACATGTATGTTTGGCGCAGCGGACTTGCCGATTGGAAGAAAATTGGCGATGTGCCTGAGTTGGCCGATTTGCTTACCGCCAATGCCTCACATGCTGCTGTGCCGCCTAAGTTGCCCGATGCAGAAACGGCAGCAGAAGACGCAACGACCGGCGAGGTTTATGAGCCGCAAGCAGAAGAAAACGATGGCGATGCACAAGAGGAGCAAGGCCGCTATGTGGCACCGGCAGAGTATAGGCAACAGCTGGCTGAAGGAACGCCAGAGTGCCCACCAACCAATTTGGTGTGGGCTGTGCTCTCTATTGTGCTGTGTTGTGTGCCAGTGGGTATCGCAGCACTGGTACTTTCGCTCAAGGTGACGTCAAGTTATCGCAATGGCGACTATGCCAAGGCTAAACGCATGAGCGAGTGGAGTGCATGGCTGTGCATAGCCTCAATAGTGCTTGGACTGGTGTGGAGTCCGTTCTCGGTGCTGATTGCAATGCTTTAACGTAGGCAATAGCGAGCAAATGAGTTTTTCTGTGAGGAAAACGGTGATTGCTGCACTGATTGTGGCCGTAGTGATTGCGGCAATAGCGGTGTATAAAATCTTTGACCCCATGGAAAGCAGTATTTTCCCAAGATGCGTGTTTTATAGTGTGACAGGGCTTAGGTGTCCGGGGTGTGGCACACAGCGTGCGCTGCACGCCATGCTCACAGGCGATTTTGCTGCCGCATGGCACTACAACGCCTTTCTGATGGTGATGTTGCCTGTGATAGTGTTGCTTCTTGGTGCAGAATGGCTCAGAAAGCGCACCCCCCGGCTTTATGTGGCGGTAAACTCCAAGTGGGTGGTAGCTTTAGTGCTTGTGGCAGTGATGGCGTGGTGGATTGTCCGCAATGCGCTTGGTTGGTGACCAGAAGGCAACACTTGTTTGCACACAACTTGGTCAATGTTTTTACAGAAAAAATACTAAAGAAATTAGAAATGGTAAAGAAATTAGTAGCTGTGGTAATGGCTGTGTTGTCGGTTGTGACAGCGTCGGCTCAAAGTGCCGACAGGTGGCGCAGTGTGAATGTAGAGCTTATGGGTGCCTCGTCGATGGTAGGTGTAAACTATGATTCGCGGTTCAAGGCTGGTTCGCCATGGGGCTACCGCGTGGGTTTGTCGTGGGGATATTCCGACAATGACAACTTTTTTAGTGGCGGCGGTAGCTCGTTGCGAGCATATTTGGCTCCAGTGGCAGTGAACTATTTGCTTGGCAACAAGCGTCACTCACTTGAACTTGGATTTGGTGCAAGTTTGGGATTGTGCAATGTGCATGAGACGTATTTTCGCGAATTGGAGCCATCGACTGCGGGCGAAGACAGCTTCGAGCTTTATGGACATTCGCGCAACACCTTTGGCTACTATATGTTTGGCGACATAGGTTATCGCTTCACTGCCGACAACGGTTTCCAGTTGAGGGTGGGTATGAATCCGTCGTTCAACTTTGGTGACGCACACGGGTTGAAAAAAGAGTTGTTTTTCCCATACGTCAGCTTTGGTTTCGCATTTTGAAAACGAAATGCTAACCTGACCAATGTGGTGCTTCTGCACCGCTGCCGCAACAATAAAACTGAAAACAAGAGGGGTTGAGCCTAAGCGTTGGCTCAACCCCTCTTGTCATTGCTTATTTTGCCGTTTGACGGCTTATTTCTTTATGTCGGCATCTTTCACAATCAGTTCTTTTTGGCAGCCTTTCACCACATTGCCTTTCACTTTCACGTTTTTTGCATTACACACCAAGATGCCGCACTCGCTGCCGGTGCCCGACACAATCTCATTGTTTTCAATCGTGATGTTGTCGTGCAGCCTGACGCCATCAATGGCTTCTGCCACAATGTCAACGTCGATGCCTGCACCGTGATAGCCGCCGCTTGTGCCGCAGTTTATAATCTTGTTGCCGCTTATCACCACATTTTTGCTGTGCCAGCCCTCTTTCCAGTTGGCCTCGCTGCTAAGTGCCACGGCAGCCAGTGTTAGTCCCACAAACGTGTTGTTTTTGATGACCGTGCCGGCTGTGGTCTTGATGAGCACTCCGCGTGCCATGTGACCCCAGTCGAGGCAGTTTTCAAACACCACCTTTGGCATGAGGGTGGAGTTGATGAGGTAATAATTGCTAAAATCGGCTGGTAATTTGCCGTCTAATGCAACATCATAGGGCACGGCCTTGTCTTTGTGGCTCACGGCTTTCACTTTGAATGTGCCCACTGGCTCAAGGTTCTTGATGCGCACGAGGGTCATTTTGTCGCCCACACGCGGCACATCGGCGCGCTGTGCGTGGGTAAACGTGGGCGCTTTGAGTGTGAGCGTGGCATTGTTGCCGTTGACCGCTGTGATGTCGTGATAGTAGCCGTGCACATTTGTGGCATCGTCGCCCTGGCCGCAGAATGTGCAGTGGTCAAAGGCGATAGTGCCCTCGCAAGCGGCAAAGTGTGTGGCATCGGTGTTGGTGCTGTAACGGAAACCTTGTGCTGGTGTCACACTCAGGCGATTCATGGTCACAGTGTTGGTGTGGAATCCCACAATCCCCATTCCACAGTTGGCGTTTATGGTCACATCGTTGAGCGTGGTGTTGCGGCTTTCGCAGATGAATATGGCAGGACGGTAGTGGAATGTGTGAGGTGCTCCAACGGCAGCCCCAAGCAGATATTTGGGCAGTGTGCCTCGGAAACGCACCGTGTTGGGCGCAACTATGGCTTCACGATTGCCGCCATGAGTCTCGCGATAATGGCCTTTCACGCTATCGTCCCAGATGTTGACGCGCGGAAACGGCGTGTTCATGGTCAACTCGTGGCTTGGACGGTCGAAATACACCGTGTAGCTGTTGTCCTGAATGTCGGTAATCCGTCCCTCCGACATGGGCTTGCGCACAAAGTTTATGGTCAGCCCATTGAGAGTGAAGTTTTGGGTGTTTTCAATCGTTATGCCTTCTTGCCAGCCGTCGAGCAGCAGGGTGGCACCGGCGGCTTCCACCGTGGCGTTTTTTGCACCTGAGAAGTCGAGTCCTTTCACATAGTCGTGATAGGGGGTGAACATCTTTTTTTCTGGGTCTTGCCCATAGTCACCGTTCATGACGGCGTTTTCAATGGCCACGGCTTTTTCGTCGCGCAGCACATAAGTACCTGGCAAGAACACGAGTTTCGTTCCTTCGTGCGTTCTGACCCACTCGGCTGCTTTACGCAAGGCTTGAGAGTCGTCTTTGCCGTCGCTCGGCACAGCACCAAAGTCGGTGACATACACAGTGTGTTGACCCCAGCAACTCATTGCTGCTGCGCCAGCGCACAATATTGCAATCAAAGTTCTTTTCATATTGTTTAAAAAAGAGAGTTTTTTATGAGTTGCTAAGATAATAATAATCTTCGATGTTTGCCAACCGAAGAATGTAGTGCAACAGATAAAAACAAGTGGAAGTATGCCTTGTGTTTGCTTTTGAGTAAAGACAACACAAAACCACACTCTTTTCTTTGATAGACATTACCACAAAGTTGGTTTCAACAGAAAATTCAAGAAAATGCGTTATATTTGCAAATAACAAAACGAACAATAATCTCATAAAATCAAGCATCAATGAAAATTTATAACCTGCGTTTGTTGAGTCTGTTTGCGCTTGTGGCATGCCTTATGCCGGCAATGGCTTTGAACCTCAACTTCAACCCTTCGACCAAGCATAATCTCGACATTTCCACGGCAAATGGTGTGGCAAAAATCACCACTACGGGCAATGACCCATATGTCAGCTTCAATGCCCTTGCCTCGGCCATATCGCACGACAACACCATATTGTCGTTTGAATACACTGCACCAAAAGACATTAACAGCGTGATAATATACATGTCGCCACTTGCCGGAACCAACAGGGTGGAAATGGGGCGTTTGAAGACCTCGGCATCATGGAAAACGGTGACTTGCGACCTGGGCGGCTTGATGAAAAAGCTGAACTGGGGCAAGAAAGGCGATTTTCTGCGCATAGACCCCGGTACTGCCGCAGGAGTGGAAATAAGCATACGCAACGTGGTGCTGCGCCCGATGACTGCTGACGAGCAAGCTGCACACAACCAGTGGCTTGCTGCCGAAAAGGCTAAGAAAGAAAAAGAGAACGCGCTCAACGCCTATCTGCATGCTACCTACGCATCGAGTGTGGACAGGGTGGAGGTAACTGACAACCAGATTATAATAGCCGGCAAAGCAAACTCCTCTGATTGCCAGCTTGTGGAGCTTGCCCCGTGGCAAGATGTGACCAATCCCAACCATTACAATTATTTCGTGAACCTCAAGGCTGGTGACTTTAAGGTGGCTTTTAACCGTAATGTGGAGCGAGGCGGTGTGACCTATGACCGACTGCTGTCGAGGTGGGTAGTTGTCAAGGCCAATGGCGATGACCTCACTCTCGACAGCCATGCACGCTATGCCGACGTGGTGAAGCCTATACGCTCTGCCAGCGAGGGCATCTTGAAAAGCAAAAAAGGTCTTGGCGGCTTCCGCATCAATGAGAAAGTGGGCGACCTTGACTTGCTGGGCATAAACAGTGTGACAGTTAACATGCACCTCACGCAGCTCGTGTTTTCACATGAGCCAAAAGGCGGCGGCATTCCATACACTTATGGCGGCAAGAAATTTTACTTCAGCCGTGAGCGCATGGACTATTACGACCGGGTGATGACTACCCTTGAGCAACGCGGCATAGTGGTGTCGGCAATTCTGCTCGTTGACATACACATGGGTGGCACCGACTCAACACTTATGCGCACTTTCCGTCACCCGGAGCTTGAAGAAGGGCAAGACGTGTTCTACACTATGCCAAACCTCACAACGCCAGAGGGCGTGAACCTGTATGCCGCATGTCTTGACTTCCTTGCCAACCGATACAGCGACGGAAAACACGGGCGTATTCACCACTGGATTATGCACAATGAGGTTGATGCCGGCTACACATGGACCAATATGGGACGTCAGCCAGAACTTGTGTATTTAGACACCTACATCAAGTCGATGCGCATGTGCAGCAACATAGTGCGTCAGTATGACCAGCACTCGGCAGTGCTTGGTTCCTACACTCACAGCTGGCTGCATATAGACGACACCAACTTCTCAAACTACTCGTCGAAACAGATGCTTGACCACACGGTGCTCTACTCCAAAGCCGAAGGTGACTTCTTGTGGGGCGTGGCCTATCACCCATATCCACAAGACCTGACAAAACCGCAGCTGTGGTCAAACGACAACCTTGCCACCTATGACCGCAATGCCAAGTTGTGCACGTTTAAGAACCTGGAGGTGATAGACGACTGGATTCGCCAGCCAGAAAACATGTATCTCGGCAATCAGAAGCGACTGCTCTTCTTGAGCGAAAACGGCACAAACTCGCCATCGTATGACAAGCGCGACCTCGACCTTCAGGCTGCCGGTGCTGCATGGGCATGGAAGAAAATCAATGCCCTGCCAGGCATAGACGCCGTGCAGTGGCACGCTTGGATTGACAACAGGCATGAGTTTGGCTTGCACATAGGCTTGCGCAAGTTCCCTGACCAAGAGGGCGACCCATGGGGCATAAAACCGGTGTGGAGAGTGTGGCAAGCTGCCGGCACCAAAAATGAGGACAAGGTGTTTAAGCCCTATTTGAAAGTGATAGGCATAAAGAACTGGAAACAGATTTTCCACAAGCTTGACGATTGAGCATGTGGCAAAACGATAATCTTATAAAAAATCAATAAGCAAATGACAACGCCAGCACGACTACTTTTAACAGTTATAATCGCTCTTATTGCTGCTCAAGCAGCCAATGCAAAATTGCGGCTTCATCACCTTGTGTCGGACAATATGGTGATACAGCAACTTGCGGAGGCACGCTTGTGGGGGTGGGACACTCCGGGCAAGAAAGTGACGGTGAAAGTGTCGTGGTCGGCTGACAGGCACTCGGCGGTGGCCGATGCTTCGGGGTTGTGGCAGGTGAAAGTGAAAACGCCGCAAGCCTCGCACAAGCCACTTTCCATCACGTTTAGCGACGGAACTGACCGCATCACGGTGAGCAATGTGCTTGCCGGCGAGGTGTGGGTGTGTGGCGGCCAGAGCAACATGGAGATGGGTGTGCGCGGCTACGACGGCTGCCCTGTGGAGGGCGCTAACCAGACAATAGCCGAAGCCTCACGCTATCCGGGCATACGCATAGCCAAAGTGCCGGCCAAGATGAGTGCGGCTCCGCTTGCCGACACCGATGTGTCGTGGCAGGTGAGCAGCCCTGCATGTGTGGGCAGGGCGAGTGCTGTGGCATATAACTTTGCCAAGACGCTCAATGTGTCGCTTGACGTGCCTGTGGGCATAATACTGACGTATAAAGGGGCTACACGCTGCGAGAGCTGGCTCAATGCCCCAAACATAAAGGCTTTGACCCAGGAGCCAACCGATTCGGCAGAGATAGCCAAGCAATTTCAGCAGCCAGAAATACGCCCTGTGCTGTGGGGCAACGGCACATTCAGCCCGGTGTCGCGTTACACAGTGCGTGGCATAACGTTTTATCAGGGGTGTGGCAATGTGGGCAATCCGCAGGGCTACTACACCAAGTTGCTAAGTGCCCTTGCCAAGCAGTGGCGCAGCGATTTCGGGCTTGGCGACATTCCGTTTTATTTTGTGCAGATTGCGCCGTTTGCCTATGGCGACCCCAGCGGAGATGCTGCCGCAAAGCTCCGTGCCGACCAGTTTGAGGCTTCAAAGGTGATTCCAAACAGTGGCATAGTGTGCACCCAAGACCTGGTGTATGCCCATGAAGTCAACCAGATTCACCCTGCGCAAAAACGGCAGGTGGGCGAGCGGTTGGCGTATCTTGCCATGAGTGGGCAATATGGGCTCACGGAGCTTATGAGCCAAAGCCCGTCGTTCAAGAGTATGACCGTGAGCGGCGACAGTTGCATAATAAGCCTTGACAATCTTTATGGCAGCACTAATCTGATGAGTGGCTTGAAGGGATTTGAGGTGGCTGGCGCCGACAGTGTGTTTCACACGGCCGAGGCTTCGTGGTGCCAAGGCAAGGGAGTGATAGTGACTTGCTCAGAGGTGAAAAAACCGGTGGCAGTGCGCTACTGCTGGCATAACTTCATGCTTGGCAATGTGGCCAATCTTGCCGGGCTTCCGCTGTTTCCGTTCCGCACCGACTCGTGGTGACGCACAGTGCTTGCTTAGCAAGGTTTGGAGAAAGAGAGCCCTAAGAAGTTGCTACGGCATGAAAAATGGCGTGGCGGTGTGTGGCGGATTTTAGCATTTTCGCATTATGGTTTTTATTTTTAACTTTGCAGCCTACAATCGTTTATTTTATTAACAACAAACACACTATTTTGTTTATGAGGAAAATTTTACTGCTTGCAAGCATAGCCGCATCTATGGCTTTTGCAACACAAGCAGAGACTCTTCTCAATGAGTCTTTCAACTATGCCGCCGGCGCGCTTTATGGCAATGGCAAATGGGTGAAATATGGCGCAAAGACAAGTGCCCCTATTCAAGTGACCGATACAGCACTCACTTTTGCTGACTATCAGAACGTTGCGGCTGGCAAGGCTGTGGCTCTGACCAAGGAGCAGGGCGAAAGCCTTCAGGCATTGTTCCGCGACAAAGGAACCAGTGCCGTTGACGGTGCAATCTACTATTCTGCGCTCATCAACCTCACTTCGCAGCCGTCGGGCTCAAGATCCACCGCATTTTTGGCTCTCACTGGCGCAAACGATGATGACCTCACTAAATATGGCGACGGCGTGGCAGGAAGCGAGGGCGCAGGCCTGTTTGCTCAGGCTTCGGGCGACGGCTTTAAGCTCGGCGTGAGCCGCAGTGTGCTTATTAGCGGCAACACAAAGAGCGATGTGTGCTGGAGCGAAAAGGAGTTGGCTCTTGGCACCACCTATCTTGTGGTGGTGAAATATGTGGCAACTGCCGGCGACGCCAACGATGCAATCTCATTGTGGATTAACCCAGCCAAGGGCGAGACTGAACCAGCGGCCGACGTTGTGGCTTCTGAAACTGTGTCGGAAACGCTTGCCGACGTGCGTGGCATAGAACTGCGCCAAGGTTCGTCAATGATGGCAAAAGTGCCAGGCATTGTAATTGACCAAGTGCGCGTGGCAACCACATGGGGCGAGGTGTTCTCACCCAAAAACAGCGAGGTGGTTTTGACTCCGGAAATCACGGTGAGCGACCTGACGCTCGACTTTGGCAAGGTGTATCAAGGCCTTACTTACACCAAGACGGTGAACATCAAGGGCAAGAACCTTGCAGGCGACATCACAGTGGGTGGTTTGCAGTCGAAACTGCTCTCGGCATCTGCCACCACCATAGCCAAGGCTGACGCAGAGTCGGCCGACGGCTACAATCTGGAACTCACACTCAACGTGGCAAACTGCGCCAAGACATCAGACGCTGTGACGTTCTCGTCTAAAGACGCCCAGTCGCGCACGCAGGTTGTGAACTGGCGTCCGATAGAGACTGTGGCTGTTAACTCGCTCAAAGAACTTTATGACGAGAACAACATCAACATGACCACGATTTATGTGTTTAAGGGAGAGGCCACGGTTACGGCAATCGACAAGAACTTCTACACATTCTATGCCCAAGATGCTAAATCGGCTGTAGAAATTCGCTCGGCCAGCGGTTGTGGTTACGATGAGGTTGACCTCACAAAGGTTAAGCAAGGCGACAACATCACCAACCTGGTGTGCAACGTGATTTTCTCTGATGACGGTGGCATAGACCTTATTCCTGTGGCTCCCGACGCTTGGCAAGTGACTTCTTCCGGCAATGAGGTGACTCCACAGGTCATGACATTTGAGCAGATACATGCTGCCGAGGCTTGTGACGCAATGTTTAAGCTCATCACTGTGAAGAATGTGAAGTTTGACGAAAAATATGGTTCTTACCCTGACCCAGACTACTACGGCAAGTTCAACACGCCATTCCACTTGGTTAACGATGGCACACGCAACGGCGAAATTTGGTACTTCCGTGGAACTGACATTTACAACTCTTCGACCAAGGGCTACTTCAACAGCGTGTGGAGTGTGACAGGCATTTGCTACTTCCTCACTCCTATGGCTGCGGTGGCTCCACGTGCGCTTACCGACTTCGTGAAGACTGGCGAGAGCGGTGTTGAGGCTGTGAAGACAGGCGATGCAGCCACAATCGTTGCTTATTATGATTTGTGTGGCCGTAAGGTTAGCAATCCGGCAAGCGGCTTCTATATCGTTAAGTATTCTGACGGCACTACAAGCAAAATCAACTTGAGGAAATGAGCTGCGGCACCGAATAAATCAGTACGCTGATAAAAAATCAAACGCCTTGACCGCTAATTGCTGTCAAGGCGTTTTTGTTTTTGAGGAAAAGATGATTGGTTTATTTCGCAGGCGTCACGAGGCTGCGCCAACCCATAAACATTTTGGCTGCCTCGCCACTATGATGGTCGAAAAACAGGCTTTGCTTGGTGTCGAGACCGGCTATTGCAGCCATGTCGTCGGCATCGAGTTCAAAATTTTGCACGTCAAGGTTCTCAATCATGCGCTCTTTGTGGGTGCTTTTTGGAATGATTACCACACCAGTTTGCAGCAGCCAGCGCAAAGCCACTTGTGCTGCCGTCTTGCCATGCTTTTTGCCTATCTGCACAAGTGCGGCATTAGTGAACAGCCCATTGCGTCCCTCGGCAAGAGGAGCCCACGCCATGATTTGAGTGCCTATTTCTGCCATATATTTGCGAGCCTCGATTTGCTGGTCGAACACATGAGTTTCCACTTGGTTGACCATTGGTGCAATCTCCGTGTTGGCTGCAAGGTCAATCAGGTGGTCTGGACTGAAGTTGCTCACGCCTATGGCACGCAGCTTGCCTGCTTTATAGGCTTTTTCCAAGTCGCGATATGCTCCGTAGCGGTCGCAGAATGGCTGATGCAGAAGCATTAGGTCGATGTAGTCAGTTTGCAGTTTGCTCAAACTCTCATCAATGCTTTTCATTGTTTGGCCGTCACCATAATTAGAAATCCAAACTTTAGACACGATAAACAGGTCGCTGCGGCTGATACCACTGTTTTTCCACGCACGTCCCACGGCCTCTTCGTTGTGATATGCCTGTGCGGTGTCAATCATTCGGTAGCCCACACTTAAAGCATCGCTCACACAGCGTTCGCACTCGTCTGGTGTGACTTGATACACTCCATATCCCATTTGTGGCATTTCTACGCCATTGCTTAAAGTAATCTTTTTCATATTACCGGTGTTTAATTATTGATATTTTTCTCTTTTACAAAGATAGCTTGCATTGAGTGTCAATGCCTTACGCCTATTATTACAAAATGTACCTTAATTCCATATTTGCTTTATTTATTGCTAAAAAAGAGTTTCTCGCTGTTTTTGCATAAGCGGTGCTTTTTGTATTTTTACATTTCAAAGATAATGCTTTATAAATGGTTGGATATGCGAACAGAATTAGAAAAGTGTATGGCTGGCGAGTGGTATGATTGCCATGATAAGATTTTTATTGAGCGTAAAGCCATTGCGTCTGATTGGTGCAGACGTTATAACTCCACTCCATATAGCCAGCGCAGCGAACGCTATGCGTTGCTGAAAGAACAATTTGGCAGTGTAGGCACGAATGTCTCTGTTGGTGACGAATTTGTGTGCGGTTTTGGCAACAACATATACATAGGCAACAACGTGTCTATAAATATACGCTGCATGCTGATAGACTGCAATAAAATCACCATTGGCAACAATGTGTTGATAGCTCCAGACGTTCAAATAAACACATCGACGCATCCAGTTGAGCTGATTGACAGACTTAACCCGGATTGGCAATCTGGCTGCGATGCTTATTTTTGTCGCACATACGCTCTGCCCATCACCATTGAAGACGGCTGCTGGATAGGCGCCGGAACTATCGTTCTGCCAGGGGTCACAATCGGCAGAGGAAGCGTTATAGGGGCTGGTAGTGTTGTGAACAAAGACATTCCAGCAAACAGTGTGGCAGTTGGAAATCCGTGTAAGGTAATACGGAAAATCAATCAAAAGTGAGGACTCTGTTTATGTGGTCGGTACTTTATTAGTGTTTGCTGCAAGAAGAAAGCACAAGGTGCTGCGGAAATGTTTTCGCAGCACCTTGTGTGTTAGTAGTGATTAGTGGTGTGATTAATACACGCCGCCAAATATGTCTTTCCAGGCAGTTATGCCTATTGTGCTAAGATATGGTTCAAACACCTCGTCCTCGCTGTCGGTGCCGGCAGCTTGCCAAACGAACCACGACAGCTTGCGGCCACCTGGGTCATCGGCATCGTCGGAGTATTTGCGCAAGCCTATGCGCAGACCAAACTCGGCACGGTTGTCTTGATAGTTGTGCCACTGAATTGCGTCGATACCTGCCAGGGCGTTGACTTTCTTCCATGCCCATGCTGCTCCGGCGGCTTGCTGCTGCAAATATTGCTGTGAGTAACCTGGAGTGTTGGTGCCGTTCTCGCTCAAGAACAAGATGCGCTTTGTGGTGCCCTTGTAGTAGTGCTGCTTGTTGAGAATCCAGTCGTTGATTACCTCAAGGTTCTTGAATGTCACGAAGTCGGTGTTGCGGCTGTAGGTTGACTTGGTGTCGTTTTTCCAGAACTCCGGTTTTGTGAGGTCTTGTGGATATGGGTGAGCTGCCACACCCCAACGGAAGTCGCCCTCGGCGTTGGAATATTGCACGATTTGCTCAATCATGGTCTTGGTTGAGTAGCCTTTGAGGAAGTCGTCGTTGGTCCAGCTGTGAGTGAATGAGCCAAGGATAGACGCATTTTGGTCGTATTGACGCACTATGTTGTAGGCCAAACGCATTGACTTCACATAGCGGTCGAGGTAGCGCAACTCTGGTTGTGAGCCCATGTTGGTCCAGTCGGTGTTCATGTCCACCTCGTTGTGCATAATCCAGTGGTTGATGCGTCCGTGGGTGTTTTGTGAGTAGCGGTCAGCAAGATAGTTGAGGGCGGCTGCATACAAGTTTACGGCTGCAGCGGTTGTCATGTTTGGCATTGAGTAGTAGCCACCTGTACACTCTGGGTCTTTGTATTCTGACTGCGTGGGAGTGAGAATTATGGCTGCAACCACTATGCCGCGCTGGTAGCAGTAGGTGAGTACCTTGTCAATAGTGGCTTGATAGGCGCTGTTGATGTAATAGGTCTTGCCGCCGAACTTATATGCGCTTCCGCCGTTGCTGTTGGTTGACAGGAGAGCGTTGATTGTGATGTTGTAAGTGATGCTCTTTATGCCCATTTCGTCGAGGTCGGTGAAGTTGCCAGGACCACCAAGACCCTTTTTGTTTTGCAGCTTCATTTCGCTGGCAGAGCGCAGGGCGGCAACATCGTCGGCATAGCGTGCATGGCTGTCGAGCACATCTTTATCGCCATCAACCTTCACGATTGCCCATTTTGAGAATGCGCGGTCGTAGGTTATGCCATTGCGAGTCACGTTGCGGTCGGCAGTGATGGTGAACGTGTTGTTTGTGATGTCGATGCGCGATGGGAATGTGGCGGTTTCGGTCACTTCTTCCCATGGAGCCACGTCAACGAGGGCAAACTTGCCTGAGCCAGAGCATTGTCCCTTGATTGTGACCTTTGACGAGGAAACCTCCACGTCGGTCACCTTTGATGCGTAGCTGCTGGTGAGGTAGGTGTTGAGGTGTGTGGCCATGTTTTGCTTATATGCCTCGAAGTTTTCGCTTGCCTCAAAGTCGGCTTTCTCCTTGTCGGTCATCTTGCGCACGCACAGCTCGCGAATGCGAATCACCTTGCCTGCCTCAGAGCCGAAGTCGAAGCGCATGTATTGGCCTTTCTTGCCCCATTTGAGGCTTTCGCGCAATTTCTTGATGTTGAGAGCGAAGCTATTCCAGCCGCTTCCGTCGGTGTTGAATGGAGTGGAAAGTTTTACAGAGCGGTCTTCTGATGTGGGCTGAGCGAAGAAAATCTGCAACTCGGCAGGAACAGAGGCTGCGGCAGCGTTATATTTGAAAGAAAGCACACATGAGTCGTCGGGTAGCGTCTCTTTGAGGAGCGAGGTGAGAATGTATGGGTCGGTGCCAGTGGTGGTAATGGTTGAAGTGCCAGTTTTTTCATCGTAGGCGAGGGTCACGTCGTGGCAATAAATTCCGTCTCTGAAAGTGAGATACTCTGCTGTGGTTGAAGGTGTGGGCGGAGTGGGCGTGGGCGACGGCTCATTGTTGTCGCTTGAGCACGAAACTCCTAAAACCGTCAGAAGGGCAATAAAAAGCCCAGTGAAGTGTTTTAATTTCATTGTTGTTTCTTGATTTGTTATTATGTTTTTATTTTAAATTGTCGCTGGTTGATGATGACTGGTTAACCTTCTCAAAACGCATATTGCCTATGTCTAAACTACATGCATTAATGCAGTAAAGCTATAAGCGAACATACAATCAATTAATACAAAGATAGCATTTTTGCGTGGAAAAGCTAATAAAAAGAGTCCTTCTTTATGAAAAAGTTAAACTGATTACAAAATTTTCAAATAAAATGCAGCAAAAATTAAAAACAAAACACATCTAAAAGTTAAAATAAAATGCAGTAAAAATTAAAAATGTTTAGTTGTAATATAATGAAAATTAGTATTTTTGTAGGTAAAAAATAAAATACCAATATGGCATATCGAAATAGAGTTTTTGATGTTCAACTTAAAGCTCATCTTAAAGCAATGGGGGCAGTGCTTATAGAGGGACCGAAATGGTGTGGCAAGACGACCACGGCCAGACAGTTGGCAAACAGTGTTATAAGTTTGCAAGATGCGGACAAACGTGAAGAGTATCTGGCAACGGCTATCACCAAACCGTCGTTCTTGCTGGAGGGAAAAGTCCCTCGGTTGATAGATGAATGGCAAGATGCGCCAATGCTATGGGACGCTGTGCGCACAAAGGTTGACGAGCGTGGCTTGCCGGGGCAGTTCATATTGACTGGCTCTAATGCTGTAGATGCCAGTAAAATTCACCATAGCGGAACAGGTCGCATTTCTCGTATTGAGATGTTGCCTATGAGTCTATGGGAATATGGAGAGTCTAATGGCAGTGTGTCGTTGATGAGAATGTTTGACAATCCTCAAGAAGAAGTTTTTGCAACTTCAGAATTGAGCATAGAAGAACTGATTTTTTCTGCATGTAGAGGAGGTTGGCCTGCGACATTAAATTTAAATGACGACAAATCGAAACTCCTTGTCGCTAAGGAATATGTTAAATCGATATATAGGAATGACATATCACGTGTTGACGGTGTCAGGAGAAATGTTAAGTTGGCTAACATGATTATGAAATCATACGCAAGAAATATCTCTACATTGGCAAAAACGACCTCTATATTGACAGATGTTGTCGCAGCAGATGATGTGACCTGTACACGACCTACGCTTGAAAACTATATTGAAGCATTGGAAAAATTGTTTGTTATTCAAGATATTGAGGCTTGGTGCCCATCAATAAGGAGCAAGGCGACGATTCAAAGTAGGCCAAAGCGTGCTTTTTGTGACCCTTCGGTTGCAGTAGCATCGCTTAACCTTTCACCTAATGCACTTATGACGCAGCTAAAAACTTTCGGGTTTATTTTTGAGCAAATGTGTGCACGTGACCTCAGGGTGTATTCTGCGTCTCACGATAGTCGCTTGTCGTATTACCGCGACCGCTATGGATTGGAAGCCGACCTAGTGCTTCATATTGATGATGGACGCTATGCTCTGATAGAGTGTAAACTTGGCAGTCGAGAAATAGAAGAAGGAGCTAAGCAACTTTTAGAGATAAAACGACTGATAAAAGAACATAATAAGACGGAAAAGCAAGTTCCACTACGAGAACCTGACTTGATGATTGTAATCACAGGGGGAGAAATGGCTTATACACGTCATGATGGCGTTAAGGTCATACCGCTTGCTTGTTTAAAGGATTAGTTTGTTGTGTATTCGTTTCTTGACTGAATTTTTCGATAGAGAAATGTGAAATAAAGCCAATGACAATGCTCATTTGGTGAAAAAAGCAATCGGGGTAAGATTTTGGCTTGTGCGGAAAAGTGAAAGTGGGGCACTGGGGTGTAACTTTGCTGCAGAATAACTAATGAAGATATTGCAATGAAAAAGAAAGCATTTGTGGTGTGCCACATGATGGCATCAGTTGACGGCCGCATTGATTGCGACATGACAGAGCAAATAGGCAGTGACGGCTACTATAAGGCGCTGGCTGCACTTAACGTTGACACTACGGTTGAGGGCAAGGTGACAGCGCTGAAGCACTATGCCGAAAAACAGCCGTTTGTGGCGGAGAATAAGGCTCCTATTGGCAAGGAAGACGTGTTTAAGGCTTGCGACGGCACTGGCTGGGAGGTGGTTGCCGACACTCATGGCACTCTGCTCTGGCCCGACAGTGACACGCCAAGCAGGGTGTGTCTGGTGAGCGAGGACGCGCCCAAGGAATATCTCGACTATCTGCGTGGCTGCGGCACGTCGTATATTGCCACAGGCAAAGGTGGAATAGACCTTGCCAGAGCAGTTGAAATCCTTGCAGATGTGTTTGGCTCTAAACGCATAGGCGTGGTGGGTGGCGGCCACATCAACGGTGGCTTTTTGCGTGCCGGACTGCTTGACGAGGTGAGTGTGGTGATAGGAGCTGCCATTGACGGTCGTGAGGGGTTTGCCTCGGTGTTCGATGGCATAGAAGCGAGTCACACCACGCCATTCATGCTTCACTTGATGTCTGTGGAGCAAATGAGTGACGACTCAGTTTGGCTGAGATACAACCTTTGAATTGCATATTTCAAAACAACAGGCATGCTTGGCGATGATAATCGTGCAAGTGTGTCTGTTTTTTGTTTGGCGTTTAGCTTGATTATTTATAATTTTGCTGGTGCAAAAAGACAATTAACAACCGATTGTTGTGAGGGGTGCCTGCCTGTGAGGGCTGTGCTGAGATGATACCCATATAACCTGATGCAGGTAATGCTGCCGTAGGGATTGTATTAGATATTATTCCAATTCTGCAGGAATAAAAGGTTTGACCAAAAAGCGACCTTTGCCATGACAGAAATCCTCTGGTTGACTTCCCTTATCACAACTGAATCAAAAAAACATATAAAGAGATTATGGACAAACTGAAAATTGCAGAAAAAGAGTTTAGCTCCCGACTGATACTCGGAACAGGAAAATTCGGCAACAACACACTGATGCAGCAAGCCATAGCCGCTTCGGGCACTGAAATGGTGACGATGGCTATGAAGCGCATAGACAGCGACAGCCGCAGCGACGACATGCTGGAGTTTATAGCAACCCCAAGCATACAGATTTTGCCTAATACATCGGGCACTCGCGATGCCGAGGAGGCTGTGTTTGCCTCGCGCATGGCAAAAGAGGCTTTTGGCACAAACTGGGTGAAACTTGAAATCCACCCCGACCCTCGCTATTTGCTGCCCGACCCTGTGGAGACGCTTAAAGCTACGGAAATGCTTGTCAAGGAGGGCTTTGTGGTGCTGCCATACTGCCAGGCTGACCCTGTGCTGTGCAAACGCTTGGAAGAAGCCGGCGCAGCCACTGTGATGCCGCTTGGAGCACCCATAGGCAGCAACTTGGGCTTGAAAACGCTCGACTTTTTGCGCATCATAATAGATGAGGCCAGTGTGCCGGTTGTGGTAGATGCCGGAATTGGCGCGCCAAGCGACGCTGCCAAGGCACTTGAGATAGGTGCCGACGCAGTGATGGTGAACACTGCCGTGGCTGTGGCGCAAGACCCTGTGGCCATGGCAAAGGCGTTTAAGATGGCTGTGGAGGCTGGACGCATGGCCTATGAGGCCGGACTTGCCGTTGGCAACGCCGACTTTAGTGCTGAGGCCACTTCGCCACTCACATCGTTTCTTGACTAACACTGGCAAAAAGGTAAAGATTATGAAAATTCAGATAAATCAAAAGCCGGTTGACATGGCCGACGGTGCCACTGTGGCCGATGCTGCTGCGGTGGTTGGCCTTAATGGCAAGGGTGCGGCAATAGCCGTTAATAAGAAAATCGTGCCAAAGGACTCGTGGGCTGAGACAGCCCTGCACGAGGGTGATGACTTGATTGTGATTAAAGCTTTTTGTGGAGGATAAATATGTTTTCAGACGAAATAAGAAAAATTGACTGGGAAGAAACCACACAGCGCATAATGGGTAAGACCGAGGCCGATGTGGTGAGGGCACTTAACAAGACGCATTGCAATGTTGACGATTTCATGGCCATGATTTCGCCGGCTGGAGTCAAATTTTTAGAGCCTATGGCGCACTTGAGCCGCCGCTACACTCGCGAGAAGTTTGGCAACACAATCAACATGTTTATCCCTATCTATATAACGAACTCATGCTCAAACTCGTGTGTGTATTGTGGCTTCCATGTGCAAAACAAGATAAAGCGTATAGTGCTCACCGAGGACGAGATTGTGAGAGAATATAAGGCCATAAAGGAGCTTGGCCCTTTTGACAACCTGCTGATTTTGACCGGTGAAAATCCCAAGGTGGCTGGTGTTGATTACATAGCACGCGCCCTCGACCTTGCAAAGCCATATTTCAACAACTTGCAGATAGAGGTGATGCCGCTTGCCACCGAGGACTATGCCGAGCTGCGCAACCATGGCCTGAACGGAGTGATATGTTTCCAGGAAACGTATCATGAGGCTAATTACAAGAAATATCACCCACGCGGCATGAAGTCGAACTATGAGTGGCGTGTCAACGGTTTTGACCGCATGGGCATGGCCGGTGTGGAAAAAATAGGAATGGGAGCGCTCATAGGTCTTGAGGACTGGCGCACCGACGTGACCATGCTTGCCTACCATTTGCGCTACTTGGAGAAAACCTATTGGCGCACACAATATAGCGTGAACTTTCCGCGCATGAGGCCGTCGGAAAACGGCGGTTTCCAGCCAAATGTGGTTATGACCGACCGTGAGCTTGCGCAAGTGACGTTTGCCATGCGCATATTTGACCACGATGTGGATATTTCCTACTCTACGCGCGAAACGCCCGAAATGCGCAACAACATGGCCACACTCGGAGTGACCACCATGAGCTCGGAGAGCCACACCGACCCGGGAGGCTATGCTTGCTATCCGCAGGCGTTGGAGCAATTTCATGTGGCCGACGACCGCACCACACCACAAGTGGTGGCCGATTTGAAAAAGATTGGGGTGCAGCCTGTGTGGAAAAACTGGGACCGCAGCTTCGACTTTGGTCGCATTAACCATAACTCGCAAGGCAAATGAAACGTGTGGTCACGGTGCTGACGATAGCCGGCAGCGACTGCAGCGGTGGCGCAGGCTTGCAGGCCGACATAAAGACGATTTCTGCTCTTGGCGGATATGCCGCCTCGGTGGTGACAGCCGTAACTGTGCAAAACACGCGAGGCGTGGAGAGCTTTGTGCCCATGTCAGCCGACGTGGTGGCAGCGCAGATAAGGGCGGTGATAGATGATTTGCAGCCGCTTGCCATAAAGACCGGCATGCTTCCAAACAAAGAAGTGATGACCGCGGTGGCAGACGAGTTGGCAAAGCACCCGGAGATACCGCTCATAGCCGACCCTGTGATGGTGGCAACAAGTGGCGACCGGCTGATGGACGAAAATGCCGTGAACTGCTTTGTGGAGCGGATTTATCCGCTTGCCACGCTAATCACACCCAATGTGCCTGAAGCCGAAGTGCTGAAAGCGAAATTGGGCATAGATGACGTGCCGCACGCACCGGCGTGGCTGCTAAAAGGCGGCCACCGCGAGGGCGAAACCAAGAGCGATGAGCTGCACTGGAGTGGTGGCGTGAAAACGTTTGTCAACCAAACAGTGCTGACGCCAAACACGCATGGCACGGGGTGTACGCTGTCGGCCGCCATAGCCACAATGTTGGCTATGGGCAATAAGCTTGATGTGGCTGTGGAAAAGGCAATCAGCTATCTGCACCACGCCATTGTGGCTGCGAGCGGACTGTGCTATGGCGGTGGTCATGGACCGTTGAACCACTTCTTTGCACCTAAACCAATGACGGTGCGCAACACATTCACGGGCAACGTGCAGTTCATTAGCCACTCAAACGGAAAGTTGAGCGACCTTGAAGGCATAGAAAAGGCACTGGCAGGCGGTTGCCGCTGGGTGCAGCTCAGAATGAAGGACGCGAGCGACGAAGAGGTGGTGGTTGCCGGACGTAAGGCTGCCGAAATGTGCCGCAAAGCCTCAGCCGTGCTGATAATTGACGACAGGGTGTCTCTTGTGGAGGCGATAGGCGCACACGGAGTGCATTTGGGCAAAAAAGACATGCCTGTGGCCGAGGCACGCAAGTTGCTTGGTGTGGGCAAGATAATAGGCGGCACTGCCAACACTATGGCCGATGTGCGCAACCTTGCGGCACAGGGTGCTGACTACATAGGTTGCGGCCCATTCAGGTTCACGACCACCAAAAAAGGGCTTGCGCCTGTGCTTGGGCTTGACGGCTATAGGCGGATAATGGGTGAAATGCGCCGTGAAGGCATAGACACTCCGCTTGTGGCTATAGGCGGCATTGTGGCCGACGACCTGGCCGAACTCATGAGCACCGGCATTGACGGTGTGGCGGTGAGCGGAAGCGTGCTCAATGCCGCTGACCCGGCCAAAGCAATGAATGAAATTATTAACAAAATCAACAATAGAAGAAAATGAACACGACAAATCACATTTCTTATCCTAACTCAGAGAAAGTGTATGTGAAAGGCACTATTTATCCCGACGTGAAGGTGGGAATGAGAAAAATATCGCTCACGCCCACAGTGACGCAAGAGAACGGCAAGCGCAAGCTTGTGCCAAACGCACCTGTGTATGTGTACGACACAAGTGGCCCATATAGCGACCCAGCCGTGGAGATAGACCTGCAACGCGGTTTGCCCAAGTTGCGCAAGGCGTGGATTGACGCGCGCGCCGATGGCGAGACACAGATGTCGCTTGCCAAGAAAGGCGTGGTGACACCAGAAATGGAATATGTGGCAATCCGCGAGAACATGAATTGCAAGGAGCTGGGCATAGAGTCGCACATCACACCCGATTTCGTGCGCGAGCAGGTGGCAAAGGGACGTGCCGTGATTCCGGCCAATCGCAATCACCCAGAGAGCGAACCAATGATTATAGGCACTGATTTCCTGGTGAAAATAAACACAAACCTCGGCAACTCCCGCGACAACTCAAGCATTGAGGAAGAGGTGGAAAAAGCAATATGGAGCTGCAAATGGGGTGGTGACACGATAATGGACCTCTCTACTGGCTCACAAATACACGAAACGCGCGAGTGGATATTGCGCAACAGTCCTGTGCCAGTGGGCACTGTGCCCATGTATCAGGCTTTTGAGAAAGCCGGCGGCAAGGTTGAGAACCTGAACTGGGAGGTGTTTCGCGACACACTGGTGGAGCAGTGCGAGCAAGGTGTTGACTACTTCACGATACATTGCGGCATAAGGCTGAAAAACGTGCATTTGTCTGATGACCGCTTGACCGGCATGGTGAGCCGAGGCGGAAGCATCATAGCCAAGTGGTGCTTGCAAAACGGCAAGGAAAGTTTCCTGTATGAGCACTTTGACGACATCTGCGACATTTGCCGCCGCTATGATGTGGCACTCTCGCTTGGCGACGGCTTGCGCCCAGGCTGCACGGCCGATGCCAACGATGCTGCACAGTTTGCCGAGCTCGACACCATGGGTGAGCTTGTGGAGCGTGCTTGGGCAAAAGATGTGCAGGCTTTTATTGAGGGCCCTGGCCATGTGCCAATGAACAAAATCAAGGAGAACATGGAGCGTCAAATCGAGAAATGCCATGGCGCACCATTCTACACGCTCGGCCCGCTTGTGACCGACATCGCTCCCGGTTATGACCACATAACCAGTGCAATAGGTGCGGCTATGATAGGCTGGTATGGCACAGCCATGCTGTGTTATGTGACTCCAAAGGAGCATCTTGCATTGCCCGACCGCGATGACGTGCGCACTGGAGTTGTGACTTATAAAATAGCTGCCCATGCTGCCGATATTGCCAAGGGGCACCCTGGTGCTGCCGTGCGCGACAACGCATTGAGCAAGGCGCGCTATGAGTTCCGCTGGAAAGACCAGTTCAACTTGTCGCTTGACCCGGAGCGTGCGCTTGAATACTACAAGACGTCAAACCTCACCGACGGTCATTACTGCACAATGTGCGGCCCTGACTTCTGCGCAGCGCGCATCAGCCATTCGCTTAAGGATTGTGAGGAGAAGTGATGCGTCTGGTGCTGTTTACATGGCCGGAGTTTTTTGCTGGCGAGGCTGCACAGCTTGTGGAGTTGCTGAAGGCTGGCGTAGATGTTGTGCATCTGCGCAAACCACTGGCAACCAGTGAGCAATGCGCCCATTTGCTTGATGAGTTGCCAGAGGAGTGGCATGACAGGATTGTGGTTCATGACCACTTTGGGCTGCTGCACAACTATGGCTTGAAGGGTGTGTGCCTGAATGGCCGACACGCTGAAGTGCCTGCTGGGCTTAATCCTGGCACGGTGTGCTGTGGGTGCCACTCGCTTGCTGAGTTGCGTGCAAAAAAAATGGTGGCAGACGCAGGAGTGGGAAAGCCGTTTGAGTATATGTTTTTGAGCCCGATTTACGACAGCATATCAAAAAACGGCTACTCGGCGGCTTTTAAGGCTTGGCAGCTCGATGCGGCGGCGCAATGCGGTGTGATTGACGACCGTGTGGTGGCTCTTGGCGGTGTTTCTGCCGACAAGTTGCCGCAACTGGAGCATTGGCATTTTGGGGGACTTGCAGTGCTTGGCGCCGTGTGGAAACAGCCTGTGAATTTGCGGACAAAAATCATTGAAGAATTGAAAAAAACGGAACAATAAAAATGACTGACGAAAATAAGCATAGATATGCACGCCACATATTGCTCAAAGAGGTGGGCGAGGCCGGACAAGAAAAACTTGCTTCTGCAAGGGTGCTTGTGATTGGCGCAGGCGGTCTTGGCTCGCCTGTGGCACTGTATTTGGCTGCGGCAGGAGTGGGACATATTGGCATTGCCGATGCCGATGCCGTGGAGTTGAGCAACCTGCAAAGGCAGATTATTCACACCACTGCCGACTTGGGACGCATGAAGGTGGAGAGCGCAAAAAACAAGATGGTGGCTCAAAACCCCAACGTAGATGTGGAAACGTGGGCGTTGAGGCTCACAGACGAAAACATAGACGATGTGGTGTCGCGCTACGATTTCGTGATAGATGCTACCGACAATTTTGCCACCAAGTTTTTGATTAACGACTGCTGCGTGAGGCTTGGCAAACCTTTTTCGCACGGAAGTGTAATGCGTTTCAGCGGCCAGACAATGACCTGGGTGCCTGGAGCGGCCACATATCGCGATGTGTTTCCTGAACCACCGGCAGACGGCAGTGATGTGAACTGCGGAATTGTGGGGCTGCTTGGCACGATGCCTGGCATAATTGGCACGATTCAGGCTACTGAGGCATTGAAATATCTGCTTGGCGTGGGCGAGTTGCTGACCGACAAGTTGCTTGTGGTTGACGCTCTTGACGCCAACGTCACTATTCTGCCAGTGGCAAAGTCTTGAAATGATACTTAGGCTTGCTGCTGTGTTTTTGGCAACAGCATCATGCTATGAAGAATAGGGCTGAGGTTACCGTTTTGTGGTAGCTTCAGCTCATTTTTTTTTTGTGCATTTTAGCGTGATAGAGAGTACAAAAACTTGCATTTTAGCGAATTAGAGTATGGCTAAAATGCTGCAAATGAACGTGATTTAGAATTATTAAGATTGTGGGCTTTGGGTGTTATGAATAAATGCACTATATTCGCAACGGAATGTGTTTTATTGCATGTTAGAAAATAAGAAGAGTTAATGAAATCAATCACAAACATATTGCTTGTGGCCGCACTGGTGTGCTATGTGTTTTTACCATTTTACAACATACCGCTGGCTCCAAGCTCACCCACAGGTTTTGACTTCACAGCCGGCATGATAACCGGCAACTATGGCTGGTCGGGGGCATTGTTTGCTCTGGTGCCTTTCGCCGCGAGTTTTGCCGCAATCGCGTTTAACTGCACCAAAAGCCGCTGGTGGGGCATAGCGTCGTGTGCGTGCATAGTGGTGTGCATGTACTTTTATTTCACAGCATCTGGCACACAAGACCAGGAGCTGCTTCACGACCCAAGCATAGTGCCGTCGAATGACATTGGCGAGGGCTTTAAAATAGCTGGACTCGGCATAGGTTTCAAAATGAGTTATGCGCTGGTTATATTGTCGCTGTTATCATCAATAGTGTCGATAATGCCATTCTCCTTTAATGCGAAGCTCGACCGTGTGATTGACGACAGCGTGGAGCACGGCATTGAGGAGGGACGTCGCCACATCAGTGACTTGAACAATAAAATCTCTGAAGAGCTTAGCCAGTTTGAAGGCAAGCAACGCAGACATCACGCCAAGGCTGGCGTGGCAGTGCCGCCGTCGCCGGCAGTAGATGCTCCGGCAGAGAAGCAACCTGTGAAACCGGAGGCCGAAAAAGACTACTCCGCTTATATGCCGCATGACGACGATGCACCGGTCAATACTACACCAAAAGAGCCAACCGACGATGAAAGATATGCTGCCTATATGCCTCCGCAAGAGGGTGACAGCAAATAAGGTTCGCTTTGCCTGTTGGTACGTTTCTGATAATATTTTCGATGGGAAGGAAAGAAATTATCGAAAATCGGTTTCGAGAGGACAGTTGATAAGATATACTTGTCGGCGTGCTCGTGTTATGGCCGTGTAGAGCCACCGCAAGAAGTCGAGCGATGATAACGCATCTGGCATGATGCCTCCCATATCTACAAACACGTTTTGCCATTGTCCGCCTTGAGCCTTGTGGCAAGTCACGGCGTAGGCATATTTGACTTGCAGAGCATTGAAATAAGGGTGCTTTTTCAGAGCCTTAAACCGAGTGCGCTTGTCGCCTGCAAGTTCTTCCATCACGCCGTTGAACAGCAATTCGCTTTGCGCAGCTGTTAGGGCCGGCGTGTCGCTGAAAAGGCAGTCGAGAATTATCTTGGTGTCCATTTCCAGATGGTTGTGGTCGGGAAATTCCACCGTCACATTGGCAAAATGCAGCCCATAGCGGTCTTCGATTTCGCCCCACACTCGTTTTACTTCTATAATGTCGCCGTTGGCGATGAAGTCGATATTGTCGTAGTCTTGCGACCAGAAATAGTTGTTTTTGGCCACAAGCAGCATGTCGCCACACACAAGCTGGTCTTCGCGATAGAGTATGCTGTTGCGCACACCGCTGTTAAACAGCACTGCTCGTTTGTTTGACCGCGTGATGATTATAGTTTCATTTTGCCCATCGCAGTCGTAGCAATCAGAGAGTTGCTCTATAAGGAATTCTCCGGTCACGTTGGTTATGTCGTTAAACGCCTTGAGTTGAAGCGTTGGCGCAGCCAGCAGACCACTTGCCATGATGTTGCGCAGCATGGTGGCATTGTGTATTATGCCCGAAGTCTGCACTTGGCGGGCTATCTCGTGCAGAAACACTTCATAGACGGCAAGGTGGTAGCCTTCGAGCACGGTGTCGCTAAGGGCTGGACTTTCTGATTGTCCTACTGGCGGCAACTGAGCCGTGTCGCCTATTAGCATAAGGCGGCAGCCTTGACCGGAATAGACGTAAGAAATAAGGTCGTCGAGCAGTCGGCCAGTGCCAAACACAGAGTAGTCGCCACTTGAGTTTGAAATCATAGAGGCTTCATCTACTATGAACACCGTGTTGGTATGCTTGTTCTCGGCAAGCAGAAAGTTGTTTTGTCCGTATGATTGCTGGCGATAGATTTTGCGGTGTATGGTGTAGGCTGTGTGTCCGGAATATTCGGTGAACACTTTGGCAGCTCGTCCGGTGGGAGCCATGAGCACGGCTTTCATGCCGTTTTGCGACATTGTTTTCACCAGAGCTCCTGTCATCGATGTTTTTCCGGTTCCGGCATAACCTTTGAGCAGAAACACTGTTTGTTGCGGTGAGTAGAGCAAGAAGTGGGCAAAAGCTGCAATCAGCAGCATTTGGCCGTCATTTGGGTCGTAGGGCAATGATGCGAGCACTTCAGTTCCAAACCGCATTATCGCCTTGTCGTTGCGGTTGATGCGAGGAAGCTGGTTGTGAGTGTCAAGCTGTGTAGGCATGTGGCAAAATTACGAAGAAAATCGATAGGTAATTAAAAAAGTTTGCTAACTTTGTGAAAATTTTGGAGTGATGCTCGAGTGGTTGAAGAGGCACGCCTGGAAAGCGTGTAAACGTCAAAAGCGTTTCGGGAGTTCGAATCTCCCTCACTCCGCTGATAATTAGATGTTTATTTGTTTGTGAAAAACATTGCAAAATTGACCAACCACGAAAACTCCCCACATTTCACTGCCTTTTCAAGGAGCAACTTGACAAAGTAACCATGTAAGTCATCTATCCGATATAATAACTCTTGTTTCAAGTGACTGCTTCCGCATTTGGAGCAGCCGCTTTTTGTTTTGCTTGACATGTGTGTTGTCTAATGGGCGTAAGTCTTACTTTTTGGGGTGTGGGGGATTGCGTGAAAATGTGTATATTTGTTTACGATAAAGTGTGCCGCTTATGGTGGTTGTTTTAAAGGTAACGTAAAAAACGGGAATATGTTTACGATTGAGGGAAAGGTGACTACAAGCCGCTGCGACGCTTGCGGTAAACTCAAGCTTTTTTCGGCTGTGCAGATGATGCAAGATTGCTCGGAGCTGTGGGCTGACACCGAACCGGAGATGAACGGATATTTTAAGGAGCATGGCATGGCGCAGGTGCTTGTGTCACGCCAGATAGACGTTGTGCGTGTTCCGGAATATAAAGAGGATTTGAGTGTGGAGAGCCGTGTGTTTGAAATGCAGAGCATGTGTGGATATAGAAATACATTTGTGCGTGATGCAGCCGGGCGGCCTTGCTACAAGAGTTGGAGCATGGGTGCGTTTATCAATCGGGAGTCGGGTCACATAGTGCCAGTGCCGGCCGATGTGGTGGCAACCATGCACCTTGACCCGAAGCTTGACATGGATTATTGCTCACGGCGCATAAGGCTGCCGCAAGGAGTGCTGGGAGAGAACACCCAGATGACAGTGCTGCGCAACGACATAGACTACAACTTGCACATGAACAATGCCCAATATGTGCGCATAGGGTGTGAACTGCTGCCTGATGGATTTGCGGTGAAGCGCATGCGGATTGAGTATAAGTCACCGGCTCACTTGGGCGATGTGCTGACAGCGATGACAGGCAAGAGCGGCAACACTTTTTGGGTGACACTGGCCAAAGGCGACACAATGTGTGCCTTAATGGAATTTGTGGCTTTTTAGTAATGGTGAAAAAGGAGAACAACAAATGAAAATAGTAGTTTTAGACGGTTATACGGAAAATCCCGGCGATTTGTCGTGGGACGCTTTGCGGCAGCTTGGCGATTGCACTGTGTGGGAGCGCACGGCACAAAGCCAGATAGTGGAAAGGGCTACCGAAGCCGACATTGTGCTCACAAACAAAGTGCCGCTCGGTAAGGCGGAGTTTGACTCACTGCCAAAGTTGAAATTTGTGGGTGTGCTTGCCACCGGCTACAACATCATAGACCTTGATGCTGCCAGCGAGCACCATGTGGTTGTGACCAACATTCCGGCATATAGCACAAACTCGGTGGCTCAAATGGTTATGGCACATTTGCTCAACATTGTGAACCAGGTGCAACACTACACCGACGAGGTGCGCAGCGGCAAATGGAGCAGTTGTCCTGACTTTTGTTTTTATGACACCCCGGTGTTTGAGCTTAGCGGCAAAACGATGGGCATAGTGGGACTTGGGCACATAGGCATGGCTGTGGCACGCATTGCTGTGAGCATGGGTATGAATGTGCTTGCCTACACATCGAAAGATGCCGCAGCACTGCCCGATGGCGTGAAGAAGGCCTTGCAGCTCGACGACTTGTTTGCGGCAAGCGATGTGGTGACACTTCACTGCCCGCTCACGGCCGACACGCTCCACATGGTCAATGCCCACAGGCTTGGGCTGATGAAGAAAAGCGCAATTTTAATCAACACCGGGCGCGGTCCGCTCGTTGACGAACAGGCACTTGCCGATGCGCTCAATGCAGGTGAGATATACGCTGCCAGCGTAGATGTGATGTCGCAGGAGCCGCCACGAGCCGACAATCCGCTGCTCACTGCGCGCAACTGCCACTTCACGCCTCACATTGCCTGGGCGAGCAAGGAAGCGCGCGTGAGGCTTATGGACATAGCCGTTGACAATGTGAAGAAATTTATGGCCGGACAACCGGTGAATGTGGTGAACAAATGACAATATAATGGTACTGCAATTTTTAAGTGACTTGCATTTGGAGAGGCCGGCGCACGCGTCATATTTGGAGAGCAATGCGATAAAGGTGCTTGGCGACATATTAATCATGGCTGGTGACATATCGGAGATAGGGCGCACAAGCGCGGCTCTGGAGCGATTTTGGAGCTGGTGCAGCGACAACTTTGAGCAAACATATATAGTGCCCGGCAACCATGAGTTCTATGGCGGACTTGACCTTGCCGACACGTTGAAGCCGTTTAGCTACAATGTGCGCAGCAACGTGAACTACTTAAACAACCAGTGCGTGACGGTTGATGGCAAGACTGCAATTTTCTTTACCACGCTGTGGACGCATCTGACGTATAACGAGAACGAAAATCCACTGCTGCTTGACGACCCTGATTTTCAGAATGTGAAGTTCGATGGCCATCAACTCACAGCGGAAACCTACAATAAGGCTCACGAAGTGTGTCTGGAAATGCTTAAAGACTCGGTGGCGGCTTCAAAGACGGAGCAGAAGATAGTTGTTACACATCACTGCCCCATAAATGCCGAGCACCCGCGCTACAAGGGCAATGGACTGACCGAGTGCTTTGTAACTCCGCTTGAGAGCTACATAAAAACGAGTGGCATTGACTACTGGATACATGGCCACACGCACTACAATGGTGCTACACACAAGCTGATAGGCAAAACGCTGATGTTGTCGAACCAGTTTGGCAGTTTGCGACCAGAGACAGGCAAGCCAGAAGAGGGATACTCACCAGCAGCGGCTATAATGACAAAGCTTGCCGGCGGCAAGTGACATTTGGCTTTTTATACTAAAGCATAAGAAAAGCGGCAGCGTGTGAATACACAGGCTGCCGCTTAACTATTATTCTGTGTGCTTAAAATTCTGATTAGCGGATGTTTGCGCTTGTGAATGTGTAGCTTCCAGACCCCACTTTATACACGGCATAGCCGTTGTCCATGCGAATGAACGACACGCTGCGGCTGCCGTCAATCTTCTTGCCTGACTCTTTAACGCTGTCGATGCTTGTGGCCGGCACCCACACCTCAATCTCAACATTGGCCGGAAGCTCAATGTTCATTTCAAAGTTGTGTTTGCCCACAATGCGCCACTCATTGGAAATCATGCCATACATCGACCTGTAAGATGCGCGCGCCCATTTCAGGTCGCCCACCACTTGCGGCTTGATTGTCACGCAAGGCAGGCCGTTGTCGGCTGTTGACATGCGTATTCCGGCGAGATATTTGTAGAAATACTCGCTGATGAGGCAGAATGGGGTGTGGTTGAGCGAAGAAGCTCCAGCCCAGTCTTCCCACATGGAAGTTGCGCCGTTCTTAATCATGTAGCCCCAGCCCGGATATTCTGGCTGTGTGGCAAGCTTGTAGGCAGCTTCGGGGTCGATTTCGGGCATAATGTTCATTATGGCCTTTGTGCCGAGAAAACCAGTGCCCATGCGATAGTTATATTTCTTGATGTCGGCCATTAGACCGTCGATTACGCCTTGGCGATGCTCTTGTGGCACAATGCCAAACTCAAGAGCTATGGCGTTGGGTGACTGGCGGTAAGGTGTGGCAATGTTGCCGTGATACACATTGTTGATGGAGTCGAAAAACTCTTTGTTGCAAGCCTCGGCAATGTGTTTGCTCCACTGCTTGTAGAACAGGTTTTCAGCCGGATATTTTAGTAGCGACGCTATTCGTGCAATGTCGTCAACCACCTTGAACTGGCTTGATGTGCCGTAGTAAATCAAACCCTCCGGCGGAGCCATCACTATGGCATCGTTGAGATTGGCTGGCATTTCCATTTTTGGCGATAGCCAGTCGCCAAGCACATCGTTGATTATGTCGGGTTTACCTGGAATTTGGCGTTTCAGGCTGCTTGTGGCAAAACGTTTCATCACCTCGTAGTTTTGCTCAAGAATGCGCTTGTCGCCATAGAAATTATAAAGGTCGATAGGCATATACACTATGGCTGCCGGCCATGTAGTGGTGAGGCCTTGGTCGTAGGCGGTGCTTGGTGCCACGTCGTTGAGCTCGCCGTCGCGGTTTTGTGTCTCGGCAAGGTCAGAGAGCCACTTGGTGTAGTATTGCGCACCATCGAAGTTGTAGAGAAGTGCGCGCGACGTGAGGTAGGTGTCGCACGTCCACCCTTGCTTCTCGCGGTGAGGGCAGTCGGTGGGAATGCTCATGTTGTTGTTGAGCAGCGTGATGCGGGCGTTTTCCTGCATTTTGTTGACCGTTTCGTTAGAGCACTCAAAATTACCAACCGACTTGAGGTCGGTGTGCACTTGCACGCCGTTAACGTCTAAAACCTCAACTTCGGGGTCGGCGGTTACGCGAATGAACTGGAAACCCTTATAGGAGAAATGGCACTCAAAGCTCTCGTCGCCTTGTCCGCAGAGAATGTAGCCGTTTTGCTGGCGCACACGTATGCCGGCGTCATAAAAAGAAGCGTAGGCAGAGTCGGCTGCCACTTCCTTCACCATTTCCATTTTGGTGGGGTGAATGTTTGGCACAAGTTCCTTGTCGGACGGCTGCTCGCAATATTCCACAAGCACTTTGGCTCCGGCAGGGCCTTTGACTTTGACCTTTGCCCAGCCGGCTATCTCGCACCCCAGGTCGTAGATGGTGCTGTTGTTTCTGCGCTTAAATATGTTTATTGGCTTCATTGAGCCGTGTCGGCGCACCGGCGGAATGGTTTGCGAGCGCAGAGGGTTGTCGCACGGCACGGTGCTGGCGTTGGCCCAAGCCGAGTCGTCGTAGGTGGCGGTGGTCCACCCGTCGTGCTTTTGGCGTGCATCGTAGATTTCGCCTTGGCGCGTGTCGTCGTAAACAATAGGGCCTGGGGCAACTTTCCACGAGTCGTCGGTCACTATGTTGGTCACGGAGCCGTCTGCACGCACAATGCGCAGTAGGGCTATGAGTTTGGGTTGGTCAACCCATGCCGACTGGCTGAGTTTCCAAATGTCGTTGGTGAGCGGATTATACTGTCCGCGGCCGAGCATCACGCCTATGGCATTGTCGCCATTGGCTATTAGCGAGGTCACGTCGTAGGTGCAGTAGAACGAGCGGTGGTTGAAGTTGGTCCAAGCCGGGTTGAGCACGTCGTTGCCCACACGGGTGTGGTTGATAAACGCCTCAAAGTAGCCCAAGCCGCAGATGTAGAGTGTGGCACGTCTCACATTAGAAGCACTGAACTTCTTGCGCAGCAGCGGTGCAGCATCGTAGGGCAATGGTTTGGCGAGGTCCTTGATTTGAAATATGGTGGAGTCTTTGCAGTTGAACCACGGCCACTTGAGTTTGGCATGTTTGCGCTCGTAGTCCTTGTGCTCTGCCCACTCTTTGCTCCACTGCTCCTTGCTCTTGAAAGCAATCCAGCTGGCATTGCCCCAGTCTTGCTTGGTGAGCACTCCCATGCTCCATGCAGCAGGTTTGCTCCACTTCGACGGCTGGCCAGCTTGGTCCCAAACCATTACTTTCCAGTGGCATGTCTGGAAAGAGCGCAGCGGCTTGCCGGCATACTCCACTTGCGACATGTTGCGCGACGTCACCTTGCCCGAATCCCAAATGTCGGCCACACCGGCATTGAGCTTGCTCTCGCTCGACGCCACCACTATGCGATAGGCACTTTGTGTGACACCGCGCCGGTCGGGGGCTAAGATTGTCCAACTGAGGCGAGGCTTGGCAACGTCGATGCTGCGAGCCACCCAGAGATATTCGCACCGCAGGTCGATGGGCATGACGGCCGGTGCAACAGTTGCCGCAAGCGATGAAATGCACACCGTGAGCAGCAGCATGAGTGAAAATATCTTTCGTTTCATGATTTTGAAAATTATGTTATGGTTGAAAAAGCCCAAACCAGTGGATTTGATGACTACTGGCTTGGGCTTGCGTTGTTTGTCTTGTTTTTAAGATAGCTTGGCAAGGGCTTCCTTTATGCGCTGGGCAGCCTTTTTGAGGTTGTCGTCGCTTGTTGCATAGCTCAAGCGTATGTAGCCTGGGCTGCAGAATGCGTCGCCCGACACTGTTGCCACATGACCCTCGTTGAGCAGATACATGGCAAGGTCGTTGGCGTCGCTAATAACTGTGTCGCCATATTTCTTGCCAAAGTAATAAGAAACCTCTGGGAATACATAAAATGCGCCATGAGGCACGTTGACGTTGAGTCCCGGAATTTCTTTGAGCAATCCCACTATGAGGTCGCGGCGGCGCTGGAATGCCTGACGCATGGTCTCAACACACTCTTGTGAGCCTGTGTAGGCAGCTTCGGCTGCCTTTTGGGCTATTGACGACGGTCCTGACGTGTATTGACCCTGCAACTTCTTGACAGCACCGGCAAGCCACAAGGGGGCTGCCAGATAGCCAATGCGCCAGCCGGTCATGGCATAGGCCTTGGAAACACCGTTGATGACGGCAACACGGTCGCTGATTTCGGCAAACTGGCCGATTGACTCATGACCGCCAATGTAGTTGATATGCTCATAGATTTCATCGGCGAGGATAAACACTTGCGGGTGCTTGGCAAGCACATCGGCCAGAGCCTTGAGCTCTTGCTTGCTATACACACTGCCTGTGGGGTTTGATGGAGAGCACAAAATGAGCAGCCTCGTTTTGGGAGTGATGGCTGCTTCGAGCTGGGCAGGTGTGATTTTGAAGTCTTGGCTTAGTGGCGCATAGACCTCCACGCTTATGCCTCCGGCAAGCTTCACCATTTGCACATAGCTAACCCATGCCGGTGTGGGGATTATAACCTCGTCACCAGGATTTATGATAGACATGACTGTGTTGCAAAGCTCATGTTTGGCACCATTGCCCACAACTATTTGGTCGGGGGTGAAAGTGAGGCCGTTTTCGTTCTTTAGCTTTGCGCATATTGCCTTGCGCAGCGACAGGTAGCCCGGAACAGGGCTGTAGAACGAGAAGTTGTTGTCGATGGCCTGCTTGGCAGCTTGCTTGATGTGGTCGGGGGTACAGAAGTCTGGTTCACCAACCGACAAGTTGATTACATCTACACCTTGTGCCTTGAGCTCGCTGCTTTTTTGTGACATGGCGAGAGTGGCCGACGGAGCCAATCCTTGGATTCTTTCAGAGATTTGATTCATATCGCATATAGTGTTTTCTGTTGTTCGGAGATTAAGATGCCGCCTGCACACCGCGGCGCACCGCCAAACGGCATTTCAAAGATAATAAAATAATGGGAGTGCGGCAACGTTTTTTTGCGCTGCGCGCGGCAGTATCAAATGATTTCAAACACCCAAGGCTCCGGAACCATTATTTTGATTTTCATGTAACCGTGAATGTTCTTGATAAACGCCGCCGCCACGTCAAGTTTGTCAAAACCTTTTACCACCACAAGATAGGTGTCGGGGGCGGAGCGTTGCAGCACATACGACTCAAAACCCTCCTCGCTCTTCAGACGGTCGCGATAGGCGCGGGCATTGATTACCTGCTTGAATTCTGCCACCACCACGCTGTAACGCTTGGCCACATCGCGCTTGCCATCGACCACGCGTGCATAGTCGCGGATTAGACGCAGGCTGTCGCCATAGACGGCAACATTGTGGCGTCGCTTCTCGGCTTCAATTTTGGCCAATGTCTCTGTGCCTATGGATTCTTGTTTTTTTTGAATGGCCTTGTTGTAGGCTTGGCGATAGTTCTGCTCATTGGAGTGGCACGAAGTGGCCACTGCGAGCAACAGCAGTGAAAAAGTGAAAAAAATGAAGTGTTTCATAACTTTTCAAATCGTTTTATTTTAGTCGAGCACCAGACCTTGGGGGTGCTGTTTGTCGTCGGCCAGCTCTATTATTTGGCAATTTGTCACGGAGCCGTTGTCGAGCGTGAGAGTCACAAGAGTGCGCACTTTTTGCCAGCCCTGTCTGCCGGCTGCTCCGGGGTTGACGACAAGCACTTGCCGTGCTCTGTCGGGGATAACCTTGAGAATGTGACTGTGGCCGCACACCATGAGTTTGGGTTTAGACAGGCTGAGCCGCGATGTGATGCCGGGCGCATAGCGACCAGGGTAGCCGCCAATGTGTGTGAGCAGAACCTTCACGCCCTCAGTCTCGAAAATCTCCATTGGCTTGAGTGTGATGCGCAAGTTGCCGCCATCGGCGTTGCCATAGACGGCTCTGACCACTGGAGCTATCGTCTTTAGGCGGTCGAGCACTTTCTCGCTGCCTATGTCGCCGGCGTGCCAAATCTCGTCGCAGTCGGCAAAATATTTGGCATAACGGTCGTCCCAATATGAGTGTGTGTCTGAAATTAAACCTATCTTCTTCATTTCTTTGCGTTAGGGGGAAAACAGTTGGTGACCGCAGAGGGGTCAAAACATCTTGTAGGTGGTGGTCAGCACCTGAAATTCTGTCCGGCGGTTGATTTGGTCGGCAGCCTCCTTGTCTTCGTTTGACAACTTGCTGATAAACTCCTCGGTGAGCGTGTCGCCTTCTTTGAATTGCGGATAGAGCCGGGCTATGCGCTTGGTCACCGTCTTTGGCTTGGTTTTGCCGTAGCCGTGAGGCTTGAGCCTGTCGCGGCTCACACCATGTGCCACAAGATAGTCAACCACCGACTTTGCACGACGGTCAGACAGCTTGTTGTTGTATTCGTCGCTGCCTATGCGGTCGGTGTGCGAAGCCATTTCAATGGTGATGTTTGGATTGTCTTTGAGCACCTGCACCATCTCGTCGAGAGCTTTCTTTGATTCTTCTCGCAGCGATGCTTTGTCGAAGTCGTAGAAAATGTTTTCTATGACTTGCGGCTTTGTGATGGCTGCAAGCACAAAGTCAACGCCATATTCGGCATCGGTCTCGGTGGTGTCGCTGGTGAACTGCTGCTTATTGTTGAGGTAGCCCTCGGCACCTGCAAGCATCACATAGCTTATGCCGCGTTTGAGGTCGAAACGGAAAGTGCCATCGGGTTTTGCCACGGCTTTTTGGTTGCTGCCGTCATTGCCCACAATGCGTATTATGGCGTTTGGCACAGGCTCTTCGTCCTTGTCAACCACAGAACCCGAAATCCAAATTTGCAGGTCGGGTTTCACGAAGCTGTATATGTGGTCAAATCCGCGTGCGTCACGGCGGTTGGAGCTGAAGTAGCCCGACTCTCCCTTGCCGAAAGTGATGCCAAAATCATCGTTGGCAGAATTGATGGGATAGCCCATGTTTTCTATGTTCCACTTGCCCGACGGCTGCAAAGTGGCCTTGAATATGTCGAGTCCGCCGAGTCCGGCATGGCCGTCGCTGGCGAAATAGAGCACGCTGTCGGTGCGGCTGTAAGGGAAACGTTCGTCGCCTGGAGTGTTGATTTGGTCACCGAGGTTTTCGAGTGTGCCACGGCTGTCCTTGATGTTGATGCGCCACAGGTCTTTGCCGCCTTGTCCGCCTGGCATATCCGACGAAAAATAAAGATATTTGCCGTCGGCCGACACCGCCGGGTCGCCGAAAGCCGACAGTGTGTCGGCCGTGATTTCCAGCTTCACTGGCGCGCTCCATTTGGCCTCGCTGCGCTGCGAGGTGTAAATTTCCACCGAAGTGCCGGAGTTTGCCTTGCGAATGGCGCGTGCCAGATACATGGTGGAGCCGTCGGGAGAAAACGATGTGATGCCCTCATCAAACTCGGTGTTGAGTTCGCCCTCCACAGGCTGTGGCCGCTGCCAGTTGCCTTTCTCGTCTTTTTTAGAGAAAAACACATCGCAGTTTTTTGTGCCTGTGATTTCGCTTTTGGTTGTGCCTGTTGATTTCTCCGACGATGATGTGAAATATAGCTGGTCGGCAGTGGCATCGAGAAACATTGGGCAGAAATCAGCTCTTGTGGAATTGAACAAAGTGGCGTTTTTTACCTCATAGCGTGAGCCTTGCTCCTTTATCTTTGGGGCTATGCGGCAACCGCGTATGCCCACTTTAGCCTGAAAATTGTCGGGCACTTTTTCGAGAAAAGCCTCATAGCTTTTTATGGCTGCGGAGTATTGCCCCTCGTGCTGCTGCGCTTGTGCCAGATAGAGCAGCGCCATGCTGTCGGGGTACTCATAGCGTATGGCGTTTTGAAATGCTGCGCTGGCGCGCGACGCCTGATTGAGCTTGCGGTAGCACAGTCCGAGCTGATAGGCAATCTCGCCACGCACAGGGCGCTCTTCTTTGCGGCTCATTTTGTTGTACCACTTGCGGTAGATTTTGGCGGCATCGAAATATTCGCCACGCTCAAAGGCGGCATCGGCATCGGTGAGCTTGGGGCCTTTGCAAGATGTGACGCTTGCTGATGCAATTATACCGGCGGCTATGGCTATTATCAAATAAAGAAATTTCTTCATTAGGGTTGTTGTTATGAGTTGTGGAGGGGCGCTGCGCCAATCAAGGCTTGCGCTTAAATAATAAAACGAGTGTCAAGTGCCGTTTATTGTGATTGTGAGAGCAATGTTTGTTACGAACTTTAAATTTCTCCCATCAGCCATTTTAGGGCGTTTATTCTTTTTATGCCGTTGTAGTCTGCTGTTGGGTCGTCGTCGAGAGTCAAGATGTATTTTGGGTATTGGTCGTTGATTTGTTGGAGCGAAGCTAATTCACGTGTCAATGTGGCTTCATCTCTCACAGTGGCTGCAACTTGATAATAATTGATGTTGTCTTCGTCGATGGCAACGAAATCCACTTCCAAGTTATCCATTTTGCCAATATACACTTTCTTTTGGCGACGTAGCAATTCAAGATAGACAACGTTTTCCAATATGCGTCCTGCGTCAAAAGAGCGAGAGCCTAAAAGCATTCTTCTTAGCCCTATGTCCACGAGGTAATATTTGCCAAGTGTTTTTAGCAGTTGTTTGCCTTTGATGTTGTATCGCTTTGCCTCATACACAAAAAATGTTTCGCATAGCGAATATATATATTTCTCAACGGTTTTTTGGTCTATTTTTCTGCCGTCGGCGGTCATAATGTCGGCAATTCGTTTGGTAGAGAGTATGTTGCCGATGTTGTCGGCTGTGAAACGAATCACGTTCTCAAGCATCATAACATCAGACAACTTTTTTCTTGCCATTATGTCTTTTACCACAATGGTGTTATAAACGCCATTTAAATAGTCATTTATTTCAGTTTGTGTATCTAATTCCAGAGTGTATGGAAAACTGCTATTGCTTATATATTTAGTGTAGGCTTGTGGCAGATTGTCGGTACCGCCTATACCGTCAACATATTCTTTGAAAGATAGTGGCAGCATGGTGATTTCAACATATCTGCCAGAAAGAAGCGTGGCGATTTCGCTCGACAACATGTAGGCATTGGAACCGGTTATATACAAGTCAACCATGGGTTTTAAGTTGAGACTGTTGATTACGTCGGGGAAGTTCTCGACGTGTTGAATTTCATCAAAGAACATATAAGTCGGTTTCTCTTGCAGAATTAAAGGCTTTACATACTCATATAGGTTTCTTGGATTGCGAAGCTCATAGAAATCAAAATCTTCGAAGTTTATATAAATGATTTGCTCTTGCGACACGCCATTGGCTTTAAGCCAGTCGCGATAAATTTCCATAATAGTGGATTTGCCGCAACGGCGAATGCCAGTTATGACTTTTATTAACTTCTTGTCTCTGAATGCAATTAATTTTTTGAGATATGTAGGGCGGTCAATTCTCTCCATGCTCATTCCTTTCGTTTATCTTTTGCTGCAAAGATAGATAATTTTAGGAATAAAATCCGAAAAGTTTGGGAATTTGTGAAGTTTTAGGATTGCGTTCCGAAAACTTTTTACGGTTTAGGCGTGAGATTGGAGTGGGTGTTGGTGAAAAACATGGGATTGGGGTGGAGGAGGGAGGGTGTTTGTGGTGAGGGGGGCGGTGGGTGGAATTGTGGGGTGTGGATAATGTGGGCTTGGGCGAAAAACGTTATCTTTGCACAGCTTGCCTGGGGCAGCCGAATGGGTGCGTGGTTTGCACTCGCATTGCGGCATGCGGCGATGCCTGCTCGCTTGGCTTTAAGAAACAATACTTTGGCTATGAACAAGAAAGTGAAACTTTGGATAGAGGAGATAAGGTTGCGGACACTGCCAGTGTCGCTGTCGGGTGTGCTGATTGCAATAGGAATTGCCAAATGGCAACATCACTTTAGGCTGGTGCCGGCACTGCTTTGCGTGGCATTTGCTTTGCTGGCGCAGATAGTGTCGAATTTTGCAAACGAATATTTCGATTACCTTGCCGGCACCGACAAGAAGGGACGCGTGGGGTTTCATCGTGGTGTTACCGAGGGCGATGTGAAGCCCACTGTGCTGCGCAACGTGATGATTGCCACTCTCATTGCCGCTTGCGTGGTGGGGTGTGGCCTTATACCGTTTGGTGGCTGGTGGCTTGTGCCGGTGGGCATGCTCATAGTGGTGTTTGCCTTGGCATATAGCACAGGACCTTACCCGTTGTCGTATCATGGCTTGGGCGAGGTGGCCGTGTTTGTGTTCTATGGACTTGTGCCGGTGAATTTGACTTATTATGTGATGGCGCTGCGTTTTGACCCGATGGTGCTGCTTGCCTCTATGACCATAGGCTTTATGGGGGTGAATGTGCTGCTGGTGAACAATTATCGTGATGTGGAAGACGACCGTGAGGCTGGAAAACACACATCGGTTGTGATATTTGGCCGCAAGCCTGCCGCAGTGGCATATCTGTTCAATGGCTTTGTGGGCATAGGCATGCTGTCGCCCATGTGGTTTGTGATATATCTGGGACGTGCCTTGCCTGTGTGGACGCTAATAATCCCCACTGCATATTTGGTGCTACACACGCTCACATGGCGAAAACTCACATTGCGCGACGGTGCAGCGTTAAATCCGCTGCTTGGCGCAACGGCACGCAACATGCTAATCTTCACCGTGCTGCTTGCTGCGGTGATGATAGCATACTGAGTGTTGACTAGTGTGCGGGTGGCGTGTTGACGTACCATTAGTCATGTGGAACTCACAGTGTGCCTTTGGTTGACGGCAGCTGAAATTTAAACACGTCGCGGCGAATGGCGCATTTCAGGGCGTGAGCCAGACCTTTGAATATAGCTTCGATTTTGTGGTGCTCGTTTTGTCCATGAGCCTCAATGTAGAGGTTCATGTGGGCACTGTCGCTCAAACTCTTGAAGAAGTGCATGAACATTTCGGTGGGCATTTGTCCAATCATTTCGCGGTGAAACTCCGCTTGCCACACAAGCCAGCTCCTGCCTCCAAAGTCAAGTGCCACAGTGGCGTTGCAGTCGTCCATAGGCAGCATGAAGCCATATCGCTCTATGCCACGCTTGCTTCCGAGGGCTTTGTAGATGGCCTCGCCCAGTGCAATGGCGGTGTCCTCGATGGTGTGGTGCTCATCTACGTTGAGGTCGCCGTGCACATGCACGCCGAGGTCGATGCCCGAATGGCGGCCAATCTGGTCGAGCATGTGGTCGAAGAAGCCTATACCGGTGGAGATGTCTGTTTGTCCGGTGCCGTCGAGGTCGAGGGTTATGTCGATTTGGGTTTCGGCTGTGTTGCGGGTCACATGGGCTTTGCGCTCACCACCTCGCAGAAAGTCGGTGATGCGGTGCCAATCGGTAGCCACGAGCGCAGTGCTGCCGGAAAGGCCGGCGGAGACAAGTTGTTGCTTGGCGGCTTCGGTGTCGCTGCTTATTAGCACGGCCTTTGCACCGAGATTTTTGGCAAGCTGCACATCGGACAGGCGGTCGCCAATCACAAAACACTCCGCAAGGTCGTAGTCGCCCGAAGTGTATTTGCCGAGCAGTGCAGTGCCGGGTTTGCGTGTGGGCTTGTGCTCACGCTCAAAGGTGGTGTCGATTACGATGTCGTCAAACTCAACGCCCTCGCCGCTCAAAGTGCGCAATATCAGGTCGTGGGGACCTTGAAACTGTGCGATGGGGAAGGCTTCGGTGCCGAGACCGTCTTGATTGGTGACCATTACAAGCTCAAAGTCAAGAGTTTTGGCTATGAAGTTCAGGCTGCTTATCACGCCTGGCAGAAATGTTATTTTCTCGAAAGAGTCCACTTGCTCGTCGGCAGGCTCGCGCACTATGGTGCCGTCGCGGTCGATAAACAATGCTCGTTTTTTATTTTGCATAGTCGTTGATTGCATTAATCAGTTGCACATTCTCGTTGTGGCTGCCTATGGTGATGCGCAGACAGCACAGACATTTCTCCACGCGGTTGCGGTTTCGCACTATGATGCCGCAGCTTTTCAGGTGGTCGTAGAGCACATCGGCATCGTCAACCTTGACGAGAATGAAATTGGCGTCGGACGGGTAAATGTGCTGCACTACTGCGATTTTGCCCAGGGCGTTGACCAGATAGTCGCGCTCGTCAAGAATGGTGCTGACCCATTGTTTGATTTTGGGCGCCTTGGTGATGAGGTTGAGGGCGTAGCGCTGTGTGAGCAGATTGACGTTGTAGGGATATTTCACCTTGTTGAAAATGCTGATGATTTCCGGCGAGGCGAAAGCCATGCCCAGCCGCACGCCGGCGCTGCCCCATGCTTTTGAAAACGTTTGGAGCACGATGAGGTTGGGCGTTTGGGCAAGGTGGGCGAGCATTGTGCCCTTGCTTGAGAAGTCGATGTAAGCCTCGTCAACTACCACTATGCCACTGAAATTGTGGCAAAAGTCAAGTAAGTCGGCCGTGGCAAAAGCATTGCCTGTGGGGTTGTTTGGCGAGCAAATCAACACGGCTTTGGTGTGGGCGTCGCAGGCTGCTGCCAGCTTGCTGAAATCGAGCGAGAAATCATCGTTGAGCATCACTTTGCGGAACAGCACATCGTTGATGTCGGCACACACTTCATACATGCCGTAGCTTGGTGCGATTGAAACCACATTGTCGATGCCTGGGTCGCAGAACACGCGATACACGAGGTCGATGCACTCGTCGCTGCCATTGCCCAGAAATATGCTTGATGCGTCAATGCCCTTGATTTCTGAAATTCGGGCTTTAAGCTCCTTTTGCAGAGGGTCGGGGTAGCGGTTATAGGGGTCATTGAACGGACTTTCGTTGGCGTCGAGCCACACGCCGGCAGTGCCGCTAAACTCGCTTCGTGCCGAGCTATAAGGCTCCAGACGCAGAATGTTGTCTCTTACTAAATCGTTAAGATAAAAATTCATGAGAGGGGTGTAATCACTGTTGTTTGTTGTCGAGGCGCACAGCCACAGCAAGGCGGTGTGCCATTAAATCTTCGTTTTGAGCCATTGTCATCACAGTTTGCCCTATGCCTTTCAGACCCTGTTGCGACAGGTGCTGGAAGGTGATTTTCTTGGTGAAGCTGTCGATGTTTACGCCGCTGTAGGCTTTAGCAAAACCGCTTGTGGGCAGAGTGTGGTTGGTGCCGCTGGCGTAGTCGCCCGCGCTTTCGGGCGAATAAGGGCCTATGAACACTGAGCCAGCGTTCTCCACACGCAAGGCAAGCTGTTCGGCATCGGCGGTGTTGATTATGAGGTGCTCAGGGGCATATTCGTTGGCAAACGCCATCACCTCGTCGGTGTTGCGGAGCAGAATCACATGGCTGTGCGACAGCGAGCGGCGCATCATGTCTTGGCGAGGCAGTGTGGCGAGAAGTTCGTCGATAACGCCTGGCAGACGGCGAGCAAAAGCCTCATCGGTGGTGAGCAGTGTGCTTTGGCTGTCGGGGCCATGCTCAGCTTGCGATAAGAAGTCGCTTGCCACATAGCGCGCATCGGCATTGGCGTCGGCTATAATCATTACTTCCGACGGGCCTGCCGGCATGTCGATTGCCACGCCGTGGCTGTTGACTTGCAGCTTGGCTTCCATGACAAAACGGTTGCCTGGGCCGAAAATCTTGCTCACACGCGGAATTGTCTCGGTGCCAAAAGCCATTGCGGCTATTGCCTGCGCTCCGCCCGACTTGAAGATGCGGCTCACGCCAGCCACACCGGCTGCGTAGAGAATGGCAGGATTGACCTTGCCGTCGGGGCCTGCCGGTGTGCAAAGTTCAATGTTGCGGCAGCCGGCAATCTTGGCCGGCACGGCAAGCATGAGAACGGTGGAGAACAGAGGGCTGTTGCCACCAGGAATGTAAAGCCCCACGTCGGATATTGGCACAGCACGCTGGCTGCACAGCACGCCTGGCGCGGTCTCAACCTCTATGGGCTGCATGAGTTGGGCTTTGTGAAACTTGGCTATGTTTTGTGCAGCAGCCTTGATGGCGCTTTTCAGCTCTGGCGCCACAGTGTTTTCGGCTTCACGCATCTCATCGGGAGAGACTTCAAGGCTGGTGAGGCTGCATTTGTCGAATTTGAGCGAAAAGGCACGCAAAGCCTCGTCGCCATGTGTGCGCACCTCATTGATTATGTCGCTAACGGTGTCGTGGAGTGCTGCAGTGTCGGCCACGGCACGCTTCATCAGCTCCGGCCAAGTGCTGCGGTCGGGCAAGGATATGAATTTTAGGGTAGATTCCATGTTTTTTGAGTCTTAAAGCACCATTTCCTCAATGTTGAGCACAAGAATTCCTTCAGCGCCCACGGCCTTGAGCGCATTAATCACAGACCACAGGTGCTGCTCCTCAAGCACGGCGTGCACCGAGCACCACTGCTCATCGGCAAGCGGCAGGATGGTGGGGCTCTTGATGCCAGGCAGAATGGCTATCACGGCATCGAGCTTTTGGCGCGGCACATTCATAAGAATGTATTTCTTCTTTTCGGCTGTTTTTACGGCCTCGATTCTGAACAGCAACTCGTCGAGAGCGGCCTTTTTGTCGTCGGGCAGGGTGCTGCTGTTGTTGGCAATCAGCACGGCGTCGCTCTGCATCACCACTTCCACCTCCTTGAGATTGTTGCTAACAAGAGTGCTGCCGCTCGACACGATGTCGAAAATGGCATCAGACAGTCCTATGCCAGGGGCAATCTCCACAGAGCCGCCAATCACATGCACATCGGCACTGATGTTGTGCTCGTTTAGAAATTCATTGAGTATCACAGGGTAGCTTGTGGCTATTTTCTTGCCGTTGAACCAATCAAGCCCAGTGTAGTCTATTTCTTTTGGAATGGCGAGCGACAACCTGCAATGGCTGAAGCCGAGGTTGCGCAAGATGGTGACATTTTGCTTCTTTTCTTTCACTTCGTTGAGCCCGACGATGCCTATGTCGGCAGTGCCTGTGGCCACAGAGTCGGGTATGTCGTCGTCGCGGAGAAACAGGAGTTCAATGGGGAAGTTGCGTGATGGCACGAGCAGCGTGCGCTTCACTGCAACCAGCTTTATGCCTGCGGCGGTGAGCAGTTCCATAGTCTCGTCGTAGAGACGGCCTTTGGATTGTACGGCAATACGTAGCATAATTTGAGTGTAATTTTATAAAGTAGTTCTATATGAAAATCAAAAAAAAATAACCGGCTATCCTCAATTCAGGAAAGTCGGCAACTAACTAATTAAAACAAAAACTTGATATCAAACACCAAGCAATTAACTCAACTCTCCCGTCAGAAGCGGTCGTGATGATGATGGTGATGATGATGAAAGATAAATCTCATTCTTTTTCTGATGACTTATTTCGTGTGCAAAGATAAGGCGATTTTTGAAATCTGCAAAATTTTGTAGCATTTTTGTTGTAAAATTGTTAGCAAATTGGGAAGAAATGTTTTGAAATTGCATTTAATATGGCTAAATTTGTATTATTAAACATCTGAAAACTTTTTTAACAAAATCGCTTTATGGAAGAAAATATTAGTAATGCGCACATGGCTGGCGGAAACTTTGCGGGCGAAGCTCCACGGCTGACGTTTGGTGAGGCAGTGAAAACATGTCTCAAAAAATATGCTGATTTCACTGGACGCGCTCGCCGCTCAGAATATTGGTTCTTCTATCTGTTCTACTTTTTAGTTGTGATTGTCGCAAACTTCGTGTTTGAGATTCTGGGTCTTTTGGGCATGCCTAAAATTATAGGCACTGTTGGCAACCTTGTGGTTACACTGGGCTTTATGTTGCCGCAATATGCAGTGGAGTTTCGCCGTTTGCACGACACTGGGCGAAGTGGCTGGTGGATTGGTGGCTATCTTTTGTTTGGCCTTGTGATCGCTGTGCAGGTTGTTGTTTTGGCTATAGACTATGTGCAATATGGGGGCGATGTGAGCACGATGTATGAGTATTTGACAGAAAATGTTGGGGCATTAATTGGTCTGCTGATTACAGGTGGCATAGCTGTTGTTTGGAATATTGCGCTGATTGTGTTTTGTGTGCTCGACAGCAAACCTGAGACCAACAAATATGGTCCGTCGCCGAAATACAAATAAAATAAGACGCATCTGCGTGCAGTAAGAAACAAATCCCGGCAGAAATCCAATTTTCTCCGGGATTTTTAATTTGTTGTGGTCAGTGCCTTATGCAAATGGTGCGTGACAGCATATCTGCTTATGAAACTGGTAATTTTACTTCAGGAATAATCAGACGTGCCTCGTCATCTGCTTGGTTGTTGAGAAACATGCAGAAATAGATAGGCATATATGTGATGCCATTTTCAGAATACACACTTTGCTCATTGCTCAAAACTATGGCTTCGTGTATGTGATATTCCGGTGTGGCCAAAAATTTGTTTAATGCGCTATGCACGGTGTAGTCTTTGCCTGATTTTATTTCCAGCGGTAATACAGTCAGACGTTTGTAGTCGTCAATGAGATAGTCCACTTCGCCTTTCTGCTTGTTGTCGTAATAATGCAGAGAAAAGCCATGAGCGTGCAATTCCTGAGCTATGACAGACTCATACACAGCACCAAGGTTTACGCTTCGCTCATCTCTAAGCACGGCATTGATGTTTGTGCCATAAAGTATATTTGTCAGTAGTCCAACGTCGTTCATATACAGCTTCAACAGGTTTTTGCTTTCTGACTCTATTAGTGGGAAAGAGGGGTTGCTTATGGCCTGGACAGCGAGGGCTACACCAGAGTTTGTTAGATACTCAAACTCCTCGGCATAGTCGCTGAACTGTTTGTGTGCTTTGAGCCGCTCAATGTCTTTCACAACGACACGTTTTTTCTTGTTTTCCATGTTTGATGGTATCATGTCGTATATCTTGCGAATAACCAACTTTTTTTCTTCGTCATATTGCGAGGCATCAATCTTGTAGAGGGCATGTATGTCACGCTGAATGGCTCTAACTTGTGCGATGTTTCTGCTGTCGCAAAATTTGTTGATGGCATCGGGCATGCCGCCCACAAGCAAATATATCTTAAACTGCTGAAGCATATAGGCGTGCATCGAATCGTTGAGCGACTCTTTTGCCAAGAACTTGCGCCTGATAGCGTCAATGGTAGCCTTTCCGCACCCCATAGCCCATAAAAATTCTTCAAAGTCGAGAGGATACATTTGCTTGATTGCTATACTGCCTATGGGGACTGACAGTGTTTGCGACAATGCTACACCAAGTTGAGAACCACTTGCGATATACCTGTACTTGTTATCTTCGTTCAGGAATTTGAGCATGGTCATGAGATGAGGGTAGCTTTGAATCTCATCAAGAAATATTAGCGTATCTTCTTTTGTGCCCAAGTTATCACCGGCAATAGCACCTAATTGCAAATAGAAATCCTCGGTGCTGTTAACGGTCTTGAAAATGCCATTTCCATCTTGGTCGGCTTTTAGATTTATCTCAACGTAATGTTTAAAGAGTTTCTTGCCAATGTATCTTATCAAATAAGATTTGCCTATTTGTCTTGCTCCATTAACAAGGAGAATCTTTTTGGGCTCATTTAAGAGAAATTGCTCCAGTTTTTGTGTGAATTTGCGCTTTAACATTGTTGTGCTGCTTTTCTTGTTTGCAAATATATTGATTTTTAATTTGTTGTGGAAATATTTAGGAATTTTCCCATGCTTTTATTGGGTAAAAATAGGAATTATTCCATTGAAAACACTGCTAAAACCAGGAATTATTCCATGTAAAATGTCATTAAAAAGAGGAATTATTCCGTTTAGAATTGCGGTGGCATGTGAAATGTGGGTGTCAGTATTCGAGCAGGTCGAAGCCTTTGTCGATGTCGTGCTGCAGCACCTTGGCATAGATTTGCGTGGTGGTGATGTTGGTGTGGGCAAGCATTCGGCTAACGGTCTCGATGCGCACACCACGCGACAAGGCGTGGGTGGCAAAAGTGTGTCGCCCGCAGTGCATGGTGATGTGCTTGTTTATGCCGGCAAGTGCAGATATGCCTGTGCTGTGGTCGGTGCCGTGGAGATAATTGTTGATAACCGGCAATGACAGCCGGTTGAGGTTGAAATCATATTTCGCAAGAATTGCAAAAGCCTTGGGCAGAAGTCGGATTTTGTAAGAAAGTCCGGTCTTTTTGCGCTTGTCGATTATGTGTGGTTTGCCGTTTTCGCTTTTTATGTCGGAATGTTTGATTTTGATTATGTCGGAGAATGACAAGCCTGTGTAGCACGCAAAAAGAAAGATGTCGCGTGCAAAAGCCATGCTCCGGCTGCTGGGGTTAAGTTTCTCGATGCGTGCTACTTCGCGCTCCGTTAGGTAACATATCCGGGCTTGGCGCGTGATTTTTATCTTGATGTCGTGAAATGGGTTGGCATTTATCAGGCCGCTGTCCTTGGCTTTTTGCACATCGGCAGCCAGCGATGACAGATATTGCTTGGCGCTTGTGGCGCTGACGGAGCTGCGCAGGTGGGTTGCAAAGCGAAAGCAGTTTTGTGGCGTGAGTTCGGCGAAGCCTACAATACCGAACTGTTTCAGGCGGTTGAGTGCGGTGAGGTGGCAAATTTGCGTGGCTCGTGCCATGCCAGGAGTGTTGCGAAGCGAAAGAACGGCAAAGTCATAAAACGAACTGTCGGCAGCCGACACATCGGTCACGCTGAGCGACAAGGTGTCGATGTTAAATGCTCCAGTGGCAATCTGACTTGCTATTTGCGCCTGTAGCTGCTGGGTGAGTGATGCAAGCTGGCTGTGAAGCGCGCTTGCTGCAGGACAGTTGGTGAAAGTTCCGTTGCAGTAAGAAGCTCCACAAGGTAACTTTATGCCTGTTGAAAAATAGCGACGGCGTTTGTTGAAATAAACGGAAAACTCAAGTTCGTTGCGTTTTCGCCTGTTGAATACGACTTTGAGGTGCGGTAACATAATCAAGTTGTTTTTCTGCCAAGTAATTGTGTGGGCTTGTGTTGAAGGTGCGCTTGCGCTTTGCAGATAACATTGCGAAGAGGTGAAGACCGGAGGGGGAGTAGTGGGGCCGTGAGTGTTGCTACAATATTGTTGCATGGTAGCATGGGCGGCAACACATATTGCTCAAATGCTGTGTGCTTGCAGCGGTGGCAAAATGTGCAGTTGTGGTGCAATAATTGATTGATTGCCAGTGGTGGCGAGGAGAGTGTGAATTTGGTTGATGATGCGTGTTGTTATATTTCCTCCAGAAATAT
>CAKUQQ010000010.1 GCA_934675575.1 uncultured Muribaculaceae bacterium
AGCCTCTTGTCGGATTCGAACCAACGACCCCGAGATTACAAATCACGTGCTCTGGCCAACTGAGCTAAAGAGGCGGTTACTTTCAAGCATCATCATTGCGATAATTCCTTCAAGCGAGTGCAAAGTTACGCATATTTTTCATTTCAGCAAACATTCTCTGATATTTTTTAAAAAATCAATCTTTTTTGTCAACGCCCACAACTCTATATATGCTCTCCGCTCTGCAAAAACCAGTGCCGCAGCACCTCTTTTCTGCAATTTGTTTCATAACTTTGCCGCATGACACGTTTACACACCATCACAAGGCTGCTGCTTTTGGCCATCGCCGCAATCGCAACAGCCACCGTCACAACGTCTTCTGCAGCCGTGATAGTGCTGCACCCACACGACACCATAGCCGCCGGCACCGACACCACCGCATACACCAAGGTCTTTCTTGCCGGCACCATCGACATGGGTCACAGCATCGACTGGCAGAGCGCACTCGCCGAGCGTTTCAACTCCATTCCAGGCAATTTTGTGCTGTTCAACCCCCGGCAAGGCCACTGGGACCCGTCGGTAAAGGGTGCCATGGACTATCAAGTGAACTGGGAGCTGAGCCATCTCGAAAGTGCCGACTTCATAGTGATGAACATTCTCGGCTCAAGCAAGTCGCCAATCACACTGCTCGAAATGGGGCTTTTTGCTCGCTCAGGCAAGCTCGCCGTGGTGTGTGAGCCGTCATTCTACCGCTACGACAACGTGCGCATAACCTGCGTCAAATATCATGTGCCGCTCTACTCCTCTTGCGAGCAGATGATTGCCGAGCACCCGTTTTTCAAGAATTTGCGATAAAGATAAAAAATGCAGCCAGTCCTTCTATAAGGACAAACCGCATAAAAAAAATTGAGCCGCGTGCGCACACGCTGCCATTTTCACAAGCAGCGTGCCTCGCGGCCCAATACGTTTTCTTCTTCACGTTGTCTCTCACCTTCCTCCGGCAATGCTGTTTTTTTCACCTCACCGCCGGAGTGAGAGCTGCGCCATTATGCCTTAACCTGATTTTTATTTGATTTTTCAAGTTGTGTCTTCAAGGCGTCGCAGCACAAGTCAACGGCTTCCTCAAACGTGTCGGCAACCTTCGACGCAAACAAGTCATCGTGCTTCGGCACAGTCAGCTTCACCGCAGCCTCCTTGTTATTCGACGTTTCGGGCTTCACAACTTTCAAATTAACTTCAACCGAAGAGATTTCCTCATGATGCTTAACCAGCTTGTTAGCTTTCTTCTCAATGAATTCCTGCAATTTGGCAGTTGCATCAAAATGAATGGCTTTAATTCTAATGTCCATATTACCCTCCTTTTTTTAATGCCCTTGGGTGGGCGTGTTTATAATTGTCTTTCAGCTCGCTGAAAGTTATGTGCGTATATACTTGTGTCGATGCCAACGACTCGTGCCCGAGCAGCTCTTTCACGCTCATCAGCTGCGCTCCGTTATTGAGCAGCGCGCTCGCAAAGCTGTGTCTCAGCACATGCGGACTGAATTTGCTGCAGCCGCCGGCCTCTATCAGTGCCTCATGCACTATTCTATAGACTAACGTCGGGTATAAAGGTTTACCGTCGGGGCGCACAAAAAATGTTTCATTTCCGCGGCACTCCGTGTCGCGCAGCACGCGATATGCCTCAATCCACGCCTTTAGCTCTGCGCCAAAAGGCACTATCCGGTCTTTGTCGCGCTTGCCGTGCACTTTGATTTCACACTTGGCGGTGTCCACATTGCCGTCTTTAAGCCCTATCAGCTCGGCGCGGCGTATTCCAGTCTCATACAGCATCATCACCACAAGTCTGTCGCGCACGGCAACGAAATCGCTCATGTCCACCTCCTCGTCAAGCAACTTGTCCATATTGCCCTGGCGCACATATTGCGGCAGTCGCTTGGCGGTCTTGGCAAGCTCCACATCGGCGGCTGGGTTGTCCTTCTGTTCTCCGCGTTTGAGCAAATATCTGTAAAATGCCCTCACGGCCTGTATTTTTCTCCTTATGGTGCGCGCACAGTCGCCCTTGTCGGCCAGGTCAACCACCCACGCTCTTATGTCGGCTTGGGTCACGTCGGCAGCGTCGGTGTTACCGTTCAGGTGCTCAATGAAATCGCTGAATTGGCGCAAATCGTTTCCATAGCCGTCCACTGTCAGTGCCGACAGGTTAAGCTCATTGCCTATATATTTCAGAAACCGGTCTATTTGCATAACGATTTGCTGTTTTGGTTCTATCTCTGGTTACGAATTTATAAACTTTAATGCCAATAAGCAAGCCTCCGCCGCAACTTTTCAGCATTTTTCACGCATTTTCACCACAAATAAAAAAGTTGTGCATGCCCTCCTTGCGGAAAACATGCACAACAGTGCTTTTATCTTGTCATTCTGTTTTTATTCCTCAGTCTGGCGAAGGTGCTGAACATACACAGCCTTCATCATCTTCTTGCGGTTAACCACAGATGGCTTGTCAAACTGCTGACGTGTGCGGAGTTCTTTGATAACACCTGTTCTTTCGAATTTTCTTTTGAATTTCTTGAGGGCTCTTTCAATGTTTTCGCCGTCTTTTACTGGAACTACGATCATTTTTGTTTTAAATTTTTAATTGATTTATAAAATGTTGTTTTTGATTTCCTTTTTTTCATTCCCCCACATCGCCTGCCTCGTGGCGGCAACCGGTCATCGCTTGGTGCGTGCGCATAGCGTCAGCCTGCCATTTTCACCGCACATGTGCGCATAGTCATTTTCTTTCCTTGCACACAGCGGTCGCTTCTTTCTAAATTCAATGTTTTGGGAAAATTGCCATCATTTTCCACACTTTCTGCTTCGCAGCTACCCACATGTCGGCGCACTGCATCTGCCGTGATGGAGCGGCGATGGCGCCGCACATTCTCGTGATAATATGTTTACTTTCTGTTTCTGTCTAAAAAAGCTGGGATAAAACTCAACCTCCTTTCATTTTCGGCTGCAAAGATAAGCATTTTTCCAATTCCGACAAACACCCACCTCACTTTCACCACTTTTTTCAATGCGCCAAAACGGCTATTAACATTTTTTGTTCCACAATTTTATGCCACGCAGTAGCATTGTTAGTAATTTTGTGCGTTCATCTAAAATCATTGGTGCGCTCATGAGAGGATTTCCACTTACCACACTGCTTGTAGCCACGGCCATTTGTGCCGCAGCCCAGGAGTCACCACGTTCCAATCCTTTCAACCTGCACTTCGACGTGGGCACTCGCATAACCCCCACCGAGCCCACCTTGCCACGGTCATTCATTCACCCAAATATAGGGCCGTCATTCAACCCCATTTCAGGAATATCGGTGCTCCCTGACCGCTACTTGCCAGGCACCACATTTAATCTGCCGTCCGAAACCGCAGCTCGCATCTCGGCTGTCAACTCCACCATGCCGCTGTCACAGCCAATATTCGATTTTCATGGCAACCCCTACTCGCGCGACTGGGCGGCAAGCGGCATCATAGCCACCGTGGGCACAGGCAGCATCACTGCATCTGGCAGCTACACCACATTGCCGGCCCTCGGCACCATGGGCTCAGCCTCGCTAAGCTACGTGCAGCCCATAGGTGAGCGGTTCACATTCTCCCTGGGAGCTTCTGCCATCAAGTATCACATCGACCGCGAAGCGTGGAACGACTACGGCTTCAACGCCAAAGCCTCCTACAAACTCTCCGACAAGTTTTCACTCAACGCCTTTGGCCAATATTACTTCTATCCACGATTTGCAGGCGCTGCCGCCATGGGCTATATGCAAAACAGCAACATTGGCGGCACCATAGGCATGCAGTTGTCCGACAACGTGAAACTCGACGTTGGCGCACAAAGCTACTACGATGTCTATAATCACTGCTGGCGCACCATTCCCATCGTGGCTCCCACCTTCAAGCTTTTCGGCAGCCCTGTCAGTTTTGACGTTGGCGGTTTGCTCTACGAGATTATCAGTGCCATCATCGACAGCAAGAGCAGCCACAGCTACATCATGCCGGCTGGTGGCAGCTCGTCGGCAGCTCCGTCAATGGGGGGGGGCGCGTCATCACTTGCGCGCGACATTGTGCCACTCGGTCAGAAACACTGACTCTGCCTTTTTTAGCTTCACAAGCACATTAGCTTTGCGTTTCCAGTTTTCATCTGAATTTCATAACTTTGTCACATATTATAAATAACATTTCCAAAGACATGAGCAATTCAACGGTTAAAAATCTGGAGGCTTTGCGCAGCGCCATGCGCAAGCAGAATGTAGATGCTGTGATAATTCCCGGCACCGACCCCCACCATAGCGAATATGTGAACGAACACTGGAAATTCCGCGACTGGGTTTCCGGCTTCACCGGTTCCAACGGCACCGCCGTGGTAACTCTCGAAAAAGCTGGACTTTGGACCGACTCCCGATATTTTCTCCAAGCCGAGATGCAGCTTGCCGACAGCGGCTTCGACCTGCACAAGGAAAACATTCCCGGCGAAGCCACCATTCAAGAGTGGCTGGCGCAAAATCTTGCCGACGACTCGCTGGTGGCTATCGACGGCCGCCTGTTCTCCATAATGGAGGCCAACCGCCTCGAGTATTTCTGCGGAGAAAACGGCTTTATGCTTGCCACCAATTTCTATCCGATTGACAACATTTGGACCGACCGCCCGGCATGCTCAAGCGACCCTGCCTATGTGCACGATGTGGCCTATGCCGGCGAGGACGTTGACAGCAAAATCACAAGAGTGCTATCGGCCGTGCACAGCGCAGGGGCCAATGCCACATTCATAGCCGCACTCGACGAGATTGCATGGCTTTTCAATTTGCGCGGCAACGATGTGGCCTACACACCTGTCGTGATTTCCTATGCCTATGTGTCCGACGACGAGCGTGTGCTTTTCATCGACGAGAGCAAAGTCACTCCCGAAGTTAAAGAGCACCTCAAGGCTCATGACATCAAAATCAAAGATTACGACAGCGTGGAGCAATTCCTTGAGAAACGGCATGAGAGCGACACTGTGCTCCTCGACCCCGACCATGTGAGCGACGCGCTCGGTCAAGCCATCATGTGCAGCAAGCTCTACGCCAAATCACCGGTAATCGACTTGAAAGCCATAAAAAACGACGTGCAGATTGATGGTTTCCGCAAGGCCATGGAACTCGACGGCGCAGCCCTTGTGCGCCTGTTCCGCTGGATAGAGAGCAAAGTGCCTGGCGGCATCATAAACGAGGTTGACGTGTCAAACAAAGGCATTGAGTTACGCAGTCAGAGTGAGCTTTACAGAGGCGACAGCTTCGCCATGATTGCCGGCTACAAGGAGCATGGAGCAATCGTACACTATCAGGCCAACGACACCACTGCCGCCACCTTGCGCCCCGACGGGCTGCTGCTCATCGACACCGGCGGACAATATCTGTGCGGCACCACCGACATAACGCGCACCATCACGCTCGGCAACCCCACACCCGAAGAAATCCACGACTTCACTCTTGTGCTCAAGGGACACCTTGCCCTGGCTCGTGCCAAGTTCCCAGTCGGCACCACAGGCGTGCAGCTCGATGTTCTCGCCCACGGTCCACTGTGGAATGAGGGCAAGACATTCCGCCACGGCACCGGCCACGGCGTGGGTCACTTCCTCGGCTGTCACGAGGGGCCGCAGAGCATTCGCACCGACATCAATCCTGCCACACTCAAGCCCGGCATGGTCACAAGCGATGAGCCTGGGCTCTACATCACTGGCAAATATGGCATTCGCACCGAGGTGCTGCTGCTTTGCGTAGAGGGCCAAAAGACCGATGATTTCGGCGATTTTCTGCAGTTTGAAGTGCTCACGCTGTTTCCTTACGACACCGCGCTCATCGACGTTGACATGCTCTCGCAAAAAGAAATCGACCAAATCAACGGCTACCACCACACCGTGTTGAGCCGCTTGTCGCCCTATCTCAACGACGACGAAAAAGCTTGGCTTGAGCAAAAGACCCAACCTATTCACAAATAAACGAATTCAATCACAACTACACATTTTTTCTCGCTATGGCAATAATAAAATCAGTAAGGGGCTACACCCCTAAAATGGGCAAGGGCTGCTTCCTTGCCGACAACGCGGCCATCATAGGCGACGTGACTATGGGCGACGAGTGCAGCATCTGGTTTGGAGCTGTGCTGCGCGGCGATGTCAACACCATCACCATAGGCAACCGCACCAACATTCAAGACGGCTCCGTAATCCACACTCTCTATGAGAAATCAGTTGCCGAAATCGGCAACGACGTGTCTATCGGCCACAATGTGGTGGTGCATGGCGCAAAAATTCACGACATGGCACTCATAGGCATGGGCAGTGTGATTCTCGACAATGCCGAGATTGGCGAAGGCGCCATCATTGCCGCTGGCAGTGTGGTGCTTGGAGGCACCAAGGTGGGCGCACACGAGTTGTGGGCTGGCTCTCCGGCAAAGTTCAAGAAGATGGTTGACCCGGCACAGGCCAAGGAAATCAACGTAAAGATTGCCAAAAACTACCTCATGTATTCCACTTGGTATGACAACGACTCCGCTTGCAACAAAGAATAACATAGAAGAAAACATAGTAACAACAAAACATCTGCTGATGAAGAAAACATTAATCACTTGCGCACTGGTGGCATTGGGCGTGGCCAGCAGTTCGGCCATAACTCCGCTATGGCTGCGAAACGCCAAAATCTCGCCAGACGGCTCTCAAATCGCCTTCACCTACAAGGGCGACATCTACAAAGTGGCCGCCACCGGCGGACAAGCCGTGAGGCTCACAGCCCAGCCGTCTTATGAAACCAACCCCGTGTGGTCGCCCGACGGCAAGCAAATCGCTTTTGCAAGCGACCGCAAAGGCAATTTCGACGTGTTTGTAATGCCTGCCGACGGCGGTTCGGCCGTGCAGCTCACGTTCAACTCCACAAGCGAAACCCCATGGACATTCTCACCCGACGGCAAGAACATCTATTATTCTGCCGCCATACAAGACCCTGCAAGCAGTGCCATGTTTCCCACGGCACGCCTCACCGAGGTCTATAGTGTGCCTGTGGCAGGTGGCAGTCCCACACAGGTTATAGCCACACCTGCCGAGGAAATTAACTTCGACCCACAAGGCCGCTTCTTCCTCTACCAGGACCAAAAGGGCATGGAAGACCCCTTGCGCAAGCATCACACTTCGTCGGTCACTCGCGACGTGTGGCGCTACGACATAGCCACTGGCCATCACACCAATCTCACCAACCGTGCCGGCGAAGACCGCAGCCCGGCGCTCAGCCCCGACGGCAAAAATGTCTATATCCTTAGCGAGCGCAACGGCGGCTCGTTCAACGTGTGGTCGTTCCCGCTCGACAACCCGGCACAAGCCAAGGCGGTGACCAATTTCACCAAAAATCCCGTGCGCTTCCTGTCAGTTGCCGCCAACGGCACACTTTGCTTCACCTACGATGGCGAAATCTACACCCAAAAGAATGGTGCTTCACCGTCAAAGGTTAAAATCGACCTCGTGAGCGACGATAGCGAGCAGATTGCCAACCTCAAGCTCACGCGCGGTGCCACAAGCGCAGCTGCTTCACCCGACGGCAAGCAAGTTGCCTTCATAGTGCGTGGCGACGTGTTTGTCACAAGCGTGGAATATGGCACCACCAAGCGCATCACCACGACACCTGCCACCGAGACCTCTATAAGCTGGGGACCTGACAACCGCACACTCACCTACGACACTCAGCGCAACGGCAAATGGGAGATTGTTAAAGCCACTATCGAGCGCAAAGAAGACCTCGATTTCCCAAACGCCACACTTATCAAGGAGGAGATTATCCTTTCTGGCGACAAAGCAGAGCGTTATTTCCCAAAAATCTCGCCCGACGGCAAGGAAATCGCCTATATCAAAGACCGTGACAAACTCACCGTCTATAACTTCGCTTCCAAGAAAGAGCGTCAAATCACCGACGGTAGCCAGTGGTACGTCACCGAGGGCAAGTTCAACTATAACTGGAGCCCCGACGGCAAGTGGTTCACTCTCGAATTCATCGGCCACGGCCGCGACCCTTATTCCGACATAGGCATTGTGAGTGCCAAGGGCGGCTCTCCTGTCACCAATATCACCAACAGCGCCTACATCAACGTTAATCCGCGTTGGGTCATGAAAGGCGACGCCATCATGTTCACCAGCAATCGCTACGGATTGCGCAGCCAGGCTTCTTGGGGCTCTCAAGACGACATCTTCCTCGCATTTGTCAATCAAGAAGCCTACGACAAATATCAGCTGAGCAAAGAGGACTACGAGTATCAGCAAGAAGAGGAAAAGGCCAAGAAGGCTGAGGAAGACAAGAAAAAGTCAGCTGAAGCCGACAAGAAGAAAAAAGACGATAAAAAGAAAGACGACGGCAAAAAAGCCAATGATGTCAAAAAGAAAGACATCACAGTGGAACTTGACAAAATTGCCGACCGCATAGTGCGTGTCACACCCAATTCTTCCGACCTTGCCTCGGCCATCATCACCGACGACGGCAATAGCCTGTATTACCTCTCGGCTTTCGAGAACAAATACGACCTCTGGAAGCTCGACCTGCGCAAGCACGACACCAAGCTCATCAACAAGATGAACACTGCTGCCGCCGACCTGGAGCTTGACAAGGACAACAAAAACTTGTTTGTTCTCGGCAGCAACAGCATGGGCAAGGTCAGTGTCAGCGCCGACAAGTTCTCGCCCATTTCCTATCGTGCCGAGATGAAGCTTGACTTGGCCAAGGAGCGTGAAGCCATGTTCAACTATGTGCACCAAGAGGTGAGCAAGAAGTTCTATAACCCCAACATGCACGGCCTCGACTGGGAAGCTTGCGTGGCCACTTATCGCAAGTTCTTGCCGCACATCAACAATAACTACGACTTTGCCAATCTGCTCAGCGAGGAGCTTGGCGAACTCAATGCCTCGCACACCGGCGGCCGCTACTATCCCGACGGCGGTGAGGCCACAAGCTACCTCGGCCTGTTCTTCGACCTCAACTTCAAGGGCAAGGGTCTTAAAGTGGCCGAAGTGATTGCCAATGGCCCATTCGACAAAGCAAAATCGCAGGTTAAGGCAGGCACAATCATTGAGAAAATCAATGGCACTCCTATCACTGTGGAGAATGACTGCTCTTTGCTACTCAATGGACAGACTGGCAAGAAGACCCTCGTTTCGCTCTACAACCCTGCATCTGGCAAACGCTGGGACGAGGTAATCCGCCCCATAAGCCGCAGCACCAACAATGCCTTGCTCTACAAACGTTGGGTCAAGGGTCGTGAAGCCTTGGTCGATAGCCTCTCGCACGGCCGTCTTGGCTACGTACATTTGCAGTCAATGAACGATGCAAGCTACCGCGAAGCCTACAATCAGGTGCTTGGCAAATTCTACAAGAAAGACGGCATCGTCATCGACACTCGCTGGAATGGTGGTGGCCGTCTGCACGAAGACATCGAAATCTTGTTTAGTGGCAAAAAATATTTCACTCAAGTCACTCGCGGCAAAGAGGCTTGCGACATGCCGAGCCGCCGCTGGAACAAACCCAGCATCATGGTGCAGTGCGAAGCCAATTACAGCAACGCTCACGGCACACCTTGGGTGTATAAGCACACTGGCATAGGCAAACTCGTGGGTATGCCTGTTCCGGGCACAATGACCAGCGTCAACTGGATTACATTGCAAGACCCAAGCCTCATCTTCGGTATTCCGGTCATAGGCTACTTGCTGCCAGAGGGCAACTATCTCGAAAACACCCAGCTTGAACCCGACATCAAGGTTGCAAACAACCCCGAAACCGTGGTCAAGGGCAAGGACGAGCAGATAGAGACTGCCGTTAAGGAGTTGCTCAAGGAAATAGATGCTAAAAAGTAACATAACAGTGATGTAACCCAATCATCACACATCACGCACAATCAGGGGCTTCCGGCACAGCCGGAAGCCCCTGATCTTTATGTATGCGCCCCCCAAAAAACTGCGTGGGCACGTCGTTTTTATGTTTTTTTATTGCTTCTTTGCTGTGAGAGACATGGCCTTGCGACCAAAGGCAAAGGCAAGTGCCGCACCCAGCACAAAGATGACTGCCGTTGTCAACAACATGTCACACCCAATGCCCACCAGCGGCGACACCACGCTGCCGGCCAAAAATCCCACCGTGCCAAGCAGCGCCGAAGCCGTTCCGGCATAAAGTCGCTCACTCTCCATGGCAAGCGATGACGATGAGGTGAGCGTTATCCCCATAAATGCGAGCATCAGGCAAAGCACTCCCTCGTATGCCCAGAAACTTAAATCAAACTGCACCAGCGCCAGCTCTACCAAAGCAAACACCACCATGCCCCAGCTACTCACCCTCACACCGCGGAGCGAGCTTTTCAACGCACCGGCAGCTCCGGCTCCTATTGCTATAAACAAGCCGTTAACGCCAAGTGTCAGGCTGTAGGCTATGGGCGAAAAGCCATAGTGCTCCTGCACGATGTATGACGACGAGGCAATGTTGCCAAACAGCAGCATTTGCGCAGCACCCTGATGCACTATGTAGCACACATATTCCTTGTTGCCAAGCACCTTGCCAAACTGCCTGCACACGTCCATCACGCCGCCACTGTTTCGTGCAGCATCTGGCAGTGACTCTCGCATCAGCGCACACGCCATGAGCATCACAACGCCCACCACAGCCATGAATGCGAATATGCCTTGCCAGTTAGCCGCTTCCACAATGGAGCCACCCACTATCGGCATCACTATGGGTGCAATGCCGTTTATCACATTTATCACTGCCAGAGCCACGAGCAAGGCGTGTTCACGATAGTTGTCGGTGGCTATCGACCGGGCTATCACCACGCCTCCGCCTCCGGCAAAGCCTTGCAAAAAGCGCAATGCCACAAATGCGTTAATGTCGGGAGCATAAATTATGCCCACCGACGCAAGTGTGAACACAAGCATCGACATCAGCAGAGGTCCACGCCGCCCCAAGCGGTCGCTAAGCGGGCCTATCACCAGCGAACCTATTGTCAAGCCCACCATTCCGGCCGTCAGCCCAAGCTGCACCTGTGTGATTGTAGCTCCAAAAAATTCCACCAGCTTAGGCAGAGCCGGCAGATACATATTGTTGATTATAGTGGCAAACGCCGTCAGCACGCCAAGCATGGCGAGCAGCACAATCTTATTTCTCATAATTTCTTATCTACTTGTTTATTGATTATTTTTCTTTTTTGCGGCAGTTGTTGCCTTTACCGGCACTTTCTCACTCATAAAAGTCGCTATGCGACCTTTTTTTGAACACCAGGGGCGATATTCCCGTCATTTTTTTGAAAAATTTGCCGAAACTTGACTGGTCGGCAAAGTTATACTCGTAGGCAATGTTTTTTATCGACTTGCCGCTCAATATCACATCGCGCTTTATGTTGGTGAGCAGCATAAACGAGATTATGTCTTTGGCTTTGTGCCCCGATTTATGCTTACACACCTCGCCCAGATATTTTGGAGTGATGTGAAGCTGCTCGGCATAGAACGACACTTCATGTTCATGCTTCACATGCGTCTGCAGCAACTCCACAAAACGGCGGAAGTAGTTGTCACCCATAGTGTAAACCATTTTTTGCTCTGACCTGTCGGTCACCACCGCATCTTCACCATATATCAGGAATAAGCATCTTGTTATGCCTCCCACAATCTCTTGGCTGAATGGCGATGGCGTGTTCTTTTTGTTGTATGTAAGAGCCACATTCAGCAGCCCATCGAGCATCTGCCAATCGTCATCGGCAACAATTTCGCGCACAGGCTCACACAATATCTGTTCAAACACATGCACCGGAATGCCAACCGAAATTTGGCTCAACATTTCTGCATCTATAATCAGCACTATGGCTTTGAAGTCGGCACTCGTGGATATTAAGCGCATGGCAAGTATGTTTGAAAGCATGGCCACACAGTGCTGCCTGATGTGCATCTTCACCATATTTATTTCAAACTCGGCCTCTCCACAGGTGCAAAGCACAAAAAAGCCTTGTTTCACCTGCAAAAGGTCCTTATGGCAATAGGAGGCATCTATTTCTTGTATGTGATAACCCTTTTTGGGCGAAAATTCTTGAGTATTCATTTGTATTTTCCTTTTTGGAACACAAATCTATAACAAAAAAGCCTTACACAAGGCATTTTCACATTCTTTAATTCTCAAAAATCACATATTTCATTATTTCTTTACCGATGCACGCCTTAGTTTGTTGAGCACAAATCGCGGCACAAACGAAATGTGGCGCAGCACTGTGGGCACAGTGCCATAATATCGGCACATAATGCAAAACCGCTCTTTTAGCGATGCCTTGCGGTTTTTGTCGGTCATGCCGTCGGTTAAGAAGCTTATCACAGGCCTGTCGCCGGCATAGGCATTGGCCGTCGAGGCTTTAAGCGCCCTTATGCACCAGTCAAAATCAGCACTGAAGCGATAGGTCAAGTCATATTGCGGAGCTATGTCGCGCCGAGCCACAAAGGCCTGGTGGCACACCAGCATGCCGCGCTTGAAGCTGTCGGCCGTGAGATGTTTGGGGGCTGTGAGGTGGCGCATGCCCACCACACGCCGCGACTCATCTACGAGCTGCGTCTGTCCGTAAATCACACCTGGATTGCCCACTGCGGCGTCGGCAAGCCGTTGCAACGCCTGCGCATCGGCAAACGAGTCGCCGGCATTAAGCCATATCAGATATTTTCCTTTGGCCAAGCGTATTGCCTTGTTCATTGCGTCGTACAATCCCTTATCAGGCTCACTCACTATGCGCGTGTTTGGCACACCAGCATCTTGGGCAAGCCGCACAGTGTCGTCTTTCGACGCGCCGTCCACCACAAGCCACTCAAAGTCGGTAAAGGTCTGCTGCTTTATTCCGCTGATTGTGGGTGCTATTACACCGGCGGCGTTCCACGTCACCGTCACTATCGAAAACAATTTTTCCATAACAGCGCAAAAGTACACAAAAACAAGAGATTTTTGTGTACTTTTGTGTTTAAGTAACATACAAAAAATCAAAACAATCATGGCTTCAAAACTTTGGGAAAAGAATATTCAACTCAACCACGATGTCGAGACCTACACCATTGGCCGCGACCGTGAAATGGACATGTATCTGGCCTGCTACGACGTGCTCGGCTCACTCGCGCACATCACCATGCTGCAATCCATAGGACTGCTCACCGCCGATGAGCTGACTACCCTCACTGCCGAACTTCGCAAAATCCATCAGGAGATTGCCGACGGCAAATTCATCATTGAGGACGGCATCGAGGACGTGCACAGCGAGGTGGAACTGCTGCTCACACAGCGTCTTGGCAACATTGGCAAGAAGATACACTCCGGCCGTTCGCGCAACGACCAGGTGCTCGTGGATCTGCGCTTGTTCATTCGCAGCGAGATTGAAGACGTGGTGAAACACGTCACCGTGCTGTTCAAGACCCTCATATTCCAAAGTGAACGCTACAAGCAAGTGCTGATGCCTGGCTACACTCACATGCAAGTGGCCATGCCGTCGTCATTCGGACTGTGGTTTGGTGCCTACGCCGAGTCGCTTGCCGACGACCTCGTGGTGCTCAAAGCCGCCTACGATGTCAACAACCGCAATCCGCTCGGCTCTGCCGCCGGTTACGGCTCATCGTTCCCACTCGACCGTGAGCTGACCACCAAGCTGCTCGGCTTTGCATCGGTTGACTACAATGTGGTCTATGCCCAAATGGGTCGCGGCAAGACAGAGCGCATTGTGTCAAGCGCCATTGCCAACATAGCCGCCACGCTGTCGAAACTTGCGTTCGACGCGTGCCTGTTCAACTCCCAAAACTTCGGATTCATCAAGCTGCCCGACGAGTTCACCACCGGCTCGTCAATCATGCCGCACAAAAAGAACCCCGACGTGTTTGAGCTTACGCGCGCACGCTGCAACAAACTGCAGTCTTTGCCCTACCAGATAACCCTCATCACCAACAATCTGCCGGTGGGCTACTCCCGCGACCTCCAGCTCATAAAAGAGGAATTCCTGCCATCGTTTGCCGAAATCAAGACCATCGTTTCCATGGTCAACGCCATGATAAGCCAAATCAAGGTTAACGAGCACCTAATCGATGACCCTCGCTACGACCTGATGTTCTCTGTTGAGGAAGTCAACAGGCTCGTGCAGAGTGGCGTTCCGTTCCGCGATGCCTACAAGCAAGTGGGACTCAACATCGAGGCTGGCAAATTCACCCCCGACAAGCACATTCACCACACCCACGAGGGCTCTATCGGCAACTTGTGCAACGACCGCATCGAGGCTCTGTATAAGCGCACTCTCGATAGCTTCGACTTCGAGACCTATCATAAGGCTTTCAACAAATTGCTCGGCAAATGATTAGTTTTGGCCACATAAACAGCAAATTGACAGCGCTGGTTGCCGTCATGCTGGTTACCGCCGTATCATGCACAAAAATCGACAACAAGTCCACACCCAACTACCCTGTGCGCATCAATCTTGGCTCCTATGCCATGTGGGCCACCTATGGTGTTAATGGTCTGGGCGATTATCGGCTGTTTTGTCGCACCAAGCAGCTGCCGGCCAACTTCCCCTATAACGCCAATACCTACACCGGCTTTGGCGGCGTTCTCCTAATCTATGGCCTCGACATTTCCACGAGCACCTATGGTCCCATTGCTTTTGAGGCCGCTTGCCCTGTGGAAAATAAGCCCACCATACTCCTCGACATCGACCCCGACAACTTCGATGCTGTGTGCCCCAACTGCAAGTCGCGCTACAATGTGATTGGCGGTGCCGGAGGTCCCATTTCAGGTCAAGCCATAGAAAAGAAGAAAGGGCTGCGCCCGTTCATTGTCCGTCAGTCAGTCAATGGCGGCTACATCATCACCTCTTATTGAAACACGAAAGCAAACAACAACTTTTTAAATAATAATAAAGAATAAAAAATGAGAAATGACACATAAAGAAGAGATACGGCAAATACGAAAAATGTTGAATTTGCCTGACACCGGAGAAGTTAGCACTGATAATTTCGCTAAAACCGTCTATGATGAGGAAGTGCAAGACGGTGTGGCGTATTTAGAGCCTTCAGTTACAGGGTTAGAATATGGGCTGATTATTGACGAAACAGAAAATTATATTATATTTAGGCACCCTGAATGCGTCTATGTAGTTGATGGTGATAGATTAGTGCCAATAACCATTAATGGAGAACCCAAGATATATGGGAAGCTGGATGCTGAGGATTTAATGGATTTTGTACGCGAATATCAGCGTGAATTGCTTGATGTCACGCATGATAAAATGAGCATATCCCAATTACGTCAAAAAATCAAGAAAGAAGCATAGGAAACAATTTGTAGTATGAATGATTTTAATGTATTGAAAACCGAGATTATTAGTGATTTGCTTTTACCAAATCAGGTTAACCACCTGCTAAAAGAGTGCTCAAAACGTCACTTCAAAGAAATCAAGTATTTCTCACCCACCGAACAAAAAATACCAACAGGCATTGCTTTTGCTCGTGGCGGCTTTATTCATGAATGCAAAAAAAATGGTGAAGCATTTACTCCAGTAAAAGAAGTTTATGCTGACCAAGATTGTAAGAAACGCTATCAAGGCGGAGTCATCGTCTTTCCTGCTGATGCGAATGTTGCAAAGCTTGATACCAACGCTTTAAATCGAGACATAAAACAAATTTTGCATACTTTCAACCAACGCATCAACAAGTTTGAAATATTACACAAGATTAAAAACAAGTTCAATAACTGTAATAAAGAACATATCAGTGCATATTGCGTTGGCAACTTTTTCCACGGTAAATATATAGGCAATAACGGAGAAATTTACGATAAGCAGTCACTGACTTTGGAAGTAAATGGTTTATCCACAAAAGGCTTGTTATATTTAGCCGAGACGGTAGCACGAATTTTCAAACAAAAATGTAGTGTGGTCAAAGATTTAAATACCAGCAAAATCTACATAGCAAACGAATTACGTAACAGTATAGAGCCCAACTTCTATGATATTAATTTAAAATGGAACTTAACTAATGATTGATTTCATTATGAAGCGTCATAACATTGTCATCGCATTGCTCGTCGCCATAATTCTCCCTATCATGACACAGGCGGCAACACCGGCTTTTGTCACCAAGTTCACACCATTCTCTGTCATGTCGCAAGGCTACGGACACGTGCAGGGCATTGCCGTTGACAAGAAAAATGGCTGGGTTTATTTCTCATTCACCACATCGCTGGTCAAAACAGACTTAAAAGGCAACGTGCTCGGCTCTGTGACAGGTTTTCAGGGACATCTCGGCTGCCTAACATTCTGCGAAGCCGACAGCAAGGTGTATGCCTCGCTCGAATTCAAAAACGATGCCATTGGCAAAGGCATCAACAAAGCCACAGGACGAAAGTCGCCCACCGACAACGCTTGGTACATAGCTATTTTCAACGGCGCTGCCATCAATCGCCCCGACATCAGTTGCCAGACGCCCCAAGTGCTAACCGCAGTGTATCTGCCCACTGTGGTCAGCGACTATGAGCAGCGCATTGGCGACCACAACGGCCGTTATGGTTGCAGCGGCATAGATGGCATCACATTCGGCCCAAAATTTGGCTCTACAAATGGAAATACCTTGCTCACTGTGGCCTATGGCATCACCCCCGACAACAACCGCACCGACAACGACTATCAGGTGCTGCTGCAATACTCGCCGGCACAACTCAAACGCTTTGCCAGACCACTCACACAAGACACTTTGCCCAAGAGCGGCCCTGCCAAACCCCAAGGCAAATATTTCATCTACACCGGCAACACTTCATGGGGCGTGCAAAACCTTGCTTTCGACCGCTCCTCTGGACTTTGGTTCATGATGGTGTATCGCGGCCACAAGCCATCGTTTCCAAACAACACGGTCTATGTCATCGACAGCCGCACCACCCCTCGCCTCGCTCCTTTGAAAGGCTCACCGTGCGCCGAGAAAGCATTGACCATTCCTCTGCTCCGCGACGGACTTTATCATGCGCCGTCGGGAGTGTTCAGCTTCCAGTTCAACTACGGTCCTTGGGGATTTGCCCCCATTGGCAACGGCTATGCCGTGGTGTCGCACCCTTTCACCGGCAAAGACAAGACCAACGGCTCCGAACTTCACATCTATCACTGGACAGGCAACACCCCCACACCGTTTGCACTCGTCAAATGAAAAAGCGCCATTCCGCTCACAAGCACAAGTAATAATGGGCAAAAAAGTCAAAAAGCAATTTTTATTTGCAAGTAAATTAAATTGCTATTATCTTTGCATCGCATTTTAGACGCAAATCAAGTTCTACGATGATGCTGCTCGGATGGTGGAATCGGTAGACACGAGGGACTTAAAATCCCTTGGCCATTGCGGCTGTGCGGGTTCAAGTCCCGCTCCGAGTACACAAACAAAGCAAACCTCTGATTATCAGAGGTTTGCTTTGTTATTAAGAACCATTAACACAGACCGTAAATGCCACAAGGCCATACCTTCTAATTATTTTTATCACTACCTGCACGCATTGTGTTGCAAGTTTCGGCAAAAAAAACTAACTTCGTTTCCATATAAAAAACCATTAGCATGAAGCATCTATTTTTATCTATTTTCATCGTCGCTATGAGTTGCCTTGCCGGCACATCAGCCCAGGCAGCCAACAAAGCCACTATTGTCAAAAACTCAAAAAGCAACTATCGCATTGTTGTGGCTGCCAATCCGCTACCAGCCGAAAAGACAGCCGCCACACAACTCCAGAAATACATAAGCAAAATCACCGGCTGCACACTACCCATTGTGCCCGACGCTATGCCTGCCATAAAAAACGAAATATTGATTGGCAGCACCAACCGCGACAACAACGCCATATACAAAGCTCGCGAAAATGCCGACTTAGAAGGCTATGCCATAACATGGCAAGGCAACAAGCTGTTTGTTACAGGTTCGGGCGAATTCTATGGCCGTGGCACACTTTACGGCGTTTATGAGCTGCTCCGCCTCATGGGGTGTGAATTCTATGCCACCGACACCGAGACCGTGCCACACACTCGCACGCTCACCATAGCCAAACTCGACACCACCTATGTGCCGCCATTTGAAAACCGCGACACCTACTGGAGCTGCACCTACGACCCCGAAATAAGCGCAAAGCTGCACCTCAACGGCATGTTCTCCAAGACTGACCGCCGCACACTCACCAAGCAGTGGGGTGGTGGCGTGTCTTACGCCGGACCACAAGCCGTGCACACTTTCGACAAGCTCGTGCCGCCTGAAAAATATTTTGAGTCGCACCCAGAATATTTCTCCGAGATTGGCGGCAAGCGCACAGCAAAGCACCTATACAGCCAGCTCTGCATGACCAACCCCGAAGTGCTCCACATTGTGATTGACAGTGTGCGCCAATGGCTTCGCAACGACCCAGAGTCGTCAATAGTGTCGGTGTCGCAAAACGACAGCTTTGTCATCGACAGCTACTGCACTTGCGCCAAATGCAAGGCCATCAACGATGCCGAAGGCTCTCCAATGGGCGCTATGCTACGCTTCGTCAATGCCGTGGCCGACTCCATAAAAGGCGAGTTTCCACATGCGGCCGTTGACTTGCTTGCTTACCAATACTCCATAACCCCACCCAGCATCACTGTGCCGCGCCCCAACGTGATAGTGCGCTACTGCACCGGAGCTTGCTCTGCCCACCCCATCACTGGCTGCGAGCAGAACGCCGGCCCACGCCACTGCATAGAGACATGGGGACGCATCTGCAAGCGCATCTACATCTGGGACTACACCACCAATTTTGCCCAATACCTGTGTCCGTTCCCCAACATTCACACATTTGGCGACAACATTCGCTTCTTCCGCGACAACGGCGTGAAAGGTGTGTTTGAGCAAGGCATGTATCAAGATGGCAAGCAAGCCGGATTTGGCGACATGAAAGGCTACATACTGGCCAAGTTGCTCTGGAATCCGGAGCAAAACACCGACACGCTCGTCAACCGCTTCATGGCAGCCTACTACAGAGCTGCAGCCACACACGTGCGCCGCTACTACGATTTCATGCACAAAGTGATTGCCGACAACGGCAAGGACTTCAACCTCATCGTCAGTTGTGACGAGCTTTACAAGGGACTGATTTCTGATGCGCAGCTTAATGAAATAGACTCTTGGTGGCAACAGGCCAAACAAGCCGTTACTGCCGATGCACAAGCCCTCAACCATGTGCGACGCACCGAGCTGTCGTTCCGTTTCTACAAGATGTGTGCCAAGCGAGGCGAGTTTGCCAATGACTTCAGCAAAGCCGAAAAGCAATTCTACGCCGACTGCCACGAGCTTGGTGTGGAACGCCTCAGCGAAGGAGCCAACATTCCCTGGGTAGAGCAATAATCCTCCCCCACCAAGCTACCCAAAACGCATTTGCTTATTTCTAAAAAAGCAGTTAGCTGCTTCAATTAAAACCAGATGCACTATATATGCAACAGCATTAATAATGCACAAATTAAACAATCAAGGTGTAATCCTTGTCGCCGTCGATATTTTTGCTGTTTTGCATAGCAGATTTGATTAGAATTTTTCAAAACCAAACCAAAAAACAGCAAAAATGTGAGCAAATCCAAACCAAAATTGCTGAAAATTTGAAGCGAATCCAAACCCCAAAAAACAAAAAGAGCAGCCCAATTGGGCTGCTCTTTTGCTACGTTATGTGGTTGATATTTGAGTTGACGCTTTTTATTTGCGACGGCGGTTTCGCACTGATTTCACCGCATTCTGACTGCCAGAAGAACTTGCCTTTGGCTTGCGGCTTTTGATTTTAGGAGCAGTTGATTTCTTGGCCGTGGCACGCTTGCTCTGAGCGCGCTTGCTCGTTGCCTTGCGCACTGTTTTAGCCTCAGTGGCATTGGAGTCATCTACACCTGTAGTGTCGCTCTCCGCCTCAAGCTTTTCTTTGGCCTCACGCTGCGCTTGAAGCTCCTCGCGTGTTGGAACCCACAAGTTGTTGTCAAACGAGCGCAGACGCTGCTCTATGCTGTCCTGGGCATGCTTCAAGTCGTCGGGGTCGGGATAAAGCTGCATGAGCGACAGATTTCGCATGTTTTTCACCTTGTAGATGTCACCAGTGTACATCTTGAGCTTAAAGAAATCATCAAGATTATAGCGCGCAAGATTGTTATCATCGTCGGTGAACACATACTGCTGAGCTATGTAAGGGCGAATGTCATTCATCAGCACCCAAAACATAGGGTATTTTATGGGTTCGCCACCAAACTCGTCGGTGCGGTGAAGCACTGGGCATATTGCCTCAACACGAGATTTCATGGCATTGCTGCGCGAGTCAAACTCCCACCGCTCCACGATGTAGTAACTCAGCACCTCATTGGCAGGAATGTCAGCATCTTCTATCGTAAACTTCGGGTGCTTGTCACTGCTGCCCTTGGCTGCGGTGTAGAGAATGTGGAAACGGTCGAGCATTTCCTGCACCTTGATTTTGTACTGGTCAGTAAACAGCTCTTTGCCGTCAAGATATTCGTATGCCGAAATCTGGTCGTTGGCAAGCAGGCGCATGATGATGAAAAACAAGTCCTGGCCGTCGGCATTTGGCTCGTCGGGATAATAGAGAGCCGGATTCTTGCCCTTGGTCAAGTCGAGCGAGCGATACACCACCTTCATCCACTGCAAGTCGGCGTCGTGTGGCTCGTTGACCTCATAGAACGACTGTTGACGAGTGGTGATTTGCGCCGATTTAGCCTTTTGGGCGTCATCACCCGACTTTTTCTTCACCACCTGTGCCGAGAGCTGTTGCACACACCCGGCAACAAGCGCCACAGCCACTAATGTCTTTAAAACTTTCATATCGTAGTTTATAAGCTTTTTCTCTTAACTAATTCATCAATTCACTATCACTTCCATAGGAGCAAGGTCGCGCTGTATGCCGTCGGGGCCAGTTGCCTTCACATGCGATATGTAGAAGCGCTTGCCGCGTTGCAGGCGACGTATTGCCGTGAGCTGACGCTCAGAGAAGTGCGAGCCGTTTGACAGCTCCGGTATGGCATTGCCCATAGAGTCAAAGAACACAGTCTCAAAACTCAGCACACGATAGTCAATGTTGAGCATATCGTCGTCAATAGCAGCATCTACACCGCCTGCCGACAGCAGCATCGACTTGGGGAACGGACGACCGCCCTTGTAGCGGTTAGCATTGCCCTTTGCGTCGCGATAGGCAATAAATGGCAGTGGGTCGGGCAGTTTGCGCACACGAAATGCAGTTGAGCCAACGCTTGTTCTGTGGCCGTCAACTTCGGCCGTCACAGTCACCACACATTCTGCGCCCACCTTGACCGGACGTGCTATCCAGCCATTAGCACTTTTCACGAGCGTTCCGTTGGTCATAGAGGCAGAAATTGAACTTTCCGGCACTCCTGGCACGGCTATCGACACTGGATTGTTGATTCCGGCATAAAACACGTTCATCATTGTTGCCGACACTGTGGCAAGAGGGTCAATCACGGTGTATGACGACTTGAAGTCACGCCGTGTCACCGAGCCGTCGCGTCCAAGCACCTCTATCCAGCCAGAGTAGTCATATTTGCCAGCCTTGCCGGCACCCACTTCATACAAGCCTTTGTCGTTGCCCAGACGGTGACCATTGACATACACCACTGGTCGCTGTGTGGTGTCAACGGCAGCAAGCACTATGTTGGCCGAGTATTTGGTGCCACGCATCACTATGCGCGACTGGGGCACCACAAACGCATCTACGAGGTTCACTCGCAGGTCGCCAAGGTCCACATTGGTCAAAAATTGGTTCAGCACCTCACCCTCGGCATAGCGAATGTCGTTCTGCAATTTCGACAACAAAGTCACAGCCGCTATGGTTGGCATGTTCTCAAACATGGTCTCTTCCCATGCCTTGTGGGCTATTGCGCCAGGCACTTTGCGTGGAGCGGTCGATAGTGCCTGCTCCAGATTCTTGCGTTTCTGCGCATCGTCAAGAAACGACAATATGTAGTTGCGATAAGTGTCGATTTTTGCTCTCAGCACTTTGCCCTTGCCTCCAACAGGGGCAAGCATCACTTGCGAGGCAGCGTCGAGGTTATCCTGGTTTTCAATGTTCCTCACATTGGCCTCAGGACCGTCGGCAGCCTTCACAATCTCATATTTCAGCGAGTCGATGTAGCTATATAGCAAGTCGGTCTTACCCTGCACCTCGGTAGCCTTGTCGAGCCACGCCTTACCTTTCTCCGGATTTTCCTTATTGAAGGCTTGCAGCTGGCTATACAGGGCGCGGTTTCGGGCCGTTATGGTGCGGTTAGACCTCGTGAGGCCGTCCTCCACCTGGCTGAAGCCGTTGAGCACATCGCTCGACACATTCAAGGCAAGCATGGCCGTCAAGACGATATACATCAAGTTTATCATCTTCTGGCGAGGCGACATTCTGCCTATGGTCTGATTTTTTGCTGTTGGCATTTAACTCAATCTTCTTTTTCTTCGTTGTCACTGTCAATGCCGGCCATGCCGCCAAGAGGGCGATACATGTTCACGGTCATTGCCTTGATCATCTTCTCATACACACTGTTGAGCTGCTTCATGTAGCGAGCCATCTTTTCGGTCTCGTCGCAGTAGTGTGCACTCTCGGCAGCCGATTTCTCATACATGTCGCGTATGTCTTTCAAACCACGGTTCACGCGGTCAATGCTGTCGAGCTGCGACGACACACCTTTAAGCTGAATCTCATAGATGGTGTTCAAGCCACTTATGTTGCGGTTAAGAGCCTCCATTTGCTCCACATATCCGGAGGAACTGCTCGTGATGTCGGAACTGTTGTCGGTTATTGCATGATAGCTGTTGAGCAGTGTTTCCGACACTTGGTTCAGTTTCTCGGTGGTCTCGCTCAATTTCTCCATTTGGCTCGATATGTTTGCCATCTGGCTTAAATACTGCTGCGTGGCGTCGGTCAGCTCAGCCATACGGCTTAGCTGGTCGCTTGCGGCAGCCATCTTGGCTATGCTCTCCGAGAGCGACTTTGTGTCGTCGGCCGACAACTCTATGCCTTGCGGCAACCCCACGGCGCTCTTGGCTTGAGCTGCGCTGACGGCCTGTGCCTGCTGTGCGCCACCGTTGCCACTGCCGCCAATGTAGATTCCGCTACCGCCAGCAAAGTCAGGACGGTCTTCCGGATTGCCAGTGCCAAGCACCGGGAACACGTCTTCCCAGTGATATTCACGCTCAGGGCGGTCAAATGCCGTGAGCAGGAACATGAACACCTCAGTACCCATACCTATGCACAGCAGCGTGTTGCCGCCAGGGAGGTGGAGTATCTTGAACAGTGCACCCCAAATCACCACGGCTGCACCTATACTGTAGGCGAAGTTGAAGAATCGCTGTCCTTTGTCGCCTGTGAGGAATTTTTCCGTTCCGTTTTTATATTTCTTAATCTTGCCCATTTTCTATGTGTGTGCAATTTTGTTAATGTCTTTTTATTCTAATGTTTTTACGGTTTGCGCGGCAATATCATTATTTTTTGCGTTTTGCCTTGCCTGTGCCCACCTTTGAGCGCACGCAGCGGAAGCCTATGTAAGAGCGTTGCTCGTTCTCATATTCCCACATGCGGAGGTCACTCCTTATGTTGTGTGCCACGTCTTTCCACGAGCCGCCACGCACAATCTTGCGCGACATCTTGTAGGGGTCTTCCTTGGCCACATTGTAGCGATATTCCGGGTTGAGGTCGCTCGTCATCTTGTCTATGCTCTCAGTGTAGGCTGTAGAGGTCCACTCGCTCACGTTTCCTGCCATGTCATATAGCCCGAAGTCGTTTGGCTGATATGTTCCCACAGGAGCTGCTATCAGGTTGCCATCTTTCACATAGTTGCCTTCCATTGGCTTGAAGTTGGCATAGAAGCAACCGTCTTCCTCGGTGAGTGGCAGGTCGCCCTCCCACGGATATTTGTTTTTGTTCACACCGGCGCGTGCAGCATACTCCCACTCGGCCTCGGTTGGCAGACGGTAAGGCTCTATGTATATGCCTTCCTTGCCTATCGACTTGCGCAAGAAATCGGTGCGCCAGTTGCAAAATGCAGTGGCCTGCTCCCAGCTCACGCCCACCACAGGATAATTGTTGTAGCCGCCATTTGAGAAATACATGCGCACGTATGGCTCGTTATAAGAGTTTTCAAAGTCGTTGACCCAGCATGTGGTGTCGGGAAACACGTTCACTATGTAAGTGTTCACAAAGTCGAATTGGCTCGACAGTGGCCGTGTTATGGTTTGACGCACTATCTGACCATTATCGTCAATAAATGCCGTGTCTTTGCTTATAGTGGGGTCAGTGTCGGGCACTGCATGGTCGGTGTTGTAGTCACGACGCTCGCGGTCCAACCTGTTTTTGCGCTTGGCAGCCTCAGTGAGGTTATACACCTCATAGCGGTAATTAAGCTGCTTGGGGTCGAGCTCACGCACACCGGTTATGGGGTTGATGCGATACACGCTGTTGATGGCGCGTTCCTCATCTTCACTCGGATTCTTCCAGGGTATTGCCTTGGTCCAGTCGAGATGTGGTGTCACAGGGTCGCCATACTTGTTCTCGGTAATCTTGAACTCGTCATTGCCGCCGTATGCCGGGTCGGCGAGACGCTCGCGAATGATAGAATCGCGCACCCAATACACAAACTGACGGTATTTTGAGTTAGTAACCTCGCACTCGTCCATCCAAAAGGCATCTACCGACACACCGCGAGCCACAGAGTCAATGCCCCAAATCGAGTCGCGCTCGCCAGGACCTTCTTTCATGGAGCCGCAGTCTATCAGCACCATGCCGTATGGTGTGGGCTCTGAATAAGAAATTGCCCCGGCACCTGTCACCTCTCCACCTTGGCTGTTGACGCTCCGGCGGCCAGAGAAACACGATGTCAGTGTCAATGCTGTTAAAATATATACAAATAACTTTTTCATATTCTACATTATTCGAATACTCTTATGCTTATTCTTATTTTTTTCCTTCAAGTCAAGTTTCACATTATAGGTCACAAACACCTCGTGACTGCCGTTGCTCACCTTCGATATTGCCGAAGTAGCATAGTCGTAGGAGTAACCTATGAAGAAATTCTTATATTCTGCTCCCACCATCACCGACACGGCATCTTTATAACGATAGCCAACGCCAGCACTCAGAAACTTGTTGTAACGAATGCGGGCGGTTGCCTCGGCCTGAAAAAACTGGAAATCACTCTTAACCATGACCGACGGCTGCACTTCAAATAACGTGTTTTTTATCGGAATATTGCTGCCAGCCATAAAATAATAGATGCGGCCGGCGTCAAACTCATATTGCTGGTCTTCGCTCTGGTCGGTCTTTAGCGTAATCGTGGGCTGCGTGATGTGGGTGGCGGAGATTCCTGCCCAAAACCACTTATGGGTGAAGAATACGCCCACGTTGGCATCAAACGCCGTGCCGCCCACTTGAGTGCGCGGTATGGCCTCATCGGTGCCCTGATGATAGTTGTCGCCTTCGGGCATGAATATGCTGTCGCCGTTGAACGACTCGTTGATGATTCCTGCCTGAATACCCACGCTCAACATTCCGCCAAGCATTTTTTTCTTGAAAGCGAGTTGCGCACCCGCATGAATTGACTTATAGAGACCCATGCTCTCCTGCTGCACGCTCACACCTGTGCCCCAACGCTTGTTAAGGAACTTAAACGGCATGTCGCCCAGAGCCACAAATGTGAGTGGTGCATGCTTTATGCCCACCCACTGCGCACGGCTTCCGCCGGTTATGTGTATTGAGTCGAGATTGCCGGCTGCCGCAGGATTGTAGTATGTGGGGGCAGCCCAATATTGCGTGAACTGCGCATCTACTTGTCCCGAAGCATATTCACAGCCCCAGCCAAGCAGTGTCACCACCAGCAACAGGCGTGCCAGCACGCAGTGTCCATATTTTCTTGCAGTGCAGCTCATCATTCAAAATAAAACGTCAAGACCACCATATTGTTTTGCGCCTTGTCAACACTTTGCGTAAACCGCATCATCTCCGGGTTATCTTTCAAGTCAGGACGTTTCTTCTCAAGAATATTTTTCAGCCCGAAGCAGAATTTCAGCTCTGGGCACAACTTGAAAAATGGTAAATACAAATCACACCCCATGCCCACAGTGAGCATAACGTCCATGTCCTTAAAGCGCAGTTGCTCCGGCCGTTCCTTGCCCACGTCATATACCGCCATCACGCCTCCGGTGAAGTATGGACGCATCTGGTGATAGCGCAGTGCCGAGTATTTCAAATCCACTGGCAACACTATGTAGGTTGCCTTCACATTCTGGCTCTGCTTATATTCCTGCTGGTTTGCAGCATCGGGGTTGCCAAGCGCATTGCGGTATTTCACCACTTTGTTGCCAAAATACATTCCAGGAGTAAAACGCAGGTTAAAGTATTGCGACAAACGAAAATCGGCAAGCACATTCACACAAAATCCTGGCGAGTGGCTTGGAATGTCGGCAAACCACGACTGCCCGTCATCGGTCACATAACCGTTGTTGGTCAAATTAAGGTCCTGAAAATTCATGCCAACAGAAAAACCGAAATGAATCCGCCTCATGTCGGCATACGGACGGTTCAAAATTTTGTCGTTTTCCTGTGCCATAGCTGAGCAAGCGCACAGCAGCATGACCAAAACCAATGTTATATGTCGTATTTTTTTTGTCGCCATCAACTTTTATAACGCATTTTTTTAGCCGATATTGCAAACGGCTCTCTTTTTCACACTTTTTGCACCACCGTTCCACGCCGAGACACTCTCTGCGAGCACCACCGCCAATATGGTGTCACAGCCCACTTGTGCAAGCCCCACGACAGCGCTATCTGGCACAGCACCGAAATCGTCACAAACCACGCGTTGTGATGCCCAAGCGTAATGCCAGTGAAATGATACAACAGTGGAAGCAGTGTCACACTCAGTGCCATGGGAGCAATAGCCTGATAAAGATATAGCTCAAAACTGATTTTGCCCAAGAAGCGCAGTGGTTTGGTCAGCAGCAACCTGCCCACCGGTCCTTCCACTCCGTTGCAAGCTGCCATCGTCCACATCAACGCACCTGCCGGAATCCACCACAACACCGTGGCGTCGTACCACTCAAGTGCACTGGAGAAGCATCTATGAATCACTATAAACACCACCAGACTACCCCATGCGCCCATCTCAAGCCAACGTGCGCCACACCGCGTGACTCTGACGCCTGTGCGAGCCCAAGTCTCGCCAAGTGTCATGCCGAGGGCAAACTCCCCCAAGCGTGCCAATGGGCACACATACAGGTAGTTTTTCATTTCTTCAGCCACGGCAAAGTGAATTGCTCCAACATTTGCGCACAGCACCACCGCAACCACGCACCACAAAGTGCCGAGCCTGGCTTGCGACCAGAAGCGTGCCAGCAACGGATATGCCGCATAACACAGCAACAATGCACTCAAGAACCACGACAGCACGTTATATGAAAAAAAACACTCCTGCACAGGCACAAATGTCTGCAAAAGCAGCAAGTTCACCGTCAGCGGCCACAACTTGGCAACAAAAGTGCCATTTCTCACTGCAAGCAGCACAAACAGCAGCATGGCCAACCAGTGAGCAGGATAGAGTCTTACCGCTCGCCTAAACCAAAATGGCAAGCAATCACGCCAAGTCAGTTTTTCGCCACGATGATGAACCGTAACGAGAAATCCACTCGACACGAAGAAAAACACCACACCGCACCACGTCAGCTGGCAAAACCACTGCTTAAAACCAAAGTGAAACATGAAAATGCACATGGCAAGCACGCCTCGCCACGATGCCACTACTGGTATGTTTTGTCGCCTTTGCCTGTTCATAACAGGATTTTTTCAGCCGAGCATTGAAGTGTAGTTGCTCGATTTAGAGCGTTGTCCACGCAGCTTATACACGAAATTCACCACTGGTCGCCACAAGGCATACACAGGTGACAACACCAGTCCCGGAGCTTGAAGCACACGGCCAGAGTGATTAAATGAAATCATAAGCGACAGCCACGACAAAAGCAAAACGGTCACAGCTGCTATCAGCACAAACGCATTGTGGCAGTCAAAAGCCACCGCAGCCGCAAGCGCGCCTATCTGCATATAATTCACAAGCGACATCAGCCCTTGCACAACAAATGGTGTGCGTCTCACAAAACGCAAGGTGAAATCACGTCGTAGCTTCAGCTCCTTGTGCGCCGAGGCCACGTTGCCATAATATGCCACGAGCTGGCTTTCTGGGGCAATCTCCACACGTGTGTTGGTGCGCGTGGCAATCTCGCTCAAAAACACATCATCATCGCCCCATCGCAAGTCCATCGACTTAGAGAAGCCATTGTTGTCGAAAAACAATTTCTTGCGGTAGGCAAGATTATCGCATGTGCCGCGATAAGGCCGCCCCTTTATTGCGCTGTTAAGGTATTGCGAGGCCACGGTCACAGTGTCAAACACTCTGTAGCCACGTCCAAGTCCTTTATCCTTGGCATAGCGGTAGTGCGAATAGCCTATCACGACGCCAACTTCGGGCGTGAAATTGCGCATCATGGTTGCAAGCCAGTTGGGGCTCATTGCGCGGCAGTTGGCGTTGGTGGTCAGCACCACATCATATTTAGCCGCTTTCATACCTATCATCAGCGCAAGTTTCTTTCGCGACAAGCCTCTTGTTTCCATTGGCGTGAATGTGACGTGCAGATGCGGATAGCCGGTTTTCATGTCGCTCAGTAAATCGCGTGTGCCGTCGGTAGAGCCGTCATTCACCACAATCACCTCAAACTCCGGATAATCCTGCTCAAGCATCATGGGCAGGAAACGTGACAGCCAATCGGCATCGTTGCACGCATAAACAATCACCGAAACCGGTTGCAACTTCTCTGCATAGTCGCGCTCGTCCTCATAGCGCAGCTGACGCTTCAAGCGCACTGTGCGGCTCCAGTGCCACACGGCAAAAATAAGGGCAAACAGCAGCCCCAAGCCAAGCAACAAACACGAAATCGGATTAAATGCCAATGAAAAACACATGCTTAAATAAAAAATATACTGTCAATTCTTCGTGCAAAATTAGTTATACTTGCAGAAATAGTTATCATCAACGCTCCCATTTTTGCCACATCGCGGCCAAATAACACACAATTTTCAATCACACGCACAGCTGCCGACAAGCCCACAACACTCATTTTGAACATCACAAAAAATGGCTTACCTTTGTAAGGTTATACAAACGAAATTGGCATTGAATCAGGGTTCATCACAAAAAAGAACTTCCAAATTCCTAAAATGGCAACGCCACAAAGCAATAAATAGCCAAACCACATCGTTAAATCATTAATTGTATTGAAGAAAACAACAACATCGCATAATGAAAAATAGGATACTTTTTGCAATTATCACACTCCTTGTCTTAGCTTCTTGCTCAAGCTCAAAAGACTCAAGACTTGCTTATTTCAAAACGCTTAACGAGAAGGACGGCGTTTTGGCAAATATTGACGATAAATACATAATCCGTGTTCAGCCCGACGACGAGCTTATAATCACCGTAACATCATCGGTTCCAGAGGCCACAGCCATGTATAACGTGCCTTTAGGCAACCCTTCCACTCGCGGCAATGTAACGATGTCGTCGCAGCCACGCTTGCAAACATATATAGTGGACTCTAATGGAGAAATCGAAATGCCAATTTTAGGCAAGTTGAAAGTGCAGGGCATGACCACCAACGAGGTTGCAGAAATGATTAAAGGCAAAGTCAGTCAAAATGTAAAAGACCCCTTTGTCAGAGTAGAGTTAATTCAATTTGGGATAAACGTCATGGGCGAAGTGCAAAGCCCACATAGGGTAGAAATCAACAAACAACGTTTTACTCTTCTTGACGCATTGGCTGCAGCAGGCGACCTCACTGTCTATGCCAAGCGTGACAACATACTTGTTATGCGCACTGAAAACGGACAACTAACATATCACCGCGTTAGCCTTAACGACCCAGATTTGTTCAAGTCTCCATACTTCTACATGCAGCAAAACGATGTGGTGTATGTCGAACCAAACAACATCAGAGTAAACAACTCAAAATACGACCAGAACAACGCTTATAAACTGTCTGTAATATCAACTGTCGTAAGTGCCGTTTCGGTCATAACCTCTCTTGTCATAGCGTTAACAATAAAATAACAATCATGGGAGCAAATACAACAATTAACAGTCCAAAAGAAAAAGCCATAGATTTTTCTTCAATACTACGCGAATACGCTAAATATTGGTGGTTGTTCATCGTCTCATTCGTTGTTTGTGGTGCATTAGCCGGCTTTTACCTAAAGATAAAAGCCCCCACTTACCTTGTGGCATCATCTATTCTCATTGGCGATGATGACGCTGCCATGAGTGGCGGTGCAGGCGCATCAAAAGGACAAGGTTCGTCCATAATGAAAAGCCTTATAGGCGGCGGCAACGCCAACGTTGATAACGAACTTGTGATTATGGGGTCTGAAAGCCTTAACGCGCAAATGATAAGTGTGCTTGGCATCAATCGCACCTATTTTCAAAAAACAGGCTTCCTGCAGAAAAAGGACTTATATCGCACTTCTCCTGTCACTGTTGACGCTCCAGAACAAATTTTCGACACATTATCAGTAACTCTGAAATTCAAAATAGAAATCAACAAATCTGGCAAAGCCAACATAAGCGTTAAAAAAGGAATGTTCAACACCGTTGTTGAAATGAAAGATGTGCAGTTGCCAACAGCCGTAAAAACGCCTTATGGCATCTTTACTGTCAACAAGACACGCTACTATGTTCCCGGCAAAGAATTGACAATTAACGCTGTGCTTTCAGGAAATATAGCAAAATCAGAGGCATTGTCTGAGGACATGACAATAAAAGTCATGTCAAAAAAAGCTGATGCCATTTACCTTGATGTCCTTGACACCGACGTGAAGCGTGGTCGTGACATTCTCAACACGCTTATGGCCCTGTATAATGAGCGCGGATTGAAAGACAAAGACAACCAGGCCATCAATACAGCCAAATTTATTGACGAGCGCATCAATTTGATTTACAAGAACCTCATGGGCACCGAGGCAGAAATAGAGTCCTACAAGAAAGCCCACAAGATGGTTGACCCCGAGATTCAGGTGAAGAGTATTATTAGCAAGCAAGACATCACACAAAGCAAACTTATTGGCATGGAAACCCAATACCGCATTGTGAAGATGATTAAAGACTTCATAGCAAACCCTGCCAACAAACACACAATAGTGCCTTTTGAAGCCGACTCCACAGCTGCAAGTTCTGCCATCAAAACTTATAACAAATTACTGACCGACCGCATGCGTCTGTCAGGTTCTGCAAAGGACAACAACCAAAGTCTCAAAATCCTTGACGAGCAGATTGACGTGATGCGCAACACAGTCAAGAAAAGCATTGACAACACTTTGGCTGCCATTCGCATTCAGATGAGCCAAGTTGGTTCTGTCAATGCCGAAGCAACCGACAAAGTGAATGAGCTGCCCACCACTGAGCGTGAGGCCAAAAACTTGTATCGCGAGCAAGAAATACAAAACGAGCTCTACATTTTCCTCCTGCAAAAACGTGAAGAAAATGCACTTCGACTTGCTTCAACCACTCCAAAAGGCAAAGTAGTTGACCCAGCCTATGCAATGAGCAAACCCATCACACCCAAGTTATCGATAGTATTGATGTTGACTCTGTTGGGAGGATTCTTTATTCCTATAATCATAATCCAACTCAAAAAAGCACTCAACACCAAGTTCAATACACAAGATGAACTTGAAGCCATTGCCAACTCTCCGGTAATCGGCCACATTCACCACAACCGCCATAACACACCGCTGGTTGTCAAGTCAGGAAAGACGTCATCAATCGTCGAGTTGTTCCGCTATGTGCGCAATAACGTGCAATTTATGCTCAATGGCAAAAACGACAAGGTGGTGCTCGTGACATCAGGTGTGAGTGGCGAGGGAAAATCGTTCATAAGCACAAACGTTGCTTCATCGTTCGCCCTGCTCGGCAAGAAAGTTGCACTTGTGGGCATGGACATTCGCAGCCCTAAACTCGCCGATATGCTCAACTTGAAGAGCGTGCCTGGCGTGACAAGCTACTTGGCCGACCCAGAGCAAACCATCGATAGCGTTGTGCAACACATAAGCGAAGTTGACGGCCTTGATGTGTTCGTTGGCGGAGCAATTCCACCTAATCCATCAGAATTGCTATTGAGCAACCGCACTGCGCAATTCATCGACGAGCTTCGCAGCCGTTATGATGTTATCATCATCGACTCTGCCCCTGTAGGCATGGTGAGCGACACATTCTCGCTCGCTAAGTTTGCCGATGCCACATTGGTTGTGACACGCGCCAACTACACCAAGCGCAACATGGTCAAGTTCATCAACAAGCTTGTTGAGGCCAACCGCTTGCCAAACGTTGGTCTTATAATCAACGACACCAAGCCAAGCAACGACAACACCTATGGCTACGGCTATGGTCAAACCAACGATAACGAAGACTGACAAAACGGTTGTTTTGCGATAAATGGAGCTAACAAAAAGCAACATAATCAGCAAATGTTTGTACTGGTGGTTCTGGGTGGCCACCTGCTACGGCTTTGTATGCGATGAATTTCTTCCTATCGACATTGTTCACAATGTAAAGCAGTTTATGCTTTTAGGCACAAGTGTGGTGTTCGTGTTAATGGGACTTGCCACCATACGCCACAAAGTTGACATAGCTGTGGCTGTTAGCTATGCTATCATTTCTTTCATCTGCACATGTGTAGCCAATCATTTGTCGATTGTAACATGGCTCAATGGCTCCAGAATATTCTATGGAATAATCTTCGCTGTACCCTTGTTCAGATACATTTGCGACAATGAGGAATTGCATGACAAGTTCATAAGCAAATTTGACCATGCTTTGCTCATTTGGCTCTATCTTCAAGCATTCTGCATAACATGGCAATATCTTGAGTATGGGGCAGGCGACCCCGGTGGTGGCACATTTGGTTCCGAAGGTTATTCTGGCAATGTGAGTATCTGCATCTACTTGGTTTCGCTCTATTTAATCAGGAAACGGCTCGACAACGACAACCTCTGGGTTAGCGTTGCCAATAACTGGAAATATCTTGCATTGCTGATTCCAACGTTCATGAATGAAACGAAAATCAGCTTTATTCTGCTGGCCCTTTACATGGTTTTATTGATTCCTATAAACAGAAAAACGGCAAAAAGACTTATGATTGGAATACCTGCCATAGTTGGCATCTTAGCTGGAGCCATTTTGCTGTTTTCTTCTCTCACCATGTATAGCGGTGATTTCACAGCCAACGACGTGTTCTCCAGCAATTTCCTTGAGCAATACATGTATGCCGATATTGACGAAAGTGAAGGCAATGCAAAATACGGACTCGAAACAGCAAATTCCTTGCCTGATGTGCCTCGCCTCACAAAAATCGCATTTTTGCCAATACTATTGGACCAAGAAGGTGGAAGTGCATGGTTCGGATTTGGCGTTGGCCACTTCATGACTGGAAGCATGTTTGGCACAACAGAGTTTTATGAAAACTGGGATTGGCTGCTTGTTGGAACATCGCCAATGATTTTCTTGGTCTTCGTGCAACTTGGCATTTTGGGCTGCATCTGGATTACACTCGTTTGGATATTCTGGTTCGTGAGTCACCCCATACTGTACACAAAGCGAGACACCAACATTCAATTGCTGATTTTAGCCATAATAATAGCGCTTTTGCTCTATGGTCCTCTCTTCCGAGATTGGCCTTTCTGCTATATTGTAATTGCCATATTATATTTCTCTTGGCAAAAGAAAGACCCAGTAAACGAACAGACTGAATCTCCAGAAATCCAAATGACACAAGAAAGTCAGCAACCTATTGCAAAAAGCTGACATTAATCCATTTATTAGCATGCCAAAAGTTTCTATAATAGTTCCAGTTTACAATGTTGAACCCTATTTGGACTCCTGCATACAATCATTAATCAACCAAACACTCACAGACATAGAAATAATTTTAGTTGATGACCAATCCCCAGACAACTGCCCTGCATTGTGCGATGAATACGCACAACAAGACAAAAGAATACATGTAATACATAAGCAAAATGGAGGACTCGGCTATGCCCGCAATTCTGGCATGGCCGCAGCAACAGGCGAATACATCGCTTTTTGCGATAGCGACGATTTCATGGACCTTAATGCTTATGAAGTGTGTTACAACGCGGCAAAACAGACAAATGCCGATGAGGTTCGCTTTTTGATGCGCCGCTTTTCCAATGGCGACAATATAATTTATAAAAACTCACCCACAAATGCACGTCTTGCAAAAGCATCAAATGCAACTGAAAAACTTGACGCGCTACTCACCAACATAGCTCCTCTTCTTCACAGTCAGACACTTAAAGTCCAATCTACAGCAAGTTCATGCACAGCAATCTTCAAAACATCTGTCATAAGGGAACATAACATACAATTCCTATCAGAAAGAAAGGTTATATGCGAAGACTACATTTTCAATCTTGATTTTGCCAATGCGTGCGACACCATTGTGTTCACAGAAAACACATTCTATAATTATCGCCATAACTGGCAGTCTTTGAGCATGTCGTTCTATCCAGAACGCCTCAACCGAAATCTTTCTTTTATCAACATTCTTGCAAACAAACTCAAAAGCATAGGCTATCCTGAGGCAGAAACATTTGCTGTGGGCGGAATATTCAGCATACTATTTGCTTTTATAAAGCAAATTTTCTCAATCAATGCCACAATTGCAGAAAAGAAAAATTATTTCAAGACATACATAGACTTCAAGGCTATTAAGTCCTTGACCTCAAAATACCCATTTACCACAGTATCTTTTGCAACAAGGGTGCGATTCAGGATTGTGATGTCGCAAAATTTCTGGTTATGCTATGCGTTTGAAGTAGTGAAAAACCTATTGCTCAAGTTTCGCAAAGAGTAAGAGAGTGAATGATACCACGCCACGCCTCAGGTCAAAATGTGTTGCCCGACACAACCCGGTGCTTCACGTTAGTCATGTTCTTCAGCAGTTCCGTGCTCTGTATGCCATAAAACTTGTTATTACACACCTCCAGACGCTCAAAATGCATGTTCTTGGTTGGAACATTGGAGTAGTGCGACAAGAGGCTTCCACCGCCCTTATTTGCAGTCACCACATTGTTCCTGAAAACAAGAGTTCCTGTCTTTGCAAATTCCTGCAAGAAATATTCCCAATTTGTACTAAAGAACTCGTTGTTTGATAAATTCAAGTCAAGACGGTCAAGATTATTGCAGAATATCGTAGTTCCGCCCTCAAATCGATTGCCAGAAGCATTTATCTCCATGCCCTGTATGCTTCCCTTGGTAACCGACAAACTTGCCAACACACATAGTCCTTTCAGCACATTGTTCTTCATGTTCACCTTGCCACCGGCATTGTTAACATACATTCCCACTATGCCACTTTGCTTATTGGCAGCATCTTTAGTGGAGGACACGTTGTTGCCATCAAATTCCACTGTGGCACCATCTATGTCAAGCAAATTATAATAATTATAGCCGTCAGCCCCCAACACATTAGCCTTGTTATCTATCACATTGCCGCTTATCACGAATGGTTCTTTTGCCTCAGAATGGTCCACAATTCTAAAAATTGCCCTCGCCGACCCTTTCACCGACGATTCTGCCAAACACCTCACGGTGTTGTTTGCGTACCTTATGTTTTTACCCGTTGTGTTTTGTTCCCTTTGAAAAGCAAAAATGCAGCGCACGTCGCCAGCCACAGTTATTTCATTGCCTGAGAACGTCACATCGCGCACATCTGCAGCAACATTGCTGCTCTTCTGCCCCTCTACATTAAACATCGAGAATGCCATGGTCAATGGCTGGCCTGCTGCGCCAGAAAGCCATAATTTGTTGTTACAAACCTTTATGTTGCGCTTATAAGCCGACTTCGCATTTGTGCCTGCGCTCCATGCGTCGTTTCCTGTTCCATAAAATCCAACCACCTCATCGTTTCCCTGCTTTCTGAATTCATTATTCGACACAAGCACATTCTCGGTGTTTCCAGAAAGCCACAAGATTCCTCCATCATGATTGTTGTTATAGTTCGTCAAACTGCAACCCGTCACTGCCACATTACTGCAACAACGCATATTCAAGTTTGTGCACACGGCATTATCTATGTAGCTCGACACCGATTTGATGCACACTCGGTCGGCGTGATATATCTTAAGAAGATATTTCGCGCTATTCACGTTCCAAGCCATACCCTTGTGCTTCTCCAGGTCTATGCCCATGTTTGCCACCTCCACGGCTATCGTGCGCCCAAGGTGCCCGGCTGCTTTTATGAAACAATCGTCAGTAAAACGGCTGTTAACACGGCATTTCAGCGTGGTTTTGGCAGAGCCCTTACCGCTCATAGTCAAGTTGCACAGCATCTCCACCGTGCCGCTCAAATAATATGTGCCGGCACCGAAATTCACCTTCACAGTGTCGCGCTCCGCAAGACCGGCTGCAGCGCGCTGCCATGCGGCAGTCACATCTTGCCCCGATTTTTTGAAATTAAGCACACGCACAGTGCCTTGCGACAGCAGAACGCACATCGCAAGCACCACCAGAGAGAAAAACCTTGTCATGACAAACTATGTTTGGTTTACTGTTTTTCTGGTTACACGTTGAAGCGGAACACCACTATATCGCCGTCTTGCACCACATATTCCTTGCCCTCTATGTGCATCTTGCCAGCCTCTTTCACTGCCGCCTCGCTGCCATAGGCTATGTAGTCGTCATATTTTATAATCTCGGCGCGAATAAATCCACGCTCAAAGTCGCTGTGAATCACGCCAGCGCATTGTGGTGCCTTGTCGCCCTTGTGGAATGTCCACGCACGCACCTCTTTTGGTCCGGCAGTGAGGAATGTCTGCAAGTTGAGCAATGCGTAAGCCGACTTTATCAAGCGGTTCACACCACTCTCCTGCAAGCCTATTTCCTGCAAAAACATTTGTCGCTCCTCGTAGGTGTCGAGTTCTGCTATCTCACTCTCTGTCTGGGCAGCAATCACAAGCATTTGTGCGTTTTCGTCCTTTATCGCCTCACGCACCGCATCTACATAGGCATTGCCTGTGGCAGCACTTGTGTCGTCAACGTTGCACACATATAGCACTGGCTTGTTGGTCAGCAAGAACAATTCTCGTGCTATGCGTTCTTCCTCCTTGCTTGCCAGCTCCACCTGACGTGCATTTTTACCTTCCGACAACACCTCTTCATAGCGTTTCATCACATCGTACTGCAACTTTGCATCGCGGTCGCCAGCTTGAGCCTGCTTCTGCACACGGCTTATGCGACTCTCTATGGTCTCCAAATCGCGCAACTGCAGCTCTGTGTCAATCACGCCTTTGTCACGCACCGGGTCAACCGAACCGTCCACATGCGTCACATTGCCGTCGTCAAAGCACCTCAACACGTGTATTATTGCGTCTGTCTCACGAATGTTTGCCAAAAACTTGTTGCCAAGGCCTTCTCCTTTTGAAGCACCTTTCACAAGTCCGGCAATATCAACAATTTCCACCGTCGTAGGCACGATGCGCTCCGGGTGAACAAGCTCCGCAAGTTTGTTGAGCCGCTCATCGGGCACGGTTATCACGCCCACGTTTGGTTCTATCGTACAAAAAGGAAAATTCGCAGCCTGTGCCTTAGCGTTCGACAGGCAATTAAACAAAGTGGACTTGCCCACATTCGGGAGTCCCACTATGCCGCATTGAAGTGCCATATATCAAAGATTTTTTATTGTCCTAAAATTCACGCAAAGTTACAGAAAAACATTCAGATAAGAAACACTCCCTTCTTGCTGTCTCTTGCTTAGCCTCTAATCTGCCAGCCATACAATGCCCCCTACCATTAAGCCACATCATTTGGGCCATTGCACAGGAAAAGTGAAATATGTGCTGGGATATGGTTCGTTTTTCAGAGTGAAATGCCACCACTCTGTGTCGAGCGGCAAGAAACCATGCTTCACCATCACTCTGCGCAGCAAGTTGCGGTTGGCAAGCTGCTCTGGTGTCACGTCAGCAAAGTCGGGATGCGAGCGTTGCCCGAAATAGTCAAAAGTTCCACCCATGTCGAGGTCACGCCCAGTGCGCATATCCCACAGCGTGAGGTCAACCGTGCTTCCGCGGCTATGACCGGAGCGACGTGCTATGTAACCCTCTGCAAACAAAACTTTTTTGGGCCGTTCCGGATAAAAATAAGGTTTCATGATTGTGTCGCCAAGGTTTTTGCCCCACTTCACAAAGTGGTCAACTGCCTTTTGTGGACGGTAAGAGTCATATATTTTCAGTCTATAGCCCATGCCTGTCACCTCATCACTCACAGCTTTCAGTGCCTTTGCGGCCTTTTTGGTCATCAGTGCGCAAGGCTCTTCATAGCCATTGATGCGCCTACCCACAAAATTATATGTGCTGTAATATCTGATTTCAAGCATCACGTCTGGAATATATTCCGAAAGCGACACAAAGTCAGAATTGTCATCTGGTTTCACACTACCCTTTGCGCTGGCCACACCACAGCCCACAGCCAAGCATAGCATCGTGGCCAAAATATAACGGCGCATCATCTCTACAGTCAAATTTATTCTCATATCTTTTCAGCAGCCTTTGCCGTCTATGCTGCAATAAGAGCCTTCTGGCATTCGTGATTTAAGTCCTACTTTTTCGGGCGACAGCGTCACTGTGCCGTCGTCAAGCACAAAGCAGGGTATTCCCACCGAGCCGTTGGCTCTGGCCTCGGCAAACGCAGGATTGGTGTCGCGCAGCTTCAAGAATTCTTTCAAATGGCGCACATGAGTGCCTATGTCAATAATTTCAAAACGGTTGTCTCCTTTCACTTGCGCTTCCACAAATGTGCAGTCGGGGCAAGTTGCCATTCCATAAATCTTTATCATAACTTGTGTCTTTAATGGGGTTATTTGCTCGTTTGCGACTCATAAGACTCAACTGTCTTGATTGCCGCCTCCAGTATCTCTATATTGGTTTTAAGCGTGGCATTATTGCCGCTCTTAGCTTTCAACGAGTTCAAAAATGCCACACGCTGCCCTTGGCTAAATCCGCCAATCACATATCTCAACCAGAATTGTGGCACAAGTTGCTCGTCAAGCATCTTTGCAAAACGGTCTTTTTGCGTTGATGTGAGCAGTGTGCCGTTTTCGTCATCAAGGAAATAAACGTATGCGCCAGGGTCGTCAGAGTAACGTGCCGGCACAAGCTTCATGTGTCTTGGGCTGTGAAACGTGTAAGCCCACGCCGTGGTGTCGCCATCAAGTGTCACCACACGGTCATACATGTCAAGCGACTTGCCCAGATGATATGTTTTCTTCGTCTTGCCTATTGTTAGCATGCTGTCGGCAAAATGCCATGTCTGGCCATTTTGTGATCTGTATGTTCCTTGCAGCAACGCCTCAATGCCGCGAGCCTGTGCGCTGTCGAGCGCAGTCGTCACGCACGCATACATGGAGTCGCGCGCGGTACACCGCTTGCCGTCAACGAGCAGCAGCACATCAGTAGCCTTGCCATTCTCTTTCAGCACCAGCGCTGTCTTACCCGCGGTTGTCACGAGTTGCCATTCACCCGATTTTGGCAATTTCATCTCAAAGCCGCCCTCATGCAAAGTGCCGCCATACAAATTCCAAACAGAGTCAGAATCTTCCACTTGATACAAAGCCTCTCCGTTTTGCCACAACTGCCCGGCTTCAACAGCCAGGGTGCGCTCATGCTGCGTGGTGCAGGAGCACACAAGCATGGTGCCCACCACCAGTGCCAATATTGCATTAAATTGCTTATTTTCCATTTTTGTTTTTTTAGAACACTGCAAAGATAATGCGCCAGCAAGACTTGCGGTTACGTTTTCGCTCAAATATTTTTACCGACAAAAACAGGGGCAACAAGTAAACGCCACCACTGAGAGCTAAAGCACCACCGTGGTGCCCGAAAGGCGGCTTCGCTCGGCCTCCAAGCATACACGGTGACTCTCTATGCTTGCATCTATTGTTGACACAAGTCCACCTTGCTTGCCAATTATTGTGTTGACAAACGCCTCCACAAGGCTCAAATCAGAGCCGGCATGAAATGGTTGCTTCATCACTTCACTAAAGTCAATCGTGTGGCTTGTGCGGCTGCGAAAATGGCTTATGGTCAGTGTCCGTTCATCACCCACAATCTCGCCTTCGGTCAAGTTGATGCGCGTGAAGCGGTCGTCCTTGCGCGTAAACACGTTTATGGTCATCGTCATATCCACACCATTAGACTGCTGCATTATCAGCGTCTGGTTGTCGGCCACATTGTTGTCGCAGTGATACACGCATCGTCCAAATTGACCTTGCTGCAGCTGCCAGTCTATCACATCGTCTATTGTCTGTCCTTGCGGCACATCAAAGTTTCTTATCCACTCATGCCTCCGTTTATAGAGGTCAACAGCCGAGAATGGGCATTTGTCCTCCACCTTGCAGTCCACACAGCGTGCAGCCGACCCTTTTGGCGCATTTTCGGCTTTGAACCACCTTAGCGCCCCCATAGAACTAACTCGCTGGCACTTGCCGCCAACGAGCCAAAGCAAGAAATCCACGTCGTGACAGCATTTGGCCAAAATCAGAGGGTTTGTAACTTCGGAGTTACGCCAACACCCACGCACAAAGCCATGTGCAAAACGGTCAATTCCCACGCCAGTGCTGTGCTCCACCGATATGATTTTGCCAAGCTCTCCTGAGTCCACTATTTCCTTTATTTTCATGAAATAGGGGTGGTAACGCATCACATGGCACACGCCCACCACCAGTCCGGCTTTGCGTGCAGCCTCGGCCATCAGCTCACACTCTGCCACAGTTTGGGCTATGGGTTTCTCAAGCAGCACATGATAGCCAGCGGCTATTGCCTGCAGGGTGGGTTTCACATGCTTGTCCTCTGGCGTACACACAAATGCGGCGTTAACGCCACTCACCGGATTTCTAAAATAATCGTCAACCGACTTGAAGCACCTGTCGGGTGACAAGCCGAATTTTTGAGACACGGCGTCACGCCTTATGTCGTCAGGCTCAACCACGGCAGCCAGCGACACGGTTGACCCATGTTGCTGCACATAGTGCAAATAAGTATTCATGCGATTACCGGCTCCGATAGCAACTATCGAAACCGGTCCTCGCACTATATTGTTTTCTATTTTCACTTTCAACTATTTACCAAAAACGTGGAGCAGAGGATTTTATTTGTCATTTCTTGTTTTTGCTTAAATCAAGTATGCGCACATTGCGGAATTTCACACCAGGACCATGGCCGCAGAAGCACACCAGTCCGTCTTTGTTGAACAAGCCTGGGTGGTTGCGGTGGTCAATGGTGTATGGATTGTTTTTAGAGCCGTCAGGAGCCACATTGTGACCCTTGCATGCCTCACGAATGTTGCAATCGGTGATTACCTCACCGTTCACAGTCACTTTTATGTTGTCACCCTTAGCCACAATTTCTTCCACATTCCATTTGTTTTGGGTGAAATTCACATGCTTTGGCACCACAACGCCATACACCGAGCCGTGCTGTTGATATGGGTGCAGCCCTTTATAGATTGGTGCGTCGTGGTCAAGCACCTGTATTTCCATACCCTCGTATGCGGCATCAACACCTTCGGTGGTGCGTATGCCTATGCCGTTGTTTGCGCCTTCTTCCACAAAGCAGAACTCAAAACGAAGCACGAAGTCGCTATACTTTTTGTTGGTGTACAGGTTGCCCTCACCGCCATATTGAGCCGAAACCACAATTGCGCCGTCTTCTGGCACATAGCTGGTCTTGTTGCCGTGCCACTTGTCGAGCGTGCGGCCGTCAAACAACACCTCGTATCCCTGTTTTGCCTCGTCGGCACTCAACTTGAATACCGGTGTCGTGGCAAGTTCATGAATGTAGAGGTCACGAATGTCAAACAGGCCGCTGTCCTTGCCTATGAGCTTTATCAGGCCGCTGAAGTTCACCTGCTTGGTTTTGGGGCTGTTGAGCATAGTGACGTTTTCTGCTATTGTCACACCATTTGACACCACTTTCAAGCGGTCGTTAACCACTTTCACATACAGAGTGTTCCAGCACTCATCAGTGTTAACCGTCTCTTTGTTCTTCTTGTCGCCATACATAAACGAAACGCCGTCTTTCCCACTTATCGTCACTTCTGGCATGGAGCGCAGAAACAGAACCGACTCATCGGCAGAACGCCAGTCGAAGCACATTTCAAAGTTTTCATATTTGTTTGGCAATGCAAACTGATTGCGTGCCGTCTCATTATTCACAAGTTTCTTGAATCCAGAGGCGTTGAGTTTTGCAATCAAGCCGTTAAGTTCGTTCACGGCATAGCCAGAGTCGGCATCGCTTTGTGCGGCAAACACGTCTTTTGCTTTCACAATCACTTGTTTCACTGCGTCACCGCCAAGCAATTCGTGATTTTTGGCTATGCTCTGCACAGCCTGCGCAGCTGTGAGGGCTGTTTCGGCATTGCCAAGATAATTGCCAACAAGCATTAGCGATTGCAGTGTTTTCACATCGCCCAGAGCCTTTATGTAGCCATTTGCTATTTTGGCCTCCGGTTTGAGGTCGAGCGCACGGCGATAGCACAAATAGCGCAACGCGTCGTTGAGGTTTGATTTCTTGACGAGTTGCAGATAGCGCGGCAATATGGCCGAGCGCAAGTCGCACTCTGCCTCAGCAATGTCAAACAAAGGATTGATTGCTCCCTGGTTTTCAACCTGCATCAGAGCATCGAGGGCGGCATTGCGGGTGTCGGCTTTGCCATAGGCAGCCACAAGTGTGGCAAGTGCCGGCTCATTGCCCACCTGCGCAAGCAGCGGATAGTATAATTGCGGTTTTGCCGACTTCTTCAGTTGGTTGTTCACCACAGCATATTGCTCGTCTTGCGACTCTGCGGCTATGGCATTTTTCATGGCCGTCTGCAAAGCCTTCACGTTGTCGGCCGATGCGCTTTCGAGCAATGTGCCGAGCTGCGCAAAATTGTCTTTCGAGGCCACACCTTTCATTGCCTGTATGGCTGCCGCACTGACATTTGCATCGCCTGCCGACACCAAGCCTATAACCTTGTCATAGGCCGCATGAATGTGGCGTTGCGAAGCCAACTCAAGAGCCTTAACCTGCATAGTGGCATCGCCGTCAAGAGCTTTGACCACAGCGTTGCCTATGTTGCCGTTGAACGACAGCAGAGCCAATTGGGCTTGCTTTGAGTAATTGCCATTCAGGGCCGTCATCAGCGCTTGCAATGCAGCATCACCGCCTATCTTGCCAGCAGCCTCAATGCCTGCGTGTGCCAATTCCTCATTGCTTGAGCCTATCGCCTTTTCCACTACACCCATTTGGTTAGCAACCTTGTTGTCACCAAGCCATCTGACCACATCAGTCAAGGCATCTGCACCAAGTCCGCCAGATTTGGCAGCCACAGCGTCTATAATGCCTTTGCCGACATATTTCACACCATATCGCAGAGCCGCATTGCGGAAGTCGCGGTTGCTGCTCTTGAGGGCATCGGTCACATATTTTGAGGCATTTACCGCATCATTCTTTATGAGCAGTCTGAGTCCGGCACATTGCACTGGCTCCACATCAGCCTTGAGCAATGCTTTTGCGGCTTTCACCACATCGTTGCTTTTGCCCAAATTGTCGAGCAACTGCAAATAGCTGTCGGTGGCAGAAGTTGCATCGTCGGCAAACTTAACCGCCTTTGCAGCCTTTTCGAGTGCTTTGAGCGATTTTGCCGAACCACACGCCCCAAGTGCTCCTTGCACGGCAGCAAGCGTTGTTGCATCGCCACCAGCAGCAAGCCACGACAGCAATATTGGCTCGGCAGCTTTTATTTTGCGCTTATAAGCCACATCGGCAAGCAATGCCTTTGGTGCAGCACCGGCTTTCATCAACCCCAGCACCACATCGTCGCAATTAGGCAGCTTGGCAAGGCCTTGTGCGGCAAATTTGCCCAGATAATCGTCGGTTATATACTTTGCCATGACTTGAGCATCTTCACTTTTGCCGCAGTTTGCGAGCAGCGTGAGCAAAAATGCCTTGTTTGGGTTGTCATTCACCTTGTCGAGGCTTGCGATTAGCCCTTTGCGCACATCGGTTGCAAGGGCTTCGTTGCCAGGCAGGGTCACAAAATCCACAATGCCATTGAGAGCATACTCAAATTTGGCGTTTTTGCCCTTGTCGGCAGGTGTCAGCATGCCGGCTATCTGCTCAACGCCTTGCGCACCTGTGCGTGCCATTTCACCCATCACCTGATTGAAAATCGTCACATTGTTTGCCGGCAGTTGTGCCAGTCCGTCGGCAACCACCGTCGATGCGGCACGGTTGCGGCTGTCTTGGGCATAGGTGCTGAAACTGCCAAGAGCCATGGCAGAAAGCAGAAATATCGAGAATATCTTATTTCGTTTCATGTTGTTTCTTTTTTCTTGGTTTGCTTTTGTCATATTTTCCACGGAGAGCGCATTGGCTGGTCAATAAGGGCATTGGCAGCGTCGTCGTTAACAAACAATCCTGTTGCCGGGTTAAACTCAAGCGTCTGCCGATTAAGCCTCAAGCCTATTGTGCCCATATTCACAAGAGTGCAGCTATTGAAGCCATTCTGCTCGTTGAGAGCGAATTTCTGCCGTGTGTGAATGCACTCTATGAAATCTGTGCGCTGTGGCTCCGGGTCGGGATACTCTGCAATTTTGTTGAACACGTCGGGTATCGTGCATCTAAATCCCTTATACACTTTGCCCTTGGGGCCTTCTATATATGGCGTGTCGCCCTTGCTCTCATAGCCTTCGCCTTCAAGCACTATCTGGCAACCGTCGCTATAGGTGTAGGTGATTTTGCGCCAAGTGCCCACGGCATCGGGGTGCTGCTGCGGAGCATCAACTTCTATCTTCACCGGCAGGTCGTTGTCCTTGCCGAGCATATACTGCACAGGGTCGAGGTAGTGCTGCCCCATGTCGGTCAAGCCACCTCCATCATAGTCCCAGTAGCCACGGAATGTCTCATGCACGCGGTGCTTGTTATAAGGCTTGTAAGGAGCCGGGCCAAGCCACAAGTCATAGTCAAGCTCCGCCGGCACTTGCTGCGGCACAAGATTTTCCTTGCCCACCCAATAAAACTTCCAAGCGAAACCTGTTGCACCCGACACCGTCACTTTAAGCGGCCAGCCGAGCATGCCGCTGTCAATCAACTTCTTCAGCGGTCGCACAGTGATACCCATGCCATAGAACGTGTCGGTGAAGCGGAACCAAGTGTTAAGGCGGAACACACGGTTGTAGCGTTCCACAGCCTCTTTCACCCTACGTCCCTCACCTATGGTGCGTGTCATGGGTTTCTCACACCAGATGTCTTTTCCGGCCTTTGCAGCCATAACGCTCATTATGCCGTGCCAGTGAGGCGGAGTGCATATATGCACCACATCCACATTCTTGTCGTTGATTAAATCCACAAAATTGTGATAAGTGCTCATCGTGTCGCCAAAACGCTGCTTGGCTGCTGCGGCGGCATCGCTCAAGTGCTTGCTGTCAACATCACACAGAGCCACGAGGCGGCATCGCTTGTCGCTCGTGAAGTGATATGACGACCGGCCTATTCCGCCTGTGCCAATTATACCTTTGGTCAACTGGTCGCTCGGAGCAACATATCCGTTGCCACCAAGCACGTTGCGGGGCACTATTGAAAACAATCCAACACAGCCCAGCGTCTTAAGAAAATTACGTCTGTTAGAGCCCATATATTAGCATTTTATTTGTTTACAATTTGATGTTAACAGCTTAAATCAAGCGTTCATCGTTTAAAGTCACAAACAATGGTTTTTAATCAACCCAAATTTAATACATTTTCTCCACCCCACCCAAACTTTCCCCTCTCAAAAAAGTCATTTTTCGCACGAAACCACCCAAATCCCCCACCCAGTCATTTTCACCTTTCCACAAGTGACGGATTGGGCGGATTTGGGGCGGTGGGATTTTTTTAGTTACTTTGCAGGAAATTTTTGCCGCTGTTAGCAGCAAAGGCATATCGCAAATAACAAAAAGACTCACTAAACAGAAGATAATGGGAAAATTAGTCATTAATTCATTCGAGGAATTCGAATCTCATCTTGGCGAGGAACTTGGCCACTCCGAGTGGCTTACCGTTGACCAAGACCGCATCAACTTGTTTGCCGACGCAACTCTCGACCACCAGTGGATTCACGTTGACACTGAGCGTGCCAAGCGCGAAAGCCCATACAAGAGCACCATAGCTCACGGCTACCTAACGCTGTCGCTGCTGCCGCACCTGTGGGAGCAGATTGTGGAGGTTAACAACATAACCATGCTTGTAAACTACGGCATAGAGAAGATGCGTTTCGGCGTGCCTGTCATCACCGGCAGCCGTGTGCGCCTTGTCACTACCCTTGCCGCCATTGAGAATTTGCGTGGCATAGCCAAGACGAGCATCAACTTCAAGATAGAGATTGAGGGCCAACGCAAGCCTGCTCTGCAAGGCATAGCCGTGTTCCTCTACTACTTTAAGCAAGACTGAGACGCTGTGCCGCAACCGCAGCGGCGCGCATACAAAAGAAACTATTAGCAAGGACACGCCCCGGCACAATGTTTGCCTGATGGGCGTGTCCTCGCTGTTTCGTTGGCAACGTTTGCCACAAGGGGCAAACGTAATGCTATCTATATTCTAATGCTGTCTTTCCTTGAAGTGTATGGTGTCCATGAATCGCTTCACCACATCGGGGCGACCGGTGTGCTTACCCTCGTCTTCGCTGATTTTGCAGGTTTCGTTGTAGAACGGCCACGACTCGGTTATCTTCACCGCCACGAGCTTTATCACTATGTTCATGGGCGTAACGTGGTTGAAATCGTTGGTGAAGTGCGTGCCTATGCCAAACGACGGCTGACAGTAGTCAACGGCATACTTCTGAATGGCTATCGCCGAGTCGGTTGACAGTGCATTGCTGAAAATCACCTGTTTGGTCTTTGGGTCGATGCCAAATGAGCGATATTTGTCGGCTATTCGCATCAGCTGCTCATGGTTGTCGCCGCTGTCTATGCGCAACCCCTTGAACAGGTGGGCAAAATCTTCCGAAAAATTCAAGTCGAATATGTCCCAGCCAAAGCTGTCATACAAATACGTGCCAAGTGCGCCCCTGAATGTCGAGCGCCAGGCGTTCATCGCCAAATGATTTGCCATTTGTGGGCCATACATTCCGCCTATTGCGCACACAAACTCATGAGCCATGGTGCCAACTGGTGTCAAGTCATGCTTCATGGCCAGATACACATTGCTTGTGCCCACAAACTTGCCTGGCCACTTCCTTGAGTTCTGGCAGTCTTTCATGGCACGCACCACCACATCTTCAGCCTCAAACGAGGCGCGGCGGCGCATACCGAAGTCGCTATATACGCACCCTGCCTCAAGCAGACGCTCTGCCTTGCGATAGGTCTTGTCGTAGTAAGCCTCATAGTCAAAGCCCTTGTCCTTGCCAGTCATTATGTAGTAAAGCTCCGATATTATGGCGAGCACTTTCACCTCAAGCAATATGGTGTCGGACCATGCGCCCTCAAACTCCACGTGCAAGTGTCCCTCTTCGTCCTGACTTGCCTTAACCCACTTGCGATTGAACCTGAATCCACGCAGATAGCGGTAGAACCAATGCGGTATGTAGTAGCACTTGCGCTTCATGAACTCCACTTCCTCATCAGTTATTACCAAGTTTTCAAGCAGAGCCACCTGATGAAGAAACTCCTCAACAAATCCCTTGGGATACACCAGATTGTCGCGGTCAACAAACGTGTATTTCACCATTGCGCGCGGATAGTTGTCAATCACGGCACAACACATAGTGAACTTATACAGGTCATCGTCGGTGAAATGGGTTATAATCTGTTTCATATCTATATTTTTAGTGATTTTTATCCTATGATTTTCATGGTTGCAATAGCTCATCAATCCTTGGTGATGTAGCCACCGCCGCTTTGCCAGCCAATTATGCCATTGTCGAGGTTAACGACCTTAAATCCGGCCTTTGAGAGCTTGGCGGCAGCATCGAGGCTGCGCCGGCCACTGCGACAATACACGCAAGCCACCTTCGCTCCACGCTCTCTGAGCGCTTCAGTGGCCTTGGCTGTGAAGCCATCGGCCAGCACATCTACGTTGACCGCACCGCGCAAATGCCCACCCACAAACTCTTCGGCCGTGCGCACATCAAGCAACACTGCAGCGGCATCTTTATCGGTCAATATTTTTTGAAATCCGGCATTGTCAACCGTCACCACCGAACCAGTGGAACAAGAGCCAAAAATTCCTCCAAGCAAACTCATAACCATTAAAGCTAACAGATGTTTCTTCATTCTTTTTTGTCAACGTGCCGTCAAGCCTCATTTTTTCAGCTCACAGCGGCACAACGCATCATTTGTCGTTATCGGGAAATTTCTTGCCTGCCACGGCCATCATGCGGCTAACGTCGAAATAGAACCCTTCCACACTCTTGCCTTCTTTTTTCTTCACGGCTATGTAGTCGAGTCCGTTGCCAAGCTCCTTGTGGTCAGTTGCCACATATCCCAGAAAATTCACAATGTTGTATTCGTGCTCTGGCGCTATGACCACCCACGGCTCTTCTTTAGTGCCCTTGCCAGACGACATTATGGTGGCTATGAGCCTGTCGAGGCGGAACTGCCTTACTGCGGCACGCGCATATTTCTTTTTCTCCTTCAACACATAGATGTAGAATTTCATCTGGTCGAGGTCGAAAAGATTGTCGTTAAGCGACAACTCCGCATATTTCTCAATGCTGTCGCATTCAGCCCTGTTATGCGGCTGCTTATAGTAGAGTTTCTCCACAACATTGCTGAACTCAGACTCGCGAAACGGATTATAGTCTTCCTGAAACACATAACCGTAGTAGAAATCACGGTAGGCATCTATGCTCATCACCGTGTCGTTGCTCTGAAACGACTTCATGAGTCGCGGATAGTAATAGCGGCTTTTGGGGTCTTGCGTGTCTTTTTTCACTTGCTCAAAATCCACTTTTTTCACTTTAAGGCGAGCCTCGGCTCCAGCAGAAAACGACAACACCGACCACAAGGCCACTGTTGCCACAAGCATTATTTTATATCTGAATCTGAATTTCATGTTTATTTGCTATTTCTCAAAAGATAAAGCCCTCAACGGCTATGCCCAGCATCGACACAGCCACTATGGCCGGCAAACTTTTAGCACAAAAGTACTGAATAAAAGTGGAAGTTGGAAATTTAAGCCACTTACCCTCTGGCGTGCGGCTATAAGCCATCTGCCCGACAAATGCGCCAAGCACCACACCAAGCACCATGACTCTCGCCCCCACAAGCATGCCCAGCAGACAGCCGGCCACAGCCGCCACACCCACATACACGTTGCCCGACTTGTGCCCTGTCGGCTCACCAGGAGGCAACAGCCGGTGTATGCCTGCCACTATAAGCGTGGCAATGCCCCAAAACACAAATGTCTTGACAGGCAGATAGATGTAAGTGCTGACATGCAGCAGAACCAATGCCGCATAGGCCGGCAAAGCGGCAGCTATGCGCCTGTAAAACAGCAAGCACACAGCAGCGCTAATCATGCACACTATGCCCAACACGAGCAGTATAATTCCTAAAACCATAAGTAACACAATCACATTTTGGCAGAGGCACAGCCGAACGCTGTTATCGACCCGCGCCTCCACATATTAATCAACTATCCGCAACTGCAATTTATTGCCAATTTAAAAAAGTTTAGCACTCTGCATGCCGTCACTGGCCATCAGTTGCAGTCGGAGCGGCAGCCGATTCTTCCGTTTTGCGCTGCTTTATCTCGTCGGGATACGACACCCTTACATGATAGAACGACTGCAAACGCTCAACAAAAGTGTTTTTCACCACCATTATGTCGCGGAAACTGATTGGAGCCTCATTGAGCAAGCCTTCCTTAACCTTGGAGTCCACCACTTTATCAACAAGTGCCTTTATCGACTCCTTGCTGTGGTCCGTCAAACTCTTGGCGGCAGCCTCGCACGAGTCGGCAAGCATAACTATTGCCGTTTCCTTGCTCTGCGGATTTGGCCCAGGATAAGTGAACGGTGCCGGGTCAATCACCTTGCCCGGATTGGCATTGCAAGCCTGCACATAGAAGAATTTGGCTATGCTCTTGCCATGGTGCTGGGCTATGAAGTCGGTGATTGCCTGTGGCAAGTTTGCCTTTTCGGCACGGCGCAAGCCATCGGCCACGTGCGAAATCACTATGTGGGCGCTCTGCTCCGGCGACAGGCTGTCGTGCGGATTCACACCATTCTGGTTTTCGGTGAAAAATGCCGGATTTTCTATCTTGCCAATGTCATGATACAAGGCCCCGGCACGCGTGAGCTGCACATTTGCCCCTATGTCGTGGGCAGCCTCGGCAGCAAGACTCGCCACTTGAAGCGAGTGTTGGAATGTGCCCGGACAGTTGTCTGACAGCTCTCGAAGCACAGGCGAGCTGATGTCTGACAGCTCCACAAGCGTCATAACTGAAGTGAAACCAAATATCTTTTCTATCAGAGAAATCAAGAAATAAGCAAACGACAGCACCACGCAGTTTATGCCGAAGCACATTATCACATGCCAGCTGAGTGTGGCGAGCGAGCCGTCTTTGACGAGCGTCAGTGCCACATAGGTCACGCAATATGCCAAAAAAATATAGAAAGCTCCATTCACAAGCTGCGAGCGGCGTGTCAGCTCATTCATTGTGACTATGCCTATGCACCCTGCCATAAACTGCAACAGCACAAACTCAAGCTGGAAGCGTGCCACAAGCGAACACAGCAGCACCACAAACATGTGGAGGAAAAACGCCATGCGTTTGTCATAGAATGTGGTGATGACTATGGGCACCAGGGCAAACGGCACCACATACACGGCATTTAGCCTGAATGATGTGAACACATACACCAACATCACAAATATGGTGGTGAATGATATGAGCAGCACCATGAGCCTTATGTTGGCAAAATCGTGCATGCGGCTGAAATACATCACAAAGAAAAATATCACCACCATCATCACGATGAGCAATATCTGGCCTATCAGCACATAGTTCACCCTTGACACAGCCATGTTGTGCTGCTGCATCATTTTCTCATAAGTTTTGAGAATCATGAACTTCTGTGGCGTGACGATGTTGCCTGGGAATATGATGCTTTCACCCGTCTGAACCACGCCGTTTGGCGCAAGCTCTTTTTTATACACATCATCAAGCAGTTTTGAGGTCTCCACCGAGTCAATAGTCACATTTGGCACCAGATAATTGTTAAGTCCCACGTTTGCCATGGCGGCATGGATTGCCGGGTGAGCCATCACGGAGTCGAGATAGAAATAAGCCGCACGCACCGAGCGAAACTTGGCTGTAGATGTCAGCTCGGCTATGTTTGAGTTCAGCAGACGCACTTGCGGCAGTTTACCGAGTTTTATCTGGTCGTAAGTGTCGTTGTCAACTATACCGTCGTCATACACAATGCTCACGTTAGCCACTATCTGCTGCCTAATGCCGGCAGGCACATCATGCAGCCGAGTCAGAGCCTTGTTGAGGTTGCTGACCTGAACGCTTGCTGCATTCAAGTCCTGGCTGTATATTTTTATGAAGTTGGCATTAATGCTGTCGATTTTGTGCCTGGCAGTCACAGAGTCAAGCTCCACCGGAATATCAAATGGTGCCGTGAGCATGGGGTAATGCCACGGCTTTCCCTCGGTGTAGTCATAAGTAACCCTATTGTTGCCAGGCGGCAGGCACAGCGCCATGAGCGCAACGGAGCCAACGAGCATTAATGCCACCAGCAATTTGTTTTTATTTTTTATCATAGACAAGTCGTTGTTTTTCTTATATCAAAAAAAGGAAGTCTCAACACGCGCGCTGCCTCGGCCTCAGCACAAACCATCAGCTTATGCGAGTGGCGCGGTTCACGCCCTTCACCTTCTTCAGCCGTTTACACATGTTGGTCACCACGTCGGCATCAGAAATCAGCACATCAAGGTCGCAACCAAACACGCCGGCATCGGCCGTTATCGACAATTTTCTTATATTTATAGCCAAGTTGGTGGAAATCAGATATATTATTTCCTGCAAAATGCCCATGCGGTCTATGCCCTCTATGCGCACCGACGCAAGAAACGAGGCGTTCTTTGTTTCCCACTTGGTTTGCAATATGCGCGGTCCATAACTGCTCTTCAGCTTCATGGCTTCCGGACAGTCCATTTTGTGTACCTCCACTTCGCCGTTGTCGTCAACAAAGCCAAGCACGTCGTCACCCGGAATTGGGTGGCAGCAGCTGGCAAGTTTGTAGTTGCTGACACCGTTTTCTGTGCGCAGCCAGTAAACCTTGCTGTAGTCTATCTTCTTTACATCTACCCCCGTCGTTACGGCAGGCTTCGGCTTGCTGGCAAACGGATTGTGAAACAGCTTTGAGAACACGCCCTTGGAGTCTGGTTTGGCCACTTTAAGCAACTGGTCGCTCAAGGCTATTTCATCGTCGCCTATCATGAAGAACAATTCATCTTTGTTCTGCACGTGTTCTGCCGTGATTATGCGGTTGAATGTGGTGGGTTCTATCTCCACATTGTTTTTGGCAAGGAAATCGCGCAAACGTGTCTCGCCGCGCTCTATCACCACACGGCGGCTGTGGCGCAATGCCGCACGCAGACGCGTTTTGCCCTTGGCTGTCACCAGGAAGTTTTCCCACTCAGCCTGCGGCTGCTGTGACTGCGACGTGAGCACCTCCACTTGGTCACCGCTCGCCAGCTTGTGCGACAGTGGCACGAGCTTGTGGTTCACCTTCCCGGCTATGCAGTGCGTGCCAATCTCGGTGTGCAGATAAAACGCCATGTCGAGCACAGAAGCGCCTTTCGGAAGGCTCACAAGCTCGCCTTTGGGCGTAAACACCACAATCTCCGACGAAAACAAGTTGAGTTTTATCGTGTCAAGAAAATCAAGGGCATTGGGTTCTGGATTTTTCAGAATGTCCTCAATGGTCTGAAGCCACACGGCAAGCTCCGACTCCTCCTCGCCTTCGCCTATCTTATATTTCCAGTGGGCAGCAAAGCCTCGCTCGGCTATGTCGTCCATGCGGCGGCTTCTTATCTGCACCTCCACCCAGTTGCCGTCAGGTCCCATCACCGTGACGTGCAGGGCACGATAGCCATTGGCCTTGGGCGTGCTTATCCAGTCGCGCGTGCGGTCGGGGTGCAGCTTATAGATGTCGGTTATCTCGCTATATATGTTCCAACAAATGCGTTTTTCACTTGACTCGTCTGGACACTCAAACACAATTCTGGCGGCATACAGGTCATACACCTCGTCAAACGGAATGTGCTTTGCCTGCATCTTTTTCCATATCGAGTATCTTGATTTAACTCTTGCCTTAAACTCATATTTAAGCCCAAGTTTGTCGAGTCGCTCGCGTATTGGTGCCGAAAACCGCTCAAAAATCTCATTGCGGTGGCCTTCGCTCTTAGCTATGGCATCGCCTATCTCTTTATAGGCATCAGGGTGCTCATACTTGAAGCTCAAGTCCTCAAGCTCGGTCTTTATGGCAAACAAGCCCAAGCGATGGGCAAGCGGAGCATATATGTAGAGCGTCTCACCAGCTATCTTATACTGTTTGTTGGGCGGCATGGAGTCGAGTGTGCGCATGTTGTGCAGACGGTCGGCCATCTTGATTAGCACCACTCTGATGTCGTCGCTCATGGTGAGCAGCAGTTTTCTGAAATTCTCGGCTTGCGCTGAAGCGTGGTCGCCAAATATGCCACCCGAAATCTTGGTCAAGCCTTCCACTATCTGTGCGATTTTTTTGCCAAACTGAGCCTCGATGTCTTCTATTGTGAAATCGGTGTCCTCCACCACATCATGCAGCAGAGCAGCACAAATCGACGTTGAGCCGAGCCCTATCTCCTGGCTCACTATCGTGGCCACGGCTATCGGGTGCAATATGTAGGGCTCACCGGAGCGGCGGCGTATGCCATTGTGAGCCGACTTGGCAAACCTGTAGGCCTTTTCGATTATCTCCACTTTTTTCCGGTGGTTGCTGTGAAGGTAGCCGTTCAACAAATTTTGGTAGGCATCTTCTATCATTTTCTCCTCTGCTTCGGGAGTCATCTTGGGTGCTTGTGTCATCGTCCAGTGTGTAATATTACAAGTACAAACATAATAATTTCTCACGAAACGGCAATCACGCCCTTGTCATTTTTTGTTTAGTTTTTGGTGTTTGAGCCAATTATCGTATTTTTGTACTAACACAAGAAAACAGCAACATGAACTACGATTTCAATAAAGTCATTGACCGCACGCAATCTGACACATGCAAATATGGCATGCTTGCACAGGAATTTGGACGCACCGACCTCACACCGCTATGGATAGCCGACATGGATTTTGAAGTGTGTCCGGCCATAACCGAGGCCATTATGCAGCGCATTGGCGAGCACCGCATCTACGGCTACACCATGCCCTCGCAAGCCTACTGGCAGTCCATTATCCACTGGCAGCAGAAGCGCAACGGTTTCACCATAGCCCCCGACGAGATTACTTTCATTCCCGGCATTGTGAAAGGTGTGGCGCTTGCCGTCAACTTCTTCACCAAGCCCGGTGACAAAATCGTGATTCAAGAACCTGTTTACCACCCATTCCGCAGAGTGGCAGCCGGTAACAATCGCCGTGTGGTGGTCAACAATCTGCTCCGCACCGCCGACGGCTTCTATGCGATGAATCTTGAGGAGCTTGAGCGCATATTCCGCGAGCACGAGCCAAAAATGATGATTCTCTGCAACCCTCACAACCCCATAGGCATAGCATGGGACAAAGCCACCCTTTGCCAAGTAGCAAAACTTGCCAGGGAATATCATGTGATTGTGGTGAGCGACGAGATTCACGGCGACCTTATGCTCTATGGTCACCGCCACGTGGCTTTTGCCAGCGTTAGCAACGATGCTGCCGCTGTGAGCGTCACGTTTGGTGCGCCAAGCAAGACGTTCAACATAGCCGGCATAGTCAGCTCGTGGTGTGTCGTGAAAAATCCGGATTTGCGCAATCCGTTTTTCTCATGGCTCGACACCAACGAATTCAATGAAGTGAACTTCGTGAGCACCGTGGCCACACAAGCCGCCTATGAGAATGGCGAGGAATGGCTCACGCAGTGCATTGCCTACATAGAGGCAAACATAGCCCATGTGGAAGATTTCTGCAAAAATCACTTGCCAGGCATAAAGGCAATTCGTCCACAGTCTTCTTTTCTTGTGTGGCTCGACTGCACCGGACTTGGCCTGCCGCACGACAAGTTGATTGACTTGTTTGTCAACAAGGCTCACCTGGCGCTCAACGACGGACTGATGTTTGGAAAGGCTGGCGAAGGATTTATGAGGCTTAATGTGGCCACGCCGCGCAGTGTGCTCACCCATGCCCTCGAACAGCTTAAAGGCGCATTAGCGTCGGCATAGCCCACTATGACCAACCGGCACAAGCAATGGAGAAGAAAAAATGATGTGGCTGTTTCACAACAGCCACATTACAATAAACTTAAAAATCTAATCCTATGAAAAAACTTATTCGCAAATATATAACACAAATGCTCAGATTGCAAACATTTGTGCATTCATTTTTTGTTTTTTTACTTTTTATTTTGCAATTACAACGTTTTAGTCACTCCTCACTCCCACTCAAAGTGCAATGACAAGATTCGAACTCAACATACTCGGCTGCGGTTCAGCCACAATCAGCCTGCGGCACATGCCCTCATCGCAGGTGCTCAATATTCGTGACAACTTGTTCATGATTGACTGCGGCGAAGGCACACAAATGCAAATGAGGCGCATGAAACTAAAGTTCTCGCGCCTCAACCACATTTTCATCAGCCACTTGCATGGTGACCACTGCTTCGGACTTCCAGGGCTGCTATCCACCATGGCGCTGCTTGGCAAAACCGGCACGGTGACCATACACACGTTTGCCGACGGAGCCGAACAGCTCACCCATGTAATGAATTACTTCTGCCGCGAAATGCCGTTTGAGTTGAAATTTGACATAATCACCACGCAAAAAGCCGTTATCTACGACGACGATGCCATCACCATCTCCACTTTTCCACTCAAGCACCGAGTGCCGGCAGTGGGCTTCATGTTTCGCGAGAAACCCAAGTTGCGCCACATAAACTCCGGCATGGTCAAGTTTCACAACATACCGCTACACGCCCTCAACGGCTTGCGCCAGGGGCTTGACTACACGGCACCCGACGGCACTGTGATAGCCAACGACCTGCTCACCACGCCAGCCGACAAGTCAATATCTTATGCCTACTGCAGCGACACGGCATTCTCGCCACGCGTGATTGAGGCCGTTACCGGCACAGACTGGATTTACCACGAGGCCACCTACGACAACGCCCTTGCGCCGCTTGCACGCAGCCGCTACCACAGCACAGCCGGTGAGGCAGCCACCGTGGCATTAAAGGCAGGCGCAAAGCATTTGGTCATAGGCCACTTCTCCAAGCGTTACACCGACAACACCCTACTCCTTGAGCAAGCCCGCGAAATTTTCCCTGCCACCGACCTCGCCGACGAAGGAAAACTTTTCGACCTCAACCACATTTAATTCTTCACCGTATTTAGCAGAAAACTCTGCTTAAAAATTAGCGGTTATTTAAGGAGGTGTTCGTTGATGACTTCTTGGAACTGCGCCTTGCCCATAGCTCCCACTTGCATCTTGGGCTTTTCACCAATTGGTATGAACAGCAACGACGGAATGGAGCGAATGCCAAACAGCGCCGACAGCTCTGGCTGCGCATCTACGTCGATTTTATAGAAATCTACACGGCCGTCATAGTCGGCGGCAAGCTCCTCCATGATTGGTGCAGTGGCTTGGCATGGGCCACACCATGTGGCATAGAAGTCAATCACAGCCGGCTTGTTGCCTTCAAAAACCCACTCGTTGGGGTGAATGTCGTAGTTCATAACCTTTTGTTTGAACGTCTCGGTATTTAACTCTGTCACTTTCATAGTTCTATTATTTATTGTTAATATATAATTTAGTTGTAGCAAATACAGTGCCTTAAGCTGCAAAAGCGCTGGTTCTATGCCAAAACGTACAGCGTGTCTTGGCATTTGCTTTGCCAAAATGAATATTTGGCAGAAACGTCTCAACTGAGTAACTTTACATGACACAAAAAAAACAATTTGATATGAAACAGGAACTTGAGGACAGAGTGCAGCGAGCCGTAGATAACTTCATGCAGGGTTATGGCTGCTGCCAGAGCGTGGTGGCAGCTTTTTGCGACCTCTATGGCGTTGACGACACTTTGGTCAAAAAGATTTGTGCCGGTTTTGGCGGCGGCGTGGGCAGACTGCGCATGATGTGTGGCACAGTGTCGGGCTTGGTGATTTTGGCTGGGCTCGACTGCGGTCAAACAGAAGGTAATGACCGTGCCGGCAAGTCGGCTTGCTACAAGGTGGTTCAACAACTAGTGGGTGAATTCAAAAAGCGCAATGGGTCAGTAATCTGTGCCGACTTGCTCGGCTTAAGTGGCAAGCCTTTGCCAAAGCCCACATTCGAGGCTTCTGCTCGCACACCGGAATACTACAAAACTCGCCCTTGTGTCAAGAAAGTGGAAAGTGCCGCAAGAATTTTTGCGGAATATCTTGATGCAAAAGACAACGAAGATTAAGAGAACTTGGCGTTAAAAAGCTATGATGCAAGCACAAATCAGCAGTGCCACCGACATCACCACATCAACCTGCTTGTGGTAGTTGTCAAAAAAGCGTTTAAACCACGCACCCACAGCAATCCATGCCAAGTTTGCGCCAGGCCCGGCAAGCATCACCAAAAGCCCTGCCATAAAAAGGTCGATGAGCCGGTTTGAATAAGGCTGCACATAAATGGAAAACACCATAAAATCGAAAATGATGATTTTTGCATTGGTGAGCTGCACAATCATGCCCGAAATGAAATTGCAGTCGCGATTATTTTGGCGAATTTTGCCGCGCGAGCGGAAAATGCCAAAAGCCACCCATGCGATGTAGGCCGCACCGAGGTATTTTATATACACGGCATACATCTCAATCTCTGTTCCCAAGAAGTGGGTTATAAGTGCCACGGCGGTCATGGCTATTGTGAAGCCGGTGAGGAGTCCCCACCACATTTTCAAAGCAGGCTTAAAACCATAGCGCAAAGCATTGCCCATGGCATAGATGTTGGCAGGTCCAGGAGTCAGACCCCACACCAAAATCAGCAACATTAATCTGGGCAACAAGTGCAACGGCATAGGCCAAGTCTTTTTTAGTGTATGGTTTTCGGTGGTGACTGCAATCCGCATGGCAGTGTGGTTTAGCGTCACCGTTTCACATTGCAAAGTTAATACTTTTTTGCCGATAGCCAGCCAAATTCCACAACCCACCTCCCTTTTGTCACACAAAATCCACTTATGGTAACGACTATTATACCGAACGAACTATAATCGAAGACAATAACTTTCCGGCTGGAGGCAATGTGGCCAAAAAGTCACTATTTTTATGGTAAATGACTGCCTTTTAGATACATATTATCATATAAGATGGACTTTTTTGCAGAAAAACCGCGGCTAATGCGGAGTGGCACTGCTTTTGCCATTACTCATGGTGAGCGCGGCTCGCAAGAGTGCGGCGCTCAAAGATAAATTGAACAACAAAAATTAAAATATAGGAGATTAAAACTATGACTACACGCAGAAACAATCAGAATTGGTTACCAGATGTATTCAACGACTTTTTTGACAATGAATATCTGCCTAAGGCAAATGCCACGGCTCCGGCAATCAATGTTATTGAAAAAGAAAAAGAATATGATGTTGAGGTTGCAGCCCCTGGCTTGACCAAGGACGACTTCAAGGTGAGCCTCAATGAGGACGACAACCTTGTGATTGCAATCGAAAAAGAGAATAAGACAGAGGACAAGAAAGAAGACGGCAAATATTTGCGTCGCGAATTCTACTACTCTCAATTTCATCAGGAATTGATTTTGCCTGACGATGTTGACAAAGAGAAGATAACCGCAAGCGTCAACAATGGCGTGCTTGCAGTGGTGCTTCCTAAAGTGTCTAAAGAAGACTTGAAGAAAGAATCTAAGGTTATCGACATCAAGTGACACGCTTGTGTGGCATAACCTGCCAAGTATAGCAAACCGATGATAGTTCTGAGATAAATTTGTTTAATAGATAATTAGAATGAAAAGCCGATGCGCAGTGATGCGCGCCGGCTTTTTTGTTTTTGCTGCTATACAAATCGCATGTGTGCGCGTGGCGATTACTTCACCTTACCGACAAGGGTCTTGGCTTCTTGAAGCGTGCGGCCATTGAGCAGAGAGCCCTCTTTCCAGTTGATGTCTGGATATGCGGCTTTGAGATTCTTTGTGGCCTTAGCCACAGTGCTGCCGCCTGAAGTGGCAAATGTTATGACGGTCTTGCCTTTCAAGTCGTTGCTCTCAACGAAGGTGTTGATGATAGTGGGAGCTGTGTACCACCAGATTGGGAAACCCACATACACGGTGTCGTATTGAGCCATGTTATCAACCTTGCCTTTAATAGCAGGGCGTGACTTCAGGTTTTTCATCTCAACAGAGCTGCGCGAATTGTCGTCGTTCCAGTCGAGGTCGGCCGACGTGTATGGCTTTTCTGGCACAATTTCATATAGGTCGGCGTTTGCAGCCTTGGCAAGCTGGGTGGCAGCCTCTTTAGTGGTACCTGTGGCAGAAAAATAGGCCACAAGCACATGTTTCTTGACATTTTCGTTCATTTTTGACTCTCCTTTTTTGTTCTGAGCACAAGCCACGAGCCCAAACACCAGGGCAAGTACCAATGCTAAAATTGTCTTATTATTTCTCATTGCAATTTGTGTTGTTTTAAAAATTCACATTACAAAATTAATGCAAACCGCCCTGCCACCATAACCCCTATTCCACACAGACTTACCTCAAACAACTGACTTGCTCGGCACTTTTCAAGAGAATGTCCGCGGCATTGCGCCGCAATTGGCCATGATATGCATTTTGCTGACAAGAACCGCCTGATGCAAAAACTTTGCCCCACAAGGTGTGACATGTCGCATAAAAAATGTAATTTTGCATAGCAAAAAGAGTAAACACACTATTTCGAAAGACATTATGGTTGTTTGAAACCGTGTTTTAGAGATTTGTTGCAATATGTTAACCATACAGAAATTTAACCAAAAAGTTCAAAATAATGACAAAAGTATTGAAGATAAGGGACTTGACCTTGCGTGACGGTCAGCAGTCCTCATTTGCCACGCGCATGACGCAGGAGCAGATAGACCGTTGTTTGCCATACTATCCAGAAGCTGGCTTTTATGCCATGGAAGTGTGGGGTGGAGCAGTGCCCGACTCTGTGATGCGCTATCTAAACGAAAACCCATGGACGCGACTTGAGAAGATACACGATGCCGTGGGCAACGTGTCGAAACTCACCGCCCTGTCAAGAGGCCGCAACCTCTTTGGCTACTCGCCATATACCGACGAAATAATTGACGGTTTCTGCCGCAACGCCATAAAGAGCGGACTCGGCATAATGCGTATTTTCGACGCCCTTAACGACGTTGACAATGTTAAATCAACTGTGAAGTATGTGAAGCAGTATGGTGGCATAGCCGATTGCGCAGTGTGCTACACCGTGGACCCACGCTATCCAAAATTGTCGTTCATGCAGAAGCTTATGGGCAAAAAGAACCCCAAGCAAGTCTTCACAGATGATTATTTCCTCGACAAAGCTATGCAAATGGCTGCACTTGGTGCCGACATGATAACCATAAAGGACATGTCGGGCTTGATTCCGCCTCACCGCATCAGCCGACTGATAAAGCTCTTCAAGCAACACATAAACTTGCCTATCGACTTCCACACCCACTGCACGCCTGGCTATGGACTTGCTTCGGTGGTGGCAGCCATTGTGGCTGGTACCGACATTGTTGACACCAACTGCTGGTGGTTCAGCGAGGGCACTGGTGCTCCGGCACTTGAGTTGATATATGTGTTCTGCAAAAAACTTGGCGTGGAAATTGACGTGAACATGGAAGCCGTGGCTAAAATCAACGAGCAACTGCGCGGCATTCGCCATGAGCTTGAGCTGTCGGTGTTCGGCGCATCTAAGCCAGAGCCTAAGCCCTTCAACCCTCTGACCGACAAATTGCCGGCCAACGTTGAGGCTTTGTTCGACACAGCCGTGAGCGCAGTGCAGTCTGACGACTTCGCCACATTACTCGAAGCTTGTCAAAAGATAGAAGCATACTTTGGCTTCCCTGCTCCAAACAAACTGGTGCAAGAGGCTGAAATTCCAGGTGGAATGTACAGCAACATGGTGGCACAGCTCAAGCAGCTCAAAGCAAGCGAAATATTGCCACGCGCCATGGAGTTGATACCCACAGTGCGCCTGGCTGCCGGACTGCCGCCGCTCGTGACACCAACATCGCAAATCGTGGGTGCCCAAGCTGTGAACTGCGCCCTTGACGAAAAAGCCGGACGCCCCATGTACACCAACACAAGCATGCAGTTTGCCGGACTTGTAAAGGGTGAATATGGCCACACGCCAGTAAAGGTTGACCCGGAATTCCGCTTTAAGATTTGTGGAGTGCGCGAAGAAACGCCATACGACACATCAAAGTATAAAACACAGCCCAACCCCACCCTGCCTGAGGCTGGTGGCGTGAAGCTTGCCGAAAATGAGAAAGAGGAATTGCTGCTTGAGCTTTTCCCATCGGTTGCCAAGACTTATCTCACCAACCTTAAGAAAAAGGCCTATGAGGCCAAGCACGCTTCCGAGGCAGCAAGCACAGCCGCAGCCAGCGGCACCATTGCGGCCCAACCAATAGTTGGTTTCGCTGTAGATGCCCCTCTGCCAGGACGCGTGGTTGACATCAAGGTGAAAGTAGGACAAACTGTCAAGACCGGCGATGTTGTGGCAACACTTGAGGCCATGAAGATGCAAAACGCCATTGTGGCCGAATGTGACGGCGTGGTGCGTCAGATTCTGGTCAAGGAAGGCGATGCCATACTTGCAGGAGCACATATCATAGAAATTGCCGACTCGGCACAAGTTGGCACGCCTGCGGCTGGTAATGTCAAACCGGCAGCACAGCCAATCACTGGCTACACTGTAGATGCCCCACTGCCAGGACGCGTGGTTGACATCAAAGTGAAAGCTGGCGACAAGGTGGCTAACGGCGACACTGTTGTGGTGCTTGAGGCTATGAAGATGGAGAACACCATAACCACTTCGTGCGCTGGCACCGTGAAACAAGTGCTCGTGTCTGTGGGCGATGCAGTGCCCGACGGCGCACATCTTGTGGAAATTGACCAAAATGCTTGACCCACATAGGTCAACGCAATTTATTTCTATAGCACAATAAAGTTTGGGAGTGATGCACTAATCTGCGCATCACTCCCAAATTATTTTTTACTCACATATTGCAAAAAACGGTTATTGCTTCATGGGCAACCAGGTGCAAATCTTCTTGCCATTCCAGCAGTTGACCGACGAGAAGTCAATCATGCGAATCGGACCATCGGTTGTGGGCACTTCAAACTCCATTCGTGTGCCTTTAAGTGTGGGCGTCACGCGTTTTACGGCCACAATGCCATTGGTATCGGCCACCACCTGCACTGGCTTGTCAAATGAAGGGTCTGTGTTCTCGTCACGCGCAAGCACTATTGGTCCATATTGCACGGCTTGGAAATAGCGGCCGGCAGGATTGCTGCCTTGCGTGGGAGCATTGATTAGGCGGCACTTCATGTCGAATGTGACCTCAATTTTGTCAGCACGTTTCCACTTGCGCTTCAAGTTGAGATATTGGCCGGCAACCACATTGTCCACGGCCTTGCCATTAACCTTGACAATAGTGTTTTCGCTCCATAGAGGCATGTGCAGCTTGATGGTGAACGATTCGGTTTTTGCAGGATTAACGGTTATTGTAGTCACATTCGAGAGTGGAAATGTGGTGGCTATGTCGAGCTTCACAGGGTTGCCTTTTGGTGACGATGCAGTGGCTTGCGCAGCGTTATACAGATTTACAACCGGGCCTTGCTTCGACTGCATGACTGCCACAAACGGAATGTAGGCCAAGCCCATTGGGCCATTTAGGTTGCAGCATGTCACTGGAAGTCCATCAAATTTCCAGCCCCACCCCTGGTTTGTCACTTTCTCGCCGTTAAGCAGATTCACATAGCTGAATCCGTCACCCGACGGCTTCATGGCTCCAAGCAATCCGTTATAGATGTATTTTTCTATGTAGTCAACAGCAAGCGGAGTGCCTGTGATACGCAAAATCTGGCTGCAAAGCTTCTCCCAAGTGATGCCGATGCAGGTTTCCATCATGCGCTTTATGTTAGGATTAGTTTGCTCAAACTTGGTGTCGTCCCAGGCCTCACCTGCCCAGTCGGGGAAATAAGGTTGGTCACCGCCGGCATTGCCCACTATGGTTATCTCGCGGTCAATCACGTTGTGAAACAGGTTCATGAAGCTCGTCTTCCACTTCGGGTCGCCTGTCACTCGATAATATTCAGTCAGCCCCTCAAACACCGACATCATCTCGTAGGCCTTGGGGTAAGGAAGAGCCATTTGTCGAGGCAACACGTTGTCTATGGCTTGCTGAAATATATTTGACCCTTGACAACCGCCATGATTCACAATATAGGTAGCAAAGTCAAGAAAACGCTTGTCGGCTGTCATCTTATAAAGCCTCATAAACGGTTCGAGGAGCGACGATGACTCTATTTTGTTGGCGCTCCACCCAAGAGTGTTGATGTCGGTCTTAGGAGCTTCGCCCACCAGGTCTATTATGTTGAGAGCCTCACGCTTCATTGCATCAAGCACAGCTGGGTCGGCCTCCACCTGAGTGTAGTATTCATGCAGTCCGAGCAACACATATTTGCGCTCCCACATGTCACCGCCGTTCACATCGGGCTGCTTTTCCACAGGGTCACAACTTATGCTGCCGTTGGAGCGTGTGGTGGTCAGCAAGTCCTCTACTGTGGCATGGAGTATTCGCTTCAACTCCGGGTCGTGGGTGTAGCGATAATACATGGCACCAGAGCGCACAGCCTTGCCCCACATCTCACCCAATGCGAATTGCGGCCGTCCGTTGCGAAAAAAATCCACAAGCTTGCCGTATGGCAACACACCTTTGTTCCAGTGGGTGATGTTGTTTTGAATGTCGTTCTCAAAATATCCGGAAAGTTTTATGCTTCCGGCTGGCAGTGGCGTGAACACGTCGTTCACCTTCAATGGTGCTGTCTGGGCACTCGCCGACATGGCAGAAACCACAGCCACGCAGCACATTGCAATAAATTTGTTCATGTCAATGGAAGTTTTCGTTAAAAATATTATTGTCTATATGCAAATTTAAGTCAAACCGCAGACATTAGCAAATCTGGCTTTTTCCACCACACCGACATCTGTATGACATGCAATCTTTCAATGCCCAGTTGTCAGAACATAAACAACATGTCAAGCGAAGGTGATGTCTTGTCTGTGAGAATCCCTCTCTTTCTGGCAAGCTTCAGGCACTCTCCCATTTTGCTCACGTCAGTTTTCACTTTCCATATCACGGCGTTGTCCTTGGTGCAATACGCCATTTCACCCTTGTCGTTCAAGCCGAAGTATCTTCCGCCATCATCGTCACCCAAAGTGAACGCTTGCTCCCAACCCTTACGGCCAACAATCTCAGCTTTCCCTTTCTCAAATTTATAGCTCTCCACTTTGCCGTTTTTATTAATCACCGACAGTATCATAGCCGACGTTGACCCAACGAACACCTTGATTTTGCGTCCATTGTCAGCTGTGAGCGAGAAAACACGGTCTGGTCCGTTTACGTTTATCGTGAATGTAAGATTGTCAGCAAGTTTACTGTTATAGACTTTCCATTGGCCTTGTGAGTGCAACCAGTCGAAAAACTCCTTAGTTATTTCCTTTCTGCTGTAATCTTTTTTCTCTTCTGGGCTGAAATTAACAGGCTTATTATCGAGCGTGCAATAGTTGTTGTTCCATGCCAAACTACGTCCTATCATGAAATAATGCTTCTCCGTGCGAATTGAGTCGCCAGCCTCAATTCCATCTATGGTTTTCTTCCGTTTTATGACCTTGTCCTGCATCTCAAGGCTATCGATTGTCAGGTATAACCAGTTTATGTATGTGCAAGTGGTTTTCTTGCCACCAATCACAAGTATGGTGCGCAACGAGTCAGTTTCTTTAAGCACACCCAGAGAGTCAAACTCGTCTTTTGGAGTAGATGGATTGGTGCGTACGCACGACAACTCGGCATCACGTGGAGCCTTGTCACTGGCAGGGAAAGCATTGGTGAACTTCAACCGTTGAACCACCGTGCCACCGGCATAACAGCACACAGCGACCGAAAGAGCCACCAAGCTAATCACAAAATAGATGATTTTTCTCATTCGTTTTTAAGACAATTATGTTTTATATAAACATTTCCAATCGTAAAAGTACAACATTCCTCCCACCCTCCAAAATTTCACACACAACGGTCCACCAAAAAGCCTGATTTTAATCTTTTGGGCATTTATTGATTGAAATAATTTAATTAGCCGTAACTTTGCAGAATGACAATGTGTGACTTTTGTTGACTCATTGTTGGCTCGCCTGCACTCATGGATTCTGGTGGCAGGAGTATAATTATGTAAAACAACAAACAGGATATTGTGACCAATCAGGCATCATTAAATAACAAACGCATTGCAAAAAATACATTGTTTTTGTATTTTAGAATGTTGTTTATGATGCTTATCTCCCTATATACCAACCGCATCGTGCTTGATAAACTTGGCGTGACGGACTTTGGCATATATAACGTGGTAGGCGGAATAGTGGTTATGCTCGGCTTCCTTAGTGGCTGCATGAGTAATTCTGTGCAGCGTTATTTGTCGTATGAGATAGGCAGAGGCGACAATGAGCGTGTTGGCCGCGTATTTAATGTGTCACTTATGGTGCACGTGTGCATTGCAGTATTGGTGCTTATCGCCATGGAATGTGGTGGCTTATGGTATTTGAACAACTATATCAACATTCCTGCTTCACGCATGGACGCGGCCAACTGGGCTTTTCAGTGCTCGTTGTTTGCCACATTGGTGACCATATTGCAGGTGCCATATAATGCAATCATAATTTCAAAAGAAAAAATGGACGTTTTTGCCTACATATCAATTTTGGAGGCAACGTTCAAATTGTTGATTGTGTATGTCTTAGCAATTTCCGCCTTCGATAAGCTGAAACTTTATAGTGTGCTTATAGCCTTGGTGACATTGGGTGTATTGCTCATGTATCAGCTGTATTGCAAAAGAAAATTTGCCGAGACAAAATTGCATTTCACCAAGGACTGGGCTTTGTTCAAAGAATTGGTGAGTTTCTCCGGTTGGAATATGCTTAGCGAAGTGGCATGGACATTCACTGGGCCTGGAGTAAATTTGATTCTTAATTCTTTTTATGGCCCTGTGGTCAATGCTGCGCGAGGCTTGGCCGAGCAGGTCAACAGTGCCGTGTCGCGATTTGTGGCTAATTTCCAGACGGCAGTAAACCCTCAACTCATAAAACTTTATGCGACAGATGAAATTCAGGAGATGAAAAGACTTCTTTTCAGGAGCACGCGTTATTCGTTCTTCCTGCTTTATGGATTGTCGTTGCCATTGATTTTGGAGATGGATTATGTGTTGCACTTGTGGCTGAAAGAAGTGCCGCAATACACCACTGAGTTTTGCCAGTTGATTTTGATTTGCTCGTTGGTGTCGGTGACATCTACACTTTTGCCAAGAATTGCATGGGCCTATGGAAAAATAAAGAAGTACCAGATTGTGGTTTCTGCCGTGCTGTTTCTTAATTTCCCACTCTCGTATTCCGTGTTGGTGTTTGGCATGTCACCACTGGCCACTGTGTATGTGGCCATAGCAATTCAGGTGGCTGTTATTTGGGTTCGCTTATATTTGGTGGAAAAAATGGTGGATTTGCCACAGATGCAGTATTTCAGAGAAGTGTTGCTACGGGTGCTGGCTGTGGCGGCAGTGTCGCTGGTGTTGCCTCTTATTATACAACGCTTGGTTAGTGACAACTTTCTGGGGTTTGTCTGCGTGGCATCTGTGTCGGTTTTAAGCGTGTGCATTTCGTCTTACTTTGTGGGAATGAACAAAGAGGAAAGGTCTTTCATTTTGAGCTTCATCAAAAAACGATTGCACAAGGGAGATTGCTGAATTTGTCATATGAGGATTCTTGCCACAGTGGCAGGACAATAATGCGGCTGCAAATGCGTTATTAAAGAAAAATGTTGACTGCATGACACCAAAAATCATTCATTATTGCTGGTTTGGCGGAAATCCTTTGCCTGATAGCGCAAAGGCGTGCATAGCCTCATGGCGTAAGATACTTCCGGATTATGAAATTAAGGAATGGAATGAATCGAATTTTGATGTGCATGCCAATGCTTATGTAGAGGAAGCCTACCGCTTGCGAAAGTATGCATTCGTTAGCGATTATGCCAGATTTTGGGTTTTGTATAAATATGGCGGTATTTATTTTGACATTGATGTAGAAGTTCTGAAGCCTCTTGACGACATAGTGGCGCGCGGTCCGTTTATGGGACAAGAGGACATGAGCGGCACCGATATAGGTTTTATGGTAGCATCGGGATTGGGCATGGGCAGTTGTGCCGGTCAGCCTTTACTTAAAAAGGTTATTGACAGCTACAATAAGATGCACTATGTGACTGCACTTGGCAAAACCACAGGCACAAATGTTGCCATAACGACTAAAATAATGGAGGCTGAAGGATATGAACCCTTGGATAGCGGTCTGTTGAAATGCTGTGGCGTGTATATCTATCCTGTGGATTATTTTGACCCTATGAATTTTCAAACACGAGAGGTGCATATCACTGCAAACACAAGAACTTTTCATCATTATGCTGAAAGTTGGGTTACGAGAGACCCTTCTTTTTTCAGAAAGCTGTGCGACAAGCTAAGGCGTATCTATGTTCGTCACTTTGTGGCATTGCGGCGGGTTATAAGGTGAAAATGTGTCCATTCAAAATGGGAGTGAAAAATGTGTGGTGGCGTGAGCCGTTCACAACGAATTTTGCGTAACTTTGTGATTGAAAGTTACAAATTTGGTTTATATCTAAATCATGGGGAAGAAAATAACTGATAAAGTTACGTGGGTAGGAAAAGTTGACTGGGAATTGAAACGTTTTCATGGCGATGAGCTGTCAACGAGCCGTGGCTCAAGCTACAATGCCTATCTCGTGCGTGATGAGAAAGTGGCTCTTATCGACACTGTGTGGAAACCATACGACAAGGAGTTTGTGAGCCGGCTCAAACAGGAGATTGACTTGAAGCAGATTGACTACATTGTGATGAACCACAATGAGATTGACCACAGCGGCGCGCTCCCTGAGCTGATGCGCGAAATTCCAAGCACCCCTATTTATTGCACAAAGAAGGGCGAGGCAATCATAAGAGGACACTATCACGAGGATTGGAACTTTGTGACGGTGAAAACTGGCGACACGCTGTCGCTTGGCCACACCACACTGACGTTTGTGGAGGCTCCCATGCTTCATTGGCCCGACACCATGGTCACTTATATGGACAGCGACCAGATATTGTTCTCTAACGATATATTTGGGCAGCATTATGCCTCGGAGTCGCTCTATGACGATGCGGTGGAGCACGCCGACCTCATGCGCGAGGCCGAGAAATATTATGCCAACATCATCAACCTATACAGTCCGCTGGCAGCACGTAAAATCAACGAACTGCTGAAACTCAACTTGCCAATCAAAATGATTTGCCCAAGTCACGGTGTAATTTGGAAGACCAATCCGTCGGCCATTGTGGAGCAATATTTGAAATGGGCTGATGCTTATCAGGAAAACCAGATTACCATAGTTTACGACACCATGTGGCAGTCCACGCGCCTTATGGCTGAGGCTATAGCACAGGGAATAGAGGAGCAAGACCATGATGTGACGGTGAAGGTGATGAACGCTTCAAAAGATGACAAAAACGATATATTGACCGAGATTTTCCAATCGAAAGCAGTGCTTGTCGGCTCACCTACCATCAACTATGGATATTCGTTTGCCATAGCCGGCTTGCTCGAAATGGCAAAAGGATTGAAGTTCAAGAAGAAAAAGGCAGCCGCATTTGGTTCTTATGGCTGGAGCGGAGAGGCTTCCAAGCAAATTGCCGCTCACTTGGCAGAGGCCGGATTTGAAGTGGTTGACGAAGGTGTGAAACTGCTGTGGGTGCCTGACGAAGATGGGCTGAAACAGTGCGTTGAATATGGAAAAAGGTTTGCCGACGCTGTGAAATAGAGGCAGTGGCGGCCAATCATAATTCACTATTTTTATTAACTATCTAAACACTTATCTTTACTATGAAAAAGTACCAATGCGACACATGCGGCTATGTGTATGAACCGGAGTTGGGCGACCCCGACAACGGCATAGCCCCGGGAACTTCTTTTGAGTCGCTTCCAGATGATTGGACTTGTCCGATTTGCGGAGCTGATAAAAGTAGTTTCAGTGAAATGGACTGATACCTGAACGGGTAAAACGGCAGCGCATGTAGCTGCTGGTTAAAGAAAATGTCGGCAGCGCGCAGTGCATTGCCGACATTTTTATTTGTCTATGTTCTTTTTCAATTAAAGTCTTTCTTGCTGAGAGGCGGTGCGTTTGGCCGAATCGCCAGAACGAGAGTCTAATGCCTTTGCAGCGGCTGTTACTTCCACGACAGAATTTGCATTTGACCATTGGCAGCGTTGTTGCACTGCACATAGAGGCGGTCGTTGTAGAAATCACAGTCCTCAAACTCAAAAGGCACTTCTGTCTGCATGTTTATGGCGTTGACCATAGTGTGCTTTTTGAGATTCCAGGAGTAGATTACGCTCGGATATTGCTTCGAGCCTACACCGGTGGGCATGATTAGGCAGTCACCGGCAATCACGCCGCCTTGCCCTATTTGCACGGCAGGAAAAGCAGAGTCGTAGTCTTGAATCAAGTAGTTCTCTATGATGTCGCTTTTCTTCAATATCACAGTTGAGCCCTGTTTCAGTTTAGGAAGTTTGAACACCATGATTCTGAAACGGTTGGCAGGGTCGGTGTTGTTGATAGTGTTGCCAAAGCCTATCAAGAGTTTGTGTTTCTTGTCAATGGCCCACTGCACAGCCCAGCCATAGTAGTCGTTGTGGTTGTCGAGCAGTATTGTCTGCACAAGCTCCGCCTTGCCTTCGGGCAAAATGCGCTCCACAAAGCAGGCATCGGTTATGTTTTTGTCCTTGTCGGTCTTGGTTTGCGACACATAGAGCACTGGCATGGGGTCTGACTTGGCCACACGCTCCACGCCGAAGTTTGCCACGTTGGCATGGTTGTACTTCGACTGGCTTCCGAGCGGAAAGTTGACGAATTCCGTCCAGCTGCCATCTGGGCGCAGCCGTGCCAGCGATGCGTAGCCGCCGTTGCGCAAGCTCACCATGTAGTCTTTGTGAATGGCAAACCCCTGAAAACCCTCGTTGATGGTGCCGCGTTTCAGTGTCCCGGCATCAGTGAGCGTGTATCCGCTCAAATCCATGACACCCTTGTTGAGCTTTTGTGCCGACGCTGTGCTGCCCACACTAGCGACAGCAGCCACAGCCAATATGGCAAGAAATGCTTTTCTCATATAATTTCAATCTTGATTCTTCTGCGCTAAGATAGCACAATTTTGCGTTTGTTCTCAAGAGAAATTTTAATTTTCACATGGTGCGCACTTCAAGACATTCGTCAAGGGCTTTCTCTATGGCAGCCTTGTCGAGGTGCTGGCCTATGAACACCAGCTTTTGCATGCGGTCGCCATATTTTTCGTCCCAGTCGCGGCGCAGCGTTGCGTCTTGCTGCAGGAGCTTTTCAAGCTCGTCGTGTGGCATTGTGGCATACCACTGTCCGGCGTTTTTGAGGTTCACTTGCTTGCCGGCCTGCTCAAACACATAGCACGTTTCGCGCTCGTCGTTGAAATAGCAGATGCCTTTGGCGCGTATCACGTTTTTGGGCCATTTGCGTGACACAAAGTCGTCGAAACGGTTGATGTCGAATGCCGGGCGACGGCAATAAACGTATGTGCCTATGCCATATTCCTCAACCTCGCCGCCGTGTTCCTCCTCTTCGTCGTGGTGACTTTCTATTTCGTTTATCCAAGTGGCAGATGTGGCCACTTTGTCGAAATCAAACATCTTGGTGTTGACAATTTTGGCAAGGTCAACATTGCCGTAGTCACACTCTATAATCTCGGCCTTTGGCTGCAAAGCGCGTATAATTTCCTTGATTCGCTTCAAGTCGTCTTTCTGCACTTCAGAAGCCTTGTTGAGCAGCACAATGTTACAGAACTCTATTTGCTGAATCAGCAGGCTCTCAATGTCGTCTTCGTCGATGTTTTGGCGCATCAAGTCACCGCCTGATTTGAACTCGTCTTTCATGCGCAAGGCATCTACCACGGTCACTATGCAGTCGAGGTTAGGGTATGCGCCATCATTGATTGCTTCTGGCACCATTGTTGGAATCGAGCAGATGGTCTGTGCGATTGGTGCCGGCTCGCAGATGCCGCTTGCCTCTATCACTATGTAGTCAAACTTGTTGAGCTTGGTGATGTCGCGCAACTGTTGCACGAGGTCCATTTTCAGTGTGCAGCAGATGCAGCCGTTTTGCAGAGCTACGAGGCTGTCGTCTTTTTTTCCCACTATGCCGCCTTTCTCTATGAGGTTGGCATCAATGTTGACCTCGCCAATGTCGTTGACGATAACTGCGAATTTGATCCCTTTCTCGTTGGCAAGAATGTGGTTGACCAGCGTGGTCTTGCCGCTGCCCAGATAACCAGTGAGCAGCATAACTGGTATGTTGTTGATTTTCATCATTAGAATGAATTTTAATATACAAAAATATTACTCTATTATGGAGTTTGCAAATTATATGCCAAACGATATAGTGCCTTTTTGTCGTGAAATTATGTCAAGATGCCTATGGGGCTGGTTCAGCGATGCGCAGCTGTGCCAGTCGGTGCTTGAAGCAGATATAATATAGAATTCCGGCAAGCGTGAGTCCAAACGGAAAGGCCGACCACACGCCCACAAGTCCGCCGCCAAAGGTTATGCCAAAAATGTAGCTACACGGAATCGACACCACAAAATAGGATATGAACGCCACAAGCATCATGGGCTTCACATGCGACAAACCTCGCAAGGCGTTGGAGAACGTGCATTGCAGTCCGTCGCCTACTTGATAGACGATCAGTGGCACTATTGTGGCCGACACGATTTGTGCCACGTCGGCAGAGTCGGTGAACAAATAGCCTATTGAGCCCTTAAAGATTATCACTGGTATGCTCACGAGCACAGCCACCACCATAATCAAGTGAAATCCTGCCCAAGTTATGGGTGTGATGCTGTCGTAGTCGCGTGTGCCGTGATACAGGCTCACCCTTATCGACACAGCAGCAGCTATGCCGAAATACACTTGGTAGAAAAGCATGCTCACGGTGAGCATTATCTGGTGGGCGGCAAGCGCGTTAGTGCCAATCCAGCCCACAATTATGCTGCACAGCGACCATGCACCAGACTCCATGCCCATCTGCATGCCGAGCGGCCAACCCATGCGGTTGATGAGCAAAAAGTGGTTACGGTTGAGGCAAGCCTTGGCAAAGGCAAGTCGCACGGTCTTGAACCGCGGCGATGCGAAAAACATTATCCAGATGGCTATTGCCATTATGATGCGCGACACCAGTGTGGAGATTCCGGCGCCGAGCAGACCCATTTCTGGCAAACCACATTTTCCATAGATTAAAATCCAGTTGCCCACTATGTTGAGCAAATTGCCGCCAAGCAACACCCACATAGGCATCTGCGTGTTGGCAGTGCCGTCGAATGTTTGCTTCATGGAGTTGAACCAGCACACAAACGGCACAGAGGCAAGGTTGACTATGTAGTATGACCGCATATACGGCAGCAGCTCCTCAGGTTGCCCCATTTTGTCGAGGAAGAAATAAAGCACGGTGTAGATTAGCATCAGCAGAGCCGCAAGCACGGTGTTGGCCAAAGTGGCATTTTTTACAATTGAGCCAATCCCGTCGTAATCGTGTTGGCCAAACATGCGTCCCACTATGGGTGTTATGCCATTGGCAAACCCAATGGCTATAAGCAGACCCAGCGTTAGCATGTTGCTCACAAAAGCTGCTGCTGCAAGCTCCACAGTGGAGTGGTGCCCAATCATCAGTGTGTCGGCAAAGTTGAGCACTATTGTGCCTATTTGACCAACGACGATAGGGAAACCCAGCGTGACCAGCGTGCGGTAGTGATGCTTATAGGTGTTGAAGTCTGTTGCCATAGGAAATTGAAAAAAGGTGATTATGTGGGCAATATCGCCCAAAAACAGCGCAAAGGTAGTCAAAATTTGCCACCTGTGACCCAATTATGGGCGTTTGCAGCAGTTTGCTTGCTTAAAAGCCGCCCTTTTTAGGCTTTGGTGACGCAATTTAGGACTATCTTTGCACATTGTTAGTTAATCAGCGTGGCAATGCAGGCATTGGCCAGTAGCTCGCTCAAAAAAAGAATATCCGTGATAGAAAAATACAGCATCGAGGAGGCTTATTGCTTCCTGCACCAAAAGTGGCGTGTGTATGAATACTCCAACAACCCCACGCAAAAAGACGACATAGAGCTTGCCATTGCCGACTATGTGGGCAGCATGAACCAGGCACTGTATGCCGAGCTTGCCCATGGCCGTGAGCACTTCTTGCTCGACCACAGCACATTTGTTACCGACATGGCTCAAGCCGTCAATGAGCTTGAAGCCATGCTCTTCCCTACCACCAATTAACCACTGGCCGCCACTCTATAATTTCCCGGAAAACACTTTCACCGGATTTCCACGCACAAGTTCTGTGTGATTCAGCCAAGCTTCTTTGTTTGCAGAGTCTTGCAGTGATTTTACCATATCATAGAGCTTTAGTAGCAGACGCTCTCTGGCCAGCGACTTGTTTTGTGACTGGGAGCGTTCGTCAGAGCAACGCACACTTGTGCCCGATGGTATGTGTGTGGCACGCACGGCAGTCTCCACCTTGTTGACGTTTTGACCGCCATGTCCTCCGCTTCGGCAGCATTCATAGCGAATGTCACTGTCTTTCACTTCAGGTAACTCCAGTTCGTCAATGAAGTTCACGCCCACAAACCAGTTGCGGCGTTTATGTCCTGGGCGATAGCTGTTGGCGGTGGCACGGTAGAGCACAGTGCCTTCCCACTCATTAGCCATTGCTGTTATGGCGGTCTGTTCACCTTCTATGGAAAAGGTCATCGACATGAAGCACCCTGGCTCGGTGTTGTGTGGTTCCGACTCCACAAGTCGCATTGTGGGGTTGGCCTTCAGCATTTCTTTTGCCACCAGAGTCACGGCTCTGGCACATTCCACAGGCCCACGGCCAGCTGTTATTTGAATATATTTTTTCATTCTCCTGTGTCTTTAATGTTAAGTAGCGGTTTTATTATTTCAAGAATTTTTACGGTCGGTTCTATGGCCGCAATTATTTCATCAGTCGGTTTGTAGGCTTGTGGCGACTCGTCGATTGTGCCTTCACACACTGATGTGGAGAAAACTGCAGCCATTGACTCCTTGAATTCTTCAATTTCAATTTGCTTTTTTGCCTGAATGCGCGACATGGCACGTCCTGCGCCATGAGGAGCGGTATTGAGCCATGTGGGATTGCCTTTACCTTCGCATATCGCAATGCCGTCGCGCATGTTGAATGGAATGCAGAGCAATTTGCCCTCAGAAGCATCAACTGCACCTTTGCGAAGCATTGGAGTCTCGTAGGTTAGGTCGATGTAGTTGTGGGTCGTGAAGATTGACTTCTGGCACTTTGCTTTGCATAATTTCTTTAGAACGGCAAAAATGCGGTCACGTATAACCTCGTGGTTATAGCGTGCATAAGCCTGTGCAATGGCCATGTCGGAGAGATAGCCGTTGAGGGCATCGCCCCACAGATAGCCAATCATTGCGGCTCTCTTGGGGTTGTTGGCAATGTTGTGCCAATGGTTGGCGACTTTTACGCCCAGATTGCGCGAGCCGGTGTGAAGAGTCAGCCAGGGTGTGCCATCAGCAGATTCGCCATACTCTATGAAGTGGTTGCCACCGCCAAGTGAGCCTATGCTTTTGTAAAAAATACCCTCTTGTAACTTTATCCGCCGGCAGAAATCGGTTATGAACCGAGCATCAATTCTTGGGGCCTCATTTATAAGGTCGGGCGCGGCTGAACGTGCTTTCTTGTACTGAGAGTCAAGAAAACGGAACAGGTCTTTTTCGTTCAGGCTGTTTTTTGCACATATATCCTTGCCCATGGGCACTATTTCGCGAATCCTGTGGTCGAGTAGAGCAAAGTCGTCTGGTGGCACTGGCATCGACAGCCCGTGCATTGATATTGTGCAGCCTATGTCCACACCCACATGGTCGGGGTTGACGTATGCGCCTATGCGATAGGCTGTGCCCACATTGCAGTTGTTGCCTGCATGCACATCTGGCATTTGCACGATGCGCACCCCCTTAAATGCAGGGTGGTCGCATAATCTTTTCAGCCAGTCAAGAGCTGAGTCTTCAATATTTTCAGTAAAAATTTCGGCTTGTGTTTGTGTTCCTTGAATAATCATAATTTTAATGGGTTTGCAAGACCTTCTTCAATAAGTTTTTTGTTGCCGCTGTTGCAATTTGTTTGTGTGGCAAAATCAACGGCAAGGCAGTTTTTGCGGTATTTGCGGGCAAAGCGCATGGTGTGCATTGAACCACTATGCTCCGGGCATTGTGCCAATATCACCGTTTTCGACAGTGCCGCTTGCAGCCTGTTGCGTGCCACAAGACGTGCGCCATTGGCTCTTGTACCTATTACTTGTTCAGACAAAAGCAGTCCGTCGCTTTCGAGAATTCGTTTCTGCAAAGGCACATTCTCCTTAGGGTGGGTGATGTCGAGACCCGATGCCACAATGGCAATGGTTTTGCCACCAACGCTTAGGCACCCCTCATGCGCTGCCTTGTCGCACCCTATGGCGAGTCCGCTAACTATCATGTTGCCATTCTTTGCATATTCTGCCCCACAACGGAATGCTGCATCAAGGCCTTGCCTGTCGGCGGCGCGAGCACCAATAATGGCCACTCCATTTTCTGTACCAAGCAGTTTGTCGTTGCCAAGCAGAAATATCAGTGCTGGGGCATCATTGTGTATGTCAGTCAGGCACTTCGGATATTCCGAATCTTGACAAGAAATTGTTATTATCCCCAGTTCTTCTTGCTTGTCAAAAGCCTTTTCCGCATAGTCGAGCCATTCGTCAAATTGGTCGGCATTGTCGTCATAGAGCTTGTCAAATTGCGAGAGGTCTGTTTTTCTAATGTTTTGCGTGGTCATGCCAAACCTCTGCAAACAATAAATTTCTTCAATGGTTAGCTTTTCCATACTTTTTCCCGTGTTTTTTGAAGTTATTATAATTCGTTGTGTTGTTTATTGCTGCGATGTATATAGCGTCAGAATCAAAGTGAAGAACCAATTACGACTCCTCACAATTCCTTTAAGTTGCAATCCTGATTTATAACACTAATTCTGTTTCAATGATAATTTGTCTTGCAAAAGTAATGCAAATCGCCAATATTGCAAAATAAAACAGCTATTTCTGTTTTGGAAAATTTATAGGGTTAGGTGCCTAGGTAAAGGTGGGCTTTGGGCAGCTTGGCGCATAGTGCCATTATGACAAATGTTATGGCAAATGTGATTATGGCCGTGAGCGGTATTGCTGCTGCCACGGAGCTGAATTGCGGAGCCAAGGTCTCATGCACACTGTTGAGCACCATGATGTGTGCCAGATACACGGAGTAGCTTATGACCGATGCACGGCAGACGATGCGGCCCACAAGGCTTGTGTGGCTGAGCTTCACGCGACTTATCAACCCGAATAATCCGAGGGTCATCATAGCCACATTTATGGTGCAGAAATTCCAGCTCAGTTCCACATCGGCGGCTTGGGTCACAACCGTTGCCTGATGGTTGAACACTATGGCTGTAATGGCATATCCGGCAACGAGCATAGCTGCCGAGGCTTGCCACGACGGTGCACCATATTTGCGCACATAACTACCAAGCAGCAAGAAGCCGGCAAATCCGTTGAAGTAATAAAACGTTGGGGTCGGGTTCCATGAGCACTCGCCGAGCACTTCGGGCCACACCTGGTGAAAGTAGGGCAGCAGCGTGGAGAACGCCCACACAAGCAGGTAGGCGCGCATCTCGCGTTTGCCGCATTGCCGCACCCATGGCGATATGACCGGGATTATGGCATAGACCCCGACAATCATATACACATACCACAAATGTCCCACTTCTGTGCCCCAGTTTATGGGTGTGTGCGCAATGTGGTCAAGGCAATCGGCCACACTGTCGCCGCGCCAGAATGTGTAGTAAACGGCATAGGCTATGCACCAGAACACAAATGGCAGCAACACTCTGGCAAACCGTTTCTTGAAGAATGCTGAAGCTGCAGTCTCGCGCATTGGCAGCAGAAAATAGCCTGACAGCATCACGAAAAGCGGCACGCTTGTACGGGCCAAGCTGTCGAGCCAACCAATGACGCTGGCTTGGTTCCCGGCAGAGAAAACGCCGTTGTCTCCTATGTAATAGAATTCGGTGGTGTGCTGCCACACCACAAGCAGACATGCCAGCACGCGCAGCAGGTCAAGCGACACATTGCGCTCTGCGCAGGTGCTGGTTGGTTCGTTACTCATAGTGATTGTGTGTTGGTACGTTTATTTTTGAGTTTGTTGTTCTGCTGCTGGTTGCAGTAAAATCAAAGGGTTGCTCTCATCTATGCCGAAACAGCGTTTTATGGCGTGGCGTATGGTTTGCGCCTCCTCGCAGCCCGATTTCAAGATGTTGAGCACTGCGGTTATGTATTCGTCCTTGTTTGTGAGGCCGCACAAGTGCGCCACGTTGCTTGCCACGAGCATAGTCTTTTCGTTATACACGCGCAGCACTTGCAGATAATCGGCAGTGTCGGCATAAGTGCGGAACTGACGGCACAGCTCATTGTAAGTGCCACGTGGATTGATTTCGTTCACCAAATCCACCATGTGCTCTTCAAGGGCGTTGATGTTGCGGAAACGCATGTCGATGCGCACCTCCACATCGTGTTTCACCTTGTGACGCACATGCATCAAGGCTTGTTTGTGCAGGTCGCGGCGGAACATTTCTATCACGGCAGCCTTCACCTTGTTGAGCGCATTTCGCTCGTTGCGGTGTCGGGCATGAGCCACGGCGGTTATCACGTCGGGCAGCATGAGTATGTTCTCTATCTCAGCCACGTTGGGCACCAATATCTTTTTGTCGCGCAGATATTGCACCTCTTGCATGCCTCTGCGGTCTCTGTCAACTATGCCCCAGCTGTCGAGGTGATGAAAGCTGCGCAAGTCATTGAACGACCTCACTGATTCTATCACTTTCTCACAACTGCCGAGCGGCTTCACCGTGTAGTCGGGAAAAATAAGCGGATACAAGCGGTTGTCGATGCTGTGGGTGGCATCGCCCTCTATGAACAGCACTGGTTTGCGCGTGCCGAGTATGTCGTAATACAAATTGTCAGAAAGAGGGCTGCCAGGCTCAAACACTTCGTAGTCCCAAGTGGCACGTGCAGGCTCGTAGCTTTTAACCCACACGCACTTGTTGTCGATGCGCGATGATGCAAAATCCACGTCGTGGGTGTTGTAGATGAATGTGCAGTCGGGGCGCATTTCCTCTATAACGTTCCACAACGCTTGCATTATGGAGGGGTGAATGAACGTTTCTGGGTCATCAACAAAAATCACGGCCTCGGGCATGGCATATAGCACAGCTCCTATGTAATAGAGCACGGTGCGCTCGCCGTCGCTCAATCGCAGTGCCGAGTAAGTGTCCTGGTGGCCTTCGGTGGTGAACATGAGTTTGCCGTTGGCTCGCAGTATTTTGTTTTGCGGAAATATCTCCTGCCACATCTTCACGGTCTTGTCGAGCCTCGTCTTTGGAAACACCGCCTCCTCGTGCATCAGCAGATGCGCCTTATAGTTCATCAGTTCACGGAACTCGTCGGCGAGCATTATATAGGTCAACTTTTCAAATTCGGTTTTGGCTCCGCTTTGCGCCAGCGAATTGCTTTTGTTCACCTGGGCAAACATGTCATCAATTGAGCCTTTGAGCAGCGACGGCTCCGTCTGTGGAAACATGGCTTTAAGTGCCGATATGCGATAGGCTTTGTCGCCGCACTCGTTCACGAGCCAGTTGCAAAAACGGCTTTTTCCTGAGCCGTTTGCGCCTATGAGTGTCACTTGCCGTGCGTTTCTTAGCACATAGGCTTCTTGTCCGTTGGTTTTGTCGGGTAGTTTAATGTCCATAGAGCAAAAAAGGTTTGCTAAATTCCATTCGGCCTTATGCTTCTTTGCCAATGTGGAATTGTGTGCCCTAAGTTAAGCATAAAATTGCAAAAGGAGATGGCGGCTTTGGTCAAAATGCCGCTTTGCGAGTGCATTTTTGAGGTTTACGCCAGAAGTGTGACGTTTAGAGCGTGTCGTTGCCCTCGGCTGTGGCAAGCACTTGCTGGCGGAATATGGAATCGGTCTTTAGCCGCTTCAGGGCCTGCTTCGACGCGCCTTGGTGCGACTCTTTCTTGCTATAGCCCACAGCGTCGCTGGCAAATATGCCGCCCAAAATCACGGCTGTTTTGAAAATAGGGTTGTTTTCGCTGTCGGCATAAGTGTCTATCAGCTCAAACTCTATTGTTACCCTGAATTTTTGCGTCCACTCTATGAGCCTCGACTTGAAGTTCTGCTCGGTTTTCACGAGCTTGTTGATGTCGATGTAACGCTTTATGATGCGTTCTTCTATGAATTTTTGCGCCACTTTGTAGCCGTGGTCAATGTAGATGGCACCCACAAGAGCTTCCACCACATTGCCGTTTATGTAGGAGTTGTGCGACTGCGAGTGTGCGGCAGCTCTCACCCTCTGGTCGAGGTGCATAAGTCCTCCTATGCGGTTCAAACTCTCGCGTTGCACTATTTTTGCCCTGGTGGCAGTAAGGAAGCCTTCGTGCTGGTTGGGATAGTGGCGATATAGATAGTCTGCAACCACAGCGTCGAGTATTCCGTCGCCCAGGTATTCGAGCCTCTCGTTGTTGGCCCAGTGCTGGCCGTCGAGAGCCTTTACCGGCATGGAGCGGTGCACAAAAGCGAGTTTGTAAAGAAAAATGTCATGCGGCAAAACGCCGGTTGTGGAGCGAATAAAAGCATAAAGCTCCCTATCCTTAGAGAAAAGGAGCTTTATGTAAGGTATGATGTTTGATAGGAACATTTTCAAGTGCACAGAGGTGAGTGTTCCTTGATAACCTCAAGGAAATTAACCTTTGAATTTCTTGACAATGATGCTTGCATTGTGACCACCAAAGCCAAATGTGTTAGACAGAGCGTAATCGACAGTGCGCTTCTGGGCTTTGCCAAAAGTGAAATTCATGTTATAGTCGATTTCCTCGTCTTTGTCGTCCTCGGCGTGGTTGATGGTAGGCGGCACAATGTCTTCCTGACACGACTTAACGCAGAACAATGCTTCCATAGCACCGGTAGCGCCGAGCATGTGGCCAGTCATTGATTTTGTTGAGCTTACGTTGAGTTCATAGGCATGGTCGCCAAACACTTCGGCTATAGCCTTTGTCTCCGACAGGTCACCCACATGGGTTGATGTGCCGTGGGCATTGATGTAGTCGATTTTGTCGGCAGAAATGCCTGCATCATCGAGTGCGCGTTGCATCACGAGTTTTGCACCGAGTCCTTCGGGGTGGCTTGCGGTGATGTGATAAGCATCGCCCGACATGCCTCCGCCCACAACTTCAGCATAAATCTTGGCACCACGGGCCTTGGCGTGCTCATATTCCTCAAAGATGAGGCACACACCACCTTCGCCAATCACGAAGCCGTCGCGCGATGCGCTAAACGGACGTGAGGCTGTCTCCGGGCTGTCGTTGCGTGTCGAAAGGGCCTTCATTGAGTTGAAGCCGCCCACACCGGCAGGGAACACCGGAGCTTCAGAGCCACCGGTCACGATAGCCTCGGCCTTGCCCAGACGCACCAAGTTGAATGCGTCAATCATTGCGTTGGTCGATGTTGCGCACGCTGAAACCACACCGTAGTTTGGTCCTCTCAGTCCCCACTTGATTGATATATGTCCGGCAGCTATGTCGGCAATCATCATAGGGATAAAGAAAGGGTTATACATAGGGCCGTTGGCTTCGTGCAGCGCATAATAGCCAGCTTGTTCCTCAAATGTGTGAAGACCGCCTATGCCTGATGCAAAGACCACACCCACGTTGTCGAGGTCAAAACTTCCGTCGAGCATGCTGGCGTCTTCAATTGCTTGCTTGGCGCACGCCATGGCATATTGCGCATAGAGGTCCATTCTCTTGAACTCCTTGCGGTCCATGTAGTCGGCAGGGTTGAAGCCCTTTACCTCACAGGCAAAATGAGTTTTGAACAGCGAGCTGTCAAAATGCGTAATAGGTCCAGCGCCACTCACACCTTTCAAGGCGTTGTTCCAAACGGACTCAACGTCGTTTCCAAGTGGAGTAATGGCACCCAGGCCTGTTACTACAACTCTCTTTAAATCCATATTTACAGGAATAATAGAAGTTTTTTAAGCTAATTATTCAGCTTTAGCGTCTTCGATAAACTTGATGGCGTCACCAACAGTTTGGATAGTTTCAGATTTCTCGTCTGGAATTTTGATACCGAATTCTTTCTCGAATTCCATAATCAACTCCACTGTGTCGAGTGAGTCAGCACCAAGATCCTGTGCAAATGTAGCTTCTGGTGTAACAGCTGATTCGCTTACGCCCAATTTGTCAACGATGATAGATTTTACTCTTTCTGCAATTTCAGACATAATAATATAAATTTAAAAAGTTAAAATTAATGTTTCTAATTTTGCTCGGCAAAGTAAGCAATTATTATTCAAATAATAAAGTAATTCTCTCAATAAAAGCACTTACTTTGCACTTTTTAATGCAAAGTGGGCAGCTTTGGTGCGTGTTTTAGAAATTTTATAAGAAAACAAAAGTTAAAAAACGTAAACTTTTTCATTAACATCACCCCCGCTGACACCCAAGTGGCTGAATGACAAAATTTTATCATCATTTTTGTTGAATTAAACCGATAAGCACCACAAAAGTCTAAACTACAAATTAACAATATTGCTCCTTTTTCAATGCGTTGGCAGCAACCAGGCGAAAGGACATTAATAATTAAGGATTATGACTACTTTACGAAACATGATGATGGGCGTGATGCTCATGGGAAGCGTGACAATGGCGTTTCCAGCTATGTCGCAAGTGATGACAGGCCATCGCGGAACTAATTCCGGACAGTCTTCCGGCATGGGAGCTCCGGCAGTAGAGAGAAAAAGCAGCAACCGAAGCATGATGGGCATGCCCAGCGCACCAGCCGGCCGTGGTTCGGGCAATAACATAGAAAGACGCATGCAGTCGGCACCACAGCAGCAAAGCGGCAGCCGCAGCAGTGCTTTTGGCGGTGGACGCGTGTTTGGATCTGGCAACCACAATGCCATGCAGAGCTCGCCAGCGAGCGAGGCAAGGCGTGAAACACAGCCAAACGTTAACCACTGGCCGTCGCAAAACAACTCCACTCCACGTCAATTCGGAGGCGGAAACAATGCGCCGTCGCGCCGCAACGAGTCAACAGGCAATCGCCGCGTGTTTGGAGCTGGCAACAACGATTTCAGTCGCAGTACAATAACTGGTGGTGGCCCTGTGAAAGTGGAGAGTCGCCAATACAACAATTCTGGTGGCAATTTCAGTCCTGCTGGCAATGGCGGTTCTGGTCGCATGCCAGGCCGCAATCCAGGCAACAACGGCATTAATCCCGGAAAGAATAATGGTGGTGGTAACTTTAACGCCCCTGGTGGCAACAATGGAGGTGCAGGCCGCCGTCCAGGCTACAATCCGGGCAACAACCGCGCTCCTGGAGGCAACAGGGCCTATGCTCCAGAGCCACCGCGCCAAGAGCGTTTTGGAGGCTATCGCAACCGTGGCGACTTCGACCGTCGCCGCGAGGCCATCAACCGCAACTACCGCCGTGGTTTCTGGCACGGAGCTTTTGTTCCGCCGCCACCACGCCCATATCGTCCACGCTACGTTAGCGTCTATGCCCCGGTTCGTCCCTATGGCTGGACACCACGCTATGGCGTTCCGTTGATTGACGGAGTCCTCGGACTCACATTTGGCACACTCTATGATGCCGCGCTCAATTACCTGTACGACATGAACTATGCAATCGATGGCTGGGCAAACGACTTGGTTTATTTGCGCGACGTTCCAGTGATGCGCTTCACTTGGCCAGATGCAATGATTAGGTTCGACAACTATCGCCGCATGAACTATGTGCAGTTGGTTTATTCCTCTCCATATTACGACCGCTCACGCCTGCGCAGCCTCTACAGCGACCTTTGTGTCACCTACGGCAGCCCGGTTTCGTTCCGCGACGACGCACTCACGCAAGTGTCGTGGTATGGTGGCGACGGACGAGGCTACGTAACGCTCCGCTACGACAACGTCAATGGTCGTTATTACACCACACTCTCATTCGGCCGCTGACAAAGATTATAAAATTGACAGAAGCGTTTTTGCTCCATACATAAAGTTGCGAGCAAAGACAGCACCTCAATAAAAGAAACAAAGATAGCCAAATGGGCTGCGTTCCTAAATAGAACGCAGCCCATCTTTTTTCACCAGTTGCAAATTCGGCAATCATGGATTGCTCATGGCATATTAGCTGAAACTCATATTCTGAAACCTATTTGGCCATAGGTTTTGCTTGCAATGCGCTCGTTTTTACAAATTTCAATTATTGACTGAATGTCAACGCTGTCTTTTCCCGACAAAATGGAATTAACTGCATATTTTCGCGAAATATTCTCAATTTCTCCCCCCGATAGGTCAAATTTCGAGGCCAATATGTTGGCGTCATTCAGCGTCAGCATAGGCATCAATTGCTGCCAGATTTGTGCGCGGCACGCAGGTGTTGGACGATTGAATTTGATTTTGTAAAGGAAGCGGCGCTCAAACGCTTTGTCTAGATTGGCTGTTATGTTGGTTGTGGCAATCATGATGCCTTCAAGCGATTCCATTTCTTGAAGTATTATGTTTTGTATGGAGTTCTCCATTTTATCCACAGCTCGTGTTGCGCCTTCCATTCTCACTCCAAGTATGGCGTCAGCTTCATTGAAAAGCAAAATCGGAACAATTTTTGTCTGCTTGCACGCATTACGGTAAATGTCGAAAAACTTCTTTATGTTTTGCTCGCTTTCACCCACCCAGCAACTCTTGATTTTGTCAACGTCAACACGCAAAATGTCGCGCCCGGTGGCACGAGCTATCTGATACACTGTCTCCGTTTTGCCAGTGCCTGGGGCCCCATAGAACAAGCAGCAAAAACCGGTTCTCATCTGGGCGTCGCGCAGCCGTTTCTGAACGGCATGGAAATGGTCGGCTGACAGTATCGATGAAAGCTCTTTGACTTGCGCTCGCTCCGATTCATTATAAATCAACCGCTTTTCCGGTAAAGAGGCGCATTTTGTCAATTGCTTGCTTTGTTGTGGTTGAATTTTCAAGTCCAGTTCAGACAACAACTCATTTTTGGCGTATTCCGTTAATTCAAAAGCATTGGGGTTGGCCATGCCGTCTTCGTTGGCATTTTCAATTAATTTATGCTTAAACAGCGATAACTTCCTTTTTTTCAATCCGTCCTTACACCAATACGGCAATTTTTGATTGTCGTAAAGACCCTCAAGTTGGTAAAAGTGTATGTTGTCGTCACAATCATCAACAAAAAGATGTGCCATGAATATGAATAACAAACGTTCCTCCTCTGTCAACTTAAATTGTGAGAGCATTCTTGAAAAATGGGTGGCGGCTATTCTGGAAAAGGCGTTGTTGGTGCACTCAAGAATTGCTTTGTGTGTCAGCTCAGCATTGCTGATTTCTTCACCCAAATCGTTCAAATAATCAAAGAATGATAATAGGTCGTTAACTGGTGTTTCAACATACACGTAGGGCTCGTTTTTAATCAAAGCATTTTGCACATCTAAAGGCACGCGATAAGAAACTCTGCCATTGCATCTCGACACCTTTATGTAGCGCATTTTTTCCAAGACATCGATTTCCGGTGAGAGCTGCAGGATTTTGATATTGCTGCAGCCGGTGTCATCTGCAATATGCGACAATTTAATGCAGCAGTCGTCGCTGTGCGAAACAAACAAGGCAAGCAGAACCGATTGTGTTTCGGAAAGTTCCAATTTTTGTGAGACATATTTTATATATGGCGACGCTTTCTTGAAAAAGTTTGCGGACAATTTGGAGTTTTCGGCCAGTTCAACAATCTGTTCAAATGCTTCAAGCATACTTTTCACACGAACACTTTTCGTGCTTTTTTCTTGTTTTGTTTGATTTGTCGGCATATCAGAAATATTTAAAGTCGTTTGTGTGTATGAATCATTTGTTAGTTGGCACAAAATTACGCCCAGCATGTATCAATAGGTGCTACACGTATATTTTTTTGAGGGGGATATATGCTTTTACACTAAAACACTTGCTGCAAGATCTTTTTTGATAAATAGAAAAATCATTGCTATAAGTGCCGGATTTTGTTGTATTTTTGTAGCGTAATTTCCAATCCGTCAAACAAATTGCATATTATGACGCTACACTTCCACAAACCCATGCAGGCATTACGCCTCGTTGCACTGATTATGCTTGCCGTGTCGGGCATTGCCAATGGCCATGCCAACGGGCACTTTGCCACAATATTTGAGAGTGGATTGCCCTATAAGGAGCAATCTTGGTTTTATAGTGAAGAGCTTGACCAGGACAAAATCAAGAAATTCTGGGACGAAGGCAAACGCATCACGAGTGTTGCCTACACCGACAAAGGTTGGTTTGTGGTTATGGCCAAAAACAGCGGCTACACGATGCAGACATATCATTATGACAGCTCTTGGCCAACTGAATGGCTGGATAAAAAGACAAAAGAGGGTTATTGCATCACATCGGTGTCGGTGAGCAAGTCGAAATGGGTGATTGTCATGTCGCAAAACAGCGGCTACACATCGCAAGTCTGGCTCTGCAATGCCGACTGGGCGCAGACCAAGGCCAAAATCAAGAGCTATTGGGACAAAAATTACTACATAACCAATGTGGCAAATAATGGCAACCAGTGGCTTGTGGTGATGAGCAAAAGTCCAAAGTTCTCGTCGCAAAAATATATGTTTGCCACTACCGAAAAGCAGATTGTTGACAAGATTTCAGCTGAGTGGTCTAATGGCTATAACTTGATGCAAATGGAATATGGCGGAGGCGAATATTTGGCGGTGATGGTGAAGTATAGCGAAAAGAATTCCGGCCGCCGACAGACCTATATAACCTCGTCATACGACGTGAAAAATGAAATCAGCAAGCAGTGGAATGACAGTCGCGACATAGCTTATGTGTGCGGAGGCATCGACATGCCCCAAAACACCAGTGCAGGCAGCAGCACTTACGCCAGCAACAACACTGTTACAAACAATAATGTCAACAAAGGCAAGTTTAACATAACAAACAACGCCAACGGCACGCAACGCATAGATTTGCCCGACGGCGGCTTTAGAATAAACAATCCGCAACCCGACGGCAGCATACTGTCGTATGAGGAGCACCCGTGCATCATCTGTCACGGTTCAGGCAAATGCACTGTGTGCTGGGGCACAGGCGGACGCTATGCCAACGGCATATTCTATCCGTGCAACTATTGCTGCCAGACAAACAAGTGCAAAGCATGTTCGGGCAAAGGCAAAACCACGCTCACTTCCACTTATCGCAACGGTGTGGCAATAGGTGTGGGCAATGACGGACGCACATACATGGGCACGGCCGACGGCAGCAATTCGCGCTCATCGGAGCGTCGCTCAGAGCGCAAATCGAGCAGAAGCAGCAAAAGCAAGGAGAATGAGTATTTTGAATACACCCAAGATGCACCAAACTACACAGGCCTCGACCATGACCAAGTGTGGTGTGAAAAATGCAAATCATGGGGAAACCGCCACGCCCACATACGCAAGCGCATCAACTAACCCCCACAAAATCGTCTAATAGCTCACGATTTTTTGCAAAACATTTGGTGCTTTCAAAAAAACTCACTACCTTTGCATCACTTTAAGGAACGGAGATTCGCTAGCTCAGCTGGTAGAGCACAACACTTTTAATGTTGGGGTCTTGGGTTCGAGCCCCAAGCGGATCACTTGAGAGGTTATAAATGCATTTGTAACCTCTTTTTTATTGTTGTGACTGAAATTTTGAGGGTTATCGGAATGGAATAGGACTCAGTAGATATTTAGTGGGGATAAATTTCTAATATATGTTAGAAAGGTTTTCCTTTTCGTCATGGAACAAGAATATTTAAACATGTTGGCTCAAGTGGTATTGCCGAGCCAAATTCTGGATTACTTTGTATTTAAAATAGCACTTTCTAACTTGGTTGCCGTCTGTGGCAGACATACGCATTAACCACACGATTTTCTGCTAGCCACGGCTGTTTAATGCTTCTTTATTCAATTTTCCTTTTTTTATTCAGCCCATGTTTTTTCCCATCATGCTATTTTTTACATAAGGAATCTATAGTCAAATCAACCATTAATGCCGTTATTGTAACTCCACGCTTTTTCTCATCATTCTTGATAGATGATTTCACAACAGATGAAATGAAGTTTGTCACCAAATGCAACATCTTGTTGACAGGCTTATCTTCTGGCTTATTGCTAAGAATAGCATCTATACCCTGTAGAGTCATAATCGCCGCATTTGCTTCTGCATAGTTTTCTTTATATGGCTCAATTGCTTCCGCAATGCTTATTGCATATTTAAACACAGCAAGCACATCGGAAACCTTAAGTTGTTGCCCCTGTGGATTCTGATACAAAACTTCTTCTTGCCTAAATATGTGATTAGGCCGATAAAGAATGTTTTGAGCATATGTGTAATTTGCTTTATAAATGTTGCGGTGATTAAGTTCCTTATGCAAAGCATTAAGGCACCCTTCGATGTTCCATTTTAATTGTTCTGTTGTTAGCAGTTCAACAGGCCAAGTTCTGGGACTAATAAATGGACTTTTGGTACAAAAAATCTTACGAATTTCATCATCGATAGTATGTCTAAGATTTGGAATGTTTATTAATCCGGCTGCTCTGTATAAATTAATCATTCCAGTTCTGTCTTCTGAAATATATGCTCGGTAAAGATTGGAGTATACGATTTCTAATATTAAAACTTCATTAGTTTGTTGCTGTTCAAGTATGTCCATTGTATTATGATATAAGATCATTATTTGTTTGTAAAGATATAAAGCCTAATGCTATATAAAAAGAAAATGAGAAAAAATTCTCTATAATCTTAAATCAAGTCTTAAATCAAGTTTACAAACAGTTTAAGAAACTCGTTGGTTGAATTAAATTCGCAGATTCTACCTGCTAGTGCAAAATTATGCAATAAATTTGAAGAACTCTGCGACTGGAGAAGAAAAACCAAGTTT
>CAKUQQ010000011.1 GCA_934675575.1 uncultured Muribaculaceae bacterium
CGCATAAGCAGTGCGATAGTACTTAGTTGTTTAGCTGTTACTAATTTACTAATAATCTGCATATTGTGCAACTTTTTCATTTATTGATATTTAGAAATTTAATTCAACCAACGAGTAATCGTTAATCAATGAAAATAAAAACACTTTCTTTAGGCATGGCTCTGGCTGTTAGCCAGCTTATGGGCTTCAATGCCAATGCAGCGGCAGGCAGTGAAAAATACACTGTCGATGTCGATGTAAACATCATCAATGCCGGCGGTGGAATTCTGCTTTCGCCCAACGGCGACGGCAACTATCTGCTGTGGGATTTTGAAAAAAGCGGTTCTTCGGTTCACATCTGCCCAAGCCCCTACATCAAAGGCGAAAACTACTACGACGACGTGCCCACCAAGTCGTTTGCCTACACCGACAGCATGCACGTTCAGCTCAAGGTTGACGGCAATGTGGTGACCACCGTTGTCAACGGCAAGGAAATCAACAAATACACTGACACCTACAACTTGCTTTCAAACCATCAAATTGGCTTCTATGCCACCAACAGCAACAACGAGCGGCAAAACGTGCGTTTCGACAATGTGGTGGTAACTGCCACCGACAGCAAGGGTGTCACCACCACAGTTCTCAAAGAGGACTTTGAGGGCAGCAACCCACATTTCGACCCAACCTACGTGGAGTCGGTCAACGGCAACCACAAGCTTTGTCTCAAGCCAGGCATACGCAACACGCTCATCTTAACGCAAATCACCAGCGACGACGACAAAAACATCGTCGATGTGACCTACGACCCGCTTGCCGACACCTGGGTGTGCGACGACGAGCTTGGCCGCACTGTCGAGAGCTCTGACAACGGTTTGGCACTCCCTGGCAAGGGCACCATAGGCATGTTCTATTATGTGTGGCACGGCCAACACGGCAACGAGACCAAAGACATAACCAAGCTTCTTGCCGCCAACCCCGACAATCCTGCTTGGGGCGGCGTGGGCGAGTTCCACTGGGGTGGCGAGCCAGCCCTCGGCTACTATAAGGGCGGCGACAGCTACGTCATTGCCAAACACATGCAAATGCTTATTGACGCCGGCATCGACTTCTATTATTTCGATGTGACCAACGCTTTCACATACGACGACCAAGTGCAGGCCGTGATGAACGAGATTGACCGCCGCGCAGCTCTCGGCCTAAAGTGGCCAAAACTCGTGTTTGCCACACACTCTGCATGTACCAACACCGTGAGCCGCCTCTATGAGAAATGGTATAAAGACTCCAAGTACAACAAATATTGGTTCTACTGGGACGGCAAACCACTCATTCTCGTCAACGAGAGTGAATACAAGAACTGGACCTCCGACATCAAAGACCACTTCACCGCACGCTATTCATGGGCTTGGGAAACTGGTGAAAACCGCTGGCCTTGGGTTGCCAACTATCCGCAGCAAGTGGGCTACAAGACCCTCAACAAGCAGAAAATCAACGAGCAAATCATAGTGTCAACAGCACAGCACCCTTACTCCAAGATTGGCAAGAGTTTCCACAACGGAGTGAAGCCGGAGTTCGACAAATATGGCTTGTGCAAAGAAACGCCCTACGGTTTGTTCTTCGCCGAGCAATGGAGCCAGGCTCACAAGATGCACCCGCCAGTGGTCATGGTCACCCAGTGGAACGAGTGGATGGCTCAACGCTTCTTGATTAAGAGCGAAAGCGAGTTGGGCAACATTCGCCCAGGCGCAACAGCCAAAATCGGTGAAACCTATTTCGTTGACGTTTACAACCAAGAGTTCAGCCGCGACATAGAGCCAAGCAAGGATTCGCTTATACGCGACAACTACTACCTACAGCTCATCGACAACACCCGCAAATACAAGGGCGTGCGCGCCATTCCTGTGCCAAACAAGTCAAAGACCATCGACATCAACGGCTCTTTCGACCAGTGGAGCGACATCACTCCTGAGTTTAAGGACGAACCAGGCGACGCCATGTATGTCAACAGTGCCGCCACCACCAAGCGCGCTACCAACGACATCGTTTCGGCCAAGGTCACCAAAGACAACGCCAACCTCTACTTCTACGTAAAGACCAAATCCGACATTTCCACCATTTCGGCCTCCGCTGACCAATATTGGCTCACACTGCTCCTCAACGCCGATTGCAACTACAAGAACGGCTGGAGCTGCTACGACTACATGGTGGCCAACGACGGTTCACAAATGAAGCTCTACACCTACGACACCGCCGCCAAGGCTTGGAAAGCCATCAGCGAGATAACATACGTGGTGTCTGGCAAGGAAATGATGCTCACCGTGCCAAAGTCTGCAGTTGCCCTCACAGAGGACCGTGACTTCGACTTCAAGTGGATTGACAACATCAACAAGTCAACCACCGACATTCTCGACTTCATCTCTTTTGGCGACTGCGCTCCAAACAACCGCTTCAACTACCGCTACAAAGGCTCAAAGCTCACATCTGGAGTGGAAAGCGCAGCCTCAGGCAAGACCGTAGTTCTCATCAAGTAAATGCAACCATTTACACTGACAAAACCACACAAGCGTCATTTTTGCGCACATTCAGCCTCTCTATATCAACAACTTTCATTAATTTTGAAGAGTATAACAATAATATAATCGTTAATCAATGAAAATAAAAACACTTTCTTTAGGCATGGCTCTGGCTGTTAGTCAGCTCATGGGCTTCAATGCCAATGCCGCGGCAGGCAGTGAGAAATACACTGTCGATGTCGATGTAAACATCATTACTGCCGGCGGCGGAATTCTGCTTTCGCCCAATGGCGACGGCAACTATCTGCTGTGGGATTTTGAGAAAAGCGGTTCTTCGGTTCACATCTGCCCAAGCCCCTACATCAAAGGTGAGAACTACTACGACGACGTGCCCACCAAGTCGTTTGCCTACACCGACAGCATGCACGTTCAGCTCAAAGTCGATGGCAATGTGGTCACCACCATTGTCAACGGCAAGGAAATCAACAAATACACTGATACCTACAACTTGCTCTCAAATCACCAAGTGGGCTTCTATGCCACCAACAGCAACAACGAGCGCCAAAACGTGCGTTTCGACAATGTGGTGGTAACTGCCACCGACAGCAAGGGTGTCACCATCACAGTTCTAAAAGAAGACTTTGAAGGTAGCGACCCTCATTTCGACCCCACCTATGTGGAGTCGGTCAACGGCAACCACAAGCTTTGCCTCAAGCCTGGAATCCGCAACACGCTCATCTTAACGCAAATCACCAGCGACGACGACAAAAACATCGTCGATGTGACCTACGACCCGCTTGCCGACACCTGGGTGTGCGACGACGAGCTTGGCCGCACTGTCGAGAGCTCTGACAACGGTTTGGCACTCCCTGGCAAGGGCACCATAGGCATGTTCTATTATGTGTGGCACGGCCAACACGGCAACGAGACCAAAGACATAACCAAGCTTCTTGCCGCCAACCCCGACAATCCTGCTTGGGGCGGCGTGGGCGAGTTCCACTGGGGTGGCGAGCCAGCCCTCGGCTACTATAAGGGCGGCGACAGCTACGTCATTGCCAAACACATGCAAATGCTTATTGACGCCGGCATCGACTTCTATTATTTCGATGTGACCAACGCTTTCACATACGACGACCAAGTGCAGGCCGTGATGAACGAGATTGACCGCCGCGCAGCTCTCGGCCTAAAGTGGCCAAAACTCGTGTTTGCCACACACTCTGCATGTACCAACACCGTGAGCCGCCTCTATGAGAAATGGTATAAAGACTCCAAGTACAACAAATATTGGTTCTACTGGGACGGCAAACCACTCATTCTCGTCAACGAGAGTGAATACAAGAACTGGACCTCCGACATCAAAGACCACTTCACCGCACGCTATTCATGGGCTTGGGAAACTGGTGAAAACCGCTGGCCTTGGGTTGCCAACTATCCGCAGCAAGTGGGCTACAAGACCCTCAACAAGCAGAAAATCAACGAGCAAATCATAGTGTCAACAGCACAGCACCCTTACTCCAAGATTGGCAAGAGTTTCCACAACGGAGTGGAGCCGGAGTTCGACAAATATGGCTTGTGCAAAGAAACGCCCTACGGCTTGTTCTTCGCCGAGCAATGGAGCCAGGCCCACAAGATGCACCCGCCAGTGGTCATGGTCACCCAGTGGAACGAGTGGATGGCTCAACGCTTCTTGATTAAGAACGATGGTGAACTCGGCTACATTCGCCCAGGCGCAACAGCTAAAATCGGCGAAACATATTTCGTTGACGTTTACAACCAAGAGTTTAGCCGCGACATCGAGCCAAGCAAGGAGCCGCTTATACGCGACAACTACTACCTCCAGCTCATCGACAACACCCGCAAATACAAGGGCGTGCGCGCCATTCCTGTGCCAAACAAGTCAAAGACCATCGACCTCAACGGCTCTTTCGACCAGTGGAGCGACATCTTGCCAGAGTTTAAGGACGAACCAGGCGACGCCATGTATGTCAACAGTGCAGCCACTTCAAAGCGCGCTACCAACGACATCGTTTCGGCCAAGGTCACTAAAGACAACACCAACCTCTACTTCTACGTAAAGACCAAATCCGACATTTCGGCTATTTCGGCCTCTCCTGACCAGTATTGGCTCACGCTGCTCCTCAATGCCGACTGCAACTACAAGAACGGCTGGAGCGGCTACAACTACATGGTGGCAAACGATGGCTCACAAATGAAGCTCTACACCTACGACACCGCTGCCAAGGCTTGGAAAGCCATCAGCGAGATAACATACGTGGTGTCTGGCAAGGAAATGATGCTCACAGTGCCCAAGTCGGCCGTTGCCCTCACCGAGGACCGCGACTTCGACTTCAAATGGATTGACAACATCAACAAGTCAACCACCGACATTCTCGACTTCATATCCTTTGGCGACTGCGCTCCAAACAACCGCTTCAACTATCGCTACAAAGGCTCAAAGCTCGCCTCTGGAGTGGAGAGCGTAACCACAGGCAAGGCCGTAGTTCTCGGCTACGCTGAGGGTGGCACAATCCACACCACGGCACCTGCCAAGATTTACAACCTCGGTGGAGCCTATATCGGCACAGCAGCCAATTCGCTCGCTGTAGCACCAGGCGTATATTTCATCGTGGCTGGTGGCAACACCCAAAAAGTGATTGTTAAGTAACATAACATAGAAAAACCAACAGAAAAAGCCCGGAAAGGTTGTGAACCTTTCCGGGCTTTTTGTTCTCTTTATCTTCTTTCTCCCCGCCCCTTTGTTCACTCGCAGAGCCATGCTTTAAGCACATAAAGCGAGGAAGCAATCGTCCTAAATGCCAAAAGAGCCGCTGCAGCAGTTGCTGCAACGGCTTATACTTTTGTGCAAAAGAAAGCATCTCATGTCGGACCGTTCAGTCCGTCATTTGTCTAATCATTTATATACGCTGTCGCTCACGCTAAGGCTGTAACGGCCTTTTTGACGACGACGAGCTAATACCTTGCGGCCATCAGCTGTTTGCATACGATGACGGAAGCCATGCTTGTTGGCTTTTCTTCTGTTCGATGGTTGGAATGTTCTTTTCATCTTTATTTCTTTTTTATTATTTTCTTATTTTCAGTTTGCAAAATTACTCACTTTTTTACAATTAAACAAGCCACTGCATATTTTTTACTCCTTTCTTTTTGCAAATTTTCGCCATTTCAATTAATTTTGCACTTGTTTTAGAAATAGTTACGATTTCAAATTATAATATTTAGATAAACAAAGTATGATTAACGCTCAAGACATTAAGATTGGAACTTGCATTCGCATGGACGGCAGACTATATTTCTGCATCGACTTCCTTCATGTTAAACCAGGCAAAGGAAACACCTTTATGCGCACAAAACTCAAAGACGTGGTTGACGGCCGCGTTTTGGAACGCCGCTTCAACATCGGCGAGAAGCTTGAAGACGTGCGCGTTGAGCACCGTCCTTATCAGTATCTCTATGCCGATGGTGACGACTGCATCTTCATGAATCAGGAAAACTACGAGCAAATTCCTATTGCCAAGGCTTCTATCTCTGGTTCTGACTTCATGAAAGAAGGCGACATCGTTGACGTGGTTTCTGACGCATCAACCAACTCTGTGCTCTATGCAGAAATGCCAATCAAGACCAAGCTCAAAATCACTTACACCGAGCCTGGCATCAAGGGTGACACTGCCACCAACACTCTCAAACCTGCAACTGTTGAGACCGGTGCCACAGTCCGTGTGCCTTTGTTCATTGAGAACAACGAGACTATCGAGGTTGACACTCGCGATGGTTCTTACGTTGGCCGTGTTCGCTAATCTCACTTAACGAGTCATATAAAGCTAAAACAAGCGGTTTCCGAAATTTCGGGAACCGCTTGTTCTTTCTGCTTATCTCGTCTTTTCACCCCTTTTGTGGGGTGAAAGGGTGAAAACATCATTTCAGGCTCACAGGCTGCTTCAGCACCACGTCGGCACTGTTGCGGCACACCTCTATCTCATAGTCACACTTATCCACCTTCCAGTCACCAAGCGTGGTGTCGTAGTAAGAGAATGCGTCTTTGTCAAGTTCAAACTCCACGTCAACACTCTTGCCTGCTGGAATTTCCACTTTCTTGAAGAATTTAAGCTCATGAACCGGACGGAACACCGATGGGTTCACTGGGCGCACATACACTTGCACCACTTCTTTGCCGTCGCGTTTGCCGGTGTTCTTCACCGTCACGCGGCCAGTCACATTGTCGCCATCGCCTTTCACCAAGGTCAAGTTGCTGTAATCAAACGTGGTGTAGCTCAACCCATAACCAAATGGAAACTGTGGTTTCACATTCTTGGTGTCGTAGTAGCGGTAACCCACCATGAGGCTGTCTGTAAACAAAATCACGTCATTGTCCTCATAGCCGAGCTTCTTTGCTGGCACGTCTTCCAGCTTCTTTGGCCATGAAATGGTCAAGCGGCCAGATGGGTTGGCTTTGCCTGTGAGCACGTCGGCCACGGCCGAACCGCCCTCCATGCCAGGATACCAAGCCTCAACCAATGCCGGCACATTGTTGATTATTCCGCCAAGCTCCAGAGGCGAGCCGTTCACCAGCGTAACAATCGTTTTCTTGTTGATTTTTGCCAAGTGGTTGATTGTCTTTTCCTGAAGTGCTGGGAATGTCAGGTTGAGCCTGTCGCGGCCCTCTGTGTCCTGATTCATGTCAAGCCCGGCCACATAGAGCACCACATCGGCTTTCTTTGCCAGCTTGTCAAGTTTTTTCCAGCTTCCGGTGTTGTTGTCCGACTTCGGTGTCTCCCACTCCAGGCGGAGCGATGCGTCACCGCTCGTCTTGCCATATATCATGCACAGCGTGTAGGGCTCGCCTTTCTTCATGTCCACACTGCCTGTGGCCTGTGTAGCCACACCGTTGGCAGAGTTTGCCACAGCCATTGGAGCGCCGCCCCACTCGCCATTGAACACAAGCAGGTTTCCACCGCCCACTGTGAAACGGAACGTGTATTTTCCGTCAACTGGAGGAATTATCGTGGCCTCGTAGCGCGACTCACGCCAGTCATCTACACTTATCGACTCATCGGGCGACCTCATCTCCCACATATAGTTCAGCTCCTTAACCGTCGTGCTTTTTGCCGGCTCTTGCTTGCCTTTCACATAATAGCGTGCCTTGATTCCCTTTTCTCCGTTGTCACCGGGTTTCAGCACATCGGTTGGAACAGTTTGAAATCCGCCCAACTCATTTGAGTTGACGTAGGTCACCTTGGCGTCGCCAAAAGCCTTTTTCACGCCGTCGAGCACCGTGGTCTCGTATGGCGACAAAATCCAGCTGCTTCCGCCCATTGCCCATGCGCAGTTCTTATACTCGGCGTTAGGGCCTGTTACCAGCACATTCTTTATCTTCTTCGGGTCGAGTGGCAGCAAGTTGCCCTGGTTCTTCAGCAGTACTATGCCTTCCTCGCCCACTTGCCTGGCCACGGCTATGTGCTCCGGAGTGTTGCGCTTGCTGTTGCCCACCACGTCCACCTTGCCGTCTTTGGCATCGAGCCAACCTATGCGGTCATAGAGGCGGAGTATGCGCAGAGCCTTGTCGTTAATCGTCTGCTCGCTCACAGTTCCCTTTTTCACTGCGGCAAGCAGAGCATCGCCAAAGCCACATCTTTTTCCGCCTGGCATTGATATGTCAAGGCCGCCAAAAGCTGCTTTCTCGGTTGAGCGTGTCTGCAGCCAGTCAGTGATTACCACACCGTCAAAACCCCATTTGTTTTTCAATATGTCAGTTTGCAACTTGCGGCTGTCGCTCACATACTCATAATTCACTCCGTTGGCCGATGTCATGAATCCCCATGCGTGTCCTTTTTCCACAGCGGCCTTGAATGCCGGCAGATATATCTCGTGGAGTGTGCGGTCGTCAACCACCGAGTAATAGTTGTTGCGGTTGTTCTCGCGGTTGTTGCAGGCATAGTGTTTGAGCATAACTGCCACATTTTGGCTCTGAACTCCTTTCACTATCTCTGCAGTGATTATGCTGTTGAGATATGGGTCTTCTGTGTAATACTCAAAGAAGCGGCCTCCCAGTGGGTCACGTAATATGTTGCAGGCCGGGCCGAGTAGCACACCGTTGCCATAGTTGTGCGTTTCTTCACCCATCACCTCTCCCATTTTGTAAAGCAGTTCCGGGTTCCATGTCGAGGCTTGTCCCACACCGCACGAGAAGCCTGTGGAGCCTCCGCCGCCGTTGACAGGGCCTCCGTGAGGACCTCGTGGGCCGTCGGTCAAGCCCACACTCGGTATTCCAAGGCGTGGAATACCCATAAACGAACCGTTGTCGCCTGCGCACAGCGCCACTTTTTCCTCAAGTGTGAGCTTGTTGAGCACTGATTGAATTTTGGCTTCGCGCGCTGCATCGAATTGAGCCGAGACTCCTGTCACCGACGCCAAGCCAATAGCAATCGCCAATAAAATCTTGTTTTTCATTCTGAGCATATATGTTTTTGTTTTAACAAATCCTTATTCTTTTTCCTTCGACAATCACAACAACTGTCAACTAATGCAAATATACTGATTTTTTGCCTAATGCCAATCCATTAATGCGTCACACGCTTGTCAGCCGCGCCCACCCGGTTTTCACGGTTTTCCAGCCACATGCACATGTTCACATTTTGTTGACAACTTCACCGCGGTTTCTCTTTCTTCTTAGCCGTCATTGGCTTATCTTTGCAGTCGTTAAATCTAAAATTAAAGCAGCCACAAAGCTATGGAATTTGAAGTAGAGAAAACAAGTAAGAACAATCGGCGCAACAAACCTGCGCATGAGCCTGAGGTGGTTTCCGAATTTGGAAAAATTCAGCCGCAGGACACCAAAATCGAGGAAGCCGTGCTTGGCGCACTCATGCTCGAAAAAGACGCCTATGCGCTTGTCAACGACATTCTCAAGCCCGAATGTTTCTACGACCCTGCCAACAAGGTGGTCTATGAGGCCATACAAAACCTTGGCGTGCAGGAAAAACCTATCGACATGCTCACCGTCACCGAGCAGTTGCGCAACGACGGCACTCTGGAGCAAGCCGGTGGCCCTCTGCGCATATCCGAGCTGACGGCTGGCGTGTCGTCGGCTGCCAACATTGAGTATCACGCCCACATCATAGCGCAGAAATATCTGGCTCGCGAGCTCATCAGCTTCAGCTCCAAGATTCAAACCATGGCATTCGACGAGACCATAGACGTCTATGACCTCATGCAAGAGGCCGAGGGCAAGCTGTTTGAGCTGTCTAAAAGCTCCATGAAGCGCGATGTGACGCAAATCGACCCGGTCATCAACGATGCCATAGCCAAAATCCAGGAGGCATCTAACCGCGACAGCGGTCTCTCCGGACTCGAAACCGGCTATCACGAGCTCGACAAGATGACCTCTGGCTGGCAAAACAGCGACCTCATCATCATAGCGGCGCGCCCTGCCATGGGTAAGACGGCTTTTGTGCTCTCCATGGCCAAGAACATGGCTGTTGACTACAACCAGCCTGTTGCCATATTCTCGCTTGAGATGTCAAACATTCAGCTCGTCAACCGTCTCATAAGCAACGTGTGCGAAATTCCTGGCAACAAAATCAAGAGTGGTCAGCTCTCGCAAAACGAGTGGGACAAACTCATGACTCGCATCAAGGCACTGTATGCCTCCAAGATTTACGTTGACGACACCCCTTCTCTGTCCATATTCGAGCTGCGTTCCAAAGCGCGCCGCCTGGTCAAGGAGCACGACGTTAAAATCATCATCATCGACTACTTGCAGCTCATGAATGCCACCGGCATGAAGTTCGGCAGCCGCGAGCAGGAGGTCAGCACCATATCACGCTCTCTCAAGCAGCTTGCCAAGGAGCTTAACATTCCCATCATAGCACTGTCGCAGCTCAACCGTAGCGTGGAGACACGCACCGAGGAGGGCGGACGCGGCAAGCGGCCTCAGCTTAGCGACCTGCGTGAGTCTGGAGCCATTGAGCAAGATGCCGACATCGTGTGCTTCATTCACCGCCCGGAATACTACACACACTCCGACGTAGATGCCCAGGGCAACAACATCAAGGGACTTGCAGAGTTCATCATAGCCAAGCACCGTAGTGGTGCCGTGGGCGATGTGAAGATGCACTTCACCAAAGACCTTGCCCGCTTTGAGAACTGGGAAACTGAGTTCAATTACAGCTCAGCAACCTATGAGTCAAAAATCGGTTCTTCTGATTTTGGCGGCCCCGACGACGGCAACACCATTCCTCCGGCCGGTGGCGACATTCCGTCACCCGACCAGATAGTGCCGTCGGCAAACATCAACATTCCGCCTGCCGACCCGGCTCCATTCTGATTTTTCTGATTTTTTCGATTTGTTTTTCGCGTGCGGCTCACATCAGGCCATTGTCGCTGTAGCTGTAATAACCGCCACGGCACACTATTATGTGGTCCACAAATGTTATGCCCACGGCATCGCACCCCTTTTTCACGGCTTGCGTCAGCTGATTGTCAACACCGCTTGGGTGCACAGTGTCGCTTGGGTGGTTGTGGCTAAGTATTATGCCATCGGCAAGCCTTGCCAACGCTTCATGCAAAATCACTTTCACATCGCCCACCGTGGCCGATGTGCCACCAGAGCTTATCCTGACCCTGTCGGTCACACGTTTGGCTCTGTTAAGCACCAAAATCCACAATTCTTCATGGTCAAGGTGCGACATCAGCGGCCGCAGATATTCGTATGCTCTGGCACTTGACGTGATTTGATATTGCTCCTCAAACTTCTCAAGCTGATAGCGTCTGGCTATCTCAAGCGTGGCAAGCAGCTCGGTTGCCTTAACCTCGCCTATGCCCTTATATTTCATCAGGTCTTTAATTGACAGTCTTGCGAGCAAATACAATTTGTTGTCATAGTCAATCAGCAATCTCTGGCACAGCTCCACCACCGACTCTCCACGGCTGCCGCTTCCCAGCAATATCGCCATCAGCTCTGCCGTGGTCAGTGCGTCAAAACCGCGCGTTTTGGCCTTTTCTCTTGGCCGGTCCTCCTGCGCCAGCAGCGTTTTCAGTGCCCTTGAAGCCGGCATGCCACCATCTGTGTCCATTTTCACTACTTGCCTTTGCGTATAGCCACTTCTTCCTCTATGTTGCGTCCGTGACGCAGTAATATCTTCCAGACGTATGCCTTCAGGAATCCTGTGCCGTATGAACCAAGTTGAATGAAACTTGTCAGCACGCCAAGACACGCCACTTTCAAGCTCTTGGTCTCAACGAGCGCGCTAATCCAGAGCATAACCACATATAGAGCCAACGGCAATATCGCCCACCAGTGCCACGCCAGGGCAAGCACCACCAGTGCCAAGCACCCCAGCACAAACACCGCCGGCAGGCAGTGTACGAGCTTCAGCGAGTCGGGATAAAGCAGTTTTAGCGTGATGCGCGACATGCCAAACACGTATGTTTGCCGTGCAAACGAGCGCATGGTGTTGCGGCGCTTGTGATACACAAACGCCTCTCTTATAAGTCTTATCTTAAAGCCTGCCTTGCGGATTCGTGTGCTCATGTCAATGTCCTCGCTGAACATTTCCCTGAATCCGCCCACTTTTTCCCACACGGCACGGCTATAACCCATGTTAAACGAGCGAGGTGTGAACTTCTCCAGCTGCACCTTGCCGCCCCTTATTCCGCCTGTGGTCAGAAATGCAGTCATTGAGAAACTTATCGCCTTCTGCACGTCGTTGAAGTCCTGGCTCGCAGCGTCAGGGCCACCAAAGCAGTCAACCGGCTCTTTGGCCAACTGGAGCTTGAGCACCTCAAAATACTGTTCCGGAATCACGCAGTCGCTGTCAAAAAACACGAAATAGTCACCCGAAGCGCGCTCTATGCCATAGTTTCTGGCTATGCTCCGCCCCTCGTTGCTCTTGTAGTAGTAATGCACATTTATCTTATCGGCATATTTTTCCACCACACTGCCGCAACGCTCCGTGGAGCCGTCTTCCACTATCATCACCTCAAAGTCCTTGCACGTCTGCCTCGACAGACTCGCAAGCAGGTCGTTCACTTCGTCTATTCTGTTATATACTGGTATGATTACCGAAAAATAAGGTTTTGCCATAACACTATTTTCTGTTTTTAATCGCAACGCCAGCCACTGGCGTGCCGTCAAAATCTTATCCAAAGATAATTACCATTACTCTTTTTTTCAAAAAAAATATTAAAAATCACGAAAAGGTTAGTTAACTTTGCGCTATTCTATTCACAATAAGTCTATTTTCACACTACGAGATAATGAACAAACGTTTTTTTCTTGACACTAAGTTGCTGCTCATTGCAAGCTGCTTTCTCATAGTTGCACTTTGTGCGAGTGCCAGCGTTCCTGCCGGCTATTACAGCTCCATCAATGGCAAGTCGGGTGAAGCCCTGAAAGATGCCATTCACAAAATCATACGCAACCACACGGTTCTGTCATATAACAGCATGTGGAGCTATTTCCCAAGCACCGATGTCATTCCTGGCACAAAACGCGTGTGGGACATGTATTCCAACAACGCCTACTATTACGCCGGCAACGGCCGTGCCGTGGGAGGTATGAACATTGAGCACTCTTTCCCCAAAAGCTGGTGGGGCGGCTCAAAGGTAGAAGCCTACACCGACCTCAACCACCTCTATCCGTCCGACGGCAAAGCCAACACGGCCAAAAACAACTTTCCGCTGGGTGAAGTTTCCACACCCGATTTCGACAATGGTGTTTCCAAGGTGGGTTACCCTGTGGCCGGGCAAGGCGGCGGCTGCAAATATGTGTATGAGCCGGCCGACGAATACAAAGGCGACTTCGCACGCACATATTTCTACATGGCAACCTGCTACCAAGACTACACATTCAAATACACGTACATGGTCAACAACTCCTCCTACCTCACACTCAACACCTGGGCCTATGAGATGCTGCTCAAGTGGTCGCGCGAAGACCCTGTGAGTGACAAGGAGATTAGGCGCAACGAGGCCGTGTTCAAAACGCAGAACAACCGAAATCCGTTTATCGACAACCCTGAGCTTGCAGAGTATATTTGGGGCAACAAAAAAGGCAAAGTCTATAATCCAGGCAGCACCCCCGACCCAAACCCCGACCCAAACCCCGACGATGACCCTGTTCTCATTACCCCCACACAAGACACCGAGCTCGACTTTGGTGAAGTGGCAATAGGTAAATCGCTCGACTACACACTCTACGTCAAGGGCAAATATCTCACCAACGACCTCTCCGTGCAGGTATATCGCTACGACTACAACATGTTTAAAAGCTCCGTAACGTCTATTCCTCGCGAAATAGCCACCACCGACGACGGCTACAAGCTCACACTCACCTACACCCCCACTGCCATTGGCTCACACAAGGCAAAACTCCTCATTCTCGACGGTGGTCTCGTGGGTTCTGTGGGCGTTAACCTCAAAGCCACATGCCGCCCTGTGCCATCGCTGTCGGCCGTCAAGGCATTGCCAGCTGTCAACATCACCGACTCAAGCTATGTGGCCACATGGCAGCCATCTACCGACACTATCGACTACTACATAGTAAATCGCATCGTCTATGACGCCAAACACTCCATAGTGTCAAACGAGCAGTTTGAAACCGACGAGACTTCCTATGAGTTCAGCGACATGAAGCCGGGACAAACCCACACCTACACCGTGCAAGCGTGCCGTTTGGGCTACACTTCTGTGGCTTCCAACGTCATCACTGTTGAATATTCCGGTGTGAGTGGTGTGCAGGCAAGCAAGCCTTTTGCCATAGCTCCAGCCACAGGCGGTGTGCGCATCGTGTGCAGCGAGCCGTTGAGCAATGTTCGCATCTATCGTCCTAACGGCCAGCTTGTCAAATTCCTTCCATCGGTCGCCAACGACCAAGTCATTGAGCTTGCCGACGGCGTGTATGTGCTCACATCATCATCGAGCACCCAGCCAGCAAAAATCGTTGTAAAATAACGTTTTTGGGGCACGATAATCGCCATTTTTCGGCTACACTATAACGAAATAAAATCAAAACTCGGCAGCGTGCAAAGCTACCGAGTTTTTTTGTCAAGTGAGTTATATGGTGTCGATGGTCACAATGCCGGTTTGTGGAGCGATTTTTATGCTGTGGCGGCTACTGCAACGCTTAATCGACATCATCATGGCAATCACCGCCAAAAGCAAAATCACATATAGCGCCGATTGCATCTTTTTAGTGCTGAAATTTGATTTTAACATAACGTATCTGAAACAGTGTTTTGCAAAAATACGAAACGTGTTGTCGTGAGCCAAAGGAATTTGCACTATCTTTGTGGAATTGTTAGGAAAATGAGACACAAAAACGCTATTAAATATTGCATTGTGCTGATGTGCATAGCATTGGGCATGGGGGTGTCGGCAAAAAATCCAAAAGTCGCTCCTTCGTTTGCTTGGACTCTGTCCGACCCACTTGGCTTGCGACTGCCCTCCACTATCGACACGCTGCACATCAACTATGCCCAGACCATGGTGCCGTCGCTCAGAAGCAATGCCTGGGCCACCACCGGCAACTATGGCGCCGAAGGGCAAAACCAAATTTTCTTTGACCGCAAAGAGCATAGCCAATTCTTTTTTGAGGACGCTTTGAGCACATGGCTCACTTCGGTCGAGAACCAGACATTCTATAACACGCGCATTCCCATGACGCTGCTGTCCTACACCACCGGCGGAAACAAATATTCCAATCAAGACCGCACGACTGGCGTGTTTTCTGGCAACGTCAACAAAAATATAGCACTGGGTGCTGCCATGGACTACATCTATTCCAAAGGCTCCTACAACTATCAGGCCGATAAGGATTTTTCTTGGCGTTTATTTGGGTCATACATTGGCGACAGATATGAGTTTCAAGGATTTTTCAACAACTACAATTTCTTGAACAAAGAGAGCGGCGGCATTACCGACGACCGCTACATTACCGACCCAGGGTCTGTGCAGGGCGGCGACACGAGAGTTGATGACAAATCCATACCCACAAGGCTCACGGCCGCTCACTCTCGCGTGGTGGGCAGTGAGGTGTATATGAACCACCGTTACAAGGTGGGCTACTATCACTACAAGCGCGACTCCGTGAACGACACCGTCATAAGCAAGGAATACATTCCTGTCACGAGTTTCATCTGGACTTTCGACTATAAGAACAACAGCCACAAGTTCATCAACCAGTCAGCTACAGAGGACACTACCTTTTTCAGCAACACCTATCTTGGGCTTGGTGGCACTAACGAAGTGACGAAATACTGGAGCTTGCGCAACACCGTGGGCGTGTCAATGCTTGAAGGCTTCAACAAATATGCCAAGTTTGGATTTGCCGTTTATGGCACACACGAGGTGCGCCGCTTTACTCAAGTGGGCGACACCCTTGCCGGGCGGCAAATTGAAGGTCTCTCTACATTGCCTTTTGCTTGTCCTGGCGTTAAGACCCAAAATCTGATTAGAGTCGGCGGTCAGCTCACCAAGCAGCATGGCTCGCTATTGACCTACGATGCCAAAGCTGAATTTGGCGTGGTGGGCGATGCCAAGGGAGAAATTGACGTGAATGGTGGCGTGGCCACCAAGTTCAAGATGCTTGGCGACACTGTGCAAATAAAAGGCTATGGCTACTTCAAGAATTTGAATGTGCCATATCTGCTCACAAATTTTGTCTCAAACCACTATGCGTGGCAAAACGACTTCGATAAAGTGCGCCGTTTCAGAGTGGGCGGCGAGCTGGTATTGCCTTTTAGCGGCACGAGAATAAACGTGGGCTACGAAACACTCAAAAACTATGTGTACTTCAACTCACAGGCTTTGCCGCAGCAGTGCGGCAACATTGTGAATGTGCTTAGTGCCACTCTTGAGCAAAAATTGCATTTTGGCATATTCAACTGGGACAACAGCGTCACTTATCAGACCACATCTAAAGAAGAGGTGCTCGCCTTGCCAAAGCTGGCAGTGTATTCCAATTTGTATTTGCGGTTTGCGGTGGCCAAAGTGCTAAAAGTGCAGTTTGGCGTTGACTGCAACTATTACACACGATATTATGCGCCAGGCTACAATCCTGCCAACATGACGTTCTATAATCAGCGCGACATGAAGTGTGGTGACTTTGCCTTTATGAACGCCTATTTGAATTGCCGCATGAAGCAAGCTCGCTTCTTTGTGATGTATAGCCATGTTAACGACGGCTTGTTTGGCGGCAAAAACTATTTTTCTGTGCCCCACTATCCGCTCAACCCAGGGCGTTTCCAAATGGGTGTATCAGTCAATTTCGTCAACTAACCCCCATCTGCCTAATACAAAAATGGCAAAGACGCACAACTATATCTAAGCAAACCGTTCTGCTACGGCAAAGATGTAAAACATTATGGACAACATTAACATTCTCCATGATTTTTTTCAAAAAAAATAAGGCTTGGAAGATACAAAAAAGCTGTTTTTTTTCTATATTTGGGGTGCAAAAATTTACCATTAAACTAACTAAAAAACGGTACAATTATGAGAATTGGTATTCCTAAAGAGATTAAGAACAACGAGAACCGAGTGGGAATGACTCCTGCCGGCGTTGCCGAGCTGATTAAGCATGGTCATGAAGTGTATGTGCAGCACACTGCCGGAGAAGGCAGCGGTTTCCCCGACTCTCAATATGAGAAAGTGGGCGCAACGATTCTGCCTACCATAGAGGACGTGTATGCCACAGCCGACATGATTGTGAAAGTGAAAGAGCCTATTGAGCCAGAGTATAAACTCGTTAAGAAAGGTCAGTTAGTGTTCACTTACTTCCACTTCGCTTGCGAGAAAGCCCTTACAGAAGCTATGATTAACAGCGGAGCCATTTGCCTTGCCTACGAGACAGTGCAGCTACCCAACCACCAGCTGCCGTTGCTCATTCCTATGAGTGAAGTGGCAGGACGCATGGCTGCGTTAAACGGTGCTTACTATCTGCAAAAGACCAAGGGCGGAAAAGGCAAACTGATAGGCGGAGTGCCTGGCGTGAAACCAGCAAAAGTGCTTGTGCTTGGTGGCGGAACAGTGGGTGAAGCCGCTGCTCGCACAGCAGCCGGCATGGGGGCAAATGTGGTGATTACCGATGTGTCACTGCCACGTTTGCGTCAACTCGATTTGGAGACACCAGCCAATGTCAGAACCCTGTATAGCAGCGAGCACAACATAGTGCAAGAGCTTGCCGATGTAGATGTAGTGATTGGTTCTGTGCTTATCCCTGGCGCAAAAGCTCCTTACCTCATAACTCGCGACATGCTGAAACTCATGGAGCCTGGCACCGTACTCGTAGATGTGGCCATAGACCAAGGCGGCTGCTTTGAGACATCGCACCCCACATCGCACTCCGAGCCAACTTATGTGGTCGATGGCATTTTGCACTATGCCGTGGCCAACATTCCCGGAGCTGTGCCAAACACATCAACAATGGCTCTGACCAATGCCACCCTGCGCTATGCCATAGCTCTCGCTGACAAGGGCTGGCGTCAGGCTTGCAAAGACGACGAGGCTCTCTACAAAGGTCTGAACGTGGTGGAAGGCAAGGTGACGTTTAAGGGCGTGGCCGATGCCTGGGGGCTTAAATACGAGCCCGTGAAGTTGTAAACTTTTTTTTAATCATGATAAATATCGAGCCGTGCCACCGTGATGGTGTTGCGGCTCTTCTTTTTTTCTTTCATTCATACACATAGTCGAGGAAGTCTTTGAGTGGCTTTAGCGCGCTCAAGTCACGGCTCGCCTTTTCAGGCCAGTCGGGTGTGCTGAAGTAGTCTTGGTCAACGTGCATCACCACCAAAAATTCTTTCATCTTCAGATATTCGCCCAGAGGGTGGTCAGCAGGAAAATCGCGCGGCACACGTTTGAGCGAGTCGCTCTCAAATCTGAAACGCGAAGTAAACTCCGGATTAGTGACTATTTTTATAAATTCTTCTTGCTCGGCGTCTATCAGGTTTCGCATGGCCCGAAGCTTGTCTTTTGCTGGCAACCACACACCACCGCCCACCATGCTGCGGCCTGGCTGGAGGTGAACGTAGTGGGCAAACGACTGGCAGTGACGGCCTCCACGGCCGAAACAAGCCGAGAAATATGTTTTATATGGGCTCTTGTCTGGCGAGAAGCGAACGTCACGATATATGCGATACACCGCGTCTGCCACATTTAGCCCACGCACCGAGTCGTCCCATTGTGCAATCAAGTTGATTAAGCTCTGCACGTCAGCAAGCCACTGCTGGCGCAAAGTGTCGTATTGCGCTTTGTGCTGCTTAAACCACTCACGGTTGTTGTTGGCAGCAAGCTGCGTTAAGAAAGAGAATAGCTGTGAAGCGTTAAGTTCTGATGCCATTTTTGTTGAGATTTCTATGATTTGGACAAAGTTAGCCAAAAAAACGTTTGTGTGTGCCGTTTGTTAATAATTGTAACAACTTGGTAAAAACCCACAAAACTTTTGCGGTTTCCATAGTTTTCTGATAGATTTGCAATCTGGACTTTTCATAAATAAAAAGTTCTGACCATTACGCTAAACTGAAGCTTAAAAACAGTAGCTTCACACCCCTCACATTGCCTATGTCAAGCAGAGAAAGAATTTTAGACGAGACCTATAAAATGATGTCGAAAATAGGTCCACAATCAATGACAATGGACACCGTAGCTCACAACTGCGGTGTGTCTAAACGCACGCTCTATGAGCAATTTGGTGGCAAGGCAAATCTGATTAAGGAAACCCTGCTTCATGCCAACAATAAGCGCATGCACCGTGTGCAAGCATTATATGAGAGCGCGAGCAACAGTTTCGAGGCTCTGATGCTCGTGTTCTTAGAGTTGAGAGAGATGTTCAGCGACATGTCCGAGGTTGTGCTGTTCGACATCAAACGCCTCTACCCCGAACTGCTCAAAGACTTCAGAGCTTTGCAACTCCGTCGTGTAGATGGACTGACAAAAGTGATAGACCAAGCCAAGGAAGAAGGCCTGGCACTACCCTCACTCAACAGCCGCCAAGCCTCCTACATGCTGTTTGTGGGCTTGAGCAACATGCGCGACACGCTGACGCAAAGCGAGTGGGAGTTTGAGCCAAGAGAAATGTTTGAAATGATATTTCTTTGTTTCATCAGAGGCATAGCCACTGAGAAAGGACGGCATTTCGTCGATGATTTCCTGGTTGACAACTTCAACGACATAAAAGACAAGAAAATAAATTAAAGACAAACATCAATAAATGAACAACAAGAGAAACAGAAAACTACTGCTTGCCGTGCTGTGCAGCTGCGCCATTGCTGCAATGGGGCAAACTGCCACCGACACCTTGAGGCTGAGTCTTGACGACTGCATCAGAATAGCCCTCAACGAAAACCCGACCATAAAGGTGGCTGAAATGGAAATCTCCAGGGTTGACTACTCCAAGAAAGAAGTGCTGGGACAACTGTTGCCCACAGTCACTTTCTCTGGCAGCTATCAGCGCACACTTGCCAAGCAAACCATGTATATGGACACTGAGCAAGGCACCGCCAAGTTTCGTGTGGGTCGTGACAATGCGTGGAACACCGGTTTCAACGCTTCCATGCCACTCGTGATGCCCACGCTGTGGAAATCTATAAAACTCAGCGACACGCAGATTTTGCAAAACGTTGAGGCGGCTCGCTCGTCGCGGCTGTCACTCGTCAATCAAGTGAAAAATGCCTACTATGCACTGCTTCTTGCCATCGACTCAAAGAAAGTGATTGAGGAAAACCACGCCACTGCCAAAATAAACGCCGAGATATTCAGCAACAAGTTTAAGCTCGGAACGGCATCGGAATATGATGTGCTCAGGGCCAACGTGGCGGTAACCAATCTTGAGCCGTCGATACTTGAGGCTGACAATTCCATAAACCAATGCCTATTGCAGCTAAAAGTGCTCATGGGCATGGACGTGCGTGAGAATGTGGCTCCGGGGCTCACTCTGGAGCAGTATAAAGAAGAAATGTTGCGCTATGCGCCCATCGACACCACGCTTGCCATGAACAGCGACTTGCGCAAAATGGACCTACAGACCGAATATTTGCGAAAAGCCCTTGATGTGCAAAAAGCGGCTTGGTATCCCACACTCTCTGGGTCTGTCAACTATATGTGGAACTCCATGTCCAATGGCAATCCGTTCCAAAACTTCCAGTGGTCGGGCTACTCCACAGCAGGGCTCACGCTGTCGTTTCCGCTGCTTACAGGCGGTCAACGCTACTACAAGCAAAAGCAAGCCGAGGTGTCGCTGCGCGAAATGAAATGGCAGCGCGAAAACCTGGAGCGAAGCCTTGGCATGCAAGTCAAGACTCAACTCGACCACATCAGCAAAAGCCTTGCGCAAATCTCGTCTAATGAGGGTGGCGTGAAACAAGCCGAGAAAGCCAAAGACATCATGCAGAAGAGCTTCAAAATAGGTGCTGCGTCGTTCATTCAGCTGCGCGACACCGAGGACGCGCTCATGAGTGCCCGACTGGCATATTACCAGGCTATATACGACTATCTTGTGGCTCAAAGCAACCTTGAGCTTGTGCTTGGCAAAGCACCCATCGACAAATATGTGACAACCACCAACAATCAAACTAAGTAAACAAAAAAAGATAAAACTATATGAACATCATCAAGACAATTGCCGTGATGGGTTTGGCTGGACTGGCCATGACATCGTGTACCGGCAAAAAGCAGGAAGCCGCCCCCAAGGAGGAGCTTCCCATAGTGGAAGTGGAAACATCGAGCGAAAAGCTCGTGCCACAAACGAGTGAATACACGGCCACGGTCGAGGCTTTCAAGACCAACAACATCATGTCGGCAACAGGCAACCGCATAAAGCGCATTCTTGTTGACGTGGGCAGTGCCGTTAAAGCCGGACAGGCTGTTGTGGTGCTCGACGACGTGAGCATAGCCCAGCAAAAAATCGCCATGGCCAACCAAAGCCGCGACTTGGCACGCGCCAAGGAACTCGTGAAGATAGGCGGAGGCACACAGCAGAGTGTTGACCAGCTTCAAGCACAATACGATGCCAATGCGCGCGCACTGCGCAACATGCAAGAGAACACCGTTCTCACATCACCCATAAGCGGTGTGGTCACCACACGCAACTACAACAACGGCGACTTGCCGTCGGGACTGCCCATACTTGTGATTGAGCAGCAGCAACCGCTTAAAGTGATTGTCAACGTCAACGAGAGCGACTATCCCAATGTAAAAAAAGGCCAGCACGTCAACGTGAAGTTTGACGTTTATGGCGAAGAGACATTCGACGGTTCGGTCTATTTGATACACCCGTCAATCGACCCTGCCACACGCACGTTTGAGGTGGAAGTGACCATAAACAACCGCAGCAACAAGGTGCGTTCAGGCATGTTTGCACGCGTAATGTTTGACTTCGGCTCACGCAATAGCGTGGTTGTGTCCGACAAGGCCATACAGAAGCAAACAGGCTCAGGCGTGCGCTATGTTTACGTTTACAAGCCAAACGGCACGGTGTCGTTCGCAGAAGTCACACTCGGACGCCGCCTCGACAACCAATATGAGGTGCTGTCGGGCTTGAATCCTGGCGAGCAAGTGGTGGTGGCCGGACAGGCAAGAGTGAGCAACGGTGCCAAAGTGCAGTTGAAGAAATAAATATTAACAGCTAAAATCCCCGAAAAGAAATGAGTTTATATTCAAGTTCGGTCAAGCGGCCTGTGACCACGGTGCTGGTTTTTGTGGCAGTCGTGATTCTTGGCTTGTTCTCGTTGCGACAACTGCCTATCGACCTGTATCCCGACATCGACACCAACACTCTGATGGTGATGACTACCTATTCGGGTGCCAGCGCGCAAGACATTGAGCAGAACCTCACACGTCCGCTCGAAAACACGCTTAACTCTGTGGAACACCTCAAGCACATCACCTCAAAATCAAGAGAAAACATATCCATCATCACACTTGAGTTTGAGTATGGCTACGACATCGACGTGCTGACCAACGATGTGCGCGACAAGCTCGACATGGTATCGAGCTACCTGCCCGACGATGCCGAGACACCCATAATTTTCAAGTTCAGCAGCGACATGATACCCATAGTGCTGTTGTCAGTTCAGGCAAAAGAAAGTATGCCGGGACTTTATAAAATACTCGACGAAGATGTGTCAAATCCGTTGGCGCGAGTAGATGGAGTGGGCTCAGTGTCAATCTCCGGTGCTCCAAAACGCGAGATACACGTCTATGTTGACCCATTCAAGCTTGAAGCCTATGGACTTAGCGTAGAGACCATATCGGCTTTGATAGGTGCCGAAAACCGCAACATTCCTGGCGGAACGTTCGATGTGGGCAGCAACACCTATTCGCTGCGTGTGCAGGGAGAGTTCAAAGACCCCGAAGAAATGGGCAACATTGTGGTCGGTGCATATAATGGCGGCGTGGTTCATCTGAAAGATGTGGCTCGCATCGACGACTCTCTTGAGGAGAGAGCACAGGAGTCATACAACAACGGCGAGAAAGGCGCAATGATTGTCGTGCAGAAGCAGTCGGGTGCCAACTCCGTGCAGATTTCCAACAAAATACGCGAAGTGCTGCCAAGCATACAGAAAAATTTGCCAAGCGACGTGAAACTCGACTACATCGTTGACACGTCCGACAACATCAAGAACACCATAGGCAGTTTGACCGAAACCGTGCTCTATGCCTTGCTTTTTGTGGGCATTGTGGTGTTTTTCTTCCTCGGTCGCTGGCGTGCTACCGTGATTATTCTGCTCACTATCCCCATCTCACTCATAGCATCGTTTATCTATCTATATGCCACTGGCAACACCCTCAACATCGTTTCGCTGTCGGCACTGTCCATTTCCATAGGCATGGTGGTTGACGATGCCATTGTGGTGCTTGAAAACGTGACCACTCACATAGAGCGCGGAGCCGACCCCAAACAGGCCGCCGTGCATGGCACCAACGAGGTGGCAATATCGGTGGTTGCGTCAACCCTCACACTCATAGCCGTGTTCTTCCCCCTGACGCTTGTCAAGGGCATGACAGGTGTGCTGTTCCGCCAGCTCGGCTGGATGGTGACCATCATGATGATAATCTCCACGGCAAGTGCCTTGTCGCTCACCCCAATGCTGTGCAGCCGCATGCTCCGCTTGCGAAACAACGACAGCACTCTGTTCAAGAAACTTTATTCCCCCATAGAACGCATGCTCGACGCCATTGACAACGGCTATGCCCGGCTGCTCGATGTGGTGGTCACGCACCGCTGGATTTCCACGGCAGCGGCTCTGGGCATATTTGTCGGGTCAATGTTTCTTGTGAAATTCATAGGCAGCGAGTTCTTCCCCACAAGCGACAACAGCCGCTTGGGTGTGAGCCTTGAGTTGCCCATAGGCACAAGGGTGGAAGAGGCAAAAGACGTGTGCGCGCGGATTTATGCCGACTGGAAGAAGAAATATCCCGAAATCAAGATGCTCAACTACACTGTGGGCCAGGCAAGCAGCGACAACACCTACGCCTCCATGAGCGACAACGGCTCTCACATCATGTCTATGAACATAAGGCTCGTGAACCCAAGTGAGCGAAAACGCTCCATCACCGAGATTGCCAAACTCATGCGCGAGGACTTGAAGCAATATCCAGAGCTGAAAAAAGCACAGGTCAATGTGGGCGGCATGCGCGGCGGAAGCATGAGCGGACAGTCAACCATCGACTATGAGATTTATGGCTACGACTTTGCCAAGACCGACACCGTGGCGCAGCAGCTGAAGCGCATATTGGAGGGCGTGAAAGGCACGGCCGACATCAACATAAGCCGTTCCGATTATCAGCCGGAATATCAGGTTGACTTCGACCGCGAGAAACTGGCAATCTACGGGCTTAACCTCACAACTGCCGCCAATGCCTTGCGCAATCGCATAAACGGCTCCACGGCTTCTTATTTCCGCGAAGACGGTGATGAATATGACATCAAGGTCATGTATCAGCCCAACTACCGCACATCGCTTGAGGATATAGAAAACATAACCCTCTATAATGCCCAGGGCAAAGGCATAAAGCTCAAAGAGGTGGGCACTGTGGTGGAAAGGTTTAATCCACCCACCATTGAGCGCAAAGACCGCGAGCGCATCATCACGCTGTCAACCGTGGTGCAAGACCGCCCCATGAGCGAGATTATAGCCGATGCACAGCCGCAAATCGACAAGCTCACCTTGCCACAAGGCGTGACGATAGAGCTTAGCGGCTCCTACGAGGACCAGAAAGACTCGTTTGGTGACCTTGGCACACTTGCCGTTCTCATCATCATTTTGGTCTATATCGTCATGGCGTCGCAGTTTGAGTCGCTCACCTACCCCGGCATTATCATGACTTCCATCATGTTTGCCTTCTCTGGCGTGGTGCTGATTTTATTCCTGACAGGCACAAACCTCAACATCATGTCAATGATTGGCTCAATCATGCTGATTGGTATTGTGGTTAAAAACGGCATTGTGCTGGTTGACTACATCAATCTCAACCGCGAGCGCGGCATGAGCGTCAGACGCTCGGTGATTGACGGCGGCCACTCTCGTCTGCGCCCTGTGCTGATGACCTCGCTCACCACCATACTTGGCATGGTGCCTATGGCTATAGGCAGCGGCGAAGGCTCTGAAATGTGGCGACCTATGGGTATGGCTGTGATTGGCGGACTCACATTCTCCACGGTACTCACCCTGCTGTTTGTACCCACTATGTACACAATTTTCGCCTACAACGGCATGCGCCGCCAGCACAAGAAACTTTTGAAGAAATAACTAAAGATTGTTTTTCCGCTAAAAATTCAAAAAAAACAGATGAAAGCGATATTTATAGCGTTTGACCAAGCATATTACGATACGATTACAGAGGCGCTGCTCCGCAATGGTTGCCGAGGCTTCACGGCATGGGAGCAAGTGCAGGGACGCGGCAGCAAGACCGGCACTCCCCACTATGGCAGCCATGCTTGGCCGTCGATGGCATCGTCAATAATAACTATTGTTGACGATGAGAAAGTTGACGTTGTGCTCAATGTGCTGCACAAGATGGACGTGGCCACGCCAAAGCTCGGCTTGAGAGCGTTTGTTTGGGCAGTGGAGCGCACCATATAGTGCCCGGCTGACCCACGGCCAACACACACAGCAAGGATTTTGCCCACGCCAGTTTGGCACAATCCTTGCTGTTTTTATGTCGATAGTGGCGACAGGGCTGCGCTTAATGGCTGAAAAGCTGCAAGTTTTTTATTAGCTTTGCACTACGAAATGGAATTTGGAAATTAGAGTTGTTAGAGAGTATGCGTTTTTTCAGGCGAACTAATATTGATTTGAATCCCGAAGCTGAATTAAAAGCCTTTTTCAAGGAATATAACTGCAAATACAAAATTGCCGACAAAAAAGGAACTTCAACCGCAAAAGTCAAGCGATATTACTTTGACTATCAGGGCGGACACTTCATCACCTCGGTGTATGACAACGAGGGTGTGGAGCTTTACTACCCCAACTGTTTCGATGCGCCCATGTCACAGCTCGGCAACATGAGAGCCATTTGCAACAAATTCAACAACATAGGCTTGAGATTTAAGTGCACCTACACAATCGACGACGAGAAAAACACTGCCAATCTGCAAGTGTATGCCTACTGCACCACTGTGGCGCGTGACTTCAAGAAGCTGCTCGACATGTGCTTTGGTGTGGCGCGTGATTTCGCCGACGACTACAACAAGCTGCTGAAGCAGTGCGAAGACAATGGCTTCGACGACGCCGAAGCCGGTCAGGCCGACAAAGACCGTGAGTTTTTTCTGCTCATGCAGCAAGAGTTTGCCAGCCAAGACCCAAAACTGCAAGTCAGACTCACAGTACAACCGCTCACCGTGGAGCGTCTGCTTCGTGATGTGATTGGTGAGCCAGAGCCAGTGTGCGAGTCGCTCACAGCTCTTGCCGTCAACGGCACCGAAAAAGAGCTTCGCCTTACCGACGGCAAAGCCATCGCCTCTCACGACTTGGTTCCAGCAGTCGGGACTGACGACAACACCACCGAAAGCCACGACATGATGTTGCTCATCAAATATCACAACGCGGGTCTTGAAAGTGCAAGCAAAACACTGTCGGTGACCGTGACGTGTGAAGGCACCGACGACACCACCACATGGTTCAGAATCACGGCTTGTGAGGTGAGGCAGCACTTGGGCCGCACCAACACCCGTGACCACGAGCCGGCCAACAACGTGCTGTCGTTTCTGGTGGCTCGCGACATCAAGTCAACAAAGCAAAAAGTTCAGGAGTTTAACTACATGTGGCAAGAGGCGCAAATCAACCTTAAAGAAAAGGGTTATGACAGCTTGCCTGCCGACCAAAAGCTCATAGTTGATGTGGAGCAAGGTTGCACCGGCTATAACCTGTATTGGGGCTATCGCTGCTTGCTGCGTGAGGATTATTATGCCGCTATGGCGCATTTCGAGAATGTGCTGGCAGGCCTAAAGACCACCTATCTGCATGCCACCGACAGGCAGCAGAACTTGTTCTACCAAGTGTCTTATTACATGGGCTTCTGCTGCAATGCGCTGCATCAGTACGAGAAAGCGTGCTATTATTTGAGAGACATCTATGATTGCGGCATGATTAAATATGCCATGGCTTATGTCAATGCCATGGTGAGCTTGATGGACGTGAGAGTGTTCGATGTGATAGAGCAACTTAAAGTCCAGGTTGAGGACCACTATGGCCCCGACGATGAGTTGCCCGACTCCGTAGATGATTTTCTTGATTTTCTGAAGCGACGCTACGTCACGGCACTCATTTGCTTCAAGGAATTTGACAAAGCCGAGGCCATCTTGAAAAAAATGGTCGAAGACGACAGCAGCGACGACTTTGCCATACGAAAGCTCGCCGAGCTTGCCACATTGCGCAGCAAGAAAACGCCCACCAACGAAGCGTCACAACACTAACCGCAGCAATGCTGCCCAGTGCAAACAAAAAAAAACACATGGGGCTATGCCTAAAAAATTTTCTGGCACAGCCCCATGTCTATTTTTTTCACCGCTCTAAAATCAGTGCTGATACAGATAACGCTTTATTGAACGCTTTGGTGTCTTTTCAAACTCTTCATTATACATCTGAATCCCTGCTATCTGCGAGTAGCTTGGCAGTGAGGTGTTGAGTTGTTTTATGCTCTCCTCCAGAGTGTGCTGCAACTCGTCGTGCGACAAGTTTTCCTGCTCTGCGCTCTCAAAATCAGGATAAATCAGAGCCTTGAGCTTGCCGCTCTCCTCTATCACAAGCGACTCGTTAACAAACGGCAAGTTATTCACCTGCTGCTCAATTTCCTCTGGATATATGTTCTGACCATTTGAACCCAAAATCATGTTCTTGCTTCTTCCGCGCAAAAACAAGAAACCCTCGCTGTCCATTGTGGCAAGGTCGCCAGTGTTCATCCAGCCGTCTTTCATCACGGCTTGTGTGGCAGCCTCATTTTTATAGTAACCAAGCATGAGGTTTGTTCCCCTCACCCACAGCTCTCCTGGCACGTTCTCTGGGTCTGGCGAGTCGATGCGACCTTCCATGCGATCCACTATGCGGCCGCACGAGCCCACCTTGTTCACTGCCGGTGGCGCATACGAAATCAACGGCGCACACTCGGTCATTCCATATCCGTTGGTCAGAGGGAACTCTATCTTCGACAAGAATCGCTCCACATCGCCATTGATTGCAGCTCCGCCCACTATCAACTCCTGCAAGCGGCCGCCAAAAGTCTCGGTCAGCTTGTTCTTGATGCGTGCCAGCAGCTTTTGGTCCACGTATGGCACCTTGAGCAGCAACTTCATGACCGGCTTGTCAAGCAGAGGGAACACATTCTTCTTGATTATCTTTTCTATAATCAGCGGCACAGTCACAATCATTGGTGGGTGCGCGTTGGCAAAGGCATTGATAATCACTCGTGGCGACGGCATTCTGGTCAAGAAATACAAGTGGCAACCACGCGAGAAAGCATGGAGCAAATCTATTGTCAAGCCATACATATGGGCGAGCGGAAGCATTGCCACCACGCTGTCGCCTGCATGCAGACACTCCAGATGGTCAATGCAATACTGCACATTCGACGTGAATGCCCTCAGCGGTATCATAACGCCCTTAGAAAAGCCTGTTGAGCCAGAAGTGTAGTTAATCGCAGCCAGACTCTCTGGGTCGCGGTCCTCATATTTCACATCGTCTTCCGAGAAACGTTCCGGATATTTCTTTCCAAACAATTCGTTGAGGTGCGCACGCGCATAATCCAGCTTCTTATCTCTGCACAAAAACAAAGAGAAGCCGTTTATGTTCACAGCGCCCATAAGTTTGTCCATCACTGCCGCATCAAGGTTTTCCCACACCGACTCGTCAACAAACAGCAACTTTGCATCGCTGTGGTTCACGAGTTGCTGCAAGTTCTCGGCCTTGAAGTCTTGCAGCAGTGGCACAGCAACAGCTCCGTAGGTCATCGAGGCCAAAAATGCCACCGACCACTGTGCCGAGTTTTTGCCACACACGGCAATCTTGTCGCCGGGTTTTATGCCGGCATACTCAAACATGATGTGCAGCTTCTCAACCTTTCGTGCTATGTCGCCATATCTGAACGACACGCCTTCAAAATCGGTCAGCGCAAGCTGGTTCCAATTTTCTTTTATCGCTTTTTCAAAGCGTTTAATTATAGAAATCATATTTCTTGTTGGTATTTTTCTACCAGAACACCGACCTCTAAAAAATCAATGCCTGATTTAGTTACACAACACAAATTTAGTCATTATGTGCAAAACATAAAATCAAAAGGCCGACACATTTGTCACATGTCGGTCTTTCAGCATATATTTTTATCAAATTATCAATCTAAATTCCAGATGTTTAACGTCCATACAACCCAGAAATCATTTTTTGCGTTTTTTGTTCATAAATGTCAAGAAATAATCCGGATATGGCGTGGCAAACTCCAGCAGCTCTCCTGTCACAGGGTGCTTAAATGCCAGTTTATAGGCATGCAGGCACAACCTTTTGGCTCCATCTACAGTGCTGCCATACTTATAGTCACCCACTATCGGGTGTCCTATCACCTGCATGTGTACCCTTATCTGGTTTTTGCGCCCAGTGTGCAGTTTCAGCTCTATCAGCGAAAACTCGTCGTTGGTGTCAAGCAGCGTCCAGTCAGTGCTGGCAAACTTTCCGCCATTATCCACCGGACTGCTCTTTATCTTGAAGCTTGCCGTGTCTTTAAGCCAGCTCTCCACATGCCCAGACGGCCTGTCCATTGCCGGCGACACCACCGCCACATAGCGGCGGTCGGTCACCGTGGCGCGCCAATTGTTAACAAACATCTGCTGCACCTCCACCGACTTGGCATACACCATAAGCCCCGATGTGCGCACATCGAGCCTGTGAACCACATGCGCATGGCAACGCTGGTGCGTTTCCACAAAGTAGCGGTCGAGCAGGTCTTTCATGTTCAGACTGTCGTGTCCCACTCCCATCGACAGCACCTCGTCGCCTTTATCCACCACTATCAGGTGCTCGTCTTCAAACACCACTCTGAATGCAGCTTCTTTGCTTCGCATGCTTCTACCACCGCCGCGCATTGCTGCTTGCGGTTGCCGGTGGCGGCTTATTTTCACCACCATGTCGGGCTTCACGGCAAAGTCGTGACGTGTCTGCACCTTGTCATCTACTATCACTCCACCGCTGCTCAAAATCGCCTTTGCCTTGCTGCGGCTTATGCCATCGAGCCTCCGCATAACAAAAGCGAGCAAATCCGACTCCTCTTTTGAGAGAAACACCAGATATTGCTCGCTTGATTTCGGGACACCGCCTATATGTTTTCCTGTGTTGCGATGCACTGTCTTATCCTACTTTTTAGTTGCGGCTGTCTTATTATTCAAAGATATGCCTCAACTTGCTGAAAATTCTGTTCTTTGTCGTTTCCGACGGTTTGAAGTTATCAGAGTCGCGGAACGCTTCTATCGACTTGCGCTCATCGCTGGTCAACGTTTCTGGCACATACACCATCACATTTATCAGCAAGTCGCCTGTGCCATAGTGGTTGGGCGAAGGCAGACCTTTACCACGCAGTCTGAGCACTTTGCCTGGCTGCGTGCCTGGCTGTATCGACACTCTCGCACCACCGTCGATGGTAGGCACATCTACCTTGCCACCCAGGGCTGCCGTCGGGAAGTCAAGCATCAGGTTATATATCAAGTCGTCACCGTCGCGCTGGAAGCGAGAGTCGCGCTCTTCTTGTATCACCACAAACAGATCGCCCGGCACACCGCCGCCCATTGCATCATTTCCACGGCCGCTCACTTTCAGAGTCATGCCGTCGCTCACTCCGGCTGGTATGTTGATGCTCACGATTTCCTCCTTGCGCACCAGTCCCTGACCGCCGCAATAAGGACAACGCTCCTTTATCACCTTGCCTCTTCCGCCGCAAGTGTGACAAGTGGTCTGCGACTGCATTTGCCCCATTATGGTGCGTTGCACTCTTATTTCCACACCAGAGCCGTGACACGTTGGGCACGTTGACATTGCAGTGCCGTCTTTTGCACCAGTGCCGTGGCAGTGTTCACAAGCCACCATGCGCGGAATCTTAATTTTCTTTTCCACACCGTGGGCTATTTCTTCAAGTGTCACACGCACTCTCACCTGCAAGTTGGTGCCGTGGTTCACTCTTTGACCACCGCGCGAGCGTCCACCAAAACCGCTAAATCCGCCGAAGCCGCCGAAACCGCCAAAGCCGCCAAGGTCGCCGAATATGTCGTTCAAGTGCGACAAAATGTCATCGGTTGACATTCCAGCACCCGAATATCCGCCGCCCATATTGTCGGCCGCAAAGCCAAACTGGTCGTAGCGGGCGCGCTTGTCAGGATTGCTGAGCACGTCATACGCCTCGGCTGCCTCCTTGAATTTGTCCTCGGCCTCTTTTTTCTCAGCATCGCTCTTGCCCTGCTGACGGTCGGGGTGATATTTTATGGCCAGCTTGCGATAGGCCTTCTTTAATTCATCGGCTGTTGCGTTTTTTGCAACACCCAACACTTCATAATAATCTCTTTTTTCTGCCATAATTCAACAAATCCCCTTATTTCCCGACAACCACTTTTGCGTGGCGCAACACTTTGTCATTAATCATATAGCCTTTCAGCACAGTGTCTATCACCTTGCCCTTTTTGTCTTCGTCGTCGGTCGGGAACAGCGACACTGCTTCTTGGAAATCGGTGTCAAAATCCTTGCCTGTCGATTCAAAGGCCTTGACATTGTTGCTATCAAGATATTTTATCAGTTTGTTGTATATCAGCTCAATTCCTGTCTTGAAGCTTTCGCAGTCGCTGCCCTTTTCCATGGCGTCAAATGCCCTGTCAAGGTCATCTACTATTGGCAGCAGATTGAGCATGGCATCTTTTGCGCCGTCTTTAAGCAACTCCTGCTTCTCGCGCAGTGTGCGCTTGCGGTAGTTGTCAAATTCTGCCATCAAAAACAGATATTCTTTTTTTTGCTTTTCCAGTTCTTTTTGCAGAGCCTCAATCTTATCTTCTGGAGTTTCCTCCTTGGCTTCAGTCGCCTTGTCGGCAGTCTTTTCTTCAGCCTTGATTTCTTCAGCCTCTTGCTTCTTTGTCGCTTCTTGCTTTTCAGCCTTGCGACATTCTTTTTCTTCTTTGCTCATATCGTTATTTTTCTTTTTATTTCTAAATCTTATGTTCATATCTCACATTTAACTGCAAAAACAATGCCGATTTCTTGCCGCCGGATTTTGGTGCAGATTGCCCTCACCTTGCCGCCAAGAGATCAGCCGTTATGCCTGTCAGTGCTGCGTCAGTGCAACGCTATGACAAAATGATTGTATTTTCCTACTTTTGCCACCGCATTTTCTGCCATTTTGGCATTATCAAATATTCCGAATATCGCCGACCCCGACCCCGACATGGCGGAATACTCTGCTCCAGCCTCGGTCAGTCCTGCCTTTATGCCGGCAAGTTCCGGAAACTCCGCAAACACGCTCTTTTCAAAGTCGTTTTTTACAGTTCCGTTCCACTCTGCCATAGGCTTGGCAAGCAGCGATTCGAGTGCGCAATCCGAAGGCTTCGGCACTACTTTAGAGTAGGCAAGCTTCGTCGATACCGACACGTCCGGCTTCACAAGCACCATAGTTTTCCCCGCAAGGCTCAAATCCACCGGTGCAAACACATCGCCCACCCCTGTGGCCTTAAGCGGTTTGTTGTATATGAAGAATGGGCAGTCGGCACCAAGTGTTGCCGCGCGTTTTGCCAAGTCGTCGTCGCTGAGCCCAAGTGAAAAAATCGTGTCAATCATCTTCAGCGCCGACGATGCGTCCGACGACCCTCCACCAAGTCCGGCACCGTCAGGTATGTGCTTATACAGATACATTTCCACCGGTGGCACGTCAAACTCTTTGCGCATAAGTTCAAACGCCTTATACACCAAGTTTTTCTCCATTGGGCAATCCACTTTACGGCCATAACACTCCAGGGTAGTTGCACCGCTGCGCGATGGCACAATCTCAAGCACATCGCACAACCCTATTGGGTAAAACACCGTTTCCAGGTCGTGATAGCCGTTTGGACGCACACCCACTATGTTAAGTCCCAAATTCACCTTAGCATTAGGAAAACATATCATCGTTTTTTCTCTTGTTTTTCGTTTTTAATCACAATCACAAATTCCGCGCCTTGCCGCATTGTGTGGCCGTCATGCCGGCGGTCACAATATGGGGCTTAGCAGCCTCGACATCGACTCCAGCACCTTCTGTCCCAACGGCCGCCTGTGCCAGTTCACCAGACTTATGCGCTTGGCGTTCTCTTTGTCGTCCTCAAATATGGCCGACATTCGGCTATTGAAATTCCGCCCATAAACCAGCACATTACATTCAAAGTTATGCTCCAGACTCCTGAAGTCAAAATTTGTTGAGCCTGTGGTCACAAAGTCGTCATCTACTATAACCATTTTTGAGTGAAGCATCGACGCTTCATAGAAAAATACCTTTATGCCGGCAAGCAGACATTCTTTCACATAAGAGTAAGTGGCGTAGCGCAGCAGCTTTGAGTCGGGTTTGCGCGGTATCATGAGCTGCACGTCAATCTTCGACAGCGATGCCACCTGCAGTGCCTTGAGCAAGCTGTCGTTTGGCAAGAAATATGGCGTTTGTATCCACACTCTGCGCTTCGCGCTGCCTATTGCCCTGAGCAGCACAAACGACAAGTTGTTCCACAAATCAGTTGGTCCGCCTGTCATCATCTGCATGCCGTCAGAAAATTCTTCATTTGGCACAAAGTGCACCGTTGTTTCTTTCAGCAACTCACGGTTCATGAAGTTCCAGTCCACCGCAAACGAATACTGCAGTCCGGCCACGGCCTCACCCTCTATGCGCAAGTGCGTGTCGCGCCAGGCAGGCTGTCCATTCTCGCCAGTCACATAGCGGTCGGCTATGTTCATTCCGCCCACATAGCCCACACGGCCGTCAATCACCACCAGTTTGCGGTGGTTGCGCCAGTTAACCCTGTTGGCAAACTCCGGGAATGTTACCTTCAGAAAAGGATACACCTCAATGCCTTCCTTTTTCATATCCGAGAAAAACGACATGTTGAAGTGAAACGAGCCCACATGGTCATATATCACCCTCACCTTCACACCCTCATGAGCCTTTCTCACAAGAATGTCTTTAATTTTGGTCCCTATATTGTCGTTCTCAAATATAAAATACTGCAGGTGTATGTATTTCGTTGCGCTCTCAAGGTCTTTTTCCAAAGCGTCAAACTTCTCCTTGCCGGTTATGAAAACTCCTATTTTATTGTCGGGGAAAAAATGTGGCTCCACAAGCGAATTCACAAGTCTCACCTCCTGCATGTTCTCGTCGCTCAAGCCCAGCTTGTCAATGTCCACAGGCGTGTAGTTGGCCGAATTGCGCAGCTTGCGCCTGTTCTTGCGCGAAATCATGTGCACACTCTTCAGGCTTCGCCCGAAGAACACATACAGAAACATTCCCAATATGGGCACAAGCAGCAGCACTGTGACCCATGCGAGCGACTTCACAGGATTGCGGTTTTCCGACACAACCACGGCTATTATTCCCAATATCGTGAGCAAATAGATTATCGTGAACACGACAAACACCTGGTGCGCGTATGGAAACAACTCGGCAAGCATAATGGTTCTGTTAATACCCTTTTATTTTACTTTTTTCATCATCTAACCCACCTCCCACGGCAAATCTCAGCCAGTGTCAGCCCCAGGTTAAACGCTTTGCCAAAGATACAGAAAAACTTCAACAAACCCAACCACCGCCCCCAATCCGTTACCCCGTTACCCCACAATTTGCCTATAATAAAGAAAAATCACTAATTTTGTATTATGGCAACTTCTAAAATAACGAAACTTAAAATTTGCAATTCTGCGCTCATCATCACAGCGGTTTTGGCTCTCGCATCGAGCGTGCAAATGGAAGTTTGCGGTGGCAGTGGCATCGCTGGACTAAGTTTTCCTGCCCTAATATGGATTCATTGTGCCTCGAGCACACTCATGTTTCTCTGCGTGTTTCTGCACCTGCGCCTCCACTTCGGCACACGCAACTGGATTTCAAAAATCAAGCGGCTTCCCAAAAGCCCCACACGTATTCTATGCGTTTTGTTCGCAATAATGATTATAACAAGCCTGCTGGCGCTGGTGCATACTGTTCCGCAATTCACCCACAACCCAGTCGGAGCCATACACGGCAAAATCGGCTTTCTGTTTTTGATTTTCTGCATGGCACACACCGTGAAGCGTCTTCCATGGCTTAAAAAGCACCTTTTCCACTCATAACACTAAATTCAGAACCGCAGGCTGTCTGCAAGCCGCGGCAGCAAAACAAAAGCGGATTTGACCCATCGAGCCAAATCCGCTTTTGTTCTATATTTTACTAAAGCCTTAGAGCTTCACAGCCTTGTTGCCAAGCTTCACAATCACCACCTCTTTGGTGTTCAGCTTGATTGTGGTTGTGCCCTCTGCTGCCACAGCATTTGCCACAACAGCGCCAGCCAGGTTATACACTGTCACCTTCACTGGTTCGCCAGCCACCACCGTCAATTCATCGCCAGAGCGATATGCCTTTGCGGCTGCCTTGCTTGCCACGTTTGCGTCAACACCAGTTGTCAGCGACACCTTAATCAGATTAGACGAAGCAGAGTAAAGTTCCACAATCTCTCCGCTCTCCACTGTGCGCCCCACAGCCTGCACATCGTATGAGTATGCCACTTTGCCGTCGGCCATAGGTTCTGTAAGAGTCACTGCTTGTGATGTTCCCTTAATGTCCTCTACTGATTTGTCAAACACAGTGTATGAAGCACCGGCAGGCAAGTTCTGTTTGATGGTGAATGAGTCAATGAACACCTTGTCTGCGGTGTTTGAATAAGCCACCTTCACAGCCACATTCTTGCCTCCCTTGGTAAACTCCACGGTGTAGTCCTTGAATCCTTTTTCAAGCGTCACTTCTTTCGACTCAAGCACACTGTCTTCCATATCGACCAGCGACACTGTCACCACACCACCTTCATATTCCTGCGTGTAGTTTCTCTCAGCCATGTTTATCACAGCCTTAAATGCACCGTTGTTGTGCGAAAGGTCAAGTTCCGGAGTTGTAACGCTTGCTGCTGTGCTGCCAAACGGCGCAAGAGCCAAATATCCTGCTGCAAATGCAGGATTTTCAACCCACCAACCTGGTTGGTGCGTATATTCGTTGATGTCGCCAGACAATGTCTTAAATTCCACCGACTCAAGCGTACCGATATTCACGCCAGAGAAATCCTCAGTGATTATATCCACGTCTCCAGCCTTGTCGGTTGTAACGGTCTTATACACATTCAGCACATAGCTTTGTGCGTCGGGCACGCTTTCCCAGTTTGCAGTAAAACCATTCGCAGTCACGTCAGTGGCAGGCTTTGCCACCGGGGCAGCGATGTCGTCTATAACTTTCACCACCTCTATCTCGTCGCTGTAGTCCGATGTTGCAGTGCCGTTGGTGGCACGCACACGGAAGAAATAAGTCTTGTTCTGATCCAAGCCATTCACCGTCTTGCTTGTCAATGTCACTTTCTCATCTTTCAGCACATAGTCAAAGTCTGTTTCCGATTTCTTGCTATACACATCGAGCAGATATGCCGTAGCTCCAGTCACCCTGCTCCATTTTGCCACAAACGATTCTCCGTTTGCCACATTGGGCTGGCCGGCTACAGGTGCAGGAAAATATTCGTCACTTTGAGTCACAGCCAGACTGTCAATCATGAAACCCTCAGCCGTGAAACTCGGCTCCAATTTCAGCGAAGAGCGATAGCTGCCACCAGCCACCACAAATTCCACATCATGCCACTTGTCATCTTCCACTATCAGCTGCTTTGAAGTTGAGTAGCCAAGCGAAATTTTAAGAGCCATGCCATAATCACTAAGGCTGCGCACACGGCAGAATATCTTCACCACACCACTGTTGCCCGACATGTTATATGTCGCTGTGGTCAAGTTGCCACCATCGCCAATCTTCAGCATGCCACCGGCCTCATACACATATTTTCCACTCCAGCCAGTGAGCGTTTTCCCCAACTTGCTGCTGTAGCTCGGTGTTGAAATGTCCGTAGTGCCGGGTTCAGCCTCCGACCCTTCTGTAAAGGCAGAGAAGCCCTCGGCAAAAACCACAGTCGGCTCTGCTGCGTTCACACATGCAAACGCGGCCAGCACCGAAACCAAAATAAGAAATGCTTTCTTCATAATTCTTGATATATTTTTGTTTGAACAAAATTCCCCTTTAGACGAAAAAAAAGATTACCATTCATAGGAAAATGATAATCTCTATTTTTTCTGTGGGTGTTGACGGATTCGAACCGCCGACCCTCTGCTTGTAAGGCAGATGCTCTGAACCAGCTGAGCTAAACACCCAAATTTGCGTTCACCGCTGAATTGCTTTGCAAAGTTACAACTTTTTTCCGAACTGCCAAACTTTAGCCGCACTTTCTTTCTCAAAAATTTCCAAGAATCATACGCGGCTCCAAAAACTGACAGCACGACAAACGACAAAAGCCAAGCTATCCACACATTCCCAACTATTATTTAGTAATCAATTAGTAGCTCAATTACCCATTTGCCCCAATCTCCATCACTACAAAACAAAAGCTCCACTAACAAGTGAAGCTTCTTTATGATTTTTATGCCATCGCCCACAACAAATTAATTTCACATACTTCCAAGGGCGATGCATACCTTATTTATTTCACAACTACTTTCACGGAGCCAAAGCCACTACATCTAACGATGTAGAAACCCTTTGGCAATTCCACCGACACATGGCTGTCGTCAGTCAGCTTCACCACTTTCAGCAGCTGGCCTGTGATGGAATATATGCTGAATGAAGCATCTGCGTTGCCGGCAGTCAGATATATGCGCCCCTCACCGCCCCTCACAACTGGGCTGACCGACACATTCTCTATGCGCTGCGCCACAGTCACTCCCTCTGGCTCTGCATAAGCGATAGCACTGCCAAATGCAAGCAAGACAAGCAATATGGATAAAATCTTCTTCATTTCAATTAGCAAATATATCAATTCGTTGGTATATTCACAACAATCCAGCCGTTTTTTAACTATTTTTTATCGCACGGCTATTTTCACAGCAATGCCGCCAGTCTTCACCACATACACGCCTCTTGCCAGCGCCACGCTTCCACCACGCAGCTCACCAACAGTCCGGCCCATTGTGTCAAACACTGTTGCGGCAACACCGTCTTTCACCGTCAACGCATTTCCATTAAGTCTGAACGCATCGTCAGCCACAATGCCGTTCACTCCGGCACCGTTAACCGTCACTTCAAGCTCTGCCGAATAGGCCGACTTCATGCCATCAGGATACACCGACCTTACACGCCACCTGTATGTAGCACCTTTCTTCAATCCAGTCACCACAACGCAAGTGTCGGTTATGTGCTCTATCAGGCGGTCAAATCCATTATCGCCAAGCACATTCACCGCATATTCCGATGCCTCGGCGCATGGCTGCCACGACACGGCAAACGTGGAGTCAGTTAACTCAGCCTTTGGGTTTTGAACAGGAATTTCCAGCTTTCTGCAATATTTGAACGTAATGATGCCGTCAGTCTCATCAATGCAAGTTATCGGCTTACCCATCTTGTGTCCGTCATTTAGTTTTGCCGCAGGTGTCGTGTTATCAGTCAGCTGCGTGTTGGCACCGCCGTTAGGAAACAAGTCGCCCTCCAGTGTCGAGGTCGAGAGTTTGTTGTCAGCCGGTACAATCGTCATGTTAGGACGGCTGCTGTTTGAATTCACGGTGTTGTCAGCCCAGGCTGTAGAGTCATAGTCCACATGAGTAACCATCATGCCGTGCGCCGGCAAATATGCGTCCCACCCCACTTGCTGTTTGTTTTCGAGCAAGTAATACTCGTTGGCATTATAGGGACTTTGCACCCTGTAGGCCTTGCCTCCAGCCGACAGCGTGCTCAGCTCGCATGTGGCGTTGGCTTCAGGCTCGTCAATGTCGAGCCAGCCCATGAACCATCGCTCGTATGCTGTGTAGTTGCACGGAGTTTTGCTGTCGTTGTTATAGTTGCCATAGTCCATCACACTCCACACGTCCATGCAGAAATTACTGGAATAGTAGAAATCCGGTAAGCCAAGGCAGTGCGAAAACTCATGGCAAAATGTGCCCACACCGCACACGCTGCCGTCGGAGTCAAGCTCATTTGTGCAGGCGTATGAGTCTATCTTCACACCGTCAAGCGTCAACGTCTCGCCATTAGCGTCGGTCAGAGTCCACTGGTGTGGCCAAATCGTGCCTTTTATGCCCGATGTCGCTTCTCCCTTCCACGCATATATCACAAACACCTGATCCACGTATCCGTCGTGGTCGTAGTCATAGTCTGCAAAATTCACCGTGCCATCTACCTTTTTGCATGCTTCCACAACCATTTCTCCAGGATACTTGTCGTCGCCATATCTGTCATTCTGACCATAGTAGGAGTATTTATTATCCATTTTAATCGGCCCAAGCACCACAAACGTTGGCTGATATTTCCCCGACGACTGCTCCAAGAAATAGTTTCTCGCGCTCCAAGTGTCGGTGTTAAGTTGTGCCTCGTATGCGGCTTTGGGGTCGCTCATTGAGAAATCCTTGTCGTCAAACGACACAAGCAGCACGAGCACCTTTTGTGCCCCCATTGTTGTTTTTCTGCGCACAGCCTTCTTTGCAGCGCTTGCTGCACGTCGGCCGCCACCGTTGCCCACAGCCACCGGTTGCAGCGAGGTGTTGCGCTGGGCAACATACAGTTTTTCATCACCCTTGCGGCTGTCCTTGTCATGCGCAAGCACACTGCTCTGCGCATAGCAAAAATCACCATTGTCGTGTTGCTCCACAACCAGGTTGTCGTCTGTTGTGTAGTAATGGTGTCGCTCATCGCCATTCAGCATCACTTTCAGCACCGAGCCGTCACTCTGCTTAAAGTAGTGCGGCACAAGCAGAGCCTTCACCGCTCCAGCTTCTTGCCACGCACACATCATGGCAACTGCTGCCACCATTGTTCTTATTATGTTGCCGTATCTCATATTTCTGTCCGTATATTTATTTGTTACCCTGTCGCTCACAAGAGCATTGCCTTTGTTAAAATTCTTGCTGCAAAAATAGTTTTCTTTTCCCAACTTCACAACACCGTCCACATCTAATGTTTCGGTGCGTCAAGACATTCCATGAGAGCATCACTGAGCAGCATGCCCTGCAACTCATATCCGCTCTCAGTGCAGTGCACATGGTCACCGCTTTTCATCAGACCATTTGCCACCCATTTTGCGGCAGCGCCGCTGCCGCCAGCCACGGCATACATATCCCACACCGCAATTTTATGCCGTTTGCCATAATCCCTTATTGCCTCTCTCACGCGAGCCAAGCCTGGTGCCGGCGCATAGCTCGACACACGGCGTCTCACTGTCCTGTATTTTCTGCGCCTGACTTTCACCCGCGTTGTCACCGTGCGCCACTGCCTGCGGTGAAACTCCATGGGTGTGGTCAGCACTATCTGCACCTCCGGGTTAGCGTGCCTTATGCGCTTCACCATCTGGTCAATATCTTGCTCTATTCCGCTGCCGCTGCCCACAGCCTCGTTTGTGCCAAGCGACAATATCACCAAGTCTGGTGTCAATGCCTTGAGTTGCTCACCGAAATTTTCTATTTCAAGATACATTCCGTATGTAGCTCCATTGTTGCCTATCGACGACACCACCACTCCGGCATTGTCATTCGTCAGCACCGCGCCATATAGTGCGCCGGCAGCCGGCACTTGCATAAAAACGTAATCACTGGCCTTGGGCAAGTCATACGCTGTGGCAAAACGAGTCACCTCGCGGCCAAACAGCACCTCATCGCCCACTTTTGCCGTTTTATAGCCGCCGTCACCAGAGTGCAATATCGTCACATGGTTAAACGTACAGCCACCCTTGTCAGTTATGTCTATATCCACATGACTGCTGTCAAATGCCACAGCCAAACCAGTCACGCCTGGTTTCACACCAAACGGTCTGTGTCCTCCAAGCCGGCTTCGCCGAGAAGCAGGCACACTTGCCCTCAACTCATAGTTGTCGGGAGCATTTGTTCCAGCAAGCCTATACACCCCTATGCAGCCGCGTCCACCGTCACCATAGCGGCTTTGTAGCCGTTGACGCACACGCGCTGTGGCTATGTCAGGCTGAGTGTGCGAGTCGCCTATCTGCACCACATTCACCTTTGCTCCGGTTGTGCCCTTGCCAAGCCGTGCCAACTTATGCCGCAAGCCGCTCCAGTCTGCGCCATTAAGCTCTATATGATTCAGATGGCTATTAACAAACGTCAACGCCTGACCATTTGATTTCAAGCAGGTTATGCCAAGCAGACACACTGCTATTATAATGTGGAATTTCAACTTCATTTGCCACAAAAATACACATATTCTGCCAATGTGGCCCCATAACACACTGCCGTTTAGCTTTTTTAACCAGCAAGCTCGCCATCATCGTTTCACGGGCCTGTACCCAAAAATCAGCGGCGGCAGACAAGCCTTTCGCCGTCTGCCGCCGCCCTGCAAATAATTATTTTAAACCAATCTTGTTTACTTCAATTTCAGCGTGTGCAAGCCTTCACCCACTTTCACCATGCAGCGAGTGCCGTCTTCCACAGCTTTCATTGCCTTGCTTCTACCGTCAAACTCATATCCGCCAGCTGCAGCAGGCACCACCAAATTTGCCTTAGTTCCCTTTGGCACTCTCACTGTCAGCCTATAGCCGTTCTCGCTGTTCACATCAACGGTTATATTGCCATATTCTGTTGGCACGGTTGCGCTCACACGCTTCAAGTCGCACATTTCGGGGCGCACTTGAAATTCCTTGAAACCAGGCTTCACAGGAGCCACTCCTGCTATATATTTCGACATTATTATCAGTGGGCCACCGCTCCAAGCGTGGTTGTAAGTTCCATTAAACTCTGCTCCTTTGCCCAATCCGAAGATTTCCCACAAGGTGGTGTATTTGCTCTTTATCATAGGCATGTAGCGGTCAAGCATACGCTTCTTGGCCTCTTTCACATATCCCATCTCGCACATGGCCTCAAGCACATAGCGTTCCATATATGGGCTTGCGAAATAAGTTTTCATCAAGAAGTCCTTTATCCACTCATACTCGCTCTTTGGGGCCACCCCGGCAAGCACAGCCAAGGCTTGCACGCGGTCATCGGTGCTGTCGGTGTAGTTTGTGTGACGATAACCTGCGCCAGTCCAGAATTTCTCGTGGAAAGCCTTCTTTATGCTTGCGCTTCTCTTCAGTGCCCATTCAGCCTCGTCTTTATGACCGAGCAAGTTGGCCTGTTTGGCATAGTTGTCGCAAGTTATGGCATACCACAGCTGGCACATGCCTTTCATGTCCTGGTGGTAACCCCAGTCACCCCAGTCCCATGCTCCCGGGCGGTAGGTCACCAAGCCGTCGTCTTGCATCACCCATTTGTGCATATATCGCTTGTTGGCTGGAAATATGTGCTCTATTGTGGCTTTGTCGCCGCTGCCCATATAGTAGTTCCAGTCGCCCAAACCAATGAAAGCCATTGTTTGCATAGGCAACTCCCTGTCCCAGTTTCCTGCTGGCACCGGGGCATACATCACGCTGTCTGGCTTCTGCCAGTCTGCCATTTCCCATGCGCATTTGCGAGTGAGCAAACTCGCACTTGGCGACAGCGAGTAGAATGTCTCCACCATCTCGTTCGACACGTCGCCTATCCATTGTGCACGCTCGCGGTCAGGGCAGTCCATATAGCTGTCACGCATTGTTATGTATAGCGTGCGCTGCGATTTAGTCCACAGAGAGTTCATGTCGGCATTGTCACAGCTGAACTTACCGGTAAACTCGCAGTCATATCCGGTTTCTCTATAGCCCAAGTCTATCACTTCCACGCCTTCCGGTATCGTGTATATCACGTCATGGCCGTTCATCCAGCCAAAGTTTTCATATTCTTGCACACCGTCTTTGGTCACATATTCGGCAAACACGCTCGTTGTGCCACCACCCATGTAGTCGTCTGTACGCATGTCTATCACCTTGCCGGCAGGTGCCTTCACCTTCAAGTAAGGTGTCACCTGTGCGTTATAGGGCATTGCGCATATCACCTTGTTGCCCTCACGGCGCTGCGACAAGTAGTGCTTCATGCCATAGTCTTTCCACTGGGCTATCGGACGCTCCACCAGAGCATTCCAGTCGGCTGACTTCAGGTCTATTTCTCCGGCATTCTCCCACGACGAGTCGTCATAGCCCACAGTGTAAAAGTCGCTTATGTCCTTTTGTGCATTGAAGCCTATGTTCGACTCCGGCAAACGGTAGTTGGGCAGTTCGCCGGCTGGAGTGTAATAAGCCGGGTGCATCTTGGTTTTCCAAGTTTTGTCGCCCACATAGTGCTTGCCACCCACGGTCATGTCGAAATAGAGTCCTGCGGTGCCCGAACTGCGGTGGCTGAAGCCCTGACGGCCATAATACCACACAAGCACGGCTATCGTGTTCTCGCCTTTCTTCAAGTTTTTGAGTTTCACGTTGTCCACGTATGTGTCTGTGGGGTTCGGACCTCTCTTGAGTCCGCCCTCAAACACTTCAAGCTCGCCGTTCACCCACAACCAATATTTCGAGTCGGCTGCAATTTTCACAAAGTTTTTTGCCGGGTCGCCTGTCACGTTCACCACCTTTCTGAATATTATCCACTGGTTAGTGTCGGCTGGCGCGGAGTTTCTGATTACGTTCACGGCATCGGCCATAACGCACATCAGCAGCATCGCTGCAACAAAAGCTAATTTCTTCATCTTTTAATTATTCTGTTTTTATTTTCAATTTATGTCCATTTTTGGCACAGTCAGTTCTTCTTACAAAGATAATGCAAATCGAGATGCAGAACATCAAGCTTGCTTGAATGTTTTGCCGAGATGCAGCTTATCTTATCCAAAGATAATGCAAATCACGCGCACAGCGTCACGTTTCACACAAAAAAAACAGTGCGGAACGCGCCACTCCATCGACACATTCCGCATTGTCTCTGCTTATTTTATTAACAATAACGTGGTCAGAACTTATACACTATACCCACACCAAACACGGCTTGGTCGTAGTCGCTGACCAGCGAATATTTGATTGCGGCGTTCAACCCCAGGTTTGATGTCACCATATATTCGCAACCGCCACCCAGGTTAATGCCAAATTTGCCGTCGCTCTTGTGGTCACCAAGTGGACCGTGCGAATACACTGGGCTCACATAAGTCAATCCGCTCAATGGATACACCGAGAACGATGGTGCCACATGAAACAGATAGTGAGCATTCAAATTCAATTCCCACATGTGGAAGTTGTCGTTCTCAAAAAAGTAGTTAAACGATGTCTCAGCTCTCCAGTTGTCTGTAATGCCTACTTGAAACTTGGCTCCTATACCCACATTTTCAACTTCAGTTCCATACAACAAATTACCGCCAAGCCCAATTCGCCCAGCCTGAGCAAAAGCAGAGCCCATGCCCAGCGCTGCAACACATAATAATGCAAATAACTTTTTCATGCTTTTCTAAATATTTATGCGGTTCCGCTCACCAGAACAGCGGTTTTCCAATTTTCATACGTGATGTGTGAGCATTTGTTTTTTATTTACATCACATTGCTTCTCTTTTACTGAAATCAGAGTCGCAAAATTACAAAGTTTTTCAAATCTTGCAACCCATTAAACATTTTTTATTACACGACACCACCCACTGCACACATCGTGCCATTTCCCTTCAAGTATATGGTTTCATCACACATTTTTACAAAGTTTTACATCAAACTTGCGTTTTAAAACAATCAAAGCTTTCAAAACCCTCAAAAAGAAACGACATTACTATTCCATTTGTTGTATTTAATGTTCTTTTTCGGAACTTTACTGCTTCAGAATAAAAAATTCGCCTCTTTTGTAAAATTTCTGTAACAAAAATTAGTTTCGTTCTGAAAAAATATTATACATTTGCAAACACTTGAAAGAACTAACTGACCTCGGTTAACCTTTTAAGATAAAGCACTAAAGGAATTTTAATTCCTCTCTAAACCGACTTCTCCACGTGTGGAAACGGTGGTTTCGGTGCAAAAGCCACAGTGCTGGCTTGTTGAAGAAGCCAACAAAATGTTGATGGTTTGTTACAAAACCTTTTAGCATTTGTTTGATTTCAAAACAAAAACGCAGAATAAGTTCACAATTATTATAAACTTGAAACAATAAACGAAAAAACATGTCAAATTTCTTAACCCCTCCAGCTTTCAAAGCTGAGCAGACAGGTCCTGAGGCCGATGCCAAGTACCGTAGGCTACGTTGGCAGGTATTCATCGGAATATTTATCGGCTATGCTGGTTTCTACATCGTTCGCAAGAATTTCTCAATGGCAATTCCTGCGCTTGCCCCATTCGGTTTCGACAAAGGTGAGCTCGGTATCGTGTTGTCTATGAACGCTATTGCCTATGGCTTCTCCAAGTTCCTCATGGCTTCTATCAGCGACCGCAGCAATGCGCGTGTTTTCTTGCCTCTCGGCTTGGTGTGCGCAGCAGTTTCCATGCTGTTCATGATTGTTCCGGTTCAGTGGCTTGGCGCAGAGCACAAGTCGTTGGCTATTCTTCTCATGGCCGTTCTCAACTTCTTGGTAGGTTGGTTCAACGGCATGGGCTGGCCTCCGTGCGGACGCGTAATGACACACTGGTTCTCTATCAAAGAGCGTGGCACTTGGATGTCGTTCTGGAACTGTGCCCATAATGTGGGTGGTGCCCTCGTTGGCCCTATGGCAGTTTACGGAGCCATGTGGTTCGGTTCTTGGTTCTACGGAAGTCACACTGACCACTACTTCCTCATCGGCACCTACGCCTTCCCGGCAGCCACTGCATTCCTCATTGCAATCGTTGCTTATTTGCTGATTCGCGACACCCCTCAATCTTGCGGTCTTCCTTCCATCGAGAAGTGGAGCGGCAACGCCAGCAGCACTTATAGCGCCAAGGCCGAGGAAGTGCTCAGCACAAAGCAAATCTTCAAAATCGTGCTTGGCAACAAGCTGTTGTGGTACATCGCATTTGCCAATGCCTTCGTTTACATGGTGCGTTACGGCTGCCTCGACTGGGCTCCCACTATCCTCACCGAGAAAGGCATTGACCTCAAAGAAGCCGGTTGGGCTTATTTCGCCTATGAAATTGCCGCCATTCCTGGCACCATCATCTGCGGCTGGATAAGCGACAAAGTGTTCCACGGCCGTCGTGCCCTCCCAACCATCATCTTCATGGGCTTGCTCATCATCGCCATCGCCATCTACTGGCAATTCCTCGACAACCTCAACGTTGTTATCGGTTGCCTCATCGCCATCGGATTCCTCATCTATGGCCCTGTGATGCTCATTGGCGTGCAAGCTCTCGACTTGGCTCCAAAGAATGCAGCCGGAACAGCTGCCGGACTCACAGGCTTCATGGGCTATGTGCTCGGTACTGCCGTGCTTGCCAACATCGTCATCGGCTATGTTGCCGAAAACGCCGGTTGGGACTGGACATTCATTCTCCTCATGGTGGCTTGCCTGCTCTCTATCGTGTTCATGGCACTCACCTACAAGCAGGAGCAATATCTTGTTAAGCAAAAGAGCAAAAAATAATCTATTCCCCAAGCTATGTCCGCCACACTCCGTGAGTGACGGACATGGTTTTTCTAAACTCATACAACAAAAAAAGAAACAGGATTGATGCAACATCATTCTGCCATGCCGGCCACAAAAAAGCCAATAGCCGGCTGCGGCAACGGTGATGCTTCCCTTATAGACAATTATTCATTACAAATCAAATTTTAAACTTATGAACAAACAGTTTGTTAAAATTGGCATGTTTAGTCTCATAGCTGCGTTCGCAATGTCATCGTGCTCCGATGAGCAGCAGTTCACAGACTACAACTCACAAGCTAAAAAAATTGATGTGCAAGTTCTGAACCCGGAACTCGCCAAGGTTCGCGACTACGTGCCTTTGTATGCTGTTATCGCACACCGCGGTAGCACCTACTGGACTCCAGAAGAAACAGAAGCTTCTTGGCGTTGGGCCCGCAACATGGGTGCCGACTACTTGGAGTCTGACCTTCAAGCCACAAAAGATGGTGTGGTGCTCTCTCTGCACGACGACAACTTGAAGCGCACTACCAACATTCAGTCAGTGTTCAGCGACCAAGTTCCTAACATCCGCAAAGCTTTCTATCGTTCACTCACTTACGAAGATGGCACTCCTTGCAACTTCTCTGAAGCTGACATCGAGACTCAATATAACAACGACCTCGGTAACTACTATAGCTACTATCCACGCAACTACTACTATGCTGAGCTCCTTATGCTCGACGCAGGTAGCTGGTTCAACAACGACAACCTTGAGGTTGCCCGCAAGACCTATGAGTCAACCAACAAGCCTATGGACGAAACTCTTGCTGCTTGGAGAACCAATCCAAATGCACAAGTTGTTTACAGCAACGGCCTCTACTGCAGCGCACTTGCTGACCAAATCGCTTACGCTGAGGGCAAGAAGCTCAACCGCGACTCTCAAGGCCGCCGTATTCTTCCTTATCACGTGAAGAATTCTCTCAAGGGCAAGAGCCTGCTCGAAATCTGCGGAACTGCTCCTACTTCCACAGTTGACGGCAAGACTTGGACTGCACAAAGCCGCTACATGGACTTCCTTGTTTACGACTTCAGCAACGCCTATGTTGACGACCCACAAGACAATGGCAACCGTCCTGGCATCTACATTGAGTTCAAGGAAAGCTGGGCTCAACCAAGCGATATGGAAGCTCGCGTTTACAACGAGCTCGACAAGTGGGGCTGGAACATCATAACCAAGCCTTCTGCCGACAAGGAATTCTACAAAAACGGCAAAGTTAACGTTGGTAACACCAACGGTAAGGTTATCCTCCAAACGTTCACATTCAGCGCTCTGGAGCGTGCCAACCAAATCTTCAAGGGTCGTGTTCCTATGTGCTACCTCCTTTGGGAAGGCAGCGGTGCCACCGACTTGAAGTACGATACTCCAACAGGTTTCGCCGACTTCATCAAATATGCTCAAGACCGCGGTGCTCACATCTGGGGTCCTGCTATCTCTGGCGCACCTAACAACTATCCTGAGATGAACTCGCCTTGGCAAGCCTACATGGTTCGCCGCGCAGGCATGATTAACCACCCATATTCTTTCGACTCTCAAGCTCAAATCACAAAATACATGGGCTACTGGAACTATGGCTGGTCAACCGAATTCGACGACCTCATGAAGGTTACCGTTCCTAAGACTCAATACAGCACATTCCCAGGCAATAGCGCCACATGGCCTATCTATATGGACGGTTGCTTCACTAACCACACTGAAATGAACCTCCAATACATGCTTGACAACGGCATGCGTTGCAACGCCAAGTTGCCTAACCCATTCCACCCAGGACAACTCTTCGACAACAGTCAAGCTCCTTCTACTGTGCCCGACGCTAACGAGTTGCTCAAATACTTGGGCTATTGATTCTATACACTAATTGAGTTATAATTGGAATAAAGTTTCAAAACACCATTCTAAAAAGAATTTAAAATGAAAAATTATAAATATTTCATGATGTCAGCTATGGCTGTTATGGCTCTTTCGGCTACTGCCCAAGATTTCGACACCGACCCTACGCTGAACATCAACAACGAGGAGAAGCAGGTTAAATTCACCGTTGGTGCACGCTTCATGGCCGATGCTGCCCTCTACAACACCGAGTTCACACCTCTTCACAGTGGTGCTTCTATCACCGACGCACGCATTCGCACCAGCATGTCTTACGGACAAAACTGGTACTTCTATGCCGACTTCGGTTTTGGTGGCGGCAAGTTCTCTCAAAAGAACATCTTCCTGCAGTATTCTACTCCAGGTGCCAACAACGACGCCACTCACGCCATCAAGGTTGGTTACTACAACGACCCTGCCGGCACTATGGCTGCACAGTCTTCTCTCGGTTCTTACCACTTCATATCTCGCCCAGGCATGGCTTCATCTCTTGGCGAAGGTCGTGAGCTTGGTATCACCTACAAGTATTCTTCTAACAACTTGTTCCTCTATCAAGGTGTGTTCACCGAGGACCAATACAACCGCATTGCTGCCGGTTACGACGGCATCACACTCTCTGGCCGCTGGCTCTATCGCAACGCCGAAAATGCAAGCAACGCTTGGCACTTTGGTGCAAGCGCACGCTATGCCAAGCTCGGTGGTGGCGAGGAAGTGACCACGAAGGGTGCCACTGTGCTCAAGAGAACTCTTTCTCTTGGCCAGACTCTCGAAACCTACGTTGACCAGGACAAGCAGTTCTCAAGCTGCGTTCTGCCTTGGGCTAACGAAGTTATCGACCTCGGCGCTGAAGCCCTCTACGTTAACAAGGACTTCTTCCTGCGTGCTGAGTACAAACACAAATTCGTAACCAAGAAGCGTGACTCTTACAAGATTTTCATCGCTTCTCAAGACAACATCGACGGTTGGGGTGACATCAACGCATGGGAAACTGCCAACAAGATTCGCACTAACAACTTCAATGGCGCTTACATTGAGGCTGGCTACAAAATCTTCGGCAACGACTACACTTACAACAAGTTCGACGGTGTGATGAACGGTCTCAACGGCAAGTCTCTTGAAGTTGTTGCACGTTTCAACTACTCTGGACTCAACGACCTCACTAAGGGCGAATACTACTCTGCAGGTCGCGACCAGTACTATGCCGACGGTTACCCAGTTGACTATCCTGCAACAGGAGCCACAAGCGTAGGCGGTGGTAACATCTACTCTACCACTCTCGGTCTCAACTATGCGTTCAACAAGTATGCTCAAGTAATGCTTGACTACACTTGGCACCGCATCGACATCGACCGTCTGCCTTACGACAAAAACGTACACGCAGTTCAGGCTCGCGTTCAGTTCACTTTCTGATGCGAATCCAAAATGTAATTTACATGCTCGCTTAGGCGAAAGCATAAGCATCAATTAAATGATTTTGCTGGCTGGCACACACCAGTTTCAGCCAAAACAAACCAAAACGGGGTTGCCTCATTCAGCAGGCAACCCCGTTTTCCTTCTCCCTCCCTCACGCCTTACTTATAACACATTCCGTATTAGATACCACACATTCCTCACACCCAGCCCCACTGCACATACCCAGCCTACCAACGCAGCCTCACCACACACCAGCCACAGCAGTAGCCTCATCACACCCATGCCACAAGCAAACCCACGGCAAGCGAGCTGCCCCAGAGGGGCAGGTATGAGCATAACCCACGACTGAGGAGCGACAGCGACGGTCGTGGGTCATAACCAAGCACAAATAATGCGTGCCAAAGGTACGCGTATCACACCAACAAAAGCAACCCATATTATCCCCACTTCACCCGACCTTTGCCACAGCCACACTGCACGCACCCAACCACACATCGAGTCCCCCCCACAAGCCAACACACACGGCAAGCGAGCTGCCCCAGAGGGGCAGGTATGAGCATAACCCACGACTGAGGAGCGTAGCGACGGTCGTGGGTTACAACAACCATAATCAATGCGTGCCAGAGGTACGCGTACCACACCAACAAAAGAGTTCACCCAACTGCCACACTGGACACAGTTGGGTGAACCACTATATCTATATCTATATGTTACACTTATTTATTCGCCATACACGGCATGCTGACCAGCAAGCAGCGTGTTCTTCATCAGCGACACTATTGTCATCGGTCCCACGCCGCCAGGCACAGGAGTGATGTAGGAGCAATGCGGAGCCACATGTTCAAAATCCACATCGCCGTGCAGCTTAAATCCGCTCTTGGTTTTGGTCGATGGCAGGCGCGTAGTGCCCACATCTATAATCACCACACCGTCTTTCACCATATCTTCCTTCACAAACTCTGGCGACCCTATAGCCGCAATCAGAATATCGGCTTGGCGAGTGATTTCCTTTATGTTCTTGGTCGCGCTGTGACACACAGTCACCGTGCAGTTGCCAGGATAAGATTTCTGAAGCATCATCGTTGCCACAGGCTTGCCCACTATGTTGCTACGGCCTATCACCACGCAGTGCTTGCCCTTGGTCTCTATGCCATAACGCTCCAGCAGCGTCAGTATGCCTTGAGGCGTTGCCGAGCGGAAGCAAGGCAGACCTATCGACAGGCGCCCCACATTAATCGGGTGGAAACCATCTACGTCTTTCCTGTAGTCTATGGCCTCAATCACCTTCTGCTCGCTGATGTGCTTAGGCAACGGCAGTTGCACTATAAATCCATCTACGTCGGCATCTTTGTTCAGCTTGTCAACTGTTGCGAGCAGTTCCTCCTCGCTCACAGTGTCCTCAAATCTTATCAGTGTCGATTTAAATCCACACTCCTCGCAAGCCTTCACCTTGCTGCGCACGTATGTCTCGCTGCCACCGTCATGTCCCACCAGCACAGCAGCCAAGTGTGGACGCTTCTTGCCGTCGGCAACCATTTTTGCCACTTCAGCGGCAATCTCCTTCTTTATCTCTGCGGCTACCTTCTTGCCGTCTATCAGTTCCATATTCTTAGTCAAATAAGTTTTCCCATTTTTTAATAATCAGTTGCTCATCTGCGGCGGCCACGCATCATCTTCAGCGGATTTTTCATCGTTGTGGCCATGTGCATCATCTTGCGTGTCTGCTCAAATTGTTTGAGCAAGCGGTTCACCTCCTGAATGTCAGTTCCGCTTCCGGCAGCTATTCTGCGGCGGCGACTTCCGTTCATCACCTCTGGGTGGCTGCGCTCATACGGGGTCATTGAGTAGATTATGGCCTCTATGCTGTTAAACGCGTCATCGCTGATGTCAATGTCTTTTATTGCTTTGCCCACACCAGGTATCATCGAAGCCAAATCCTTCAAGTTGCCCATCTTCTTTATCTGGCCTATTTGAGCCAGAAAGTCGTTGAAGTCAAATTGATTCTTTGCAATCTTCTTTTGCAGCTTCTTGGCCTCTTCCTCGTCATACTGCTGCTGCATGCGGTCCACAAACGACACGATGTCGCCCATGCCCAAAATGCGGTCGGCCATACCGGCTGGGCGGAATGGGTCTATTGCCTCCAGTTTCTCGCCTGTTCCCACAAACTTGATTGGCTTGTCCACCACATATCTGATTGATATTGCGGCACCGCCTCGTGTGTCACCGTCGAGTTTTGTCAGCACCACGCCGTCAAAGTCAAGTCTGTCGTTAAATTCCTTGGCCGTGTTCACAGCGTCCTGACCAGTCATGGCATCTACCACAAACAGCGTTTCAGTAGGTTTGATGGCATCTTTCACAGCCTTTATCTCCTGCATCATCTGCTCGTCCACTGCCAAACGTCCTGCAGTATCCACAATCACCAGGTCATAACCCTTAGCCTTGGCTTCCTTTATACCGTTTTCGGCTATTTGCACGGCATTTTTGTTGCCCGGCTCCGAATACACCGGCACATCTATCTGCTCGCCTATCACCTTCAGCTGCTCAATAGCAGCCGGACGATACACGTCGCAAGCCACGAGCAGAGGTTTCTTGCCTTTTTCGTTTTTATATTTTCTTGCAATCTTGCCAGAGAATGTGGTCTTACCAGAACCCTGAAGACCCGACATCAACACGATTGCCGGATTGCCGTCAACATTGAACTCGGCTTGTTCGCCTCCCATGAGGGCAGCAAGCTCGTCATGCACGATTTTCACCATCAGTTGGCTTGGCTTCAGTGAGTTTATCACATCTTGACCCATAGCCTTTTCCTTCACCGTGTCGGTAAACCGCTTGGCAACCTTGTAGTTCACGTCGGCATCAAGAAGTGCGCGACGCACGTCCTTCAACGTTTCTGCAACATTGATTTCCGTGATTTTTCCTTCACCTTTCAGAATTTTGAACGAGCGTTCAAGTCTTTCGGTTAAATTATCAAACATATATTTTTATTTATTATTTTTCTATGATACAAAATTAATACCGATTTGGAACATAGGCAAATAAATTTCCCCGACGGTGTTTTCCCTCGCGGGTGCCTCAACTCTTGTTCCGGTGCGTTTCTATCTCGTCGAGCAAGTTGTCGCAAGCGTCCTCCAGCAAGTCCATCACCAGCTCAAATCCCTCGCTTCCCTCATAATATGGGTCTGGCACATAGTCATAGTGCGGATATTTCCTCACCCACTTGCCGAGCATCACTATTTTTCTGGCTTCTTCCACTGTGGCAGCCATTCCTTCGAGCGACCTCACGTTACCGTTGTCCATGGCCACTATCAGGTCAAAGTCCTCAAAGTCGTTGCCTGTCACCTTCCGGCTTCTGTGCGTCAAGTCATATCCTCTGAGCTTCGCGTGCTGCCTCATTCGTGGATCTGGTAGGCTGCCGGCGTGACCGCCGTATGTTCCAGCCGAGTCAAGGTAGTATTTGTCACTCAGTCCGCGTTCGTCTATCAGGTGCTGCATCACAGCTTGTGCCGACGGAGAGCGGCAGATGTTTCCCAAACACACAAACAATATCTTGTATTTTCCGTTATCTTTCATAATCTCAAAATTTTTCTGCAAAATTACGCCCAATTTTCTGCAACACGCAACTTCATTTCATCATTTTCTCACACAATCCTCCATGCTTCACCCACCACGCTCTGCCCACACCCCACCTCCTGCCCTATGCCACAGGCATTGAAAAATTAACATTTTTCTCACTCTAATTAGTTTTTTTATTTGCGCTTTTACCGACTATTAATCGTAAATTTGTGCAAATAATCAGCAAATTCATTTATGAAACACATTTGCACTCTTTTATTTGCGGCATCTTTGACAGTGTCCTCTTTCACAGCCACCGTCAGCGCACAGTCTCAAGCGTCAGCACAGCCTCGCACCGAGCTGTTGCCAGCACCGGTCAAAGCCGGTGGTATGCCGTTGCAAGAAGCCATTGCGGCACGCAAATCAAGTCGCGACATATCTCCCGACTCACATATCTCCAAGCAAGACATAAGCAATATGCTTTGGGCCGCATGGGGCATAACCCACGATGACAAGCGCACCGTGGCCACTGCTCTCAACAAGCAGGAACTCAGCATCTACATCATTACTGCCACCGGCATCTGCCACTACGATGCCCAGGCAAACGCCCTCATCACGGTTCAGACCGGCGATTTCCGCTCACTGGCAGGCATGCAGCCATTTGCCAAGACGGCTCCACTCAACATAGTGTTTGTGGCCGACACTCAGAAGCAGGACAAGGAAATCTTCCAAGCCTATGCCGCTGGAGCAGCATCACAAAACGTCTATCTTTACTGCGCTTCTGCCGGACTCAAAACCGTGCTCCGTGCCAGTTTCGACAAAGAAAAGCTCGCCAAGGCCATGCACCTGTCTGCCAGTGAGCAAGTGTTGTTCGTTCAAACCGTAGGTAAATAGCGAGAGAGGGGGTATATTTCACAAAAATGCTCAAATCACATTCTTTTGTTGCCGTTCTCTCTCTGATTTTCACATGCTCGCTTGCCTTTGGTTGCGGTGGCAAGACTGGCGAAAGCGGCAGTCAGCCCGACACTCTGGCCGAAGCCCAAGTTGTTCCCGACACCGTCGTCACCGTGAAGTCGGTGCCCGAAGATGCCAGGGCCGTAACCCACCGTGTTGTGTCACACATCGTGCCAGGACGTTTGTCCGACATTTTTTGCGATAGCAACCATGTGCAGCTTCAAGCGGCGCAAGCCTGCGGTTTTTCTCCCATCACCGACTTGCGCTCAGCCTACCACCTCTCTGCGCCGGTGGTCAAGGTCGCCACCACCAATGGGTTTCTCGTTGAGTCGCTCTCCCACTCCATGCCCTATCTGGTGCCAAAAGCCTCGCAGCTTCTTTCTGCCATTGCCCACGATTTTGCCGACACACTCCGCTCTCGCTGTGGCAAAGTGCCCTATCGCATCAAGGTCACAAGCATCATGCGCACCGAGCAGACCGTCTCTGAGCTTCAGCGACACAACCGCAACGCCACCACCAACTCCTGCCACTGCTACGGCACCACTTTCGACATCAGTTGGTCCAAGTTCGACTGCATCGACCCCTCCTACAAAATCTCTGACGAAGATTTGAAAAACATTCTTGCCGAGGTCGTGTACGCCAAACGCCAACAGGGGCTTTGCTTCGCCAAGTTTGAGCGCAAGCAGGGCTGCATTCACATCACCGTAAGATAACTTCAAGATAAAACGATAAATAAACATATAATTCTGACTATGACCGAAAATAATGCTGTTGCCAACTATCTCAAGTATTCTGGCAACAAATTCATAGATTTGAAAGCTGCGCTCATCGACATGGACGGAGTGCTTTACGACTCAATGAAAAACCACACCCGCGCTTGGGTTAAGCTCATGACCAAAAATGGCATCAAGTGTACTCGCGATGAGTTCTATCTCTACGAGGGCATGCGCGGAGTGGAAATTGTCAAGATGAAATTCAAGAGCGGCAAGGGCGTCAACGTCACCGACAGCGAGGCCGAGGCTTTCTACAAAGTCAAGAGTCGCTATTTCCATGAGCTTGGCGAGCCTTCCACTATTCCTGGCGCGGCAGCCATGCTCAATGCGTTCAAAGACGCCGGCATAGAGCGCATTCTCGTCACCGGTTCGGGGCAGCAGTCTTTGCTCGACCGCATCGACACTGACTATCCAGGCATTTTCAGCGACAAGCGCGTCACTGCCGCCGACACTCGTTTTGGCAAGCCCAATCCAGCCCCCTACATCAAGGGCATGGAGAAAGCCGAAGCCAAGCCCAACCAGTGCATTGTGGTCGAGAACGCTCCTCTTGGCGTTCAAGCAGGCCATGCAGCTGGTTGCTTCACTGTTGGCATCACCACAGGCCCTATTCCTGAGAAAGACCTCTACAAGGCTGGTGCCGACATCGTGTATAAAAACATGGACGAGTTTGCGGCTGCCATTCCAAGTTTGATTTCTTTGTTCGCTTCCACCAAGCAAGCCCAGTAACCACCCCCAACTATGAGCGCATCAGTCCTTTTCACCAACGATGTGGCGTTGGGCATCGACAATGCCTGTGCCGAGAGCGCAATCTCTCCACAGCAGGTTTTCGTGTTCACCGACACCAATGCCGACCGCCTTGTTCTCCCGGCCATCAGCAGCCGTTTTCTTGCCAATGCGCACAAAATTGTGATGCCGTCTGGCGAGGTCAACAAGAACCTCGACACGCTGCAAAAGGTCTGGATTGAGCTTGAGCGCGGTGGTGCCACACGTTCTGCCCTGCTCATCAATGTTGGCGGCGGCGTGGTCACCGACCTTGGTGGTTTTGCCGCTTCCACGTTCAAAAGGGGCATCAGGTTTATCAACTGTCCCACCACACTGCTCAGTGCGGTCGATGCCTCGGTCGGCGGCAAGACAGGCATTGATTTCAACGGCTTGAAAAACGAGGTTGGTGTAATCCGCGATGCCTTTAGGGTTATCATTTCCACCAAGTTTTTCTCCACTTTGCCTCAGTCAGAGGTATTGTCGGGCTATGCCGAGATGCTCAAGCACGCCCTGCTTAGCAGTGCTGCCGATTTCGGCACTTTGTCGGCTCTCGACATCTGCCACGTCTCTCCTGACGAAATGCTTTCTTTAGTTGAGTCGTCAGTCAAGGTCAAACAGCAGTTTGTTCAAGCCGACCAGTTTGAAACAGGCATTCGCAAGGCACTGAACCTCGGCCACACCGTTGGCCACGCTTTCGAGGATTTTGCTCTTCAGCGCAATTCTCCTGTCCCTCACGGCTATGCCGTGGCGTGGGGTCTCCTTGCCGAGCTGATTCTCTCGCACATGATTTGCCGTTTCCCAAGCAAGCACCTCTATTCGCTTGCCGAGGTCATCAACGGCTTCTATGGCACATTCCATTTCACTTGCAACGACTACAACGCGCTGCTCCAGTTCATGCGCCACGACAAGAAGAGCCTGCATGGCGAAATCAACTGCACCCTGCTCACCGATATTGCGCAACCCACAATCAACAATGCCGTCTCACCCGATGACATGAAGGCTGCACTCGACATATTCCGCGACATGACGCATTGCTGAAGCGTCTTTCTCCATTCACGGACCACAAGTTAAACTCAAAAAAAAAGAATTAAACTTCAACCCATTTTCACAACTTCACAAGCAAATGAAACATTCTTTTCTGATTTCTGCACTCATAGCCCTGTGTGCCCTGTCGGTTAACGCTGCCACGCAGCACATACCTTTCAACGACAACTGGAAATTCATTCTTGCCGACAACCAGTCTTTCGCACAACCAGAATTCAACGACGGCGATTGGCGCACACTGAATGTGCCTCACGACTGGAGCATCGAAGGCAAATACGACAAATCCAACCCCAGCGGCCCACAAGGAGGCTTCATGCCATGCGGCACAGGGTGGTATCGCAAGCATTTCACGCTCGACGCCTCCAAGTCTGGCAAGCGTGTGTTCATCAACTTCGACGGCGTTTACATGAAAAGCCAAGTGTGGATTAACGGCCGCATGGTGGGCGAGTACCCCAATGGTTACAATGCTTTTTATTACGACATAACGCCTTTCGTCAAGTTCGGTGGTGCCGACAATGTGCTTGCCGTTAAGGTTGACAATTCTCTGCAACCAGGCTCGCGCTGGTACTCCGGCTCAGGCATCTATCGCGATGTCACCCTCACTCTCACCGAGCAGATGCACTTTGTGCAAAACGGCACTTTTGTCACCACACCTCTTGTCACGGCACAAAAAGCAAAACTTGCCGTCAAGGCCAAGGTTATCAACAACCGTTATCCCGAAACCGTGTTCCACTGGACCGACAACACCGACCTCTATGTGTGGACTCGCAGCGACAGCAACAAAACCGTGGTGCAAGGTGCCAACCGTCGCATCTCCAAACCCATCGACTTCACTTTTTCTCTTTGCGACCTCAATGGCAAAGTCTTGGCCAAGCACACCGTCACTCGTGAGATTGGCGATTTCACCCAGACCACCATTTCCGACTCTTTGTCTATCGACAACCCTGCCCTATGGTCACCCGACTCTCCCAACCTCTACAAGTTGCTGTGCAGCATCAGCCTTGCCGACAGCGTTATTGATAGCCAGACCATCACCATTGGCTTCCGCGACATCAAGTTCTCTCCAGAGTCGGGCATGACGGTCAACGGCAAACCCGAGAAGCTCAAAGGCGTGTGCTTGCACCAGAATGTTGGTCCTTTTGGCACCGCCGTTCCACGCGACGTGTGGCGTGCCCGTCTTTTGTCGCTCAAAGACATGGGTTGCAATGCCTTGCGCCTAAGCCACTATCCATTCCCAGCCTATTTCTATGACCTCTGCGATAGTCTTGGTTTCTTCGTTTCAAATGAGATTTTCGATGAGTGGAACCGCGGACAGGAATGGGGCTATAGCGAGACGTCCTACGGCAAGATGCCCTACACCTATCACCTCTATTTCAACCAGTGGGCCGAAACCGACTTGCGCCGCATGATTTCACGCGACCGCAATCACCCTTGCGTCATGCTCTATGTGCTGGGCAACGAGATTCCTAATCAGCGCATCGATGGCAACGACATCGCCCGCCGTCTGGTAAAGATTGCCAAGGACGAAGACCCCACGCGCCCAGTCACTGCCGCCTGCGACTTCTTCGTGGGTGCCAACAAGGCTGGGTTCCTCGATTGCTTCGACATAGCCGGTTACAACTACATCGACCGCATTCACACCGACAGCCTCTATGCACAGGAGCATGCCATCTACCCCAACCGCATTCTGCTCGGCACAGAGACCTACAACTCTGCCGACAACCCCATTTGGGTCAAAAAGACCAAGTCTTGCATAGGCGAGTTCATTTGGGTTGGGTTCGACTACCTCGGCGAGATTGTTTGGGACGGCGACCGTGGCTGGAACGAAAGCATGAACGACATCGCCGGCTTCCCCAAGCCCGAATTTTTCTTGCGAAAAGCCTATTGGTCGGCACACCCCACAGTGCACGCCGGTGTCATCACCAAGCCTGCTCACCCCGACTTTGCTTGGCGTCCTGCATCAGTTGCCGACCATTGGAACTGGACTCCCGACACCACCCTCAACATCGTGGTGTTCAGCAACTGCAAGGAAGTGGAGCTGCAACTCAATGGGCGCAGCCTTGGCCGCAAAGCCGTTGATGCCGACAGTTGTTTCGCCAAGTTCCCTGCCGTTCACTACAAGGCCGGCACACTCAAAGCCATTGCCTACGACCGCAGCAAGCGTCGCGTTGCCGAGCACACGCTCGTCACCACAGCCGCCACACCGTCGCAGCTCGTGTTCAGCAATTTAAAAGGCGATAAAATTGACTACATCGAAGTCGCAGCTTGCGACAAGCGAGGCAACCGCATTCCGTCATATTGCGGCACAGCCACCATTGCTGCCAGCGGTTGCCATATCGCTGGCATCGACAACGGCAACCAGCACGACCCACAAGGCAAAAAATACACCTCGGCATCGCAAGGCGACTTTTTTGAGGGCCGTCTCCGTCTCTATATCGACAAAACCACACCTGGCACTGTAAGCGTTTCCATTCCAGGAGTCAAGCCGCTGGTCATCACGTTGCGCCGCTAAAAAAGCACATCAGCGCGTAGCTTGCCAAGCTATTTTTGTTGCCAAAAACAAAATTCGCTCAATTTTAGGCATTAACTTTACACCCAGCAATGCAAACATTTATGTCGAAGCGTATTTTGTTCTTGGCAACGTTTTTTATCGCCGTTTTGGTTCAAGCCATGGCACAAGCTGCCCCAGCAGTGGCCGACAAAGTCGGGGTTATGCTCTGACGCCCCACCTTTTTGACCATTCCGCAAGCCACAAGAGCACTAACCACCACAAAAACAGTCATGCTCTTGCCCTTTTATGCCCAATTTTCACTACCTTTGGGTAAAGAAACAACTTCTAAAAACATCAACATTTTTCCAGCAATGATAAAATTCAGCCACATGCATGGTCTTGCCTCCGTTTTGGTCGTGTCGGCAATAACCTGCCTCCACACGTCACCACTATGCGCCAAGACCACGGCCAGCAACTCCAATTCCTCTGTTTCTCAAGTGGTAAATGCCTTTGCCAATCCTCCACGCGATGCCTATCCGCGCGTGTGGTGGCACTGGATGAACGGCAATATCACAAAAGATGGCATTAAAAAAGACCTGTTATGGATGAAATCAGCAGGCATAGCTGGCTTCACCAACTTCGACGCGGGTCTTGAGACACCACAAATCGTCAAAGAGCGACTTGTGTACATGGACCCCAAGTGGAAAGATGCGTTTAACTATGCTCTCGACCTTGCCGACTCATTAAAATTTGAAGTCACAATAGCCAGCTCTCCAGGTTGGAGTGTCACAGGCGGCCCTTGGGTCAGCAAAGACGATGCCATGAAAAAGCTCGTGTGGCGCGACATCACCGTCAGCGGTGGCAAACTTTTCAATGACAAGCTTCCTGACGGCTACACCGTGTGTGGCACCTATCAAGACCTTCCGCGCGACGCTGCCAATCCTCACAAGCACGACTACTATCACGACATCGCCGTAGTCGCCGTGAAGCTGCCCGACAACGACAAGTCAATGCTTGAGCTCAACCCTCGCATCACCACAAGCGACGGTTCTTCAGCCACAGCTCTCACCGATGGCAACCTCAACACGTCTTGCCCCATAGGCTGCGACAGCAACGGCTTCAGCTGGATTTTAGTGGAGTTTCCACAAAAGCAGACCATTCGTTGCATGCAGCTTGCCATCACAGGCCAAGAGCGTGGACAGTTCGCCAGAGTGCTTGAGAGCAGCGACGACGGCATCACGTTCCGCCCGGTGCTTAGCAGCCTGCCTGTCACCAACGCCAGCTCACGCACCATCGACTTCCCCGATGCCTCGGCCAAGTTCTTCCGCTTGCGCAACGCCGTTAAAGGCCAGGGACTCAACTACACAGAAATGCAACTATTGCCAGTGGCACGTGTCAACATCGACACTGAAAAGGCTGGATTTGCCGTGTCATCTACCATAGCCGACTTCTATCCCACACCCGAAACCGGCGATGCCATTAGCCTTGACAACGTGGTTGACTTGACTTCAAAGGTCAACAACGGTGTTCTCACATGGCAAGTGCCTGACGGACGTTGGCGCATCTTCCGGTTTGGATACAACCTCACAGGCCAGACCAACGGTCCTGCTTCGCCTGAGGCCACCGGTCTTGAAGTTGACAAATTCGACAAAGTGGCTGTCAAGAAATACTACAACGAATATTTCAAGATGTATCAAAACGCCTCGCGCAATCGCCTTGGCAAAGTCATTTCACACCTCATGATTGACAGCTATGAGGCCGGTTGTCAAACGTGGACTCCGCAAATGCCCGACAAATTCAAGAAACGCAACGGCTACAGCCTAACGTCTTGGCTTCCGGTGCTTGCCGGCCAACTCGTGGGCAGTGCCAAGCAGAGCGAGCAGTTCCTTTTTGACTGGCGCACCACACTTAGCGACCTCATCTGCGAGAATCACTACGATGTGATGCGCGAAATTCTTGCCGGCTATGGCATGAAACGCTACAATGAGTCGCAGGAACACTACCGCATGTATGTGGCCGACGGCATGGACGTGAAGCGCAACGCCGAAATCCCCATGTCGGCTTTCTGGATAAGAGACAACGGCTTCTACCAGCTCAGTCCGCTGCCAGAGGCCGATATTCGTGAGTCTGCATCAGTTGCCCACATCTATGGGCAAAACGTGTGTGCGGCCGAGTCGTTCACTACCTACGGACTCGGCACCGTCGATGGCGTGAGGGCTTATATCAACACTCCCGGCAATCTAAAGCACGCTGCCGATGCCGCCATGGCCTATGGCCTCAACCGTTTCGTGATTCACTGCTCGGTTCACCAGCCATGCGACGACAAAATCCCAGGCCTCGGCCTTGGCCCTTATGGCCAGTGGTTCAACCGCCACGAGACATGGGCACACGAAGCCAAAGCGTGGATTGACTATCTGGGTCGCAGCACCTATATGCTCCAGCAAGGCAAATTCGTGGCCGACATTGCCTATTTCTATGGCGAGGACAAAAACATCACAAGCCGTTTTGGCGACGAAAGAGTAAAAGTACCCGAAGGCTACAGCTTCGACTTCGTGAACGCCTCTATTTTGCAAAACATGCTTAAAATCAAGAACAACAACCTCACCACTGCTTCTGGCATGAGCTACAAAGTACTCGTTCTCGATGAGCAAATTCGCTTCATGTCACTTCCTGTACTCAAAAGAATTGCCAAAATGGCAAAAAGCGGTGTCATAATCATTGGCGACAAGCCTCAGGCTTGTGCCAACCTCAATGCCGACCAAAAGCAGTTCGACAAGCTGGTCAATGAGGTTTGGAACTCCGGCAAGGCCAACGTCTATCCATTCAGTGCCATGGCCGAAGCGCTCGGCAAGGCTGGTGTTGCTCCAGATGTGAAATACCTGTCGCAAAACACTGGCGAAGTGCATTTCGTTCACCGCCAGCTTGCCGACGGCCACATTTATTGGTTTGCCAACATAAGCCCCGAAGCGCGCAAGGTCAAGGTTTCATGCCGCGTCTCTGGCAAGAAGCCCTACGTTCTGCACCCCGAAACTGGCATAAAAGAAGAAATTGCCTACGAGATGCTTGACGGACGCACCATCATAACCCTCGACCTCACTGCCGATGACGCACAATTCGTGATTTTCGACGAAAACACCACTACTGCCAAGCATGAACTTCCAGCGACAGAACTCGTTGAGCGCATGTCTATCAGCAGCCCGTGGACCGTCAATTTCCAAGAAAATCGCGGAGCTTCGGCACAAGCAGTTTTCCAAAGGCTCAAATCCCTGTCGGAGTCAAATGTTGGCAGTGTCCGCTATTTTTCCGGCACCGCACGCTACTCCTGCACATTCCAATGGAATTCCGCGGCTCCTAAAGATGCTCTCTATCTCAACCTCGGCGAGGTCTATAACATGGCTCGTGTCAAACTAAACGGCACCGACCTCGGTCTGGTGTGGAAGCGTCCGTTCGTAGTTCCTGTAGGCAATGCCATTCGCGACGGAGAGAATGAACTCGAAATCGAGGTGACCGACACTTGGCAAAACCGCCTTATAGGCGACGCTCAACCCAATGTCAACGACCCCATAACCTACACTGCTGTCAAGTTCTACAACGCAGCCGACACCCTTTATCCTGCCGGACTTGTAGGTCCAGTTAAGATTATCGAGAAAATGCAAATGCCAAAATAAGCGTTTACCAACCCATAAGCCAAGGGGGGCGAGCACCACACAAGCGTGCTCGTCCCTTTCCGTTTCGCACCGCACTCCCCATTGCAAGCCATGCGTACCACTCTGAAGCAGCCGGCAATTCAAGCAAACAAATTTAAAAAAATGGCTTATAGATGTTAAAAATACAACTCAAAACGCCCTTAAACACTTTGGGTGGTGGCGTTTGGATTGTGAGTTGATAAAAAAATTGGTAACTTTGCATATAAATTTAATTTGTTTGAACCATGGATGTGAATAAAGTATTATACATCTCTCAAGAGATTGCACCCTATCTGCCCGACACGCCAATGTCTGTGTTATGCAGGGATCTGCCAAAAGGTGTGCAAGAGCATGGGTTGGAAGTCAGAACTTTTATGCCTAAATATGGTTTTGTCAACGAGCGTCGCAACCAGTTGCATGAGGTAATCAGGCTCAGTGGCATGAATCTGATTATAGATGATACTGACCATCCATTGATAATCAAAGTGGCCACTCTCCAACCTGCCAGAATGCAGGTTTATTTCATCTTCAACGAAGACTATTTCTCCAAGAGCATCAAAAAGCAGCTCGAAACCGAAAGCTCGCCCAAAGACAACGACGAGCGCTCCATATTCTTCGTGAGAGGTGTGCTCGAAACTGTTAAGAAGCTGCGCTGGATTCCCGACGTGATTCATTGCTCCGGCTGGATTACAGCACTGGCTCCGCTCTATATAAAAGACTATTATGGCGACGACCCCACTTACAGCAACACCAAGGTGGTGTATTCGTTGTTTGACGACGACTTCCAGACACCATTCGATGCCAGACTTGCCGAAAAACTCAAGTTCGACGGCCTGAAAGAGGAAAATTTCAAGGAACTCGAAGGCAAGCAAGCCGATTATCTGGAACTCACGAAACTTGCCATCGCCCACAGCGACGGCATAGTGCAATGCTCGGCAAATGTGCGTCCCGAAGTGCTGGAATTGGTGAAAAATTCAGGCAAGCCATTCCTTCCGTTCCAAGAGGGCGATGAGTATGTTGAGGCCTACACTGATTTCTACAACAAGCTCTAACGCCGCCACACACCAAGGAACAAGTATCCACTTATTTTTCATACACAGAGAGAAAAATTTCACATGAATAAATCGTTTGTAGTGTTGGTTGCCATAGCAGTGATGCTTGGCCTATATTCGTGCAACGACGAGACCATCGGGTCGTCGATAGCCGACACAGTCTCTACCGTCATAGAGGACTCAACGTTTTCAATCACAGGTCAGTCTGTTTGGAACAGCCACGTCTATGGCAAGGCCATAAGCCAAACTGACTCCACGGTGGGTTCTGCCGCGCCGTTGCAGCTTGTGGGAAAAATCAAGTCAAAGGGTTATGGCCACTTGACTTCCGATGTTGTCACGCAATTCATGCCCACCGAGAAGATAGACACCATGGGTGTGCCTATCGACTGGCTCGACTCTTGCCGTCTGGCCTTGCGTATTCCGCGCGGCGGCTTCACAGGCGACTCTCTTGTGCCTATGCGCATCAGCGTCTATCGCCTCAACAAGCAGATTCCACACCCCATCTACACCGACTTCAACCCATCGGGCTACTACAGCAAGAGCGACTTGCTCGGCACTGCCTCTTATTCTGCATCGGTGCTTGAGCAGGGCGACACTGCACTCAATAAAAGAAACTACATAGTGTGCTACGTACCACTTCCCCTTAGCTTTGCCAAGGAGGTATATACAAAGTTCAAGGCCAATCCAGAAATATTCAAAGATCCAACTGCGTTCAGCGAATTTTTCCCAGGTCTGTATATCACCACCACCTACGGAAGCGGACGTGTCATGAACTTCTATGATGCCGAAATCGAAACCTGGTATAAAAAGCAAGTGGAAGATGGCGACTCCCTTGTGGTGCAATCACCAGTGCAACAAACCATCATGGCAGCCACACCCGAAATCGTGTCAAACAACAATATCAATCTTCAGCCTGACCAGAGCGTGAAAGACATGGTGTCTGGCGGTGATGCCATCATCATGGGTCCTGCCGGCTATGAAATGAAAGTCAACTTCCCAATTCAAGACATCATTGACCAGTATAAGGCGCGCGTCGGTAGCAACATTGCCGTGCTCAACACGCTGTCGCTCACCATACCGGTAGAGGAGATTGAAAACGAATATGGTGTGCAACCGCCCAAATACCTGCTCATGGTCAAGGCAAGCAAGCGTGACGACTTCATCGCCAACGACAGCATCACCAACAACAAGGATTCGTTCTACGCCACATACGACTCGTCGAAACACCGCTATGTGTTCAGCGGCATGCGCAACTACATGATTAATATTCTGAACAATCAGAAAGGCATAGCCACCGAAGACGACAAGGAATTCATAATCATGCCAGTGGATTTGCAATTCTACAGCAGCACCACAGGCTACTCCTACTACTACACCTCAAGCACCACAACGGTTATCACCGGTATAGGTCCAGGTGTTTCCTCGCCGTCAATAGCAAAATTGTTGCTGCCGAAATCAAAAATTTCTATTAGTTATACACGACAATCATTTTAATTGTTGTAAATTTGCAAAAGAAATAACGTCTATACACAGCGATAGACATTAGCCACAATAGCTCAGTCGGTAGAGCATTTCATTCGTAACGAAAAGGTCGTGGGTTCGAGTCCCACTCGTGGCTCCAAAGGTGTGTCAATTCAGGCACACCTTTTTTTGCCCCCATTCGCCCCCCAACCCCACTCGCCGCAGCCAGCGACAGCGAGGCGACACGCCACAACAACAGCAGATTCCACAACACCGCCCCCAATCAACGCCGTAACCAGCGCAGCGAGGCGACACGTCGCCACGCCACACAGACGGCAGAGCCCCAGAGGGGCTCATATCTGCATAACCCACGACTGAGGAGCGGCAGCGACGGTCATGGGATTCCACCACAACCCACAAAACCGCATGCCGGAGGTACGCGTATAGCACCACCTCAGAATCAGATAGACAGATACATAACAACAAAAGCACTGACAAATTTGTCAGTGCTTTTGTTCTGTCGGGATGACTAGATTCGAACTAGCGACCCCACGCCCCCCAGACGTATACTCTAACCGGACTGAGCTACATCCCGATTCCACTTTCAAGAACATTTCCTCAAAAGCAGTGCAAATTTAATAACGATTTGGTCAATATGCAAACTTTATCACCAAAATCAGAAAAGAAAGATTCCAATAAGAAGTGCAACGGCTATTCTCCTTACTCCACCTCAGGAGAAGGCCGCGCGCCGAGAGGGCTGA
>CAKUQQ010000012.1 GCA_934675575.1 uncultured Muribaculaceae bacterium
CGCATAAGCAGTGCGATAGTACTTAGTTGTTTAGCTGTTACTAATTTACTAATAATCTGCATATTGTGCAACTTTTTTATTTATTGATATTTAGAAATTTAATTCAACCAACGAGTTTATCTTATTCAAAGATACACCAAATTACAATGACGCAACGAAATGGACATAATAAAAAGTACATACAACGCGGCTACTTTTTAACCATATTTAACTTGCAAAACAAAAAAAACACCTTTCTTTGTGCAAAATATATTAATATCATCAAAATTAATCGATTATGAAACGAATTGCCCTTACACTCAGCGCTGCCACGCTGCTATCATTATTGCCGTGCTCGGCAAAAGTCACCATGCCTCCGTTTCGGCAACCACTGAAATCTTATGCCGCCTATTGCGACGAGGCTTTCGACATGATGCTCTCAATGCCAAAAGGTTTTTCCGACGTCAGCAAATTCGACATTTACAGCCCCAACTCCCCAAAGGGCAAAACACTGCGAGCACACATATCCGGCGCAATCACCAAGTCAAACGACGGCAACTGCGTGGTGTTCTACAGCTATCTCCCCCTTCAATACGAAGTAGGAACAGCCTCCCAACGAGCCTCCGACGAAGCCTATTGGGCAGAAAAAGGCACGGCATATTGGAGCAACGATCCCAGCACGCTGGCGGTCGCCGACTATGTCACACAACTTACAGCTGAAAAATTCAATGCCGACACAGCAATAGCCGTATCACTCGACGCCAATGCCGAACTCTTTGAAGGCAAGCGTTACACCAACAACACATACATAATTTTGAAAAAAAGTGGCAGACGGTTTTTCACAATCAGTGCCTTGTTCACCGACGATGGATTAAAAGACAAACAGCGATACCTCAACGCAATTTTCGATTCCGTAAAGTTTGGCAACAAGCCCGGTTGGACATTCAACCGCGAGACAGAACAAGCCGCCCACGCAAAACATCTTGTTCAGTTCAACGCCTACGCCAAAAAACACAACAAAGTCACAGGCTTAACCCCAACAGCGAGATAACACCCACAATCGCCCCACAAAACAAGTGCCGATGAGCTTACAACCCATCGGCACTTGTTCTTTTATCCCCTAACTAATTTTATATCAGTCTTTCTTGGCCTTGATGCACGCCACCACCAGGTAGGCAATCAGAGCCACATACATAGCCACTGCAAGCCAGTTTGCCACAGTGTCGGTCAGCGGACTCGTGTATTCAAATCCGGCAAAACGCATTCCTGCGCTCACCACGCCCATCAGCGCGCCACCGGCTATGAAGCCCGACGCAAGCAGAGTGCCACGGTCCAGACGCGCCTTGTTCACTTCCTCGTTTTTGCTGCGGGTACTCACCCACCAGCTAATGGCACCACCCACAAGGAGCGGAGTGTTGAGCTCAAGCGGAATAAACATGCCGAGCGAGAATGCCAGAGCCGGCACACCGAGCCAGTTGAGCAGACAAGCAAGCACTGCACCCACTATATAGAGCAACCACGGCGTTTCGCCGCCCATCATCAGAGGGTCTATCACGGCAGCCATGGCATTTGCCTGTGGAGCCACAAGGGCATTTTCACCCACAAAGCCATAAGTCTTGTTCAATATCAGCATAACGCCGCCCACTGTGGCAGCCGACACCAAAGTGCCCACAAACTTCCACGTCTGCTGTTTGGCAGGAGTAGTTCCAATCCAGTAGCCTATCTTCATGTCGGTCACCATGCCGCCAGCCATCGACAGTGCCGTGCAAACCACACCACCAAGCACCATGGCAGCCACAATGCCCTTATAGCCATTCAAGCCAATTGCCACAAATATTCCAGAAGCAATTATGAGCGTCATAAGCGTCATTCCCGACACCGGATTACTTCCCACTATGGCTATGGCGTTTGCAGCCACAGTCGTAAACAGGAATGCTATCACCGTCACTACGATAAACGCTATAACAGTTTGAAACAGGTTGTGAATCACGCCCACATAAAAGAACACAAACGTCACCAGCAATGCTGCTGCCAAGGCAAACACAAGCGTTTTCATAGGAATGTCGCGCTGTGTGCGCTCTGCCTTTGGCAGTTCGCCGCCGTTGCCCTTAAACGACTTGCCGGCAAGTCCCACGGCGCTCTTTATCACGCCCCACGACTTCACTATGCCTATCACACCGCTCATGGCAATGCCGCCAATTCCTATAAACCTCGCACCGCCGCTGAATATCTGCTCAGCAGGAGTGCCGGCAAGCTCCGGATTCATGCCCATTAGCGGCACTATCACCCACCATATAAACGCACTTCCGGCAAATATGATAAATGCATAGCGCAAACCCACTATATAGCCCAGTCCGAGCACTGCGGCGCCGGTGTTGACCTTAAACAGCATTTTCGTGTTCTCTGCCAGAGTTTGCAGGGCTGGAATTGCCGTGGTTGAGAGCACCTCTTTCCACCAGCCGAACGTCGATAGCACAAAGTCATACAGTCCGCCCACAAGTCCGGCTATGAGCAACGGCTTTGCCTGTTCTCCGCCCTTCTGACCCGAAATCAGCACCTGTGTGGTGGCTGTGGCCTCCGGAAACGGGAACTTGCCGTGCATGTCTTTCACAAAATATTTGCGAAATGGAATGAAGAACAAAATGCCAAGCGTGCCTCCGAGCAGCGAGCTTAGAAACACTTCCAGGAAATTGACCGTAATCTCAGGATATTTAGCCTGCAAGATGTAAAGCGCCGGCAAAGTGAATATAGCACCAGCCACCACTATGCCAGATGCCGCACCTATTGATTGGATTATCACATTCTCGCCAAGCGAGTTCTTGCGGTGAGTGGCGCCTGCCACACCGGCAGCTATTATGGCAATAGGTATTGCCGCCTCAAACACCTGTCCCACCTTCAGTCCCAGATAGGCAGCCGCGGCACTGAAAATCACCGCCATTATCAGACCCATCGACACCGAGTAGGGAGTCACCTCCGGATACACCTTGCCAGGCTTCAGCACCGGAGTGTACTGTTCACCGTCTTTCAGCTCGCGAAAAGCGTTTTCTGGCAAACTCATCTCGTCGGGCTGAACCGTGGGAGCCTCAACGTTTAGTTTCTTTTCTTCCTTGCTCATACAATTTATTTAATATTATTTGATTTTTCACCGTTCAAGTTGCGAAGTTAAGCAATTTTCCACTAAAAAGCCACAATCTCACACGCAAAACCAACCTCCGCCTTCACAACTCACTTCTATTGTCTTTTCATAGCTTTTGACAGAGCTGCTATGTGCCGCGGTGTGATGCCGCAGCACCCACCCACTATCTTCACGCCGTCAACTTCAGCTACACGGCCCATGATTTCAGCAAACCTCTCTGCCGACAAGCAGTGTCGGCCACTGGCATCAGGCATGCCGGCACTTGGATACACCGCAAGCGGCAACTCCACTTCTGCCGCCAACCGCTCCACAAGCCTCACAAGTCCGTTGCTCACGCCAAATGAGCAGTTAAGCCCGAAAGCCGACACCGCCCCCACCTGCCTCACTGCTGCGCACAGCTGCCCAAGCGTCTGCCCCGAAGCTATGCGGCCACGCTCATCGCTGGTAGTGCCAGTCAACACCACCGGCACACTGCGCCCCAGCCGCTCCTGTGCAGTGGCTATTCCGCGCATTGCCGCCACGGCATTTCTCACGTCATAGCAGGTCTCCACAAGCAGCAAATCCACGCCTCCAGCCATCAGAGCTTCAGCCTGACAGGCAAACGCAGCCTCCATCACTGCCTCTTTTTCTCGGCATCTTGTCAGCGGCAGCCTTGTTGGCCCCATGCTCCCTGCCACCCACACCTTGCGCATGGCGGTACACTCCATTGCCACTCCAGCTGCTATTTCTGCCCCTCGGCGAGCCAGTTTCACTGCCATGTCGGCATTCATATCCATGCCGTTGGCACAAGTGGTGTTGGTCGTGATTATATCTGCACCTGCTGCCACATAACACCTATGCAAGGCTGCAACAGCGTCACTATCCTGCACATTCAAAGCCATGCAATGCGCCAAGCCGTTGCGCCACAGCATGGTGCCCACCGCACCGTCCAAAATCATGGTGCGGCCGCGCAACGCCTCATCAAAATTCGAGCTTTTATTACCCATGCCCTATACTGATTTTTCAACAAATATGCCTACCACAATTAATCGCTGCCGTCAAATTTACGCTTTTTCATCACATTTTCACGCCCATACCGCCAATTAATGCTATTTCACCATCAAAATCAGAATTTGCAAGACCGAATCCAACAAAATTCATTTAAAACTTCTTGTTTCTTTAGACATTGTGACAAAATAATCAATTTTTTATTAAATTTGTCAGCAAGATTCACACATCTAATTAAAAAAAATTAAGCGAATGCTTATCAAGTTATCATTAACAAGCTACTTTTAGCCGCAAAGCGGCATCACTATATCTCAAGCAACGTTCTTTTACAAACAATCAATATTTTTGTTTATGATTAAAAATTATCTAATGGTTCTGTTTGCCTTGGTGTGCTTCGGCATCACGGCACATGGCGCCGATTCCGGCTCCAACCAGAACTTCGCAAAGATGTCGGGCACACCGCAGTCGCGCGTCCAAGCTCCTCCAGGAGAGTTAAAGCTTGGCAAGACTGTGTGGTCCGAAGTTTCCACAATGGCAACCAATGTTGCTCCTCGCAAGAGCAAACACAAGGCAGCTTCCTCACTCAAGGGCAAGACTATTCGTGCCGCTGAGTTCTACACTTTGTCATCGGGCGAGCGCAAGCTCAATCCCGGCGGCCTTGTAACATTCAACTACACTACCGACAACACCGCGTCTGTCAAGGGGCTTGGCACCTATGCCAACAAGCTCACCATGAGCTACGATCTCGACGCCGGCACAGTGTCAATATCTCCGCAAGTGGTCTATGTCCACCCCACCTACGGCAACGTCTATATCTGTCCTATCGACTGGTCACAAGGAGCTTACAGCACAACAAGTCCAGTCACAGGAACAATCGACGACAAAGGCAACATCACCCTCGGCGCATGGGGACTTTTCCTCACGTCAGGTCCCAACAAGGGTGGCTCGTTTCTTGCCACCAAGGGCAGCAAGATTTGGGCTTCAAACGGCGTTATGACCAACAAGTTCCAGGGCAAAGACTCTCTTGAGGTCTATCCAATCTATGTGGAGCGTCAGTTCGACAACCAAATAGGTATCGTAAACTTTGCCGACAACGGCACAGAAGTGTCAGCCTATGTCAACCCCGACAAGAGCATAGAAATCACACCTCAACACATCTACACCAACCCCTCTTATGGAGAGTTTGTGTGCAAACCGGCCAACTGGTCGGGTGCCGGTGTGCTCTCTGGCAGCATCAACGGCACTTCCACGCCGTCAAAAATCACTTTAGGCAACTGGGCTATCGTTAGCCGCGTCTATACCGCTCTCGTGGCTTATTCTTATGCTTCAAGCGAGATAGAGCTCACCGACTACACCCTCACCTATCCCACACAGCGTCAGCTCTCGTGGACGGGCAACGGCACAAGCGCATCGCCATTTGTGATTGCGTCTGCCGACCAGCTTCAGGCATTTGCCGAGTCGGTCAACTATGGCAATGACTATGCCGGCAAATACATCACCCTGGGTGGTGACATCGACATGACCACCCTCACTTCGGCTTACCGTTCCATAGGCCGCAGCGAGCAATCGCCGTTCAAAGGCAACTTCAACGGCCAGGGACACACCATCAAAAATCTCACTATCACCTACGGCCAAGAGAGCAATGCCGGCTTGTTTGGCTGCGTTGGCAAGGGCGGTGTGATTACCAATCTCAACATCGACAACCTCAAACTCACCTCTGCCGGACAGTTTGCCGGCGGTGCAGTGGCTCAAGCCAACGAGGCAGAGATTTCTAAAATCAATGTCACCAATTCCACCATCACCCACACCAACTCTTGGGGCGGCGGCGTAGTGGGCGAGTTGTCGCTCGGCACAATTTCTAATTGCCGCTTCACCGGTTCCATCACTGGTTCGGGTGCCACAGGCGGCGTTGTGGGCATTTTGCGCGGCGCCACAGCTTCTGACTGTTCTGCCGATGCCACTATGGTGTTTGACGGCTATTTCGACCGTTTCTATCGCGCCCTTGGCGGTGTGGCAGGCTACATAATAGCCAAGAAGAGCAACGACAATAGCAACGAGGTGATTTCACCACTCGTAACCGACTCTTATTTCTCTGGCACAATCACCGACAACGATGGTCACGGACAAGTGGCTGGCGTGGTGGGCGACATGAACGGCGGCACAGTGGAGCGTTGCTTCAACGCAGCCCCTATCGCCTCGGTCACCACCGACGAGCTCAACGGAGCCATTGGTGGCGTGGCTGGTCTTGTGTATGGCGCAACAATCAAGGATTCTTTCTCGGCAAACGAGATACTGTCGAGCCAAAAGACCAAGCAAGTTGGCGGCATAGTGGGCTACATTCTCGGCAACGAAAAAGAGCCTACCACCATCGAGAACTGCTACAATGCCGGACAGGTGATTGTGGCAAGCGGCTATCCCACCTACGCCGTCTATGGCGTGCGTTTCCAGCCAAGCACACTCAAAAACGTGTTCTTCGACAAGCAAATGACCCCTGCCACCATGCCCGACTCACTCGCAGCCATGGCCAAGACCACAGCCGAACTCACTTCGGCACAAGGCATCGCTGGCTTCGACAAATCAGTCTGGACGTTTACCGACGGTTTCTATCCTGTGCTCACCAAGTTCAAGGACGTGCCTGTGGCACAAATGGCAACCGCACCGCTGATTCTTGCCAATGGCGAGAGTGTCAACAAAATCAAGACCAACTTCTCTGGTGCTGTGACAGGCACGCTCAAGTGGTATATCTACAACAACAACCAGTTTGGCACCGAGGGCAACGGACTCACCGTTGATGCCAACGGCAAGTTCACTCTCAAGAACGTCACCTCACACCAAACGATAGGCGTAACCCCCGACTCCCACAACTACAAGTTGTTCAGCATCTACACCGTCAACCCCTCTGGTTTTGTGGGTTCAGGCACACAAGCCGATCCATATCTCATTCAAGACAAGGAAGACCTCGTGAACCTCAACAACTACGTGAAGAGCGGACAAAACTTCAAAGGCGACTTCTTCACGCAAACCAAGGACATCGACCTCAACTATAGCGATGATTTCAAGGGCGTGGGCGATGACTACAAGCAGAATCATGCCTTTGCCGGCACTTACGATGGTCAGGGCCACACAATCCACCGCATGAAAATTGACGGCGTGGTCTATGACGAGAGCGGCAAGGCTGTTTACTCCAAATCACGCCGCGTGGGAGGTCTGTTTGGCTACACCACTGAAACAAGTGTTCTCAAAAATATCAATATAGCTGCCGACTGCAAAATCGAAGTCTATGAGATTGTCGGAGGCGTGGTGGGTGCCACACAAGGCCGTGTGGAAAATTGCCGCAACTATGCCGACATCACAGCCATCACCGACAATGCTGGCGGCATAGCCGGACAAGTGACTTCTACCGGTGCAGCTTCTGGCTGCTACAACTCTGGCACAATCACCGCAGGTGGCAACACCGTGGGTGGCATCGTGGCAGTGCTTGGCGGCAAGGTTGAGTATTGCCAGAACGATGGCGAGGTGCGCAACATCGTTCTCTCTCCGACGCGCGTTGCCACTGCGCTCAACACCGCAGGCGGCATCGCCGGCGAGGCAAGCGGCAGCGCCGTAGAACTTATCGGCAATGTCAACACCGGCTACGTTCACTCGCTTCGCGACGTGGGCGGCATATCATCATCGGCCACTCGTGCCAAAAAGGTGGCTTGCAACCTCAACTATGGTATGGTTGATTACCACTACACCGATGGCACTGTTGGCTCATTCTTCGCCTACAAATACACTGGCGATGACACCGCCGGCAACTGTTTTGATGCCCAAATAGGCTACCAAAACGCATCATGCTACACAGCCCTCAATGGCATTAGCGGTCTGACAACAGCCGAGCTCACCTCTGGCAAGAAAATCGACGGACTGCTCGACAGTGAGCATTTCGACTTCACCGAGGGCATGTATCCCGTGCTCAAGGCATTCAAAGACGAACCCGCAGCCATTGCACATCGCCAAATGATTGTCAAGTTTGCCGCTGCCGACAACTGCGACAATATGAAGTCAACTGCCACACTCAGCAACACCAAAGGCATGGAGTGGGCACTCGCAAAATCTGCCGACTTCGCCATAAACGGAAGCAAGCTCACTGTGGCACTGTCTAAGGGCACAACTTCGCTCCGCGACACACTCACAGTCACGTTCAACGGCTACCAAAAGGCTTTGCCTCTGCGCGCCGTGCCAGCTTTATTCGACGGAGAAGGCACTGCCCAAAGCCCATATCTTATCAAGACTGTTGAAGATATGCAGACACTTGGCCAGTTCTCCACCAACGAGAATTTCAACTTTGCCGGCAATTATTTCCGCCTCGTCAACGACCTTGACTTCAAGGGCGAGAAATTCTACCCTGTGGCATTGCCGCCAACTCTCTTTGAAGGCGATTTCGATGGTAACGGCAAGAAGCTCTCCAATGTGACCTACACCACCGATGAAGACTACGCCGGTGTGTTCAGCAATGTTGGCAAGAGTGGTTGCGTTCACGACCTCACACTGGCAAGTGGCACCATCACAGGCTATCGCTACCCGGCAGGAATTGCCAACTCTGTGTATGGCAAGATTTACAACTGCACCAATGGCGCTACAATCACCACCGAGAAATATCCTTATGCCGGCGGTGTGGTGGCACACCTCTACAGTGGTGGTTCTATCATAGGCTGCTCGAACTATGGAAATGTTGCTCCAGCCTCTGGAAGCGGTGCAGGCATCGTGTGCAACACAAGTGACGGTTCTCTTGTGAAAGACTGTGTTAACAACGGAAAATTCACAGACAACTACTCTATGGCGGGAATTGTGTGTAGCAACTACGGTAAAATCGTGGATTGCGTCAACAAGGGCACAATCAGCGGTTCTGGCTCATTGGCAGGCATAGTGGTTGAGTCAAATGGCGGTGATTCTGTCATCAACTGCCGCAATGAGGCCACAATACGTGGCACAAGCGGCTACATTGGAGGCGTGGTGGCAACGACCAAAACAAGCGACAAGCCTTCGGTTTACATCAACTGCTACAACACAGCCTCTATTTCCGGCAAGGAAATTGTGGGTGGCTTTGTGGGTATAGCACGCGTGGGCGTTGAGTTCAACGGCTGCTACAACACAGGCGATGTCACTGGCGACGGTTCAAGCGTGGGCGGTTTCATAGGTAGTGCCTACTCTTCGTCAACCAACACCGGCACAGGTCTTGTCATCAACTGCTACAACTCCGGACAAGTCAGCAACTCCAACAAATACACTGGCGGCTTTGCTGGCGACACTGGCTACAAATTCAATTTCATCAACTGCCACAACGACGGCTATGTGATTTCCAACTCCTATGGCGTGGGAGGCTTTGCCGGCAATTTGCTTGGCAATGCCACCAACTGCTACAACACCGGCGAGGTTGAATCCGATGGCTATGGCGTGGGCGGTTTCGCAGGTCTTTTGCGCAATGCTGCAATAAAAGGTTGCTTTAATGTGGGCAATGTGACATCTAACAGCACCATCACCGATGGTTCTCACGGCAATGCCGGAGGTTTGAGCGGTGAAGGCTACGGAAAGATAAGCGATTCATTCAACATGGGCAATGTCGTGGCACTATCCCATGCTGCCGGTGTGCTTGGCATGGCCAACTCTTCTTCTGTCACAATCAGCCGCTGCTACAACACTGGTTCCATAACAGTCAGCCAAGACGGCACAGCCGGTGCTATCCAAGTGCCAGGCAAGCGCTACAAGGCTGCTCTCGATAGCGTGTTCTTCGATAGCGAAACCTGCACCGGGCTCACCGACGCCGATGCCAAGGCACTCACCACAGTAGAGTTAACCAAGGCTGACCTCGGCTCTGGATTTGCCACTGTTGCAGCAGCCTATCCGCTGCCACAAGCCTTTGTGGCCAACGACACGGTTCTTGCCTATGCTGCTGCCTATGCCCTTGCCGATGGCGAGACATCACAGCACATCAAGTCTAAGTTCAGAGTAATCACTCCAGAAGGTCTCAAGTGGACAAGCTCAAGCAACCTCAGTGTTGCCGGTCCGGTTGTTGCCACTTCGGCCACAGGTGCTGCCACTCTCACCAAGACGTTTGGCTCTTGGACACGCACGTTCAAGCTCAGCGTAGATGCCGTGAGCGGCGTTGACGACACCAATGTGGCGGCCAAGACAGTGGCTTCGCGCACCTACTTCACCGTGGCCGGTGTGCAAATTGCCACTCCTGCCAATGGCGAGATAGTGATAGAGCGCGTGACCTACACCGATGGCACTTCGGCTACACGCAAGACCATCTATCGCAACAAATAAGCACCGAGTGAGGCACTCGCGTAGTGCCACACACTCATAGCATAATCAAACCGCAGCCCTTTGTTTCAATAAGGGTTGCGGTTTGTGTTTTTTAATAAAAATTCGTCAAATGCCTATTGTGCAAATTTTCAAGGAGGCTTAATTTTGTGGAATATATATAGTTATTAATTTATCACTAAACATTTTTTGTATGACAAAACGTTCTATTCTAAGTTTTCTCATGCTTGTGTTTGTGATTGGAATGGCTTCGGCGCGCACCGCAGGATTCAACTCCTCGGCTTTGCGCAACTTTATGCAAAAGGCATCTGAAGGCACAATGACGACTCCGGCCGCATTTGCCCAAAAGACGCAGAGTGCAACAGCCGACGTCAAGTTTTCAACCACCGACAAGTTTCAGGAAACCAAGATTACGGGATGGAAGCAAGGAGCCGTGAACAACGGCCAGGCCAAGGCTGCCAGAAAGGCCCAGGCCAAAGCTGCCGACATCACCGCAAAACTGCACTATGCAGAGTTTGACTACGGAGAAAACGGCAAATCCACACCTGTTGGCATTGCCCGCGTCAAACGCCTCTCCGCCGACTCAATCATGATCTACAACCTGTGGGGCATGACTGACTCCGTCAAAGCCTACTATAATCAGGCCACAGGCGAAATCCTGGCACGTCCACAGCTCATTCACCAGCTCTCTTATGGCCCTGTGTGGCTCGTGGCCGTTGATTTCGATAAAAAAACTTACGACCCAAGTGCCAATGCGGAAATCAAGGGTCAAGTTAACGCCGACGGCTCGTTTTCGCTCTACAACTGGGGCTTTTTCATCACTTCCGGCCAATATGCCGGCCGTGGCCTCACTGTCAACAAGCAGAGCGATTTCCGTCCGACCAACGCCACTGCCAAGGGCGTAATCATGAAGAGTGCCCTGCTCGACAGCACCGCCACCTATCCTGCCTACATTGCACAGACAGGCGACAACGAAATTTGCATCATGAACTTCCTGAACAACGGTTCTTCGGTTAACGTGATGCTCGGTGCCGACAAGTCTGTCAACATAGCTCCGCAGTTCATCATGAACAACTCCATGTATGGCGACTTCTTGTGCTATGCGGCAAACTGGGACAAGAGCAAAAGTGCAATCAAGGGCTACATTAGCGGCACAGCCACAAGCCAAAGCATTGAGCTTGGCAACCTTGGCGTGTTTGCATCGGCCGACATGACCACTTGTGCACAGCGCAACCGCTCGCTCTCGTTCACATTCAGCGACGGCACTATCAGCTTCCCTGCCGCCAAGCCGCTCACATGGACCGGCAACGGCTCGCAAGCGTCACCGTTTGTCATAACCAATGCAGAGCAATTCGCCGCCTTTGCCGAGTCAGTCAACTCCGGCAACGATTACAGCGGCAAATACATAGTTCTCGATGCCGACATCGACCTCTCCAATTTGCCATATAAGTTCCGCCCTGCAGGCATGTTCACCGACAAGCCGTTCAAGGGCAACTTCAATGGTCAGGGTCACACCGTCGCCAATCTCAGCATCACGCAAGGCGACGTGCCCAACACCGGTTTGTTTGGCTTTGCCGACCAAGGTTCGGTGCTCACCAACGTCAAGTTCACCGGAGCTGCCATAGAGTCGCGCGGCGAGAGCACTGGCGTGCTTGTGGGCCACTCTAAAGGCAAGATTTCTACCGTTACTGCCACCGGCTGCAGTGTAGTGAGCTACGGCCAGTATAGCGGCGGCATCGTGGGCTACCTTGAGAAAGGCTCAATCGACAACTCTTCGTTCAATGGCGACATTGATGCCTATGGAGGCATAGGCGGCATAGCCGGCGAAGCCGAGTATGCACACATCACCAACTGCCACTCGAGCGCAAACATGAACATGGCTGGCATTAGCAACTTCACCTATCGTGGCGTGGGCGGCATTGCCGGCAACACCATAGGCGCAAACATCAGCAAATGCTACTTCAACGGTCTGATTACCGAAAAAACCAGCTATGGTCTGGTTGGCGGCATCACAGGCTCTGCCATTGAAGACACCATCACACAGTGTCTCAATGCCGCCCCTCTGTCATCGGTAGCTCCCGAAAACAGCGGTTCCGAGTCCTATCCTGCCGGAAATGCAGGTGGCATTGCCGGCTTGATCTACGGCACCACCATTAGCGACTGCCTTAACGGCAACATGGTGCTTGCAACCAAAGATTCCAAAAAAATGGGCGGCATCGTGGGTTATGTAGCCGGCAGAATGAGCAATGGCAAATATGCCTCCAAGGTGCTCAACTGCGTTACCACAGGTCAGGTATATTCCAGTGTCATTCAACAAAACACCGGTCTCTATGGCACTACTTTCGATGCCGATACACTTGTGTTCGACAACTGCTACTACGATGTGCAAATCACCGGCACCGACAAGCCTCTCACTTCTGCCCTGCCGAGTTATGCGGCTCTCACCGCCACTCTCACTTCGGGTGAGGCTCTCAGTGGCTTGAGCACCGATATTTGGACATTCACCAAGGGTCAATACCCCACGCTCAAATGCTTTGCTACAGTCAAGCCAGCTGTGCTCATGGCAGCTCCGCTCACATTGCGCGCCGACGAAACGTCGAAGAAGGTGAAGCACACATTTGCCATCTCCACTGCCAACGATGTAGTGTGGAAAGTGATTGACGCCAACAGCGTTCCCGCTGACGCCGGCACAGGCATCACCATCAAGGGCGACAGCGTGGTGCTCAACAACGTCAACGCCACCGACCTCATGGTTGCCACCAACGACAACTTCGCCACCATGAAGATGGTGAGCATCTCATCGGTCAACAACAACGCTTTCCGTGGTTCAGGCACGCAAGACGACCCATATCTCATTGAGGACATTGACGACCTCATCAGACTCAACACCGGCATCACTGCCAACAATCAGGACTACAAGGGCGACTATTTCGTGCAGACCAACGACATCGACTTTGAATATTCCGACAAGTTCTCCGGCATCGGCGACGGCACAGCCGCCCACATGTTCGCCGGCGAATACGACGGCCAGGGTCACACGCTTCACCGCCTCTCCCTTGGCAAACTTGTCATCAACTCCACCGGCAGTGCCGTGAGCAATGGTTCTGACTTATATGTTTCACTGTTCCAATATCTTGCCCCAACGGCTGTGGTCAAAAACCTCAACATGGCTGCCGACTGCAAATTCTTGGGCTGGAGCTGCGTGTCACCTTTCGTTTACCAGAACCAAGGACGAGTGGAAAATTGCCGCAACTACGCCAACGTGATTGCACAAAACTATGCCGCCGGCATCGTCACACGCAACAAAGGGGGCATTGTGACTGGCTGCTACAATGCAGGAAAGATACATGTAGGCTCCGACAATGCTGCCGGCATCGTGGCATATAACGACGGCGGAACTGTGGAGTATTGCCAAAACGACGGTATCGTTAAGGCTGCTTATCTGTCTCAGACTAAGAACGTGGGCTTCAACTATGCCGCCGGCATTGTTTCTACAAACATGAGCACCGGCACAGTGGTCAGAGGCAACATCAACACCGGCAGCATCTTTGCCGACTACTACACCGCCGGCATCATAGCTTCTTTGTCAACCAAAGGCACAGAACTCACCGGCAACATCAACTATGGCACCGTAGATTACACCTATCAAGCCAAGGGCAGCAGCTCCGACCGACGCGGTGCCGTGTGCTCACGTGCCATCACTTCCACCGTCAGCACTTCCACTGCAAACTACTATGATGCGCAAATCGGCTGGTATGGCGCAGCTGGCACACAACCGGCAGCAGGTATTGCCGCACTGCCAACACACCAGCTCACATCGGGCACACCGCTCGACAGCCTCGTGGCCGACAAATATGACTGGAGTGCAGGCAAATACCCTGTGCTCAAGGCCTTCAAGGACGAGCCTGCCGCCATTGCAGCAAGAAACTTCGTTGTGACATTTGCCGACGGCGAGTCGAGCAACGAAATCTCAAGCAACGCCACGCTGGCATCGGCCGACGGACTCACTTGGGCAGTTTCGGGCAACAACGGCACATTTGCCGTCAAAGCCGGCAGTCTGCAAGTCACACTCCCAGAAACCGACGTTGTGGCCGACACCCTCACAGCCACTCTCAATGGCTGCACCAAGGTGATTGCCCTGCAAGCCGTGCCAAAGCTCTTTGAGGGCGCAGGTACAGCCGCCGACCCCTATCGCATAGGCGCTGTGGCCGACATGAGCCGCCTGGCAAAGGCTGTCAACACCAACGGTCTGTCTTTCTCTGGCAAGCACTTCATCGTCACTGCCGACATCGACTTCAAAGGCACTGCCTATGAGCCAGTGGGTGCCACACCCTATATCTTCAATGCCGACTTCAACGGCAACGGCAAGAAGTTCACCAACGTGACACGCATTGAGGAGCAGTCGAGCTTCACTCGCCTCGCCTTGTTTGGCGCAGTGGGCACAGAAGGTGCTATCCACGACCTCAACCTCGCAAGCGGCGAGCTCTCAAGCTATGAGGAAACAGCAGGATTTGTTTCACATCTGTTTGGCCGACTCTACAACTGCGAGAACCACGCCAGCATTTCAAATGTGCGCAGCTACTATGTGGGCGGACTTGTCAACTATGCACACGAAGGCTCGTCTATCGAGGGCTGCAAGAACTATGGCGCAGTGAGCACACCCACACGCTATGCAGCCGGCATCGTTTCACGCCTTGCTCCTATGGCTGCAATCGACAGCTGTGTCAACTATGGCAACGTGTCGTCAGCCACCAACAATGCTGCCGGCATTGTCAACTACTGTGGCGGCAACATCAAGCGTTGCGTCAACCAAGGATACATTTCTGGCGCCGACATGGTGGCAGGTGTGGTCAATGAGTGCATTGGCAACGACTCTATCCTCTATTGCCACAACGACGGTCAAGTCTATGCCACCGGCAGCAACACTGCCGGTGTGATTGGCAAGACCGACGCCACCACCACCGACAAGCCCACAGTTATCATAGGCTGCTACAACACTGCCGACATAACGAGTGAAAAAAACGCTGCAGGCGTAATCTCGTCGCTTGGCGCAGGCACACTGGCCTATGACTCCTACAACACCGGTTCCATCACTTCTGGTAGCTCACGCTCCGGCGGTTTTGCCAGTGAGATTGGTGGCAAGGAAGGTGTTGTGACAATCGTCAAGAATTGCTACAACACTGGCGATGTGATGACCTCTTACACCGGCACATCTTCCTACACTGGCGGCTTTGCAGCCTCGACCGACGACGAAGCCACCATTGAGCTTTGCTACAATGCCGGCAACGTGACCGCCGCCAACAACTTCGTGGGCGGTTTTGCCGCAAGCAACTCTGCCACCAACATCAACTGCTACAACCTGGGCAACGTGACATCGGAGAAAGGTTATGGCATAGGTGGCATGGGCGGCATTGGTAGCGCACACTACATAGGGTGCGCCAACTTTGGCAACATCACTTCTGGCAAGACCACTGCAGCCAACGCCAACGCCAACTATGGCAACTTTGCCACTGTGGGCGGAATTCACGGCTACGGCGCAGTGAAGATTGAGAACAGCTACAACATGGGCACCCTCACCGCCAAAGACCACATAGGCGGTGTGCTTGGCTCTCCCTTTAACAATGTTGTGATTGCCAACTGCTACAATGCCGGCGCAATCGCCTCTACCGACAAAACCGATGTTGGTAACATCATCATGGGCAACGATGTGGAAATGGAAATCACCAACTGCTACTACGACACCGACGTCAACCCAGGCATCGTGTCAAACAACGACAAAAAAGCCAACGGATTGACCACCCAGCAAATGCTCGGTGCTTCGCTCGGCGACGGCTTCACCCTCCGCACAGCCATGTATCCTGTGCCATCGGGCTTGGCCGACAACGACACCGTGACCTACTTTGCCGCTGCTTACCAGCTTGCCAACGGCGAAACACCCGACCATGTCAAGTCTAAGTTTGCCGTGCCAGCGTTCGACGGACTCACTTGGAAGTCATCTGACAACCTCTGCGTGTCTGGCACCGTGGTTGCCACATCAGCCGTTGGAGCTGCCACGCTCACAAAGAGCTATGGCCGCTGGTCACACACTTTCAATCTCAATGTTGACAACGTGAGTGGTGTTGACGACACCAACGCAGCAGCCAAGACAGTGGCTTCGCGCACTTACTACAACATTGCCGGAATGAAGATTTACAACCCCGTGAAAGGCACTATCGTGATTGAGCGCACCGTCTTCACCGACGGCACATCAGTCACTCGCAAAACGGTGTTTGTCAAGTAAAGCATTACCGTAAATCCATCTGGCAACAGCCGCTCTCCACCACGCAGGCTGTTGCCAGTTACCAATAAACAAAAGCCGCAAGCAAGGCTCTCACCTCAGCTTGCGGCTTTTGTTTTGTCTTGTTCAGTATGTTACATTTACCCACTCATTTTTAGCGGTTGCGGGCTATCGCCTTGGCTGTCATTTGCATACCATCGAGCCAACTCTCGCCCACCAAGTTCACACTCACGGTTTTCAGCCCCAGCATGGTGCCATAGTCAGCCGACTTGTGGTCGCCGGTGTATTGCTGCACAAAAAACACCTTTGCGCCGCTCTCACGGCAAGCCTCCGCCCTGTCGGGTGTCACATTGCCGTCTGGCCCAGGCAAAAGTGCCATGTCGCGCAATTTGTAGTCGCGCGCAAAATATGCCAGTTTGGGCAACGCCTCCACAAACGCCGTTCCACGGCATGTGTCAAGAGTGGCGGCAAGCGCATTGTCCACAGCGTCAAGCTCGCCTTTGAGCTTGTTGTAGCGGTGAGTGAAATATTTGGCATTCTTCGGATTCATCTCTATCAGGGCATCAAGCATGTTTTTAGCTATCACCTTGCAGTTTTTTGCCGACACCCACACGTACGGATTTTTTTCGCACACATCAGGTACTGGTCTAAAATCTATGAATTTTAGTCCCTTTGTGTTGTCAAACACTTTCACTTTGTTCTTCACATCGTCAATGCGCGTCATTATGGCCGACTCATAGCCTATGTTTCCTATCGCGAAATAAGCCACGCACCCTTCAAGCCACATCATGTTGTTGGCATTAGGCTCAAAATTATCGGGATTGCTCTCATCTCCAAGCATGCAGTGCACCTCATAGCGGCTGCCGGCTATGCGTTTAAGCAACTCTTTCTGCGGCTGCACACTCACCAGTATCATAGGGGCATGTTTCTGCTCAAAACGGCAGCTGTTAGCCATCAAGGCAAGCCAAATGCCGCACAATGCCACCACAGCAGCAATGCCCGTTTTGCTTATTATCTTCTTTTTTATAATCATATTCATTGGCAAAGTTGGCACATTTTTACTAAATCGACAAACCCAGCCTCATAATTCGCACTCATTCAACCACGTTTTCGCCTTTATTTGGCATTTCTCTGCTTGTCATACACCTCGCGCTTAATTATTGCGGCCACCACATCGAGTGGCAGGTCACAGTCGCCGTGCGTCATCAGCCTCAACGGCAACTCGTCGTCGCCAAGTCTGTATGGCGGTTGCAGATATTCAAAATCTTCATGAAGCACAAATCCATTACGCTCATAGAAACCCACACGTCTCCGCGTCAAGGCATCGGTCGGCAGCTCCACTTCAAGCACCACAGGCTTGCCCTTGACCTCAAGCCACCCTTTCAGCACTTGCGTTCCGCACCCGTGGTTGCGCATGACAGGAGACACGGCAAAGTGTTCCACATAGGCAAACGTGCCAAAATCCCAGCTGGTGATAAAGCCCACCAGCTCGCCGTCATGTTCACCAACAAAAATCGTGAAGCGGTCGTCTGTTTTCAATATCCTCTCAAAGTCGCTCATGTCGCGCCGCTCTTCTGGCGGAAAGCTCTCTGCGAGCAATGCCTTCACGCAATCAAACAATTCCGATTTCCAATAAATTTCCTTAAATGTTATCATTAATCTGATATTTTTTGTTACATTTGTAAACTTGACAATATATAAACGTTATTCAAGCAACATTATTATAAAACAAAAATTATCAGGCATAAATAATATGGCACCAGTTAAATTAGACGAACTCGACCACAAGATTTTGAAGATGTTGTCGGTTAATGCACGAAAACCCTACCTCGAAATTGCACGTGCGTGCAATGTGTCGGGAGCAGCCATACACCAACGCATTCAGAAGTTATACAACAACAAGGTTATCAACGGCTCAATTTCACTCATCAACCCTTCCACCGTGGGCTATGACACTTGCGCCTATGTTGGCATTTTCCTCAACGACACCTCCAAGTTCGACGAAGTGGTGAAACACCTCAAAGAGATGCCAGAAGTGGTGGAATGCTACTTCACAACAGGAAAATATGACCTGTTCGTTAAGCTTTATGCAAAAAACAACAATCACTTGCTCAAGCTCATTCACGAGGACTTCTTGCAACTCGGCCTGGGCCGCACCGAAACCCTGATTTGCTTCAAGGAAGTGTTCCATCGCCAAATTCCAATTCTCGACCAAGAAGACGAAGATTCTGCCGAAGCCGACAACGCATAATTTGACCACAACACCCCATACTATACCTCACTCCACCCACTCTCCAGCAACGGAATCCTTGCAACCTTAACTATTAGTCACGCATGACAAGTTACGATTCATTTCTGCTCGATGCCGTAGCCTTTGCTCACGAGGCAGGCAAGATTCAACTGCAATATTTCCGCAAAGGAAATTTCGACATCACAGCGAAGCAAAACGATTTCGACATTGTGACAACTGCCGACAAAGCCTCAGAGATGGCTGTGAAATCGGGTATTCAATCCAAATACCCCGACCACGCCATTCTCTCAGAGGAGTCGGGACTCTCGCAGTCAGGCTCTGCCCAGCCAGAGTTTGAGTGGGTAATCGACCCTCTCGACGGCACCACCAATTTCAGTGCCGGGCTGCCAAACTTCAATGTCTCAATAGGCTTGCGCCATAACGGCCAGACTGTGGTGGGCGTGGTGTTTGCGCCTTATCTCAACGAGCTATTTCACGCCGTGATAGGCGAAGGCGCCTATCTCAACGGCGAGCCCATAGCCGCTAGCAAAAAGACAAGTCTTAGCCAAGCCGTGGTTGCCACAGGTTTCCCCTACGACAAAGCAACCACCACCGACAACAACCTCGACAACGTGACACGCGTCATGCCACAAGTGCGCGGACTGCGCCGCATAGGGTCAGCCGCACTCGACATCAGCTACGTTGCCGCCGGATTTCTCGACGGCTATTGGGAAATCAACCTGCACGAGTGGGACGTATGTGCCGCCGAGCTTATTGCCACCGAGGCTGGAGCCATAGTGCGCCGATTCCGCGCCGACCGCAATGTTTCTCTCCTTGCAGCCGCACCAGGCATAGAACCGCAGCTCAGCGCCTTGATTTCCTCCACTCCCCCTCAGCCATAACACCACCCCCTCACCAATGCCCCACAGGCAAAGCCGCCTATCCGGACATCACACAGCTCATTTTATGAAATTCTTAGTTTGATTAGCCGAATTAAGTGAAAATTGACACTCAATTTTCACACTCCTCAAAATTTCAAATTATGGACAATTGACCAATGGCAAAAAGAAGAATAAAACTGATGCTGATAATTTTGGGCTGCATACTCTGTTTGCCAATTATTGGCATAATCCTACTCATGATAATTATGACATTTTCAAAGGCTGTTCCAAATGGCTACACCGGCAAAGTGGAAACTGGAGGACAGATAGAAGCCAGGTATCTCGCTAATGGGCCTTTTGATATTGAAACCATGGAATGTCCAATCGATTCGCCAATGGTGAAATTGACGATATTCTATCCAAAAGAGCTTGAACTCAAATCTTCAAAATGGCCTCTGGTTTTATTTGTCAATGGTACTGGTATTCTACCTGAAAAATACGATGCTTTGTTCAGGCATCTTGCATCATGGGGATTCATAGTGGCTGGTAACGATGACCCCAGCACAGGCAATGGCAAATCCACAAATTTGACTTTAGATTATCTCATTCGTGAAAACAAAAATAAAGACAGCCGTCTTTATGCAAAAGTTGACACTGACAACATCGGCATCAGCGGCCATTCACAAGGAGGCGCTGGAGTGTTCAATGCGATAACAGACTCACTCCATTCTTTCTCATATAAAACAGCAGTAAGCCTATCGCCCACCCAACCGGCAGGAGCTGCTTTGTTGAAATTTCCGTATGACTTGCAAAAAGTAAACATTCCCATTCTTATACTGGCAGGAACCGAAGGTGATTTTGAAACAAAAATGGTAATACCAATTGAAGCCATGGATTCTATGTATTCAGTCATCACTGCCCCAAAGATAATGGCTCGCCGTATTGAAGCCGACCACGGACAGATGCTATATTCTTGTGATGGCTACGTTACGGCTTGGTTTATGTGGCAACTCAAAGGTGACAGGATTGCCTCTAATGCATTTGCGAATGACCAACCAGAAATATTATCCAATCCTCATTACCAAAATCAACAAAGATGTTTGGTGAAGCAATGAACTTTCGCCAATCAAAAGAACAAAGGTGAGACACCCTGTTTTATCCACAGAAAAAAACAGAACTCATCACACATTTGCATAAAATGTGCCAGACTCTCGCTATCACGAGATCTTCTTGTAGCTCGCTACTGCCCACACATTCATTACCACAGCAAACACGATGAGTGCCAGACCTATAATCATTAGCTCACGCATAGCCGGCTGCACTCCGCAGCACTTCCGCAACGCCAACAAATAAAAAAATGGACGACCCTCATGCATTGCAAGGGTCGTCCACCTCCAAAAAAGTATTTCTCTATGCACTCCGTCGGCTAAAGCCGCAGAGCTTTACTTGACTTATTTAACCACCTTTTTGCCGGTGCTTGTTCCGTCGGCATACTTGGTCACCTCCACATACACACCGTTTGCAGGAGTTGCCACGCGGCGGCCATTCATGTCATAATATTCACGGCTCACCACAGGTTTGTCAGCAATGTTGCCATCTACACTGCTCACTCTTGTGAGATCAATAATCCAAGTCTTGCTCAAGTCACCATATTTCTTGGTTATCCAAGCTGCGCCTATGGCATTTGATGTAGCCACACCGTCGTTGAGCACGAGGTTAGACGATGCCGTCCACACTGTGCTGTCGGCCAGTCCATATCTGAATGGCAGGCTCACATGGTCAAAGTCATCTTTGTCATCAAGCACAATCACTGCGGCAAAGTAGTTTGCCAAAGCGTTGTCGGCAAATGCCGTCAGTGTCGGATACGAAGCCGTCTTGTTGGCAAAGGCATCACCAAGTTTTGCATTGGTCAATCCTGCGGTTGATGTAGCTATGGCGATTGAGTCGGCTGGATAAGCGGCACATACTGTGGTGTCGAAGTAGCAGTTTTCAATTACACTTTCGGCATCTTTCTCATCAGCCATTATGTTTGCCACCATCGGGTTATTGGTTTCTGTCACAGTCACAGGACCTGCATTATAGCAGTTCTTTATCACATAACCATTGTAGTAGAATGGCACTATACCGGCAGCCTTGTTGACAGCAGTCACAGCACCCATGTTGTAGCAGTTGGTCACCGTCAATGGGTTACCATAGCCCAGAATACCGCCAGCCATGCCTTGTGAGGCAGGAGTGCCCGTTGCTACGATGGAGTCGAGGTTAAAGCACCTGTCAATCTCCGCATAAGCGCCAAAGCCCACAATGCCGGCCACACCACGGTTCTTGCCAGCCACTGGTGCGGCATTGTAGCACTCCGTAACCTTTCCGCTGAACTGGCCTGCAATACCTGCCACCATTTCACCGGCGCTCTCTATTCGTCCGTAGTTGCTACACTTGGTCAGCACCACGTCACCGCTGGACTTTGAAGCCACGATACCTGCCACATAGTCTTTTGATGTGTTCTTCACAGCACCATAATTCTGGCAGTTTTCTATGATTGTGAGGTATTCGTCTTTACCTGACTGCGATGCCACGATGCCTGCGGCATAGCCTTTGGTTGCCGAAATCTTACCCTTGTTCTGAGAGTTCTTGGTTTCATGTCCACCAGCAAGATTTCCGGCAATGCCGGCCACATAGTAGTTTGCTTCAATGTCGCCGTTGTTCACACAGTCAGTGATAAGTGAGGCGTGCTCAGCGGTTTCACTCGACGACGAACCAACAATTCCGCCCACATATCTGTCACCCATGGTCACATTTCCATTGTTCACACAGTTGTCAAATTTTGAGCCAGCGCCTTCTTGGCCTGTAATACCGCCTATGTAGTTCGACACTTTGAGCGAAGTCACCTCACCATTGTTCACACAGTTCACAACCGATGCGCGCATTGCGCCCGAAATGCCGCCAGCATAACCAGTGGCTGTTATCACCACTCCGTCGTTCACACAATTTTCATAGCTTGAATATTCGCTCACGGCAGTGATACCGCCAGCATAGTTTTTAGCATCAAGCGATATTGTGCCTGAGTTGCGGCAGTTCACAAATTTTGCGCCCTCAAGACCAGCAGCAGCGATACCTGCGGCATAGCCCGATGTGGTGGCACGCACATCAACCTTATTTGTCAAATTGATGAATGCACCGGCTGTTTTCACAGCAAATGGAGCCACATTGCCCTTTGCCGTCACAGTGCTAAGTTCCACTGTGAGGTTGGCTACAGTGCCTTGTGCACCCACATTTCCAAACAGAGCCACATCACTTGCTTCCTTGTCTTCAAGATTCAGGTTATAGAAACTCTTGCCATTTCCATCGAAATAGCCTTGGAATTTCTTGTCGCCAGCTGCCACTTGCTTGTATTCGTGGCCCACAAAGTTGATGGATTCAATCACCTTGAAATAGCGGTGTTCAAAATCCATGTCATATTTCTCAACGGCATTGGCCAGTTTGTCCATGTCGTCGGTTGTCTTGATTTGATATGGGTCGTCTTTTGTGCCCTTTCCGGCAAACACCACCGGCACGGCACGCAAGCTATAAGTACGCTTCACGTCTCCGGCCACAGCTTCAAGTGTGCTCTCTGCCACAGTGTCGGTTGGGGCGGTCACCTTCAGCGTGTTGCCGTCTATCACAAAGTTGTCGCCTTTGGCCACAGTCCACTTGGCATTGCTGCTCAGCGAGGCTGGAGCTGTCACGGCACGCGCGTTGTCGAGCTCATCAAGTTTGAGCACCAGTTTGTTCACCTCGGCTGCAATGGCCTCGTCGGCAAACGCCTTGAGTGCCGGGTAGCTGCCCTCGGCAAACGTCCAAGCATCAGCGTCGGCAATCTCTTTTGGAGCCTTGCCGGCAGTGAGTGTGCTTGTAAGCAGCGGTGATGCGCCATTGAGCGCGCCTCCGGCTGCTGCACCGCATGAGTTCAGCTGTGCGTCATAGCAGTTGCCCTCTATCTTGGTGCGGCTCATCACCTGGCCAGCAATAGCACCAGCGTATGATTCTCCTGTCACAACACCTGTGTTGATGTTGCCAACAAGGTTTCCGCCCACGCCTGTAGTCTTGACAATTGAGTTCACACCGGCAATGCCGCCCACTTGCTTCTGGCCATCTACCGGAGCAGTGTTTTGTGAGTTCTTCACAAGGCCGAAGTTGTAGCCAGCCAAGCCACCCACTATAGAGTTTGAAGAAGTTCCCTTGAGCGAGCAGTTCACGGCGCCGTCGTTGCGGCTGCTAATCAGCGTGCCAGCATTATAACCAGTTACACCGCCTGCCGAGCCACTGCCAGTGTTGATTGTTCCGGCATTGTAGCAGCTTTCAATCAGAGCAGTGTCAACTGCTGCTGCACCCACCACACCGGCGGTATAAACGCCATAGGCGTTAACGTCGGCATAGTTACGGCAATTTATCACCTTGCCTTCTGTGTAGCCCACCACTGGTGCGCTGTAACGATATAAGTCAAACTTACAATCTTTGGCAATGCGCACGTTCTTAATCACGCTCTTTGGCCCGCAGATGCCAAACAAGCCCAAGTAATCCACCTTGTCGGTTGCGCCGTCGAGCACAAAGTTGTGCACCGTGTGGTTAGCACCGTCAAACTGGCCTTCAAAGAACACTTGACCCGTCTGGGTGGCAATTCCCTTGAAGTTGACGTCTTTCTGAATGTCAATGTCGTTGGTCACAACAAAGTAGTCGCCTTTGTGTGTCTGGTGATAAACGTTCACAGCATCGGCAAGTTTCTGCAAGTCAGCTTTGTTCTTTATCTGGTAAGGATTAGCTTTTGTTCCTTCGCCAGTGTAGTCTGCTGCCACGGCGTAGATGTCAAAATACTTATAGTCGCCATTCTTGTTGATAGCGAGCAAATGGTCGCGGCCATAGTTGCCGGTCATGGTCACAGTGGTGCCGTTCACCACAATTCCGTCGCCCTTTGCCACGGCTTGACCGTTCGACAGCACACCCCAAACGATGCTGTTTGCGCCCGACACGGTGAAAGCGTTCTTCACCTTGTGTGCGTTCTCGTTTTTGGTCAGGAAGATTGCCGCTGCCGACAGGTCGGCCACATCGTTGTCTTTCAGAGCCTTCAAGCGAGGATAGAATCCTTTTTCAAAATACCACACATCTGTGGAGAATCCAGGCAAAGGCTCGCCAGAAGTCAGTTCGGCAGTTGATTTGTAGCCCACCGACACGGTGTCCATGCCCGATGACTGATAGTCATAGTAAGCATCTTTAATGTCGAGCACACTCTTGTCGAAGTAGCTTCCCATCACGCCCTTGTATTCAAAGGTAGTGTTGTTTTCCACCATACCAGAGCTGTAGCTGCTGTGAATGCGTGAGGTGGAGTTCGTGAAACCGCCGGCATAACCCACGATGCCAGATGACTCGTTGTTGTATGGGGCATTCACAGCTCCGGCGTTGTAGCAGTTCACCACCTCGCCATTGCTCAAATATCCGGTCACACCACCGGCACCTTGTGCAGTTCCGCCGCTCACCTGTCCTGATGCACAAGTGAGTGAACCTGTGCTGAAGCTCTCGCGCACGCTGCCGGCATACAATCCGCCTATCACACCGCCCACGTAGCCTGCTTTTTGCTTGTCATACACGCTTCCAGTGAAGTAGCAACGCTGCACGTTAACCCACTGTTTTGATTTGCCTATCGCGTCGCCTATCACACCGCCTGCGCCGTGTGACGAGTTTGGATAGTAATGCTCCACCGTGATAATTGCCGAAGAGTGGCAGTCACTCACATCATTGTTCTTTATGGCTCCTATCACGCCGCCTACTTCGGCACCACCAGTGACAGTGCCGTCGAAGTCGCATTTCGACACTGGGCCTTCAGAGTAGCCCACAACACCGCCAACGCTCATCACGTTGCCGTCAACGGCACCTGCCACATGGCAGTTTTCCACTGCGCCGCCTTTGTTGTAGCCCACCACAGTTCCAAGGTAGCGGCCAGAGCCTGCCACATCGGCATCTTTTATACTGAGATTTTTAATGGTTGCGTTTGCGCCTATTATTCCGAACAGGCCTCCATAGTTGTCACCGTTGAAATTGGCCTTAAAGCCACTTATGGTGTGGTTTGCGCCGTCAAATGTTCCGTCGAAATATTTCGTGTCGTCAAATCCTATCTGCTGATAAGTTGTGGCCGACTCCACACTTGCGTCAATGTCGCCGGCAAGTGCCAAATATTTTCCTTTGTAACTTTCACCGTCCGTCACACTTTGGGCAAGTGCCTTGAGGTCGGCAAGTGTCTTAATCTTATAAGGGCTTGCCTCACTTCCGTCGCCGTCAAAGTTCACGGCAACCTTGGTGGGGTATTTGGGCTCAAATCCGTTAAACTTGATTTCGCTGCTGGCTATGTTTGCCATAGCTATCGATGTGCTCTTCACGCAAAACACACCCCACGGACTCAGACTTATGCCTCCGGCGGTCTTTGTACCGCTGATATATCCATACTTGTCAATCTTGCCTTTTGCATTGGCAGCATTGAGTGTGAAGTCACCATACACGGCAAGTGTGGCCACTTGCTGTGCGCTGATATATGAAGTGCTGTCGGGGCGCAGCGTCATGTTCACGGCCTTGCCGTTGCCAATGAAGTTGGCCAGACTAAGCTGGTTGTCGGCAGTTTGCTCCACAAGCAGCGGATAGTCTTTCTCTGTGTTGGTCGAGTATTCCACCGTGTGCATTGTGGCATTCGGTTTCTTGAGCGACGACTCCGTGTAGGCGTTAAACACGCCTCCCTTTTGAGAGCCCTCCATCACATACACGCCCCAGCACGACAACTTCAGACTTCCATCGGCCTGCACTGTTGCCGTGATTGGTGTCTCGGTGTCATACACCAGCGGCTTCACACCGTCCCAGCTGCATATCCAGCTCTTGCCATAACTCTCGGAGTCGTAGATAAACTGCGGCTTAATCGTCAGCACGCCTGCAGTGGCATCGTAGCTGGCCACCAAGTCGGTCTGCGCGCCAAACATGTTGTTCACAAGCAACGAGTCGTTGCGTTGCAAAATCTTCACCACATGGTGGTCATAGCTCTTGGTGTAGTAGCTGTAATCCACGCTCATGTAGGTGCCAAGCACCTCGCTAAGCGGTTTTGCCACCCGCTTGGCTCCGGCTTTGCGCGCAGAGCCTTGCTCCACCTTGCCTTTCTCGGCTTTGGCCTTGGTCTGCAACCTCAGTTCCTCCTTGGCCTTGTTAATCACTTTGGCATTGGCCGTCAAAGCCTCACCATTCACTTGCTGCTCTATCGGCTGCAGACTCGGCCCAGGGTCGATTATGGGCGAGAATTTAGCCAACTGCCGCGCCTGCCCTGGCAGACAGACACACAGCATAAGCATCACTAATGATAAATAGACTTTTCTCATGTAAATTTGTTTGATACTTGAATTAATTATAAACTTAAAAAAAAATGTTCAATTTTGTTTGTTTTACTAACTTTTATGCAAATTTATATAATAATTCATAATACCGACTACATTTAACCATAAAAATAATGTCATTTTCCTCTCACACATTGCCACCACAAGCATGCCACCTGCCACAACCACCGCTTCGTTAGCTAACTGGCAGCACATTTTCCATAGCCGGTGGCAAAATGGCTGTGAAATAAATTTTATTAAACACACAATCCGGATATTTCCATATATTTGCACCACAAAGATGTCGTTGCGTAAAATTATACATATTGACATGGACGCCTTTTTTGCCTCGGTGGAGCAGCTCGACAACCCGGAGTTGCGAGGCAAACCCATAGCCATTGGTCACGACATGCCACGGTCAGTGGTCTCCACAGCCAGCTACGAGGCTCGCCCTTTCGGCGTGCACTCCGCACAGCCCATTGCCACAGCCAAGCGCCTGTGTCCGCAACTCATCATCGTGGAGCCGCATTTTGAGCGTTACAAACAAGTGTCGCAGCAAGTGCACGAAATTTTCAGCCGCTACACCTCGCTCATCGAGCCCATTTCCATCGACGAGGCTTTTCTCGATGTCACCGACAACAACCTTGGCATACCGCTCGCCATGGACATAGCCAAGCGCATACGAGCCGAAATCAGCAACGAGCTGCACCTCACCGCCTCTGCCGGCGTGGCTCACAACAAGCTATTGGCCAAGATTGCCTCCGACTATCGCAAGCCCAACGGATTGTGCGTGGTACACCCCTCCAAGGCTCTTGAGTTCATATCCAAGTTGCCTGTCGAGGACTTGTGGGGCGTGGGGCCAAAGACAGCGCTCACAATGCACCGCCTGGGCATTAGCACCGTGGAGCAGCTGCGAGCCATGGAACTGCCGCAACTGATGCTCCATTTTGGCAAAATGGGGCAAATCTACTACAACTTTGCACGCGGCATCGATGACCGCCCCGTGTCACCCGACTGGGTGAGGAAATCAATAGGCTGCGAGCGCACTTTCGACACCGACATCACCAAGCACACCATAGCCGTGATGGAGCTATACAACACTATGCTCGAACTCATAGAGCGGCTCAACAAGCACGACTTCAATGGCCGCACGCTCACCCTCAAAATCAAGTTCAACGACTTCACCCAAATCACGCGCAGTGCCACGCAGGGCAAGGTTTTGCGCCGCAAGTCCGACATTCTTCCTCTCGCCAAGCAGCTGCTGGCAAAAGCCGATGTCGATTTCTCTCGCAAGCCCATAAGGCTCATGGGGCTTTCTGTGGCAAACAACCGTCCCGACACCGCCACACTCGACAAACAAATCACCCTCGACCTGTAAAAAAATCTTTACCTTTGCATCATAAACAAAAACAGAACTATGACCAACTTTATGCCAATGCGCCGCAAGCGGCAGCAACTGTCAGAAGAAGAGGCAATAGCACTTCTTCGTCATGCAACATCGGGTGTGTTGTCAGTTCTCGACGACAACGGCTATCCTTACGGAGTGCCTATCAGCTACGTTTACGATAACAACAAGCTGTATTTCCACTCGGCACTGAATGGGCATAAGATAGATGCCATACGCCACACCGGCAAAGCTTCATTCACAATTATATGTAATGATGAGATACACCCAGAAACTTTCACCACTCACTTTCGCAGCGTGATTTGCTTCGGGCGTGTGCGCATTATTGATGACGAGGCAGAAAAGCGCAATGCCTTGCACCTATTGGGCAAGCGATATAACCCCAATGATGAGCAAGCATTAGCAGCCGAGATAGAAAAAGGCGTAAATCATGTGGCTGTAATAGAGTTTGCCATTGAGCATATCACTGGCAAGGAAGCTATCGAACTGGTAAGGCAACAAAACTAATGGGAGCAAATCATCATTCTCTTTGTCAAGGAGAACCTTGTAGAGAAAAACGATAGGAAAAAACATTTAGCCGCATCAAGACCATTAGATCAAGATACGGCTTTTTAATTTGTAAGTGTCAATTCCCAATTATAGGGAAATAAAGAAAAACAAGCTTACCATTCTACCTTTTCATTCAAGATAACGCCATCGGTGGCATCATCTGGTGTGAAAGTAGCACCACGATATTGCACACAGAGCATCACAAGCGATTCTTTACCATTATTGCGAATGGAACGCTTGCCATTCGGAGCTACTCTCACCACGCTTCCCACTGTAACAGGAAACACCTTACCATCAACCTGAAACTCACCATTGCCGCTGAGGAAGAAGTACAACTCCTCATGCGTTTTGTGGGTGTGGAGAAAACCAGTCTCTGTGCCTGGGGCGAACGACTGAAATGAGAATTCAGCGCCTGTTGCACCTACCAATGCGCCTCCGAATACCTTTCCTGGAATCTTAATCTCTGGAGAAAGCTCCAATACATACTCGTTCAAGTTGTTAAACTTGCCGAAATCCACAGCTGTCACATTCTCCGCCTTGATAATTGTCTTAGTCTCTTTCATTGTCTTTGAATATTTTATTTAGTAATATCTTAATTTGATGGTGCAAAAGTATAGTGATTTCTCTACCATCACAAGAGAATACTACCACGTAAGTTACTTACTTTTAGGTAACTATTACTGATTATCAGAAGCTAAGCTTTTTACAATTTAACACACTTTAACCCGGAAAGTTGCATCACTTTAAGAAAGTTAGTTACTTTTACATACCATTAGTGATAATTAAATAATTACATGTACATTTACAAAAGACAATAATGAGCAATCAGATAACAGACACTTTAATTCAAAACTGTCCTGTTCGCAACATCTTAGCGCATATTTGCGGCAAATGGTCATTGCTGGTCATCTACGTGATGCACCAAAACGGCAATATTCGCTTCAATACCCTAAACCGAGCCATTCCCGACATTTCACAAAAAGTGCTGACCTCCACACTCCGCTCATTGGAAGCAGATGGTTTCGTCACACGACAAGTCTATGCCGAGGTTCCACCAAGAGTGGTGTATTCGCTCACCGACCGTGCACGCTCATTCATTCCTGTAGTGGAAAACATGATTGCATGGGCACAGAGCAATATGACAGAAATTTTAAAAGACAGGAACAAGAAACTATGAACGGGAAAATTTATTCTCTCCCCGATATGTGTCGGGGCTTATTGTTGGGTGAAATGAGAAGGCAAGATATAAGATAGATGAAATAGAAAATCCCTGCCACTGAATAATCAAAGGCAGGGATAAATATCTTTTATTGGATAAAGGCTTTCTAATTTTGAATGTCGTGAATTTACAATCCCACTTTCAGTCCTCTCTGCCTGAACTTAAATTCATCAAAAGCGTCACCTGCTTGTACAGACACTTCCATATAACAGTTGCCATCTAATTTTGTGGGTAAAATAGTAACCGTCAGCGTTTTTCCGTCACTTTTAACTGTTAGCCAATCTGCTGCAATGGAATCATTCTTGTTGCCCTCATACCTTTTTTCTTCACCTCCTACTTCTTTTTCTGTAACAACCGGTATCCAAAAAGAATCATAGTTTGTGCAGTGGAACACATAAGTTCCTCCTTCAGGCGACACATGGAAACAGCCGTCACTTGATTTCTTCACTTCGGTTTTCCACTTCATGGATTCCACCTCTCCGTCTTCTTTACTGCAAGACGAGAAGAAAAACGGAAGAACCAACAGCATGAATAATAAAAATTTCTCTTTTATTTTCTTCTTAATTTTAATCCATGCTATAAATGCGGAAATTCATAAAATACTGCATAAACGAGGCGATTTTTTATTGCTGTCAAGAAAAAAGTTGGGGAAGTAGGCTCATCACCAGCTTCCCCGACTTCTCGTATCGGATATTACTACAATATCGCTTTAATTCAATTTCTTCACCACAGTGCGGCTGCCGTCGCTAAAGCGTGTTTCCACTATGTTCACGCCGTCAAACGGCTTGCTGGCTGCCACGCCGGCCACGTTATAATACGTAACGCCTACCACAGTCCTTCCGCCCTTAACGGTTGACACTCCCGACAGGTCTTTCACATCGCCTGTTTCAAGCGGCATTATGCAGTAGTCATAGCTCATGTCGGCAGAGCTTGTCGCATCAAATGCAGCTGCCACAATCAAGGCACGGAACTGATAAGTGTGGCCTTGCACAAATTTGCCTTCGCCGCCCACAAGGTCAAGCGACGCATAAGCACCGCCCTTCAAGCCATAGTAGTTGGTGGTGTCGCTGTGCTCTGGCTGCATAAACCTGTGATTTGAAGCGTCCCATTTAGCCCAGGTCAACGTCACCACTTCCCATGGTTTTGGCATCACGAAGAAATATTCCCTGCCATTCACCGCACTCTTCTGTGTGCCGATGAAGTTTGCAGGAATCATGGTGTTTGGCACAAATGTGGTGTCATCACCGCGCTTGGGAGTTGCCGTCGTCTCTATCGTCAGGTTAGTAGCGTCAGCAAGTGTGCCGCCCACGCCGTCTATCTTAAAGCTCTTGCCAGCCTTCAGGTCGTCTATCCACTTAGAGTCAACCTTTGTGCCCTGCGGCAGTTTTATTGCCACCCAGTTGCTCTGGTCATATTCGCCGTTTTGCAGCTTCATTGCCTTCACAAAGTCGGTCTGACCAGCGCGCAGAGTGTCTTTCTTTGCATAGCCGTTATTGTCCTTGGCTATGATTATGCTGTCGTTGGCATACACAGCCACAAGGCCGCTGTCAGCCACCTTGTAGTTTTTGCCAATTTCTCCGGCTGTGGCAATCTCGGCAAGTGTCATGGTCCTGTAAGCGGCTTTTTTCGTTGTCACGCTGTCCATGTTCGACCATGCCGACACGCTTGCGTCGGCACCCACCGAGCGCACCATGTAGTTATATGTTGTGCCGTCGGCCAATCCTTCCACCGTGTAGCTTTCAGCCTCAATGCCGGTCACCTTGCGATATGCCTTCGCGTCGTCGTCAGGCTGCGCAGCCTCAGCATCGCCCACATACACTTTCAGCCATGCCAGTTGTGCAGTGCCCTTGTCCTGACTCAAGCTGAGCACATCGTTTTTAGTGGCATCAAGCACCACGCAATACTCCTTGTCGGTGCGGCCAAGTGCCACTTTCTCCGAACCAAGGCTCGTCGAAATTGTCATTGTGCCAGTTCCAAAAGCTTTGGCGTTATATGATTTGCCATAGAATTTCACCGTCACTTTGTCCAACTCGCCCAAGCCGCCAAGTTTGTCAGATGTGAGCTTGCCGTTAAGCAGGAGTGATTTTGTCACGGTCATAACGCCTTTACCCTGCCAACCTGTCAATTCCGGCACCGAGTCAGCAAGTGCTGCGCTCATGTCTGTTGGCTTAGAGCTGGTGAAGCCGCTGAAGTCGGCATTTACCAAGCGGAGCGGATTGCCTTGCTTGTTCACCAAAAGTGTGTAGCGCACCGAGCCGTCATTTTCATTGCCGTCGTCCCATTTTGCCACAAACGAGTTTGTCGTCACTTGGGCAGTGTCGGCTGGGAGCATTGTTATGCCTGCCGACTCACCCACGGCGTTAAGTTCCACCTCCAAGTCGTTCACGCCTTCAGAGCTAAGCACCAGCTTGCCGGTGTAGTTTCCTGCTTTGCGCGGAGCAAACGTCACTTTCACGTCAGCGCCTTTGGTCACATCTGCAAGCTTCAGCACCAATGGTTCCACACTAAACACCTTGTCGCTATCAACCAGAGCAACCTTCACGTCGGCCGACAGTTTGTTGCCTCGCACCGTGATAGTTTTCTCCACTTTGGTTTTTGCAGAAGCGTGTCCGAAATCCACTCTAAGCAGATTTGATGAAATCGACGACAGGTTTTTAGTTATATATGCAATTCCGGCAAAAGCGTCAATCTTGCCCGCGCCAAAGCGTTCCTTGTTTTCGCCATCGGTATATTGGTCATGATTTGCGGTTTCCTTTATGATGCGCTTTATGTCGTCAACCTTGAGTGTGTTGTTGGCCTGTAACCACAAACTTATTATTCCCGATGTCACCGGAGTGGCCATAGATGTGCCGCTCATATATGCCCAGTAATAGTCATTGCCGTCTTGGGTCACTTTTTGCGAACTGTTCTTATATGTGTATCTGCTGCTATAGTGGTTAACCGAAGCCACCACAGTGTGGCCTGGAGCAGCCACAAATGGGTGTTGCTGACCGTTGTAGTCAATGCCATAACTTGAGAAATATGCTATGTCGCCTTCTCTGAAGCCATAGTTTGAGAGTCCCACCGTGCGTGGGTTTTCTGTTCCGTATGGAAATTTAAGCCTTGATGCCAACGCGCCCACCGATATTGTTCTGCGGCCGGTCACATCGTCCGACTCCGAGTTTTTACCCACACCTTCTGTCAGGTCATACACCTCGCTGGCCATTGAGCCCAAGTCGGTGTATTCGCTGCCATACGATTCATACACGTCAATCACATCACCCTCTTTGCCATAAAACAGCACTGCATAGCTATATGTGTTGGCCTGGCTATAGGAGTTTTCAATCAGCGATTGTATTTGCAAGTGGAAACGACCGTTGTCCTCCACCATGCCAGCCGACACGATGCTGCTGCCAGAGCCAAAGTAATCGCTGAAGCTACGGCCGCTGATTTCAGTGTAGCTGCCGGTCATCATGCTGCTCTTCCACACAGGGTTGCCCTTGCAGTCGAGTATCACCGCTTGTGCCGACACAGCTCTTGAGTTGTTGTTCCACACATCGAGTAGCGACACGCAGTGATATGATTTGGCCAGAGGCGTGTCTTCATATCCCGATTTTGGCATAATCACAGTGCCGAGCGATGGGTGGTCAACGGTGGAATTCACCGTCACCTTCTTGCCCAAATACACCTTTTCGTCGGCAGAGTTTCCTGCGGCTATCACTATCACCGCACCATAGCTTTTCGCAATCTGGTCATATATGTATGGCAGTGCCGAAGTTCCGTCGTGCGGACCACTCAAGCTGCCCAGGCTTATGCTTATCACACAGGGTTTGCCAGCACGTTTTGCATATTCTGCTATATAGAGTGCGCTTGCGGCTATGTTCACATTAGTCAAATTGTCGCCGCATGCGCCGAGCACAATCTCGCTGCCTGGAGCCATGCCGCCATATTTGCCCACGAGCGTGCCGGCTGCCGTGCCGGTGGTGTGCGTGCCATGGTCAGCATTTTCGCTGTCGGTGCCAATGTTCAGTATGTCTTTTTCAGTCACATAGCTTCTGCCAGGCAAAGTGTCGCCGTCAACCACAGGATACACGCCGCCTGAGCTTGCGTCTGGCATATACACCGACTTTATGCGCAGTTTGCCCGACGCATCCTTAAATGCCGGGTGAGTAAAGTCTATACCGGTGTCTATCACGCCAAGCACCACTCCTGTTCCGTCGTAATTGCTTGGCAGACCGTTTGACGCTCCGTTCCACACTTTGTCCACATGTGTCACCGAGCGTGCCGAGTCGGTGAAAGCCGTGAGTTTCTTGGCTACATCTACTTGTGCCACTCCTTGCACCTCGGCAATGTCGGCAAGCCTGTCGGCCGGCACCGATGCAAGCAGCAAGTTGCCCACTTGGCCGTGAATGTGTGCGCCCATGTTGCGCAAGGCCGTCTTTGTCTTGCCGTCAGCACTCACAAAGCACTGCACAAGCGCGCCCTTGGCTGCTGATTTCCTCGCTGCGGCTCTCGATGCGTCGGCTGGTGTCTTGATTTCTCCTGCCAGCCCGGCTCCATGCATGTAGAGGCGCGTGCCCACCGTCAGTTTGCCGGCGGCTTCGACACCCATTACCACAGCAAGCAGCATAGCGAGCGTCAATAATAGTTTTCTCATCTTGTTTGTTTTAAAACGTGAATAATCTCGTTAATTTTTCACAAAGTTATAACTTTTTCAAGCTCTAGTCACTATCATTTGCTCACAATCACTAACCACAAACGGCACAAACTCAACCCCAACCATAGCAAAGGCGGCGTTGGATTCACTCCAACTACCGCCTTTTTCACAACTTAACAAACACAAATATTTTGCTAATCAAGCACAAAACATTATTTTTCCGCCTAAATGCTTTGCAAATATACTGATTATCTTAGCATTTTCCCATCAATCTTTATCCTTATTGCCACCGCGTGGTCCGCCACGTTTTTTGCCAGGTGCGGGTCTCGACTGCAAAATCTTTTCATACTTTGCCTTTTGCTCATCGGTCAGCACGCTTTTCACCTGCTCTTCCACTTCCTTAAACTTCTTTTCACCCTCTTCCCTGGTGGCAGGACGACTCTCCAAAAGGCTGTTGTAGAAGCCTTTGATTTGCGTTTTTTGGTCATCGGTCAGGCTGAGCTTTTTGTCAAGGAAGTTTATGCTTGCGTCAACCATGCTGCCAGGTCCTTTTTGGCTATCATCACCACCAAAGCGGCCGCGGTCTTTGTCGCCGTTGCGCTCACCGTTTTCACGCCAAGCCTTGCGCTGCTCCTTGAGCTTTGATTTTTGTTCGTCGGTCAGCACGGCATCTTCTTTGGTCCTGTATTCTTTGGCTATCTTCTGCATCTGCTCACGCAAGCCTTTAAGCTTCTCTGCCTGCTCTTTGTAGATTGCCGACAATTTAGTCTTTTGGGCATCAGTCAAGCCCACAGTCTTGTCGATTCGCTCCAGCTGGCGTTGAGCCATCTCCTCGGCCGACTCATTGCCGCCCATACCCTTGGGGGCTTGTCCCCAAGCTGCCGATGCGCACATTGCGGCGCCTGCCACTATCAGCACGCTTAAAAATCTGCATTTCATAACTTCTAATTTTTAGAGTGTTGTTATCTTTTTTCATTGGCAAATATACGCCTTTACGCCACCCTAAAGCAAATCTACTCGACAAACAGCCGTTTTACAAAGACAAACATACTCTAAACGACCACCAATTCTGCCATTTTATGTGTAACTTCGTGACTGCAAATCAAAAAAGCAAACGCCTAATGAGCAAATTAACTTTCACATTCATGCTCGCCCTGGCCATAGTGATGGAATTGGCATGTGGCTGTGGCTCACCGCAGTCGCAGCAAATCAGCATCGCGCGCTTCACCGTGTCGGGCGACAATGCCCAAGCCGTGCAGGTGGCCAGCGACACCGTCACTGCCACCAGGCTGCACGCCGAGCCCTCGCCGGGCTTCATCACCGTCAGCCTGCCTGTAGAGCTAAGGCTGGCGGCGCACATTCCGGCAGGGTCGCAGTCAAGCCAAGCCATCGAGCTGCATCTTTTCACCGCCGACGGCCAACGCATAGCCACCCTCTCCTACACCGACGACGACCACTCCCTTGCCGATTTCCTCGGCAATCAGGCTGGAGCTGTGCGCACAGTCACATTCACCGGCATCATTCCACAAGCCAATTTCCAACGCCTGTCACAAGCCACAGTGGCACGCATCACAGGCTTCAGCTTCATCATACCGCGCACACGCGCTCTTCTGCCCACCATGTCGTGATTTCTCCGCCCCACACCACCACACATAGCTCAACCCATCGAGGAAGTTTAAAAAAAAACGGCGAGAGGCATCAGCCCATTGTGTGGCTCATGCCTCTCGTCTTTGTTTTATTTCTAAGCCTGCGATAAATCGTCAGGGCTTGACATACAAACCTGGAATTCCCACAAGTTTCACGTCAAACTGCAGCGTGGTATATGGCTTCAAGTCGCCATAGCCATTGTCGCCATAGCCCAACTGATATGGAATGAGAATTCGGCAACTGTCGCCTATGTGCATGCGAGTCAAGCCTATGCCCCAGCCCAGCACCGTGGAATTGAGCTGAATGCGCAGCACGCTGTCAGCCGGCGATGTGCGGTAATACGACGAGTCAAACACCGAGTTGTCATATAGTCGGCCTATATATTTCACATCAACCGTCGATGTATAAAAAGGCTTCAAGTTCTGCTTGGTCAAGTTCGTGTCATTGAACCAGTGCATATACACTACTGCGTTTTTGTCAAACGAAGCCACCACAGGAGTGTAAAAAGCCGTTCCGTCAGCATTTTTCAAGTCTTTCTGTGCCTTGAGCCAGTTGACGTTGGCTGTGCGCCATTCCTTGTAGTTCTTCGATGTGTCATCGTCGTCGCTGTCGCCCAGACACGAAGTCAGTGCGCAGGCAAACACGGCAAGAATAAGTAACAGTGGGAATTTTCTCATTTTTCAGCTTGCAGTTTTTTTGAGTGTTACACGAGTTTTTTGAGCAGGTTGTTAAGGCTGCACTCGTTGTCTATGATTTCTGGCACACGGTCTATGCTCACACGTTGCTGCTCCATGGTGTCGCGGTCGCGCAGAGTCACAGTGTTGTCGGTGAGTGTCTGACCATCTACCGTCACGCAATATGGTGTGCCGATTGCGTCTTGGCGGCGATAACGCTTGCCTATTGAATCCTTCGGGTCGAAGCGTGTGGAGAAATCAAATTTCAATATGTCCATAATCTCATGAGCCTTCTCCTCCATGCCGTCTTTGCGCACCAGTGGCATCACGGCGCATTTCACAGGAGCAAGCTGCTTGGGCAGGTGAAGCACTGTGCGTGAGTCGCCGTTTTCAAGTTTCTGCTGCTCATATGAGTGGCAGAACACCGAGAGGAACATGCGGTCCACACCGATTGATGTCTCGATGTCGTATGGTGTGTACGACTTGCCAAGTTCGGGATCAAAGTATTGCACCTTCTTGCCAGAGAATTTCTCGTGCTGGCTCAAGTCAAAGTTGGTGCGGCTGTGTATTCCTTCCACTTCCTTAAAGCCGAAAGGCATCTTGAATTCTATGTCGGTTGCGGCGTTGGCATAGTGGGCAAGTTTCTCGTGGTCGTGGAAACGGTAGTTCTCGTTGCCCATACCCAGAGCCTCGTGCCACTTGAGACGTGTCTTTTTCCAATATTCAAACCATTCCATTTCCTCGCCAGGGCGCACAAAAAATTGCATCTCCATCTGCTCAAACTCGCGCATGCGGAATATGAATTGGCGTGCCACAATCTCGTTGCGGAAAGCCTTGCCTATCTGTGCTATGCCAAACGGCAGACGCATGTGGCCTGTTTTCTGCACATTAAGGAAGTTGACAAAAATGCCCTGTGCTGTTTCCGGACGCAGATACACGGTCATGGTGTTGTCGGCGCTGCTTCCCATTTCGGTCTTGAACATCAGGTTGAACTGGCGCACATCGGTCCAGTTTTTTGTGCCCGAAATCGGGTCAACTATGCCGTAGTCAAGGATTATCTGTTTGAGTTCTTTGAGGTCGTTGGCGTTCATGGCCTTCTCATAGCGGGCGTGAAGCTCGTCACGTTTCTGCTGGTGCTCAAGCACGCGAGGATTGGTCTTGCGATACATGTCCTCATCAAATTTATCACCAAAGCGCTTTGCGGCCTTGGCCACCTCCTTATTTATTTTCTCGTCAAACTTGGCGATTTCGTCCTCTATCAAGTTGTCGGCACGGTATCTCTTCTTTGAGTCGCGGTTGTCTATCAGCGGGTCGTTGAACGCATCTACGTGACCAGAAGCTTTCCAAATGGTCGGGTGCATGAAAATGGCCGAGTCAAGACCCACTATGTTCTCGTGCAGAAGGGTCATTGCCTCCCACCAGTAACGCTTGATGTTGTTCTTGAGTTCAACACCGTTTTGTCCGTAGTCATAAACTGCAGCCAGTCCGTCGTAAATCTCGCTCGACGGAAAAACAAATCCGTATTCCTTGGCGTGTGAAACGATTTGCTTGAAGTTGTCTTCTTGTGCCATTTTTTGAAAATTTAATGTGCTATGGGAGCTTTGCATGCGGCGTAACCCGGCAAGTGTGGTGAACAGGACGCACCATCTTTCGTTTATTTTCGCCTTGCCACTACGCTAAGCGCAATGCTGCGCACACTCGGCTCTCCGTGATTAAAACTTTTATTGATTAATGTCGCAAATTTACTGTAAATTTCCGATATACCGACCGATTTCACAGTTTTTAGCGGAATTACTGCAAATCAGCGCAGTTAAAATGGTTTTCTATTCCCGAAAAAAGCAAGCCGCCAAGTGGGCAGGGTGGATAAATTATCGTAAATTTGCAACAACAAGTTAATTGCCTAAGAAGCTCCTGCTTAAAAACTTCATGCGTCAGCTCGCACCCACATGGTGCGGCTTGCGCGTCAAGCGAAGTTGCATGGCGAGTGGTTTGCAGAGGCATAGCAATGTGTTTTTTTGACCAGTAGAGAGAAGAAATATGAAGAAAGACGAGAACAATAATCCGGAAGATTTGGAAAACCAGCACCTTGATGACGGCAGCGAAGAGTTGGAGCAGACCGACGACACGGCACAAAACGCCCATTCAAGCTACCATGTGCCCAAGGACAAGAAGCTCCAGCTTTCGGGCATGTATGAGAGCTGGTTCATCGACTATGCCTCCTACGTGATTTTGGAACGCGCCATTCCTCACATAGAGGACGGACTGAAGCCTGTGCAACGGCGCATCTTGCACGTCATGAAGGAAAGCGACGACGGACGGCGGTCTAAGGTGGCTGGTATCGTGGGCGACACCATGCACTATCACCCTCACGGCGACGCGTCTATCTACTCCGCTCTCGTGCAACTCGGACAAAAAGAACTGCTGATTGACACACAAGGTAACTGGGGCAACATTCTCACTGGCGACGATGCCGCAGCTCCGCGTTACATCGAGGCGCGCCTGTCGGAGTTTGCGCTCGACACACTCTTCGACCCCAAGGTCACCGAGTGGACGCTGTCGTATGACGGACGTAACAAGGAGCCTATCACCCTGCCTGTGAAATTTCCATTGCTTCTCGCCCATGGAGCCGAAGGCATTGCCGTGGGTCTATCGTGCAAAATTCTGCCTCACAACTTCAACGAGATTCTCGATGCCGCCGTCAGCTATCTGCGCGGCGAGGAATTTCACCTCTACCCCGACTTCCTCACCGGCGGCTATGTCGATGTGAGCAACTATCGCGACGGCGAGCGTGGCGGCAGTGTGAGGGTGCGAACCAAAATCGAGAAAGTTGATAACCGCACGTTGCTCATCAAGGACGTGCCCTATGGCAAGACCACCAAGACCTTGATTGACTCCATCATCAAGGCCATGGAGAAAGGCAAAATAAAAATCAAGAAAGTTGAGGACAACACCTCTAAAGACGCCGAAATCATAGTGCAGCTGCAGCCCGGCACGTCGAGCGACATCGCCATCGATGCCCTCTATGCCTTCACCGACTGCGAAACGAGCATATCGCCCAACTGCTGCGTGATTAAAGACGAGAAGCCGCAGTTCCTCACCGTGAGCGACGTGCTTCGCTACAGTGTTGACTGCACCAAGCGCACACTCAAGGCCGAACTTGAGTGCAAGCGCAAGGAGTCGCAGGAGTCGCTCTTCATGGCTTCGCTTGAGCGCATATTCATCGAGGAGCGCATCTACAAGGACAAAGAGTTTGAGCAGGCCAAAGACATGGACGTGGCTGTGGCACACATCGACAAACGCCTGGAGCCGTTCAAGCCCCACTTCATACGCGAAGTGACGCGCGACGACATTCTGCACCTCATGGAAATCAAGATGGGGCGTATCCTCAAGTTCAACAGCAGCAAGGCCGACAACTACATCGCCATGCTCAAAGACCGCATTGCCGACATCGACTACAAGCTGGAGCACCTCGTGGAGCACACCATCAACTGGTATGAGGGGCTGAAGCGCAAATATGGACCGCAACACCCACGCCGCACCATCATTCGCGACTTCGACACCATCGTTGCCGCCAAGGTGGCCGAGGCAAACGAAAAGCTCTACATCGACCGCGAGGGAGGCTTCATTGGCACCGGGCTCAAGAAAAACGAGTTTGTGTGCAACTGTAGCGACATCGACGACGTAATCATTTTCTACAAAGACGGAAAATACAAGGTCATCAAGGTTGCCGACAAGATATATGTTGGCAAAAACGTGCTATATGTCAACGTGTTCAAGCGCAATGACAAGCGCACCATCTACAACGTGCTTTACCAAGACGGCAAGGGCGGCATCGTGTATATGAAACGCTTTGCCGTGACCGGTGTGACACGCGACACCGAGTACGATGTGACTCAAGGCAAGCCAGGAAGCAAAATCCTTTGGTTCACCGCCAACCCCAACGGCGAGGCCGAAGTGCTGCGCATCACGCTCAAGCCCAAATACCGCCTCAAGATTTTGCAGTTCGACGAAGACCTGTCTAAACTCGCCATCAAGGGCAAGCAGGCACGAGGCAATCTTGTTACCAAAAACGAAATACACCGCATTTCGCTCAAGGAGAAGGGCGTTTCCACCCTCGGCGACCGCGAAGTGTGGTTCGACCCCGACATCTTGCGCCTCAACTACGAGGGACACGGAACATCGCTTGGCAAGTTCTGCGGCAACGACAAGGTGCTCGTGATAATGAAAAACGGCGACTACTACACCACGTCGAGCGAAGCCACCAACCACTATGAGGAAGGCATATTGCGCATCGAGAAATTCGATGCCGCCAAGGTGTGGACAGCCATTGTCAACGATGCCGACCAAGGCTACATCTATCTCAAGCGGTTCACCCTCGAAGACAGTGCCAAGAAACAAAACGTGGCTGGCACCAATCCCGACTCTCAACTCATTTTGCTCACCGACGAGGCATATCCACGCTTCAGCGTGCAGTTTGGCGGTGGTGACTCGTTCCGCGACACTCTCGAAATCGATGCCGAGCAGTTCATCGGCGTCAAGAGTTTCAGAGCCAAGGGCAAGCGTCTGTCAAACTACCAGATTGAGAAAGTGGAAGAACTTGAGCCGCGCGTTGTTGAGCCAAGCGAACCACAACCGGCAACCGATGCCGACGTGCAGCCAGATGCCGATGCCAACCAGCCCATCAACCAGCAAGCGGTTAAAGACCAGCTCACTGGTCAAATGCGCATGTTCGACGACAGCATCGACGACAACGATGACACTACCGCCAATGACGACGAACAAGAAAAATAACACCCAACACTCGTCGCCCACGCTCTGCCATGCAGCATTGGCACTAATAGCCGTCGTTTTGGTTGCTCTTGCCCCAAGCAAGGCTCATGCGCAAGAAGCCGACACTACGTCGTGCATCGTGCTGCGCCCAGTGGCATCTGTCTTTATGGCCGACATTGGCCATGCCTCGCTGCTCGACACCTACCTCACCCCCATACGCTACAACGGCTGGAACGCACGGCTCGCCTACGAGAGGCTTCAAGCCATGAAGTTCAGCCCGGAGCATTGGGTTAGCCAACTGGAGTTTGGCGCTGACTACAGTCATGTCACCAATCAAGTGGGTAATCACACCATGCACGCGCTCATGGTCGATGCCTCTTGGCACATGCTCCACAAGTGGCGCGACGCCTTTTCGGTGCCTGCGTTGCAGCTTATGGCTGGAGCCGGCACAGGACTTCGCGGAGGAGTCATCTACAACGCCAACAATGCCAACAACGTAGTCTCCGTAAAAATCCGCTGGAGCATTGATGCCTCGCTGGCCGCCGTGTGGAACACACGCCTCGGCAGCACACCGCTCACACTGCGCTATCAGGCCACACTGCCTGTTGCCGGAGTGTTCTACTCTCCAGAATACGACGAGTCCTACTTCGAAATCTACGTTGGCCACCACTCAGGCCTCACGCACTTCGGCTGGTGGGGCAACCGTTTCGACATGACCAACTTTGCAAGCGCCGACTTCCACCTTGGCGGCACAGTGCTTCGCGTTGGCTTCCGCAACCGCATCGAAACTTCGTGGATTAAGAACCTCAACACCCAGATTTTCACTAACAGCTTCGTGATTGGCGTGGGTGGCGACATCTTCTCCATAGGCCGCCGCAAGCCGTCGGCCGGCCACACCAAGATTATTTCGTCGATATACTGAAAGATACAAAACCATCACTCATGATGATAAAGCACTGCCTACACATATTGCTGCTCGCCTTGCTGCTTGCCACCTGCACTGGCTGCGAAAAGCAGGAAGAGTTTGCCAACGACCCCGAAGGCAACTTCGACGCCCTGTGGACCACGCTCGACCAGCACTACAGCTTCTTTGCCTACAAGCACATCGACTGGGAAGCCGTGGGGCGCAGCTATCGCACCAAGGTGCGCCCCGAAATGACCAGCAGCGAGCTGTTCGACCTGTGCTCCGCCATGCTCATGGAGCTGCGCGATGGCCACACCAACCTCATTTCGGCAGCCAACGTATCGCGCTACTGGATTTGGGAGAAACGCCCCCTAAACTACGATGAGCGGCTCATAGACCAGTATTATCTCAATTTCGACTACAAGCGCGCCTCTGGCATGAAATACCAGATTTTGAGCAACAACTTCGGCTATCTCCACTACGGCGATTTCGGCACAGTGATAGGCGAAGGCAACCTCGATGCCGCGCTTGAGTATCTTGCCAGCTCCGACGGCCTCGTGATTGATGTGCGAAGCAACGGCGGTGGCTATCTCACCAACGTTAAGCGGCTTGTGGGGCGCTTCATCAACGAGAAAATATATGCCGGAGCCATTTCACACAAAAAAGGCCCAGGCCACGACGATTTCTCCAAGCCCTACGACTACTACATAAGCCCCACCGCCAAGCGCATTCACTACACCAAGCCCATTGTGGTGCTTGCCAACCGCGGCTCCTACAGTGCCACCAACAATTTTGTGTCAATCATGAAGTCGCTGCCCAACGTGAAAGTAGTGGGCGACACCACTGGCGGAGGCAGCGGACTCCCCTTTACCAGCGAGCTGCCAAATGGCTGGACAGTGCGTTTCTCCGCATGCCCCATCACCGGCCCCGACGGCCAACCCACCGAGCAAGGCGTGGCGCCCGACGTGCAAGTTGACATGACCGGCGACCCCAAAACAGGCATAATGCTTCACGACGCCATACTCGACACCGCGTTCAAGGTGCTTGAGCAAATGGCGCATGGCAAATGACAAGCGCCCAAGCCCACCAAAAATAAATTTGTCAAATTGGCATAAAAGAATTACTTTTGCAAAGCAAAACGACAGTATGCGCATGTGGCGTAATTGGTAGCCGCGTAAGACTTAGGATCTTATGACGTAATGTCGTGGGGGTTCGAGTCCCTTCATGCGCACAAATAAAAAAAACTCCTGCAATCGCAGGAGTTTTTTTTGTTTTGGTGTGTTACCAGATGATGGCGCGGTCGGCCTCGTCAAGCCACATCTTGTCACCTTTCTTCACATCAAATGCCTTGAAGAATGTGTCGATGTTGCGCAGTGTAGCGTTCACGCGGTAGCGGCCTATAGAGTGTGGGTCACTCTTTGTCTGCTGGAATATCGACTCCTCTGTGGCATTTTCAGCCCAGATGCGACCATAGCTCAAGTAGAAACGCTGGTCGGGAGTGAAGCCGTCAATCTTCTCGTTGCTCTGACCCTCTGCTGTGGTCTTAAATGCGTCGTAGCTGATGCGCAGACCGCCCTGGTCGGCTATGTTCTCGCCCAGAGTCAAGTGACCATTGGCCTTTTGGTCCTTAACCACAGTGATTTGGTCAAACTGAGCTGCCAGTTTCTCCGCTGCTGCCTTAAACTTGTCGGCATCTTCCTTTGTCCACCAGTCCACCATGTTGCCTTGAGCATCGAACATGCGGCCTTGGTCGTCAAATCCGTGAGTCATTTCGTGACCTATCACCACGCCTATTGCGCCATAGTTGGTGGCATCGTCGGCCTCAGGGTCAAAGAACGGCGGTTGGAGTATGGCTGCTGGGAACACGATTTCGTTGTTTTGAGGATTGTAGTAGGCGTTCACCGTTTGTGGCGACATGCCCCACTCGTCTTTGTCAACAGGTTTGTCCATCTTGTCGAGGTTGCGTTTTGTGGCCCACAGGCTGTAAGCCTTCACGTTGTCATAAAGCGACAATTTTGGGTCGATGGTAACCTTGCTGTAATCTTTCCATTTGTCGGGATAACCCACCTTCACTGCATAGGAGTTCAGCTTCACGAGAGCATTGATTTTGGTGCTGTCGCTCATCCAGTTGAGTTTTGAGATATGCACAGCAAGCGATTTGCGCAAGTTGTTGATTAGCTTGAGCATCTTGGCCTTGCTCTCCTTGGGGAAGTATTTCTCCACATACACCTGTCCGAGCACCTCGCCCAACATACCGTTAGGATAAGCGAGGGCGCGTTTCCAGCGTGGTTTCTGCTCCTTTTGTCCGCTGAGCACACGGCCATAGAAGTCGAAGCGCGCATCACGGAATGCGTCGCTCAAGTGCGATGCTGCACCAGAGATTATGTTGTAGGCCAAATAGTAGCGCATATCCTTCTCGCTCATGTTTGCCATGTAGTTTTGAGCCACAGCCATCACCTTTGGCTGGCCAAGAATCACTTGCTTCACCGTGGGCAGACCCATGAGTTTGAAATATTCGCTCCAGTTCACTGCCGGATATTCCTTTTGCAGCTTCTCCACAGTGTAGATGTTATATTGCTTGCGGTAGTCACGAAGCTCAGCACGGCTCATGCTTGCCTTGGCAAAAGCATACTCCATGTCATACACCACCTTGGCTGCAGCCTTTGCCTCTTTTGCGCTGTAACCGCTAAGAGTGAACATCTTCTCCACATATTTGCGATACTGCTCCTGCTTTTTCTTGCTTGCCGCATCAGTGTTGAGATAGTAGTCACGGTCGGGCAGGCTCATTGTGCCGCCGTCCATGTAGAGCACGTTCATGTTGCTGTTGAGCATGTCGGCCGACACGCCTATTCCAAAGAACGGATTGCCAAGATACATGTGCTCGTATGCTATTTCCTGTGTCAAGTTGGCTTTCTTGAAAGTCTTGGCGCGTTGCAAGTCGGCAAGCATTGGTTTTGCGCCCTCTTTGTTGAGGCGCACGCTGTCCATTGCCAGATTGTAGAAATCAATCACTTTTTGGCCGTTTGAGCCTGGAGCCTGCTTGTGAGCGTTCAAATCCTCTATCAGTTCTTTGAGGTGCTTGCGGTTGGTCTCTGCCAAGTCGTCAAACACGCCGTAGCTCGAATACTCGGCCTTGAGTGGATTGGCCTTCATCCAGCCACCACCTGCATACTCATAAAAATCATCACCTGGCTTCACAGATTGGTCCATGTCGGCAATCTGAATGCCATGCTTGCCGCCTTGTGCAGCAAAGCCCATGAGTGGAGCTGTCAAAACTGCTGCCATCAGCACATTTTTCATTTTTACCATTATTCTTGTGTTTTTTATCGCCACTCACACCTTTCACCCGGTGCAACGCAAGAGCCCAACTCTTTGCCATTGCCAAGGGTCAACAGGGAGCGACGGCAATAATTATCGTTTGTGCAAATTTACGATTTTTTTGCCAATGCCGTGACATTGGTCACGTTAACACCTCTTAATGGTCAGCACTCCTCGCAACCGAACCCGGCATTTTCCACAGCATCTATCACCGCTTGTGCCGAGGCATTGCCTTCCACCACAGCCTTGCTATCTTGCAGACTCACAGTTACTTTATTCACGCCTGCCACGGCAGCCACAGCATCGTGCACACGCTGCCGACAGTGGGCACACTTCATTCCTTCCACTTTAAATTCTTTCATGTCATTTTTTGTTTTTTATATATTCTGTTACACAATAAAATTATCGTCATTTCATCAGCCTAAGCCGCAAGCTGTTGAGCACCACGCTCACCGAGCTTGCCGCCATCAGTGCGCTGCCCCACATGGGCGTGATTTGCAAGTCAATGCCAAAAGCAAGAGGCAAGCCGGCGGCAAGTGGAATGCACACCACGTTATACACAAACGCCCAAAACAAGTTTTCCCTTATCATGCCCACCGTCTGCCGGCTCAAGCTCACGGCTTCGGGTATGCGGCTAAGGTCATCGCCCATAAGCGTCACTTGAGCCACGTCGATGGCCACATCAGTCCCTTTGCCCATGGCTATGCCGGTGTCGGCCACGGCGAGTGCCTGGGTGTCGTTTATGCCGTCGCCCACCATAGCCACCTTCTTGCCCTCGCTCTGCAGTTGCCTCACAAGAGCCTCTTTGTCGGCAGGCAATGCACCGCTGCGCCAGTTGGTTATTCCTGCTTTTCGAGCCCAGTAGGCCACAGCGTCGTCGCGGTCGCCGCTCATCACCCACACCTCTATGCCCATGTGTTGCAGCCTTGCCACAGCCTTTTGAGCCTCTGGTCTGAGGTGCTCGCGCTGCTCAAGCGGCAGGTCGTCGGCCTTGGTGAAGTCCACATCGCGGTTTGGCACCGTGAGCGTTCCCGTTTTGTCGAGCACCACGGCGGTGGTGGCACGCAGGCTCTCAAGCGCCGAAGCGTCTTTTATCAGCACATTGCGTTGTGCGGCCTTGCCTATGCCCACCATGAGAGCTGTGGGTGTGGCAAGCCCCATGGCACACGGGCACGCTATCACCAGCACAGCCACCGCGCTCATTATGGCGTGGGGCAGCTCGCCATTGCCTCCCACTGCCCACCATAGCACCAGCGTGAGCAGTGCCAACGTGCCCACAGCCGGCACAAACACCATGGCCACACGGTCCACGGTGCGCTGCACCGGAGCTTTGGAGTTTTGTGCCTGGCGCACCATGTCTATTATGTGAGCCAGAGCCGTGTCCTCGCCTATCTGCTTGGCGCGAAACCGCAGCTTGCCTTGCTGCAGCACAGTGCCGGCAAGCACCTTGCTGCCCTTGCTTTTCAGTGCCGGCGTAGGCTCGCCTGTTATCATCGCCTCGTCAACGTATGCTCCGTCTTGCCGCATGAAGCTCTCGGCTGCGGTCACCATGCCGTCAACCGGCACACGCTCGCCTGCATGCACTTCTATCACGTCGCCCACACTGATGGTGGCTATGGGCACATCGTCTATGGTCTCGGTGCCGCCATCGCTGCGCCTCACCACACGAGCCGTCTTTGGAGCGAGCCCCATGAGTCGGCGCAGGCTGCTCGCCGTGCTGTTTTTGGCTTTTTCTTCAAGCAGACGGCCTGTGAGCACAAATGTTATTATCATTACGCTCGCGTCATAATAAGTGTGCCACTCCAAGCCTCTGCTGCCCCACACCTTAGCTCCGGCAAACGTGCAAAATGCGCTGAAAGCAAAGGCTATTCCTGTGCTGCAGGCCACAAGCGTGTCCATGTTGGCAGCGCCGTGGCGCAGCTGCTTGGCGGCATTTTTATAGAAACTGCGGCCACACAGCCACATGTTGGCCGCTGCCAGAAGCATCATCAGCTGGTTGGCCACATCTTCGCTGCCGGTGCTAACCCAGCCCATGCTCACAGCCATAACTACCACGGCAAACACCCACGACAGAGCCACCCTGCGCTTCAGCAGCGCATATTCTCTGCGCTCTATCTGCTCGGCGCTTCGCCCTTCTTCTGTCACAAGGTCATAGCCTATGTCGTTGATGGCCTTCTTCATGTCGGCAAGCGTGATGCGCTGCTCGTCAAAATCCACAAGCGCAGTGCGCCCCACGAGCGACACCACAGCCTCATTAACTCCAGGCAAGGAGTTAAGTTTCCTTTCCACATTTGCCGAGCATGCCGAGCACGCCATGCCAACCACAGGTATCGTCTTTTTCATCTGAAATCAAACTTTTTTCTCACGTTGCAAATTTACAACACCACCCCAATCCCCACGTTACACTTTTCTGCAAATGCGTTGCATCTTTCGACATGCGCCGCCATGTCCAAAAGCCGGCGTGACGAGTGGCAAACACAAAAATGTGTGACACACTCATTTGTGCGCCACACATTTTTGCAATGCTATTTCTTTTGGATTATTTCAAGATTTTTTCCACCTTCTTAGTGCCGTCGGCATATTTTGTAACCACGATGTTCACACCGTCAAATGGCTCTGCACTTGCCACACCACTCACGTTATAGTAAGTCACATTACTCACAGCCTTTTCAGCAGCCACGTCTTCCACAGCAGTAGGATTATCATTGAAATTAACCGTTACTGTTATTGACTTTTTTGTTGCCCATTGTTTACCACTAACTTCATACGACAAAGTTGTTGTAGCTATATAATCCTCTGTATCTCCAACTTCAAATATGTCTCTGAATATAACAAGGTCATAATTGACACCTACTTTGTCCCACGAACCAGCGTATACCATTGAGTCTTTTTCAATCGTTTTAAATGGGCCATAACCAGCTTCCTCTTCAGTTCTGATTGGCAAATCTAAAACCGTCTTTTTTTCTTCACCTGTCACATTGTTTTTCTCGATTCTAGTAAACTTATATTTGCTCAAATCAATTGGGTTTGTTAAATCTCCACCAACCCTACTAATTCCTACTTTAATTTGAGCATAAAGATATCCATTTGAGAAATGGTTCCATTTTCCATTGACAAGCAAAACGGCACCATCTTTATCAGTAACAGTGAACGCAGCCCACGATTGTGCACAAACGCACAAAACGAGAGCAAATAATAGTAAAATTCTCTTCATTTGATTTAAAAATTTAAATAATTATTATAGAAACATACTTTCTTATTTCCTAATTGCATTGACCATCTTCTCTATCAATGCACACTAATTGTGTTGTAATGACCGCCCACGCGGTCAAAGGCTTAAATACTCCGACAAAAGTACAAAAAATATCCACACCTCAGCACCAATTTCCCATTTTTACGAAATTCCACCCAAAAATTCGCCACAAAGTCACAATCTCCAATCCCAAAACCTCACGTTCACATGGCAAGCTCCGCACCTCGCTTTAATATCAGCCGTTTATACTCCCTTTTCATGTCATCAGGCAAAAAAGAGGCATTTATAAGCTCAAACCATTTGGGCACAGCCTTGCGGAATTTTTTCTCCATGTTACTTATCACTTTCACCGAAACCCCCGATGCTGTTATAGCCTTCACAAAATCACAACGATGCAATTTGCATTTCTTGCCATTTAATGTCAAAGCCAACTCTTCTGTATCTTCAGGCATAACAATGGCGGTGGAAATCAGGTCGTAGGCTGGAGTAAGCACATATCCCAAGCTCAAAGTGTTATACAGCGAAAAATTTTTAAGGTGCATATCAGCATTTCCTGTTATCCACGAAAAAATCACGACTTCCCAGAAATTAACCAAATCAAGTTGTGGCACGGCCGAATATTTCTTTATCGTTTTGCCTATTTGCTCATAAGAGCCTTTATATTTGTATTCTGTCAAGCGTTCTGTCAGCTGGCACATGTCTTCCATAGCCAACTTATAGCCATTTGGCAAGCGGTCTATACGCCTTGTTATATAACACAACTCCCCATCGGCAAAACGTATAAGTCCATGAGGCACAACATTTATTTTTGCTGCATCCGCCAAGCGCATGGTCAAATCTTCCAGCTCCGGTAAAGAACGGAACACGTCTGATTGCGGTTTTAAGATAAACCGCCCCCATAACCCCACGATTGTAAACCGGTCTGGCCCGTTCTTGCCCCCACTGTTCACGTCGAGCGACAGTTTAGCCTGCACCCCTGTCAACGTGGTCTGCGAGCGCACCACTTGTCTTGCCAATTCGCCTATTTGACTCCGCAAATAAGGCAATTCAGGCGCAACTTTGCTGCCAAAAAGCATCTTGGCACAAGCTGGGTGATAATCTTTTTGTCCGCTTTTCAACTCTTTGTAGCAGCACAAGCATTTTGCCATAATCTATTTTTATTTTTTGCGTTTATTGTTCCACAGGAATCACACTAACCGCGCCAATGCAGTCTTTGCAGCAAGCAAGAAGCAACGACATTCGATCTCGTTGATTTATTTTCCAACTTCGTTCCGCTATGTTAAGCAGCCAGCCCTCTGGTATCAGTCCGTCAAAAAACGGAAACAGCACCATGGAATGATATGGGCGGCCTGTCAGCGGCAGTGTCAAGCTGACAGCCTCTGCCCAGGGCTGCTTCAAGTAGTCGGCATTATAGGCAAATGTGAATCCATTTTCATCTTCGGTCAGCAGCCCAGCCAAGTGGTCGCGAAGCAGCACCTTACCTTGCTTCATCGTCAGCCTCCTTTCTTATTGGCACTGGGCCTATCTCTTTACCAAACAGCATGAGTATCTGATTGACCTTATCCATGCGCAAAGTCTGCTTACCTTGTTCAAGTTCCCTCACAAAGCGTAGTCCAACCCCCGATTTTGCAGCCAAATCCACTTGCGTCAATCCAAACCTTGACCGCATTTCTTTAACGAACTTCGACAATGACATATCCATAATTATACCCTTTTGGGTACAAAACTAATAAAAAACATTCGTTTTATACCATTTCGGGTATAATTTATCATTCTTTATGCTACATTACACCCGATTGGGTATAATAATAAAGAAGCTGCAGCCGCCAAGCGACCACAGCTTCCTGTCGTGTGATTCGGCTCAATAGCGAACCCGAAGTTGTAGTTATTTAAGCAGTTTCTTTATGTCTTCCACTATTTGCTCGTCAGTCAGATGGTTGTCACGAAGCAACTCGTTCACATCATAACGGTCATACAAAGCCTTCTTCACGCCAAAGTTTAGCACACGCACATCGCTTGGACCATAGAAGCGCGCTATGCGCTCGCCAAAACCACCGTCGAGCGAGCCGTCCTCTATAGTCACCACCAGTTTGTGGTCGGCTTTGAGCTGTTCGAGCAGAGCCTCGTCAGTGCCGCTCACAAAGCGAGGATTAATCAGTGTGGCATTTACTCCGTCAGCCTTAAGAGCCTTGCACACGGCCTCGCCCTTGCCAAAGAAATCGCCCACGGCTATCACAGCCACCTCGCTGCCCTTGTGAGCCACCTTATAGCGGTTGAGCTCGCTGTAATCAGTGTCATAGGCCTCGTTGCTGTGAGTCACACCATTGGCCGGCACTCTTATCGCCACACTATAGCGGTTCTGGTCTATTGCCCAGTCCTCCATAGCTTTCCATTCCTCCCAAGTGGTTGGCGCAAGATACACAAGGTTGGGTATGTGGCTCAGCATGGCAATGTCGAAGAAGCAGATGTGTGTAAAGTCGTTCATGCCAAACACGCTGCTGCCAAACACGTTGATTACGGCAGGATTACCATTCACCGCCAAGTCTTGCGCAAGCTGGTCGTAGGTGCGCTGCACAAACGTGGCATAAGTGCCAAACACCACATGTGCGCCTCCCTTGGCAGCACCCGACGACAGTGCCACAGCCTCTTCCTCGGCTATGCCCACGTCCACATAGTGCTTGCCCAGCTGCTTGCGGCGCTCCGGGTTAAGCCCCATGGCGGCAGGCACGGCGGCTGCCACCACAAGCAGGCGGTCGTCAACCTTGGCTTTCTCAAGCAGATACTTGCCTATCATGTCGCCAAAGTCCTCACCGGCAAAAGCCTCCGGGTGCTTGATTTGGCCAGTTGCTATGTCGAAAGGCAAATTCCAGTGCCAGTATTCCTTGTCGGCCACGGCTGGGGCATAGCCATGTCCTTTCTCGGTGTGAATGTGCACCACTATCGGGTGGTCTATTCCTTTCACTTTCTCAAACGCCTCCACAAGTTTTGCCACATTGTTGCCCTCAGCCACATACATGTAGTCAAAGCCCATTGCCTTAAACAGGTTGTTATCGGCTTTGCCGCCAGTGCGGCGCAACTCAGCCAGACCCTTATACATGCCGCCATGATTCTCGGCTATGCTCATTTCGTTGTCGTTAAGCACCATTATGAAGTTGGTGCCGGCCTCTGCCACAGCATTCATGCCCTCAAAAGCCTCACCACCGCTAAGCGAGCCGTCACCAATCACGGCTATCACGTTGTAAGTCTCGCCAAGCAGGTCGCGGGCGTGCTGCAAGCCCGACGACAGAGCCACCGATGTGGAAGTGTGACCTATCTCAAAGTTGTCGTATGTGGGGTTTTCCAACGGCGACGAGTAGCCCGAAATGCTATCCATGCGCGACGCGTCGAGGAATCCCTCTTTGCGGCCGGTAAGCATTTTGTGCGGATAGCTCTGGTGCGACACGTCAAACACGATTTTGTCCTTTGGAGCGTCAAACACATAGTGCAGAGCCACAGTAGCCTCGGTAAAGCCGAGGTTTGGTCCCACGTGTCCGCCATGAATGCTCACACGGTTGAGCACACCTTCACGCACTTCATCGGCAAGCACATTGAGCTCGTCAATGCTCAAGCCCTTCATGTCCTTAGGGCTGTTAATTTTCTCTATAATCATATCTATTTTCTTTTTTATGTTTTTTAATTTGTTTACACATCAGGTGTTTACCTTGTCATCAAGCGGCACACGCCCTGGGAGTGTTGCCAGCTGCCTGCCATTCACGATGCAAAATTACAACACGCCGCGCCAGCCCACCACCCTCCAATCCACGACTTTTTTACCCCAATCACTTATTTTGTTTCCAAGACGTTTTCTTAAATTGCATCTATTAACCTTGTAGCAAGAAAAAAATCAATCAACCCCATTTTGCTATTAACACCGATTTGCACTATCTTTGCACATGGGTATTTCAAACCGCTCTATGATAGAAAGGCATATTATTATCGACAACGTTGACCCTGTCGTTTTCTATGGGGTTAATAACACTAACATTCAACTCATACGCGACCTTTTCCCCAAGCTACGCATGGCTGCACGCGGCAGTGTCATCACCGTGATAGGCGACGAGCAGGAAACCGCGCGTTTTGAGGCCAAAATCAAGGAGCTTGAAGACTATTGCGCCACCTACAACAAACTCACCGAGGACGTGATTCTCGACACCATAAAGGGCTTGCCTCCCAAGCAGCTCAAAATGGACGATGTGATAATATATGGCGTGAATGGCAAGCCCATTTCCGGACGCACCCCCAATCAGCAACTTCTCGTAAAGACTTTCAGCGAAAACGACCTCACTTTCGCACTTGGCCCTGCCGGCACTGGCAAGACCTATCTGGCTGTGGCTCTTGCCGTGAGGGCGCTGAAAAACAAAGAGGTGCGCAAAATCATTCTCTCGCGCCCAGCTGTTGAGGCCGGCGAAAAGCTCGGTTTCCTGCCAGGCGACATGAAAGAAAAAATCGACCCCTATCTGCAGCCGCTCTACGACGCGCTTGAGGACATGATTCCAGGAGCCAAGCTACGCGAATACATGGACGGCGACGTGATTCAGATAGCTCCGCTCGCATTTATGCGCGGACGCACACTCAACGACGCCATCATAGTGCTCGACGAGGCACAAAACACCACTACGCACCAAATCAAGATGTTCCTGACACGTCTGGGTATGGGTTCCAAGATGATTATAACCGGCGACACCACCCAGATTGACCTTCCGCGCACCACCACATCGGGCCTGATTCAAGCGCTGAGGGTGCTTCGCGGCGTGAAAGGCATAGGCAAGGTGGAGTTTGAGAAAAAAGACATCGTGCGCCACCAGCTTGTGCAACGCATAGTGGAGGCCTACGAGAAGCACGACAAGCTGCGCAAAGCCGGGCTCGACGACGACGGCAATCCCCTGCCACCGCCCGATGCCGCCAATGGCAGCAAATGACAGCAAATGACACTGACAAGAATTTAATTACATATCTCATATAAAATCAAGAAATTATGGCTAAAACTTTAGTTAGCACCGACTTCCACTTCGAAGGTCAAACCGGTGTTTATCATGGCAAAGTGAGAGACGTTTACAACATCAACAACGACCTGCTCGTCATGGTCGCCACCGACCGCATCTCGGCTTTCGACTTCATACTCCCCAAGGGAATTCCTTCTAAAGGACAAGTTCTAAACCAAATTGCAGCCAACTTCCTCGATGCCACAGCCGATATCGTGCCCAACTGGAAGCTTGCCACTCCCGACCCAATGGTCACTGTGGGTTTGCGCTGCGAGGGTTTCCCTGTGGAAATGATTATCCGCGGCTATCTCACCGGCAGCGCATGGCGCGCCTATGCCGAGGGTTGCCGTGAGCTTTGCGGCGTGAAGCTCCCCGAAGGCATGAAAGAAAACCAAAAGTTCCCAGAGCCTATCATCACCCCGACCACCAAAGCCGCCAGCGGACACGACGAGAACATCTCCAAAGAAGAAATCATAGCCCAAGGACTCATCAGCGCCGACGACTATGCCGTGGTGGAGAAATACACACGCGCCCTCTTCAAGCGCGGCTCCGAGATTGCCGCATCTAAAGGGCTTATCCTCGTTGACACCAAATATGAGTTTGGCAAGCGCGACGGCAAGGTGATTCTTATGGACGAAATCCACACCCCCGACAGCTCTCGCTACTTCTATGCCAAGGGCTATCAGGAGAAATTTGAGAAAGGCGAGCCACAAAAGCAGCTCTCCAAGGAGTTTGTGCGCCAATGGCTCATAGAGCACGACTTCATGGGCAAGCCAGGCCAGAAGATGCCCGAAATGACCGACAAATACTGCGAGTCGGTGGCACAACGCTACATTGAGCTTTATGAGGACATCACCGGCAGCAAGTTCCAGCGCAACGACCAAGACGATGTGGACCTCGAAGCACGCATCTACAAAAACGTGAGCGAATATCTTGCAAGCCGCAAATAACCCCGGCCAAGATACACCCACATTCATAGCACAATACATCACTACCATCTCCAACGGCATGACAGGAGTTGACCGCTAACGCGGCTGCTCCACCATGCCGTTGGAGACGTTAAAACAGCTTATGCAGCAACAAGTAGAAAACATAAAGCCCTATAGCGAGGGCGGCGACAAAACCGGACAGGTGCGGCACATGTTCGACTCCATAGCCCCAGCCTACGATTTCATGAACCGCGCCATGACTCTTGGCATCGACAAGCTGTGGCGCATGGTGGCGCGCACCATAGTGGCAAAAACACGGCCGCAACTCATGCTCGACGTGGCCACCGGCACGGGCGACTTTGCCATTCAGCTCTTTGAGCACATCAAGCCACAAGCTCTCACCGGCATCGACCTCAGCGAGGGCATGCTCGACGTGGCGCGCCAAAAGGTGGTCAAACGCCATTTGCAGGACAAAATCACGTTTACGCAAGGCGATTGCCTCAACCTGCCCTACCCCGACGAGTCGTTCAACGCCGTGACGGCTGCCTTTGGTGTGCGCAACTTCGAGCACATCGACCGCGGCTACAGCGAAATGTTCCGCGTGCTCAAACCGGGCGGCATGGTCTGCATAGTGGAGCTGTCCACGCCCACCAATCCGCTCGTCAAGTGGTTCTACGACCTCTACACGCTCCACGTGATTCCGGCTGTGGGCGCACTCAAGAGCGGCGACCGCAACGCCTACCGCTACTTGCCGCAGAGCATAGCGGCAGTGCCGCAGGGCGAGGAGATGCTGCGGCTCATGGGTGAGGCAGGTTTTCACGATTGCGCCGTGCGCCGGCTCACATTTGGCGTGTGCAGCATCTACACCGCCATACGCTGACCCCCCCGTCTGCCCCACAAAGCTATGGGCGGTGCACCACATGCGCATGTGCAATTATGCGCCACGGCAATGGTTAATTAAGTGAAAAGAGGCATTTTTCTTTTTAAGAAACGCCCAGAAACATTATTTTTGCATTAGAAGACAAGTTAAAGAAAGATAAGAATATAAAATTCATTCACACTATGGCTGGAATTAACACAATCGGCATTCTCACTTCGGGCGGTGACGCTCCGGGCATGAACGCCGCCATACGCGCCGTGACGCGCTCTGCTATCTACAGTGGTTTCAATGTCAAAGGCATCTACCGCGGCTACAAAGGCTTGATTGACGACGAAATCAAAGACTTCAAAACCGAAAACGTGTCAAACATCATTCAGCAGGGTGGCACCATTCTCAAGACCGCACGCTGCAAGGAGTTCATGACACCCGAAGGTCACAAGCGTGCCTACGAGGTGATGCAAAAAGAGGGTATCGACGCGCTTGTGGTGATAGGCGGCGACGGCTCACTCACCGGAGCACGCCAGTTTGCCAGTGAATATGATGTGCCCATCATAGGTCTGCCGGGCACAATCGACAACGATCTATATGGCACCGACCACACCATAGGCTACGACACCGCGCTCAACACCATCATGTGGTGCGTGGATAAGATACGCGACACCGCCACATCGCACGAACGTCTGTTTTTCGTTGAGGTGATGGGTCGCGAAGCCGGTTTCCTTGCCCTCAACGGTGCGGTGGCAAGCGGTGCCGAGGCAGCCATAATTCCTGAAATATCCACCGAGGTTGACCAATTGGCCGAACTCATTCAAAACGGCTTCCGCAAAACCAAGAACTCGTCAATAGTGCTTGTGGCCGAAAGCCCCATCACCGGTGGTGCCATGGGACTGGCCGAGCGTGTGCGCAAGGAGTTCCCGCAATACGACGTGCGCGTCACCATTCTCGGACACTTGCAGCGTGGCGGCTCACCCACAGCCCAAGACCGCATTCTCGCTTCGCGCATGGGCGCAGCAGCCGTTGACGCCCTGCTCGACGGTCAACGCAACGTGATGGTGGGCGACGCCAACGATGAGATTGTGTATGTGCCGTTCTCAAAGGCCATCAAGAAGCACAAGCCCATCGACCGCGACCTGCTCGACACCCTCAAGCGTCTTTCCATCTAAGCTCTGACGCAACTTTTCACTAAACACACGCAATCACATGAGAAAAACCGTTGTGACGACAATAACCCTTGTGGCGGCTCTGGTGCTTGCCGCCGGCTGCAACAAGCCGTCGGCAAGCGAGAAAGAAGCCGCCGCGCGTGCTGAGCAAGCCGCGGCGGCAGTCATTGCCACCAACCATGCCGACACGCTGGCCATGCAGCAGAGCATTCTCGATGCCAAGGTGCTGCAAAGCCAGTATGCCATCAAGGGCGACTCTGCCGCCGTCAAGGCTTTCGACAGTGCGTTTGAAGCCTATCTCAAGGAGCACGACAGCGCACTGTGGCAGCAGATTTTCAACTGACGCAGCCGCCCACTGTGTGTGTGCCACACACTCTCCGGTTCTTCTCACAAACACAAAAAAGCAAATCACAACCATGCACAGCATTGAAGAATACATCAGCTTGGTCAACAAGACCATCGCCGAAATAAACTATCCCAAGCAACCCGAAAGACTCTACAACCCCATTGCCTACACCATGGCACTCGGAGGCAAACGCCTGCGCCCTGTTCTCACGCTGCTCACGTGTGAGGCAATGGGTGGCGACATCGCCAAGGCCATCGACGTGGCTGTGGGCATAGAGCTGTTTCACAACTTCACCCTCCTGCACGACGACGTGATGGACAAAGCCGACGTGCGCCGCGGCAAGCCCACCGTGCATCGCCAGTGGAACGACAATGTGGCAATCCTCAGCGGCGACGCCATGCTCACCATGGCCACGCAGCGCATAGCCAAGGCCGACCCAGCAGTGCTGCCCGAAATCATGGAGCTTTTCAACCGCACCGCAATGGAAATCTATGAGGGTCAGCAGTGGGACATGGACTTTGAGGAACTCTTCGATGTGTCGCCCAACGACTACATTCGCATGATTCGCCTCAAGACATCGGTGCTGCTCGGCTGCGCCTGCAAGGCCGGTGCCATCATAGCCGGCGCGTCGGCCGACGACTGCCAGCACCTCTACGACATGGGGCTCAATCTGGGTCTGGCTTTCCAGCTCCAGGACGACGTGCTCGACGTGTGGGGCGATGAGGCCACATTCGGCAAAGAGATAGGCGGCGACATCATGAACAACAAAAAGACTTTCCTGCTCACCAATGCCGTGCAGATGGCCACCGGCGACGACGCCAACACCCTGCGCCGCTGCCTTGCCGACGAATACGCCATCAAGGACGAGAAAGTGGCTGCCGTAAGAAGCATTTTCGAGAAACTCAATCTCAAGAAACTGGCCGAGACCGAGATTGAGAACTACGACCAGATAGCTATCGACAACCTCAACCAAGTGGACATGAGCAGTGAGGCTCACGACCTGTTCACAAGCTTCTTTGCCAAACTTCTGCACCGCCAGCGATGATTGACAGCCACAGCCACATCTACGCGCAAGAGTTCGACGACGACCGTGCTGCCGTGGTGGAGCGTGCACGCCAAGCTGGCGTGACCCACATAGTGCTGCCCAACGAAAATCTTGACAGCCTCGCGCGCCAGCGCCGTCTGTTCGACACCGACCCCGCCTATTTCTCCATGACGGTGGGGCTTCACCCCGAAGAAGTGGGCTGCGACAACTATGCCACGCAACTTGACTCCATGCACAAGCTCCTCTTCTCACAGTCACAGCAGTTTGTGGCCGTGGGCGAAATTGGCATCGACCTCTATTGGGACACCACTTGGCGCGACCGCCAAATCGAGGTGCTCGACACCCAGCTGCGCTGGTGCGCCGACCTGCATCTGCCGTTCATCATGCACTGCCGCAGTGGCATCGACGAGGTGCTGAGCGTGTTCGCCAACTTTGGCGCTACAGTGCCACAAGGCGTGTTTCACAGTTTCACCGGCACGGCTACCGATGTGGAGCGTCTGCGCCACTATGGCGACTTCTATTTTGGAGTCAACGGCATTGTCACTTTCAAGAAAAGCGATGTGCCGGTCCTGCTCCCCATTTTCGGATTAAACCGCATATTGCTTGAAACCGACTCCCCCTATCTCGCCCCTGTGCCGCGCCGCGGCCAGCGCAACGAGAGCGCAAACATACCACTCATCAATGCCTGCGTGGCATCGCACCTTGGCATCACGGCGCAAGAGGTGTCGGCAGCTACCGACGCCAATGCCCGTCGCCTGTTCAAGTTCTAAGACCAGCAAACATTAAAGCATCTAAATATCCAAGAACCTAAAATAATGAATATGAAACATTTCTTAACCGTCATGGCCATAGCTTTATTGGCCCAGCTGACACCGGCGTCGCAAGCCAGTGCCTATCAAACGCCCAAACAGGAATTCCGCGCCTCATGGGTGGCAACAGTCTATGAAATCGACTGGCCAGTCAACAGCCAGCGCACCGTTCAGGTGCAAAAAGGGCAGCTCCGCCTCATGCTCGACTCGCTGCAGCGCAACAACGTGAATGCAGTGTGCTTTCAGGTGAGGTCGATGAGCGACGCCTGCTACAAGTCGAGCTACGAGCCTTGGTCGTCAAGCGTCACCGGCACTCGCGGCAAAGCCCCCACCTACGACCCCCTGCAATATGTGGTGGAGCAGTGCCACCTGCGCGGCATGGAGTGTCACGCATGGGTCAACCCCTACCGCTACGGCGTGTTTAAGGGCAATGCCATCACCGGACGCGACACCGAGCTCGACCAAACCATGCAGCGGTCGGGCATGCTGCTAAACTGGCACAACACCGCCAACGACCAGTTGCTCTCAATTCTCGACCCCGGACAGCAGCAGAGCATCGACTGGATTGTTAACGTGTGCAAGGAGATTGTCACCAATTACGACATCGACGGCTTGCTCTTCGACGACTATTTCTACCCCAACGGCATACCCACCAACAACACCGCCCCCGACTACGCCGAGTGGCAAGCGGCCAAATCGGGCATGAATTTCGGCGACTGGCGGCGCGACAACGTCAACCGCATGGTCAAGGCCGTGTATGCCATGATTCAAGCCACCAAGCCCTATGTGCGTTTCGGCATAGGCCCTGCCGGAGCTGCCGCCTCCAGCGCCACCGTGGCAGCCAAATATGGCGTAACGCCATGCCCAAGCTCCGACTGGCAATATTCCGGCATCTTCTCCGACCCGCTCGCATGGCTCAGCAGCCACGACCTCGACTACATTTCGCCACAAATCTACTGGACATTCGGACACTCCACCAACGACTATGGCAAACTCTGCACATGGTGGAGCAAGGTGGCCAACAAGTTTGGCCGTCACCTCTATGTGTCACACTCCATTTCTTCACTCACAGCCAGCAGCACAGGCACAGCCCTCGCTGGCAGCGAGACCGCCGATGCCCCCATCGACAAGGCAAGCGGCCCAAACTGCACCACCTACGACGAGTTTGTCAACGAGATTGAGGCCAACCGAACCAACTCTCTCGACGGCGCGCCGGGCTCCATATTCTATTCCACCAAGTTTCTCTATCGCATCAAGAAAGGCGTCAGCGATGCAGTTGACCCCAAAATGGAGTTTGGCACCTATCTTGGCCGCACCGTCTATGCCCTGCCGGCACTTCCCCCGGCCATGCCCTGGAAGCAAGCCACCGACCCTGGCACAGCCACAGGCATAACCGTCAGCGGCAATACACTCTCGTGGAACGCAATGGCTGGTGTGCAGCGCTACACCGTCTATGCCATACCTGCCGGCAACGACATCAGCACATTCACCAAAAGCGTGAAGCAGCTCCTCGGCATAACCTACACCGCTTCCTATTCCATTCCGCAAGCCTATGCCACCGGCTACAAGTTTGCCGTTTGCGCCTACGACCGCTTTGGCAACGAGTGGGCACCGGCTTTTTCGGTCCCCAGCGCAGTGCTGCCAGTGCGTGCCGCCAGTGCCCTTAGCATTAGTGGCGATATGCTCAGCGTGGCAGCCATAGGAGCAACACATGTCACCGCAAGCAGCTACACCACCGGCGGTGCTCTTGAGTGCAAGCTCTACTCCGGCCAGGGAGGCAACCTATCGCTGTCGCTCAGCGGCCTTGCCGCAGGAGCGCACATCATCACAGCGAGCATCGACGGCACCCTCCACACCATAAAATACGTCAAATAAACACCCCTCCACAGGCTGAAATGCCCCCAAAAAGCTTTCAGCCTCTATTTTTCAACAATTTAGAAATAATTTTGCACTTGTTTATTGACTCCATAAATGGTAGCATGATGGATTATATATTTTATAGAGTGTATTGGGCTTACAGCAAGAAAAAAGAGTCGGCAAAGATTCTTAGCCTGTTATATATGACAATGGTTCTTTGGTTTTGGTTTTGCTTTTTTCCATTCGCATTATTTTTGTGTGAACTCTTAAGAAATCCATGGCATGGAAATGATGGATATTTATTATCCATTTATCTACTAATAGTATCAATATACTCGTATTTAAGATTTTTTCCTAACAAAAAAATATCGTTGATAAACAAGAAATTCGATAGAAATCCTTATAATCATAAGATTCCCGACTGGTGTTTCTTCACGGTTCTTCCATTATCCATAGTTTGGGGAATTGCGACTTACGCTCTTTTGGTAATTTTTTTAATAAAGCCATTTGCATTTAGAGGCATTATATATAACCTGCTGTAATCGCTCCATAAAGATTTTGCACTTCCATTTTCAATGTACAAACTTTTCTGCAAAGGAAATCATGCAAGAAAAGAAAAACGGTTTTAGCGCTGGCAAAGCGAGTGATATAAAAACGCAGTGGGCGACGCACCTCTTTGTGCAAAGGTGCATCGCCCACTGCGTTTTTATCACTTCAGCTTGCTGATTTGGCTATGTGATGCTGCTTGAGGGAGGTTAATCCACTGCCACTTTAATGGTTCTGCCTGCCACACGCACCACATAGATGCCAGCCGATGGCACTGCCACTGACTTGTCATTCCCGCGGTAAACAAGAGCACCATTCACACCATACACTTCCACCACGGCATCGCCGGCTGCACCAGTAATGGTTATTTCATCACCTGTGGCTGTCACTTTCACCTCGTCAGCCTTAGTGCCGTCTATTCCAGCAGTTATGTTATAGAAATCTTTCCAAGTGGTGGCAGACTTATATGCCTCAAGCGATTTGCCAGGAACGACCAATTTACATGTTTGTTAATATCGTAAAACACGTTGTTTCCACAAACTGGTGGCATTTTTGCATATACATCAATTGATTTCAAACCACTGCAATAAGAAAACGCTTCATCACCAATGTTCGTCACGCTTTTTGGAATAGTTACGCTTGTCAAACCGCTGCAACAACAGCATCTATTATTAGTTGATTATCAGTATTATACACATTAAACGGCAGAAAAGTGGCAATATGGATTCTGTTTAGATACGAAATCGTGAAGATTTAACGTATTTAACTTTCGATTACATTGGAAATCACAAAATAGCACTATGATGAGGGCATTTCAACCGAACTCATCATGTGGCAAGCAAAAGTCTTCTGACAAAAATCGCAAGGTGCTATGTATAAGGAGTACGGTTGTAACGACTCCCTTAAAGGAGGTGACTACAAATCATCCACTTTGTTCTTAAAAAAACATAGAATGTAGTTTACAAAGATACATTTCTCTAATTTTTTCACTGAACATACACAATTTTTCCATCGTTTATGCCATATTTCGAGATAAAAGTACCATTTTTGCGATGTAAAATATGATACCAGTATCAAAAATAGCACTATAATATGATATTTGAACGCAAGAAATACTTGGATGAACTTATCGCAGGACGTGGCAATGGGCTTGTGAAGATTATAACGGGTGTCAAACGATGCGGAAAGTCTTTTTTGCTGTTTGACATCTGGCATAACTGGCTTTTGGAACATGGGGTGACTGATAGTCACATCATTGAGATACAACTTGATGACTTCCGAAATAGGCGGTTGAGAAAGCCAGATGCCTTGCTCGACTATATAGACTCAAAGGTAGTGGATGATGGTAATCCTTATTATATAGTCTTGGACGAGGTGCAACTTGTTGAGGATTTTGTGGAAGTTATTCTTAGTTTGACCCATATGAGGAATGTGGACGTGTATGTGTCAGGTTCAAACTCTCGTTTTTTGTCAAGCGATGTCGTGACAGAGTTTCGTGGCAGAGGTGACGAGATACGCATTTGGCCTCTCACCTTTGACGAATACTTTAATGGTATTGGTGGCGATATACGCAAAGCTTGGTTGGATTACTATACTTTTGGAGGACTGCCACAAGTAGCTCTGTTGGAAACTGAAGCGAAGAAGACAGACTATTTGCGTGGTCTGTATGAAACGACCTATCTACGAGACGTAATTGAACGCAACCATCTGCGCAATCCGGAAGGACTGAAAGAGTTGGTACGAGTGCTTGCCTCTGGCATTGGTACTTCTACCAACCCAACCAGAATAGCCAATACTTTCCAATCAGCACAGGGGGTAACCATAAAAAGAGACACGATAAAGCAGTATATTGATTATTTGAAAGACTCATTCCTCATAGAGGAAGCACTGCGTTATGACGTAAAAGGAAGAAAGTACATTGGTACTGAAACTAAGTATTACTTTGCCGATGTTGGTATTCGTGCCGCCATCCTCAACTACCGCCAGCAGGAAGAAACGCACATTATGGAGAATATCATTTACAACGAACTTCGTAGTCGTGGATATAATGTGGATGTAGGTTTAGTAGAACTTGGAGGCAAGAACGAGAATGGTAAGTTTGTCAGAAGACAGTTGGAAGTTGACTTTGTGGTGAACCGCCCACCATACCGTGTTTATATTCAATCGGCTTTCCATATGCCTACACCAGAAAAAGAAGTCCAAGAGCGTCGCCCCTTGTTATCTATCAATGATCACTTCCGAAAGATAGTCATAGTTGGCGATGACATTCATCGAAAGGAGGATGAACTTGGGGTCTTGACTGTTGGGCTGTTGGATTTCTTGACAGACAAAAACTTGTTAGAGCAAGGTTAATCCGTAATCTTGGTAATTTCATCCGTAAATAATCCACCAATACTTTGGGAAAATGCTCGTAATTTTGCAACGTGAAATATTAGTAAACTATAAAACGCTGTAATAATGATGAAAACAAGATTATTATTTTTCGCAGGTTTGTTGGCTGTTGCAACCAACAGCTTTGCACAAAAAGCACAAGACAATACTGGATACAATGCTCCTGTTACGCAGAGCCAGAAATTGAACTTGACCAATGAGTGGGACAAAACTTTTCCAAAAAGTGATAAGGTGAGCCACAAGAAGGTTACCTTCCACAATCGCTTTGGCATCACACTTGCCGCTGACAT
>CAKUQQ010000013.1 GCA_934675575.1 uncultured Muribaculaceae bacterium
ATATTTAAGCCTCTACTTTTTAGTAGTTCTATTTGTTCCGAAATAGAGAGAGCCTGTTTAGTGTATAATCTTAATGTTCCCATAAAAGCAAAAGACCCGCCCTGGTTCGCTGTTCAAATGGGAAGCGTGGCGGATTCTGTTGCTGCAAAGATACAAATAACCATTAATTTCCCAAACTTTTCTGCAAAGGAAATCACTCAAAAAAAGTAATTGGTTTTAATGTTGGCGTAAGTGGGTGATATAAAAAGCAAGTGGGCAATGCACCTTTGCATAAATAGGTGCGTCGCCCACTGCGTTTTTGTCATTTCAGCTTTGCTGATTTGGCTATGTGATGCTGCTTGAGGGAGGTTAATCCACTGCCACTTTAATGGCCTTGCCTGCCACACGCACCACATAGATGCCAGCCGATGGCACTGCCACTGACTTGCCATTTCCGCGGTAAACAAGAGCACCATTCACACCATACACTTCCACCACGGCATCGCCGGCTGCACCAGTAATGGTTATTTCATCGCCTGTGGCTGTCACTTTCACCTCGTCAGCCTTAGTGCCGTCTATTCCAGCAGTTATGAAAAGGAAATTTTTCCAAGTGTCGGCCTTCTTATATAGCTCTAACGATTCGCCAGGAACGACCAATTTACATGTTTGTTTGTTAACATCGTAAAACACGTAGTTTCCACAAACTGGTGGCATTTTTGCATATACATCAATTAATTTCAAACCAGAGCAACTATGAAACGCTCCATCACCAATGTTTGTCACGCTATTTGGAATGGTTATACTCTTTAAACTGGTGCAACCATAAAACATATTCTTTTCTATAGTTGACACATTGGCCATAAAGTTTACGCTCTTTAAACTGGCGCACCAAGCAAATCCTGAGTCCCCGATAGTCGTCACGCTACTCGGAATAGTTATGCTCGTCAAGCTATGACACTCATCAAATGCACCATGTCCAATGGTCGTCACGCTGTTTGGAATGTTTATATTCAACAAGCTGTCGCAGTAATAAAATGCATCATATCCTATGGATTTCACACCATTTCCAATTTTTACATTCGTCAAGTACCCACAAAACTTAAATGCATTATTCCCTATAGTCGTCACGCTGTTTGGAATTGTTATGCTTGTCAAGCCAGAGCAATTAGAAAACGCTCCATCTCCGATACTTGTCACACTGTTTGGAATGACTATGCTCGTCAAGCCAGAGCAATAAGAAAACGCTCCATCTCCGATACTTGTCACACTGTTTGGAATGGTTATGCTCGTCAAACCAGAGCAACCATGGAACGCACTGTTCCCAATGCTTGTCACGCTGATCGGAATCTTAGTGTTTTTGCAGCCAGATATAAGAGTGTTTTTTGTAGTTTCTATTATAGCGTTACAATCATTGCGAGAATCGTATGTTTTATTGTTTTTATCTACTTGCATTGTGTTAAGGTTTGCACAATTAGAAAACGCCAATTCTCCAATGCTTGTCACACTATTTGGAATGGTTATGCTCGTCAAGCCAGAGCAATAATAAAACGCACTGCTCCCAATGCTTGTCACACTATTTGGAATGGTTATGCTCGTCAAACCAGAGCAACCATAGAACGCACTGCTCCCAATGCTTGTCACGCTGTTCGGTATGGTTATGCTTGTCAAACCAGAGCAATACAAAAACGCACTGCTCCCAATGCTTGTCACGCTGTTCGGTATGGTTATGCTTGTCAAACCAGAGCAATTAGAAAACGCATAATCACCAATGCTTGTCACGCTGTTCGGTATGGTTATACTTTTAAAAGGACAATCCATAAATGCACCATCTCCAATCGTTTTTACACCACTTCCTAGTTCCACATGAAATAAATTAATGCAATTACTAAACGCCCCTTCTCCAATACTTGCCACACTATTCGGAATAGTTATGCTCGTCAAGCTCCGACACCTGTGAAATGCAGAATCGCCGATACTTATCACATCGTTCGGTATCTTTGTGTTGCCGCAACCTGATATAAGAGTATTTGTTGCGGTTTCTAATATAGCGTTACAACCATTGCGGGAATCGTATATTTTATTGTTTTCATCTACTTGCATTGTGCTAAGGTCAGTACAATCAAAAAAGACACCCATTCCGATTTTTGTCACACTACTCGGAATGGTTATACTTGCCAATCTGTAGCACGTCTTAAACGCCATATCTCCAATTTCTGTCACGTTGTCTGGAATGGTTATATCCGTTAATTTATAACAATTAAAAAAAGCTTCATTTCCGATTTTTGTCACACTGTTTGGAATGGTTATGCTTTTCAATTCACAAGATCCAAATCCAAAAGCATTCGCACCAATTGACGTTACCCCTTCTTCTATGACAACCTTTGAAAATCCAGAGTTTTTCCAAGGTGCCTTCATATTGCCATTATAATCTGGCATATCACCAGTTCCGGAAATCGTTAATACACCGTCATTTATTTCCCAACTTATGGCACCAGCCAATGGGTTGGCGCACGACAGCAGCACCGCCGCCATCACCATAAAAATCTTTAGAATTTCTCGTCTCATAACCAATGTGCTATTATTCATTTTCAGGTTTATATTCCGCATATTCTTTTTCTTCAAGCTCCTTATATTCATCAAACTTTTGTTTCCATTTATTCCAGCAACAAAATCCTATCACCATAACGAACGCCACCGATATGGTTGCCAATATAGTGGTCAGTGTGAAGCAACTTCGGATTTTTGCCCCTGTCATCACAACTATTATTATCGCTATAACTACAAAAACAGGCATCATAAAGCCAAACACACCTTGCACAAACTTGCATTTGCTCTTGTTGAACGGCGTGTATTCTTTGGGGAAAATCTTCTTGATTTTTTTGCCTGCAGCCTCATCACCATTCAGCTCGCGGAAATACTTGCACCTGATGGCATATATAATGAATTGCTCCTTGCGCTGGTATGCGCCTCTGTCGAGGCAAAACAAAAACAAGATGGCAAGCACCAATATAGCAGCATCGGCAGTCAAGAGGAGAGCGTCTATTGTGTAGGAATCACCCTGCGCCAAAGTGCCAAGGTTGGTGGCGGGGTCTTGACTCGAGTGCAGATAGACGTAGCCAAAAGCAGATAAAACAGCCATTACACCGACAATAAACGTCAATGTGCTGCTCACATAAGCATTGTTGTTGATGGCATATTGCTCATGTAGCTGCAGCTCCATCTCTTGTTGCATCTCCATGTTGCTTTTCCCTTCGTTTTCTCCTTTCCGTTTGCTAAAAAAGGACAGAATTTTATTCTTGAAAAGAACAATCATACCTTAATCTTTTATGGTTTGTTTTGTGATTCGTTTTTAGTTAGATGCAAAATTAATAAAATGAAGAACTGTTTTTACCCCCCCAGTTAAAAATAGTTAATATTTGCTGTTTTTTGATTTCCTGATGCATGCATACTAAATGCAAATAGGTGTTTAAGGAATTTTTATGGCAGATTGGGTTGTGGGTAAAAAAGCGGAAAGAGTCGGGCTTGGGAGCCCGGCTCTTTCGTGAATTAGTCTAAATGTAATTTATTGTTCAACCATGCGGCATGGGGCATGCGCCCATGCCGCGCAGCATACACGTTATTTTGCATCGACCACAGCTATGCTTTGGCCAGCAGAGTGCGCAGTGACTTGCGGTGCATACTGGCACTGTGCCGTGGCGATGCCCATATTGTAGGTGCCTGGGCTGGTGACATACACGTCATAGGAAATGACGTGTGTGCCTTTGCGTAAATCAGAGAAGAAAATGTTTGAACTGCTGTCCTTGGTTTCGAGATAATAGAAATCACGGTCGGCAACACGGTAGCCCGAAGTCTTGTCGGCTGGCTCAAAGCAGGCGGCGCGCTCATCGGTGACGGTGACAAAATCAAGGTCTTTGAGGTTCTTGATGATGGTGCGCACCTGCACCTTGTCGCCCACCTTGAGCGATGTGGCCTTGCGGAGCTGACCGTCGGCACCATAGACCAAAAATTCCTTGGTGACAGACAAGTCGGCAATGCTGTGAGCCTTGATAGCCGTCATGGGAGCTTTGCTTTGCGCATACACGGCACCCCATGCAGGGTTGGCGGCACTGCGGCTTATGGTTATGTCGCCTTGCGACGCAGCAGAAATCTGCTTGCGTGCGTAGCCCAAGTAGCGGTCCGTTTGGCTGAACTCCACTTTCTCGCCGTTGAGCGTTATGGTGGGGGCATCGTTTTGGGTGAGCCACTGGCTGCCGGTGGTGAGCAGTGCATACACGGCATCGGCGGCAAGGCTTGAGTTGCCCCAGTCGTTGGTCTGCTTGTTGAGCAAAATCCATTTGCGTATCTGGTCAAGCTCATTGCTTGGTGCGCCCACCTCGCTCATGGCTTCAAGCACGGTGGAGGTGAGAGCCACTTTGTCGAACCAACGCCAACCCGACTGCAGGTTGTCCCAATACATGCCGGTGGCAGGCTTGGTGATGGCATACTCGCGGATAGACTGAACTATGGTGGCAGCCACATTGCCGTAGCCATTGCGCTTGAGAGCCATTGCAAAGTAGGCTTTATCTACGATGGTGAGACCTTTCCACTCGGTGGTCATGGTCTTGAGGGCATTTTTGATGAGCTGCTTTGTGTCGGCCGACTGCTCGTTGGCAAACATGGTGCGTGTGTAGATGTATGGCGCGAATCCGCTGTAAAGTGACTTGACGTGTCGCTTGCGGCGGTCGTTCACTATTTCAATCTGCTTAGCATCGAGATATTTCAAGGCTTTGCTCACCATGGCAGTGAGGTCGCTGCTTGCCGGCATGAAGCCGAGGCGGTTGATTTCGCCTATGAGCTGAAGCACCTCGATGGTGGTTTGGAGCGACGACTGGCAGCCTGGATAGTGGAACCAGCACCAACCGCCGTCGGAGTTCTGGAGCTCTTTGAGCTTGCTGATTATCTGGTTGCACTCGCTGCTGATTTTGGCATCGTCGAATAGGTCGGCAAGGCGCGACATGCGAAGTGACTGGCGGTCGGCTTCGCGAACCCAAGGCGATGCCATGAGCGTGCCAATCTTCAGGTCGCTGTTGCGCTGGAGCATGGAGGTGAGGGCTGAGTCGCTTGACGAAGAACGCCAGTAGTCGATAGCCTCTTTGATTTTAGGATTGCTTATGGCCAGCCCCTTTGCCACTGTGGCGGCAAACAGATTGTGTGCCAGAGCCGAAGCTGTGACATTGTTGTCGGTGAAGATGGTGGGCAGAGCCTGAACACAATACCACACAGGGTTGTCGCAATACTCGAGCGTGACACGTGAGCCACTGGCAAACTGTGGCAAGGTGACGGTGCTCTCGCCTTTGCCTGGCTCAATGTAGAACGGCTTGGTCTCAATCACTGGTGATATGGCAGTGAGCACAGGAATCATGGCCTGCTCACCGTCGCTAAACGTGCTGTTGGCCGCTTTGACCCTGAAGCCTATGAATGAGGCGGTGTCGGGCACGGCATAGTCGATGGTCAGCGGCACAGTTCCCTTGGCAGAAATGCTGCTTGTGGCGAAATTGCGGCTGGCAAGCACATTGCCGGTGCGCGGGTCAAACAGTTCGATGACGGCATCGTAGGCGATGGCGGCGTCGGTGGCATTTTGCACCGTGGCTGCAAGGGTGGTCTTGTCGCCTTGACGCACAAAGCGTGGCAGGCTCGACTTGACCATGAGCGGCTTGCTCGTCACCACGTCTTGGGCAAACACGTCGCTTATCAGCTCGTGGTTGAAAGCTACGGCTTTCACGTTCCAAGTGGTGTTGAAGTCGGGGGCGTCGAACTCTATTGTCACGTTGCCATTGGCATCGGTGCAGAGTGCAGGACGCCACAAGGCTGTCTTTACTTCGCTTGTGCGTGGCACCACCTTGGTGAGGTCGGCCTTGAATGTGGAGCCGCTTCCGGATTTCTTCATCAAGAAGGCCACAGGAGCCTCGCTCAATTGGTCGGCCATGGCCACGACGCTCTCGTTGAGCGCAAGTTTTAGGCTATTTTCGCTTATGCCGCGCAGATACATCACAGACTCGAACATGCGCTGGCCATAGGTGTTGAACTCAGGGCTGAGGAATGAGCGGCCGCGAAGCCCCTTTGCACTCCATGAAAGGTGGGTCTGCGTTGAGTAGTAGGGTGTGGAATATCTGATGTCGAAAGGCCGGTTTGTGAAGCTCATCACGTTGAGTGCCCATTTGTTTTCGGCAATGTCGTTGATGGCCTTGTCGGTCATGGAGAGCAGCATTGCTCCATTCACAGGGCTTTGCTTCTTATTGATGACACGGAAAGTCCATTTCTCCTTGCTTCCGGAAACGAGCTTGTTGCGGAACGACGATGCCACAATCTTAATGCTGTCGGAGTTGACAGGCGACTGCATGGTGAAGTCTTCTATAAAGCTCTTGTTGCCATACACGCATAGGAGCTTAACAAACACATTGCCGTCTGTTGCCGCAGGCACGTTGAACGACACCTTGTGCATGCCCGGCTTGTAGTCGAGCCAGCCTTCCTTGATGATGGCATTGCGGTTTGACGCGATGAGATAGATGTGCGACTCAGGTGTGGCTGTGCCTATGGTGATGTGCGCCACATTGTTGGCATCGATGCTGCGCAAGCACGACGGCTGCCACATGGCCTCGTCAACTGGGCAGCGGCTGTCGTTGGCGCGGAAAAGCACGATTGAGGCCTCGGTGCCCTCGGCTGTGGAGTCGTCGGCAATGCCTATTTTTAGGTTATATTTGCCAGAGGCGATGCTTGTGAGGTCGATGACGGGGTTGCTGGTGTTGAACTTGCCGCTGACCAGAGACTTGCCATTTTGGCTAAGCGTGAACGAGCAGAGTGTGGCGGTGTCGGTGTCGATGCTGGAGTTGTATGTCACCGGCAGCTTGAATGGCTTGTCGTTGAGGAAAACAAGCTCGTGGTAAGCCTTGGTGAACATAACTCCGCGGTGTGCGCCTATAGAGAAACTGTAGGCTTTTTCTTGCGACTCGCCTGCCGAGTTGGTGCAAATGGCACTGGCGGTGTAGCGGTTGAACACTATTTTTCGCGCAGCCTGCTTGTCGTTTTCCTTGAACAGCGAGGCCGGATAGGTGACAGAGAACTGTCCCTTGGCATCGGTTGTGACGGAATCGGTACGCAAGAATTGCGTGTTGCCGTCGTCGATGCGCCACCAGCTCCAGGCGTTGCTTTTGAGCGAAAGCTGCACTTGCGTGTTGGCCACCGGCATGCCGGAGTATGTCTCCACCTTGCCTTTGAGCGTTACGTCTTGACCGGCAGTGAAACTGCTGTTTGAGTTGAGAAACGTGACGGCAAACGTGGGCGTTTTGTATTCGCTCACAGAAATGGATTTGGTGGAGGCGTAAGAGAAACCGTCGCCTTCGGCTTGTATTGTGAAGTCGCCATTAAGGCGTCCGGTGGGCACTTTGAACTGACCGTTGGCGCGTCCAAAGTCGTCGGTCACCACATTAAGGCTGTCTATTTCTTGGTTGTTGGCATCTAAAAACGTGAGCTTGATGCGTTGGCCAGGCATCACTTTGCGTGTTGACTCGTCGGTGTAGTAGCACACGGTGGCAAACTTGACCGTTTCGCCAGGCCGGTAGAGCGCGAGGTCGGTGAAGATGTCGGCTAAGAGAATATGGCTGCGGCTCAGCACGCCCTTGTAGTAGTTGATGGCTGGCGCATAGGTGTCTGCGCCAACAGAGGCGTTAATCTGCGCCAACTCCACACCAGATGGAATGGTGAAAGCTCCATTTTTGTCGGTCTTGCCGGTGCTGAACTTGTCGCTTGAAATGCTGGCGCCTTTCACAGGGCGGCCGTTGCGCATGTCAACAACAAACACCTGCTGCGGTGCATTGAGGCGATTGACAAGAAACATGGTTATGTCGTGAATGCGGAACAGCTCGCTGCGGCTCACATTTTTTTGAGCTTGCAGCGAGCCACCGGCATTGAACGACGGGACGACTATGTATTCGCCATAGGATTGCGGCGCAAAAGCGGCCGCATTGCTCACGGTGACAGTGGAGTCGAAAGGCTCTTCTGCACTGGGGAAGGTGACTTGGCGTGTGTCAACCAGCTGCAAGCCGGCAAGCGGAAATGACCATTTCTTCTTTTGGCTTGAAAGGGAGCTTGGCACACGGTAGAGCGACAGCGTGAACTTGCTGATGTTGTTATATGACACGTCAACTTTTATGGAGTCGGTGGAACTGATGTCGGACTTATAGTGAACTCTGACGAGTTTGCTGATGAGTCTGTTGGCGTTGTTTTGCAAATTGTTGGCATAGATGGAATTTGGGTAACGCTCCATATAGCCGGTAAGAGTCTTGTAGTATGACTTTATGGTGACAGCAGGCTTGTCGTTGCCGTCGAAGTCATTGACGCTGGGACACGACAGCAAAAAAAGTCCGCTGTGCTCATTGTCTTTATATTTGTCATAGAGCTTTTGCATTGATGCGTCGTCTTGATCGGAGCAAGTGTAGCTGGCAAAGATTTGGGCTGGCACTGTGGTGGCTTCGGCAATCCATTTGCTGGTGATTGACTTGTCGGAACTCAGCTCATGTGCCTTGCACGACAGAAACTCAAACAGTGTGGGGGTGTAGGCACTGCGGTGGTCTTTGTCTTGCTTGATGATGGTGGGGTAGTCAGTAACAGGACATTTCTTGAGAGCATCGCTGTTGCTTAGCGACTTGGCGAGCAGCTCATTGACCTTGGCATTGAACTGGGTGTTGTCCCACTCGGTGTAGTCGGCTGGGCGTTGCCCTATTGGGTTTTTGCGGCTCGGAACACCGTAGCTCTCCATGTAGCTGTTGAAAGCGCTCGCCTCGAAATAGTAAAGCAGTGCCTTGTAGGCAGGTCGCCGCTCAATGTTGGCCACGGAGTCAATCTTGTTGACAACGTCGGTGAGGTTGTCTTTTGAAATTTTGCTCTTAGCCAAAGAGTAGCGTACGATTGCATCGACAGCCTTTTGGCCGTCGCCGGTTTTTAAGGCCGTTTTCAAGTCAACTTCTGCTGCAGAGGCCACATGCTTCGGAAAATTGAAGTCTGGTGCCGACGCGGAGCGCGCCATGCTGGGCCACATGACAAAAAGTGCTGTCAAAGCCGGCAATAGAATGCTTTTTAGAAAATGTCGCATACCTTAACTTGTTATTAGTGATAATGAATTGTTTATTGTTCTGACAATTAGTGTTTGCACACTACAAAAATAAAACGCACGGATAAATAAATCTTGCTTGCTGGCACGTAAAAAAATGTTAATCACTTTTGTGGTAACAACGAAATGCCAACAAAAAGGCTTGTCGGCTGATGCGGTGGAAAGAAATTTGGTTTTGTTGTGCTGTATTAAGTTTTTTAGAGGGGGTGGGGGAAGATTGTTAGTGAAGAGGTCGGTGGTTGGTGGTGTGTGGGGGTATAGTGCCGCCCACATTGTGGACCTGCCGTTATTTAGCTTTCCTCTTGCTGCGCGTGAGCATGCTTTTAGTGAACTGGTTTTCGGCTCTCTTGAGCTGGAAAAGCTGCTTTTGCGACAAGATTTTGGCAAACTTGTCGTAGTATTTTGCTTCGATTTCGCCTTCGCGCACCTTAGCTTGCGATAGTGCTTCGGCAGCTTGGCGATATTCAGAGTCTGACGGATTTTTCTTGGCCGAGACTTGGGCTTCGAGTTTGCGTGCCTCGGCGTTGGTCTCATAGATTTCCTTTTCCATGGCTTCGTAAAGCGGCATGAATTTGTCGCGCTGCGATGGTGTCATGCCTGTTTGCTCCACAATCATCTTGTGCTTGTAGTCGAGCATTTGTGTGGCCCACTGCGAGCGTTGTGCGCTTTTGCCTCCGGCATAGGCTGGAGTTGCTAACATGAATGTGGCGCTGATGGCCAATATTGTGAGACATGCGAATTTCATAAGCCAGAATGATTTTTAATGTTAACTAAAAAGCCAGCCGAAAGCCTCTTTTTTTTGAGTGGGAGAGCTGACGAGTGGCCGATTTCGTGTGGAGGAACGAGAGCCGCAGTGTGTTTGCGTGTGCAAATTTACTTGCCAACCTCGCTGGGCTTGGCAGTGTCGGCCGAAGCCGTGTCGGCATACACGCTGTCTTCATAGTTCATGATGTCGTAGTCACTGACATCACCGTTCATTATGAAGTCTTCAGCATTCTGCTCATCGCTTCGCAGACCCTCGGCAAGCTCGGTGGCTGTTTTCTGGTGATTGCTCACACCAGAGAAGTCGTTGAAGATTTTCATCATGCACCAAATGCCGGCAAACATGGCTGCCATGTAGATGTATGGGCGGAGACGCACCCACCGTGATGGAGTCTGCTCTGCTTCGGAGATTTTGATTTCTGGAAGCGAATCGGCTAAGTTCTTGTTGAAATCGGCGAAGAAGTTCTCCGGTACTTTAAATCCCGGATTCTTGCCAAAATTCTTCAATATGTTAGAATCATCTTGTTTCATTACGCACTTTTGACTTGCAAAGATTAAAAAGGTTTAATCGTTGTTATCAAAAAAAGTTTCTAATTTTTTTACGGCATGATGGTAGGAGGCTTTTAGAGCACCGACCGAGGTGCCGAGAATCTCGCTCATGTCTTCATATTTCATTTCGTCGTAGTAGCGCATGTTGAACACAATGCGCTGCTTTTCAGGCAGTGTGGCTATGGCTTTTTGCAGCTTGATTTGTGCTGCATCGCCATCGAACCACTCGTCAGACTCAAGAGAGTTGACCAAAAAAGAATCGTCCTCGTCGAGTGAAATATTGTTTTGCACTTTCTTCTTATTGATGAAAGTGATGCTTTCGTTGATGGCAATCTTGTATAGCCATGTGGAGAGCTTGGCATCTCCGCGGAAGTTGTCGATGTTGGTCCACGCCTTGATGAAGGTGTTCTGCAACACGTCGTTGGCATCGTCGTGGTCGATGACGATGCGGCGTATTTGCCAGTACAGCGGCTGTGAGTAGTGTTCTATAACTTTAGAGAACGCTGCCCGGCAGGTGTTCTGGTTGCCCAGTTGCTTGATTACAGAAGTTTCGTCGTAGGTGTATTTTGATGCCATTTGTCAGAAAATATCATGTAAAGATAGGTCAATAATTTGAAATGCCGAAATGTTGCCGAAAAACAGAACAGTTTTTTGGCGTTTTTTAATCTGTTTTAATTTGACACTGGCGAAACGGGTGGATAGAAGCATGGCATGGACATGCGCACATGAATGAAAAAAGGAAATGGCTTTGCCCCACAAATTGAGGGCAAAGCCATTTCGCTGTCAGTATAGTGTGTTGGTCTTTAAGACGCAATCACTTCATTAAGCATGAACCTGTGGTGGTGACGGTGTAGCCGTTTGTTACATAGGTGGCCATGATGGTTCCGCCAGCCAGATTGAGGTCGGCCTCAATGCTTGTGAGCGGAAAATTCTTGATTATGCCGGCATCGCCAGTGTTGGTGGGCGCAAGGTTGGCACCTGTGATTTTGTAGCCTGTGGCGGTGACTTCAACTTTCAGGTTCTCGTATTCGAGTTTTGAAATCAGGGCCATTGACTTGCTGAACCGCACGTCGTAGATGCCAAGTTTTGCAGTCAGGGTCTTGTAGTCGATGGCAAACTCATAGGCAGCGTTGTCGATGCTGAACGACGCTCCGCTTGCGTCGGTGGCGTTGGTTAAAGTGTTTTGATAATAGAGCGATGACAGTGTGGCATTGACAGTTGTCTGACCATTGACGGTGTAGGTCACGGAGATTATGCTGTTGTTGTAGTCAATTACACCTGATAGGTTGGTGACCACACCGCTCAGGTTGCCAGCCGATGGAATTGCTCTGTCGATTGAGAACGTGTAATAGTCGCGAGTGGCATTGTGCTTGGCAGGAATGTTGCTTATGGTGAACTCGTAGAGCGGTCCGTCGTTGGAGAGCCGCACCACGCCCGACAGGTCAACATAGTTGTTGGTGCGGTTGAGCTTGAGTGTGTAGCTTGACTTGAACGGCTCGGCTAATTGCCCGTTGGTCACCACATGGTTGAGCATGGCGACATTGATGTTGAGTGTGCTGCTGTCTTTTTTGTTGTCGTCTTTGCTGCATGAACTCATGCCAAAAAACAAAGCGGCAACCAAAGCTGACATTAAAAAAAGTTTCTTTATCATAGTGTGAAAATGTTTTTTTGTGGAGAGGGTAAAAAAGTTTATTTCTTCACTCTGAGTGTAGTCATGAGCTTATTGAGGTCTTGCGACGACTTGTAGTCAATGCCAAAGCACTTGAATTCCACAGAGTAGTTGCCATTGACGAGGTCGAGCTCGCCTTTGAAGTCGCTCACCTTGCGGCTTGTCATAGGCGTGGCGTTGCCCTGTGCGTCATAAGAATTTGGAACGATGCTGTCGGCCGTTAGCTTGAAGCCGTTGGCTTGCGGAGTGACTTTTATGCCTGGAATGCCAATCTTGGTTTGTGTGGGCATCTTGTCGGCAAACTTGATATTGTGCATATAAAGGTTTGTTGTGATGCTATCGGCCTTTGGAGTTTTGAGCTGGAACTCGCAGTAGGCTGTGGTTGCTGATGAGTAGTCGTAGGCGTTGTCGGGTAGAGCCGAGAGAATCTTTTTTGTGGTAAGCACCACTTGATAGGGCGCAGTGGCTGTGCGCACTTGGAATGTGATGTGGGCTATGTTTTGGTTTTCGTCGATGAGTCCCTTCATGTTGATGATGGAGTAGCCGGTGATTGCTTTACCGCTCTCGTCGGTGGGTGTAAGCTGGTTGGCGGAGAATTCAATTACGTTAGTGGCAGGATAATTCGTGGTGATGCCTTTGAGATAGAATTTAGACGTTGACGTGTTGTCGCCCAGCGGTATGTCCATGAGCACGTCCATCTGCTTTTGCACGTTGTCGATTGTGAACGTGACTGTGCCTGAAGATACGGAGGTGGGGGCGTTGGCTGTGGAGATGGCTGTGGAGAGCACGAGCAACGCGCGTGTGCTTGTGGTGTTGCTTTTGACTTCGCTTTTGGTGCATGATGTTGCAAACAGGAGTGCAACAACAGCAATGATTGAAAATAAATGCTTCATAATTTTTATTAGAATTTAAATTTGTTTGTTCGTTTGTTTTTGCCGCTCACAAGTTGACACGCAGTGTGGTGCCGAACTCGCGGCGAAGTCCGCGCTGATAGAACTCGTGGCCTATCGACACGAAATAGAATGTGCGAAACTTGGTGTCGGTGAGATTGTGACCCCAGAATTCGAGTGAATAATTCTTGCCGTTGAGTGCCACGAGCGCGCCAAGCTGGGCATAGAACGGCTGTGATGCCGTGTTGGCTTCGTTCCAGTAGATTTTGCCTGCTCCGCGCACATCGGCTTTCAGCGTGATGTCGTGCAGCCAAGAGCTGCGGTTGCCGAGCGCAAACTTGTGCAGCCCCTCGGCATAGAGCGTGGAGGTGGGGGCGTAGGGCACGGTGTTGCCGGAAAAATTGGCCTGTCCGTTGTCGTAGCGCACAAACTTGGCATTGGTGTAGCCGTAGCTGAAGTTGACGGCCGTGTTGGCAGTGAAGTCGATGGTGAAGGCAAACTCTGCCCCCCAGTTGCGCGTTTTGCCGGCATTGGTCATCACACGCCCTGTGGTGGTGCCGTCGGGAAACACGGTGAGTTGTCGGTCGCGGCAGTCCATGAAGAAAAACGACAGGTCGCTTTTCACGCGGCTCTCCCAGCACTCAAAGTGGCCGCCAACCTCATAGCTCCACGTTTTTTCGGGCTTGTAGCGCACTATGGAGTTGATGTCGTAGGCGGCACCTATGCCCATGTAGCCCATGAGATGCTGTTGCAGCACATCGCTGAACATCTGCGTGTTAAATCCGCCTGATTTGTAGCCCTTGGCCACCGACGCATATATGCGAGATGGGTGAGGTGTGCTCAGATTATAAGTCAAGCTCACTTTGGGCAATGCTTGGAAAAAGTCGTCGCTCAAGGTGTTGCGGTCGTCAATGTCGATGTCGGAGTGGCGGTATAGCGTGCCGCTTTGTCGCTCCCAAGTGCTATAGCCGGTGTGGGTGCTGCTGTGATATTTCAGCTTGGAGCTTTCGTAGGTCAGGCGCAGGCCGGCTGTGGCCACAAAGCCGTGCCAAGTGTAGGACGACTGATGATATGCCGCCAGACCATAGGTGGGGCTTGTGAAGTGGCTGCCGAGCACAAATTTGCGGCTGTCCCAAGTGATGGGATAATCGGGGTTGGCAGCATTGCGGTGGCTCTCTATAAGTTCGCTTATGCCGGTGTCGAGAAATGTGACAGGAGCGTCCATGACATAATGCCTGAAAAAGGCGAATAGGCCACCAAGCCAGTTGTAGGCGGAGCTGGTGGTGCTGCGTGCCACCAAGTCTTGCGTGACGGCGTGTTCGCGCCGCTTTTGCGTGAGCGTGAAGTAGGGCTTGGGGGTGAAGTCCTGGTCGAGTGTCATGTTGTCGTCGATGTACTGGTAGCTCGTGATGCTTGACAGCGAAAAATTGCAGAAACGTTTTTTGAGTGTTAGTCCCTCGAGCACATTTTTGCGGTGGTAGAAACAGGTGTCGTTGTAGGCAATTTCGTGTGTGGCTGCCGACTCATAAGGATAGCCGCCTTGCCTGGATATGCCTACCAGCAGAGTGTTGTGGAGCGTGAAATCGCTTGACGGATGCCACTCAAATTTCAAGTGCCCCATGCCTTGGCGTTCCCAGTCAACCTTTTTGCTGTTGTAGCTGTTGGTGAAGCTGCCTTGCGCTGTAGTGTAGTAGATGCCGGCTGCAATGGCGGCCTGTGGGCTGAATTTGTGATATGCACTGCCGCCCACTTTGGCTGTGTTGCGCGATGAGTATTGCGCCACAAGCCTAATGCCCTGAAAGTTGAACGGCGACAGCGTGTAGATGTTCATTACGCCTCCCATGGTGTTGCGTCCGAAAAGGGTGCTCTGTGGGCCGCGCAACATCTCTATGCGTGAAATGTCGGGGAGGTCGAAGTTGTAGTTCTCTTTGCAGATTACGGGTATGTTGTCGATGTTGAGCCCCATGTCGGGCTGGTCGATGCGAGTGCCGAGTCCGCGCACATAGATTGTGGAAGTCATTCGCGACCCATAGTCGGGCATAAACAGGTTGGGCACTTGGGCGCTGGCGTCGATGGGTGTGTAGATGTGGTTGCGCTCAATCTGGCCACGGCTCATGGTGGTTGACGACGAGGCAAGCGACCGGAGGTCGGTGGTCTGCTTTATGGCTGTGACAGAAATCTCATTGAGCATCACTGATGAAGTGTCGGTGACAACGGCTTCGCCTGCAGCAAAAGTGGCGACTGGCGACATGGTGGCAATGAGACCAAATATGTGCTTTCGGACAAACATGGTGCAAATTTATTGCAAAAAATGAAATGCCACAATCGCTAAATGTTGTGATGCAGGTTTGCCCGGTGCAATGCGGCGGTGCTTGCAGGGTGGTGGGCACGGCATGGAGAGGAAGACTGACGCAATGTTTAAAGTGATAAAATGTAGTTAAAAATTAAAGAATAAAAGTGACGCCTGCAATTGAGTTTTGCGAAATGTTTACTATATTTGCAAATAATTGTAAGAATGACTCTCGCATAAAGAGTTTGCCTTTAACCGTTAATTGTTTGCATATTAGAACAGAGCAATTTCGTAATGTCGTTTTTTAAAGAGAAATCGGATTTCTGTGAAGTTTCATTGCACATGTGTTGTCAGTGGAATTATATGTTTGTCAGCAATGCACCGGTGGGGCATGGATATATAGAGGTTGAGAAAGGGTATGTGGCTTGAAAGCTGCTCGTTCTCAATCGTTTTTTTTAATGCGTAATTTATTTTTAATTTCGGAATATTAATAAAATTTATGGATTTATCTTTATTCGGTATTCAGAGCTCGACCTTGGCAGTCACGGCATTGCTCACGGCCATAGTGCTTGTGGCAGCTGCTCTTGTGATTGCATGGCTTGTTGCTCCACGTTCCTACACAGTAAAGAAGGGTGAGCCATACGAGTCGGGTATCCCGACGCGTGGCACATCGATGGCACAATTTCACATTGGCTATTATTTGTTTGCCATTCTTTTCCTCATGTTTGATGTTGAGACTGTGTTCTTGTTTCCGTGGGCAGTGATCTGCAAGTCGATAGGGACAACTGCGCTGCTTGCAGTTGGCACATTCTTGGTGATTTTGGTTTTAGGTCTTGCTTATGCATGGAAGAAAGGAGCGTTGAGATGGAGATGAAAATGCCAAAGATAAAGAGCATGAAGCCCGAAGACTTCAAGAACAATGAGTATATACAGAAACTCGTTGACGAGTTGAACGGATCGGGCGCGAACATTGTGGTAGGAAAATTGAATGAGCTTATGCAGTGGGGACACGCCAACTCCCTGTGGCCATTGTGCTTCGGAACGAGTTGCTGCGCCATTGAGTTTATGTGTCTGGGTGCCGCGCGCTACGACATGGCGCGTTTTGGCGCAGAGGTGGCTCGTAACTCCCCACGTCAGGCCGACTACATAATGTGCATGGGTACGATTACGTATCGCATGGCACCGGCACTGCTGCGCTTGTATGAGCAGATGGCCGAGCCGAAGTATGTGATAGCCTGCGGTGCTTGCACTGTGAGCGGTGGCCCATTCAGAAAGAGCTATTGTGTGGTGAAGGGTATCGACCAGATATTGCCGGTTGACGTGTATATGCCGGGCTGCCCTCCACGTCCAGAGGCTATGTTCTATGGCCTGATGCAGCTCCAGCGCAAGATAAAGGCCACCAAGTTCTTTGGCGGTGACAACCGCAAGGAGAAACGCGAGAAGTTCTTTGAAGCCAAAGCTGCCGAGGAAAAAGACGCCGCAATGCGTGAGCAGCAGCTCAAACTGGCCAAAGAGTCGAAAGAACCTGTTGTGGAATTTTGACTTTTTTTTGACGGAGAAAAAAGGAGAACATAAAGAAAGATAAAAAGAATTTGCTTATACATTAAAAATAAGATATGTCAGATACACAACAACAAATCGGCAAACTTTGTCCTGAGGCTCAATTTGACACCGAGGGACAATATTTGCTGGTGACTGTGCCCGATGAGAAATGGCATGAATTGGCCAAAGCGTTGCGCGACCAACTTGGTTTTGACTACCTGGTGTCGTTGATAGGCATGGACTGGAAAGAGTCGCTTGGCTGCCTGTATTACCTCACAAACACCAAGACGCTTGAAATAATTCATGTGAAAGTGGCTACAACCGACCGCGAAAATCCGATGATTCACTCGGTGTGCGACATCTGGGCTGTGGCAAGGAACCAAGAACGCGAGGCTTATGACTTCTTCGGGATTGAGTTTATCAATCACCCCGACATGCGCCGTTTCTTCTTGAGGAATGACTGGGTGGGTTATCCGTTGCGCAAGGACTATGACATGAGCGAGGACAAAAACCCAATTCGCCTGACCGACGAGCAAAACGAGGACGACTCTCACTCCATTGTGGAAGATGAGCATGGCAACCGCAAGCGCGTTGAGAAAAAAGTGTTTGGTCCTGACGAATATGTAATCAACATAGGTCCGCAGCACCCGTCAACCCACGGTGTGTTGCGCTATCGCACCTCACTCGACGGCGAGGTGGTGAAAAAGGTGGACGTGGTGTCGGGCTACATACATCGCGGCATTGAGAAAATGTGCGAGAGTCTGACTTATCCGCAGACATTGCTCTACACAGAGCGTATGGACTACATGGGCGCATTTATGAACCGCCATGCAGCCTGCTTGTGCATTGAGAAAGCTCTGGGCATAGAGGTGCCTCACCGTGCCGAGCTCATCAGAATGATGATGGACGAGCTGATGCGCTTGTCGAGCCACTTGCTGTCGTATGGCTGCTTGACAATGGACCAGGGTGCAACCACAGCATTCTTCTACCCGTTCCGCGAGCGTGAATATATCTATGATATTTTCGATAAGACCTGCGGCGCCAGAATGTCGATGTCGTATGACTGCATAGGCGGTGTGGTGGCTGATGTGGACCCTGGCTTTGTGGCCGATGTGCGCAACGCCATAAAGGTGATTAAAGAACACTTGCCAGAATATCACAAGTTGTTCTCCGGCAACGTGATTGCCTTGGGCCGTATGAAGGGCGTGGGCAAGCTCAGCAAGGAAGACGCAATAAACTACGCCATCACAGGTCCTACTGGCCGTGCAAGCGGTTTTGCTTGCGACGTGCGCAAAACACACCCATACTCACTTTACAACGAAGTGCAGTTTGACGAAGTGGTGTATGAGGAAGGCGACAGCTGGACACGCTACATGCTCCGCTTGAAGGAGATGGAAGAAAGCATAAAGATTTTGGAGCAATGCTGCGACATGCTTGAAAAAGAGGGTGTGCAAGGCGAATTCTGCGCCAAGGTGCCGAAAATGATTAAGCTGCCGCAAGGACACTGGTATCAGCAAGTGGAGGCAAGTAGAGGCGCGTTTGGCGTGTATCTGGAGAGCGACGGTGACCCCAAGCCATTCCAGAAGCCCTATAGAATGCACTTCCAGAGCCCATGCTTCAACCTGATTGGTGTGGTTGACCTCGTCTGCAAAAACAACCTGATTGCTGACTTGATAACAATCACGGCATCGCTCGACTATGTGATTCCTGATATTGACAGATAACCAAGTTTTTGAAATTTATATAACTATAAAAAGATATGTTTGACTTTGGAATAGTCACAAGTTGGTTGGACAATCTGCTGGGCAGCGTGATGCCTGGCTGGCTTGCCACCTCAATTGAATGTGTTATTGTAATGGTGGCATTGCTGTTGGCCTACTCGGTGATAGCCATGTTCTACATCTTCTATGAGCGCAAGGTGTGCGGTTGGATTCAGTGCCGCCTTGGCCCCATGCGTGTGGGACCGTGGGGAACTATCCAGGTGTTTGCCGACGTGATTAAAATCCTCACCAAGGAAATCATCACACTGTGGCACACTGACAAGTTGTTGTTCTTCTTGGCTCCATTTCTGGTGATTATTGCATCTATGGTGATGTTTGCCTGCTTGCCTTGGGGCAATGGTCTGCAAATCATCGACTTCAATGTGGGCGTGTTCTTCATAGTGGCGGTGTCGTCGCTTGGAGTGCTCGGCATATTGCTTGCCGGCTGGTCAAGTAACAGCAAATACACGCTTATCGGTGCAATGCGTTCGGGAGCACAAATGATTAGCTATGAGTTGTCGGTTGGTATCTCCATATTGACTATCGTGTGTCTTGCCGGCACAATGAGCGTGACAGGAATTGTGGAGGCTCAGGCCGACGGTTGGTTCTTGTTCAAAGGGCACATTCCGGCAATTATCGCATTCTTGATTTATATTGTGGCTGCCAATGCAGAGAACAACCGTGGCCCGTTTGACTTGCCAGAGGCAGAGCATGAGCTGACGGCAGGTTACCACTCAGAGTATTCGGGCATTCATTTCGGATTCTTCTACCTGGCAGAGTACCTCAACCTGTTTGTGGTGAGTGGAATTGCCACACTGCTCTTCCTGGGAGGCTGGATGCCGCTTCACATTCCGGGTTGGGAAGGCTTCAACGCCGTTATGGACTACATTCCGTCAATCTTCTGGTTCCTTGGCAAGGCATTCTTCATGACATTCATATTCATGTGGATTCGCTGGTCGTTCCCACGTGTGCGTATCGACCAAATGCTTGCTCTGGAGTGGCGTTACCTTATGCCAATAGGCTTGTTTAACCTCGTGCTCATGGCCGTGGTGGTGAGCTTCCAGTGGCATTTCTAATCAGAAGCCAGAAGAGTTTTTAAGGACACACTATTTTGATTTATAATAAAAGACCAAATTAATTTTAGTTATTATGGCTGAAAGTTTTGGAAAAATTACTCAAGTAATCGGACCTGTGGTCGATGTTACATTTGAAGGAGGCAAGGAAAGCGTTCCGGAAATCTACACTTCACTCTCGGTGGAGCGTCAAGACGGAACTGACTTGATTCTGGAGGTGGAGCAGCACATAGGCGAGGACACGGTGCGTTGTGTTGCCATGGACAGCACTGACGGATTGCAGCGTGGTGCTAAAGTCAAGAACTTGGGCAAGCCGATTTCAGTTCCAACAGGCGACCATGTGAAGGGCCGCTTGCTGAACGTGATTGGTCAGCCAATTGACCACTTGACGCAACTCAGCGGTGAAGAGCGCAGAGCTATTCATCAGCCGGCACCATCGTTTTCAGACCTGTCAATCACACAAGAGATTCTGTACACAGGAATCAAGGTGATTGACCTCATTGAACCATTCTCTAAGGGAGGTAAGATTGGCTTGTTTGGTGGAGCTGGTGTCGGCAAGACAGTGCTCATCATGGAGCTTATTCACAACATCGCTCACGGACACAACGGATTCTCCGTGTTTACCGGTGTGGGCGAGCGCACACGTGAAGGTAACGACTTGCTGCGTGAAATGATTGGTAGCGGCGTTATCAAGTATGGAGACAAATTTAAGGAAGGCATGGAAAAAGGTCAGTGGAACCTTGAGGACGTTGACATGGACGAAGTGGCAAAGTCGCAGGCAACACTGGTGTTTGGACAGATGAACGAGCCACCGGGTGCGCGTTTGCGTGTGGCCTTGTCGGGACTGACCGTAGCAGAGCAGTTCCGCGACCAGGGCAGCGGCGGCAAGGATATTCTTCTGTTTATGGACAACATATTCCGTTTCACTCAGGCTGGTTCTGAGGTGTCGGCATTGCTTGGCCGTATGCCATCGGCTGTGGGTTATCAGCCTACGCTGGCATCGGAGATGGGTAAGCTGCAGGAGCGCATCACTTCCACAAAACAGGGTTCTATCACATCGGTGCAGGCAGTGTATGTGCCAGCCGACGACTTGACCGACCCTGCACCTGCCACAACATTCAACTTCCTCGACGCAACCACGGTGCTTAGCCGTAAGATTACCGAGCTGGGTATTTATCCGGCCGTTGACCCTCTGGCTTCAACGTCGCGCATCATGGACCCGCACATTGTGGGCGAGGAGCACTACGAAGTGGCTCAGCGTGTGATTCACTTGCTTCAGAAATATCAAGAGTTGCAAGACATCATCGCCATACTTGGTGTTGATGAGCTTAGCGATGAGGATAAACTCGTGGTGTCGCGCGCGCGTCGTGCACAGCGCTTCCTCTCGCAGCCATTCTTTGTGGCAGAGCAGTTCACCGGCGTTCCTGGTGTGATGGTTCCGCTTAATGAGACAATCAGAGGCTTCAAGATGATTCTTGACGGCGAGGTTGACGAATATCCGGAGCAGGCATTCCTGAATGTGGGAACAATCGATGAGGCAATTGCCAAGGGCAAGAAGATGCTTGAGGCAGTTGATGCTTAAAAATTAAAAAATTGTAGAAAAACATGACACTAAAGATTATATCGGCTGAAAAGATAGAGTTTGAAGGCTCTGTGGAGATTGTCACTTTGCCAGGCGCAAAGGGACTGTTTCAGGTGCTTGAAAACCATGCTGCCATGATTTCATCGCTAACGCCAGGCGAAATAAGCTATGTGGCAACAGGCGGTGGCAAGGAAACTCGCGCGATTAAGGGCGGTGTGGCTGATATTAAGAATAATGTGGTGTCGGTTTGCTTATATTGATTGAGTAATGAAAAAGGTTATAACAGCAATAGTGGCTGCGGTGATTGTGGGGCTGATGGCATTTGGCTATTGGCACACCAGTCAGAATCAGGCCGCTGAAGAAGAACTGGATCCCCAGGCACTCATATTTGAGCACCTTGGCGATGCCTATGGCTGGGAGTTGCCTTTCTCTCACGACATCAAGATTCCGTTGCCCATTATTGTGAAAGATGCTGTTGGCACTTGGCATGTTTTTTCCTCATCGCGCGTGACCGGAGGTCAGGAATATGAGGGATTTAAGATTGCCGGAAGTGGCGACAACAAGGGTAAGGTGGTGACGACAACCGCCGACGGGCAAGAGTATCGTCCGCTCGACTTGTCGGTCACAAAAAATGTGGCAGGCGCGTTTGTCGCAGCCATATTTGTGATAATGATGGCGATGAGCCTCAAACGCTGGTATGTGAAAAACGGCATGAAGGCTCCGCGCAAGATGAATGCCTTTATAGAGGTGGTGGTTGACTTTGTGTATATGCAGACAATCCGCCCCATTCTCGGCAAGAATGCGCCCAAATATGGGCCATATCTGCTCACGGTGTTCTTCTTCATTCTCACAATGAACCTGCTTGGCTTGACCGTTATATTTCCTGGCGGTGCAAACCTGACAGGCAACTTGGCCGTGACCATGACGCTTGCAATCATCACATTCTTTTTGATAAACTTCACTAAATCGAAGGAATATTGGAAAGACATCTTCTGGCCCGACATGCCCATGGCGTTTAAGTGTCCGGTGCCGCTGATGCAGGTGATTGAGGTGTTCAGTGCATTTATCAAGCCTATCGCATTGATGGTCCGTCTGTTTGCCAACATGATTGGTGGCCACATGGCAGTGCTCGTGTTCATAATGCTGATTTTCATATTCGGCGCATTTGGCACGGTGTTCAGTGTGGTGACAACGCCTGTTTCGCTGGCGTTCTCGCTCTTCATGTTGTTGCTCGACACGCTCGTAAGCTTCATTCAGGCTTATGTGTTCACTATTTTGTCAACGATGTTCATTTCTATGTCACACCCAGTTGAGGAAGAAAATTGAAATCGGAAATTTCAAGAAAAAAAGAAGATATTAAAAACAACTATTGTAATAAAAATTTAAGATTATGTTAGGTATGATTTTAGCACAAGCTGCTGCTGGTGCAGGTTTAGCAAAATTAGGCGCTGCTATTGGTGCAGGTTTAGCTGCAATTGCAGCCGGTATTGGTATTGGTAAGATTGGTGGTTCTGCTATGGAAGCCATTGCGCGTCAGCCAGAGTCAACATCAGACATTCGTAGTAACATGATTGTGATTGCTTCACTGATTGAAGGTGTGGCATTCTTTGCTGTGATTATTTGCGCACTTGCAATATTCATTAAATAAATTATTGTAGATGGAACTGTTCAAGCCTGAATTTGGCCTGGTGTTTTGGATGTTTATAGCATTTGCGTGCTTATATTTCATCCTTGCAAAGTGTGCATGGCCCTTTATTGTGAAGATGATGGAGCAGCGTGCTGACCTCATCGACAAAGGCGTCGTGTATGCCCAAGAAGCAAAATCGCATCTGGACAATGCAAAGGCAGAGGCCGACAAACTTGTGGCCGAAGCCCAAAAACAACAGGCTGACATTTTGCGTGACGCTGCCAAGATGAAATCTCAAATCATTGAGGACGCCAAGGCAGTTGCCCAAGTGGAGGCAAAAAAGGTCACAGATGCTGCTCAGGTTTCGATTGACCAGGCTCGAAAGGAATCGGAGAAGCAATTGCGCCAAGAGGTGAGCTCTTATGCACTGGAAATTGCCGAGAAGGTGATTCGCGAGAATTTGCAAAGCAACAAGGCTCAAACCGAATTGGTGGATAAGTTGTTGAACGAAGCCGAGAACAATAATTAAGTAAAAAAAGACTTATGAACGACGGACTTATTCCTAATCGATATGCCAAGGCACTCTATAAATACTCGCTCGAACAGGGCGACTCGCAGGGAGTGTATGGCGAGATGAAGCAACTGAACGACAGTTTTTTGTCGGCAGCCGCCCTCAAGGCCACTGTCAACAATCCGTTTATTGCCGTTGCTGATAAGGAAAAAGTGCTGCTCACGGCGGCCGGAGCCCAGCCCGGCAGCACACTCGACAAGTTCTTCAATATGGTAATTGGGCATAACCGTGCCGAATTTTTGCAATCGATGGCCCTGGCCTATGTTAAGCTTTATCGTGAAGCCAACAACATAGCCCGTGTGGAGATTGCAACGGCTGCTGAAATGCCTGCGGAGAAATTAAAAGCTATCGAGGCTATCGTCACGCGCCAGCTTGGCGGCAAGACGCTCGAACTGACCACAAAGGTTGATGCCGCTCTGATAGGCGGATTTGTGATCAATGTGGACAATCTCGTGCTCGACGCCTCGGTGAAGAGTGAATTAGAAAAATTGCGTTTAAAACTATTAAGTTAAAGTGATAAACCCAAGTGAAATATCAGATGTTCTGAAGCAACAGCTCAGTGATGTGCAGCATCAAGTGGCATTTGAGGAAACTGGCACCGTGCTTAACGTGGGCGACGGAGTGGCTCATGTGTATGGTCTCGACAATGTGCAAGCCAACGAGCTTGTGGAGTTTGAGAACGGTGTGACAGGTGTTGCAATGAACCTTGAGGAAAGCAATGTCGGTGTGATTTTGCTTGATAAAGTTGACACTGTGGCAGAGAGCATGAAAGTGCGCCGCACAGGTCAAATCGCCTCAATTCCAGTGGGAGAAGGCTTGATGGGCCGCGTGATTAACGTGCTCGGTGAGCCGATTGACGGCAAAGGACCCATTGAGGGCAACTTGGTGCGTCTGCCTCTCGACAGAAAAGCTCCGGGCGTTATCTTCCGCCAGCCGGTGGAGGAACCTCTGCAAACCGGACTGAAAGCCATCGACTCGATGATTCCAATCGGTAGAGGCCAGCGTGAGCTGATTATAGGTGACCGCCAGATAGGCAAGACTGCCATAGCTGTTGACACTATAATCAACCAGAAATCGGAATATGAGGCAGGCAAGCCAGTGTATTGCATATATGTGGCAATAGGCCAGAAGGCATCTACGGTGGCTTCGCTCGTGAACACGCTCACACAATATGGGGCTATGCCCTACACTGTGGTGGTGGCAGCCACGGCAGCCGACTCGGCAGCCATGCGCTACTATGCACCGTTTGCCGGTGCTGCCATAGGCGAGTATTTCCGCGACTCTGGTCGTGACGCCCTTGTGGTGTATGACGACTTGTCGAAACAGGCTGTGGCCTATCGTGAAATCTCACTTATTTTGAAGCGTCCTTCGGGTCGTGAGGCATATCCTGGCGACATCTTCTATTTGCACAGCCGTCTGCTCGAAAGAGCTGCGCGCATCAACGACAATCAGGAGGTGGCAGCTGCAATGAACGACCTGCCAGAGGCATTGAAGCCTATGGTGAAGGGTGGCGGTTCGCTGACGGCTCTGCCTATCATCGAGACTCAAGCCGGTGACGTGTCGGCATATATTCCTACTAACGTGATTTCAATCACTGACGGTCAGATTTATCTGGAGTCGGGATTGTTTAACAACGGAATACGCCCAGCAGTGAATGTGGGTATATCGGTGTCGCGTGTGGGAGGCAATGCCCAAATCAAGGCTATGAAGAAGGTGGCAGGAACGCTGAAGATTGCTCAGGCACAATATCGCGAGCTTGAGTCGTTCACCAAGTTTGGTGGCGACATCGACCCTGTGACTGCCAAGGCAATTGACACCGGTCGCAAGAATGAGCGTCTGCTCGTGCAGCCTCAGTATGAGCCTGTGAAAGTGGAAGAGCAAATTGCCGTGATTTATTGCGGTGTGAATGGTTTGCTTGGCGATGTGCCGCTTGACAAGGTGGCTGAATTTGAGAAATTGTTTATACAATATCTGCATGCCAAACATCAGGCCGATGTGCTCGACGTGCTTAAGTCGGGCAAAATCGACGACGATGTGAAGGCCAAACTTACCGAAGCCGCCAAGGAAATCACTGGTAAGTATAGAGCTTAAAAAAGATTGATGTGAAATGGCAGCGTTAAGAGAATTGAAAGACCGTATCGGCTCGGTTGCTTCTACTCAAAAGACAACCAGCGCGATGAAGATGATTTCGTCGGCCAAGATGCACAAGGCCGTGGGACAGTTGCAGCGACTCAAACCATATCGCGGCATGGTCCAGACGGTGATGGGGCACTTGCTTGGCACCGACATGGAGTTTTCTTCGCCGCTCATAGAGAGCCGTGAGGTCAAGAACTTGGCATTTGCCGTGTTTGGTTCCGACGACGGTTTGTGCGGAGCCTACAACGTCAATATATACAAGCAGCTTAAGGCTTTGATAGCTGACACTCAAAAGCAGCGCGGCAGCAATGTGGGCATCACCATATTGCCTGTGGGCAAGAAAATTGCCAAGGCAGCGCAGAGCCTCGCTTCGGCAAGCGTGAAGGTGGAGACACTTGACTATATCAGCACACGCAGCTCGCAGGAGCAGCTCGGCAAGTTTACCGATGTGTTGCGCAACGGCTTTCTTGAAGGCCGCTTCGATCTGGTGAACGTGGTGTATGTGCATTTCATCAGCAACAGCCGCCAGAGGCTTCAGGTGGACCAACTTCTGCCTGTTGACTATGCACAGCTTGCTGCCGATGCCGACAAGACAGCCGCCAACAGCCCTTGCATTTTTGAGCCCGACGCCAACAGCATATTCAACAGTGTGCTTCCGCTGCATCTGCGTTCCACAATGCAGGAGATTTTTACCGAGAGTGCCGCTTCGGAGCAATGTGCCAGAGTGATGGCCATGCAGACCGCCAGCGACAATGCCCGCGACTTGCTCGACCAGCTCAACTTGGAGTATAACAAGTTGCGCCAGGAGAGCATCACAACAGAGTTGCTCGACATTGCAGGAGGTCAGATAGAACGTTAGAAACTAATTTATGTGGTGGCTGAGCGCCCCTATGCCGAACTCGGCCATCACTTATTTTTTATAAATTTTTTAGGCGTAGGAACAAAATGAAATTGACTTATACTTTATTATGAGCATCAAGGAGTATTTCTCATCGCTTTTTAAGGGTATTTATAGCCTTATAAAGGGAATGGAGGTTACAGGTAAAGAGCTTGTGACACCTAAAGTTACTGAACAGTACCCCGAAAACCGAAAGACCAAGGTGTGGCCGGAGCGGTTTAGAGGCACTTTGCAGTTTATTTACGACGAAAATGGTAATCATAAGTGCATTGCCTGCAAATCTTGTGAACGGAACTGCCCTAATGGTACGATTCAAGTTATCACCAAGATGGTGGATTTGCCCAACGGCAAGAAGAAAATGAAGCTCGACCGCTACATGTATGACCTCGGCAGCTGCACATTCTGCGATTTGTGCGTGCTCTCGTGTCCGACTAACGCCATTGAGTTCTCAAACGACTTCGAGCAGTCGGTGTTTGAGCGTTCGGCTCTGCTGAAACAGCTCAATTACTTGCCAGAGAAGGAGACTCCGGCTCCAGCCGTGAAGCCTGCCGCCACCACAGCAGCCGTGAAAGATGAGAAAGCGGCACCAGCAGAAGCTGCTGCCAAGTCTCCGGCTCAAGAGACGAAATCGGAAGATAAGAGTGCTGAAGCACCAAGTTCCAAATCAGAAAATCAAGAAAATAAATAAAAATGGAATCAGTAGGAAATATTATTTTGTATTTCATAGTTGCGTTAGCAATTATCGTGTTTTCGGTACTGACGGTTTCGACGAAGAAGATTCTCCGTTCGGCAACCTATTTGCTTTTTGTGCTGTTTTCAACAGCGATTGCCTACTTCCAGATGGACTATGAGTTCCTGGGGTCGGTGCAGCTTGCTGTCTATGCCGGAGGCATAGCCGTGCTGATAGTGTTTGCAATATTCCTTACCCAGCAACCTGGCAAGGACGCAGCACCGCTGGCATCGCACAAAAAGGCATTGGGCTTGACTGCATCGTTGGCAGGAGTGGCAGTGTGCGGTTACTCGCTGTTTGCCTACGGCCAGTTTTGCAGTGCAAAGCTTGTGGGTGAAGCCAACTTCGACATTGCGGAGATAGGTCAGTTTCTGTTAAGCACAGACAAGTATGGTTATTTGTTGCCATTTGAGGCAATAAGTGTGTTGCTTTTGGCATGTATAATTGGTGGAGTGGTAATTGCCCGAAGACGTTAAAAGAAAGAAGTTATGGATTTAACACTATTAATGTATCTTGTTCCCAGCCTTGTGATGTTTGGCTGTGGCGTTTATGGGTTCATTACCCGCAAAAACATGATTGCAATATTGATTTCGCTGGAACTGATGCTCAACTCAGCGGACCTCAATTTTGTGGTATTTAACCGTTTTCTCTATCCAGGTCAAATGGACGGAATGTTTTTCACCTTGTTTGCCATTGCCATTGCGGCTGCCGAGACAGCTGTTGCGATAGCAATCATCATCAATGTGTATAGAGCGGTTAAGAATGTTGACATCAACCAAATTACTAAACTGAAATTCTAAAAAGTTATGCCATTAAATTATACGATACTTGTTATTCTTATTCCTTTGGTGATGTTCGCCTTCCTTGGACTCGCCGGAGTGAAAATGGGAAGAAAAATAACTGGTGTGCTTGGAGTGATTGGCATGGGTGTGACCACGGTGATAGCTTACGCCGCAGCCTTGACCTATTTCTTCGGCACTGACCAAGGACAAATTATCGACGGCGTTCGCCAGCAGCTTGTGCTGATGGATTGGGACTGGCTGTCGTTTACTGACAAATTAGTTGTGCGCATGGGCGTGTTGCTCGACCCGATTTCGGCAATGATGCTCATTGTGATTTCAACAGTGTCGTTTATGGTTCACCTCTATAGTTTGGGCTATATGAGCGACGAGGAGCACAAACCAGAGAAAGGCTTCCAACGCTACTACTCTTATTTGGCTCTGTTCACGTTCTCAATGCTCGGCTTGGTGGTTTCGACCAACATTTTCCAAATGTTCATCTTCTTTGAGATGGTGGGTGTGTCGTCGTACTTGCTGATTGGTTTCTACTACAACTCGCCGGCTGCTGTTCACGCGTCAAAAAAGGCTTTCATCGTGACACGTCTGGCCGACTTGTTCTTCTTGCTGGGAATAATGATTCTGTCGTACTACACCAACACGTTCGACTTCAAGGAGCTGATGGGTGTGCCTGGCTCTGACACTGCAGCATTCTCAATAGCAAGCGCAAGCGGCACCACATTCATGGGCTGCTCTGTGATGGCTTGGGCGTTGACATTCATCTTAATAGGAGGCGCAGGTAAGTCGGCAATGTATCCGTTGCACATTTGGCTTCCTGATGCAATGGAGGGCCCGACTCCGGTTTCTGCCCTCATTCATGCCGCTACCATGGTGGTGGCAGGTGTGTTCCTCGTGGCACGCATGTTCCCTCTCTACATATTGCAGCAAGGCTGCATGGACATAATTTGCGTGGTGGGCGCATTCACGGCTTTCTATGCTGCAGCAGTGGCCTGCGTGCAGTCTGACATCAAGAGAGCCTTGGCGTTCTCAACCATTTCGCAAATCGCATACATGATGACATCGCTTGCCGTTTCGTCGGCCAACTGGACGGTGGCTGCCGGCGGTTTGGGCTACATGGCATCAATGTTCCACTTGTTTACTCACGCCATGTTTAAGGCATTGCTCTTCTTGTGCGCAGGTGCTATAATCCACGCTGTTCACAGCAACGAAAACACAGCAATGCATGGCTTGCACAAATATATGCCAATATGCAGCATCGCATTCTTGATAGGCTGCTTGGCAATTTCTGGTATTCCACCATTTGCAGGATTCTTCAGCAAGGACGAAATTCTGGTGGCATGCTATGAGAAGAATTTGTTCTGGGGATTGTGGATGGCACTTGTGGCTGGAATGACAGCATTCTACATGTTCCGCATCTACTTCTTGATATTCTTCTGGGACAAACACGAGACTCCTGAAGGCTCGCATGAGCCTCACGAGGCACCGTGGACCATGACCTTGCCTCTGATTATATTGTCGGTTGTGTCGTGCGTGGCAGGATTTGTTCCGGCTGGCGACCTCGTGACATGGGACGGCAAGCCATTGCACACCCACACTGAGTGGCCTGTGGCAATTTCGAGTATTTGTGTGGCACTGGTCGGCATAGGCCTTGCCTACAAGCTCTATTTCAAGAAAAATGATTTGCCAGAGCGCATGAAAAATTCTTGCCTGGGATTGTGGACTGCGGCATATCACCGCTTCTACATGGACGAGATGTATCAGTTCATAACGCACAAGGTGATATTCCAAGGCATCTGCAAACCTATCGCCTGGTTTGACCGTCATATCATCGACGGTACTATGAACCTGTTTGCCGATGTGACCAACTCTGCATCGTTTGCAATCCGCAAGTTGCAGTCGGGCAGCATTCAGGGATATGTGTTTGTTTATCTTATCGGCGCATTGCTCCTGGCAGCAGTGACAATAGTGTGTGTACTCATTTAAAAAACAACGGTTTCGCTAAATTATAGATTATGATTTTCTCTAATATATTAATTTATTTTGTGATAGTGCCACTCCTCACGTTTGGAGGGTTAGCCTTGTGCAGCAACAAAGGCATTAAGGCAATCAGAGCCGTTGCACTGACAGGTGCCACAGTGCTAATGGCACTGGCAATAGCTCTGGTGGTGATGTTCTTGCAAGCCCGTGCGGCTGGAGATACTTCAGAAATGCTCTTGCAGAGCAAGGTTATGTGGTATGCTCCATTCAACATAGAATTGGCTCTTGGAGTTGACGGAGTGTCGGTGGTGATGCTTCTGCTCTCGGCCTTCATTGTTCTGGCAGGCGTGTTTGCCTCATGGAAGATTGACCCGCTGCCAAAACAGTTCTTCCTTTGGTTCTTCTTGCTTTCGACCGGTGTGTTCGGTTTCTTCATCTCGATTGACTTGTTCACCATGTTCATGTTCTATGAGGTGGCTCTCATTCCAATGTATTTGTTGATTGGTGTGTGGGGCAGCGGCAACAAGAACTATTCGGCCATGAAGCTCACACTCATGCTTATGGGTGGCTCGGCATTTCTCATGCTTGGCATCATTGGCATCTACTTCCACTCGGCCGCCGATGGAAACTTGACCATGAATATTCTGGAGATTGCTAAAAACAATGCAATTCCCCCCACTTGGCAATATTATTTGTTCCCACTGACATTCGTGGGCTTCGGTGTGCTTGGCGCAATGTTCCCATTCCACACATGGTCGCCCGACGGTCACGCTTCAGCCCCAACGGCAGTGTCGATGCTTCACGCTGGCGTGCTCATGAAGCTTGGTGGTTATGGTTGCTTCAGAATTTCGATTTGCCTCATGCCATTTGCAGCCAACGAGCTTGCATGGGTGTTCCTCACGCTCACTGGCATAAGCATAGTGTATGGCGCATTCAGCGCATGTGTGCAAACCGACCTCAAATACATCAACGCCTACAGTTCCGTTAGCCACTGCGGCATGGTGCTGTTTGCAATCTTGATGTTCAACACCACTGCAATGACAGGTGCCGTGCTTCAAATGTTGTCGCACGGATTGATGACAGCCTTGTTCTTTGCGTTGATTGGTATGATTTATGGCCGCACCCATACACGCGACATTCGCGACATGGGCGGCATGATGCACATTATGCCTTATCTGGGCGTGGGCTATGTGATAGCCGGTTTGGCATCGCTTGGTTTGCCTGGCTTGAGCGGATTTGTGGCAGAGATGACAATATTCGTTGGCTCGTTTATGCACAACGACATCTTCCACCGTGTGCTCACAATCATGGCCACAACGTCTATCGTTATCACGGCAGTGTATATACTGCGTGTGGTGGGCAAGTTGCTCTTTGGCGAGGTGCAAAACGAGGCACATCGCAAGCTCACCGACGCCACATGGTTTGAGCGTGTGTCAACCGTGATACTGATGGCAGGAGTGTTTGCAATCGGTTGCTACCCCAACTTCTTCGTTAACATAATAAGCAGCAGTTTTGAGCCTGTGGTCAACGTGTTGTCGGGATTAATGTAAAAACAAGTGTAGAATTCTTAATCAGAAAAATAAAGAAATGGATTATTCTCAGTTCTTAATGATGCCGCAAGAAATAGGGCTGTTGCTTGTGTTCTTGTTAGTATTTCTCTATGACACATTTTTGCCAAAAAAATGTCAGACATTCTTACCGACATTCACCACAGTGCTTTTTGCTCTGTTCACAATAGCCAGCTTCGTGCCTTGTGAGATGGGTGTGGCTTTTGGCGGAATGTTTGAATCAAGTTCTGCAACTTGGGCCATGAAGTCGATTTTGAACATAGGCGTGTTCCTGGTGTTTCTTCAGGCTATAAAGTGGACCAACAGCGATTTCGTGAGCATGCGCCGCGGCGAATTCTACGAACTCATATTACTCACCCTGTTTGGCATGTATCTGATGATTTCAGGCCGTCACTTCCTTGTGTTTGTGATAGGACTTGAAACAGCGTCACTGCCCATGGCTACACTTGTGGCATTTGAAAAACGCTACTATGAGTCGCATGAGGCTGCTGCCAAATATGTGATGACTGCCTTGTTCTCGTCGGCAGTGTTGCTGCTCGGCCTATCGTTTGTGTATGGCTTGACTGGCTCGCTCTATTTCAAGAACATTGCATATAGCCTTGTTGGCAACCATTCGGCTCTGCTCATCACAGCAATAGCGTTTGTGATAGCCGGAGTGGGCTTCAAGTTGTCGCTCGTGCCATTTCACTTGTGGACGGCCGACGTGTATGAGGGTGCCCCCACATCGGTAACAAGCTATTTGTCGGTAATATCAAAGGGCTCTGCCGCATTTGCGTTCCTTGTGATTTTGGCGCAGGTGTTTGGCTCGGCCTACAGTGAAGTTTGGGAGTGGATGCTCTATGCAGTGATTGTGCTCACAATCACCATTGGCAACTTGTTTGCCATTCGCCAACGCAACCTCAAACGCTTCCTTGCATTCTCGTCAATCTCACAGGCCGGCTACATAATGCTTGGCATTATAGCTGCCAACACTGTGGGCATGGCGTCGATGATGTTCTACATCTTGGTGTATATCTTCTCTAACCTTGCAGCCTTTGGCGTGATTGCTGCCATTGAGCGCAAGACAGGCAAGGTAACTACCGATGACTATAATGGTCTCTTCAAGACAAACCCGTGGCTGTCGTTCACTATGATGCTTGCCATGTTCTCGCTTGGTGGAATTCCACCATTTGCAGGATTCTTCAGCAAGTTCTTCATCTTTGTAGGAGCTTGCCATCAGGGAAGCGTGGCAATCTATGTGCTTGTGCTCATAGCATTGATTAACACAATCATTTCGCTTTACTACTATCTGCTCGTGGTGAAGGCTATGTTTGTGCGTCAAGACGAGTGCGTGATACCGTCGTTCAAGAGTGCGTTCAGCGAGCGTCTTGGCATGGTGATTTGCACGCTTGGCATCATCTTCATCGGTCTTGCAAGCTGCATCTATGGTTACTTGTCGGCCGTATCGACAGAGAGCGTGGGGCTGTTTGCCATGATTTGACAATATGAAATGACACTTTAGTGATATGGAAAAATGGGGGAGATGTGAAGCATGCAAATGACACATCTCCCTTGTTTTTCAGAACCACTGGTTGGCATTGGTTATGATGACAACAAAATTTCAAGATAGGATATAAAAATATGAAACTCAAATTGAACTTAAAGGTTAAGCTTCTGCTGGCCACGCTTGCTGTGACTGCCGCGGCGCAGGCGCAAAATGTGACCATCAGCCCAAGTAAGGTGCTTGTTGACACTACGCATGAGGCAGCTTTTTTCCCGACATTGAGCCCCGATGGCACGAAGTTGCTTTACTCCACCACCGATGCTATGGTGCTGCGCATGATGGACTTGAAAACGCGCCAGGTGTATAGGGTGAGCAGTGAGTGGGGCTCCGGATTTGATGCCAAATTTGGTCCTGACGGCAAAATCTATTACGTGGCTATGCAGCGACGTGGCAACAACTTGATTTACCGCACAGGCAAGAGCTTTGAGATTGGCGTGGGGCGCACTTGCACTGTGGTGAAACCGCAGCATGGTGCTGTGCGTGTGCTCACTGCCACCGACGGAATTGCCGTGGTTGGCGAAAAGCGAAGCTACAAGAGCAAGCGTAATGTGGGGACTTTCGTCTGGACCGAGGGCGACAATCTGATGTTGTCGGAAAACGGAAAAGTTCGGGCAATGCAGCCAGTGGCTGAGAGTTCGGGCTATTTGTGGGCCTCATTGAGCCCCGATGGCACGAAGATTGTGTTTAACGCAGCCCGGCGTGGCACATTTGTGGTTGACCTGACTGGCCGAGTGATTGCACATTTAGATTACTATCTGATGCCGTGCTGGTTTAACAACGACTATATAGTGGCACAGAACAGTGGGCTCGGAAGCTACCACAAGGCTGGCTCGCAGATATTTCTTGTGAAGGCCGACGGAACGTTCAGCCAGGGTATCACCGACCCGGCCGAGGGCGCAATTCAGCCCATGGTGGTAGGTGACAAAGTGGTTTATACAAACATTGAAGGCGTTGTGAGGGAAATAAAAGTGGAGGTGAAATGATGAATACAAAAAAATATGGTTGGCACAAAGTGGCAGGTGTGGCTCTTGTGTGCCTTGCGCTGGCAGTGCCGTCAGCAGCGATTGCACGTGAAGTGCCGAGGGTCTTTGTCAATCCTGGTCATGGTGGCCACGACAGCGATGACCGAAACAACGTGGTGCTTAACTATGCACCAGGTGACACGGCTGGCTATTGGGAGTCGAACTCCAACTTGTCGAAAGGCAATTCGCTTGTGTCGATTTTACGTAAAAAAGGATATGAAGTGGCCACATCGCGTGTGCAGAACTACACCAACGACGACCTCGACTTGTTTGAAATTGTGGCTTTGGCCGCCAATAGCGGCGCAGATTTGTTTCTTGCCATTCACAGCAATGCCACTGGCACAAAAAACAGAGTGAATTTTCCGTTGGCACTATATCGTGGCTGGACCGACAAGCCCGCTGCCGAAGGTTCGCTTGATTTTGCCAAGGCCATAGAGAAACACCTGTATGGCAACAAGACCACGGAGTGGTCGCATAAGGCAAATATGTCGGGCGACTGGTCGTTTTACACTAATTGGGGCTATAAAGTGGGACTTGGTGTGCTTCGCTTCAACAAGCTGCCAGGCATGCTGTCGGAAGGCTCGTTTCACGACTATCTGCCCGAAACCTTGCGTTTGCTCAACAACGATTTCTGCTGGCTTGAGGCGTGGAACTTGTCGCTTGGCATTGATGACTATTTTGGCCGCGCAGGCAAGTATGGCATGGGTGCAGTGGCCGGCAATGTGCGATATGCTGACCGTGAGCGTGCCGACCAGAGCATAAAGCTCTTTGGCAATGACAAGCGCATGCCGGTGAATAATGCCACGGTGGAGCTGTGCAGCAAGGACGGCAAGGTGATGGAAACCACCAAGACCGACGACAAAGAGAATGGAATTTTTGTGTTCAAAAATGTGAAACCGGGCACGTATTTGCTTAAAGCGAGTGCCGGTGATGGCAGCGCCGCAAAGTCGGCCGAAGTGACGATAAAGGCAAATCAGTCGTCATATTGCAATTTCGACTTGTGATTGCCACAGACGGCATAACGATAGCAAAATTGCCCCAAAGGTTAAGCTAAAAACCTTTGGGGCAATTTTTTCCAGAAATATTTGGCTGCGAGTAGTGTTGCTGCTAGTGTGGAAGGGAAATTAGGGGGTGGTGCCCCAGACTTCGGCGGCGATGTCGGTGACGAGGTCAATTTTTGCCCATTGCTCTTCCTCGGTGAGCTTGTTGCCTATCTCACATGAGGCGAAACCGCACTGCGGACTGAGGTAGAGACGGTCAAGTGGAATGTATTTCTCGGCTTCAAAAATGCGGTCGATTATTTTGTTGCGGTCTTCAAGAACTGGTGACTTGGTGGTTATTAGTCCGAGAACCACTTTTTTATCAGGACTCACATATTTTAGTGGCTCAAAACTGCCTGAACGCTCGTCGTCATACTCCAGATAGTAGGCGTTGACGTTTTCTTGCGCGAACAGATAGGGAGCAACTGGGTCGTAAGCTCCTTTTGAGGCGTAGCACGAGTGATAGTTGCCGCGGCACACGTGGGTGTTGATTACAAGTCCGTCGGGCTTGCCGGCTATGGCGAGATTGTTGACTGATAGATATTGCAGTGCCAGATGGGCCAATGTGAAACCCTTGCCAGCCATCGAGACCCAAAAGTCGCTGTCAACAATCATGCCCCAAGTGCAGTCGTCGAGCTGCACGGTGCGACACCCTGCCGCGTAGATTTGCTTGAAAAATGATTGGTAGGCCTTGGCTATGTCGTGAATCAGCTCTTGTGTGTCGGGGTAGAAATGCCGTGTGTTGAGCGCGTTGTCGCCTCTGAACAGCTCTGCAAGAAACTGCGCCGGGGCTGGAATAGTCTGTTTTGCGATTATACCGTCTTCCTCAAACTTCTTGACGAATTTGTAGTCTTGGATGAAAGGGTGATTTTTGCACGATATTTTTCCGGTGAGCCGCAGTGAGCCTTTGGTGGTTTCCTCTCCATGAAACTTGTAGCCGTGGTCAAGCTCTATGTGTTCCACACCGTCGAATCCCCACAAGAAATCGAGATGCCAGTAGCTGCGGCGGAACTCGCCGTCGGTGATGTCGTGCAGGCCATGGGCTTTTTGCTTTTTTATCAGGTCGGTGATAAGCCGGTCTTCAACTGCGCGCAAATCTGTGCACGAGATTTCTCCATTGGCAAACTGCGCTCTTGCCGCTTTAAGCTCTGCCGGACGCAGGAAGCTGCCCACGACATCGGCACGAAATGGAGCATGTAGTGTTTCTTTGCTCATACTGTTCTTCTTTTTTGCTTTTTTATAACCCTATTGTGCCACAAAGGTAGGCTATGAGTGAATGTCAGCCAAAAGTTCTCTTAAATTCAGAAATATATCCTATTTTTGTGGCAAATATTGCTGTTTTGTAGAATAATATTCTACTATATCGGCTGTTAAATGGAAATATATAATGCTAAACAAACATCTGGAAAATGACAAATATGGAAAACTTAGATGAAACAGACTTAAAGATTTTGCGTCTTTTGCAGCAAAACTCACGGCTCACTGTGAAAGAGGTGGCAGCCAAGGTAAACCTGTCGCCAACACCGGTTTTTGAACGCCAGAAGCGTCTGGAGCGCGAAGGGGTCATTTCCGGGTATTCGGCAGTGGTTGATTATCATAAACTTGGATACAATGTGATTGTGCTGTGTAACATAAGGCTCAAGCAGCACACGCACGACCTGATTCAGGAATTTATGGACACGGTGCAACGACTTGAGCAGGTGACGGAATGCTACAACACTACAGGTGACTATGACTTTCAGATAAAAGTGTATGCGCACGACATGAAAGATTACCAAGACTTTATGCTCAACACGCTCGGCAACATAGACTGCATAGGAAGTTTGCACAGCATAATAGTGATAGGCGAAATAAAGAACACGCACAGCGTGCCGGTGACGGGTGTGAGTTGACAATGCAATTGCTTTGCTGTTGTCGTGCCGCACGGAAAAATAGGTTAACAAATATTGTGCTGTGCTAAATTTGGTTTAATTGGGCGTTTTTTGCTATCTCGTGGCTTGCTGTTTTGATTTATGTAGGTAAATTTGTGTTAATGAATCTTTCACAAGTGTTCTGTTAATAAAAATAATGGCAAGAGAAAAGAATTATAAAATAATTGTAGATGGCAGGACTTCGCACACCGAGTGGTCGCTCGTTGACGGCACTAAGGTGGTGGAGCACGCAATGACACAGGGGTTGAACCCTTATTTTTTGACACGCCGGGAAATTAGCCATGTGATAAGGCTTGAGGTTCCGGCGGCATTTTTTAAGCGCAGATGGAAGCATGTGTGTTACTACGGCTCCGGTTGCTCAAGTGCAGAGAAGAAAAAACTGATGGAGGCTTCGCTCATAGCCCAGTTTAAAACACCCACAAGCGTGCACAGCGACTTGGAGGGCACGGCACGCGGGCTGCTCAATCATGAGCCTGGGCTGGCGTGCATCTTGGGGTCGGGCTCAAACTCATGTTTCTACGACGGAGAGAAGATAGTGAAAAACGTGCGCCCACTGGGGTTCATACTGGGTGACGAGGGCAGCGGCGCGCAGCTCGGCCGTCTGTTTTTGGGCGACTGCCTGAAGGGATTCGCTCCACAAGAGTTGTGTGAACAGTTTTTTGAGGAGTATAAGGTGACCGACGAGGCCATAATGGACTCGGTGTATAACAATCCGCGCGCAAGCAGCAACCTGAACCAATATGCCAAATTTCTGGCCGAGCACTTGGCTGATGACTATGTGAGAGAGCTTGTGACCAATGAAATGGCGCGCTTTTTTGAGCGAAACATACTGCAATATGACTACAAGTCATATCAGGTGTCGTTTGCCGGCAGTGTGGCATGCTCGTTCACCGAAGTGCTCATGGAGCTTGCAAGCCGTTATGGCGTGACGATAAAGAAAGTGGTTAGAAACGTAATGCCCGGCCTGATAGCCTATCATGCCGAGGAAGAAGAATAGAAAAGTAATCATGGATATGAAAAAAACATGGGTCTTGGCTCTGGCGCTTGCCTCGACACTGGCAGCTACCGGAGGGCAGAACAACTATTCTGCCGAGACTGTGAAAAAAGTGGAGCAAATAGTTTCGGCGACCTTGCCTCAAAACTTGAGGATAGGGTCGGTGAAAGTGAAGCAAATGAACGACAGCGCTGGCAAGGTGTGGGTGAATCTTGCTGAAAACTACTCGCACGCCTCGTTTGCACTAAGCGATGTGAGCAGCATTGAGAGACAGGTGCAAAATCTGCTTTGCACCAAAAGCAAAGTGGTGCTGCTGATAGACGGTGCTAAGGCGACTGACTATTTTTTCGCTTACGACAAGAAATATGCCAGACGGCATGCGCCGTTTGTGACCGAGGTAGATGACTACAAGCACTGCAAGTCGGGACTTGACGGCAACATAGTTGCTTTGTGGCAAAGCCACGGACGATATTACGACGCAGGGCTCAACCGCTGGGAATGGCAGCGGCCGAGGCTCTTTCAGACGGTGGAAGATTTGTATCCCACGAGCTATGTGTTGCCATTTTTGATGCCTATGCTTGAGAATGCCGGCGCATACGTGTGGAATCCGCGCGAGCGCGACACCCACACTGCCGAGGTGATTGTGGACAACGACGGATTTTTGGCCCAAAAAGGATATTCTGAGCGTCAAGGAGCAAAGCCGTGGACCGATGGTGGCAAAGGCTTCGCCTATAAGCAGGAAGTGTATAAGGACTATGACAATCCGTTTGCTGACGGAACTTACAGAAAAGCCGCCACAACCGACAACCAGAGCAAGGCTTCGTGGGCAAACTGGAGCGCAGACATTCCGGAAGATGGTGAATATGCAGTGTATGTGTCATATCGCACGTTGCCCAACAGCTGTGAGGACGCAACCTACACCGTGTATTGCGACGGAGACAAGCGCACGTTTAAAGTAAACCAAAAAATGGCCGGCGGCGTGTGGGTGTATCTGGGCACATTCCCACTGAAAAAGGGAATGAACGAGCATGTGGTGACACTCAGCAACTACTCCAAACAGAAAAACCGCGTGGTGATAGCCGACGCGGTGAAGATAGGCGGCGGAATGGGCAATGTGGCTCGCCGCCCGGCAGCCAACACGCCAGAAGCCCGCGAAAAATCGAAAGGACTTGGGTGGTGGTGCTCACTTGCCAAAGACGGAGTGAACTATGAGTATGTGACGAGTGGTTATCCGCGTTTTGCCGAAGGTTCGCGCTACTTTTTGCAATGGTCTGGTTTCCCCGACAGTGTGTATAGCGTGACACACGGATTGAGCGACTATGCCGACGACTTCAGAAGCCGCAGCGAGTGGGTGAACTACTTGGCAGGTGGGTCGCAAGCCTTGCCGCAACGCAAGGGACTTGGCGTGCCCCTCGACCTGTCGTTTGCCTTCCACACCGATGCCGGAGTGACGCCAGACGAGCGCATATTTGGCACGCAAGGCATATACCGCTGCAACAACTTCGGAAAATATGCCGACGGCACACCGCGAATCATATCGCGTGACCTGTGTGAGCTGGTGACTGACCAAATAGTGACTGACCTGCGTGCACAGTTTGAGCCAAACTGGACGAGCCGCGGCATGACGCAAGAAAACCTGTATGAAATCAGAGTGCCGGAAATTCCTGGTATGCTCATGGAGCTGCTATCGCACCAGAATTTTGCCGATATGCGCTATGGTCTTGACCCTAACTTCCGCTTTGCTGTGAGCAGGGCCATGTATAAGGGAATATTGAAATTCATAGCCAAGCGTGACCACCGGGCCTATGCGGTGCAGCCTTTGGCAGTAAACTCGTTTGCAATAACACCCACGGCAAGTGCAGAGAAATTTGTGTTGAGCTGGAAGCCGACGACCGACAGCCTTGAGTCAACAGCAGTGGCCAAGGAATATGAGGTGCAGGAGCGCACTGACGGTAAAGGTGCTTTCGTGCGCATAGCCGTGGTCAAGGACACGAAACTTGAAGTTGAGGTGAGCGACAACAAGTTGCACAGCTATCGTGTGGTGGCAATGAATGAGGGCGGCCGCAGTTTTCCGTCGGAAACACTGTCGCTTGGCGTGGCACAGCAGTCGAAAGGCACGGTGATGGTGGTGAACGGATTCACAAGAGTGAGTGCTCCCGACTGGGTGGACGAAGGACACTTTGCCGGCTTCACCGACGAGATAGACCACGGAGTGCCGTTTGGACAAGAAGTGAACTATGTGGGCGCACAATATGAGCTTGACCGCAACAACAAGTGGCGCGGTGACGACTCTGGCGGCTGGGGCGCAAGCCGTGGCGACTATGAAGGCAAAGTGATAGTGGGCAACACGTTTGACTATCCGGCAGTACACGGCGCGTCGATAATGAAAGCCGGCTACTCATTTGTGTCGGCAAGCGCGAAAGCTGTTGACGATGGCATTGTGACACTCGACCCAAAGAAGTATATGACGGTGGATTTGCTGTTTGGCAAGCAGAAAGAGGTTAAAAACGGACGAGGCTACTATCCCAACCGTTACAAAACATTCACCCCAGGCTTGATTAAAGCTGTGGAGCAGTATTGCAACGGCGGCGGCAATGTGATGGTGACCGGCTCGTATTTGGCAACCGACATCTGGAAAAAGACCGATGCAAAGCAAGAAGAAAAGGACTTCGCCCAAAAAGTGCTCGGCTACAAGTGGGGAAGCGACAGGATAAGCAAGACAGGCAGAGTATTTATCAACCCAACTGCCATAAGCCAGTTTGCTGCAACAGAAAACCTGACGTTCAACAATGAGCTGAATGACAAATGCTATTGCGTGGAGTCGCCCGACGCCATATATCGTGGCAACGACAACAGCACTATAATAATGCGTTATGAGGAGAATAACAAATCGGCTGCCATCGCTTGCCGCCAAAATGGCTACAAAACGGTGGTGATGGGTTTCCCATTTGAAACGGTGAACGGCGCGGAAACACGCGACACGCTTATGGCAAAAATCCTTGGTTTCTTTGCCGAGGCAAAATAAGTGTTTAGACAACAATGTCAAGAAGAACATACTGAAAAATTATGACAAGAAACGGAAATGATGTTGCTCTTGAAGAGAGGGCCGCACAGGTGAAACGCTGCACGCTTGTGGGCTTTGGTGTGAACGGCTTGATGTCGGTGCTGAAAATTGTGGCCGGAATCATAGGTCACTCCGGAGCAATGATCGCCGACGGCGTGCACTCCATAAGCGACTTTCTCACCGACATAGTGGTGATAGCTTGTGTGGGATTTTCGGCACGCGGAGTTGATGAAGAATACCGCTACGGTCACGGAAAATTTGAGACGTTTGCCACGTTTCTCATAGCCGAGGCTCTTTTGGTGGTGGGCGTAGGTCTGGGCTGGAATGGCGTGAAAAGCGTGATAGCGGCATTTGACGGCGAGCAACTGGCACAGCCGGGCTTGATAGCCCTGGTGATGGCAGTGGTGTCGATAGCCGCAAAGGAGATGTTGTTTCAATACACAAACCGTGTGGGCAAAAGACTGAAAAGCAACGCGGTGATAGCCAACGCATGGCACCACCGAAGCGACGCGATGTCGAGTGTGGCCACACTTGTGGGCATATCGGGCGCAATGTTTCTCGGACAGCAATGGCGGGTTCTCGACCCAATAGCCGAAATCTTGGTGAGCTTGTTTATTGTGGCTGTGGCTGTGAAACTTGCCGTGCCAGCTGTAAAAGAGCTGCTTGAAGTGGTGTTGCCGGCAGATGAAAACGCCAAGATAGCGGAATTGATAGACGGCATAGACCAAGTGAAAGCATATCACCATCTGCGCACGCGACATAACGGCAATGCGCACGTGATAGACGTACACATAAAGGTGGACCCACAGCTCACGGTGACGCAGGCTCACGAAGTGGCCACTGCGCTTGAAAACCGCTTGAAAGCCAGCCTTGACAGGGTGATAGCAAACGTGCATGTGGAGCCATATAAAGGCGAAGCAACTGACTCGCACCGCCATTGCAGTGAGTGAGGAGTGAGAAATGCCGGCAGACAGGCTGCTGGCGCAACGAGGGGCAAACGCTTGATGACAAAGACGCTTGCCCCTTGCTGTTTTGAGGCTGGAGAATAGCGGCTCTGGTGTGGTGGAGCGGCGTGGATTGAAAAAGCTATGCTGAAAAAGTGTTTACGAATACAAAATTTGGTTTAATGGCTCAAAATGAGAGTTGTATTGCTTTGCCGAACAAAATTAATATGCTAAATTTGCAATAGGTGTATATTGCTTTTTAGTGGGTGGTTGCACTTTAGGTAAAGGATTAAAAATTAACATTATATGCAGTTGGATATTCGCAAAATCGGGCTGATGCTCGCTTGTGGTGTGGCTGTGAATGTGGGCGTTTCGGCGCAAACATTCAGTGATGCCCAGAAAAGCGAGGTGCAAAAAGTTGTTTCGTCATATCTGCCACAATCAATGCAGATAGGCAATTTGAAGGTGCTTGACATGTCGCAGTCGGGCGACACCCTTGTGGTGAATTTGAGCGAGAATTTTGGTGACATACCGTTCACAAAAGTGTCGGTTGACAAGATGAAGGAAGAAATCAAGCAGGCAGTGGGCAGCAGTTTCACCGGCAAAAATGTGAAGGTGAACATAGCTGGCAACGACATAGACCTGTATTACTCATCGTTTGAGCCATCGTATAGCCGCAAGCACAAGCCGTTTGTGACCGATTTGAATCCCAACCGCCACTACAGCAAAGGACTTGACGGCAACGTGATAGCCATGTGGCAGAGCCATGGATGGTATTTTGAGCCAAAGCTCAACCGCTGGGAGTGGCAACGCGCACGAATATTTCAGACAGTGGAGGACTTATATACCCAAAGCTATGTGATGCCATTTTTGAACCCCATGCTTGAAAATGCCGGTGCATACGTGTGGGATCCACGTGAGCGCGACACCAACGAGAATGAGGTGATTGTGGACAACGACGGCGGAAATGCCCAAAAGGGATATGCCGAGGTGAGCAAGGCCGAAAAATGGGGCAAAGGTGCTGACAAGGGTTTTGCCTACCTGAAAAACGAATATAAGGATTTTGAAAATCCGTTTACCGACGGCACTTATCGCCAAGTGAAGACCACCAAGGACAAGCGAAACCAATCGACTGCCACATGGTCGGCCAACATACCTGAGGCCGGGGAATATGCCATATATGTGTCGTATAAGACATTGCCAAACAGTGCGAGCGACGCACTCTACACCATCAATACCCTCGACGGCGAGCGTCAGGTGATGATAGACCAAACGATGGCTGGCGGCGTGTGGGTGTATCTGGGTCACTTTAAGCTGGCAAAGGGCGAGAATAAAGACGTGGTTTCGCTCACAAATCTCTCGAACGAAAAAGACAAGGTGGTGACAGCCGACGCTGTGAAGATAGGCGGAGGGCAAGGCAACATAGCCAGAATCGTAGCTCCTCGCACCGATGCTAACCTGGTACTGGCTAAGGAGCAAGGCAATGAAAAATATCTTGCCAAGCCGGGCGTGGATTATAAATATATCACGAGTAAGCACCCACGCTACACCGAGGGTGCCCGCTACTTCTTGCAATGGTCTGGTTTCCCCGACAGCGTGTATTCAACATCGCACGGAATAAACGACTACACTGACGACTATAAGTGTCGCGGCGAGTGGGTGAACTACTTGGCAGGTGGCTCTGAGGTGCTGCCTAACCGCAAGGGACTGAATGTGCCGGTGGACTTGTCGTTTGCGTTTCACAGCGATGCCGGAACCACACAAAATGATGATGTGATAGGTTCGCTCGGCATCTACTGCACAAAGGAAAACGGAAAGAACTTCGGTAAATATGCCAACGGAACTCCACGTGAAATCTCGCGCCAGCTCACAAACATGGTGCTGACAGAAATCTGCAAAGATGTGAGAGCCAAGTTTGAACCAAACTGGACACGCCGAGGCATGTGGGACCGCTCATATTATGAGGCTCGTGTGCCGGAAGTGCCGGGCATGCTGCTTGAGTTGCTTTCGCACCAGAATTTCGCCGACATGAAATATGGACTCGACCCCAACTTCCGTTTCACGGTGAGCCGTGCCGTGTATAAAGGCATATTGAAGTTCATTGCCAAGCGTGACCATCGCGACTATGTGGTGCAACCGCTGCCAGTCAACTCATTTGCAATTCGTCCAGCAAGCGACGGTCGCTTCTTGCTGACATGGAAACCAACAACCGACAGCTTGAGCGAGAATGCCGACGCAAAGAAATATGTGATTTGCGAGCGCGTGGGTCAAGATGGCGGTTTCAAGGAGATAGCCGTGGTGAAAGGAACCGAGTTCCTTGTGAAAATCAAGGAGAACGAGGTGCATAGTTATAAAATCATTGCCGTGAACGACGGCGGTCGCAGCTTCCCGTCGGAAGTGCTGTCGGTGGGTGCTGCTCCCAACAGCAAGGGCACTGTGATGGTGGTGAACGGATTTACACGCGTGAGTGGTCCAGACTGGTATGACTCTGGCGAAAGAGCCGGATTTGACGACGCAAAGGATCATGGCGTGCCCTATATGCAGCAAATCAACTACATAGGCTCTCAGTTTGAGTTCCGCCGCGGATTGCCATGGCGTGACGATGATGCAGGCGGTTTCGGCGACAGCCGCTCCACCAACGAGACACGCCCTGTGGCAGGCAACACGTTTGACTATCCGGCAGTACACGGCGAGTCGATACTGAAATCGGGCTATTCGTTTGTGTCAACGAGCGTGAAAGCCGTAGATGAGGGCACTGTGTATCTGAACGACTACAAGCTGGTGGATTTGATTTTGGGCAAGCAAAAAGAGACAATTAATGGCCGTGGTGCATACGCAAGCCGTTACACAGCTTTCACTCCGGGCTTGATTGACGCAATAACCAACTACACAAAAGCTGGTGGTAACATATTGGTGTCGGGTGCATACGTGGCAAGCGACATCTGGGACCGCGACAGTGTGAATTATGCAGAAACGCATTTTGCCGAGCAGGTGCTTGGATATACATACTTGAAGGGTCAAGCTGCTGTGGAAGGCAAGGTGTTTTGCGTGCCGAGTCGGTTTGCCTCGCTGTCGGGTGACGGTGAGTTGAGCTTCGTGCAGAAACTCAACACCAAAGTGTATGCCGTGGAGTCGCCAGATGCAATCAAGGCAAGCGATGATGCTGGCGCAACCATAATGCGCTATCGCGAGAACAACATTCCTGCTGGCATAGCATCGCAGAGGGCAGGCTACCGCACGGTGGTGCTGGGCTTCCCGATAGAGGTGATTGACAACACCGCGCAACGCGATGCCGTGATGGGCAATGTGCTGAAATTCTTTGGAGAAAAATAAAAAATACTAATTATAAAAAAACTTGAACCAATCATGGGAAGAATTAACTGCTTCATTCCTTTTGCCAACGCCGCACAGGTGAGCAAAACAGTTGAGGGTCTGAAAGAAAATGACCTTGTGAATAAGATTTACCTTTTGGCCAACGACGAAGCCGAGGGCTCGGTGGAAGGCTGTGAGGTGATTAAAGTGAAAAATCTGAACTCTTCGGCAACAATCAAGGCTATTGCAGAGAAAGCCGATGCCGACTATGTGTTGCTCTACACAAAATACAACACACTGAAGTTCGCTCCGTTTGCAATTGAAAGATTTGTGAAGATTGCTGACGACAGCCAGTCGTCGATGTGCTATGCCGACCACTACAACGTGACCGAAAAGGGTGCTGTTAAAGCTCCTGTGATTGATTATCAGTTTGGTGCATTGCGCGATGATTTTGACTTTGGCTCGGTGATACTTTATTGCGGCAAATGCTTCAAGAAAGCAGCTGAGGCCATGAAAGCCGACTATGAGTTTGCTGGCTTGTATGACCACCGTCTGAAGTTGTCGCAAATTGGCAAGCTTACCCACATCAACGAATATCTGTATAGCGACGTGGAACTTGACACTCGCAAGAGCGGTGAGAAAATCTTTGACTATGTTGACCCCAAAAACCGTGGTCGCCAAATAGAGATGGAAGCAGCCTGTACAGAGCATCTGAAAGAAATAGGCGGTTATCTTGCCCCAACCAAGGTTGTAGATGGCAAGGAGGTGCCAAACTTTAAGCACATAGAGTTTAACAGAGGCGAGTTTGAGGTGGAAGCAACTGTGATGATACCGGTGCGCAACCGTATTCGCACAATCCGCGACGCCATTAAGTCGGTGCTCAACCAGAAGTGCGACTTCAAGTTTAACTTGATGGTGGTGGATAACTTCTCTACCGACGGAACACGCGAGGCTATAGACGAATTTAAGGACGACCCACGCCTGATACACATAATAGCCGACTACTATGATATGGGCATAGGAGGCTACTGGAACCTCGCCGCACATCACGAGAAGGCAGGAAAATTCATAGTGCAACTCGACAGCGACGACATGTATAAGGACGAGAACACGCTTGCCACAATGGTGGGTGCATTCTATGAACAAAACGTGGCTATGGTGGTGGGAACATACATCATGACCGACATTGACTGCAACATGATAGCCCCTGGCATAATAGACCATAAGGAGTGGACTCCGGAGAACGGCCGCAACAATGCGCTGCGCATTAACGGTCTTGGCGCACCACGCGCATTCTATACTCCGGTGCTCCGCGATGTGAAGATACCTAACACGAGCTATGGCGAAGACTATGCTCTGGGTTTGAACATATCGCGCACTTACCAGATAGGCCGCGTATATACACCTGTGTATATGTGCCGTCGCTGGGACGACAACAGCGATGCGTCGCTTGATGTGGTGAAGATGAATAACAACAACTTGTATAAAGACCGCGTGCGCACATGGGAACTTGAGGCTCGTGTGGCAATGAACAAGAAGAAATAACAAGCATAATTAAATGCAGGCACGGTGGAGAGCGGAAAATCTGCACCGAGTCTGCTTTATTGGTTTATGCGGAGATTTTTCCTGTGCTATGGGACTTGACGGCAGCACTGACTATGCAAGCGAGGTGAAGGCTCTGATAGGGCGGCAGTTGAGTGGCTGGACAACGGCCACGCACAACTATGCGGCCTTGAAGCGAGCACAAATCCGCACGCTCAATTTGGGTAGCACGCAGGTGGTGCTTCAGCACAATCCCGACAGAATACGCTCGTCGGCAGCCAAAATAGACCCAGAGTCGATTAAGGCACGCAATTGCTTTTTGTGTACAGAAAACCAGCCAAAGGAACAGGAGATTGTGGATTGGCGCGGATTGTATAAAATTCAGGTCAACCCATTCCCCATATTTCCACGCCACCTCACTGTGGCAAGCTACACGCACACACCGCAGGCAATAGCCGGTCGCATGGGACACATGCTGGCCCTTGCTGCCGATTTAGAAAATTTTGTGGTGTTTTACAATGGCCCAAGGTGCGGAGCTTCAGCCCCCGACCATTTCCACTTTCAGGCTGGCAACAAAGGCTTTTTGCCATTGCCAGATGAGGCACTGAACTCTGCACGCAAGCCGGTGGTGATCATGGGTGAGTGTGAGGTGAGTCTGATGGAGGGGCTGTGCAGGCCGTTTTTCTTGATAGACTCGACTAGCGCAAGCGATGCCGAAGCAGCATTTGAGGCTGTGGAAGCGGCAATGCCGGTGAAAGCCGGTGACTACGAGCCTATGCAAAATCTGCTGTGCTGGAGCGATGGTGGAGTGTGGCACATAGTGGTGTTTCCGCGCACCAAGCACCGTCCGTCATGCTACGGAGAGGGTGAGGGGCAATTTGTGCTCAGCCCGGCGTCGGTGGATATGGGCGGAGTGATGGCTGTGCCGCGGAAGTGCGATTTTGAGTCGCTCACCGCAGAGTCAGTGAGGCAAATTTTCGGCGAAGTGTGCGCCAGTGAGGCAGAAACAGGAGAAATTACAGATAGGATAAAAAACGAAGTGCGGAGTGGCAAAACAAGCCACCGGCAAAATCAATATTGAGATAAAATGACACAGACACCTCAAGTGAAAGTGGGAATAATGAACGAGCCGACGGTGGAATTTGTGCTCAACGGCGACTATGATGCCCAGGGCACAGTGTGCTCCGGCATTCAGACGGTGAGCAGCTCTGACGACGGCAAGATTGTGTGGAACGGAAAACGTTACACCGACTTGCTGTTTGAGCCACGAGACGCTGCCACCGGCACTTTCACCCTCAAGGAAGTGACGATAGGTGTGAGTTTTCACTGGCACAGGCACGAGAACCAGACGTTTAAGGGGTCGCTCCACCTGATAGTGGAAGACGGCAAGGTGACGGCAATAAATGTGCTGCCGGTGGAGGACTACCTGATGAGCGTGATTTCGTCGGAAATGAGTGCAAAAGCCTCGCTTGAGCTACTGAAGGCTCATGCCGTGATTTCGCGAAGCTGGCTTCTGGCACAAATCCACAAACCAAAGGACGATGCCGTTAAGCAAAGCGTGGCGATAGAGGAGAACACCGACGACGAAATCATAAAATGGTGGGACCGCGACGACCACAAGAACTTTGACGTGTGTGCCGACGACCACTGCCAGCGTTACCAGGGTGTGACCAGAGAGACGACTGCCACGGTACGCCAGGCCACAGAGGCCACATGGGGGCAGGTGCTGATGTATGACGGCGAGCTGTGTGACGCACGGTTCTCGAAGTCGTGCGGAGGTGTATTTGAGGAATTTGAGAATTGCTGGGAGCCTAAGCATCACGCTTATCTGGTGGCTCGGCGTGACGCAAAAGACGAGAACAACTTTGCCGACCTGACCAAGGAAGATGCTGCCGCCGAATGGATTTTGTCGAAACCGCATGCGTTTTGCAACACGAGTGACCCAAAAATACTGTCGCAGGTGCTTAACGACTACGACCAGGAAACCAAAGACTTTTACAGGTGGACTGTGGAGTATGACCAGGCGACGATAGCCGACCTCGTGAAACGCCGCACAGGAATAGACTTTGGACGCATAAAGGACCTGCAACCAGTGGCACGCGGCACATCGGGCCGCTTGTGCAAACTGAAATTTGTGGGAGAAAAATGCTCAAAAATCATAGGCAAAGAGCTTGCCATAAGGTATGCTTTGAGCGAGAGCGCACTATATAGCTCGGCATTTGTGGTGACCAAGGAAGGTGCCGACAGCGACGGATACCCCAAGAAATTCACCTTGCATGGAGCAGGGTGGGGGCATGGAGTGGGTCTGTGCCAAATAGGTGCCGCAGTGATGGGCGAGCAAGGTTATAATTATCGCGACATATTGTCGCATTACTTCGTGAATGCCAACATAGAAAAATTATATTGAAATTATGAATACGTCAAAAACTATTACTAAAACAACAAGTCCCTGGTGGTGGGTTCCGACCCTGTATTTCGCCGAGGGCGTACCATATTTTGTGGTAAACAACATATCGGTGATGATGTTCACCAAGATGGGTGTGCCAAATGGAGCAATGGCATTTTTCACCACGCTGCTCTATTTCCCATGGTTCTTGAAGGGCTTGTGGGGGCCGATAGTAGATGTGGTGAAGACCAAACGCTGGTGGATTGTGACGATGCAGGTGCTCATCACAGCCATGATGGTGCTGCTCACGCTCACACTGCCCAAGCCCGACGCTGCCATGATAGCTTCGGGTCAGACTCCAATCAGCATGTTTGTGCTGACACTGGTGCTGTTTATCATAGCAGCATTTGCCTCTGCCACACACGACATTGCCGCCGACGGATTTTATATGCTTGCCCACAGTCCGAGCAGCCAAGCCGCATTCATAGGCGTGAGAAGCACGTTCTACCGCATTGCGTCGGTGTTTGGCCAGGGTGTGTTGGTATATACAGCCGGCTGGATAGAGAAAAACGGAGTTCATTCATTCGGCCTTAACATAGAGGCCGGCAACATACCGGCATCATGGCAGGTGACCCTTGGTGTGAGCGCAGTGATATTTTTCTTGATAACAATGTATCACACATTCATGCTGCCTCACTCGGCTGACGACCACCCACACACAGCCAAAGGCTCTGACGGAGCGAACTCTGGTTTGTCGGAGTTTGTTAACTCATTTGTCACGTTTGCCAAAAAGCCCGGTTTCGGTCTGGCATTGGCATTCATGCTGCTGTATCGCTTGCCTGAGGGATTCTTGATAAAGCTTTGCCAGCCATTTTTAGTGCATGGAGTGGAAGAAGGCGGACTCGGACTCGACACCGACATGGTGGGTCTGGTGTATGGCACATTTGGTGTGATAGCACTGCTTGCCGGTGGCATTTTGGGCGGTATATACGCTTCGAAGGCCGGACTGAAGAAGTCGTTGTGGCTCATGGCAGGCTGCATGACGCTGCCATGCCTCACATTTGTGTATCTGGCAATGGCTCAGCCGTCGAACCTCGTGGTAATCAGCACGGCTGTGTGCATAGAGCAGTTTGGCTACGGCTTTGGTTTCACCGCTTACATGCTCTACATGATGTATTTCTCGGAGGGAGAGTTCAAGACCTCACACTACGCTATATGCACTGCATTTATGGCACTTAGCATGATGTTGCCAGGATTTGTGGCAGGCTACATAGAGGAGCTGATAGGCTATGTCAACTTCTTCTGGATGGTGATGGCTTGCTGCATAGCAACGCTTGTGGTGACTTATCTTGTGGATCGCAAGATAGACCCGGAGTATGGTAAAAAATAAGCAAACAACAGAAAAGACAACGATATGAAAAAATATGTATTGGCACTGGCAGCCATGGTGGTGGCCATGTGTGCCACCGCAACGGTGAAAACAGGCATTGAGGTGCTCCGCGACAACGGCTTCAAGCAGCTTCAAGGCAAGCGCGTGGGCTTGGTGACAAATCCAAGCGGAGTGGACCACAACCTCGTATCGACGGTTGACATATTGAGCAAGGCACCAGGTGTGAAGCTGGTGGCACTGTACGGCCCTGAACACGGTGTGAGGGGCAATGCCCATGCCGGCGATGCCGTGGGCGACGCCGTGGATGAAAAGACTGGCGTGAAGATGTATTCGCTCTATGGAAAAACCCACAAGCCGACACCGGAAATGCTCAAGGACATAGATGTGCTTGTGTATGACATACAAGACGTGGGCTGCCGCAGCTACACGTTCTATGCCACAATGGGCATGTGCATGGAGGCGTGCGCCGAAAACGGCAAGGAATTCATGGTGCTTGACCGCCCAAATCCGCTTGGCGGAAACAAGGTGGAGGGTAACTTGGTTGAAAAAGGATATTTCTCAGGCGTGAGCAAATATGCCATTCCATATCTGTATGGCCTCACTCCAGGAGAGCTTGCCACTTATCTCAATGAGGAGCATGTGACTGCCAAGAAGGCAAAGCTCACGGTGATAGCCATGAAAGGCTGGAAACGCGACATGAAATTTAGCGACACAGGTCTGCCGTGGGTGGCACCGTCGCCACAAATCCCAACGCCAGAGCATGCCGCATTCTATGCCGTGTCGGGTGTGATAGGCGAATTGTATGCTTTCAACACCGGAATTGGCTACACGCTGCCGTTCCAGTGCTTTGCCGCGCCCTACATAGACGCTGACAAGCTGTGTGACGCCATGAACGCGCTCAATTTGCCTGGTTTCCGTTTCCGCCCCATAAACTTCAGGCCATTTTTCAAAGTGGGACCTGAAACAGAGGAGGCCATGAAGGAAATGCACGGTGTGCAAACCTACATAACCGATATGGACAAGGCCGACCTGACGATGTGCCAATTCCACTTCCTTGAGGTGCTGCACAAGATGTATCCGGAGGCTAAAATATTTGACGCCAACTCAAAGAGAGGCTACCGCATGTTTGACCTGGTGATGGGAACTGACCAGATAAGGCTGCGCTTCAGCAAAAACTACAAGGTGGCCGACATAGCCGACTACTTCAACAAAGACGTGGCGGCCTTTAAGGCAGTGTCGAAAAAATATTATCTGTATTGATGCCGAGGGCTGCGGCGGGCACGATAAGCGCCAACCGCAAACCGGCTCACGACAGTGGAAAGAAGATAAGCGATAAGTAAACGAAAGATAAGTTAAAGAGAAACAAACAAGGTCAGTGCAATGACAGCCGAACATGAGAAATATCTTCGAATAATCTCGGAGTTTATCCCCAAAGACAGGATATACACCGACGATTTGCGTTGCCTTGCGTGGGGAACCGATGCCGGATTTTACCGCAACATTCCACAGATAGTGGTGCGCTCTAAAAACGAGGAAGAAGTTGCCAAGTTGTTGACGGCAGCCAACGAACTGAAGCTGTCGGTGACTTTCAGAGCCGCTGGCACGAGCCTATCGGGTCAGACCAACACCGACTCAATATTGATTGTGGCCGGCAAGAACTGGGAAAAATACAGCATATCGCCCGACGCGACGACGATAACGCTGCAACCAGGACTTGTGGGACACCGAGTAGATGAAATATTGAAGCCGCTGGGCAGGGTGTTCTCGCCCGACCCGGCATCGAAAAATTCGGCCATGGTGGGCGGCATAGTGATGAACAACGCGTCGGGCATGAGTTGTGGAACTCACGCCAACAGCGACCGAATCATGAAGTCGATGCGCATAGTGCTGGCCGACGGCACAATTCTCGACACCGGCGACGAGCAGAGCCGTGAGGCGTTTCGCCACACACATGCCGACTTTTTGCGCGGCATAGAGGCTTTGCGCGACAAGGTGCTTGCAGACAGCGAGCTTGTGGAGCGCATAAAGCGCAAATATGCCATCAAAAACGTCACTGGACTCAACATATATCCGTTTGTGCGCTTCAGCGACCCGTTTGACATAATCACACACTTGATGGTGGGCTCGGAGGGCACGCTTGGCTTTGCGAGCCAGTTTACCATGACCACAGGTCACCTGTATGCCTGCTCGGCAAGCGCGATGCTCTATTTTTCCAAGATGCGCGATGCCTGCGAGGCTGTGGTGAAGCTGAAAAACAGCCCTGTGGAGTGTGCCGAGATACTCGACAAGAAGTCGCTCGCGTCGGTTAACGACACCACCGGCAAGGATTTGACTGCTGTGTTGGTTAGGACATCGGCCGACACCAAAGAAGCCTTGTGGCAAAATGTGGAGGCAATAAATGCCGTGCTTAAAGACTTCTCGCTCTATGTGCCGGCTGAGTTTACCGACGACCCTGCCGTGTATGGCAAATACTGGGGCATACGTTCTGGCATATTCCCCAGTGTGGGCGGCACACGCGAGCTGGGCACAACGGTGATAATAGAGGACATAGCCTTCCACATAGAAGACTTGCCCAACGCCACCGACGACCTTGTGGAGCTGCTCGCCACCCACGGCTACGACGACAGCTGCATATATGGCCATGCGCTTGAGGGTAACTATCACTTCATAATAGCGCAGTCGTTTGACACCGATGCCGATGTGCAACGCTATGAGCGGCTGATGCGCGACATAGTGAAGCTTGTGGTTGACAAATATGACGGCTCGCTCAAGGCAGAGCACGGCACAGGGCGCAACATGGCTCCGTTTGTGGAAAAGGAATGGGGCAGTAAGGCATTTGGGGTGATGAAGGAGGTGAAACGGCTGTTTGACCCCAACAACACGCTCAACCGCGGCGTGATATTCAACGATGACCCACAATGCTTTGTGAAGCACTTCAAGCCCATGCCGCTCACAGACGAGCATGTGAACAAGTGCATAGAGTGTGGCTTCTGCGAGGTGAATTGCGTGAGCTGCGGACTTACGCTGTCGTCGCGCCAGCGCATAGTGGCGCAGCGCGAGATAGCCCGACTGCGTGCCACAGGCGAGGACAACGCCAGGCTTGCACGGCTTGAAAAGGAATATGAATATTATGGGCTTGTGACTTGTGCCGCCGACGGACTGTGCAGCACATCGTGCCCGATGAAGATAAATGTGGGCGAAATGACCCACGACTTGCGTCAGCTGCGATGCTCAAAAAGCGGCACTGCACAACGTGTGGGCAAATATTGCGCCAGCCACCTTGACCAGGTGCGCACGGCGCTTAAAGGAACTTTGGCTCTCGCCGACGCCGCACATGCAGTGATAGGCGACGACGGCGTGAGGGTTGTGGGCAAGGCTCTGCACAAGGCTGGAATGCCGCTGTGGGTGCCGGCACTGCCCAAGCCCCACCACAACCATGTCGTGACGCAAGCCGAGAGTGAGCGCAAGGTGGTGTATTTCCCCAGCTGCCTTAACCAGACGATGGGGCGTGCCGCCAAGGGGGCAAAACCTGACTTGGTGGACGAGGTGGTGAAATTCCTTGACAAATGCGGCTGGGAAGTGATATTCCCGGAGCGCATGAAGAACTTGTGCTGCGGCATGATATGGTCGTCGAAAGGGCTTGCCGAGCAAGCCGACCGGAAGACCAAGGAACTGGAGAACGCGCTGCTCGCGGCTTCGGAGGGCGGAAAATATCCTGTGGTGTGTGACCAAAGCCCATGCCTGAAGCGTATGCGCGACAAGATGACGCGTGTGAAGCCGCTTGAGCTGCTGGAGTTTATACACGACTATGTGGCCGACTCGCTCGAATTTCATCAGACCGACGAGCCGATAGCCGTGCACCTCACATGCTCCACACGTCACTTGAAACTAAACGACAAGGTGCTCGACTTGGCGCGGCGGTGCTCCAAGAGCGTGCTTGTGCCAGAGGGCATAGGGTGCTGCGGATTTGCCGGCGACAAGGGATTTATGCACCCGGAACTCAACGCCTACTCGCTGCGCAGCTTGCGCAAGCAGGTGGCAGAGGCCGGAGTGAAACGAGGATTCTCTAACAGCCGCACATGCGAGATAGGCTTGACCACAAACAGTGGTGTGCCATATCAGTCGCTGGTGTATCTGATAGACGAGTGCACAACAATAAAACAAGATAACAAGAACTAAACACAAAAAACATCATGGCAACTCAATCAAAACGACTGCTCTCACTCGACATTCTGCGCGGCATAACGATAGCCGGAATGTTGCTCGTAAACAACCCCGGCTCATGGAGCCACATCTACCGTCCGCTCGACCATGCCGAGTGGATAGGGTTAACGCCAACCGACTTGGTGTTTCCATTCTTCATGTTTGTGATGGGAGTGTCAATGTATTTCTCACTGCGCAAGTTCGACTTCAAGCTGAGTGGGCACTTGATGGCAAAAATAGCCAAGAGAACCATAATTCTGTTTTTGATAGGTTGGGCTGTGGGTTGGTTCAGCTTCTTCATGCGCCACATCTTCAAACCCGACTGCACGTTTGCCGAGGCCATCAACAATGTGGAGACAATCAGGCTGCTCGGTGTGTTTCCGCGCTTGGCACTGGTCTATTTCTTTGGCTCAATGATAGCCGTGACGTGCAAGCACAAGCTGCTGCCGTGGATAGTGGGCGGAATTCTCGTGGTGTATGCCGTGATATTGTATTTCGGCAACGGATATGATTTCAGCCTCGACAATATAATAGCTCGCATTGACAATGCCGTGCTTGGTGAGAACCACATGTATCACGAAACGGTAGATGGTGTGGAGCTGGCATTTGACCCGGAGGGAATCTTGAGCACACTGCCTGGTGTGGCACATGTGCTGATAGGCTTCTTGCTCGGCAAGATGATTGTGGAGCACAAGGACAACTACGACAGGATAAACCGCTTGATGCTGGTGGGCTTCAGTCTGCTGCTCGGCGGCTGGCTGCTGAGCTACGGAATACCTTGCGGCAAAAAGATGTGGTCAACCACATTTGTGATGATAACATGCGGCTTGGCATCGTGCATACTTGCGCTGCTGATATATGTGATAGACATAAAGGGGCACGACAAGTGGTGCAAGTTTTTCCACGTGTTTGGCGTGAACCCGCTGTTTCTGTATCTGTGCGGCACGATACTTGCCATAGTGTTTGGTGCAGTGCCGCTGGGAACCGATGCCGAGGGGGCTGTGCGCACCGTACACTCCATAGCCTATAATGGGTATTGCAGCCTGTTTGGCGACGAGACGTTTGCCTCGTGTGTGTATGCCGTGGTGTTTATTCTGGTGAACTGGTGCGTGGGCGACATACTGCACCGCAAGGGCATAATCATAAAGATATGATGACAAGCGCAAAAAGGGGCATTGTCCCTTTTGCAAAAAAACAGACAATGATAGCAATAAAGAAATAACAAAACATTAAAAAATATATAGATTAAAATGATTTTAATAGCTGACTGCGGATCAACCAAGATAGATTGGTGTCTGCTTAACGGAACAGAGAAGGTAGCACAAATTTTCACAACTGGCATGAACGCCCTGCTCATGACCGAGGAGGAGATGAGCAAGCGCATAGCCGAGGAGCTGGTGCCGCACATTGTGAACTATGACGTGACTGAGATATACTATTACGGAGCCGGAATAATTTCTGACCAAATCAAAAATCAGGTGGTTAACGCCTTGAAGGCCAATATTCCGGGCGCACAGAAGATAGAGGTGGACAGCGACCTGCTGGCTGCTGCACGCGCATTGTGCCAGCACGAGCCCGGCATAGCCTGCATTTTGGGCACGGGCTCCAACTCTTGCTACTACGACGGCGAGAAGGTGGTGGACAACGTGTCACCTCTGGGCTACATACTTGGCGACGAGGGCAGTGGCGCTGTGCTTGGCAAGCTGCTTGTGGGCGATGTGCTGAAACACCAGCTGCCGGAGCACTTGTGCGAGAAGTTTCTGAAGGAATATGACCTTGACCGCAACAAAATCATTGATGCTGTGTATCGCAAACCGGCTGCCAACCGCTTCTTGGCGCAATTTGCCCCATTCTTGGAGAAGAACATAGAGGAGCCGTCGATTCACCGCATAGTGCTGCACTCGTTTATCGACTTCTTTGTGCGCAACGTGGAGAATTATGACAACTATAAGGAGCTGCCATGCAATTTTGTCGGCTCAATAGCGTTGAAAGAAAAAGCCACACTGATGGAGGCAGCAAAGTCGCAGGGCATCACAGTGGGCAACATAATTCAAGCTCCTATGGAGGGACTTATCAAGTTCCACTCAGGAAAATAAAGCATAGAGAGAGAACCCAAACACGTTTTTTTAACAAACAAACTCAAAGAAAACACTAATTTAGAATGGCTTTTGTGAAAATAAGCGAACAGTCGTCGCTATATGATAATCTTGAGAAAAAGTCGGTGCATGAGCTCCTCGTTGACATAAATCGCGAGGACCACAAGGTGCCAGATGCCGTGGAGAAGGCCATACCGCAAATTGAAAAACTGGTGAACGGAATTGTGGAGCGCATGAAAAAAGGCGGCCGCATATTCTATATGGGCGCAGGCACATCGGGTCGCATGGGCGTGCTCGACGCCAGCGAGATTCCACCCACATTTGGCATGGAACCCGGCTGGGTGGTGGGCATAATAGCCGGAGGCGACACTGCACTGCGCAACGCTGTGGAGAATGCCGAGGACGACACCGAGCAAGGCTGGAAAGACTTGCTGCAGCACAATGTTAACAGCAAGGACACGGTGATAGGCATAGCTGCATCGGGCACCACCCCATACGTGATAGGGGCGCTGAAGGCCGCACGCGAGAATGGCTGCCTCACGGCGAGCATATCGAGCAACCCCGACTCCCCAATGAGCCAGGTGGCTGAAGTGCCGATAGAAATGGTGGTGGGTCCGGAGTTTGTGACTGGCTCGTCGCGAATGAAGTCGGGCACAGGCCAAAAGCTGATATGCAACATGATTTCCACTTCGGTGATGATAAAGATGGGCAGGGTGAAAGGCAACAAGATGGTGAACATGCAGTTGTCTAACGCCAAGCTCGTGGACCGCGGCACACGCATGGTGGTGGAAGAGCTGGGCTTGCCCTACGACGACGCCAAACGCCTGCTCCTGCTTCACGGTTCGGTGAAAAAGGCTGTTGATGCCTATCGCAACGAAAAAGGCGAGTAATAGCATAAGAAAAGAAGTGAATATGGGGGCTTTTCGCCCCCATGTCGTTCACTCTAATAAGTGATTAGAGAGCAAAAAAAGATAAAGGACAAAAAACGGACAACGATGATGAAGCGTTTGCTGACGTTGATGGTGCTCGTGGCTGGCATGTGGGCTGCGAGCGTGGCGGAAACAGCCCCGAAGTATGACGACTACTACTATCGCCGCGCCACACTGTTTGACGCGCTGCCCATAACCGGCAGCGACATTGTGTTTCTGGGCAACAGCCTGACCGACGGCGCGGAGTGGAACGAGTTGCTGGGCAACAGCCACATTAAGAACCGTGGCATAGTGGGCGACATAGTGCAAGGCTATGTTGACCGCCTGCAGCCCATATTGAAGGGCAAGCCAAAGAAAATTTTCATAATGGGCGGTGTTAACGACATTTCGCATGACGTGAGCGGCGACAGCATAGGGCGCGTCATGGAGAAGCTGATAGTGCTTGTTAAGCAAAATTGCCCAAAGACCAAAATTTATCTGCAAAGTCTGTTGCCGTTTAACAACGACTTCAAGCGTTATAAGCGTCTGCTGGGTCACGAAACGTGGGTGGCTGATGCCAACCGCGCGCTTAAAGCCGTGGCCGACCGTCAAGGCGTGGTGTGGATTGACCTGTATCCGCTGTTTGCCAACGCCGATGGCAAGTTGCGCCCGGAGCTGACCAACGACGGCTTGCATCTGATGGGCAAGGGCTACCTGATATGGCGCGATGCCATAAAGAAATATGTGAAATAACTGACGGAAAACACTGCTTGAAGTGATGATGAGGAAACTGTGGCTTGCACTGATGTTGCTGGCATTGACACACGTGTGCGCCAATGGCGAGCAGCTTGGCGAGTACACGGCAAAGGACCCACGCTTCACGCTCAGCACCGGTGTGGGGCTTGTGATTCCGCCAAGCGACATGGAGGGGTTCTATGAGACTCGCGCCGGCAAGATGGGCTATCTGGAGGGCACTTGGCGCATTGGGCACACGCCTATAGATGTGGGCGTGTATGGCAACTACGCCGTGTTTAACCGCATGTCGGCCACCGACAGCCTGAAATATGACTTCTCGGTGGTGAATGTGCTTGCCGTGGCAAACTACAACAAGCGCGTGTTTAAGCACCTGCGCTTTTTTTGTGGCGTGGGCATAGGTGCGCTTGACATGGGCACTTGGAGCGTGATGCACAAGCGTCAAGATGTGAGTGAAATGGGCAGCCGCCACCGCATAGTGCTGTCGTCGATGCTGCGTTTTGGCATAGATGCCTATAATTTGCTGCGCATAAGTTGGGGATACAATATGCAGAAAACCACATACCGCTACGGATTTATGTCGGTGGGTGTGATGTTTGGCGGCGGCAGGGTGAGGCAAAAGGCTGCCGCACCTCTGGCACCGGCAGCTCAGTGACGGTTGATGACAACGCGTGCGTATGACTCGTCGTCAAGGCATTTGATGACGAATGTGTCGGTCGTGTGGGTTATCTCCAGATTGGCTACGCCCTGAAAGTTCTGCTCAATCTCGGTTTTGAGTTCTTGAAACTTGCTCTCGGCTTCCTGCAATGTGGCGCAGGTGTAGCAGTCGTTGCCGGCTTCGTATTGTGTGGCGTAGCCGAATATCACTTCATAAACTTGCATAGCTTTATTTTTTTGCTGTTGCAAAGATAATGCAAAACGTTGGATTGCGAGGCTTTGGTTGGTGCTATACGCGTACCTCCGGCACGCACGGGTTTGGGGGCGGTCTGTGTGTCCGCCGACCGGAGCTGTCGCT
>CAKUQQ010000014.1 GCA_934675575.1 uncultured Muribaculaceae bacterium
ATGACCTTTATGCAGTATGTCAATTTTATCAATCATCGTCCAATTGGACAAATAAAATATTCACTGATTTAATTCAACCAACGAGTAAGATAATTTGCATTTCAGCAGAACATTCAGGCAAGCTTGAGGTTCTGCATGTGATTTGGTGTATCTTTGCAGAATCTTTGTTAAGTAATTATGATAGTTTATAACACGACATTTCAGGTAGATGACGCTGCCACAAGGGAGTTTCTCGAATGGGTCAAGACCGACTATTTGCCACAGGCTCTGGCTTCAGGCATTGTGGCACGGCCGCAACTGATGCGCATTATGGCGCATGGCGATGGCGGCACAAGCTATGCCCTGCACCTTGAGGCTGAAACGATGGGCGAGTTGCAACGCTGGTACAGGTTGATTGGCAAGGAGCTGCAAACGCGCTTGACGGCGCGCTTTGGCGGCAGGGCTGTGGGCTTCTCCACAATGATGGAAAAAGTGGAACTTTGACACAATGGGCGGCATGGACAGCAGTTTGAAAGAATTTGATAAGATTATCATAGGCATTGACCCTGGAACTAATGTGATGGGCTACGGAATACTTGGCGTGAAAGGCAAGCGTCCGCAGCTGATAGCAATGGGGGTGCTTAAGCTCAACAGGTTTGAGGACCACTATATGCGCCTTCACCGCATTTTTGAGCGTGTGACCGGGCTGATTAACCAGTATTTGCCCGATGAAATGTCGATAGAAGCACCGTTTTTTGGCAAGAATGTGCAGTCGATGTTGAAGCTTGGCCGCGCACAGGGAGTGGCGATGGCTGCCGCGCTTAACCATGAGGTGCCCATCACCGAATATGAGCCGCGCAAGATAAAGCAGGCCATAACCGGCAACGGCGCGGCGAGCAAGGAGCAGGTGGCCAACATGCTGCAACTCGAACTGAACATAAGCAACGACGACATGCCGGAATTTCTTGACGCAACCGATGCCCTGGCTGCGGCCATGTGTCACCACTTGGAGGAAAGCCGCCCAATAAAAATCCATGGCAGTCACAGCTGGAAAGAGTTCATAGCCAAGCACCCCGACAGAGTGAAGTGACAGGTTGCAGTGAGTGTTTCCGCTTTGTTAATATTGTTAACACAAAGAATTATTTTAACTAAAAAGGTTAAAATGTAGATAAATTTAATCAAAATTAAAAAAGTATGTAACTTTGCACTGTGAAAAGAAATTTTCATGATTTATGACACGAGTGTTTGTTACATCAGACATAAATTTTTGGAAACGATACGCACATCAATGGTGCGTGTTAGAGTATATATGCTATAAAAGTGCCGCAGTAGGGCTGTAGGAATGACGCAGCTGGCTGTGGCTCTTTTGTTTTTTGTTGCACTGAAACATAAGTTCAGAGAAAAATTAATCAATCAATATTTTTTTAATCAATTCTAATTATTTCTCATGTTAAGAAAGATTAAGTTTATCGCATTGGTTGCGATGCTTCTCGGAGCATTTGGGCTTAATGCACAGATTACCACGTCGTCGCTGACAGGTGTGGTGGTCGATGACAACCATGAGTCGCTGATTGGAGCCACGGTGCAAGCCGTGCACACACCTTCGGGGACTAAGTACAACGCTGTCACCAATCTTGACGGCCGTTTCACCATTCAGGGTATGCGCCCAGGCGGCCCATACAAAGTGGAGGTTTCATACGTCGGTTTCCAAAACAAGGTGTATGAAGGCATCAACCTGTCGCTTGGTGAGACCTACTCGCTCAACGCCAACATGAGCGTTAACGCAAGCCAACTCAACGAGGTGGTTGTGGAAGGCACAGGCGGCAAGTTCGCCCAGGAGAAAACTGGTGCTACAACCAACATCTCCAATGCCCAGATGACAGCAATCCCGACAGTGAGCCGCTCGATTACCGACATTGCCCGCATGAGCCCATACGCCAACGGCATGAGCTTTGCAGGAGGTGACGGCCGTAGCACTAACTTCACTCTCGACGGTGCCAACATGAACAACAACTTCGGTTTGAGCGATGATCTGCCTGGTGGCGGCAACCCAATCTCTCTGGACGCTATCCAGGAGGTGCAAGTGGTGGTGGCCCCATACGACGTGCGTCAGTCAAACTTTATAGGTGGAGGCCTGAACGCTGTGACCAAGTCGGGTACAAACAACTTCAAGGGCACAGCCTATGTGTATCACACCAACGAGAACATGCACGGTAACCGTGTGGACAACATGGACCTGTCGAGCCGCGCAAAAGACCGCTTGACAACCTACGGTTTCACTTTGGGTGGCCCAATCGTGAAAGATAAACTTTTCTTCTTCGGAAACTTTGAGTACAGCAAGATTCCTACAGTGGCCAACCGCTGGCAGGCAAGCGAGGACGGCGTGCCAGTGCCAAGTGCATATGTGAGCCGCACAAAACTTGCTGACATGCAGAAAGTGCATGACTTCATGCTTCAAAAATATGGTTACGACACAGGCAGCTGGACAAAATTCCCGGCTGACGAAAGCAACATGAAGATTTTGGGCCGTGTGGACTGGAACATCAACGACAGCCATCACCTGGCAGTGCGCTACAACCACACAAAGAACACAAGCTGGCAGGCCACAAATGGTAACTCTGGCAACACTGGCTATCGTCTGTATGGTATGAACCGCTTGTCGCAATACTCAATGGCTTTTGCCAACTCAATGTATTCTGCCGACGACCTCGTGAACACTTTCAGCGCTGACTTGAACAGCCGTTTTGGCAGCAAGTTTGCAAACCAACTTCTCGTTACTTACTCTGACATTGAGACTGGCCGTGGCACTGACTCGAAGCCATTCCCATTCATTGACATCATGGCTGGCTACAACACGGGTGTGGATGGCACTGTGACTCAAACACTGGAGCCATATATGTCGCTCGGTTATGAGCTGTTCACCTACAACAACAAGGTGCAAAACAAGGTGACCACGGTGAACGACAACTTCACTTTGTATCACGGCAACCACCGCTTTATGGCAGGTTTCAACTTTGAGCACCAAATGGCCAATAACTCTTATATGCGTAACGGAACAGGCTACTATCGCTATCGCAGTCTTGACGACTTCCTTAACGGTGCTGCTCCGGAGAGCGTGGCAATATGCTATGGCTACAACGGAGATGACAAGCCTGCTGCACAAGTGCGCTTCAACCAGATTGGCCTCTATCTGCAAGACGAGTGGAACGTGAAGCCAAACTTCAAGCTGAACTACGGCATACGTTTTGACAACATACACTACTATGCCGGCGACGTGATGACTAACAACGCCATCTATGACCTTGACTTCGGCGGCCGTCACATCGACACTGGCAAGTGGCCTAACACTAACATTCAAGTGAGTCCGCGCGTTGGCTTCACTTGGGACGTGAAGGGTGACAAGAGCTTGAAGGTGCGTGGAGGAACAGGTCTGTTTGCAGGCCGTCTGCCACTGGTGTTCTTCACAAACATGCCATCTAACTCCGGCATGATTCAGAACATAGCAACTGCCGTTACTACATACAAGAATGGCGTGGTTACCAATGCAGACCCACGTTTGGCACAATTTGCCGGCGGCATTGTGACTGACCGCAACGAGATTATCAAACGTCTGGGTGCGCCCACCACAATTGACCCAAGCAAGGGTGTTGTGCCGTCGTCAATCGCCGGTGTTGACCGCGACTTCAAGATGCCACAGGTGTGGAAATCGTCAATCGCTGTTGACTACAAAATGCCTGTGAATTTCCCATTCACATTAACTGGAGAGTTCACTTACACCAAGAAAGTGAACGATGTGCTTCTTGAGAACTACAATCTAAAGACATCGGAGGCCGATAGCTGGAGTCACTTGAAAGGTGCTGACAACCGCGTGGTTTATCCTGACAACATGAAATATTACAGCAAGGTGTCGGATGCTTGCGTGCTGACCAACACTCACAAGGGTCACGGCTGGACTGCTAACATCACAGCCAACCTTGAGCCAGTGAAAGACTTGAATATCATGGCTGCCTACACCCACACAGTGATGCGTGAGGTGAGCGGTATGCCAGGTAGCAACGCTACTTCAGCATGGTCGGGACTCTACACAGTGAATGGTCCTAACTTGGCCACTGTGCAAAACTCTTACTACGTGATTCCTGACCGTGTGGTTGCTTCTATCTCTTATTTCTGGGGAGGACACGACAAGTTCACATTGTTCTACCAAGGTTACAGTCCTGCTGGTTATTCTTACACATATAATGGCGACTTGAACGGCGACGGCATTTCAAACGACTTGATGTATATTCCTAAGGACGACAGCGAGATTAAGTTCACAAACGAGGCTGACCGCGCTCCGTTCTGGCAGTATGTGGAACAAGACAGCTATTTGAAGAACCACAAAGGCGAATATGCCGAGGCATATAGTGCACGCGCTCCTTTCGTTCACCGCTTCGACTTCAAATATGCTCATGTGTTCACTTTGCGCACTGGTTCTGTGAACCACAAGCTGGAACTTGGCTTCGACATCATGAATGTGGGTAACCTGTTCAGCAGCAAGTGGGGTGTAGAAAAGAACATGAATGATGCTTACAGCGGCAAATTCTTGAATGTTGACAAGGTGGTTGACGGTGTGCCTTACTTCTCAATGAGAAACAACAAGGGCGTTTACCCAACTCAAACTTGGTCGTACATCAAGAACTACACTCAGTGCTGGAAACTCCAAATTGGTGTGAAATACTACTTCAACTAATTTTGAGATATGACCTAATCCTATAAAAAAACTTCTGATAAGTAATGTGTTGCGAGAAATCGCAACACATTTTTTTGTGTCTGGGTGTTGGTGCTGTACGCGTACCTCCGGCACGCACTCCGCTGGTTGGGGTGCACCAGCCCACGACCGTCGCTGTCGCTCCTCAGTCGTGGGTTACGAGCAAACGCGTACCTCCGGCACGCAGACTCTGGTTGTGGCACGTAGCCCATGACCGTCGCTATCGCTCCTCAGTCGTGGGTTAGGAATAAACGCGTACCTCTGGCACGCACTCCGCTGGTTGGGGTGCACCAGCCCACGACCGTCGCTGTCACTCCTCAGTTGTGGGTTACGAGCATACATGTGTCTCCGGCACATCACCGCTGTGGTATGTGGGGGTGTAATCATGTTGGGTGGTCTGGGGGCGGTCGCTGCGTAGTAGCACATTGCAGCACAGAGGTATGGTTGGGTTGACGGTATGATGGCGTGTCAGTGTGGGTTGTGTGAGGATTGTGTGATTTTTGGTTGGTGGTGTGGGGCGTGTGGGGGTGGGAGCCCCGGAGGTGGCTCGTGTGCAGGTAACCGCTGACTGAGGAGCGTGAGCGACGGTCGGCGGTCAGTGTGGAGGTGTCTTCGCAATGCGTGCCGGAGGTACGCGTATAGGGGGTATGTCGGGTAAACTATGGAACTATGCTGGCGTGTGGGTGTGTAGGGGGTGGTGGCGTGGTGTGATGAAGGGGTGAGGTGATTGGGAATGATAAAGTGAACGTATATTTGTGAGAAATAGTTATCTTTGCAGATATGGAAGACAGAAAAAGTGTGTATAGTCGTGCGGCCGTGTGTGGCTTGCCCCTTGGGGTAGTGAACTCACTGGCAGCAACGATGTTTCTGTATAGTGACAAAGTGCCTATGCTGGCTTATCTGGCAATGGCTCTGATGCTTTGTCTGCCAAGCATGGTGTTTCGCTATGAGAAGGCTGCCATGATTGAGGAGAAAGGCAACATCGACATGGCAGGGCTGTGGATTATGGGCATAATGATGACGGTGTATGCCTTGCTGATAACTGGCTTGGTGAGCTTTGTGGAAATGCAGTATCTGCGGCCGCAATATGTGTATGAGCAGGTGCAGACGGCCATTGACACTCTCAGCCAGCTGCCTAAAGACCAATTCAACGGAGAGCTGCTCGATGAGATGAAACGCGCTGTGAATGATGGCTTGCTGCCACGCCCGATAGAGGTGGTGATGAACATGTTTTGCATGTCGGCCATGGCAGGCTCGTTTGTGAGTCTGGTGATAACCATGATAGTAACCCGCAGCGGTGGCAAAATGAAGGAAAACAAATAAAAAACAATCAATATAGACAAGTATGGACATATCAGTTATTGTTCCGCTTTATAACGAGGAAGAGTCGCTGCCAGAGTTGGCAGCCTGGATAGAAAGGGTGATGAAGGCTAACAACTTCACCTATGAGGTGCTGATGGTGAACGACGGCAGCACCGATGACTCGTGGAAGGTGATAGAGGAGCTGCACGCCAAGAACCCCAACATTAAGGGGGTGTGCTTCCGCCGCAACTACGGCAAATCGCCGGCTCTCAACACCGGTTTTGAGCGTGCCGAGGGCGATGTGGTGATAACCATGGACGCTGACTTGCAGGACTCGCCCGACGAGATTCCGGAACTCTACAAGATGATAACCAAAGACGGCTATGACCTGGTGAGTGGTTGGAAAAAGAAACGTTATGACCCACTGTCGAAAACGATACCGACCAAGCTGTTTAACGCCACGGCCCGCAAGGTGAGCGGCATTCACAATCTGCACGACTTCAACTGCGGTCTCAAGGCATATCGCAAAGAGGTGGTGAAACACATAGAGGTGTATGGCGACATGCACCGCTACATACCATATCTGGCAAAAAATGAGGGTTTCGACAAGATCGGCGAGAAGGTGGTGCAGCATCAGGCACGCAAATATGGCACATCGAAGTTTGGCCTGGACCGTTTTGTGAACGGCTACCTTGACTTGATGACCCTTTGGTTTCAGACAAAGTTCGGCAAAAAGCCGATGCACTTCTTTGGCCTTGTGGGCAGCCTGATGTTTTTCATAGGCTTGATAGCCGTGATAGTGGTGGGCGCATGGAAGCTCTATAACCTGCATGTGGGTAATCACTACATACTGGTGACCGATTCGCCATATTTCTACCTGGCGCTGACGTGCATGATACTGGGCGTGCAGCTGTTTTTGACAGGATTTTTGGGCGAGCTTGTGGCGCGTCATGCCCCCGACCGCAACAAATATGAAATCTCTAAGGAATTGCAATAAGAAAAAACGTTTTTCTCCCAACATAGTGTGATGTGGGAAACGACAAACAGATTTTTTTAATTTATACACTTGGAAAGCATGGATTATGAACAACTGACGGCACTCTTGCAGAAGCGTTACTCATGCCGCAACTATAGCAACGAGCCAGTGGGACGCGACAAGGTGCTGCAACTGATAGAGGCTGCACGGCTGGCGCCAAGCGCCACCAACAAGCAACCGTGGACATTTATTGTGGCCGACAACGGAGCTGCGCTCGATGTAGTGAGGCGTGCCTATGCACGCGAATGGTTTGCCAAAGCGCCGGTGGTAATAGTGGCTCTGGGTCATCACGATGAGGCTTGGCACCGTGCCTGCGACGATAAAGACGCCACCGACATAGACGTGGCGATAGCCGTGGAGCATCTGGAACTTGCAGCCTCGGCTATGGGGCTGGGCACATGCTGGGTGTGTGCTTTTAACCCCGATGTGGTGAGAGAAGGATTCTCGCTCCCTGCCGAGGTTGAGCCGATTGCGCTCATTCCGGTGGGATACCCTGCCGCCGACGCTGTAGTGCCTGAAAAGAAGAGAAAACCGATAGAAGAAATTGTGAAGTGGGGAAAGTATTGACGACATTCACAAGGGCGTTTCTGCCTGTCTTGGCTCTGCTTATGGCTGCGCAGGCGTGCACCGACGACGGTTGCTCGGAGAACACCAACAGTGTGCCCCAAGCCGGATTTTATGAGAGCGGCTCGCACAACAAGCAGATTACGCTCACAAAGCTGACGGTGCGCGGCATTGGTGCTCCTGGCGACAGTGCAATCATTGACACGCAGACGGTGAACTCGGTGTATCTGCCGCTACGGCTATCGACCGGCAAATCGCAGTTTGTGTTTGACTACTATGGCGACTCGCTTGTGAACGACACCCTCACGCTCAACTACAAGGCAGTGCCATATTTTGTGTCGAAAGAGTGTGGTGCGATGTATAACTTTGAGGTGAGCGGCATGGAGTGCACAACCCATGAGATAGACTCTGTGGTGATGCCAAACACCACGCTGACCAACGCTGAGGGTGTGAAAATTAAAATTTACGTCAAGAAATGATGAGAAGCTACATATCCACCATATTGCTGCTGCTGGCAGGGACGTGCTGCATGAGTGCCGAGGCACAAGACGGCGGCAGGCACATCACTCCGGTGAAGCCTAACACCAACACAGTGCTGTCGCCCAAAAAGGGAACGAGCGAGGAGGTGATACAGCAATATCTGACAGGCGACACGGCTTCGGCCGCCGCCACGGAGCAACGCGACTCGTTGAAGAAGGTGTATCCGCACTATCCCATGCTCACCGACTTGACTCTGGGTGTTAACATACTTGACCCTGTGCTTGCGCTGTTTGGTCAGAAGTATGGGGGCATAGATGTGAACGCCACGCTCAACATGTGGAACCGCTTGCAGCCAGAGGTGGATTTGGGCATGGGCTGGGCTAAATATAGCCCCGATGACAAAATCTTCACTTATCGTGGCAAGTTGTCGCCATACGCCAGAGTGGGCGTGAACTATAATTTTCTGTATAAGAGCGACCCGGCCTATAAAGTGTTTCTGGGCGTGAAGTGTGGCTACTCATTTTTTAACTATGAGATAACCGACGTTGCCTACGACAACGGCTACTGGGGTGAGAACGGCAAGTTTGACATCGCCGGGCAGAAATCGCACGCAGTGTGGGGCGAGTTTCTTGTAGGGCTCAACGTGAAATTGTGGCGTAACATATCGGCCGGTTGGCAAGCAAAATATCATAGATTGTTTAACCACAAGAGCAATGCCAACTCCGAGCCGTGGTATATTCCCGGCTTTGGTCCTCGCAACAGTAATCTGGCAGTGACATTCAACGTGTGCTACACACTGCCGCTGTGCAAGGACAAGTGGCCCAAGAAGCCAGAACCGGCAACCAAGGGCAAAAAAGCGGCCGCCACACACGGCACGGCTGCTAAGAGATAGTGGCACTATCGGCAGAGAGTTTTCATAAAAATTAATATAGCAGGAAAATGAAAAGGAAGATAATGACAATGGTGCTGTCGCTTGCCATGCTTGCATGTGTGGCACAGGAACTTGCGACCATAGCATCGTATAACGTGCGTGTGTTCAATGCCAACGACGAGGCTCAAGGCAATGTGTGGTCGCGCCGTTGCAAGGCGATTTGCGACCAGATGAATTTCGTGTCGCCAGTGGCATTTGGCACGCAAGAGGTGACCTATAAGCAACTCGTGGACATGCAACAGCAGCTCGACCGTTATGCCTATATAGGCGTAGGGCGTGACGACGGCAAGCTGGCTGGTGAATTCATGGCAATTTTCTATAACAAAGAGCAGCTGGAACTGCTTAAGCATGACACGTTCTGGTTGAGCGAGACCCCAGAAAAGGTGAGCCGTGGCTGGGACGGCGCCTGCAACCGTGTGTGTACATGGGGCGAATTTAGGGACAAGCGCACGAAGAAAAAATTCTATTACTTCAATACTCACCTTGACCACAAAGGACCTGTGGCGCAGGTGGAGGGTGCAAAGCTGCTGCTGCGCAAAATCAAGGAGATAGCCAAGGGTGCTCCGGCGGTGTTGACGGGAGATTTCAACGTGTCGCCGCGGTCGAAGGCGTTTGGCGAGCTGGTGAATTCGGGTTTGGTGAAAGACTGCTATGCTAGCGCACGCTACCGCTTTGCGGAGTGCGGCACATTTCAGGACTATGACCCATATCGTCGCCCAGCCGACCGCATAGACCACATATTAGTCACGCCAAAGGTGGGCGTTGAGGCTTTTGCCGTGCTGACCGACGGCTACTGGACCAAAAATGACGCAGAGCCACAGGTGCTGAAATTGAACGGCGCTGAGGTGACGGTGGCTGGAGGCAAGTGGACACGCCGCAATCCGAGCGACCACTATCCGGTGGTGGCAAAGTTGCGGTTGTGGTGATGTGCTCGGTTGCAGTTGACGCACCGCAAGGCGGAGGCTAATTTTGCTCCCCAAAAACAGGAGAGCAAAATGAAAAACACAATAGAGAAAACTACCATAAATGACGAACTGAACGAGAACGCGTGTGTGGCACACAATGCCGCCCACGGCGGTGACCTCACGCTGTGGACTGAAGCGGAAATTGTGGCCGAGAACGCACGGCGCTGCGCCGCATTGGTGCAGGACTACGACTCAATGACTGGCCGTGGGTGCTGTGGCGACAGGGTGGCACGCAAGGTGGGCAGCGTGGACTATATGCTGCCGCGCACTATGGTTGACGGTGTGCCAAAATCCATTTACCGGAGCAAGCTGAAATTTCAGAAGGCCCGGTTTGAGCATGACTTTGAGTTTTGGGCGTCGATGTGCGTCAGGATAATAGACAAGACTACGCACAGGCAAGTGCCGTTTGTGCTCAACAGGGCGCAGCGCAAGTTGCTCAGCGTGCTTGAGGGGCAGCGCGTGGCAGGGCAGCCCATACGCGTGATTTTGCTTAAAGCGAGGCAATGGGGCGGAAGCACGCTGGTGCAGATATACATGGCATGGATACAACTGGTGCTTAAAGAAAACTGGAACAGCCTGATATGTGGACATCTGCGCGACACGGCCTCGGCAATCAAGGGAATGTATAGCCGTCTGCTCGCCAACTATCCGGAGCAATTCAAAACCGACGGTATGCGCCAGATGAAGTTTAAGACCTATGAGGGAAGCAAGAACGTGAGCGTGATAGACGGTCGCGGCTGCATAGTAATGATGGGGTCGGCGCGCAGCCAGGAGGAGATACGCGGCTACGACATAATGATGGCGCACTTGTCGGAGGTGGCGTTTTGGCCAGAGACCGACCGTTTCTCGCCAGCCGACCTTGTGAGAGCCGTGGGCGGCACGGTGACGCTGGCGCCACACTCGCTGATAGTGATGGAGAGCACAGCCAACGGACAGGGCAACTTTTTTCACTCCGAATGGCTTAGGGCAAAGTCGGGGCGCAGCGACAAGCAGCCTGTGTTTGTGCCGTGGCACGACATAGAAATCTATACCTTGCCGGTGGGCGATGTGATGAAGCTGTGGCGAAGCCTCGACGGCTATGAGCAGGACTTGTGGCGTGAGGGGCTGACGCTGGAGCAGATAAACTGGTATCACCACAAGCGCATGGAATATCCGTCGCACGCGCTGATGAAAGCGGAGTTTCCGAGTAATGACATAGAGGCTTTTGCAAACACCGGGCGTTGCATATTTGACCTGAACCAGCTTGCCGAGCTGCGCCGCTCGTGCCACGCTCCTGCTGCAAGGGGTGACATATATGCCGACTACAAGACACTGAACAATGTGGGGTTCGTGCCACAGGAAAATGGCTTGCTTGAGGTGTGGCAGCAACCAGACCACACGACAGGGAGCGACCGCTATGTGGTGACGGTAGATGTGGGTGGGCGCAGCGACAGCGCCGACTACTCGGTGATAGCCGTGACCGACTGCATGGGCACTGACGGCCGCCCTGAGGTGGTGGCGCAGTGGCGAGGCCACATAGACCACGACTTGCTGGCTTGGAAGGCTGCCCAGATAGCAAAATATTACTGCAACGCCTTGCTTGTGGTGGAGAGCAACACGCTTGAAACCGAGCGTTGCGACGGCGACGGCGGAGAATATGTGCTCGACACCATAGGGCGGTTTTACCGCAACGTGTATTGCCGGCCCGGCACATGTCGTGTGGGGTTTCACACGAACCGCGAGACCAAGCAGAAGGCCTTGTATGACTTGATAGCCGCCGTGCGCGACGGCACATACGTGGAGCACGACGCGAAAGCCGTAGATGAAATGAGCTGGTATGAGCAAAAAAGCAATGGTCAGTGGGGCGCAATGCGTGGCAAGCACGACGACATACTGATGACGCGCTGCATAACACTCAAGGTGATAAACGACACGCGCCGGCAGCAGTGGCTGGCACGGCGTGGCGGCAGCAAGGAGTGTTTGCTTGTGCCCACGGTGGTGTAAGCTCAAAGGAAAAGAATTGAGCCTGCGAGGGCTCTTGAGTGGCTGGTTTTGTGTAAATTTGCGCTGCAAAACCAGTTTTTTCGTTTTTTGTGATGATTAGGAGTTTGATATTCGTTGGTGCCGGGAGCTGCCTTGGCGGCGTGGCACGCTACCTGCTCACAAAGCTTGTGCAGGTGAATGTGGGCGGCACTTTTCCGTGGGGCACTATGCTTGTGAACGTGATTGGCTGTCTGCTGATAGGTTTGCTGTATGGAGTGTTTGAGCGCAACTGTGTGTTGAGCGACAGTGCGAGGCTGTTTCTCACGGTGGGCTTTTGCGGTGGATTCACCACGTTTTCAACGTTTGTGCATGAGAACTACGCGCTGCTTGGCGAGCGTGATTTTATGCTGTTTGTGGCTTACTCAATGCTGAGTTTCGGAGTGGGGTTGCTGTGTGTGCACATTGGGCACTTGCTGGTGAGGGCTGCTTGAGATGAACAAAGAAAAAGGGATTGTCTCACGACAGCCCCAGTCTTAAATACACAATTATCTATAAAACAACTATTTTGATACTAATAAGAGTCTAAATCAAAGATTTGCTCAACACCGAACAGCGATTTTTTTTCTTACGCTGCCAGTGAGGAGTCAAGCAAATCAGTTTGTTATTTGTTCATCAATTAAAGAAAATTGCAAGAGATACAAAAATTTATTACCTGAATTTTGGCAGAAGTGCAGTTTCTTAAAAATGAACTTTCTTCTATTAATGAAAACCATAAAGGCTTTTAACTTCAAATAACACTGCAAATTTATGGGTATTTTTATAAAAAATCAAAGTATTTGTAAGATTTTTTCACTAAAAAATACGTTTGTGTGCATTTTTGTTATTTTTCGTGTGCCAAAACCGAGAATGATTAATAGTTAATATGTGTTGAGGCGGCCGTGACCGCTATGGGCAAAAGCAATGTGCCTGGGGCAAATGTGCCGCTTATGGCAATGCGGAAGGTGCGTAACGGCCGGGAAATTAGCTTTATGGGCAGCGAAGCGGCGAGAGTGCCGTTGACCCTGGTGGTGTTGACGAGAAAACCGTGGCACGACAAGCCACGCTCGCCGCGAACGCTCAACTCGGCGTTGCTCACCGTGCCGCAAACGTTCCAGATGATTTGTGTGAGGCGCGCACCCATTGGAGCTGGCTGCCCTGCCACCGGTTGTGAGAGGTAGCTGGCGGTTACGCTTTGTGTGGTTTCGGCAGAAAGGTCAAGAACGGCACCGTCGGCCGTGGTGGCATAGGCGTGTGTGTTGCACCCTATGAGTGCAGTGGGCGTGATGGTGCGGCTTGCTATGCGTCCGGAGGGCTGAATGGTGAGCATTGAGCCACTGGGGGTGGCAACGGCAAGCTCACGGTGACGGCCGTCCCATGCCAAGGCTGTGGCTTCGATGTCGTGGGCTATGATTTCGGTTTTTATGCCCGACAAGCGGCACAGGCGGTTGAACGCGTCGATAAACCACACGCTGCCATTGCCGCTGCATGGAGTGGTGGAGGAAGAAACGACGGCATCGTTTATGACTCGCGGCTCGCCGAACCCACCGCTTGTGGTGCCTGGCATGGCATAGATGCCGCTCGTGGTGAAGATGTAGAGCGGATAGCGACCGAAACCTCCGGAATATAGCGGACGCTCGGCTGCACTGGCACTGATAATGGTCAGGCCTATGTGTGTGCGTTTGCCCGACATGGCGAATGGATTGCCTGGCTTGCAGACTGATATTGTGCCATGAGCCGGTTCGGTGAAATCAGATGCCGTGAGGTCGTAACGCTGCTCGGCGGCGGTGAATGTGAGGCCGGTGAGCGCGGAGCTGATGGCCAACGAGGATTCTGGCATGGGGACAAGAGGCGTGGAGCAGGTGAGCTGGCTGCCGTAGGCAAGCGTAAGCACAAAGGCTATGCGCACGGCTCGCGTGTCGGGATAAGCCACCAGGGCATTGATTGCCGACGGCACGAATGGCAAGTCGTCGGTGCGTGTGATGGTGGCAAATCCTTGCGGTGTGGCGAGTGTGACCGTGGTGGCGAGCGAACAGTTGCCGCGCGTGACGCTCTCGCCGAACAATGTGGCTGGATTCCAGGGGCAGGTGTTGCGCACCATGCCGCCGGCAAGCACAAGACTGCCGTTTGCCATTGTGGCGCAATCTGGAACATGGGGGCGAGCCGCCGACTCAACTATGGCTGCGCACGCAGATGCGGTGAGCTCCGACGAGGTGGCTGCGCTTGAAGCCAAAGCGTGGGTGTGCAGGCCGGGGAAGTGAGTTTGCGACGACTGTGGCGCATTATAGGCCGAAAATTCAGATGAACTGAGTGCGCTGAGGTTGCTGGTGCTTGCCACAATGTGCCAGTCGGAGCGGAGAAGCAGCTCTGCCACAGCTTGCTTGCTGCGCGGCAAGGGACCGAAGTCGAGCTGGCTGGGGCGCGACACAAAGCGATAGTCGAGCGAAGAGGTGTCGAATGGCATGATTTCTCTTGTGGCGAGCACGTCGATGGCCTTGGCCAAGCCGTGCCACTCGCTGCTTATGCCGCCGAGCACCGTGATGCCAATGTGGTAGGTGGGCACGGACAGGGTGGAAGCGTTGATGCCAGCAAATGCGTTGCCGGCTGTGGTGGCTTCGGCCAGATGGCGATAATTGCCGTTGGCACTGCCACTGCCCAACAACACAGGCGCACTGAGCCACAGATAGCTGTCGTCGTGCAGCCTCACGCCATAGCGCACAAGCATCATGCCGCAGTGTCGCCCTTGTGCGTTGGCACTGCTGGTGAGCGACAGCCTTGCTTGGGCTTCGCGCTTGGCCAGACATGCTGCGTCTTCGCTTGGCAGCGGACTTTGCCATGAGGCGAGCGGACTGCTGAATGTGTAGGCCGACAAGGGGCATGTGGCTGTGGCGGCTTCGGTCTCGCAAAGGTTGATGAGCGGCACGGCATCGTGTGGACGCAGGGCTGTGATGCCGCTTGCCGACTGGACAAGGTGCAACACTCCGGTGGTGGTGACAATGGATATGAAGTGTCCGTGCTTGTGGGCAGAGATGGCGTCGGCGCCATCGGTGGAGCAAACGACAGTGCCGTCGCACATGATGCTGCCATTGGCTGCGGTGATGATGTGGCCGCCGTCAACGAGCAGCAACTTCTCGCCCTGTGAAAGTTGCGCAATGCGGCGTGGCAATCCTGCCACCACAAGCCCTTGCTCACATTCGCGGAGGTTGACTGCGGTGGCAGCCTCGCCGGTGGCGGAGCTTTCGGGATCGACGTGCGTGGAGCATGCCTTTGGCTCGATGGTGATTACTTTTTCGTTGGTGGTGTTTTTCATTTTTGCTTGTGATTTTTTGCGGCAAAGTTATGGTTGGCTTAAATGTTGCGTAAACTGCAAAAAGACACATCGCTTGATGTGAGTGTGGAAAGTGCGGTGCTCGCAGTGATTTGCCGTGGCTTTTCTTATAGAGTGTTAAAAAAAAGTTTTTTGGGGGGTGTTAGTGAATTGTTTGTATCTTTACCCCAGATTATAAACCAATTAAATAAAAACTGACATGAAAGATTTCATAAAAAAGAGTTTGGCAGTGTGCGTGTTGGTTGCGAGCTGTGCAATTTCTGTATTTGCGCAGCCAGAGGCTGACAGGACAGGCGGCAAGGAATTTGAGCTTTTCTCTGATTTTGCCAAAGATGTGTTTGACGTAAAGATGGCGGTGCCTAAGGGGTTTGCCGTGACGGAATATAACGTAAAGGAATATTATGTTGCCACAATGAATGGCGACGAGAGTGTGAAATTTTTCACGTCGGGTTACGGAGGCTTCACGCAGAAATATGGTCACACGCTTGTGTCGGGTGACGGCAACTGCATGATGATATATCCCATGCTTTGCGATGTGGATATGGGTCAGATGAGCATGAGAAAACGCACAAGCTATCTTGAAGTGTATCACGACTTGGCGTATGCCTATCAAAAGTTCACCGGGAAACAAATTGCACTCGACAATAACACGGAATGGCAACTAAGGCAGATGCTTATGCTTGACTGCGGCGGAAGGCTGTCGAAGGCATTTAACGCCGACTCCGTGAAACTGGCTACCATACCCATGGACAAGCCATATAAGGGAAAATATACGCAATGTCTGGGCGTGTATCTGTATAAAGCGGCACACACGCCGGTTTATCTGAAGGTGCTGCTTGCGCCTGACGCACAGAAAGAAGCCGGCAAATATGTGGATTTGCTTGCCAAAAACGTGAGGTATGGCAACTCTAAGAAAGAGGTGCAGTTTGAACGCGACAAAGAGAAATGGTATTTGCTGGAGAAACAGATTGCCTCTCTTGAAAACAAAGCTGACGGCAAGGTTGACCATCACAAGCACGATTTGTCGCCAGAGGTGTGGAAGAACAAGGAATATGCGGCAAAAGACGAAAAACTTGTTTTGAAATAACGTCGGATTGGCGCCGAAAGGCATTTTTATTACGGAATGGCTGCAAAATTATGCTATAAAATTTTGCAGCTTTGCATGTAGTGTTTATCTTTGAATGTCTGAACATTTGTTTATTCAGAGGTGTCGGTGACGACACACGAAAGTTTTTTATGTTGAGAAATAAATGTTTTTATAGATTGTAGATTTTAAGGAGCCCACGCTGTGAAGTGCCGGCTCTTTAATTTTTTTGTGTGGAAAAACAGTACGGAATTAGTACGTAAAAAAATAGGCCGTCTGAAAAAACAGACGACCGATTTAGATGTTTTACACAACGGAATAATCCTTATTGTGAATTGCTTCAAATTTGTATGGCAAATATATGTCATTTTTTTTGCATCAAAAAGAGTTGGTGAAGTTTTATTGAAGTTTTGTTGTTTGTAATGCCAGTAAATGTGTCTTTTTTTCACTAAATTTGAGATTATTAATGCAAAAACCAAAAAACGACTTGACTAATGAAAAGAATAGTTGGACTCGACTTAGGAACAAATAGCATAGGGTGGGCTGTGGTTGACAGAGATGATGAGTGCTGTGAAAACAACTCGATAGCAGGTGCAGGCAGCCGAATAATACCCATGGACGCTGCGACACTTGGCGATTTTGCCAAAGGAAACACAAAATCGACAGCTGCCCAGCGGACTTCATTCAGAGGAATAAGACGACTCACGGAGCGCAGAAAGCTGCGCAGGGAGCGTTTGCTTAGAGTTCTGGGGCGAATGGGGTTTTTGCCACCTCATTTTGCTGGAGCTATTAACCGGTTTGGCACGCTGAAAGACTTGAGTCAAGAGCCGAAGTTGGCTTGGACTACAGGAGCCGACGGCAAGCCCAAGTTTTTGTTTGAGTCGGCGTTCAACGAAATGCTGTGTGAGTTTCGCGAGGCACAGCCGCAGTGGTTGGCTTCGGGTGGCAAGATGCCTCATGACTGGACTTTATATTATTTGCGCAAGAAGGGCTTGACTTCTGCTCTCACGCCATACGAGTTGGCGTGGGTGCTGCTGAGTTTCAATGCCAAGCGCGGCTATCACCAGCTGCGTGACGACGAAGAAGAAACCGTTGCCGACAAAAACAAGGAATATGTGGTGCAAAAAGTGGTTTCCGTGGAAGACAGCGGAGAAAAATCAAAAAGTGGCAACTGGTATAATGTGGTGCTGGACAACGGTATGGTGTATCGCCGCACATTCCCGACGGCACCAGACTGGGTTGGGCAGACAAAGGAGTTTATAGTCACGACAAGCGTTGACTCAAAAGGCAACCCCAAGCTCGACAAAGACGGCAATGTGAAGCGCAAGTTTAGTATGCCTTCGGAAGATGACTGGACTTTGCGCAAGAAGCGCAGTGAGGCTGAAATTGACAGATCGGATATGCTGTTGGGCGAGTACATATATTCCTTGCTGCTGCATAATCCTGAACAAAAAGTGATAGGCAATGTGGTGAGGGTGATAGACCGCACTTATTACAGACAAGAGTTGATTGCGCTGCTGAACAAGCAAAAGGAGTTTATTCCGGAATTAACTGACGATGAGCTTTATGATGAGTGCATCAGAGAACTTTATTCCGCAAACGAAGCATACAGAATGTCAATAGCCAACCGTGATTTCACTTATCTGCTTGCTGACGATATATTGATGTATCAGCGACCGTTGAAGAGCAAGAAATCACTGATTGCCAACTGCCCATTTGAATCAAGGCATTATGTGGGCACTGACAGTGTGAGTGGAGAACGCAAGGTGATGGAGGCTCCAGTGAAGTGCATAGCCAAGTCAAATCCGCTGTATCAGGAGTTTAGACTGTGGCAATTCGTGTCAAACCTAAGGATATATCAGAAAGAGAAGTTGGAAGACGGCAAGTTGCTGTTTGACGTTGACGTGACCTACAATTTTATATATGACGAAGAATCGAAGGTGAAACTTTTTGAGGAGTTGAACAACCTGGTGGAAATCACTCAACAGACAATCTTCGGTTATTTCAAAATAAAAAAAGTAAATGGGCAATACCCATATAGGTGGAACTATGTGGAGGACAAAACATATCCTGGCAACGAGACACGCGGAGCGGTGATTAAAGCGCTGAAGAAAGTGCGTGTGGATTATGCGTTTTTGAGCGAAGCCTCGGTTATGCAGGAGCTGTGGCACACGCTATACTCGATAGACGACAAAGTGGAGTTGCGAAAGGCTTTAGGCACATTTGCATGTAAACATGGCTTGGGTGAAACGTTTGTGGAGGCTATCAGCCAAATGAAACCATATAAAAAAGACTATGGAGCATACTCTGAAAAAGCGATAAAGAAATTGCTGCCACTGATGCGGTGTGGGCGTTACTGGTCGGCCGACAAGATAGACGCCTCTACCACCGCGCGCATCAACAAGCTGATTGACGGCGAGTGGGACGAAAGCATAAGTGACAAGGTGCGTGAGTTTGCGTCAGCACTCAACACAATCAATGATTTCAAGGGGTTGCCGCTATGGCTGGCAAGCTATGTGGTGTATGGCCGCCACAGCGAGGGTCGAGACTGCGCCAAGTGGGCATCGCCTGCCGATATAGACAACTATCTGCTGCACTTTAAGCAGCACTCGCTGCGTAATCCGATTGTGGAACAGGTGATAATGGAAACTTTGCGCACGGTGCGCGACATTTGGGTCAAGTATGGCAAAATAGATGAGTTTCACATAGAGCTTGGGCGTGAGATGAAAAACCCTGCCGACAAGCGCAAGCGCATCACTGAGCAAATCTTGAAGAATGAGAATGCACGCATGCGGGCCAAGCTGATTATGGCAGAATATATGAATTCGGCAGACTCAACCATCAGGGTGGAGAACCTAAGGCCATATTCACCGAGCCAGCAGGATTTGTTCCGCATCTATGAAGACGGTGTTCTCGATAGCGAAAATAAACTGCCGGATTATGTGGACGCCATATTAAAATCGCTGTCGCAGTCCGACGCCAACAATTTGCCGACCAGCGCACAAGTCAACCGCTATCTGCTATGGCTCGACCAGCGCTATGTGTCGCCATACACAGGCCAGCCAATTCCGCTTAGCAAGTTGTTTACCGCCGATTATGAGATAGAACACATAATTCCGCAGTCGAGATATTTTGATGATTCGTTCTCTAACAAAGTGATATGTGAGGCTCGTGTGAACAAGGAAAAAGACAATATGCTCGGATTTCAGTTCATTAAGGAGAAAGGTGGGCTAATAGTTGAGCTTGGTGGTGGAAGAAAAGCAGAGATACTGAAGCCTGACGCCTATCGCGACAAGGTGAATGAAATGTATAAAAACAATCAAGCAAAGCGCAAGAAACTGCTGCTTGAGGACATTCCCGACGATTTTATACAGCGACAACTCAACGACAGCCGCTACATAAGCAAGGTGGTTAAGTCGTTGCTGTCGAATGTGGTGCGCGAAAATGGCGAGGAAACCGACATATCGAAGAATGTGATTACGTGCACAGGCGGCATAACCGACAGACTGAAAAACGACTGGGGTGTGAACAATGTGTGGAATCGCTTGATTATTCCGCGCTTTGAGCGGTTGAACGAGCTGACTGGCCGCACTGACTTCACAGCCGTTTCGGCCACCGGTCACGAGATTCCGTCAATTCCGCTCGAGCTGCAGCGCGGATTCAGCAAAAAGCGCATCGACCACCGCCATCATGCCATGGACGCCATAGTTATAGCGTGCGCAACGCGCGAGCATGTGAATTTGCTTAACAACGAGGCGGCTATGACAAGCAACAACTATAATCGTAGAGCGCTGTCGCGCAAGTTGCGCAACTATGAAGATGTGATGGTCAATGGTGTGAAACGCTCTGTGCCTAAAGACTTCATTAAACCATGGCCCACATTTAATGCCGATGTGGAAACCGCGCTAAGGGGCATTGTGGTCAGCTTTAAGCAAAACTTGCGCTTGGTGACCAAGGCACAAAACCGCTATCAGCATTTCAGCGCCGATGGCACAAAGAAAGCTATGCTTAATCAGACCAAGGGCGAGCTTTTGGCAATGCGCAAGTCGCTGCACAAAGAAACGGTGTTTGGCAAAGTGAATTTGCGGTGCGTGGTGGGGGTTCAGCTGAAAAAGGCCTTGGAGAAGCCGTGTGCCATCGTCGATAAGGAACTGCGAAGCAAAATTAAAGATTTGCAGGAGCTGGGGTACGACAATAAGGCAATCAAGCGTTACTTCGAGGAAAATAAAGATGTCTGGAGCGATGTGAATTTGTCAAAAATCAAAGTGTATGAGTTTTCTGATGATGCCGGGAAGCGCTTGTTTGCATCAAGAACCCAGATTGACGCATCATTTGAAAAAAAGAAAATAGAAAAAATAACCGACACTGGCATACAGAAAATAATGTTGCGCCACTTAGAAGCCAACGGAGGAAATGCTAAACTGGCGTTCTCGCCTGATGGCATTGAGAAAATGAACCGAAACATTGTGGCTCTCAACGATGAGCACCAACACAAACCAATCCTGAAGGCGCGTGTGTATGAAGAAAGTGCAAATAAATTTGCGGTGGGCGAGAGAGGAAACAAAAAGACCAAGTTTGTGGAGGCAGCAAAGGGCACGAATTTGTTTTTCGCTGTGTATGAAAACGAAATCATAGGCGAAACGAACAAAACGCGCGAATTTGTCAGCATAGCACTTGATGATGCTATTCGCCGTAAAAAGAAGGGACTGCCTGTGGCTCCTGAAGGCACGCAACCGAGTTTTGTTTTGTCGCCTAACGATTTGGTTTATGTGCCAACGCAAGAAGAATTGGCTTCGGGTGTGATTGCCATGCCGCTGGATTGCAGCAGAATTTACAAAATGGTGAGTTGTGGCGAAAAAAGAGCTTTTTGGGTTCCGCAGAGTGTGGCAAAAACTATTTATACGATGAAAAAAGATGCGGCTAAAGCGTTTTGCCGTGATGATAAGTTTATCGTTGATGAATTCGGATTGGGTTCACCTATGTCGAAAAGTGAGAGACCAATAGGTGAGGAGAAGATGATTAAAGACGTTTGTATTCCGCTTAAAGTCAATAGGCTTGGAGAGTACACATTGCAGCAGAACTTGTCAGAATGATAAAGCGAACCCTATATTTTGGCAATCCGGCATATTTGAACCTTCGCAACGGTCAAATGGTGCTGCACTTGCCTGAAGTGGATAAAAACGAGAGCTTGCCACGGTGGTTTAAGCGCGAAGCAGAACGCTCATTTCCTGTTGAGGATCTGGGCGTGGTGGTCCTTGACAACAAGCAAATCACAATCACGCAAGGACTTATGGACTGCTTGATGCGCTATAATGTGGCGGTGGTGACGTGCGACTCCACGCACATGCCCACAGGCTTGTTGCTGCCACTTGACGGACACACACTGCAAAGCGAGCGTTTCAGGGCGCAAATAGGCAGCTCGTTGCCGTTGCGCAAGCAGTTGTGGCAACAAACGGTACAAGCTAAAATAGCTAATCAGGCGGCTGTGCTTGCCCAATGCACCGACGCTGAAAATGGCTGTATGCTGGCGTGGGTTGATGAGGTGAGAAGCAACGACTCTGCAAATCTGGAGGGGAGGGCAGCTGCCTATTATTGGCGAAACTTTTTTCCTGAATTTCCGGGTTTCACCCGTGGCAGAGAGGAGGCACCGCCCAATAATTTGCTGAACTATGGTTATGCGATTTTGCGCGCTGTGGTGGCGAGAAGCCTGGTGGGGAGCGGTTTGCTGCCCACACTGGGTATTCATCACCATAACCGCTACAATGCCTATTGCCTTGCCGACGACATTATGGAGCCATATCGCCCAGTGGTGGATAAGCTTGTTAAGCAGATAGTGAGAACGCAGACTGTGACAGAAGACATATCGGTTGAAGCAAAACGCATTTTGCTCGGAATATCAACCGTTGATGTGAAAATCGGCAAGCAAAGGCGGCCGTTGATGATTGCTGTGAATGAGACCACAGCTTCGCTTAGCAAGTGCTTTTTGGGAGAGTCGAGGCGGATTTCTTATCCCTCGCTTTAATAACATTTTGCCTATGGATTTTGACAGGTTTAGCCAATATAGGGTTATGTGGATAATAGTGTTATATGACTTGCCGACCGACACCAAGGCGCAGCGCAAGGAAGCAGCAATGTTTCGCAAACGCATAATGCAAGACGGCTTCACAATGTTTCAATTCTCGACATATCTGCGTCACTGTCCGAGCAAAGAAAATGCTGCAACTCACATCAAGCGAGTTAAGTCGTTTTTGCCGAAATCTGGCAAAATAGGAATATTGTGTATTACTGACAAACAGTTTGGCGATATGGAGCTGTTTCAAGGTTTGCAGGCGGAAGAAAAAGTTGTAGGTCCGCAACAGTTAGAGCTTTTTTAATAGGCAAGCATAAGTTGATGATGTATAAACAAAGAGAAACTGGATAATTCCAGTTTCTCTTTGTGCAAAAAAGTAATTTTTTTGTTTCTGATTTTGCGTTATAACGATTTGAATATCATTGTGTTACCAACAATGTATTGTTGTTTATAACGTAAAATTACAAATTTGAAAGCAATTCACAACCATGTAGTGGTGTTATAACAATGCTTGATGATTGTTGTTTATAACGTAAAATTACAAATTTGAAAGCAATTCACAACTTATCGTGATGTCACTTCTGCGATTAAGCATTGTTGTTTATAACGTAAAATTACAAATTTGAAAGCAATTCACAACACAAGTTTTATCACTTCTGCGCATGCGCTGATTGTTGTTTATAACGTAAAATTACAAATTTGAAAGCAATTCACAACCCGGTCAGATTGGCGAGCAGCCGTGTGAAGATTGTTGTTTATAACGTAAAATTACAAATTTGAAAGCAATTCACAACTTGCCGATAAAATTGAGAATCCAAACATTGATTGTTGTTTATAACGTAAAATTACAAATTTGAAAGCAATTCACAACGGCCGTGGGCGCAGGGCTGTGCAAGGAGTTATTGTTGTTTATAACGTAAAATTACAAATTTGAAAGCAATTCACAACTAAGTTACAAAATGTAAATTCTCATTTAAATTGTTGTTTATAACGTAAAATTACAAATTTGAAAGCAATTCACAACAAATAAGCTGTCGAAATTTCATAGTGTGTCTTTATTAAATTAATAGGTTTACAAAAATAGATTTAATTTGTTATAACAGCAACTAATCGGTGTATTTTTACACAAAAAATATTGTAAAAACACAATATGTGGTATTGTATTTATTGTAAAATGGCAATAAAATTGTAAAGAAACAACGTAAGGAGGTAGCCGTTGGCACACAACAAGTTAACATATTAAATACCCCCCCCCAGAGACCCCCCCCCCAGGACCCCCCATACTAAAAAAAACGCCAAAAATATTTTTATTCCAGATATTTGTTATATATTTGCATCAGAAAAGCAAAGCTCAGAATTGGGAATCAGCGCGGATTCTTGTTCCGCGAAAACAATACCAATTAAGAACTTTGCTTTTTTAGTGTACCATATCCAATATTGCCTCCTTGTCTGTTATGCTCCAAACAAGGCATGTCCTATCATGAAATTCTCTTATTATTATCCAACACTTGTGGCTACCGATTTCTGTTTCAAACAAATGCAATGTGGCAGTTGTCATGTGTTTGTCCACACCACTGCCGCGATAAAAGGAATTTTTGATAAGCCTCGGCAAGTTTAGCAGAGCTTCATTTTTTGATTTTGTATTGTCTTCGTTGCCAAAAGGTTGATTAAGCCATTCTTTTATGGTATGCGATGAGATGGTGGCTGCACCACCAATTTGAGGCAATGGGAATTGCTTCCCGACCAATGTTTCAACTGCAAGCTGTCTTATTACTTTGCGTCTGTCTTTAGTAGCTTGCGTAAGAGGCTGCTTGACCGGTCTGACATTAAGAGTTCGCTCCACTGCCGCCACACTGATACCAGTACCAGCGGTTTTCAAAATAGAATTAACCGCCTTTCGGTTGTCGCGGACAAAGTACGGCAGCGTGCCGCGTTGCTGGGCGGCGGCAATTCGGCTGGCGTTGTCTTGCACCCACGAAGTGAAATTCTCCGGTGGTGCGGCAACGTAGTTAGGGCTTCTTTTTGGATTGTAAATCCCTTGTCGCCGCATCTTCCGCTCCTCTGCGGTCAGCAGTATGGTTTCGGTGTGGCAGCGGCAATTCGGGTGCCACCCTGTAAAGACAAACGACTTTGGGTAATTGCCGGCAAGCTCGTCGCAAATGTCGTGCAGCTCCACCGTTTCGCCCTTGCTGTTTTTCGTGGTGTGGTTGTTGCTCAACACCACCTTTATGCCGACAACGAAGTCAAGCTGCTGCAAGCGCAAGTGGTCTGCCAGCCGGTATGCAATGTTTGTTTCCGTGCCGGCAAGCCGTCGAGCGTTCTTGTAGCTGCTGCGGTACACTCCTTGACCGGGGTGGAAAGCCGCCGCGCGTCGTGACAGCTGCAAGATGCCGTGCTCGTCCCTCACGCGGCGGAATAGCTTGTCTGGATTGTTGAGATATTGGCGGATTTGGCGGCTCATCTCATCGGCCGACAATCCGTCGCGAATACCGCCGTCAAGTGCAAGCTCCAATTCGGACTTGAACTGCTCCGTCAAATTCCACACTCGCTCACTAAGGGTCATGCCACTGGCTTTGCGCTGACGGAACGCCGCCAATGCAGTTGGTGTTGTTTATAACGTAAAATTACAAATTTGAAAGCAATTTACAAATGCTAAATATATGTGGTTGTTTATGCTAAGTTATTCGTTCCAATAGGTAGAGTAGTTGCCGAATTCATCATATACATAGTGGCGGCCGTCTGCCATGAGCACGTGCACTGAACCATTCTGCCAATAGGCATCTTTGATTTTTCCACAAGGCGGATTCGGTAAGGCTCTTCTTTGGTATCTCGATTCGTAGATTTGTACTGTGCAGCCACTTTCAACTTCGCAGCGGCCATACTCAATTTCTTTTTGTGTGAATGCTGACATGATTTCTGAATTTAAATTATTGGTATATTGAAGTTGTTGTTTGTGGCGTAAAATTACAAATTTGATGGGAAATGGCAACAAAATGTTCTAAAAAGTTCACAAAAAGGGGTGTGTCAAAAGAACACTTTTACGAGCCAGACGATTGCTGCCACTGCGAGCAAAATTTCCATTGGACCAAAAGGCAGGTCGAAGTGAAAATAAATGTCGCTCAAGGTGCAGTAAAGGAAATAAAGAAATAAAAACACGACGAATGCGACCCAGATAATCAATAATCCTACATCTTCTTTTAAAGTGCTAAAATCTATTTTTTTATCACACAGCCAACCGACCGAATTGCGGATTAGCGCAAAACAAATAAACAGCAATCCAAAGAAAACAGATGCTTTTCCAAATGCAATCCAATAATCGGCATGGAAAAATTGCGGTGTCCATTCAAGCCGGTACAGCGGTCTGTCAATATCTGAAATCAATATCATAATCGTAATTTTAGGTCAGTAAATCATTCTTTAACATTTTAATTAAAGCAAAATTACGAATTTGAACGGAAAATTATGATTTGTGCTTGTCCTTTTATGTGGTGTGGTGGGCAGATTTGGCGGATTGGTGATTATTTGCTACGTTTGTTTTCAGTTTGTTTTGTGGTGGCGGAGTGCGTGGCCGCCGCCACTGGTTGTTACGGAGTAATTGTGTAGCGAAATTGGGATATGAGAACAGAAAAGAAACAAATTTCGGCGGCTAACGCCCTCAACAGGGCTGCTGCCTTGTGTTCGCGCAGCGAACAGGCTTCGGCCGACATTGTGAAAAAACTGCGTGACTGGGGGCTGGCGGAGAGTGACGTGGCTGCTGTGATGGAACGGCTTGTGAAGGAGAAGTTTGTGGACGACGGCAGATATGCGGTGGCATTTGTGCGCGACAAATTCCGCTTCAATGGCTGGGGACGGCGCAAGATTGCATACGCTCTGCGGCAGAAAGGGGTGGCACAGGACTTAGTGGACGAGGCCATGTGCGAAATAGCCGATGACGACTACAACGCCACGCTGCGGCATCTGCTTGAGGGCAAGGCACGGTCGCTTGTCGGCAAGGAACCTCGGCTTGCCAAGGCCTCGCTGCTGCGCTTTGCCGCCTCGCGAGGTTTTGAACCGGAGGTGTTTTTCCCCATTGTTGACAAACTAACTGGAACTGGCGGTGATGAGGATTGGTGAGGTGCTGAGGGGGGCTGCCGACATTGTGATGCCGCGCACTTGCCCCGTGTGTGGCAAGGTGCTGCATGGTGATGAACGCTACTTGTGCCGAATGTGTCTGGAACAGCTGCCGCGCACGTTTTTTGAGCGGACCAAGTTTAACGCCATGGAGCAGCTGTTTGCCGGAAAGACTCGCGTGGAGCGCGCGGCGGCATATTTCTGGTATGAGAAAGGGTCGGACTACTCACGCATAATAATCGACATGAAATATCACAACCGCCCAAAACTTGGGCGGTGGCTCGCGCGCCGAGCGGCAACTGAAATGGCTGATTGGGGCTTCTTTGACGGCATTGACTGCATGACCGCAGTGCCGCTGCACAGTTTCAAGAGGGCTGCTCGCGGCTACAACCAGAGTGAGTGTATAGCAAGAGGAATAGGCGATGTGACCGGACTTGAGCTGGTGAAGGCTCTGCGTGCGCGGTCGCACGAGACGCAAACGCACAAAGACGTGTTTCAACGCATGGAAAACGCGCGCGACATATATCGTGCCAGCAGCCGGGCGGCGCAGCAGTTGGCCGGGAAGCACGTGCTGATTGTAGATGACGTGGTGACCACCGGCGCCACGCTGCTTGCCTGCGCCGAGTCGCTTGCCGGAATACCTGGCATAAAGGTGTCGGTGCTGACGCTTGCGGCCGCTCGGCTTGACGCTTAGGGTGAAAAAAAGTTATTTTGCCTGTGTGGGAGTGCAAACAAGTGCAAAACAAGTGCCGGCCTGTTTGGGCGTGCATTGATTATTTAGTAATTTTGCGAAATAAAGAACGATTAAATAAACATTCTCATGGAAAAATTAGATGATATTTTAGTGGAGAAATTACTCAAGATAAGTGCAATAAAGTTGCAGCCAAGCAGTCCGTTTGTGTGGGCTTCGGGCTGGAACTCGCCCATCTACACCGACAACCGCAAGACTTTGTCGTATCCGGCGATACGCGACTTCATCAAGGTGGAGCTGTCGCGCCTGATTTTGGAGAACTTTGGTGATGCCGACGTGGTGGCAGGTGTGGCAACCGGAGCAATAGCACAGGGTGCGCTTGTGGCCGACAGCCTGGGCATGCCATTTGTGTATGTGCGCTCGTCACCCAAGGACCACGGACTTGAAAACTTGATAGAGGGCAACCTCACACCAGGACAGAAGGTGGTGATTGTGGAAGACCTCGTATCGACAGGCAAGAGCAGCCTGAAAGCCGCCAAGGCAGTGGAAAACGCTGGCGGTGTGGTAGTGGGAATGGTGGCAATCTTCACCTACGAGTTCCCAGAGGCACGCGAGGCGTTTGAGCAAGCAGGAATCAAGCTGATAACCATAAGCAACTACAGCGCAATGCTGAAGACTGCCGTAAAGACCAACTACATTAAGGAGTCGGACGTGGAAACGCTTGCAAAGTGGCGTGAAGACCCGGCCCACTGGGTGCCAGCCGGCCGTGAAATTGTGGATTGACGCCGTGTTTTTGTGAGTGAGATTGTCTTTTTTTGTAACAGAGAACGTATATAAAATAACAGCAATGGATTCATACAAGAGCGACGTTGTGACGATTAACTGCGACATAGACACTGTGTTCAGCAAATTGTCGAACCCGGAGATTTTCAAGAATCAGATAGAAAAGAACATTGACAAACTGCCTGAAGATGCGAGGAAGAACCTCAACAAGTTGCAGTTTTCGAGCGACTCAATCACTCTGGAGTCGCCAATGGGACCGCTGAAGCTTGTGTTGAGCGAGAAAGTGCAGCCCACGAAAATAGCATTTACGGCAGCCGACTCGCCTGTGCAGTTTGGCTTGGCAATCACGCTGAAGCCAGGCGTTGACGCCGAACACACCGAGGCTGTGGCAGAGTTGCTGCTCAAATTGCCGGCTTTTATGCGCGGCATGGTGGGCGGCCAGCTGACCGACGGCGCAAAGAAGTTTGGGCAAATGCTCCAGTTCTTGCCATATAAAGACATTTGAGCAGTTGGGAGCCGCTTGAGCTTAGATAAACATAAAGGAGAAAAACAACGGTGGTGTGTCGTGTGTGCGTGTGCAGAGCGATGCACCACTTTTTTTGACAAAAAACAGGGTTAAGGCATGAAAAGAGGATTGGTGCTTGAAGGTGGCGCGATGCGAGGCCTATACACGGCCGGCGTGATAGACGTGATGATGGAAAATGGCATTGCTTACGACGGCATGATAGGCGTGTCGGCCGGAGCTGCGTTTGGCTGCAACTACAAGTCGCGTCAGCCAGGGCGAGTGATACGCTACAACACGCGTTTTTGCCGCGACAAGCGTTATTGCAGCCTGGAAACGCTGATTAAAACAGGAAACCTGTATGAGGCGGAATATTGCTACCACATTGTGCCCTCGCAATATGACGTGTTTGACGGCAAGACCTTTGCAGCCAACCCGATGGAGTTTTATGTGACTTGCACCGATGTGGAGACGGGCGAGCCGGTGTATCACCGCATGGATAAAGCCGACTATGAGGGACTTGAGTGGGTGAGAGCCTCTGCATCGATGCCGCTTGTGTCGCGCGTGGTGGAGCTTGGTGGGCGAAAGCTGCTTGACGGCGGAATATCTGACTCGATTCCGTTGAAAAAATTTGAACAGCTGGGCTATGACCGCAATGTGGTGGTGCTGACCCGGCCAGCCGGATATGTGAAGCAGCCAAACAAGCTGGTGCCGATAGTGAGAGTGGCAATGAGGAAATATCCGAAATTTGTAGATGCACTTGCTGCCAGACCCGCCATGTATAATGCAGAGGTGGCTTATGTGAGGGCACGAGAGCGCGAGGGCAAGGCGTTTGTGTTCAGTCCGGACGAGGCTTTGCCGATAGGCTACACATGCCATGACCCGGCACAGATGTGGACGGTGTATGAGCTGGGGCGCGAGCAGTGCAAGCGCCGGCTTGCAGAGTTGCGTGATTTCTTGGCTTGAAGCATTTTTTTTTGAGGAACAGTTTGCCACTGTGACGCTTAGGCGGCGCATTATGCCGGCTTTGTGGCCTTGGCAAACCGTGGGCGGCCATACTGGTCGTTGCCGATGCAGACATCGGCAAAGCCTGACGACTTGAGCAAAGTGTAGGTCGCATCGCCGAAACGGCTATTAATCTCGAAATATAGTTTGCCGTCAGGGGCAAGTGCCTGTGCGGCGTAGCGCGCTATGGCCTTGTAGAATCGCAGAGGGTCGTCATCGGGCACAAAAAGGGCAGTGTGGGGCTCGTGTTCGGTGACATGGGCTTCCATACCTGAAATCTCGCTCTGACAGATGTAGGGCGGATTGCTCACTATTATGTCGAAAACCTCGACAGACGGGTTTTGCGCGGCTTGCAAAATGTCGGCACGGCAGAAGTTGACATCGGCTTTGAGCGATGTGGCGTTTTCTTGTGCCACGGCAAGCGCAGCCGGGGATATGTCGGTGGCCGTGACGTGCGGAAACTTGAGCGCGAGGGCAAGAGATATGGCTATGCAGCCACTGCCTGTGCCTATGTCGAGCACACGCAAGTCGGTGGCGGCAGCGTTGTCATCAACGATTATATCGACGAGCATGTCGGTTTCTGGGCGCGGAATGAGCGTGGCTGGCGTCACACGGAACTTGTGGCCGTGGAAGCGCGCCTCGCCCAAGATGTACTGAAGCGGCTCGTGGGCTGCAAGACGGTTGACTATGCCAGACAGCTTTTGCGGCATGAAGTCGGGCAACTCGTCGGAGCCGTGGATAATCATGTCAACTGGCGAGTAGTGCATTATGTCGTCGAAAACTATGCGCGTGACGGCTTGAATTTCATGCTGGTCGAAAATGCCGGAGAGCCGTGTGCGGAAGAGCTGTATTGCCTCGTTGGTCGTCATAGTGGGAGTAACGGTTAGTTTGCCTATAATGAAATTATGTGGCAGCAATGTGTGTGCCGCAAGTGCAAAGTTAGCTTGTTTGTTTCACTTGCGCGCTATGCCGTGGCGGCCTATTTTGGTGGTGGTTGCCAGAGGCAGACAGGCGGTGTGGCAATTTCGCGTTAAAAAGGTGTAAAAAACAGATAAATCCGCTTTAATATCTTAATTTGCTTTTTGGTTTTTATGGTTAAGTATTAATTTTACACCATGAAATGGAGTGTGGTTTTTGAAAAAAGAGCCAAAAGCCCCAAGAAGTTTTATTTTTATTGTAAATTTGCAAATTCAAAACAATCTTTTTTAGATAAATGACAAGGAAGTTTCCACTATACATTTTGCTTTGCCTGGCGATTGCACTTGGGGCAGTGTCGTGCAACAAAGACGAAAAGAAATCAACCGACACTATCGAAGAGTCTAACAGTCAGTCAACAACACTCATAAAGACGTTTGCCCTCGTGGCCGACGACAGCGTGATGGCGAACCTCGACTCGGTGCAATTCACGATTGATCTCGACAAGGCTGAGATATATAACGCCGACTCGCTGCCAGTGGGCACAGACGTGTCGCACTTGTGTGTGGATTTGACATTCTCGTCGGCGGTGTCGGAAGCCGAATTTCAAATTACTGGCGCAAAGAACCACCGCGACACCACGTTCAGCTACCTGAGCAAGACCGACAGCATAGACTTCACGGGCGATGTGAAATTCAAGGTGACTTCTTATGACGGCACACTCACCAGATATTACAAGATAAAGGTTAACGTGCATCAAGTGGAGCCAGACTCGCTTTACTGGAGCCAGTTTGAGAAACGCACGCTGCCAAACACTCCAGAAAGCAGCAGCCTGATTGACGAGAAAACGGTGAAATATGGCGACAAATACATGAACTATGTGACCCGTTATGAAAACGGCGACACCACATATTATCTCTCGACTGCAGCCAGCGCCGCACAAGGCACATGGACTGGCGAGAAGGTGAATTTTCCGGTGAAGCCAAACATCAGAAGCATAACTGCAGCTTCTGGCTGCTTGTATATGCTTGCCGGCAACGGCACACTGTATAAGTCGGCCGACGGCCGCTCGTGGTCATCGTGCGGAGTGCAGTGGACGAGCATAAGCGGCTACTGCGGCGACAGAGCTTTGGGCGTGCTGAAAAGCGGTGATGCCTATAAGCACGACGAATATCCACGTCGTCAAGGGTTTGTGCCGACCGAGCTGGAAGACCAGTTCCCTGTGATGGACGCATCGCCAATGGTGTATGCAAACAACGGCTGGTCGGACAACCATCAAGGCATGATAGCCGGTGGACTGATGGGAGACATGACCCCGACAAACGCCGTGTGGGGCTATGACGGAGAAACATGGGGACAAATCAACAACGTGTCGTCGGCATCGACACTGCCAAAGCTGATGTCGCCAGTGCTATTCCCATACTACACGGTAGATGTGAACTCAAAGACATTCAAGGCCACACGCTATGTGACTTGGGTGGTGATGGGAGGCCGTCTTGCCGACGGAACACTCAACACTACGGTGTACACATCGCGTGACCAAGGCATATTGTGGAAGAAGGGTGAAAGCTACATGCAGCAGCCAGCCTATATGCCTGGCTTCTATGGGGCTGAGGCTTTTGTGGAAACGAGCACTCTGACCGACAGCCAGAGCGCAAGCGCCGGTGTGTGGAAGAAGGTGCCGGCAGTGACCCTTCCGGCATGGATTTATCCAATGGCTCCAGCAAGAAAATTGACAGCAAATCACAAAAATATGCGCCGTGCGAGCGCAACAGGCATCGACTCTTGGGATTGCCCATACATCTATTTGTTTGGCGGCATCAACCAGTCGGGCCAGCAGCTCAACAGCGTGTGGAAAGGAGCTATCAACAGATTTACGTTCAAACCACTGTACTGACACTTGGCACGTGGGCTAAATGATGCGATAAACAGAGCAGTTGACGGCAACGATAGACAATAAAAAGTGATGAGCGGCATGACGATGAAAAAAAAGCGTGGTTTTGCACATGTGGGCGGTTTTTGTGGCCGTGTGGGCAGAGCGTGCGTGCTTTTGATTGCCGCATTTGTGGTTTCGGAGGCTGCGCAAGCCCAAGACTACCGCTATGAGATAGGCCCGGCCGTGGGCATGAGCGGATATTTGGGCGATGTGAACAACAGCAATTTGCTGAAACACCCAGGTGTGGCAGGAGGTGTGCTGTTTCGCTACAACATGAACAGCCGCTGGGCGGTTAAAGCCAATTTGCTCTATGCCTCGATAAGCGGAAACAGCAATGATATAAGCACGCAGTTTCCGGGCGGAGAGCACTATGAGTTCAAGTCGAATCTGTATGACTTGGGCGCGCAGATGGAATTTAACTTTTTCAGCTACGGCATAGGGCCGAGATACAAGCGTTATCATCGCTTCACCCCTTATATGACAGCGGGATTGGGCTGTGTGCTGGCCTCGACAGGCGGCAAAACTTACGGCAGTTTTGTGATACCGCTGGGTGCTGGCGTTAAATTCAAACTGAGAGAACGCCTTGACTTGGGGTTTGAGTTCACAATGCGCAAGGAGTTCAGCGACAAGATTGACGGTCTGAGCGACTTGAACGGCGTGAAGCACTCGTTTGCCAAAAACACAGACTGGTATTCGGTGGCGATGTTCTCGCTGACATACGAGTTTGGCAAGCGTTGCACGAAGTGCCACTATGTGGAGTAATGCAGACAGGATTGTAAGTTGGGATAATTAAAGAGAGAAAGAAAAAATATATAGATAAAACGATGTCGCTGGTAGATAAAATAGACAGGACGAGGATTCCGAAGCATGTTGCCATAATCATGGACGGCAACGGGCGTTGGGCAAAACAGCACGGCCTCAACCGCTCTCGCGGTCATGAGGAGGGCGTGAACACTGTGCGTCAAATCACTGAAATCGCCAGTGAACTCGGCATAGGCTACTTGACGCTCTACACTTTCTCGACCGAGAACTGGAACCGCCCGAAAGACGAGGTAGATGCCTTGATGAACCTGGTGGTGGTGGCGATAGAGCGCGAAACGCCCGACTTGATAAAGAACAACGTGAGGCTCACCATGATAGGCGATGAGGCAGCGTTGCCTGACTTTGCGCGCAGGCGTCTGGGCAAGTGCATGGCCGACACGGCTCACTGCACCGGACTGGTGCTTTGCCTGGCTTTGAGCTACTCGTCGCGCTGGGAAATCGTGGAAGCCTGCCGCAAAATAGCCATCAAGGTGAAGAACGGCGAGCTTGACGCTGCCGACATAGATGCCGATGTGGTGTCGGGCAACCTGGCCACAAGCGGAATGCCGGACCCCGACCTGCTCATACGCACGGCCGGTGACTTGCGCATAAGCAACTATCTGCTGTGGCAAATAGCTTACAGCGAGCTGTATTTCACGCCAGTGTATTGGCCAGACTTCACAAAAGACGCGTTCTGCGAGGCGATAATCGACTATCAGTCGCGTCAGCGCCGCTTTGGCAAAACAGGCGAACAAATAGAAAACGAAAAAGAACAAAATGTATAAGATGCGATATAAGACGACACTATTATTGGCAACGGCACTGCTTTCGGGCACGCTTATGGCTCATGCCCAGCAAGAGACCAAAACGGTGGGTGACACAATCTATAATCCTAAAATCATCTACTCAGGCATGCCCAAGGTGTATGAAATTGCCGACATCAAAGTGGTTGGTAACGATAACTTTGATGACAACACCATAATCAGCTATAGCGGAATGAGCGTGGGACAGCGCATATCGGTGCCTGGCGATGAGACTCGCGAGGCAGTGAAGCGCATATATGGCCACGGCATCGTGTCGCAAGCGCAAATCAAGGCCGCCAAGGTGGTGAACGACAAGATATGGCTTGAAATCGACGTGCGCCAGCACCCGATTGTGTCGAAGGTGAACTTCATAGGCGTGAAGAAAGGCGAGAAGAAGGAACTTGACGAGAAGCTCAATCTCAAGCCGGGCAACCAGTTTAGCCACTATCTGATTGGCCGAATCAAGAAAGTGGCCAAGGACTATTTCACAGCCAAGGGTTTCGACAAGGCCACTATAGAAGTGCGCCAAAGCGAGGACTTGAGCAAGAAAAACCAGTCGATAATCGACATCATAGTGGATAAGCACGAGAAAATCAAGGTCCACAAAATATATTTGAACGGCAACCATGTGCTGAGCGACAAAACAATAAAGCGCGTGATGAAGAAAACCAATGAGAACAACAACATCATGGAGCTCTTCAATCAAAAGAAATTTGTGCGTTCTGACTATGATGCCGACAAGCAGCGAATCATCGACAAATATAATGAGAAAGGCTATCGTGACGCAAAAATCGTGGCCGACAGTGTGACAAACTACAGCGACAACCGTGTAGATGTGCACATCACGGTAGATGAAGGCAAGAAATATTACATTTCAAACATATCGTGGGTGGGTAACACCATTTATGACACTAACCTGCTCAATCGCGTGCTTGGCATACACAAAGGCGACGTGTATAATCAAAAGTTGCTCCAAAAACGTATGCAGGAAGACGACGATGCCGTGAGCAACCTGTATCTCGATAACGGCTACTTGTTCTTTGACCTTGTGCCGGTGGAAACCAACGTGAAGGGTGACTCCGTGGGACTCCAGATGCAAGTGTATGAAGGCAAGCAGGCAAAGATAAACAAAGTGGTAATCAACGGTAACGACCGCTTGTATGAAAAGGTGGTGCGCCGTGAGCTTAGAGTCCGCCCAGGCGCGCTGTTCTCAAAGCAAGACTTGGTGCGCTCGGCTCGTGAAATAGCACAGACCGGCCACTTCGACCCTGAAAAGATGGACGTGCGCCCTGAGCCAAATCAGGCCGACGGAACTGTGGACATAATATTGAACCTTGAGTCGAAGGCAAACGACCAAGTGGAGTTCTCTGCCGGTTGGGGTCAGACAGGTATCTTGGGTAAGTTGAGCTTGAAATTCACCAACTTCTCAATCAAGAACTTGCTGCACCCGTCATCTTATCGCGGCATCATTCCACAGGGCGACGGACAGACGTTCACAATCAGTGCGCAAACCAATGCCAAGTATTACCAGTCATATAGCTTGTCGTTCCTTGACCCATGGTTTGGCGGCAAGCGACCCAACTCGCTGTCGGTGTCGGCATTCTATAGCCGTCAGACAGGTATCAACTCCTCGTTCTATAACCGCCAGTATAATCAGGCAATGCAGTATTACATGAGCAACTACATGTATAACAGCAGCCGCTACAACTATGGCAACAACGATTATTACTCAAGCAGCATAGAGAACGCATACGACCCCAACAAATATTTGCAGATGGGTGGCTTGACAGTGGGCTTTGGAAAGCGTTTGAAGTGGCCTGACGACTACTTCACCATATCGGCCGACTTGAGCTATCAGGTGTATAGCCTTAAGAACTGGGATTATCTCTACTATATGAACAACGGTGTGTCGAACTCACTTGTGCTTGGCTTGACTCTGGCGCGCAACAGTATTGACAACCCGCTCTACACACGTCGAGGCAGCACATTCTCGCTTAGCTTCAGAGCCACACCGCCGGCATCGCTGTTTGGCAAGAAAGATTGGCGCAAGTTGTCGCTGAGCACCACCGAGGCATCAAAGAAAGAGATGTATCGCTGGATAGAATACTGGAAGCTCAAATTCCAGGCTCGCACCTACACTCCACTCACCGACCCAGATGGCCGCTGGACTCTGGTGCTCATGACACGTGCCGACTTCGGCTTGCTTGGAAGCTGGAACAAATATTTGAAATCGCCGTTTGAAACATTCTATGTGGGTGGCGACGGCATGTCGGGAAGCTACACCTACGCTACCGAGACCATAGCTTTGCGTGGTTATGAGAACGGCCAGTTCACGCCTTATGGCTCTGACGCATACGCCTACGACCGCTTTGTGATGGAGTTGCACTTCCCACTGATGCTGCAACCGAGCGCAACGATTTACCCGATAGCGTTTGTTGAGGCCGGTAACGCATGGACCTCGGTGAAGCGTTTCAATCCGTTTGACATGAAGCGTTCGGCCGGTGCCGGTGTGCGTGTGTATCTGCCAATGATAGGCATGATGGGTATTGACTGGGCCTATGGTTTCGACAACGTGTTTGGCCGCAAGGGCGGAAGCAACTTCCACTTTGTGCTTGGTCAGGAATTCTGATGAAATTAAACTATCGCACATTGTGTTAGTCTAAACATCGAAATTTTAATTATAAGAAAAATAAAACCAGAAGTGTTATGAAAAAATTAGCAGTGCTTTTGATAGCGGTAGTGGCAGGACTTGCAACCGCCAATGCACAGAAATTTGCTCTTGTGGATATGGAATATGTGCTTAAAAACATTCCTGCATACGAAATGGCCAATGAACAGCTCAATCAGGTGTCGCAACGCTGGCAACGCGAGGTAGATGACATGAAGAAGGAAGCTGACACCATGTATAAGAACTATCAGGCCGACATGGTGTTTTTGACCGATGAGCAAAAAAAGAAAAAGGAGGCTGAGATTGTGGCCAAGGAAAAAGAGGCCAGCCAGCTTCAGTATAAATATTTTGGCCCGGAGGGCGAACTCTTCAAGAAGCGTCAGTCGCTCATCAAGCCTATTCAGGACGATGTGTATAACGCAGTGAAGAAGGTGAGCGAGGAACGCGGATTTCAAGTGATATTTGACCGCGCCTCGTCGCAGAGCATAATCTTTGCTTCGCCACGCATCGACGTGAGCAACGAAGTGCTTGCCAAACTGGGATACTCGAAATAATAAGGAGAAATCAGGAAAACTAAAACAAATTAAAAATAACAACTACAATTATGCTTAAAAAAATTTTATTGGCAGTTTTGGTAGCTGCACCTCTTTGCCTCTCTGCCCAGACACTGAAGTTTGGAACAGTGAACAGTCAAGAAATCTTCAACGTTATGCCTGAAAAGGCAACTGCTGAAAACACCTTGAAAACTGCTTCGGACAAGTATCAGACAGAGCTGAAGAACCTTCAGGACGCTTTCCAAAAGAAGATGACTGAATACGAGACTCAGGAAAAGGACCCTAAAACTCCACAAGCTGTTAAAGACCGCCACCAGCAGGAACTGCAGGCTGACTATCAGAAAATTCAGAACTTCAGCCAAACTGCTTCGCAAGACATGCAAAAGCAACAGGAAACTTTGCTGTCGCCTATCACACAAAAGCTCCAAAACGCAATTCAAGCTGTGGGCGCTGAGGGTGGATATGCCTTTATCTTCGACTTGTCGATTCCTTCGATTGTGTATCACGGAACTGGCGCTGAGGACATCTCTGCCAAGGTTAAGGCAAAACTTGGCATTAAATAATGCCGAGACGGCTTAATCGCTAAAAAAAGAAATTTTTCAAATTTTATTAATCAATAGGGTTATAATGAGTGGTTGAAACCTATGCGGTTTTAGCCACTCTTTTTTTTTGTTGGCTGGCAGTGTGCAGATGGGAAAACTTGCATGGCAAAGCGAGATGTGAGGCTCGCGACACAAAAAACGAAAGGCTTCCGGAAAACTGAGGCGTGGAGAGAATGACGTTACTTTTGCATTGTAACTTGACCGAGGTGGGGCGCATGGCCGCATTTTTATGTGAGGTCAAGGTTAACAAGAAAATTGTGTAACATTAAAAAAGGTAACTCAAAATGAAAAGCAAGGTTTACAATGTCATTATTCTTGACAAAAGTGGAAGTATGAATTCGGTGCGTGAAAGTGCCGTGGCCGGTGTTAACAAGACAATCAAGGGAATTTCAAAGACACAGGAGGAAAATCCGGAACAGCAACAGCTGTTCACGCTGGTGCGTTTTTGCGGTTGTGAATTGAAACGAGTGTATGAAAACAGCCCGATTGATGAAGTGAGACCTTTTGGCGCAGAGGATTACCGGCCATGCTGCAGCACTCCGCTATATGACGCCATAGGAACCACAGTGGCTGATTTGCGAGAAACGGTGAAAAATGAGAAAGATGCCTTGGTGTCGGTGACCATTATCACCGACGGCTATGAAAACGCTTCATGCCAGTTTAGCGGCAGGGCTGTGCAGACGTTGATAGATATGCTCAAAGAGCAGGGGTGGCTGTTTGCCTACATAGGGGCAGAGCATGACGTGGAGGCGGTGGCATATAACCTGCATATTGACAATGCCGTGATGTTTGACAAAACGGAAAATGGAATGGAAACAATGTTTGCCGAACAAAATGCTTGGCGCACAGAGTGGTGCTGTGCAGCGAGTGCGTGCATGGCTGATGACGCGAGCGAATCTGACCGCCGAGAGAACCTGAAATCACTTAACAAAGTGCTGTTTAAGAGGTTTTTCAGCAAGTAGCACCAAGTGGCGTGACGGGAGGAGTGTCAGCTTCAGCATTTTTGGCATGGAAGTTGTGGGCTTGAAAAGCAAAAGCATTAAACTAAGAAAATTATGTCATTACGTCAAATAGTGCCGGAATATGCCAAGGGGCTTGAATTTGGATATGTGTATCTGATAGGCTCGGAGAGTGAAGTGGAGAGGTGTCGCGACAGAGTGTCGGAGTTGTGCAGCCATAGCCACTGGCAACTGCGTGTGCTGTGCTGCGACACTGTGGCTGGCAGCGCACCGCTTGTGGCCGCACGGCGGTTTAGCGTGGGGCTGATAGGCAAATATGGCGTGGTGCTGTGCCGTGACATTTCAAGAATCGGCGAATTTTTTGCAAAGCTCGAAGATTTGGGCGACACTGCTGACGATGTGGTGGTTTACACTGGACAGGGCTGGGGACCGTGCTGCGCTGATTTGTTGAAACCGAAACCGGCCGCTGCTTCGCCGCAGAAGCAAAAACCGAGGTTGCGATTGACGCGTGCATTTGGACTTGGGTTTTCTCAAAGAAACGCTTCTGCGGAAGCTGACGATGGCGCGCAGGTGTGCGATGAAGCTTTTGGCGGTGACGGAGTCGCCAGCGATGATGCCAGTGCTGAGATGGAGGAGTTTAAGTGCGATATAGAGAAACTTCGCGCTCAAATAATGGGACTTATAGTGAAATATCACGAAGACCCAACGCCCTGGCTCGCCGTGCAGTTGAGAGGGAAATATGTGCTGTCGGCCGACGGATTAAGCAAGCTGGTTGTTAATGGAAACTTAGACATAGTGCTGCCTGACTATGACGAGTGCATAGTGAAGATGGACTCAAGCTGCAAGGCTCTGTATCTGCTGTTTCTGCGTCACCCGGAGGGCATAGTGCTGAAGCAGATGGCTGACTATCGTGATGAATTGCGGCAAATTCTCGACATTGTGAAAGACCACAGCGAGTGCAAGCGCGACAGTGTGGTGGACAACATGTGCGACCCGACGAAAAATGTCCTGAACCAGAAGATTTCAAAAATCAAAAGTGCGTTCAGAGCTAAATTGCCTGTGGGAAAAGTGTATGCACCATACGTTGTGAAAGGGCGACAGGGCGGTGTGTATGGAATAGAGCTTGACCGCACGCTTGTGGCAATGCCGAGAGTGTTTGACGACTTGGAGATGAAATGACTGCGAATTGTGCCTGACGGCACAAATGAGGCTGCCACAGGTGATTGAACGGCGAAAATGGTGGGCAAAGAAAACATTTGGACAAAAAAATCAAGAAAGCTTGCGTTTTCTGCGTGTGATTTGCATTATCTTTGCAAGTGGTGTAAAAATTGAAGATTAAACTTAAACGCTATGATAAAGAAAATGTTTCTGGCCTTAGTGGCCATGTTGCCAATGGTGGCAAATGCAGGTGTTAGTAATGTCGGTGCTGCTGAAGATGAGGCTCCGGCACAACAAACGTCGGCATCTGACGTGGTGTCGCCGACAGTTATGAAACTGGCCACAGTGAATGTGCAGGAACTGTTTGACGCAATGCCAGAAAAGGCCACAGCCGAGGCATCGCTGAAAAACGCCTCGGACAAATATCAGGCAGAGTATAAGACAATACAAGACGAATTTAACAAGAAATATGCCGATTATCAGGCTCTTGCCAATGACGCTGCCACACCGCAAACAATCAAGGAACGCCGTATGCAGGAATTGCAGGAGAATGACCAGAAAATCCAGTCGTTTCAGCGTCAGGCAAAGTTGGACCTTGATGAGCTGCGCAAGAATTTGACTGCACCGATTTATGCAAAAATTCAAAAGGCTGTTGAGGCTGTGGGCAACGAAGAGGGCTTCACCTACATAATCGACACTTCGGATAACCGTGTGGTGTTTAGGGGAGCTGGAGCTATTGACGTCACTGCCAAGGTGAAGGCCAAACTTGAAGCTCAGCAATAAGTTTTTGGATTTTTTGCGCGGCACGCTGTGTGTTAAAGAGCGGTCGTGTATTGACAAAGATATAATCGGCTGCCACAGACCGTGGTGGCTGATTTTTTATTGGGCAGCAATATTTATGACATTGAACTTGTCGGTTTGCTCTACGCCAAGAGTTATTATGTTGTATTCCACAGGAAATATTATTTCTTTCGACGTAACAATAATTGGTATTGGTGTGTTGTAATTGAGCCAATAGGATTTTCCTGTTTCAAGATTTTCCAATTTTCTTGCACAGCACCAAGGACCTATTTCCTTTCTTGTCAGCGTGTAATGTCCTGTTAAGTCTATTAAATCGGGATAACAGCCAAAAGAGTCAACTGGCAGATTTATTAACGTGTCTTGGAGATGTTTGTCAAAATCCTTGAAACACATCTGTGTGGTTGCTTTACGATTTTCAAAAGTACAATCACACATAATAACCATTATTGCCAACAATATAAGAATAAAGGCACAACCCCATGCGCGATTTGACATATCATTTTCAAAATGAGATAACTCTGTTGCCTTTTTGGATTTTGAGCCTTCATAAAGGTCATGGTATGAAACGTTGCGATGTCTTACAAATCGTAACCATAGATAACGTAGTCCTGTGCCAAGACGGCGAATTATAATATTTCCAAAATAATATCTGAAAAGTTCTTGCATGCTCAATAGTAAGCTATAAGCGTTTATTGCACTCTGTTTATTTTTTCTACCAATTCGTTTGGTGTAAGTATCTCCATTTTTGAGAAACCGAACCACTTCTTGCCCAAGTCCTTGATAGAGGCTCCTATATGATACACATCATTATCGATACAAAGGAAACGGTCGTGTGATAGGCGGAAAGTCTCAACATCAATCGGTGCGTATTGGGCGTTATGGCGGTCTATGTCAAGCTGGAATTTGTGGCTTATTTGCTGAGTATATATGACAGCGGACACGCCATTTTCTCTTTTGTCAAGCAGTGTCAATACTGTCTCATCAACATAGTTGTCAATAAGAATAATGTGTTTCTTTGCGCTTTTAATCAAGTCGGACACAAAAGCATAGGCATCATAAATTTGACCGTTATAGAATACGCCTTGCTTCGGCTTTACATTACCCTCATCTAACCTGCGGAATACTTCTTCTATGCGCTTGTCGGATTCTTGTAAATGTTGTTGCATTTCCAGTTGATGATATTCCATAGTCGATAGTCGCTGAAAAACTTCAGCATTATTCAATAAAAAGTGACGCATGGAAACAAAGGCTCGCATGATTTTGATGTTGACTTCAATGGCAGTTTTTGAACGAAGAACACTACTAAGCATAGCAACACCTTGTTCGGTAAAAGCGTAAGTTGAGTAGCGGTTACCGCCTCTACCGTTTGAGGTCACAAATTGTGACCTCAAACATTCTTCTCTATTTAATTCAAAACGAAAATCATCGGGAAATCGTTCTATGTTACGCTTGACGGTTTGATTAAGGACTTTGGTTTCTATACCATATAGCATTGCCAAGTCTTTGTCGAGCATAACTTGTTGCCCTCTAATGTTTTTTATTAGGGGTTCTATCTTTCCTGAGACAGCCAACTGGCCATGATTTGTGACCGGCTCACCGCCCTCTGCGTTTTCTATTATATCTGACATGTTTATATTTATTTTCAAAATCACAATTTGTGACCTCAAACGTGTTGTCGCTTCTTGTTGTACACAAAGATAGTGGTTTTAGACATTAAATAACTATCACACAAATCGTTTCTTTGAAAAGTATATGGGATTAATGGTTTATTACAATTAGTCTTGCATTTTGGCGATTAGCTGTATGGCGTTGGGGCGGTGTGGGAGGAGAGGGGAAATGAAAAAAGAGAAACTCGATGAGGAGTTCCTCTTTTTGGGGTGAAATATGGGATTCGAACCCACGACCTTCGGAACCACAATCCGACATTCTAACCAGCTGAACTAATTTCACCATTTGGTTTTAACAGGTGCAAAGGTATGACAAATTGAGATAACTTGCAACTGTTGCTGCGATTTTTTTTTTACAATTTGTTTGTGTCTTCAACCAATTTGCCCATGGCAAACACGGCGCACAAGTTAACGTCGTCGTCAAGGACAAGAATGTCGGCATCTTTGTTGCGCGACAACGAGCCTTTGCGGTCGTAGATGCCCATGATGCGAGCAGGCGTGGCAGAACACATCTGGCAGGCGTCGTAGAGCGGAATTCCCACGCTCACGGCAGTGCGAATCAGGCGGTCCATAGTGGCGATGCTTCCGGCGAGAGCCGAGCGGTCGGCGAGTTTGCACACACCGTCTTCGATGATGACACGAGGGTCGAATGCGCGAGTGCTGCTACTTGCGGCAACGGCGAGCGAGTCGGTGATGAGTGCGGTGCGGTCAACGCCCTTGGTGCGATATATGAGCAACAGCAGTGGAGCCGGAACATGAATGCCGTCGGCTATGGCCTCTACAGTCATTTCCTCCATGAGGTAGATGCTCTCCACTGTGCCAGCGTGCTTAAACTCGCGGGCATTGTGGAAGCCTGTCATGGCGTTGTAGAAGTGGGTGGCGTGGCTGTAACCGGCATCGTAGGCTGCCTTGACATGCGGATACTCGGCTGCGGTGTGGGCTATTGCCGCCAGCACACCCTTGCTCACGAGGTAACGACCCATTTCAACAGCTCCGGGGAGTTCGGGAGCCACGTCCCAGCGGCGTATGCACTCAAAGTCCTCCACAAGGTGATGGTATTCGTCAACGTTTGGGTTGCGTATCACACTTGGCATTTGTGCGCCGGCTTTGAGGGGATTGAAATAAGGGCCTTCGAAATGCAGACCCATGATGGGGCTGTCGGGCTCGTCCATGAGCTGGGTGCAGACTTCAGCACTCTTTTCCATGGTGTCGAGCGGAGATGACGACAGTGTGGGGTAGATGGCTGTGGTGCCGTGGTGCATGTGGGCCGCAATAGCGGTCTTGAATGCTTCGGGCGTGGCCTCCATGAAGTCACTTCCGCCACCGCCGTGGCAGTGAAGCTCTATGCCACCAGGCACAATATACTTGCCCTTGATGTCGATGGCATTGGTGATGCCATCTTCAACATTGCTGCTTTTTTTGATTTCAACAATTCTTGAACCGTTGAAGATGACCGAACCCTCGTTTATCCAACCTTCGGGTGTTAGAACGCGGCCATTATAAAGCTGAGTCAACATAATAGCGTGATTTAAGTCAGTTTAGTTTTTGTTCTGATGCAAATGTAGTCTTTTTTTATAAAGTTATGAAGCATTGAAGATATTTTTTTGATTGTAAACATATTTTTAATAATGGTTGTGGGGCAGGTTGCATTATTTTGGGCTTAGGCAAAGGAATGTAACGATAAATTCATATATTTGCAAAGCAAAGCGGTTGGCACTGTTTTTGCAGTGGTAACTGTGAGGCAGTGGCTATGGCGCGCTGCGATGAGAAATTTACAAACAAAAGAAGCGGGAATGAACAAATTGCGTAGCTTGCTGGTGCAGCTGATGATTGTGTGCATGGCGTTTGCCGCCAGTGCGCAGACAGACTCCGTGCATGTGAGCTTGATAACGTTTTATCCTGGCAGTGAGCTGTTTGAGGTGTATGGGCACTCGGAGTTGAGAGTCAGGACTGACGACAGCGACCTGTTTTTCAACTATGGCGTGTTTGATTTTCACTCGCCAAACTTTGTGTATCGCTTTGCGGCAGGCAAGACTGACTATAAGTGTGTGGCTGTGCCGGGCTTTTATGCCCTTGCAGGCTACAATGGGCGAAAAATGGTGGAGCAAGAGCTCAACCTGACCCAGAAGCAGGCTGTGGCTGTGCGCGACATGCTGATTAAGAACGCCATGCCGGAGAATGCCACTTACCGTTACAAATATTTCAGCGATAACTGTGCCACGCGTCCACGCGACATAATAGAAAAAACAGTTGGTGAGTCGTTGCGCTACCCTGCAATGACCGACACGCTCACATTTCGCCAGATGCTCACACACTATGACAAAAACTACGCATGGGAGCGTTTCGGCATAGACCTTGCGCTCGGCGGTGCGGTGGATACGCTGGTGACATATCGCCAGCAGATGTTCATACCCATGGTGCTGATGAGGGCTGTGGGTGGTGCCACGATAGAGCGCGACGGCAGACGAGTGCCACTGGTTAAGGAGGAGCGTGTGCTCATGCCTGGTGACGACAACGGCACCATATTGCCCCCAACGCCGTGGTGGCAGACACCGCTTGCCGCGGCATGGCTGCTGCTTGTGGTGGTGCTTGGCGTGACGGTCGCCGACCAGCGCCGCGGCAAGGTGACACGCTGGTTTGACACAGTGCTCGCGCTTGCCTACACGGCTGGCGGCTGCCTTATGTTCTTCCTCGTGTTTGTGTCGAGCCACGAGGGCATAACGCCCAATGCCAACGCACTATGGCTGCACCCGCTGCACATAGTGCCGGCAGTGCTGCTCTGGATTCCTAAAGCCGGCAATGCACTTGGGGTTGTGGTTTGGTGCAATGTGGCTGCAATGGCGCTGGCTCTTGTGACGGTGGGGCTTGTGCAGAGTGCAAACGCAGCCGTCTATCCGCTGATATTAGTGCCTCTGGCACGCAACTTAAACTATTTGCTAATCAACAAGAAATGCGCCGCAAAAAACAAATAAACCGATTGGTGACGTCGATAGTGGCGTCGATGGTGGCACTTGGTGCGCTCTCGCAGGTGAAAGGCGAACAGCCGCAGCTTGTGGTGGGCATCGTGATTGACCAGTTGCGCAGCGACTACATAGAGCTGATGCAAAGCAAGTTTGGACAAGGCGGTTTCAACAGGCTGATGCGCGACGGCGCATATTTCGACAACGTGAATTTCAAGTGTCCGCGTGTAGATGCCGTGGCTGGCACTGCGCTGCTCATGACCGGGGCTTATCCGCGCGTGAACGGAGTGCCGTCGGCCATGACCTATAACGCGGAAAAGAGAATACCGCAACATGTGCTGACCGACACACGCTACATGGGCAACTTCACCAACGAAACGTTCTCGCCCATGTCGCTCAAAGTGTCAACGCTTGGCGACGAGGTGAAACTCGACAACAATGGCCTGGGGGCTGTGTATGCCGTGGCACCAGACGCACAGGTGGCGCTGATACTTGCAGGACATGCTGCCAACAGCGCATTCTGGATAAGCGAGGCGACAGGAAACTGGGCCACTACAACGTTTTACAAAGACGTGCCGCAGAGCATACAGACGCGCAACTACGGCCAGTCGCTTGCGGCAAAGCTCGACACGCTGAGCTGGAAGCCGCTGTTGCCGCTGTCGGCCTACTCGCTTGCGCCAGAGAGCAGTCGCTATTATTCGTTCCGCTACACGTTCCCCAAAACTGCGCGCGACCGCTACAAGCTCTACAAGCAGTCGGGCATGGTTAACGAGGAAGTGACCGATGTGGCACTTGACTGCATGAAGTCGCTTAACCTTGGACGGCGCGGACAGCTCGACATGCTCAACATAGGGTTAAGTGCGGCACCGTTTGGCGGCGTGGGCAAGGGTGACGGCCGCATAGAGCTGCAAGACACCTATCTGCGCCTTGATCGCCAGATTGACCGTGTGCTCACGGCGATAGAAAAGAGTGTGGGACTTGGCAAGGCGGTGGTGTTTGTGGCATCGACAGGCGAGTTTGATGGCAACCGAACGGTTGACCCAAAATTCAACATACCCACAGGCGAGTTCCGCCCCGACAGGGCAAAGTCGCTGCTCAACATGTATCTGATGGCCGTGTATGGCAACGGCAACTGGGTAGATGGCTATTATGACCAGAATTTTTATCTCAACAGAAAACTAATAAAGGAGAAAAACATCGACTTGGGGCAAATCAGAGCCAAGTCGAGTGAATTTCTGCGCCAGATGAGTGGTGTGACAGCCGCCTACACGTTTGAGGAGATACTCAACAATCCGGTGAGCGAGGAACTTCAGGGCTTGAACCGCATGATGATACCTGCCACGGCAGGCGATGTGGTGATAGAAGTGAACCCCGGCTGGGACGTGGTGGACGTGGAGGGCGGACAGCAGCCGCAGGTGAAGCATGTGCGCGACAATGCCGTGAGCGTGCCGATGTTTGTGCTTGCACCCGGCGTTAAGGCTCAGCGCATCACCCACGAGGTAGATGCAGCCACGCTTGCTCCCACCGTGTCGCGCTTGCTGCGCATACGCTCGCCAAATGCTGCCGGAAAGAGTGCCATGTCGCTACAATAGTGACTCTTACAGGACTTGAAATCCAAACATTTTTATTAACTTTGCAACTTAACAGGGCATATTGGCTCCATGAAATGCCAGTGCTCTGCAAACGATTATCAATCAAGAAAATAAAATAAATTATAATAATGGGATTTAATGATTTTTTGAAATCCATTTTCGGCAACAAGAGCGACCGCGACCTCAAGAAGTTGATGCCAATAGTGAATAGCATCAAGGCGGTGTATCCTGAAATAGAGAAGTTGTCGAATGATGAGCTGCGAGCCAAGACGGCATCAATCCGTGCTTCGCTTGCCGAGAGCGTTGAGGCTCAGCGCAAAGAAATTGCCGAAATCAAGGCAAAAATCGAGACTCTTGACTACAATGAAAGAGAGCCTTACTGGGACAAGGTGGACAAACTGGAGAAGGAAATCCTCGACAAACTTGAGGACGGCCTGAACGAGGCTCTGCCTGTGGCATTCGCAATAGTGAAAGAAACTGCCCGCCGCTTCTCGAAAAACGAGACTGTGGAGGTGACCGCAACCCAGTTTGACCGCGATTTGGCTGCCCAAGGCCGCGACTTTGTAAGCATAGACGGCGACAAGGCAATATACAAGAACCACTGGATTGCCGGAGGCAATGAGGTGACTTGGGACATGGTGCACTATGATGTGCAGCTCATAGGCGGTATAGTGCTTCATCAGGGTAAGATAGCCGAGATGGCAACTGGTGAGGGTAAGACCCTTGTGGCCACGTTACCGGTGTTTCTGAACGCATTGACTGGAAACGGCGTGCATGTGGTGACAGTGAATGACTATCTCGCCAAGCGTGACTCGGAGTGGATGGGACCTATCTACATGTTCCACGGATTGAGCGTGGCGTGCATCGACAAGACTCAGCCAAACAGCGAAGAGCGCCGCGCAGCCTATAACTGCGACATCACATTCGGAACCAACAGTGAGTTTGGCTTCGACTACTTGCGTGACAACATGGCAATGCGCCCGGAGGACATGGTGCAGCGCGCGCACAATTATGCCATCGTAGATGAGGTGGACTCTGTGCTCATTGACGATGCGCGCACGCCACTCATCATTTCTGGACCAGTGCCACACGCTGCCGACGACGAGCTGTTCAACCAGTTCAAACCAAACGTGCAACGTGTGTATGACGCACAACGCGCCCTTGTGACATCGCTTCTTGCCGATGCTCGCCGCATGATGCGCAGCAACGACGAGAAAGAGGTGAAAGAGGGCTCTCTGCTGCTCTATCGTGCCTATAAAGGTCTGCCAAAATACAAACCGCTCATACGCTTCTTGTCGGAAGACGGCATAAAACCGCTCATGCTCAAAACAGAGGCATACTATATGCAGGACAACAGCCGCGAGATGCCTACGGTGACCGACCCGCTGTATTTTGTGATTGACGAGCAAAACAACACTGTGGAGCTTACTGACAAGGGTATAGACGTGCTGACAAGAGGCACTGATGACGCAAAATTCTTTGTGCTCCCTGACATTGCCACTGAGCTGTCGGCCGTGACCAATGAGCCTATCACCGACGAGGAGAAGATGGCAAAGAAAGACGAGTTGCTCAACAACTACTCGGTGAAGGCCGAGCGTGTGCACACGGTGACGCAGCTGCTCAAAGCCTACACGCTGTTTAACCGCGACGACGAGTATATCGTGACCGAGGACGGTAAGGTGAAAATCGTGGACGAGCAGACTGGCCGCATCATGGAAGGCCGTCGCTACAGCGACGGACTGCACCAGGCCATAGAGGCCAAGGAGGGTGTGAAGGTGGAAGCCGCCACACAGACGTTTGCCACAATCACACTGCAGAACTATTTCAGAATGTACCACAAGCTGTCGGGTATGACCGGTACGGCTGTGACAGAGGCTGGCGAGTTCTGGGACATCTATAAGCTTGACGTGGTGACAATACCCACCAACAAGCCTGTGGCACGCATAGATATGCCCGACCGCGTGTATAAGACAGAAAAAGAAAAATACAATGCCGTAATAGATGAGATTGTGAAAATGCGCGATGCCGGCCGCCCAACGCTGGTGGGTACGACATCGGTGGAAATCTCTGAGAAATTGAGCCGAATGCTTGAGCTTCGCCACATTCCGCACAATGTGCTCAACGCCAAGTTGCACCAGAAAGAGGCTGAAATCGTGGCACACGCAGGCCGCTCAATCGATGGCAAAGGTGTGGTGACCATAGCAACCAACATGGCAGGTCGTGGAACCGACATCAAGCTCACTCCTGAAGTGAAAGCCGCAGGAGGCTTGGCCATCATCGGCACCGAGCGTCATGAGTCGCGTCGCGTTGACCGCCAGTTGCGTGGACGTGCCGGCCGTCAGGGTGACCCTGGTTCGTCAGTGTTCTTCGTGTCGTTTGAAGACAAGGTGATGCGTCTGTTTGCCAGCGAACGTGTGGTGAAGATGCTCGACACTCTGGGTCTGAAAGACGGCGAGATGATAGAGTCGAAAATGGTGACCCGAAGCATTGAGAACGCACAAAAGCGTGTGGAGGAGAACAACTTCGGAATCCGCAAGCATTTGCTTGAATATGACGACGTGATGAATGCGCAGCGCAAGGTGATATATACTCGCCGCCACCATGCTCTGATGGGCGAGCGCATAGGCACTGACATAATCAACACTTTGTATGACAGCGTGGAGGACACTGTGGGCAAGTTCGGTCCAAGCGACTATGAGGACTTGAAGATGCAGGTGCTAACCACTTATGCCTTGGAGTTGCCGTTCACTGAGGAAGAATATCAGCGCATGGATTCGAAAGAATGTGCAGAAAAGCTGTATGATGCAGTGCAGGCTGCATTCCGTCGCAAGACAGAGCGCATGTGCGAGGTGGCCAATCCTGTGATTACACGCATAGTGGAAGAGCAGAAGGCTGCTGGCATGGAGCCACAGGGCGTGATAAGAGTGCCGATTGCCGATGGCAAGCATGTGTTTGGCATTGTGGTTGACATAAAGGAGGCTTATGAGACCCAGAGCCGCGCCGTGGCCAAGGCTTGGCAAAAGGCGGTGCTGCTTATGACCATAGACGAAAGCTGGAAAGAGCATTTGCGTGAACTTGACCAATTGCGTCAGTCGGTGCAGAATGCCACTTACGAGCAGAAAGACCCATTGGTGATTTACAAGATTGAGTCGTTCAACTTGTTTAAGACCATGGTTGGCACTATGAACAACAAGGCCGTGTCGATATTAATGCGTGGACAAATTCCGGTTGAAGCCACTCAAGAAGAGCCGCGCCAGGCTCAACGTGAGGAGGAGCAACGCCGTGAGCCTAAACAACAGTATAGCGAGAGCAGAGGCGACGATGCTCAGCGTGCAGCGGCATCGGCACCGCAAGGACCGCAACACCCCACGGCTCCAATTCATGTTGGCCCGAAGGTGGGACGCAATGACCCATGTCCATGTGGCAGTGGCAAGAAATACAAGAACTGCCACGGTCGTGGTTTAGTGTGATGAATTAGACTATTTATTAGAATCTATAGCAATGCGGTGGCTGTGTCACGATGACACAGCCACCCTTTTTTGTTTGTGGGTGGTGGGAAAGGGCGTGGTATTTGGTGGGGGAAGCTAAAATCAGTTCATATTTATACTTGGAAATGATATACTTGTTGGCATATCATTATAAAATATGTAGGGTCTATGTCGTCACCTAACTGCTGATTTGTGTCAAAGGAAAGTGAATTAATATTCAAATCATTAAATAGTTTCTATTCTTTTATCTAATTTATTCATAAATTCCTCAAAAGGAATTGCACCAAGGCGAGATATGAGCTCTTCATCATTCATACCACCTCTTGCCTTAAATTCTTCTGTAATCAAATCAACTTCTCGCTGTTCATGTTCGTTTAATATGACCTTATCCATAGTTATCAATTTTCTTTAATATAATTATTTATTGTTCTTTAAAAAGTTATCAAAATTAAGTAGCAATACACAACTATCATGACATTGAGCTTTATATTTAAAATATTGCAAGTTCTATGCCATTGTCAAACGTTTGACAATTTATGTCAAAATGATATGATTGTATGACACCATATCGTGCCAACAAGTATATCGTTGCAATTTTTTGTGGCATAATCTAATGTTCGTGTTTGTGGTATTGAATTTTAAATGGAATTTATGGGGCAAACGCAGATTCTACCTGCTAGTGCAAAATTATGCAATAAATTTGAAGAACTCTGCGACTGGAGAAGAAAAACCAAGTT
>CAKUQQ010000015.1 GCA_934675575.1 uncultured Muribaculaceae bacterium
AACGACGCATCTGTCTGTGTGACAAGCCATAAAAATCTTTCAAATATTTTCGCGTCACAACGCCGCATGGCGGCAACAAAGCGAAAACATCAAAATTTTGTGCGCGCAGGCAACGCACAACTTTGACCTATTTATTGACTTCAAAAATTCCTCTTAAATCGTCACAAAACTTAACGCACGAAGCTATTTCGGCTTTCAAAACTTTCTGATGATGCAAACCAATGAGGTAGAATGGCACACTCACCGGAAGCAACGCTGCCAAAGCCATGCCCAAATAACGATTTTGCACAGGGCTATACGTCAACATCTGGCGAATGACAGGAAAATCCATGGCTTTGTTAATGACCAATTGACTCTTTGAGTTCGACAAATATTCTACCAAATCGTTTACATCTTTAGCCAAAGTGCGCACCTCTGACGCATCAATTCCATGATTCCAATATGCCATATAGCCCATATTTTTATCATATTTAGACAAGAACGCCGTGCATTTGCTTCGCAGAGCCTCAATTTTACCCATTGCCACAGCCGGGTTAACCTCGTCTATAACCACCTCCTTCATTTCAAGTTTGCGCACCTGATGCAGTCCAAACAATTTTCTGAAGAAGTTAAAATAAGCATCGGGATTGAGTACAGCCGAGTCGTTAACAGCCTTGTAGGTGAGAAAAACGCCAAGTGGCAACAAAACGAAAGAACTAAGCCACACGCCCTCCCATACGTCCCAACGACCGTCTTTAGCCAGCTTGTAGCCAACGTTATCTATAATGTAATAAATAACGAACAATATAACTGATATGACCACAGGTGTGCCAAGTCCGCCCTTACGCACTATTGCTCCCAGCGGCGCGCCTATAAAGAAGAATATCAGACACGCCAACGACAGTGTGAACTTTTTCTGTAGCTCAATTTTATGCCGTCTGATGGTGTAATTGTCCTCAGACAAAGAGAATCCTTTAAATTCATAATCCTGCCTGTCGGACATAGCCTTATTTTGGGCCATAGACACAACTGACAGCTTGGTGGTAACGTCCAGCGACTTCCATATAGAATCGAAATCGTTAGTTCCAGACCGTGTTTTGACCGATGACACTGGCACATAAGAGATGTGCCCTTTAGACGACACCGTTTTAACGCACGGCACGCCGCACACGCTTATTGTGCGCAATTCATTGGCCAGCGTGGCACCAGTGGAGTCAACATGGGCAGACACAGAATCTATGGTCTTCTGTAGCTCTTTCATGTTCTTGCCTATGTATTGCGATTTCATCGACTGGTCGTCCATTCTTGTGAATGTGGCATCATACGGAATCAAAATCTCCTTGTCATGGTAACTCTCACGCCTGAACAAATCACTGCCGTTAGCCGATGTTCCTTGCGACAGCTGCTCATACCAGTTTCCACTATATAACTGCAAAAACAAATGCTTGGAGTCCTTGGTCAAGCTAAGCTTGCCCGAATCGGCTGAAATCACGCGAGGGAAACCCACACCATCGCCAACATCGTAGATGCGCACATCGCGGAGCACGCCAGTAGCCTTATCCTTGTGCTTGACATATAGGTTATATCCCGGAATCTGGCTATAAACAGCACCCTCCGGAATGTCGAGTGTAGGTGTTTTTTGCCGCACAGAAAACAACAATGTCCACATCTTAACCTGCGACTTTGGCAGCACATCGTTTTGAAAGAAGAACGCTCCCACAGCAAGCAGGCTGACAACAACCATAAGAGGACGCATGATGCGAACAAGCGAAACGCCCGACGCCTTCATGGCTGTAAGTTCCAAATGCTCGCCCAGATTGCCAAACGTCATCAGTGAAGCCAAAAGCAATGACAGTGGCAACGCAAGAGGCACGAAAGTTAATGCAGCATAGAAAAACAGCTCCCCTATCACGTCGATACTCAGACCTTTTCCCACGAGTTCGTCAATGTACTTCCACAAAAACTGCATCAGCACGATAAACAAACATATAAAGAATGTCATCAAAAACAATGGCAGAAATGTCTCAAGTATAAATATGTATAATCTCTTAATCCTAAACATCAAGTTGGCTCTTTGTTTTTGCAAAATTAGCAATAAAAACAGAACTAATGAGAAACGAAGGAGTTTTTATAAATCAGCCCACCACTCACAGTCGCATTTTGAGGCAAAACCATAACAAAACTAAACTCAAGCCGTTTTTTCCTATCATCAAAATGTAAGTAAATGAAAAATTAGTCTTAATTTTGCACAAAAATATAAACGATTCATGGAACCCCTTTTTGAAGAACTTAAAAAGAAAGCAATTGGCAACAAGAAAAAGATAATTTTGCCAGAAAGTACAGAACCCAGAACGTTGGCAGCCGCCGACCGCATCATAGCTGACTCCATTGCCGACATTATTTTAATTGGCAATGCCGAAGAAATAAAAGCAAAAGCCGAAGAGCTGAAGCTCAACAACATCAGCAAAGCTACTATTGTCAACCCAGACGACGCAGAACACACTGAAAAATACGCCCAACTTTTCTACGAGCTCAGAAAGAGCAAAGGCATCACTATAGACGATGCACGCAAAAAAGTAAAGGACCCACTTTATTTGGGTTGCTTGATGATAAAGAATGGCGAGGCCGATGGTCAAGTGGCCGGAGCCGACAACACAACAGGCAACGTGCTTAGAGCTGCTTTCCAAGTGCTCAAGACAGCCCCAGGCATCAAGGTTGTGTCTGGTGCATTCATCATGCTCCTGCCCGAAGGCTCTCCTTACGGCGAAAACGGCATTATGGTGTTTGCCGACTGTGCCGTTATGCCCGACCCAGACTGCAACCAGCTTGCACAAATCGCTGTGTCGTCAGCCAAGACTGCCAGAGACCTTGCAGGAATCACTCCACATGTGGCCATGCTCAGCTTCTCAACCAAGGGAAGCGCAAGCCACGACGATGTGACAAAGGTGGTTGAAGCCACAAGAATAGCAAAAGAAATGGACCCGACACTTGACATCGACGGCGAGTTGCAAGCCGATGCAGCAATAGTTCCATCTGTGGCCGCACACAAAGCTCCAGGCAGCAAGGTGGCTGGCCATGCAAATGTGCTTGTGTTCCCCGACCTTGGCGTTGGCAATATCGCCTACAAGCTTGTGCAGCGCTTAGCCGGAGCTACGGCTGTTGGCCCAGTGCTTCAAGGATTGGCAGCCCCAGTCAACGACCTGTCGCGCGGTTGCTCTCCCGAGGACATCTACAGAACAATAATTCTCACCTGCAATCAAGCAATAAATAAAAAATAAATTACACTCATCATATATATGAATATTTTAGTGCTTAACTGCGGAAGCAGCTCTGTAAAATACAAACTCATAGAAATCAAATCAAACAATGTCCTGGCTGAAGGCGGAATTGAAAAAATCGGACTTCCCGACGCTTTCATAAAATTCCGCATCAAGACAGGTGAAAAGCTCAAGCAGCCTCTTGACATAACTGACCACAATGGTGCAATCAAAGCCATATTGAGCAACCTCACGAGCAAGGAATATGGTTGCATAAAGGATTTCGACGAGATTAACGCCGTGGGTCACCGCGTGGTGCATGGCGGAGAGAAGTTTAATAAGAGCGTTAAGATAACCCAAGAAGTTATCGACAAAATAAAAGAGTGCTACAACATTGCTCCGCTTCACAACCCCGTGAACATGGCAGGAATTGAGGCCATAACCAAGATTTTGCCCGACGTTCCTCAAGTTGCAGTGTTCGACACAGCATTCCACCAAACCATGCCTCCCAAGGCATTCATGTATGCTCTCCCCTACCAATACTACGAGAAGGACCATGTGCGCCGCTACGGATTCCACGGAACCAGCCACAGATATGTGAGCCAGCGCGTGTGCGAATTCCTTGGTGTTAACCCTAAAGAACAGCGCATCATCTGCTGCCACATTGGCAACGGAGCCAGCATAACAGCTGTGAAAAACGGCGAGAGCATCGACACCACCATGGGCTTGACTCCAACCGAAGGTTTGGTTATGGGCACACGATGTGGCGACATCGACCCAGGAGCAATTCTTTTCTTGATGGAAAAGCACAACATCAATGTGAAGGGTATGCAAGGCATTATAAACAAACTTAGTGGCATGCAAGGCATTACCGGCATTTCGCCCGATATGCGCGAAGTCAATGCTGCTGCCGACGAAGGCGACGACAGAGCGAAACTCGGACTCGACATGTATGAGCACCGCATCACAAAATACGTTGGTGCTTTTGCAGCCGAGATGAACGGCACTGACATCATCGTGTTTACAGGCGGTGTTGGCGAAAACCAGCCAATCATCAGAGCCAACATTTGCAGTAATCTTGGATTTATGGGCGTGGAGATTGACGAGGCCGTAAACAGCAAGACCAAAGGCAAAGAAGCCTTGATAAGCAAACCAAACTCCAGAGTCAAGGTTCTTGTTATTCCTACAGATGAAGAATACATGATTGCCAAGGACACCGAAGCCATAGTTGAAGGCAGAGAGCCATAATCCAATAGAGAGAAATAATTTACAGCATAAAAAAGCTTGGGCACAAAGTTGCTCAAGCTTTTTGCGTAATATGCAAATAATTACTATCTTTGCAGACCGATTATATCCAAAACGATAAAATCTGCAAGTTTTCTGGACATTTGGCCGTGTCACAAGAGAACGGAGGATTATTGTAATTAACATTTAATCAGGATTTAAAAGTGAATACTTTAAGTTACAGAACAGAATCGGCAAAAGCCGAAGACGTTAAGAAAGAATGGATAGTAGTAGATGCCACCGACCAAGTGTTGGGTCGTCTCTGCGCAAAAGTTGCTAAAATTTTGCGTGGCAAATACAAACCAAACTACACACCTCACGTTGACTGTGGTGACAACGTAATCATCATCAACGCCGACAAGGTGAAATTGACAGGCAACAAGTGGACAGACCGTCAGTATGTTTCCTACACTGGTTATCCAGGCGGTCAGAGATTTGCAAGTCCTGCAATACTGCAACAAAAATCTTACAAGAAAGACCTCAAGCCAGGTATGCACCCATTGTTCCTCAAGGTCATCAAGGGCATGCTTCCTAAGAACAAGCTTGGTGCTCAAATCTTGAAGAACGTACACATCTACAATGGTAACGTGCACCCTCACGAGGCACAAACTCCAAAAGTAATCGATATCAACAAACTTAAATAATGATTGGAAAGATGGAAAAAATAAATGCAGTAGGACGTCGTAAAGCAGCAATTGCCAGAGTATTTGTAAGTGAAGGTAAAGGCGACATCACTATCAACAAGCGTGCTTTTAGTGAGTATTTTCCTTCTCCCATTCTCCAATACATTGTTAAGCAACCACTCAACACCTTGGAGGCTGACGGAAAATATGACATCAAAGTTAACCTCGTAGGTGGCGGTTTCAAGGGCCAGGCTGAAGCTTTGCGCCTTGCCATCGCAAGAGCTTTGGTTAAAATCAACCCAGAGGACAAACCTGCGCTCCGCAAAGAGGGTTTCATGACTCGTGACCCACGTGCTGTTGAGCGTAAGAAACCAGGTCGTCCAAAGGCACGCAAGAGATTCCAGTTCAGCAAGCGTTAATCCGTTATTTGCACTTAATCACAGAATCTTTTTTCAAGAGTTTAGTATCCAAATCACAAAGACCTGTCAAACTCTTAAAACAAATGGCAGCTACCTTGTGATTGCATTAGTAGAACGTAAACAAATTAATTAAAGAAATGCAAACACCAAGTTTTGAACAATTATTAGACGCAACCTGCCACTTCGGCCACTTGAAACGCAAATGGAATCCAGCAATGGCTCCATACATTTTCATGGAAAGAAATGGCATTCATATAATTGACTTATACAAGACTCAAGCCAAGCTCGAAGAAGCTTGCGCAGCTCTCAAAAACATAGCTAAGTCTGGCAAGAAGATTTTGTTTGTTGCCACAAAGAAGCAAGCAAAACAAGTTGTTGAAGACCACGCAAAGGCAGTTAACATGCCATACGTGATTGAAAGATGGCCAGGCGGTATGTTGACCAACTTCCCAACAATCAGAAAAGCCGTTAAGAAAATGGCTTCTATCGACAAGATGATGAAAGACGGAACTTTCGACAACTTGTCAAAGAGAGAAAGATTGCAGGTTAGCCGCCAAAGAGCAAAATTGGAGAAGAACTTAGGTAGTATCGCAGACCTTAACCGTCTGCCATCTGCGCTGTTCGTTATCGATGTTTTGAAAGAGCACATCGCAGTGGCCGAGGCTACTCGCTTGGGTATTCCAGTGTTTGGTATCGTTGATACTAACAGCGACCCCGACACCGTTGACTTCGTAATTCCTGCAAACGACGATGCTTCTAAGTCAATCGACTTGATTATGAGCACTGTTTGCGATGCAATTCAAGAAGGTCTTGAAGAGCGTAAGGTTGAAAAAGTTGACAACAAAGACGCTGAAGAAGCTGACGGCGACCAACCAAAACGCCACCGCGCACGCGTTCACCGCAAACCTGCTGCCAAAGCAGAAAACGGCGAAGCTGCCGAGGCCACAGAAGAGAAGGCTGCTGAACCAGAAGCTCCTAAAGCAGAATAATTTTCGTTCACTCACTTTTTAAACATTAAGTAAACATGTCATTAATCGAAGATATCAAGAAACTCCGCACCCTCACTGGTGCTGGAATGGTTGATTGCAAAAAGGCTCTCATCGAGTCTGGCAACGATATGGAAAAAGCCAAAGAGCTTATCCGTCAGCGTGGTCAGGCCATAGCAGCAAAACGTGAAGACCGCTCTGCAGCCGAAGGTGTTGCTTTCGGCAAGGCAGCTGACGGCTTTGCAGCAATCGTGGCTTTGAAGTGTGAAACAGATTTCGTTTCGTCAAATGAGAAATTCATCAAATTGGCTAAGGAAATCCTTGACAAGGCACTTGAGGCTAAAGTTAAGACTATGGCTGAGTTGAACGATTTCAGCTACGACGGACAAACTGTTGCCGAGCACATCACTCAACTTAGTGGTATTACTGGCGAGAAGATGGAATTGGGCGACTATAAGGCTCTTGAAGGCGCAGGTCTCTCTGTTTACAATCACTTCAACAACAAGTTGGCTGTGATTGCAGCTTTCAACAAGGCTGGCGACCCAGAGGTTTTGAAAGAGGTTGCTATGCAAATCGCCACATCCAACCCAATCGCTTGCACTCGTGAGGAAGTTCCTCAATCAGTTATCGACGAGGAAACCAAGGTTGCAATTGAGAAGACAAAAGAAGAGCAAGTGGAAAAAGCAGTTAACAACGCACTCAGCAAGGCAGGCATCAACCCCAACCTCGTTGACAGCGACGACCACATTTCTTCTAACTTGGCTAAGGGCTGGCTCACACAAGAGCAAGCTGACAAGGCTCAAGAAATCAAGAAGACTGTGGCTGCAGAAAAGGCCGCTAACCTTCCTGAGGCTATGATTCAAAACATCACCAAGGGCCGCTTGAACAAGTTCTTCAGCCAAAATGTTTTGACAGAGCAACCATACGAGGCAGAGCCACAGCTCAAGCTGACTATCGGTCAATATCTCGCAAAGAATGACGCAGACCTCAAGGTTATCGCATTCCAGCGTGTAAATCTGAACGCAGACTAATCGTTCTGAAATATAACCAACAAAAAGGTGGCAATTTCAAATTGCCACCTTTTTTATTTTATTTGCTTTATTTTTGGACGCAGCACACCACACAGCTGTATGCACAAGCACATCACTAGGTCGAGTTTTACTAACACGACACAATAAGAAACTTTTTAATTTACTTTTTCGTGAGATTTTTATGCAGTGCTGCGCTTTTAGTGAAATTACTCGATGCAATACGGCCGTTTTTTTGTAAGTTTGTAAATTAAAAGGTTTGCCTATATGACAGATATGAAAACATACTTAGTGACTGGAGCCGCAGGGTTTATTGGCTCAAACTTCGTAAAATATATACTCAAAAAACACGGCGATGCCGTCAACATTATAATTCTTGACAAACTCACCTACGCTGGCAACTTGCTTTCGATTAGCGACGAGATTAAACTGCCAAACGTTACTTTTGTGAAAGGCGACATTGGCGATTCTGCCTTGACAACAAAAATATTCGCTGACAACGACATCGACTATGTGGTGAACTTCGCTGCCGAGAGCCACGTTGACCGCAGCATAACGAATCCGCGACTGTTTCTTGAAACAAACATACTCGGCACACAAAACCTGCTCAACAGTGCAAAAAATGCTTGGTTCTCCGGCAAAGATGCCAATGGTGCCTTTAGCTATAGGCCAGGAAAGAAATATCTGCAAATCTCAACCGATGAAGTGTATGGTTCATTAAAAAAAGATTTTGATGTGCCACACGAACTCACAGTAGATGACAGCATAAAGTCGGTGGTCAAAAATCGCCATGACTTGAAGACATTCGGACATTCATTCTTCACCGAAGAGTCAATGCTGTCGCCACGTTCGCCCTACTCTGCCTCAAAAACGAGTGCAGACTTGCTGACTCTTGCATATTATCACACTTACAACTTTCCTGTCAACATCACACGATGCAGCAACAACTATGGTCCATTCCATTTTCCAGAAAAGCTCATTCCTCTTGCCATAAAGAACATCTTGGAGGGCAAGAAAGTGCCAGTTTATGGCACTGGAGAGAATGTGAGAGACTGGCTCTATGTAGAAGACCACTGTAAGGCCATTGACCTGGTGCTCCGAAATGGTAGAATAGGAGAAATATACAACATTGGAGGCTTCAATGAGGAGAGCAACATCAACATAGTGAAGCAAATAATAAGGATTATCGCAGAAGCATGCCAAGCTAACCCACGCTTTGAGGCCCTGCTGTCGTGCCCAATATCAGAGCTTAATGACAATCTGATAGAATTTGTGGGCGACCGTCCGGGCCACGACATGCGCTACGCAATAAATCCAACAAAAATAGCAAAAGAACTTGGTTGGTATCCAGAGACTCCTTTCTCAGAAGGCATCAAGAAAACTGTGATTTGGAACCTCAGCAACCAAGGTTGGGTGAAAAGTGTAACAAGCGGCGAATACACCAAATATTACGAACAAATGTACGGCAACCGCAAATAAAAAAACTGACGAAGAAATGAAAGGCATAGTTTTAGCCGGAGGCTCTGGCACGCGACTTTATCCAATAACCAAAGGCATATCAAAGCAGCTGATTCCTGTGTATGACAAGCCCATGGTCTATTATCCCATATCGGTGCTGATGCTTGCCGGCATACGCGACATCATGATAATCTCAACCCCCGATGATTTGCCTTCGTTCAAAAAACTCTTGGGCTCTGGACAGCAATGGGGTGTCAATTTCACATTCGCCGAGCAACCCCACCCCGACGGTCTTGCGCAGGCATTCATAATCGGCGAGCAATTCATTGGCAACGACAATGTGTGCCTTGTGCTTGGCGACAACATTTTCTATGGTCAAAGCTTCACACAAATGCTAACGCAAGCTGTAGAGCGCGCAGAAAGGCAAAATCAGGCCACAATATTTGCCTATGCAGTTAAAGACGCCAACCGCTATGGTGTGGTTTCGTTTGATGCACAAGGCAATGCCACAAAAATTGTAGAAAAGCCACAAAATCCGGAAACCAACTTTGCCGTCACCGGGTTATATTTCTACCCTAACTCCGTGATAGAGATAGCCAAGGCCGTGAAGCCGTCGGCTCGTGGAGAGCTGGAGATTTCATCAGTCAATCAAGTGTATGTCAACCACAAGCAAGTGCATGTGCAGACACTTGGCAGAGGTTTTGCCTGGCTTGACACCGGCACAGCCGACTCCATGCTCGAAGCCGCCAATTTCATTAAGGCCATCGAAACGCGGCAGGGGGTGCAAGTGGCTTCGCTCGAAGAAATAGCTTTCAGAAAGGGCTACATCACTGCCCAGCAGCTATTGGCTCTGGCAGCACCCATGCAAAAAAATGACTATGGCAAATATTTAACCGCCCTTGCCCAAAATGAAGTTTAAGATTCCTCAGCTTATAGAACTGCCACGGTTTAATGACCCTAGGGGCAATCTTTCCGTTATTGAAAACTGCAAGAACATTCCCTTCAGCATTAAACGTACCTACTGGATTTATGATGTGCCGGGGGGACAAGTGCGCTATGGCCATGCTTTCAAAACACAAGAGGAATTCATCGTCGCTTTGTCGGGCAGCTTTGATGTCGCGATAAACGACGGTAGCAAAGAAACAAAGTTTCACATGTGTCGCTCTTACTACGGTTTATATGTGCCCAAACTCAACTGGAGGGTAATAGACAATTTCTCCACAAACTCTGTGGCACTGATTATCGCCAGCACTGAATATGACGAAAGCGACTATATCTATAACTTCCAAGAATTTCAGCATTTGAGAAATGGCAACAACAAGTGAAAACATAATTTCATCGAGTGTCAACAACTGCAAGATAATTAAACTCGACAAAATAGCACACCAGAATGGAAATCTCACTGTTGTTGAAAACGGCAACGACATTCCGTTTGATGTGAAACGCATATACTACCTGTATGACGTGCCTGGAGGCTCATCACGCGGCGGCCATGCCCACAAAAACCTATATCAACTGCTTGTGGCCATAAGTGGCAGCTTCAATGTGAACATCGACGACGGCACAAACAAAAAAACTTTCCAGCTAAACCGCCCCTACGAAGGCTTACTCATCACACCTGGCATCTGGCGCACAATCGACAATTTTTCATCAGGCTCGGTTTGCCTCGTCTTGGCGTCAGAGTGCTACACCGAGAGCGACTATATCCGCAATTACAACGATTTTTTGACTATGGCGGCAAAATAACAGAAAACAATGAATCATGACAGACAATAATAAGACATACCCTTTCCTCGACTTGGCTCTTGCAAATGCTCCATATATGGACGAACTGAAGCAAGCGGCTTGCGATGTGATAACCTCTGGCCGCTATCTACATGGTGAGCAGACAATGACTCTTGAAACAGAAATCGCCAAACTCTGCGAAGTGAAGCACTGCATTGCCGTGAGCAACGGCCTCGATGCGCTACGTCTAATAATACGCGCCTACAAAGAAATGGGCATGTTGCACGAAGGCGACAAGGTGATTGTGCCGGCAAACACCTATGTGGCATCGGTTCTTGCTATCTCTGACAATGGCTTGTCACCATGCTTCTGCGAGCCGAGCGAAAGCACAATGAATCTTGACGCCAACTACATAGAAAGCCTGTTGTCGCCATCGGTCAAGGCCATAATGCCAGTGCACTTATACGGCACTCCATGCTGGGACGATAAACTTATGAAAATGGCGCAGCACTACCAGCTGCTCGTCATTGAGGACAACGCCCAGTCGATAGGCGCAAAAAGCGATGTGGCCGGCATGTGGGGCACATACCACACCGGGGGCCTCGGCAACGCAGGAGCAATCAGTTTCTACCCAACAAAAAATCTTGGAGCACTCGGCGATGGCGGAGCCGTGGTGACCAACGACACCGAGCTTGCCAACTGTGTGAGAGCCCTGGCAAACTATGGTTCTGACTACCGCTACCACAACATATATCGTGGTCTAAACTGCCGCATCGACGAAATTCAAGCGGCATTTCTGCTGACGAAACTGCGTCACCTCGACGATGAAATCAGCCGCAGACAGCGCGTTGCGTCAACATATAGCGACTGCATCTCAAATCCTCACGTGAAAACGCCATATATCTTTGCCAAAATGAAGCAAGTGTGGCACCAATATGTGATAAGGGTTGATGCAAGAGACAAGTTTCGTGTTTATTTGAAGGACAACGGCGTAAACACCGACATTCATTATGCCACACCTCCACACCTCCAACCATGCTACAAGGAATACAAGTCCTATAAACTTCCCAGGACCATAGCCATGGCCAACGAGGTGGTAAGTTTGCCCATTGCCTACCCTATTACCCCCGATGATGCCGCAAGCATATCTGAGATAATCAACAAATTTGAACCTTAGCATTGGCACAATGCAGTTCGACAGCTACATCTATGCGTTGTTTCTGCCAATAGTGTTTATCGTCTATTGGCTGCTTAGCAGAAAAATAACACTACAAAACATTTTCCTGCTAATTGCGAGCTACACATTCTATGGCTGGTGGAACTGGAAATTTCTTGGGCTGATTGCTTTCACATCAGCCACCACTTTCCTGTCGGGATTATGGATTGCCAGAGCCAAGCATTCCTCAGCCAAATGGCTGCTATGGGGAAATGTTTCTGTCAACCTCGCCATACTCGTAATATTCAAATATCTAAATTTTTTCAAAGACTCCATGGGCGACGTGCTCAAGCTGTTCGGGTTCAACCCCGATTGGCCTACGTTGCAAATTTTGTTGCCGGTGGGTTTGTCTTTCTACACATTTCAAGCCATAAGCTACAGCATCGACGTGTATCGCAAAGAAATTCCACCAACAACAAATGTCGTAGCATTTTTTGTCTATATGAGCTTCTTTCCGCAGCTTGTGGCCGGCCCCATTGAGCGCGCCCGAAATCTACTGCCGCAGTTTTTGGTTACCAAACGGTTCGACTACGGCAATGCCGTGGTGGGCATGAGGCAAATCTTGTGGGGACTTGCAAAAAAAATTGTCATTGCCGACTCTCTTGCCGGCATTGTTGACTATATCTTCTATCACCCGTCGGTTATGTCACCTGTCAGCATCGCCATAGGCTGCATGGTGTTTACCGTGGAGCTATATGCCGACTTCTCTGCATATTCCGACATTGCCATCGGCTCTGCCCGATTGCTCAACATTAAGCTTTCACGCAATTTTCGATATCCTTTCTTTGCCACCACCTACCGCGACTTTTGGCGCAGGTGGCACATCACACTTATGGAGTGGTTCAAACAATATGTTTACATTCCGCTGGGCGGTTCCAGACATGGCCACCACCGCACCATTGCCAACGTGATGATTGTTTTCTTACTGTCGGGACTGTGGCATGGAGCCAACTACACATTCATCATCTGGGGTATAGCTAATGGAGTGCTCGTCATAGCAGCCTCCAAACGAGAATGCTACACCGGCCTAACAAAGTTGTGCCGCTGCATGATGACTTTCTTGCTTTTTGCCGCTACCATGGTCATATTCCGCTCCAACAACATCAGCCACTTGGCTGAATGTCTGTCAACATTTACAAACGGCAACATAGCCTTGCGCCCCTATGGCATATCGGCATTTCTCTACATAATTCCGTTTATGGCCATTGAGTGGATTGGACGCAAGCAAGACTTTGCCATAGAGCACCCAAACATGCCTCTTGCCATGCGGTGGCTCATATATTGGGCACTGCTCGGTGCCATAGCATATTTCAGCATGGGCAAAAACATACAGTACATCTATTTCCAATTCTGACCAGCCATGACACACGCTCTCCAAAGATTCATAATCCGCACACTGGTTGCTCTGATTCCGGTGTATGCTCTCGTAGCCCTATATCTGATCAGCGACCCATTCAAAGTGGTACACCCATACAAAGGGCTATACAGCAATGGCGACACCGTCACACTCACCGTTAACAATGGCTACATATCCACTCGCAATTTCTTGCGTTTTAAAGACGCGATGCACTACGACTCGTTCATATTCGGCTCGTCGCTGTCAAAGTATTTCACTGCCAAAGCTTGGTTAAAACATTTGCCCAAAGGTTCGTCGGTTTATCACTACGACCAAAATGGCGAAACCCTTTGGGGCATATACAACAAAATTAATTTCGTCAACAAAAATGGCATAAGAGTGAAGCACGCGCTGATTGTGATTGAGGAAGAAATGTTGCGACGCGACGAAAGCACCATTAAGGACAGGTTTCTATATATGCAAGACTACAAGACCACACCGCAATTCGACTGCCTCAACTTTCACTTGCAGTTTTTCAACATGTTCAAGAATCCGGAGTTCATAAAATATGAACTTGACAAAACAGATAATGTGCACCGAATGCTCGCACTGCAATATGCCACAACCGACATTCCCAACCGCATTGAGCGCACCAACGAGGAATATTATGCCACATTCGACTCACTCATAGCCCATGCGCCAACCAAGTTCTTCACCCCTGAACGCATGGCCAAAAGGAAGCTACATGCCCAGCCTATGGCCTATAACAATTCCATAGACGCTCATACACAGGACATCTTAATAAAAATCAAGCAACTTCTATCCCAAAACCACACCGACTACACCATAATAATTCCCCCTCGCTTCTATCGACGCACACTACCAGAATACGACCTTTACACATTGAAATGGATTTTTGGCGACACCCATGTGTTCGACTTCAGCCACGACACGACAATATCGCAGAATCCACGCAACTACTACGACGACGCAGCCCACTTAATTTCCTCCAAGTGCGCCATGCTGCTCGACTCGGCTTATTTCTTGCAAAGCCACACAATCCAGTCACCTTATTTCTAAACTGCCATCGGGTGGCAATTTCAAAAAAATCTTTGCACTTCACGTTTTTTAGCCATCATTATTGTCAACATTGAACAATGTTGAGTAATTTAGCTAAAGAAATAAACATGGTCTTATGAAACGATTTTCTGCATTAGCGGTGTTTTTGTTGATGTTGGTTTGTTGCACATTTGCCAAGGAAAAAGACACTATGGTGATTCCGCTGCAAATACTCAGAAGCGAGGGCAACTTGATTAGCGAGAAAACAAACATCATAAAGCTCAACAAAGTGGAGTTTAGCGGAATCAGCGCCTTTACATCCGCATTGACCGACTCGCTGAAAAAGATTGAGTACAACGATGCCAGCCACTTCGTGTTCATTCTCACTATTGGAGGTAGCGTGGAGCGCCCCACAGTTCTCTCTTATAACTGCGACATTTTCAAAGAGCCCGACGACCTCAAGGATTGCTTTTGGGGCACAATGAGTGTGGGACGTTGCCAGTTCATTGTCATTCAAAACGACAAAAATAAACGACTCGTGACCAGCTTGTTCAAAAAAGCAAAAGGACAGATAAAATTTATTAGAGAATTTGAATATGTGGCGGAAAAGCGTGCAGAAACCTCCACAATATTCGATGCCGACTGGCAAGGCAACAATTTCGCCACGCGCAAGTTCTTCATCGAGGACGAACAGCAGTGACACTGCTTCAAGAGTAAACAGAATCATCATTTATCCAAACAAAAATTAAAACATTAACTGATATGAATTCAAAAAACTATGTTATAACCATCGGACGACAATTTGGAAGCGGAGGCCGCGAAATAGGCAAACTCATAGCCAAGGGCCTCAACATTCCTTACTACGATAAGGAACTTCTGATTGAAGCCGCAAAATCAAGCGGTGTGAATGCCGACTTCTTTTTGGCTGCCGACGAGCGCTCTCCGCGTTTTTTCTCAAACTTGTGGTCATTTAACCTCGGTGACAACAGCGGTTCATATTTCATAGGCAACACTCCGCTAAGCGACGACAAAATCTACAAAGCACAAAGCGATGTTATGATTCAGTTGGCACAAAAAAGTCCGTGTGTAATTGTCGGACGCACAGCCGACTACATTTTGCGCAACCACACCAATGTAATAAGCGTATTTATCCATGCCTCAATCGAAGCAAGAATAGAGCGCATTGTCAAACGTGGCGACTGTGCAAATGCCAAAGATGCTGAAGAATTAGCTCTAAAGAAAAACAAACTCAGAGCAGAGTATTACAATTTTTACACCGACAAGACTTGGGGCGACGCAGCAAGCTATGACCTGTCAATCGACTCTTCAAAAATCACCTCTGCCGACACTGCCAACTTCATAATTGAATACGTGAAAAAACGCATTGCACAATGACAAAAATATGCAAAAAATGCGGGCAGAAAGTTGATGACAACGTGAACTTCTGTCCAAACTGCGGAGAACGGTTCACCGAACCCGACAAGGCTGCCACTCCGCCAAAATTCGGTGAAAAGATAGAACTCCAGCAGCCACCGGCTCTGCCAAAACTCAAGAAGCGCAAATTCACACTTGCACTTGCGTTTGCTGCAATTTCCGTTGCCATAATCTTGTTGCTGTGCATAATCTTTTTCATCAAAAAAAATACCACGGTCACAGTCACAAAACATTTCTCGCAAAGCTCATCAGCCATGGTTAACGACTCCATTCTCAACCAGCTCGACAAAATGGCTGAAGAACAAATGGACGAGATGAGTGAAATGGAACGTGAATTCGTCTATGGCAATGAGCATCATGCCGATGAGACTGACGACGACCACAAGGCTTCAAGCCCAATCGTGAAAATGATTGGGAAAATTGACAACCAATACTTTTCTATGAAATTAAACCTGAAAGACCCTGGCAACATTAAAGGCACAGGTTGCTTTGTCGTCAATGGCAAGAAAGGCGACCCTCTGCAGATGCTCGGCATATTGTCGGGCGACGGTAGCCTCAAGATAAGTGCCTACGATGCCACTGGTCAAGCCTTGGGCAACTTCGACGGCAGTTTCAACGGTTCAAGCTATTCCGGCACATACAGCTCTGCCAAAAGCACTACTTTTGATTTCGTTGTGACAAAGTAATCACCTTGGCAAATCAAGAACTTAAAAAATGGCACGGTTGAACATCACCTCACCATGTCATTTATTATTTTGCCTTGCAGACGCTCCGACTGCTTGCGCCAATCTTTTGAATTGAGATACTTCTTTATGATTTCGGCATGTTGCATGTTGTGCATATCACTGCCGAGCATGTCAACCAACCCATTTGATATGAGCCATAAGGCAGCATCGCGGGCACCACTTCCAAAATATCCGGCAAGCGACAATATATTTAGCTGAAACTTAACGCCTGCGCTATGCAACTGCGTGTAACGTTGTTTGCGGCTATAATAGTATGGGTAACGCTCCGGGTGGGCCAATATGGGACGATAACCTTTTACCTGCAGTTCAAACATCATGTCATCAATCTCTATGAGCTCTTGCAGAAATGAGTTTTCAAGCAAAAGATAATTGCCAGGCATAGGCAATATGTGTCCCAGGGAGTATTCTTTGTTGAAATATTCGTCAAGTCTGTATTCTGCCGACGGGTATATGTTCACGTCCAAACCATTCTGTTTGATTGCCTCTTTCAGCACTTCACAAGCGCCATTGAGCGATTCCGGAGTATTCTCAAACGTTTCGGCCGTCACGTGCGATGTGCACACCACTCTGTCCAAGCCCATTTCCATTTCGGCTTGGAGCATGTTGAGTGATTCGGTCACGTTTTGTGAACCGTGGTCCACGCCAGGGAGTATGTGGCAATGCACATCCGTATGATAAAACAGCTTTACCTGCTCTTTGTTTCTATGAAAAAAATCAAACATATAATTCAATATCGTTTTTCGCCTGCAAAGTTAGTGATTTTTAGCCAAACCATGTTGCGCCAGCACCGCATTGGCTTTTTGTCGCAATTTGCCCCTAAACACAACACAAAGTGCCCCATATTTCCACAAACGACATTAAATAAACCCATTAATGGTGCATTATGGGCACAAAAGAGCAATCATCTTACCGCAAAACTTTCGTATTTGAAAAACAATTACTAACTTTGCAAACCCATTGGAGAAGAACAAAAGGTTTCTTTCCGTATTTTTAGTTAAAAACATAAAAAATTAAAAAGATATAAAAATGAAAAAAGGTATCCACCCTGATAACTATCGCGAAGTAGTTTTTAAGGACATGTCTAATGATGAAACATTCATCACTCGTTCTACTGTAGCTTCAAAGGAAACTATCGAACTCGATGGCAAAACTTATCCTTTGGTTAAGCTTGAAATCACAAGTTCTTCTCACCCATTCTTCACCGGCAAGCAGAAACTCGTTGACACCGCAGGTCGTGTTGATAAGTTCTTGAGCCGTTATGGTGACCGCAAAAAGAAAAAATAAGAAAGCAACAGCGATATTGCAAAAAGCTGCAGCCTATATGGTTGCAGTTTTTTTTGTTTCCATCACCCCTACACCAGCTGCCAGCATGGCCACAAATGCCAACAAAAAAAGAGCCACACTTTGGTGGCTCTAAATATCTATCTCTTGCAGTCGCTATGCTGCAAGCAAAAAGCACTTAACGCTTATTGGTTATCGGTCTCCATTCACGCTCTATTATCATGCCAGTGTGATAAGCGTGCAACAATTCCTCCAGGTCACATATCTGTTCTTGCAGCTCATTGCCTATGTCGGTATCCTTAACCATAATTCTGCGGTTCGTCATCTCCACAAGCTGCACGGTCGATTTAATGTCTTGTCCGTCCTCCACAGCCTTGATTATTGATGTGAACGGCTCATGCTGCACAAGCTGGAATCCGCGTGAGTGAAACACCAGCGTGTATCCTGCAATACCGGTCTCTGGCTGATAAGCCTTCGAGAATCCACCGTCTATCACCATGAGCTTGCCGTTGGCCTTAATGGGCTTCTCCCCTTTGATGGTCTTTACTGGCACATGGCCATTGATTATATGCCTATACTGGCCTTTAACGTGAAATTCGTCCAATATTCTGTCGCACACGGCCTCATCATCACGCAGCAAGTAGTAATTTCCTTTCTTTTCCTTATGCAAATCCTTGTCAGCGATGAAGTAACGCTCAAATGTGGCCATCTTGTCCTTGTCAAATACAGGCGAATTCTTTCCGCACCACAAATACCACACATAGTCAAGCGCAAAGTCATGATTGCCCACTCCAGGAGTGCCAAAATAGGCTTCACGTATCAGTCCGCCCACCTTTTTCAGCAAAGCCTCGCCATGATATGTCTTTCCAAGAATCTGCACATCTTTCAGCGAGCCATCGGCATTAAGTGGTATTGAGGCATGAAACAGCAAGTTTCCATTTATCACATGATACACACACCCGTTTCTGAACAAGCAGTCCATGTGCTTCCGCAACTTTTCTGAGTCAACAAACGAATGGTGCAACTTCTCAACCACAGCCAATTCTTCTGCCGAAAGCTTAAATGGGTCTGCGCTGCCCAGAGTCGGGAAATTGGAGTCAAGCAACTCATAATCCTTGCCGTCAAGCGAGAGCACACCGCGCTTTGTGTCAATCTTGTCAAGTAGCAATCTGTCGGCCATGTCAAAGTCTGGTCTGCGACGAATTGTTGCAGCCTCCAGCTTAAATTGAATTATCGAAATTGCTTTGTGCATCTTTGCAGTCAACTGCTCGGTCTTTACGCCTGCAGTGCTGCCAGCATTCTTCGGACGGAATTGTGAGCATGGGTCATCACCATAGGTTTCAAGGGCAAATGTGGCAAGCGGAAGCAGATTTATGCCATAACCATCTTCAAGCACAGCCTGATTGCCATAGCGCAAGGCTATCCTCACCACATTGGCTATGCAGCAGTCATTGCCCGAAGCGGCGCCCATCCACAAAATATCATGATTGCCCCACTGAATGTCAAAGTTGTGAAACGAGCACAACACGTCCATGATTTTATCAGGGCTTGGACCACGGTCATACACGTCGCCCAATATGTGAAGCAGGTCTATTGTCAGCTGCTGAATCAAGTAGCACATTGCTATTATGAAATCCACGGCACGGCCTGTTGATATGATTGTCCGCACAATCACATCGACGTAGGCTTGCTTATCGGGGTCGCTCGTGCTCTCGTGCAGCAACTCTTGTATGATGTAAGAGAAATCCTGTGGCAGTGCCTTATGCACCTTAGAGCGGGTATATTTCGACGACACGTCGCGGCAAACCTTCACAAGCCTGTTTATTGTGATAAAGTACCAGTCATTTCTCTCACTCTCGTCCTCCAGCTCTTGGCACACGAGTTCAAGTTTGTTCTCCGGATAATAAATCAGAGTGCATAGTTCCTTCTGGTCACGCCCACTCAGTGTTTCGTTAAAAATCTCCTTAACCTTTCTCTTTATCGTTCCCGAAGCATTGCGCAGCACGTGCTGAAAAGCGTCATACTCTCCGTGCAAGTCTGCCAAGAAATGCTCTGTTCCCTTCGGAAGATTCAAGATTGCCTCAAGATTTATGATTTCTGTGCTTGCAGTAGCTATATTTGGAAAATTCCTCGAAAGCAACTTCAAGTATTTCAAATCCACTTTTTCCTTGCGGTCACTCGCTTTATCCATGTTTATTTGTCAAAGTTTGTAGTGCAATATAACATAATCTCACTAACGCCATTTGCTGCTGGCAAGTGCTGCCAGGCAGCTCATAACAAGCGTATTTTTTATACTCCATAAAGAGTGTAATTACAAATTTAGGCATTTTTTTGCTTCGGCATTACAATTACGCAACAAAATTCTTACAAAATGAAAGCAAAAGTTGCTTTTTGGCACAAAAAACGATTCGGACATTGCCGCAATGTAGCGCAATGCCCGAATTGTCCATTCCGTTTTTCACCCACAATTATGTGTGTGTGAAAACAATTTTTATTTCGCTTTATTTCAATGTACCGGCGTTAGCGTCCTTAATCATCTGCTCGTTAGCAGAGATGTAGATTTCCACACGGCGGTTTTGTGCGCGACCTGCTTCTGTGTCGTTGCTTGCCACTGGGTTATCCCAAGCGAAGCCTTGACTTGTCATGCGGTTTGAAGCCACACCAGAATTAGAAAGATAGCTCTTAACCACACTTGCGCGTTCGTTAGACAAACGCTCGTTCACTGCACGGCTGCCAGTGTTGTCGGTGTAGCCATATATTTGCACATTTGTTTGTGGGTTGTTTTGCAAAGAAGTGGCGAATTCCGACAGAGAGTTCTTTGCGTTTGCGCTCAGAGTGCTCTTGCCTGTCTTAAACAAAATTCCATTGTCAAATGTCACCTTAATTGCAGTGAGGTTGTTCTGGTCAGTCACAGTGTCAACCTGTGCGCCTTGAATCTGGGCAAGCTCTTTGGCTTGTTTGTCCATCTTCTTGCCAATCAAGGTTCCAGCTGTTCCACCGGCCACTGTTCCCACAGCAGCACCAATGGCAGCTCCCTTACCACCGCCAATCAAAGCGCCTATGCCGGCACCCAGGGCTGCACCGCCACCGGCACCAATCAAAGCTCCGTTCGACGTTTTGTTAAGAGAACCACAACTTGACAAACCAAGTACCATAAATACACTTAATGTTAAGCTCAAAATCTTTTTCATAATTCTTTTTATTTTTTGTATGTTTATATAGATTCTGTTTTTTTCTCATTAATCACGCAAAGTTAACATTTTAAATCAAAGCTTAAAAACCAAGCCGTGCCACACCTGCGCAAAAAGAATATATTTTACAAACTTTTTGTTTCTTTTTAGACTGCACCACACGCCAAAAGTTTAATATCGCTCCTGTCAAATCACAACGATTATTTAGCAATCGCTTCATCTAACGAGCTAATTTTACTAATTTTGTAACAGAATTTAAAAATCATAAGTTTATTTTTTATGAAATCATTCATTTTGACTGTTATGACTTTGGGTATTGTGGCATTAAATGCCAACGCCGGTGACCCCAAAATCATAACTCCCGACAGCACAGGATTCAAATTCACCGACACCAAGGTCATCAAAACCACCAAGGTTGAGGACCAGTACAAGAGCGGCACCTGCTGGTGCTACTCCACCAACACTTTCTTTGAAGACGAAATTCTCCGCAAGACAGGCAAGGAAATCAACCTTAGCCAAGCTTTTGTGGTCAACCACTGCTACCGCGACAAGGTTGTGAAATATATCCGCATGGACGGCAAAATCAATTTTGCCGAGGGTGGAAGCGCACTCGATGTGCCCTATGTGTGGCAAAACTATGGCATGATGCCTGAAGAGGCATACACAGGTCTCACCTACGATGCCAAAAAGTTCAACTTCGCCGAAATGACCGACGCTCTCACAAGTTATGCCAACGTAATCAACAAGCACCAGCAGAAAAAGCTGTCGCCAGCTTGGCTTGAAGGCTTCTACGGCATTCTTGACGCCTATATGGGCAAAATGCCAGAAACTTTCACTTGGCAGGGCAAGACCTACACTCCAAAGTCGTTTGCCGAGTCGTTGTCAATCAATATTGACGACTACATTGGCATAGCCTCTTTCACTCACCACCCATTCTACAAGCCTTTCATGCTCGAAGTGGCCGACAACTGGCTCTGGGGCTCTTATCAAAACGTGCCTATCGACGAGCTTAAAGAAATCGTTGACTACGCCATCGACAAAGGTTACCCCATTGAGTGGGCTGCCGATGTGAGCGAAGTGGGTTTTAAGTGGAGAAAAGGCTACGCCGTGCTACCTAAAGGCAAGGAAGAAAAAGACCTCAAGGGCAGCGACCTCGCACGCTGGACTCAACTTAGTGACAAAGACCGCGAAGAAGAGAAATGGGAAATCAAAGGTCCTGTTGAGGAGCAGGAAGTGACCCAAGAGAGCCGCCAAAAGATGTTCGACAACAAAGAAACCACCGACGACCACGGAATGGTTATCGTTGGCAAGGCTGTTGACCAAAAAGGCAACAAATACTACAAAGTGCAAAACAGCTGGGACACAAACCAACTCTATAACGGATTCTTCTATGTGAGCGAAGCCTACTTCAAAGCCAAGACAATGGACATTTACCTCAACAAAGAGGCTATTCCTGCCGCCATCGCCAAAAAGATGGGCTTGAAGTGATGGGTTAGCCACAACACATAACAACAAAACAAAAAGAATTGGGTTTTCTATTGAAACCCAATTCTTTTTGTTTGTCACTAATGCCAATTCATCTTTCTCACTCGCATAGCGACAAAAAAGCATTACCCGTTATCAAGTTCCCAGCTCTTTATAAAATCAGTAAACTGTTTCCAGTAAAGTTCCGTTTTTCGCTCGGCTATGCCATGTATCATGCCAAACTGAATTCTCGTCTTGGGTTTAAGGTTGGCTATCGACTGCAGCACACTGTCATTAAACACAAGATATGGCTTAATTCCTTTTTCTCTTGCCACTTTAAGACGCAACTGTTTCAATGCCTTGAACAAATCAACGGCATATTCTCCTCCGTTGCCTTCACAGGCTTCTACTTGTTTGGCAATGGCGGCCGACCTGTCGCGCAATTCATATTTCGAGAAATCCACCTTTCTACGCCCAGTCAGAATTTCTTTACCAAAATCTGTTACCTTCAGATTGTTGTTGTCATCATATTTGATTTCCACAATTCCCAGTTGCAGCATTTGCAGCAAGTATGCACCCCACTCCCTGAACGTCAAGTTTCTGCCCACTCCGAAAGTTGGTAACCGGTTATAACCTTTCTCAACCACACCTGGCCGCAACGAGCCTTTCAGTATGTCAACCGTGGTGTTAAACCCCACTTTTTCTGCTGTGCGTATTATTGCACTCATGGCCATTTGTGCCAGCATCGAGCCTTCTATCTTTGCTGGCGGATTGAAACACACGTCACACCGGCCGCAGTCGCAGTCATAGCGCTCGTTGAAGTAGCTCAGCAATATGCGCCGGCGGCACACAGTGGCCTCGGCATACTCTTGCATTCGCTGCAATTTCATCAAATTCACCGACTTTTGTCCCGACTCCTGAGCAAACTTCGTAAGTGCCACCACATCGGCATAAGAGTAAAACAGCAATGCGTCGGCAGGCAAGCCGTCACGCCCTGCGCGTCCTATCTCCTGATAATAGTTCTCTATGCTGCCAGGCATGTTATAGTGTATCACCCACCGCACGTTTCCTTTGTCAATGCCCATGCCAAACGCCACTGTGGCACACACCACCTTTATGCTGTCGTCAACGAAGTCTTGCTGCGTGGCGTTGCGCACATCGGCACTCAGCCCTGCATGAAAGGGCCGGCTGTTTATACCCAAGGAGTTGAGTTTAAGCGACAGGCTTTCTGTTGATTTGCGGCTAAGGCAATATATTATGCCGCTTCCGTCGCCATGCCGCTCTATGAAACGAGCTATAAAATTAATCTTTGCCCTGCCTGCCAGGCCTTTCACCACCCATAACGACAAGTTTGGACGGTCAAACGAACTTATAAAAAGTTTCGCATCGGCTATTCTAAGCTGTTTTCTAATGTCGTCACGTGTCACCCTGTCGGCTGTGGCAGTCAGTGCCAAAATTGGCACATCTGGAAACCTGTCTTTTAGCACCGACAGTTGAGTGTATTCTGGCCTAAAGTCATGCCCCCAGTGCGATATGCAATGCGCCTCGTCAATGGCTATCAAACTTATCTTGAAGTCACTGCTCCAGTGAGGCAAGTCGCTCAACAATTTTTCAGGCGACACATATAGCAACTTAATGTGTCCTTCCTTGGCATGCTCCATTATCTCACGGTTTTCGGCTTCAGTCTGCATGCTGTTGAGTGCCGCGGCCGGAATTCCGTTGGCAAGCAGTGCATCTACTTGGTCTTTCATCAGCGAGAGCAGTGGCGACACCACAATGGCGCACCCGTCCGACATCATTGCCGGAATCTGATAGCAAATCGACTTTCCGCCACCCGTGGGCATGAGCACCACAGCATCATTGCCGCTAAGCACATGCCTTATCACGTCAAGCTGAACAGAGCGGAACTTATCATATCCAAAAAATCTTTTCAAAAAAGATAAAGCTCTGCTGTCAACGTCCATATTCTTCAAAAAAATTGTTTTTATCCCCACTAAAAAGCGAGGTGAAAGTGATGAGAAATCAATAGGCGTTTTTATCGCCTGTAAACACATGCAGCACCGTCAAGAATATGATTTTCAAATCGAGCATGTAGTTCCAGTTCTCGGCATACCACACGTCAAACTCCACACGTTTCTCCATTTTCCACAGTTGGTCGGTCTGGCCGCGGTAGCCGTTCACTTGCGCCCAACCTGTTATTCCAGGCTTAATCGTGTGCCTAATCATATATTTATCTATCAAGCGGCTATATGCCTCTGTGTGCTTTATCATGTGCGGACGCGGCCCTACAATCGACATGTTGCCCACAAGCACATTGTAGAATTGAGGCAACTCGTCAATGCTGGTTCTGCGCAAAAAGTCGCCAAATTTGGTCTTGCGAGGGTCGTCTTTTGAGGCTTGCACCTTGTCGCTGTCAGTGTTCACCTTCATTGTTCTGAACTTATAGCAGTCAAAGGGCTGGCCACGGTAGCCGGTTCGTTTCTGCTTGAAAAACACCGGTCCTGGCGACGACAGTTTTATGCCTATTGCCACTGGCAGCAGCACTATGGGCGATAGCAGCAGCAGCAGGCTCGACACCACAATGTCGAAAATGCGCTTAGCGGCTCTGTTGATGGGGTTGCTTAGCGGATATGGCCTGATTGACAGCACTGGCACGTTGCCCACGGAGTCGAGCACAAAACGGCGCGTTATGTTACGCCCGAATTGTGGCACATAATAGAAATCCACCGCATTCCGTTCTGCAATTTTTATCATGTCCGACACCACGTCATTATCCATATCAGGCACGGCGCAATACATTTCGTCAATCAAATTTTCCTTAACGAAATTCTCCACTTTGTCGAGCGTGCCAACATAGCCTTTCACTTTCTTCGCCTTGGGATTGTTGTCGAAGAAGCCCTTTATGCGGTAGCCATACCCCTGGTCCGACTCAAGCTCCTCCATGAGCCTCTTGCCCACCGTTCCACCGCCTATTATTATGATGCGTCGGTAGTTAACGCCCTTAGAGCGACACCATTTTAAAAATTTTCGCGAAAATATCCACCAAAACACAAGCAGACAGAAAAACACGAAAAACAATTTCAAAATTTCAGGAAATGAAGTATCAAAATTCTGAAACCAATCCAAAAAATAAAGAAACGACAAAAACACAGCACCCAGCGCAGCCACCACCTTCACCACCTGAAGCAGCACTTGGTCGGCATACACCACGCGCTTGTTGTGTATGCTCGGAAATATGCTCACCACTATCAGAAACGACAAGTTGAGCAGCAGCCACACCTGTCTCGAAAAGAAAGCTCCGTCAAGCCCGCTCCACAAGCCGGCCACCAAATATGACACGTTCAGCAGCGCAAAGTCCACAAACGTACACACGCCGCATATAAATCTACCATATCTGCCAAATCCTCTCACAATGCAACTTTCCTTGATTATTCAAAACAATACTCTCCACAATTTAACACACTGTGTTGTGGAGAGCATTTATTTTTATAGCCCACCAGAGTGGACTTTCTCTAACATTTCAAATCAGAGCTTTTCGTCAATCATCTTGATTTTCTTCTCCAAGAGAGAGATTTCATCTTTTATCTTGGCTATCTTGCGCTCCACTTCTTTCACAATGCTGTTACCCGTCTTTGAGCGAGCATTAAAGAATCCAAGGTTGTTTTCCAAAACCTTCAGCTCATTGCATTTTTGCTCATAGCCGCGCACAAGTCTTTCTCTCTCGTGCATCACCTTGTCAGAGTCGCTCATTGAGTTGATTGATGTCTCGAAGTTCGACAGGTTGGCTTTTATCGACTTCATGTCAAATTTGTCGAAAGCCTCATCGATGGCCTCCTTATATTCACCGTAGATTTTATCTTTCTCCTTATATGGCACATGACCTATGGTTTGCCATTTTGCCATAAGCTCGCGCACCACCTTGGCGCCATTCTCTGGAGTCTCATTCTCAAGCGCAGCCTTGATGGCAGCAACCACCTCTTTCTTTTGCTTCAAGTTCTCGTGCTCCACCACATGAATGTTGGTTGATTGCTTTTTCTTTTCCTCAAAGAAATGGTCGCAAGCAGCTATGAAGCGTTTCCACACAGCCTCACTGTGTTTCTTCACCACAGGACCCACCGTCTTCCATTCCTTTTGCAGCTCAACCAAGGCGTCTGTCGTTTTCTTCCAGTCAGTAGAGTCTTTCAGAGCCTCGGCCTTTTCGCACAACTCTGTCTTCTTGGCAAGGTTTGCGGCCAGCTGGTCTTTCATTTCCTTGAAGAATTCAGCCTTCTTGGCAAAAAACTCGTCGCACGATTTTCTGAAGCGCGCAAATAATTCAGAGTTGAGTTTTCTTGCGGCAAAACCTATCTTCTTCCATTCTGCCTGCAATTCTATTATCTGGTTTGTGGCCTTGTCCCAAGCAGCATACGATTTGAACTCATCAGGCTTTATGGCCTCTATCTTTTCACACAAAGCCAACTTTGCCTCAGCGTTGTTTTTCTCCTGCTCCTTGCGGTTCTCAAAGTAGTCTTGATATTTCTTGTTGATTACCGACGAAGCGTTCTTGAATCTAAGCCACAAGTCCTCGCGCAAGTCTTTTGCCACAGGACCGGTCTCACGCCAAGTGTCGTGCAACTCTTGGAGTTTCTTAAATGCAGCCACCACGTCGTTTTCATCGTCAAGAGCCTCGGCTTCGGCACACAACTGCTGCTTTATCTCCAGATTTTTCTTGAAATCGTAGTCGCGCAACTCCTTGTTGATTTTCAGCAGGTCGTAGAAACGTTCCACTGTCACCTGATAGTCTTTCCACAGCTTCGACGACTCTGTGGCAGGCACATCGCCTATTGCCTTGAAGTCTTGCTGCAACTGCTGCACATGGTTAAACTGGCGGTTGATGTTGTCAGCATCATTGCTGATGTTTTCAATCTCAGCTATAATGGCTCTTTTCTTTGCCAAATTGTCGGCCTTAATGGCTTCTTGCTCGGCATTATATTGAGCGCGTTTGTCTTTAAGTTCGTTGAGCAATTCCTTAATTCTTGTCTCATCGGCGTCGTCACGCACGGCAAAAGCCGACTCCTCATTGCCGGCAGCCAAGAAAGCCTCTTTCTCTTTGGCAATTTCTTCCTTGCGCAAAGCAAAGAACGCTGCCTTTATTTGGGCCACCTTGTCTTTTATTGTGTCTATTGGCTCTGCCGATAGTTTTTCCAAAGCCTGCACAAGCTCTGGTTTCGACATTGCACTGAAACTGCCTGCATTTTCCGGGGTTTGCTCCGCAGCAGCCTCGGCTTGTTTATCTTTGTCTCCTTCAGGAGCATTTTCCTTAACAACATCAGATTCTGTTGCAGCAGTCTCTTTTTCGACTGCAGCAGCCTCTGCAAAAGTAGTCACGTCTTTCTCGTCTTTTTCGGTCGATTCCGACATTTTGTTCGTATCCATAACTGTATAATTTTAACAGCGAAAAATTATTTTTCACCTTATTAGTCCCAAAAATAAGCATTTTTTCAATAACCCAAAAGCGAATTATGCTTTTTTTGCTCACAATCCATCTTGGTGGCATAAAACGCCCCCACCGTCAGGCCACAATGTCATGCGTCTGGGCCATATAGCAGTGTGGAGCAGTTTCCCTGTTGCAGCACATTGCGTGCCGTTGCCTCTATCATCTGCTTTGTCACGGCAAAATATTCGTCATGCTCTTTGTTTATCAGCTCCACATCGCCAAGCAAGCTATAAGTGCATAGCTTTTCAGCAACCGATTTATAGTCGGAGTTATCCAATATGTCAGTTGCCACACATTTGTTTGCGCACTTCTGCACTTCATAATCCGACACGTCACCGCCCAACACCTTCGCCAGCTCTTCATCTATCAGTGCCGAAGCCTCGTCAAACGTCACCCCATCGGCAAGGCTGGCTCTAATCAAGAGCAGCCCTGGGTCAAATGTGCCGGTTATAGAGGCATCAGCATTAGTAAACTTGCGCGTGCCAAGCACCAAGTGCTGAAAGAAACGCGACGACTGCCCATTGGCCAACACATCGCTTAGCAAGTCGGTTGTGCAGTATTCCTTGTCGGCTCTGCCACACGTGTGGTAGGCTCGCACAATCACATTATGAGGCACCTTGTTGTTCTTTTTCCTCAGCAGTCTGGCCGCACATTGCGCTGGTTCGGCTGTTATCTTGCGTTTTTCACATTGCCGCGGACTTATGTCGCCAAACCACTTTTCGGTCAGTTCCACTGCCTTGTCAAAACGGCAATTACCTGAAATGCAAATCGTCAGTTTGTCGGCAGAGTAGTGTTTTTCATAGAATTTCCTCACATCGGCTGTGGTAAACCGCTCTATTTCACCCACACTCCGCCCTATTGCTGGCCACGAATATGGGTGGACTTTATATGCCATGGCTCCAGTCATGTGGGGCAAGTCACCAAACGGCACATTCAGACACCTCTGCTTAAATTCTTCTATCACCACACTTTTTTGTGTTTCAACACTGGTGTCCGACAACGTCAGGTCAAGCAGCCTGTCCGACTCTATCCACAATGCTGTTTCTATGTTTTGAGCCGGAAGCACATCATAGTAGTTCGTCACATCTTGGCTCGTCCATGCGTTGCTCACGCCACCGGCGCGCTGCAGCTCCTCATCATAGCCAGCCACATTGGCCGACCCTGTGAACATAAGGTGCTCCAGCAAGTGAGCCATTCCTGTTTTTCCGTGTTCTTCGTCTTTTGAGCCCACGTCATACAAAAAGTTCAACGCCACCATCTGTGTGGTGGCGTCAAAGTTGCTTATCAGCTTAATGCCGTTAGCCAGCCTATACTGGTTGATTTTATACATCAATGTCGGGTGTTGTTATTTTGCCACGTTGCATAGTGGTTGTGCAGACTATGGCAGCACTTTCATCGAGATTATTCTCACGTCTTCCACCGGACGGTCGTTTCTTCCGGTCTTCACATTCTGTATTTTATCCACCACGTCCATGCCTTTCACCACCTCGCCAAACACGGTGTAACTGCCGTCAAGGTGCGGCGTGCCGCCCACTGTGGTATAAGCCTCACGCTGCTCTGGTGTGAGCACAGCCGGACTTTTTGAATATTCAGCCTCGGTCAGAGCCACCAATTCATGCTCCAGCTCCTTCAGTCCAAGCGAATCTCCCTGCTGCTGCATCTTCATGATTTCTTGGCGACGCTCATTCACCAGCTTTGAGAAAATGCTGTTTTTCTTCATGTTCACCAAGTTCTTCTCCATAGATGCAAGCTGAGAAGTTGTGTATTTTTCACCTGTCACTATATAGAACTGTGAGCCAGAGCTGCGTCGCTCCGGGTTCACCTCATCGCCTGTGCGGGCAGCAGCCAACGCTCCACGTTTGTGGAAAAACTTTGGATACACTATCTCAGCATCTATTGTGTAGCCTGGGTCTCCTGTTCCAAGCACGTCGTCTTGTTTAGCTGTCTTTGAGTTTCCGTCACCGGTTTGAACCATAAAGTCCTTTATCACGCGGTGAAACAAAACACCATCATAATACCCTTCCTTAACTAACTTGATAAAATTGTCACGGTGCTTAGGCGTCTCGTTATAGAGCGAAACCACTATGTCGCCAAGCGATGTCTTTATCTCTACGTTCATGCGTTTGTCCGAATTTGTGTTTTGGCTTTTGCCAGTGTTTGAGCACGACAGTAGTGCCACCATCACCAGCAAAACTATGTTTGTAAGAAACCTGTTGTTCATGTCTCAAGCAATCACATTCCTGCCGACGGATACAATCTCTTGTATATGCGTCTGAAATTGTCGTCTTTGGCACTTAGTTCCTGTGCATGCTCCTTGTAGTCCTGTCCCCATATTGTGGCAGCCAAGTCGCCAAGATACACATGCTCGCGGTCTTTGTCAATTGCGGCCTTAACAAGTCTGTCAATGCAATCTTTATATTTGTTGGCATCTATCGCATGCAGATAGCGTGCGGTGCTCACCACAAACTGCCCGTTGTGGTCCACCATTATGATGTTGTCCACAAGTTCTGGCATAATGCCGTCAACACTGTCAATGTTATTGGCAATATACTCATAAGTCATCAAACCGTTAGGGTCTTTGCTAAGCTTTTTCTTTAAAGATTCTTCCATAACAAACTTCGTAAAATCTGAAAAACAAAGATAGGAACTCTATCCTGAAATATTTCGACAAAGTTAATAAAATTATTTAAAACTTTACGCTTTGTAACAATTATGGTCGTCCTTACACATTCTTACTCAAAATCGCTTCTTTCTGAATCCACAAAAGGATAAACTTTTATTCAAAAGTTGTATGCCTTATGCATTGGCTTATTTTCATTGATTTGAATTGAGAATTATTCTGTTATCATATTATTTTCGCTAGCAATATCAATCGTTGGTATATGGGAAAACGACCTGTCTTAAACAAGAATAACTTTTGGGTATTAATATGTGTGGCAGTTACACGGAATTTAGCTACTTTTACAAGTGAAAATCCCAATGGTTATTAAAGCAATAAAAACAAATTTGTCATTTATGATACCACAATTTGATGAAATAAGGATTCAAGCACTGAAAGAATTGAGTACTGGAACTGTTATGAGAGCCAAAGATTTACGCATTCCTTTGGCTAAGCATTTCCGATTAACAGACGAAGAAATGAATGCTTGGTATCCTTCTGGAAATGGTGAAATTTTTTCAGATCGTATTTCGTGGGCTTTATCGTATCTTTTCATTGCAGGACTTGTAGAAAAACCCCAAAGAGGAGATTATAAAATTAGTGCAAAGGGCTTGTCTATGCTTTCTTCTTGTACAGAGGAGCAAATAAACGAGTTCGTCAAAGTAACTGTAAATGCAAGAACGCCTAAGAAGAATTCCAAAAACAAGAATCTCGGTAATGTCCCCCTTTTTGTGGAAAATGAAGACGAGCGCACACCAGAAGAAGAATTAGCAGATTCCTATAACAGGATAAAACAAAATGTGCAGTCTCAAATTCTAACAACGATATTAAGCAAACAGCCGAAAGAATTTGAAAAGTTAGTTGTGAAACTACTTCAAGCAATGGGATATGGTGGCGAGGTCAAGAACTCTGGTATAGTCACTAAACTTTCTAATGACGGCGGTATAGACGGCATTATCAAAGAAGATATTTTAGGATTCAATCATATTTCCATACAAGCAAAACGATATGCTTTAGATAATAATGTTCAGCGTCATGAGGTTCAAGGCTTTGTAGGAGCTGTCGCAGGAACGCCCTCCAAAAAAGGAGTATTCATCACCACATCTGACTATACTAAAGGTGCAATGGAGTATGTGGAAAGTCTTAACGGTTCACCAACTATTATCCTGCTAAATGGTCAGCAATTAACAGAATACATTTATGACTATGGCTTGGGGTTGCAAACAGAGAGAGTCCTTAAAATCATGAAAATGGATATGGATTACTGGGACGCAATGGATAATACATAATGGTATTGCCTCTTTTCCACCTCCAAATTGATTTGGCACACTTATTTAGTATTAAACAATAGTGAACATTTCCGAATTAAGAATAGTATGAGCAAATACTCTCTTTTTATTGCTGCTTTAAGTATCACAGAACAGAAATAATTTCGAATGTACAAATTGCCCATTCCCATCTTTTGTTTCTGCGCCTTCAAAGACAAATAATAGTGTTCCATCTATACGTTTCCCAAATCAATTTTGTTTGCCTTATTTTGCAAGCGACATGTTAACTGAGAGTCCGTAGTTGCTGTTTGTGGTCGGGTATGCACTCGACGACACCAGTGGCGTGTTGACCTGGTGGTCAAAATAAGCACCAAGCGTGATTCGTTTGCTGACCACATAGTTTGCTGTGAAATTAACGCCGAGCGTGCGAGCTCCGCTTGTAGCCTGGGCACTGTTAACGTCAATTTTTCTGATGATGTTGTAGTCGTTTGCATACGAGAAATCCAGATTCAGCGTCAAATCGTTGTTTACTCCCTGCTGCTTTTTCTTGATTTTCAGCACGCTGTTGAAGTTGGCTATCTTATAGCCTATTCCTATCACAAACTGCCGTTGCATTCCTTCCACAAGCTGGCCGGCCGACGAGTTCAGTGTCAACTGGCGGCTGTCATTATACTGCAAGTTAAAGTTCAAATCATTGGTCAACGTGGCATTCACACCTATCAGTGGTGCAAACCGTTCTGTCAGCGACACCGACGAGATGTTGTAGGGCGACGACGGAACAGGCTTGCCGGTCAAAGCATCTTCAGTAAAGCCCAATCCTTTGCCTATTGTCACCCAGTCAGAATATGAGGTGAACGAACCCACCTGATATGTGCATTGGTAGCTGTGGCTCAATGTGAAGCTCTTGAATCTGCGTTTTATTGCCGCAATTTTGCCAAGGCCGTCGTATGTAACCGTCCAGTTTGGCAACACGTCTTGCAAGCCAGGGAATGGGTTGAGCGTCACTTTCTTTGCGTCCTTACCGCTATATGCAGCCATAAATGCAGGTATCAGCACATCGCTTCCAGCCTGATTCACTGCACCGTTTTCTGGGTCGTAAGCCTTGCCAGAATATGCGGAATTGGCCAAGAATCCGGCGTTAGGATAATTGCGGCCATTATACTGATTTTGTATTCTGCTTGCCACCACAGGTATGTTCTCCAAGAACTTGTCAAACGCCGCGCTTTGATAGCCGTTGTCACTGCTTATGCCGCGCAAGGCTGTGGCCAGAGCAATATGCGTCTTGGTGTAGTGACCGGAATATATCGTCATCGGGTCGTCATACATGAACTGTATCTGATTGGTGCGGTTGTCAGTGCGGTTGCCTTTGAGAGTTATCTTAAGTCCCTTGATTGGCTCAAGCACCACCTCGGCGTTCATTTCCTGCGTGCGAGCATACAAAGCCGGCGAAGTCTGCGTCTGGTCGTTCAATAGCCAGCCTCGGTCTTGGGCTTTCTTTATGTAATCTTCACCCGTAAAGCCAAATGCGAAGTCAAGGCCCGGAGCCATCACATCATAATGGGTGTTTTGTCCAAATATGTCGCCCACATTAGGCACAAACTGCGGCAATGACAACGAGCGCACATTTCTGAACCTCACATTGGCACTCCTCACCATCATCAAGGCTCTTGTCGTGTATTGCGCAAAGTCATACCAGAAGCCATTATGTTCCTTGTCAATCTCCGTAATCGTCAGGTTAATGCTTGTGTCGGCTTTTGTCAAGATTTCTATATTGTTGTTGTCTTTCACCTTAAACTTCAGCGGGAATGGTTTGCCGCTTGCCGTTTGGGCTGTAACCTTCAGATTCTTCACATTCATATTGTGCTTTACCGTCAGCGTGGTGTCTGACTTCAACCTGTAAGTGCGAGTGAATTTCTTCGGCATTTTCTTCAACTGCGAGTTTCTTCCCTGCGAGTCAGAGAATCGTTTGTTCACATCGCGCAAATATGGAATTTTGTTATACAGCTGGTCAAAGTTAAAACGTGTGTCAATGCTCAGTGTGCTCTGATTTGCCACAGTGTTGCCAGAGAACACGTCACCGAGCGTGGTCCCCCTGTCCCAGTTATATGTTGCCGAGTAATTGGCCGATGCGGTGATGAAGCTCAACACTGGTATTGCGCTGAATGGAGCGCGATAAGTGGCGTTGAACGTCTGATTATAGCTCCAGGGTGTGCCCAGATGCTTTATGCTTTGCCACACAGTGTCGCGCCAGTCACGGTAACGGTCGGGGAACAATTGCTTGTTAACCTGCCCCACCGGCTCAAGTATGTGGGCCGTAGTGTTGCTGTTAAACGACACGTTAAGCGTCTTGGTGAAGTTCCACGACAAGGCAAACTGGCGGTCCCACAAGAAGTTTTTGCTCACCGACACCGGCAACTCCACATCAATGCCAGTCTCATTGCGAGTCTGCTGCTCATAGTAATAACGCGAGATATTGCTGTTGAAGCCTATCGATGCCGGCAACCAGTGGAATTCCCAATCCTTTATGAACTTCAAGTTCTTGTTCTTGCTCTTCATCAGCTTGCTGAATGGCTTGAACGGCTTGGAATATGGCACCCAGTTATATTGGAAACTTCCCCTGTAGTCATTGGTGTTTTCATACACGTTGTCGGGGTCGGCGTCATGCTGCTTGTTAAAAGAATAATTGAATGTGAAGTTGGCAGGGTCCCAAGGCATGGGGTTCTTGCTCTTCACGTCAAATTTCAAGCCCGACACGCTGAAGCTCTGCACCGTGCGCTTGGTCAAGGCATAATTGTTGATTGAGTCCTTCTGCTCCTTGGTGCTGGTTGCGTCAAGCGCGTCCTCAAGCAATATGTCCTGATCAAGTGGGTTATATTTTGGTGTGGTTGTTTCTTTGCTGTAAGAGTAATATACAGGAGCTTTCAATTTCACTTTTTCGGGCAAGAAACGTCCCATATCCACCTGCACTGCCACATTATATTGGTCATAGTTGTCAAGCCTTCTGTCTTTTAAGCTCTGGTCCACCGAGCCGAAACCCACAGTCTCCTTGTGCCAACCCACATTCACCGTGGCAATGTCGCTCATGTTAAGATTCATGTTGGCCTTGGCAGCCCAGCCGCCCTTTTGGTCAAAGTCGGTCACCCTAAGCTCGTCGGCCCACACCACAAAGTCTTTTGTGGAACTTGAGTTGTTGCGCACACCTATCAAGATTACTCTCACATCGCCAAGCGAAGGATTTCCGAGCACCGTCACCCTGTCGTTAGGATGTGCAGGGTCTTGCTCCGTGTATCGAGTGTAATACGACACATTGTCAGTGCCAGCCATCTTCAGTGCGTTTCGGTTCTTTTTCACCGACGTAAACACGTCCAAATCGCAGTCAAGCATGTTCTGTGCTGGCCACACTTTCAAACGGTCGGCCGAGCTATTGTTGCTGTAGGTTCCTGGTGCCGTTATGTTCAACGGTATTTCATACTCATAGTAATTGTTTTTCACGTCGGTTCCCAAGCGCACAAACAGCGACACATCACCATTGCGCAAGTTGGTCACGTCGTTCACCAGCGCCTCGTTGTGTACAAACATTTGCAGACGCTTATAAATTCTCAAGTCAAGGCTTGTGTTGCGATACACACCTCTCGCGTCTCCTGCGTCAAGGCCTTCCACCTTCATCTGCATTGATTGCTCGTTGAGCTGGGTGATTTGCGATTGACCGGAATCCACAATTCTGTTCACGCCCGGAGGCAACACATAGTTAACCGGTGTTCTGGCTGCGTTTTCCTCTATGTTCACAGAACTCACGTTGATTGTTCCGTTCGACGGCGCATCGCCGCGCAAGTTCAGGTTATAGTCATAGTTTCTCCACTCGCCTCTCACCAGTTCAAGCGTAGCAAAACGCAAATGTGTGGTCTTGGTGAAGTGGGTCATAAACATTCTTATGAAGCGTATGGTCGAGAAATCGTTTATTGAGCCTACTTTCTTCTCATATTCCCTCAGCGGAATGCTAAACTGATACCAAGTAACCTGCTGTTTGTTTCCGTCGCGTGTGGAAGCCAATACGGTTTGCTTGTCGATTATGTAGTTTTTGCCAACTTCCAAATCCTCTGGCCTTATCGACACCTTATATTGGAAGTAACGCTCATACTCGTTCAGCGTGTTGTCTTGGTTGATGTCCTCCACGTCTGGCACACTGCGCGATGACTGATACAGTGCGTCCGATGCGTCGCTTTGCGACAGTGAGTTGCCCTCCGTTCCATTATAGTGCTTATAGCGTTCCAAAATCGACAGCCGCTGCTCGTCGTAGTCATATCCACGATAAAAGTGATAGTTGTCACCAGCTGGGTCATTCAGCGGCGAGAACTTGTCGGCCTCCATCTTGGCTATTGTGGTTGCAGGCAGCTTTGCGCGCAACTCGTCAGTGAAGTCTTTATATGTTTTGTAGTTGAGCTCCTCTTCTGTTGACAGTCCATTCAAACCCACGTCTTGCTTCACACGCGAGCCGCTGGCATTGTCGAATGCGTATGTGAGCGATGTCTGTGTCGAAACCTTGCCCCACACAGTGTTTTTTATGTAGGTTGTGTCGCCTGTTGCCGACAAGCCGTTCTCATAAGATTTTAATCCGTCTTTCAAGATGTCCTCGCTCACTTCACCCAAATTGAAATACAAGTCACCACCCTCGGTGTTCTGGTTTTTGGGGTCAAGAAACGGGTCCATCATCCAGAATTGTATATACTCAATGTTCGACTGCTCAAAGTTGGTGTTGTCGAGCTTGCGCATTATTCCACCCCAACGCTTTACCGGATTGAGCAGATTGCCGTTTTCGTCAATGTTGGTTGCGTCCAGGTTATAGGGGCCACGCTCATTTGGATAAAACGACAGGTTGAGCGTTTGTATCGTTGACGACTCGCCGTAATTCAACTGGCGACCAGGGAACACCTCGGTGTAAGGAATCTCTCGAACATACGGGTTCGACAACTGCTCCAAGTCGTTTTTAATGTAGCCTGGCGCATACGACGAGTTTCTTTGCGTGAACAACCTGTCTATGTAGTACCATGCGAGCAATGACCTGTTTTTACCATAATTCACATCATTCGACAGTGCTGCCTCCGGGAACATTGCGTTTGCGCTGTTGTCGTATGGCGTTGAAGCCAGAAACCATGAATATGGTGAGCGCAGGTCTATTCCCGACTGTGTGGTCTCGAAATCATCTATATAGGAGCTTCCGGCATTTGTTCCAGAAGTAGCCTGATGTGGCAGCAGCTGTGCATACTCAGCCTTTAAGCTAAGCGACGACGGAGCTGTTGCGTTCACAGTGGGTATTTTGTTCAACCAGTTGGTCAGCCACATGAAGTTGTTGTTATACGACAAGTTCACGCCCCATATCGTGTTTTTCACTATTTCGTCACCTATGGCCACCTTCTCAGTCAATGCTTTTTCTCCATAGTGCATCACTGTGGCTCCCAAATGGAAGTTTTTGTTAAAAGCATAGTCCAAGTCAAGTCCAAGCAGGGTCTTGCGCTGTGTGCTATACGACGACTGGTCCTCAAGCGACACACTTATGTTTGTGCCTGCATCTATGATGCTCTGATTGATGATTGTCACCGTTCCACTTGCGTAGTCCACGGTGTAGTCACTGTTTTCGGTGAGCGTCACGCCACCAGCCGTCACCACCACCGAGCCTCTCGGCACATTCGAGGCATTCAAGCTTATCACGTTGCCGGCAGAGCCTTGGAATTCGCCTTCAAGCACAAATTTATTCTTGTCTTGATATTGTCGAGCCACCGTGAGTGTTGAGTCATAAAGCTCCTGATACACATAGTTGCGTGCCACAGCCTCGTCGCCAATCTTTTCTTTCAAGAACGAGCCGAATGGCTCAACCACAGGAAATATCACCCTACCTTTCGACACGGTGTAGCCATCTATGTAGTCAAAACGTCCGTCAATGTTTGGCTCATTGTTTGCGTCGAGTCGGTCAAGGTTGAGCACCCTTATCAGCGGTGTGCCGTTTATGTTGCCAGCCGGTATGTAGTTGAGTTCCGTTCCTGTTGTGTCGCTCAAATACTTCACGTTAAGTTTGAAGTTCTTTTTCTGTATGCTGCTCGTGCCCAGCGAATACACGTTTTTCATCATCAAGTCCCACATGGGCAGCTTGGGCGACGCTGTGGTTCCCTTCAGCATTTTCACATACAGCGACTGGTCGGTAGAGGATATGTCTCCCGAAAACTCTCCCACCTGATAAGTCTTGCCACCATAGGTGTACTGATATGCCACAGCAAGCACTTCGTCGGCGTTGAGTGCTGCATTAAGCGATATGTAGCCCAGCGAGGCATTAAGCGTATATTCGCTCGACGACAGAAGCCTTGCGCTCTCCACTTTCTCATAATCCTTGCCTCCGCTTATGCCAAAGCCCTCCAGCGGAGCAAGCGCGGTGGCCACTTGACTTATGTAGCGTGCGTTCTGATAATTGTCCTTTATCTCGGTCAGCAAGTTATTTGAGGTGTTCGACGGATTTGCAGCCGACTGGTCTTTCACCCAGTGGTCACTTGCCGTGTTTTGGTTTTCGCCCACGTCCATAAATGCCAACAAGTTGCGCGACTGCTCAAACTTGCCACGCTTGTTCGTCACCCACACCTCTATTCTTGTCACGTTTATTCCCGACGACACCAACGGCAACTTGGAGCACCACTCGTCATAATGGTCTCTGAAAAAATGCGACAAAAAGAAATGCCGGTTTTGGTCATATTTGTCGGCCGTGACATAGAACGATGTGGTTTGCGACCCACCCTTGGTGTTCACGGTGGTTGTCTGAGAGTTTTGCTGCGACACCAGAGCCGTGGCAGTCAGCTTGCCAAATTGCAATTTCGACTTGATGCCAAACAGAGCCGCGCTTCCTTTTATGAGCGACGAGCCGGTGGTCATGCTCACGTTTCCGGCCTCTATGCTCTTTATGATTTCATCTTCCTTGCCCTCGTATGCGAGCTTCAAGTTTTCGTTGTCAAAGTCAAAGGTGGCGTCGGTGTTGTAGCTCATGTTAAACTTCATCTTGTCGCCCACCGAAGCCTGTATGTTGGCCTGTATCTTTTGGTCAAAGTCAAAGTATGTCTTTCTGCGCGCCGCCACCGACAATGCCGGGTTGTCAGTCTTGTTGCTCTTCACGCCCATGTTAATCTGCACAGAGCCGTTGGTCTTTAGCTGCACACCTCCAGGACCGAATATCGACTCCAGTGGGCCAAGACCAAACTGCATATCCAGAAAATTAAATGGGTCTTTTTTCTTGTCTTTTTCAGCAGCTTCCGAGTTTTTTTGTCGATAATACTCTTGCATCGACTGCCTTAATATCATGTTATTATACTCGTCAGCCGACAAGATGAACGGTGTCACTATGTCGTTGTCGCCTATCTTTGTGTGAATCACATAGCAGCCAGTGGCGTAGTCATACACTGCCTCTGTGGTTATGTTCGACGGAGTTTTCAAGTCGGCTGCAAACTCGCCTTCTTTCAAGTCGCCATACGACTCTGGCACCGTGGGGTGTACCTTAAAGCGCATGTCGAGCGTGTCTTTTCCATTTTGCTTTGCCTGCGTCTTGTCGGGCACCGGGGGCGGTGGTGTGAGGTTCGACTGCACATATTGGGCAACAGCGTGATATTGGCCTGCTGCATATATCAGCAAACCTCCTATCAAAAACACTAACAGCAAATAATTCCTATATCTCTTGCGCAGTATGCTCCTCATTTTATCATTAGCCTTTTTATAAGCAAAAAGTCACATCATTTTCAAGGCTTTCTTTATTGCAGCCTCCAAGCCGATTCCCGGTTCTTCCTTAAACAGCTTTTGTAATGCTTTTTGCGACATTTGTTGGGTAAAGCCAAGCATAACGAGTGCCGACAACGCCTCATCATACACTTGACTTCGCTGGCCAACCATACTTATTAACGTGGAATCACCCGATTTTATTTTATCGCGCAAGTCAACAATTATTCGCTGTGCAGTTTTGCTGCCCACACCTTTCACCGATTTCAGCACCCGGTCGTTGCCAGTGGAAATCACTTCTTCCAGATCGGCTGTTGTGAGCGACGACAAAATCATGCGCGCTGTGTTTGGCCCCACACCCGACACGCTTATAAGCAGCAAAAACATTTCACGCTCTCGTTTCTCTACAAAGCCATAAAGCAGGTGCTCGTCTTCTCTTATCACCTCGTGCACATACATTTTCACTTCCGTGCCTGTGCCAATGGTCTGCAGTTCATTGTATGCCGACAGTGATATGTTAAGCATATAGCCCAGCCCCATGTTGTCTATCACCGCATAAGTCGGGGTCAACTCGTCAATTCGTCCTTTTATATATTCCAACATACTTTCTTCACTTTGCCTAACGCCTATCGTTTCCCGAAAAAATCACGTTAGCTCACATTGATATTAAATTGTAAAGTTATGGCATTTTTCCCAACCAAGCAAAAAGAAATCCCACATGCCGCAGCACATGGGATTTCTTTTGTTTATCTGCAAATAAGTAATTCCTTATTTTTTATTTCAACGATTGAACATATTTGCGCAAAGCCTCATTCTTTGGGTCGTGCTCAAGCCATTTCTCATAATAAGTCTTGGCAAGAGCCTTGTCGCCAGCGTTGAACTCATAGTTAGCCAAGTAGTTATAAGCGCTGATATAGTAGCTGTCATAACCAGTCTTGTCCTCTTTTGAGTCAAGGAGCTTGAGCAGCTGGTTGTAAGCGTCACAAGCCTTGCCTGTGTTCTTCTCGCCTTCCATCAGCTTGCAATACGAAGCCTTACGGTTCACGATAAGCAAGTTGTCTGGCACTTTCTCGTCGGCAGCTGTCAAATATTTCATACCCTCTTCAATAGCCGTCTTTTTCACAGCAGGGTCTTTTGTTGAGAGTGCTTGGTTGTAGTAGCACACAGCAAGCTGATACAGGTCGTTAGAAGTGTGCTTCTCGTTGTCACACACTTTTTTGTAAAATTCCACAGCCTTGTCATAGTCCTTTGCGTCAGTGTAAGTGTCACTCAAGTTGCGGAGCAGGTCAAGGTTGTTAGGGTTGATTTTGGCAGCTTTCTCATAGTTGGCTATTGCCTCTGTCGGATTACCGCTGTTTTGCAAAGCCTGTGCGTAATCGGTGTAATCTCTTGACTCATATGTAGAGCCATCTGGCAGTGTCATGCCAAAGAATGCCTTACCGGCTTCTGCAGCTTCAGCCCACTTCTTCAGTTGCACCAAGTTGTAGAGCTGCATTCTGCGCATGTAGAACACTTGCTCATCGCCTGCAGGCAACTTGTTCACAAGGCTTGTGGCCAAGTCATACGACTCTTGATACTTGCCGCCGAAGAACAATAGCTGCACATAGCGCACCTCGTCTTGTGAAAAGTGGTTAGGGTTCTTGATGTATTCACCATATTGCTCTGCTGCCTTGCCTCCCTGGTTGTCGGTGTAATATTTCTCGGCAAGCTGACGCTGTGCAAGAGCTGAGTTTGGTTGCTTTTTCAGCAGTTCCTGGAGCTTTTGAATGGCCATCTCAGGGTTCACATTGAAATATGTGTTGGCATATTTCACGTATGCTTCCACCAAGTTAGGGTCATAGTTCATTGCCAGCTCATATTGGCCAGCAGCCTCACCCCACTGCTTTTTGTCGGCATACATATCGCCTTCAAAAACGTAAGAGTCTGGGTCTTGTGCCTGCCACTTGCGCGCGTCGGCTATGCTCTTACTGATTTGTTTTGCATAAGCCGTTGGGTCCACGTCATAATAAGTTCTTGCAATGGCCGTCTCCAGTTTTGCGTCCTTCTTTGTGAGCTTGCGTGCTTGCTTCAGCAGCTCTTCTGCGTCTTTAGCATTATTGTTCTTAAGAGCTATGGCAGCCTGACCCACATAGTTATATGGATTGTTGGCATCAGCCTGCACACCCTTGTCAAAATCGGCTTTTGCACCAGCCAAGTTTCCCTTGTGAAACTCAATCATTCCCAAGTAATAATACGACTCAGCCTTGTTTGTAGAAGCGTCATTCAAGTTGCGGTTAAGCAGCTCTTTTGCGTTGTCGAGCTGGTCAATCTTGTAATACTCAATTCCATCTTTGTAGCCTTGGGCATAACTTGAGATGGAGGCTCCTAACACTAAGGAGGCAATCAAGAATTTAATTTTCATTGTCTTATAAATTATTAAATTATTATTTTCTACGCATCTTTAATCTCTGCAAGCTACCGTGCAGCGCAAAATCTGCATTATTTCAGCTCCACGTTTCTCACTGGCTCAGCTGCCGGCACTATACCCGTTTGCAGAATTATCTTCTGCCCTATCACACCAGTCAAGAACGAATAAAAACCGTGGTCAAGCGTTCCGCCTGGAGCTGCATCTATAGCATAAATCACTCTATACAGCGGATATGAGCCTTCATTGATGTAGTACTGATACGGCTTGTAGCCCTGTGGCTCATCGTTGCTTCTTATGCTAAGCACCTTAATTCTCTTAGTGAAGTCTATCGACGATGCCTCGTTGTTATTCTTCAAGTCATTGACCCTTGCATCTATCGACTTGTTTGGCTTGCTCATGTCGTCGGCAATCCAGCTCACGCCCACAAAACCAATAGCATTTTTCTGAGTTTCAACCACCTTGAACAATTCCTCTGCCGAGTTAACAGCAAACACATTCTTGCCAAACGGCTTACCACCCAAAAATTTGTCCTTCATATAATGGTTAATGCTCGACCCGGAACGGTCAAACACAATCTTTATGCTGTCGTTCTTCAGCTTTGTCGGGAACACATCGCCCCATTTTTGCGACTTGCCGGTAAACATATCTTTCAAGTCGTCAAGCGACAACTCGTCTATGTCATTCTTGTTGTTTACAATTATAGCCACTGCATCAACGGCTATTTTGCTTGAGCGATAAGCTCTGCTCTGCTTCTTAAGCACATCTTTTTGTGCGTCAGTCAGGTCTTTAGTCGTTATCACCAAGTCCACTTTCTTTTGCAGCAATGAGTCCACAGCATCATATTCGCCCACATAACGAGGCAAGATATTTGCATCTGGATAAGTATATTCAAACACCTCTATTTCCTGATCCAGAATGTTCTGAAACGACGCATCACACATCACCTTGGCAACACCAAGAGTGCTCGTGTTTGTAGGCTTGTCCTTGCACGACGTTGCCGCAAAAGCCAACGCCATAACGCACGCCAAACCAAATATTTTATTTATTCTTATCTTCTTCATCATTAACAGTTTTAATAAGTTCATTTATTCTGTTATTCTCTTCACTTTCCGGCTCTTTTCTGCGCCCGCCATAGTAGTCCCAACCTTTAAACAGGCGGTAGCCTCTGAAAATGCCATACAAACCAAGCAGCACACCCAACAAAATTCTGGGCCACTTAAAAGTGTAAGTCCAATCAAAAAAATTAATAAACAAAAGGACAGCAACACCCAAATACACAAAAATCATAAAAACGCCAAAAAACGCTCTCAGCATCATATTCACGTTAATACCTTTATGTTTCATATTGCCAAATGCCTCCTTTTTAAAATTCATATATCAGACTAACTTCTATACAAAAAGTTTATTTCTAATACGATTAACACTCCTTTTGTTTCCAATTTGCAAATATAGAGAAAATATTTTTGAAAAAATAAGCGGAAACCTCCTTGTTATGCAATCTTAACTAATTTTGTAAAAGCAATAGCACAAAAGAAATACCGAACACCTCAATCTCCCCCAATCTATATCTCCCACCACCCCACCAACCAATCAATACCAGACAGGCATCACACAAAGACAGCCCCAGAGGGGCTGGTATATCCATAACCCACGACTGAGGAGCGACAGTTCCGGTCGTTGGCACACAAGCCCCAAGCAGAGAGCGTGCCAAAGGTACGCGTATAGCGCCAACAAACAGAACCAACAATCTCACCACAAACCAGGAACACAACCTCACCACCAAGCAGCATCCACACAGACACACTTCGCCCCCACCAACCAACACCAAGCTGGCATCACACAACGCAGCCCCTGAGGGCTGATATATCCATAACCCACGACTGAGGAGCGCAGCGATGGCCGTGGGAACACAAGCCCCCAGCAGAGTGCGTGCCAAAGGTACGCGCATAGTCCCATCTCGCCAACTCGCTCCACAAACATGAACCACCAAACGCCAATCCACCCACACACACATTGCCCCATAACAACCACACAGGCATGCACC
>CAKUQQ010000016.1 GCA_934675575.1 uncultured Muribaculaceae bacterium
TTTAGCTCAGTTGGCCAGAGCACGTGATTTGTAATCTCGGGGTCGTTGGTTCGAATCCGACAAGAGGCTCAAGAAAAGGCCGGGTAGATTCCAGAGTGGCCAAATGGGGCAGACTGTAAATCTGCTGCTTTATAGCTTCGGTGGTTCGAATCCATCTCTACCCACTCGCTTTTGCGGCAATAGCTCAATTGGTAGAGTGTCACCCTTCCAAGGTGAATGTTGCGAGTTCGAGTCTCGTTTGCCGCTCGAAAGTTTGCCTATGTAGCTCAGGGGTAGAGCACTTCCTTGGTAAGGAAGAGGTCGCGGGTTCAATTCCCGCCATCGGCTCAAGGTATATAAGACGGTAAAAACCCTCTCGTCTCTCGATGAATGCGGAAAAAGTGTCCAAGAGAAGACGAGTTGAGTTCGTCAATAAAGACCCGAAAAAGTTTAATCATTTAATTAAAATAAAACAGAAATTATGGCAAAAGAGGTATTCCAAAGGACCAAACCGCATGTTAACATCGGTACAATTGGTCACGTTGACCACGGTAAAACGACCTTGACTGCAGCTATCACTAAGGTACTTGCTGAGCAGGGCTTCTCGTCAGAAGGTGCTCGTTCATTCGACTCTATCGATAACGCACCTGAGGAGAAAGAGCGTGGTATCACAATCAACACTGCACACGTAGAGTATGAAACTGCAACACGTCACTACGCACACGTTGACTGCCCTGGACACGCTGACTATGTGAAGAACATGGTTACTGGTGCTGCTCAGATGGACGGTGCAATCGTGGTTATTGCCGCTACTGACGGTGTGATGCCTCAAACTCGTGAGCACATTCTTTTGGCTCGCCAAGTGAACGTGCCTCGTTTGGTTGTGTTCTTGAACAAGTGCGATTCTCCAGATGTTGACGACGAGATGATTGAACTCGTTGAGATGGACGTTCGTGACTTGTTGAGCGAATACGACTACGATGGTGAAAATACTCCTATTATCCGTGGTTCTGCTCTTGGTGCCTTGAACGGTGATCCAAAGTGGGTGCAAAGTGTTCTTGACCTTATGAAGGCTGTTGACGAGTGGATTCAACTTCCTCCTCGTGCAATCGACAAGCCATTCTTGATGCCTGTTGAGGACGTGTTCTCAATCACAGGTCGTGGTACAGTGGCTACTGGCCGTATCGAGACAGGTGTTGTTAAGGTTGGTGACGCTGTTCAAATCATGGGTCTTGGTGCCGATATGACTTCTACAGTAACTGGCGTGGAGATGTTCCGCAAGACTCTGGAAGAAGGTGAGGCTGGTGACAACGTGGGTTTGTTGCTCCGTGGTGTTGACTACAAGGCTATCAAGCGCGGTATGGTGGTTTGCCACCCAGGACTTGTTAAGACTCACGATGCTTTCACAGCTTCTGTGTATATCTTGACTGAGAAGGAAGGTGGTCGTCACACTTCATTCCGCAGCCACTATCGTCCACAATTCTATATCCGCACACTTGATGTGACTGGTGAGATTACTCTTCCAGAAGGTGTAGAAATGGTTATGCCTGGTGACCACGTTGAAATCAACGTTAAGCTCATCGAGCCAGTTGCTTGCAGCGAAGGTCTTCGTTTTGCAATCCGCGAAGGTGGCCGTACAGTAGGTTCAGGCCAAATCACTAAGATTCTTGAATAATAAGTATCTTGAATAAAACCATCGGCTGTGGTTCAGCCACAGCCGATATATACGGGAATAGCTCAGTTGGCAGAGCGACGGTCTCCAAAACCGTAGGTCGTGAGTTCGAACCTTACTTCCCGTGCTATTTAAAAAACGAAATGAAAAAATACAAAGTACTTACGGATTTAGAGGAATCTTATAACGAGCTCGTTCATAAGGTTTCTTGGCCGACCAAGAGTGAACTTGCCAACAGTACGGTTGTAGTTATGGTAGCTTCCATCGTAATTGCGCTAATAATACTGTTAATGGATCAAGTTATTAATTTGGTCATGCACTTCATCTATGGTATCCCTTCTCTTTAAATGATGCCTTGGGGTGGTGACACTCACAATTTAATTTGAAAGTTTTAATTTTTCAAACTTGCTTAGAAATCGATGGCTGAAGAAAATAAAAAATGGTACGTGCTGCGTACCATATCTGGTAAAGAAGCTAAAGTGAAAGAATTGCTTGACGCAACTTGCAAGAATACCGATTTAGGTAATTATCTTTTTCAAGTGTTGGTTCCTACGGAGAAAGTCTATACGACACGTGGCGGGAAAAAGGTTCTGAAAGACAGAGTTCTCTTTCCTGGCTATGTTTATGTACAGGCTAATCTGCATGGCGAGGTTGAAGAATTGCTGCGCAACACAACCAATGTCGTGGACTTCGTGCGCACACGCGACGCCAACCGCAAGCCGGAGGCCGTGCGTGAAGCAGAAATCGCCAGAATGCTCGGTGCTGCCGAGGCTGAGGGCGACGAGGGAGATCCTAACGACTACATAGTGGGCGAGACTGTCAAGGTTACCTATGGACCTTTCAACGGATTCTCCGGTGAGATAGAAGAGGTGAACCGCGAAAAGCGCAAGCTCAAGGTGATGGTTAAGGTGTTTGGACGCAAAACTCCTCTTGAATTGGATAATTCGCAAGTAGAGCGGGAATGATGCTGCTGTAACGTTACTTAGCAGCGGCGGAGTCTCGTGGTTTTTAAAACTCATATAAAACAATTTAGAAACAATGGCTAAAGAAATTGCTGGACAGATCAAATTGCAGATTAAAGGTGGAGCTGCAAACCCTTCACCGCCAGTAGGACCTGCTTTGGGTTCTAAGGGTATCAACATCATGGAATTTTGCAAGCAATTCAACGCACGTACCCAGGCTAAGCAAGGCAAGGTGCTTCCTGTTGTAATCACTTACTACAGCGACAAGAGCTTTGACTTCATAGTTAAGACATCTCCAGTGCCAGTGCAGCTTTTGGAGGCATCGAAAGCCAAGAAAGGCTCAGGTGAACCAAACCGCAGCAAGGTGGCATCGGTGACATGGGATCAGGTGAAAGAGATTGCTGAAGACAAAATGCCGGATTTGAACTGTTTTACTGTAGCCTCGGCTATGCGTATGGTGGCTGGAACAGCAAGAAGTATGGGTATCACTGTAAAGGGTCAGTTCCCTGAAAATGTTTAAAAACTTCAATTGAAATGAGTAAACTTACAAAAAATCAAAAGTTAGCTAACGAGAAAATTGAAGCTGGGAAAAGTTACACTCTTGAGGAAGCTGCAGCACTGTTGAAAGAAATCACTTTCACTAAGTTTGACGCTTCCACTGATATCGATGTACGTCTTGGTGTCGATCCTCGCAAGGCTGACCAAAATGTTCGTGGCACGGTTTCGTTGCCTCACGGAACAGGTAAAACAGTGCGCGTGCTTGTTTTGATTGCTCCAGGCGAGCAAGCAGAGGCATGCAAGGCAGCAGGTGCTGACTACGTTGGTTTGGACGAGTATATCGAGAAGATTAAAGGCGGCTGGACTGACGTTGATGTAATCATAACTCAACCTCAGAACATGGGCAAGGTTGGTCCGTTGGGTCGTGTACTCGGTCCTCGTGGCTTGATGCCAAACCCAAAGAGCGGTACAGTAACTCCTGATGTTGAGAAGGCTGTTAAAGAAGTAAAACAAGGTAAGATAGACTTCAAAGTTGATAAGAAGGGTATAGTACACACTTCAATTGGCAAGGTGTCGTTTACACAAGATCAAATCCGTGATAATGCGCTTGCATTTATCAACACGCTGATCAAGTTGAAACCAGCCACTGCCAAGGGAACCTATATCAAGAGCATTTATCTTTCGAGTACTATGAGTCCTGGTATCAAGATTGATGCAAAATCGCTCGATGCCTAACTATTAATTTAGAGAAAGGAATTAAGAAATGAGAAAAGAAGATAAGGCTTTATTAATAGAGAAGATTAAGAGCACACTGGCAGAATACAGCACAGTGTATTTGGCCGACACAGCTGCTCTGAACTCAGAAAGAACCACTGACTTGCGCCGTGCCGCATTCAAGGCCGACATCAAGTTGATGGTTGTTAAGAACACCTTGTTGAAGAAGGCTATGGAAGCGTCGGACCTCGACTATTCCGGTCTTTATCCTGCCCTTGCCGGTTCAACCACGCTGATGCTCAGCAACACTGGTAACGCTCCGGCTAAACTTATCAAGAGTTTCCGTCAGAAGAAAGAGACACTCCCTGCATTCAAGGCAGCTTTCGTGGAAGAGACTGTTTACATCGGTGAACAAGAGCTCGACACACTGGCTACACTGAAGAGCAAGAACGAACTTATTGCCGACGTTATTGCACTGTTGCAATCGCCTGCTAAGAACGTTGTGAGCGCACTGCAGTCGGGTGGCAACAAGCTCCACGGAATTCTGGAAACATTATCAAACAAAGAAGAAAAATAATAAAAAAAACAACAATTAAATCATACAAAAATGGCAGATTTAAAAGCTTTTGCAGAACAATTAGTTAATCTTACAGTAAAGGAAGTTAACGAACTTGCTCAAATTTTGAAAGACGAATATGGTATTGAACCTGCTGCTGCAGCTGTAGCTGTTGCTGCTGGCCCTGCTGCCGGCGGTGCTGCTGCTGAAGAGGAGAAGACTGATTTCGACGTGGTTTTGAAGTCAGCTGGTGCCAACAAGCTTAAAGTAATCAAACTCGTTAAGGAACTTACCGGTCTTGGTTTGAAGGACGCTAAGGATTTGGTTGACAACGCTCCTAAGACACTGAAGGAGGCTCTTCCAAAGGCTGAGGCTGAAGGTATGAAGACACAACTCGAAGCTGAAGGCGCTGAAGTTGAACTTAAATAATATTGCCTGAATTTCAGGTATATAGGTTAAGAATCCTCTTACTATGTCGATTCTTAACCTTTTTGCGTCATAATTAATATTTGAGTTCACCTAATCAACTTTTCAATGTCAGTTTCCAATCAAAAACGTATAAGTTTTGCACGAGTTAAAAATCCATTTCCATATCCGGATTTTCTTGAAGTGCAAATACAATCTTTCAGAGATTTTCTGCAAATAGATACCCCGACTGAAAAAAGAAAAAACGAGGGACTCTATAATGTTTTTTCCGAGAATTTCCCAATAGCCGACACTCGGAATAGTTTCGTACTCGAATTTCTTGATTATTTCATAGATCCACCGCGCTACACGATTGATGAATGTCTGGAGCGTGGCTTGACCTATAGTGTGCCTTTGAAGGCCAAACTTAAGCTCTACTGCACCGACCCCGACCATGTGGACTTCCCGACAGAGGTTCAGAACGTGTATATGGGTGAAATCCCGTATATGACCGAGAAGGGAACGTTTGTCATCAACGGTGCCGAGCGTGTGATTGTTTCGCAGTTGCACCGCTCGCCAGGAGTGTTCTTTGGCTCAAGCATGCACGCTAACGGCACAAAATTGTATTCGGCCCGCATTATCCCGTTCCGTGGCTCATGGATTGAGTTTGCGACCGACATCAACAATGTGATGTATGCCTACATCGACCGTAAGAAAAAATTGCCAGTCACTACACTTCTTCGTGCAATCGGACTGGAGACTGATAACGATATAATCAAGTGTTTCGGTCTCGCTGAAGAAATCAAGGTCAACAAGACAAACCTGAAGAAGGCTGTTGGCCGCAAACTTGCTGCCCGTGTGCTTAAATCGTGGAACGAGGACTTCGTTGACGAAGACACGGGTGAAGTGGTTTCGATTGAGCGTAACAGCGTGATTATAGACCGCGACACTGTAATCGAAAAAGACAATATTGAAGAGATTATCGACTCTGGAGCCGCTACTATCCTTGTGCACAAGGAGAATGTGGACTCAAGCGACTACCAGATTATCTTCAACACGCTCAACAAAGACACCTGTAACTCTGAGAAAGAGGCAGTAAACTACATATACAGACAGCTGCGCAACGCCGAGCCACCGGACGATGCAAGCGCCCGCGAGGTTATCAACAACTTGTTCTTCAGTGACAAGCGCTATGACCTGGGTGAAGTGGGTCGTTTCCGTATCAACCGCAAGCTCAATCTCAACACCGCTCCCGATGTGCGAGTGCTCACACGCGAAGACATCATAGAGATTATCAAATATCTCATCGGCTTGATTAACAGCAAGACCGACGTTGATGACATCGACCACTTGAGCAACCGCCGCGTGCGCACGGTGGGCGAGCAGCTCTACAATCAGTTTGGCGTGGGTCTGGCCCGCATGGCCCGCACTATCCGCGAGCGTATGAATGTGCGCGACAACGAGGTGTTCACCCCGACTGACCTGATTAACGCCAAGACAATTTCGTCGGTTATCAACACATTCTTTGGTACCAACGCGTTGTCGCAATTCATGGATCAGACCAACCCATTGGCAGAAATCACCCACAAGCGCCGTATGTCGGCCCTTGGTCCTGGTGGTCTGTCGCGCGAGCGTGCCGGATTTGAGGTGCGTGACGTGCACTACACTCACTATGGCCGTCTGTGTCCTATTGAGACCCCTGAAGGTCCTAACATCGGTCTTATCTCGTCGTTGTGTATCTATGCCAAGATTAATAGCCTTGGTTTCATAGAAACGCCATACCGCAAGGTGGAGAACGGCAAGGTGGACCTCGACAATAAAGACATTGTGTATCTCACAGCCGAGGCTGAAGAGGGCAAGGTGATTGCCCAGGGTAATGCGCCGCTCAACGACGACGGCACATTTGCCAAAGACCGCATCAAGTCGCGTCTCGGTCCTGAATTCCCTGTGGCAAGCCCCGATGAGGTGGAGATGATGGACGTGTCGCCACAACAGATTGCGTCGATTGCAGCCGCATTGATTCCATTCTTGGAGCACGACGACGCCAACCGTGCGTTGATGGGCGCCAACATGATGCGTCAGGCTGTGCCATTGCTCCGCAACGAGGCTCCTATCGTGGGAACCGGCATAGAGCAGCGCTTGGCTTATGACAGCCGCACACAAATCCAGGCTGAAGGCCCTGGTGTGATTGAGTATGTAGATGCCGACGTAATCCGCATTCGCTACGACCGCACCGAGGACGAGCAATTTGTGAGCTTCGACGAGCCGGTTAAGGAATATCACTTGCCTAAGTTCCGCCGCACCAACCAGAGCACGACCATAGACTTGCGCCCAATCTGCAACCGTGGTCAGCGAGTTGACACCGGCGACATCTTGACTGAGGGATACTCTACCGAGGACGGCGAACTCGCACTCGGACGTAACTTGAAGGTGGCATACATGCCTTGGAAGGGTTACAACTACGAGGACGCTATCGTGATTAACGAACGCGTGGTGCGCGATGACATCTTGACATCGGTACACGTAGATGAATATTCGCTTGAGGTGCGCGAAACCAAGCGCGGAATGGAGGAACTCACCAACGATATTCCTAATGTGAGCGAGGACGCTACAAAGAACCTCGACGAGCGTGGAATCATCAGAGTGGGTGCCCACATTGTGCCAGGCGACATAATGATAGGTAAGATTACTCCTAAGGGAGAGTCGGACCCAACACCAGAGGAGAAGCTGCTCCGTGCCATTTTCGGAGACAAGGCCGGCGATGTGAAAGATGCTTCGCTCAAGGCTAATCCTTCGCTCAAGGGTGTGATTATCAACACTCGCCTCTTCCAGCGCGCTGTTAAGAAAAAGAGAACAAAGGGCGGCGACCCACAACTGCTGCAGCTTGACGCTGACTATGAGCAGAAGCAAAACGAGCTGCGCGACGTGCTCGTTGATAAGCTGCTGAAGCTCACGCAAGGCAAGAAATCGGCTGGCGTGAAAGACTTCCTTGAGACAGAAATCATACCTAAGGACGCCAAATTCACTGCCGACTTGCTGAAAGACATAGACTATGAGTCAGTGAACCTGAGCAAGTGGACAACCGATGCTGTACGCAATGAGCTCATCAGAAAGTGCATAATGAATTATCTGCGCAAGAGCAAGACAATTACTGCAGAGTTGCGCCGCAAGAAGTTTGACATATCAATCGGTGATGAACTCCCAACCGGAATCATGCAAATTGCCAAGGTTTATGTGGCCAAGAAGCGTAAAATCGGTGTGGGTGACAAGATGGCCGGACGTCACGGTAACAAGGGTATCGTGTCGAGGGTAGTGCGTCAAGAGGACATGCCGTTCCTTGCCGACGGAACCACGGTGGACCTTGTGCTCAACCCGCTGGGTGTGCCTTCGCGTATGAACCTGGGTCAGATTTTCGAGGCCGTGCTCGGCTGGGCAGGCCAGCGCCTGGGTGTGAAGTTTGCCACACCTATCTTCGACGGTGCTTCGCTCGACGACATGAACGAGTGGACCGACAAGGCAGGCATTCCGCGCGGCGGCAAGTCGTATCTGTATGACGGCGGCACCGGCGAGCGTTTTGACCAGCCAGCCACTGTGGGTGTGACCTACTTCTTGAAACTCGGCCACATGGTGGAGGACAAGATGCACGCGCGCAGCATAGGCCCGTACTCGCTCATCACGCAGCAGCCACTTGGAGGTAAAGCCCAGTTTGGTGGCCAGCGTTTTGGAGAAATGGAGGTTTGGGCACTGGAGGCCTTCGGAGCTTCGCATGTGCTTCAAGAAATCCTCACAGTTAAGAGTGACGACGTTACAGGCCGCAGCAAGACTTATGAGGCAATCGTGAAAGGCGACCCGATGCCAACTCCTGGCATTCCGGAATCACTCAATGTGCTTCTGCATGAGTTGCGTGGCTTGTGCCTGAGTGTTAAACTTGAATAATAACATCTCTTTAATACATCGAAAATGGCTTTTAGAAAAGACAATAAAATAAAGAGTAACTTCTCAAAAATCACAATCAGTCTGGCTTCGCCAGATGAGATTCTTGAGAATTCATACGGTGAAGTGCTGAAGCCCGAAACCATCAACTACCGCACCTACAAACCCGAGCGCGACGGCTTGTTCTGCGAGCGCATCTTCGGTCCTGTGAAGGACTACGAGTGCCACTGCGGAAAATACAAGCGCATTCGCTACAAGGGCATCGTGTGCGACCGATGCGGTGTGGAGGTGACTGAGAAGAAGGTGCGCCGTGAGCGTTGCGGCCACATTCAGCTTGTGGTGCCTGTGGCTCACATTTGGTATTTCCGCTCACTTCCAAACAAGATAGGCTATCTGCTGGGCTTGCCGACCAAGAAACTTGACTCGGTAATCTATTATGAGCGCTACATCGTGATTAATCCAGGAACAGCAACTTTGGCCGACGGCACTGAGCTCGCACGCCTTGACACAATCAGCGAGGACGAGTATCTCGACATTCTCGACCGTCTGCCACGCGAAAACCAGATGCTTCCCGACGATGACCCCAACAAGTTCATCGCCAAGATGGGTGCCGAGGCCATCTACGACCTGCTGGCAGGTCTTGACCTCGACTCATTGTCATACGAGCTGCGCGACCGTGCCGGCAAGGAAGGCTCGCAGCAGCGCAAGACCGAAGCTCTGAAGCGTCTGCAAGTGGTGGAGTCGTTCCGCGCTTCCAAGAACGTGAACAAGCCGGAATATATGATTCTCAAGGTGATTCCTGTGATTCCGCCGGATTTGCGTCCGTTGGTGCCACTCGATGGCGGCCGTTTTGCCACCAGTGACTTGAACGACCTGTATCGCCGTGTGATTATCCGCAACAACCGCTTGAAACGCCTGATTGAAATCAAGGCTCCGGAGGTTATCTTGCGCAACGAGAAGCGCATGCTTCAAGAGGCAGTTGACTCTCTGCTCGACAACTCGCGCAAATCGAGCGCCGTGAAGAGCGACTCAAACCGCCCTCTGAAGTCATTGAGCGACAGCTTGAAGGGTAAGCAGGGACGTTTCCGTCAGAACTTGCTCGGTAAGCGTGTTGACTACTCTGGACGTTCGGTAATCGTGGTTGGCCCTGAAATGCAAATGGGTCAAATGGGATTGCCAAAAGATATGGCTGCCGAGTTGTATAAGCCGTTTATCATACGCAAGCTCATAGAGCGCGGCATTGTGAAGACGGTGAAGAGCGCCAAGAAGATTGTTGACCGCCGCGAGCCAGTGGTGTGGGACATTCTTGAAAACGTGATGAAGGGTCACCCGGTGATGATGAACCGTGCCCCAACACTGCACCGCTTGTCAATCCAGGCATTCCAGCCAATCCTCATAGAGGGCAAGGCCATGCGCCTGCACCCACTGGCATGTACGCCTTTCAATGCCGACTTCGACGGTGACCAGATGGCCGTTCACTTGCCACTGGGCAACGAGGCCGTGGTGGAGACACAGACATTGATGCTCATGCCTCACAATATCCTCAACCCTGCCAATGGTGAGCCTATCACCGTTCCGTCGCAGGATATGGTTCTGGGTTTGTACTACATCACCAAGCTCCGTCCGGGACAAAAGGGCGAGGGTCTTGTGTTCTACGGACCAGAGGAGGCAGAAATTGCCTTCAACGAGGGTCGTGTGTCGATGAATGCCATCATCTCGGTGCTGGTTGACGACATCGACGAAAACGGCAACCCAGTGAAGCACGTGGTGAAAGACACCTGCTTGGGCCGTGTGCTGTTTAACAACCACGTGCCACACGAGTTGGGCTATGTGAATGAGCTTGTGTCGAAGAAGACACTGAAGAAAGTCATCACCAAGGTTATCCGCAACTGCGGTGTGCCTCGCTCTGCCAAGTTCCTCGACGATGTGAAGAACATGGGTTATTATTGGGCATTCAAGGGTGGACTTTCGTTCAACCTCGACGATGTGCTTGTGCCAGCCGAAAAGAAAGAATATATCAAGGAGGGTGATGCCCAAGTTGCCGATGTGATGAACAACTACAACATGGGTCTTATCACCAACAACGAGCGCTATAACCAAATCATCGACATTTGGACCAACGTCAACAGCAAGCTCACCGAGACGCTGATGAAACAGATTTCGAGCGACCAGCAGGGTTTCAACTCTGTGTATATGATGCTTGACTCCGGTGCCCGTGGTTCTAAGGACCAAATCCGTCAGCTTTCGGGTATGCGTGGTCTGATGGCCAAGCCACAGAAGTCTGGTGTGGAAGGCGGTCACCAAATCATCGAGAACCCAATTCTTGCCAACTTCAAGGAAGGCTTGAGTGTGCTGGAATACTTCATTTCATCGCACGGTGCCCGCAAGGGTCTTGCTGATACGGCCTTGAAGACAGCCGACGCCGGTTACTTGACTCGCCGTCTGGTTGACGTGGCTCACGACGTGGTAATCAACGAGGAGGACTGCGGAACACTGCGTGGTCTCGTGTGCCGCGAGGTGAAGAAGGGCGATGATGTGGTAGCCACTTTGGGTGAAAGAATCGTGGGCCGCGTGTCGGTACACGATGTGGTTGACCCATCGAATGGTGAGATTATCGTGAAGTCGGGTGAGGAAATCACCGACGCCGCTGCCGAGCGCATCAACAACTCTCCAATTGAGTCGGTGGAAATCCGCTCAGTGCTCACTTGTGAGTCGAAGCATGGCGTGTGTGCCAAGTGCTATGGCCGAAACCTTGCAACTCACCGCATGGTGCAGAAAGGCGAGGCTGTGGGCGTGGTGGCTGCACAGTCAATCGGCGAGCCAGGAACCCAGCTCACACTGCGTACGTTCCACGTGGGTGGTGTGGCAAGCAACATAGCTGCCGTGTCAAACATGACTTCGCGCTACGATGGCCGCTTGGAGATTGAGGAACTCCGCACAGTGAAAGACAAGGACGGTGTGGACGTGGTGATTGGCCGCATGGCAGAGTTGCACATTGTAGATGTGAACACAGGCATGGCTCTCACTTCAGCCAACATCGTGTATGGTTCCAAGCTGTTCTTCAAAGACGGCGACCTTGTGAAGAAGGGCGACGTAATTACCGAGTGGGACCCATTCAATGCCGTTATCGTGAGTGAGGTGGGCGGTACGCTCAAATATCAGAACTTGATTGACGGCGTTACGTTCCGCAACGAGGTTGATGAGACTTCGGGCAATAGTGAAAAGATTATCATAGAGTCGAAAGATCACACTCATATTCCAGAGGCTCAAATCTTAGATGCCAACGGCGAGGTGCTGAAGACCTACTCTTTGCCAGTGGGTGCGCATCTGATGATGGACGACAACAGCGAGATTACTCCTGGTGAGACATTTGTGAAGATTCCACGTGCCACTTCGGGTGGTGCTGGTGATATTACCGGTGGTCTGCCACGTGTGACAGAGCTCTTCGAGGCACGCAACCCGTCGAACCCTGCTGTGGTGAGCGAAATCGACGGTGAGGTGACATTTGGCAAAATCAAGCGCGGTAACCGCGAAATTGTGGTTACGAGCAAGATTGGCGAGGTGAAGAAATACCTTGTGCCGCTGTCAAAGCAAATCCTCGTGCAAGAGAACGACTTTGTGCGTGCCGGAACTCCACTGTCTGACGGTGCCATCACTCCAGCCGACATTCTTCGCATTATGGGTCCGACTGCCGTTCAGGATTACATTGTGAATGAGGTGCAAAACGTGTACCGCTTGCAAGGTGTGGGCATCAACGACAAGCACTTTGAGGTGATTGTGCGTCAGATGATGCGTAAGGTCAACATTGTTGACTCTGGCGACACTCGCTTCCTTGAACAGCAGATTGTTGACAAGCAAGACTTCCAAGACGAGAACGACCGCATCTGGGGCAAGAAGGTGGTTACCGACGCCGGTGACAGCCCTGACGTGAAGCCGGGTCAGATTATCACAGCACGCAAGCTGCGTGACCTGAACTCTACGCTCAAACGTCGCGATTTGCGTCTGGTGGTGGTGCGCGACGCAGTGCCTGCCACTTCGGAGCAGATTCTGCAAGGTATCACTCGTGCCGCATTGCAGACCAAGAGCTTCATGAGTGCCGCTTCGTTCCAGGAAACTACCAAGGTGCTCAACGAGGCTGCCATCAATGGTAAGGTTGACCGTCTGGAGGGCATGAAGGAGAACGTGATTTGCGGTCACTTGATTCCTGCCGGAACTGGTATGCGTGAGTTCCAGACAATAATGGTTGCCAACAAGGACGAAATCAAGGAGTCTGAAATGATGAAAAATCTCAAGAAGAAGGAAGATGAACTTCCGAGCGAAAAGGAGTTTATCCGTGCGCAAGAGCGTGCCGAGGCTAAAGCCGAACTTGAGAAGCAAGATTGATGTGTGAAAACGCGGCAGCAGCATAGCTGCAAGCCGAAGTTATCAAGAATAATAAAGAAATCCGGAAACCACCAAAAGGTTTTCCGGATTTCTTTTTTTTCATTTTATTCGATAGCTTATCGCAAGCAAATTGTTTGAGTTAAAATCAAACAATTAAAATTGCCTCATAGTTTAGACATGAAATTTTTGATTTCATAATTTCTTTTTTGACTTTGTCTGAAATACATATAGCTGCAGTTATTTGCCATAAATTATTCATAGATGGTTTCGGAAATATGCTATAATCTTGTATTTTGCGATATGAAAAAGCTGGTTTTATTAAATTGCCATTATTAGCATAGAAGCTCTTTTCTTTATTTAACACGTCTAATCCTTCAGTAAAATATGGAATGTAGTATTTTCTGATTTCATTTTTATAACAAATATTGCATGAAATCCATTTAAGCTTTTCCCTCCCAGTCAATGCCGTTTCAATTAAGTTTTTTAATTTTTCAGAGAATAATGGCCATGCTAAATTGTTTGGTTGGTAATCCAACCAAACATGTTCTACAAGTGAGAAATCGTTGGAATAATGTATCCCATTGCTTTTTACTGTTAAGGCTTTGAGGTTAAAATCAAAAGGCATTGCCTCTAATTCACTTAGAGTTCCTATTAATTCGTGTGCTAAACCGACATTGTCTGGAGCACAAGCAATTGCAACATTCTTAAAATGTTTTAATCCCATAAAAAAATAGTTCATTGTGTCTTCTTTCTTGGCGTTTTGCTGAATGATTTCGACGGCATTTTCGGAGTAATCTCTTAACAGGTCTGCTATATTCAGAATATAGTATTTTTGATTTGCGGAATGGACGTTATATAGGGCAACAAAAGATGTGATGTCGTTGCTTGTTTTGACAGGCTGGTTTGTTGTCCCTTTTGCCAATATTGTGTTTAATTGTTCGTTCCAATTGTCAAAAAACAAATACTGTCCTTGCCTTGGGAGTGCTATGGTGGATAAATCACAGTTGTCACTGAAAGTTACGTCGTGTAGAGTAGCATTTTCAAACGACACGTTAATCATTCTGTTGGGTTTGGCATCACCGAATTCTTTCTTTTGCGAATCCGTTGGGAAACCACCCCTAAACCAGACATTCTCTAATTTGCCAACAAATTCGCAATGTTCAAAGCTTGAAGCTTGAAAATCCACATTATAGAAATCACAATCAATAAACTTGCAATCTTTGAACTGTGGTTTTATAAAAGCCCCGAACTTGACTTTTTTGAATGTGCAATTAGTGTAGCATGACGAGTCATATCCCAAGATTGCATTTTTGAAGTTTATGTTTTCAAAAGAGCAGTTATAAAATTTGTTGCCATGTTCTGCTAACGCATTGAAAGTCGTTTTTGAAAAAGTGGAATCAATAAATGTTTTGCCTTTAATCCAATATATGGCATTTGAAGCCATGAATGACGAATTGGAGAAATCACATTTGATGAACTTGTGTACACGTCCAAGATGTTTTATTTCCTGTCCTCGCAAATCAACATACCCTTGGCTGTCAAGAGAGTATGCTCCAGTGTGATTAGGAGATAACTCTTTCAGCCGAAAAAAGCAAAACTGATGGAACCGATTCTTTTTCATTTTAGACAACAAATGTGTTGTGTGGTGTCACTAATTGTTTGCAAATATAGTGTTTTTTGCCACGTTGCGTGGTGGTAGCTTGCTTCTTGTGTTGTGGTGATTTTAGGTGATTTTAGGGTGGTGTGGAATTTGGTGGTGTGGAAAGATTGTGCTATTTTTGCGGTTGTAAATCTGGTGCTTGCAGACCGCCACAGGGTTGTGCAGGTGAAAAGGGAATCAGGTGAGAATCCTGAACAGACCGCGCTGCTGTGTGTTCCCCCGTTAAAGTGCAGATTTCGACCCACTATGGCTTTCTGCAAGCCGTGGGAAGGGTCGGGAAAAGAAAAACTGCAGGAATGAGTCAGAAGACCTGCCAGATGGAATGTTTCAAACGAGCTCTCGGGAATTAGGGCATTGAAACGCAATAGTTCTGCCGCTACCGCTAAAAGCAAAAATGTGGCAGAGAGATTGTCTTTCTATATGAAAAATCTGAATTCTTGAGTGCGCGCATTGACGAGAGAGTGTGTTAAATGTAATGCTATGCGCAGATTTTGTGTTTTGACGGTGATTGCTGTGTGCATGCTGGTTGCGCCATTGGCGTGTCTGGCAGCTGAGGCCGTTGACAGCACGGCAGGGCATAGCCGCCTTGACTCAATGCAGTATTTGCGCAATGTGGTTGTGTATGGCGCACGGCCTTATGACGAGGTGATTCCGGCGCAGACACTTAAAGGCAGCCGTCTGGAGTCGCTCAACAGCCACTCTGTGGCCGATGCCATAAGATATTTTGCCGGCGTGCAGATTAAAGACTATGGTGGCGTGGGCGGCATAAAGACTGTGGACATACGCTCCATGGGCACTAACCACATGGGTGTGTTTTACGACGGAATACAGCTTGGCAATGCCCAAAACGGCCAGATAGACCTGGGCAAGTTCTCGCTCGACAACATAGAGGAAATCTCGCTTTACAACGGACAGAAGAGCGAAATATTTCAGCCGGCACGCGACTTCGGGTCGGCCGGCAGTGTGTATATACGCACCAAGCGACCGGCATTTGCTGGGGATAAGCGCACTAACCTCAATTTCACATTCCGTACAGGCTCGTTTGGGCTTGCAAACCCCTCGGTGCGCTGGGAGCAGAAGCTGAGCGACAAGGTGAGCCTGTCGCTCAACACCGAATATACCTACGCTACCGGACAATATCACTTCCGCTACCGCAAGCGTTTCAGCGACGGCACTGTGGCGTGGGACACCACGGCGGTGCGCAAAAATGGCGACATTAACTCTTTTAGGGTTGAGGGCGGACTGTTTGGCCGTGTGACCGACGGCTCGTGGAACGCAAAGTTTTATTACTACGACAGCGAGCGCGGCATACCGGGGGCAATAGTGAACAATGTGTGGAAAAACTCGCAGCGTCAGTGGGACCGCAACTTCTTCACCCAAGGCCACTATCAGAAGAAGCTGTCGGACCGCTATGAGATGCAGGTCAATGCCAAATATGCGCGCGACTATATGCGCTATCTCAATCCCGACACCACGCTGATGTATATAAACAACAAGTTTTGGCAAGACGAGGTGTATGTGTCAACAGCCAACAAATACACAGTGCTGCCTAACTGGGACGTGGATTTTTCGGCAGACTACAAGTGGAATTATCTTAACGCCACGCTGGTCAACTTTGCCTATCCCACGCGCCACACGGCGCTTGCGGCGCTGGCCACGGCCTACACTTGGCATGGCCTCAAGGGGCAGGCGAGCGTGCTCTACACCATGGTCAACGACCGCTACTCGTCGCGCAACGCTGGTGTGGTCACGGCTCATCACTCAGAGTATATGAACAAGCTGACGCCGGCCGTGTTCTTGAGCTATCAGCCGTGGCCGCAGCACAATCTCAGCGTGCGCGCATTCTATAAGCGCATATTCAGAATGCCCACGTTCAACGACTTGTATTACACCGATATGGGCAACGCTGCGCTGCGTCCGGAATATGCCACACAATATGATGTGGGCGTGTTCTACTCCGACATGCGCGACGACGGCTTCTTCCGCGGTGTGCGGTTCACTGCCGACGGCTACTACAACCGCATAACCGACAAGATTATTGCCGTGCCAAAAGGCACAGGGCAATACCGCTGGATGATGATGAACATAGGCAAGGTGCAAATTCGCGGCATCGATGTCACTGCGCGTGTGAGCATGGCAATGCGTGCGGTGAATTTCAATGTGAACTTGAACTACACCTATCAGAAGGCTCAAGACTACACGCACCCCGACGACCGTGGCTATGGTGGCACCTACAAGGGGCAAATCGCCTATATCCCGTGGCACAGCGGCTCTGCCGTGGTCAATGCCTCATGGCGTGCGTTTGAGTGCAACTATAGCTTCATATATGTGGGCGAACGCTATCACAACTCAGCCAACATTCTTGCCAACCACGAGCAGCCGTGGTACACCCACGACCTGAGCGCAAGCTATGTGTTCAGGGTGCATGCTGTGAAGATGAAGCTCACTTGCGAGGTCAACAACTTGTTTAACCAGTATTATGACGTGATATTGAACTACCCTATGCCGGGGCGCAATTTCAAGTGCATCTTGAAAGTGGATATTTAAGCCCATGGGCAGATGGATGGTCAACGTTTTTAGGATAGAAAAATGAGATATAAGTTATGTATATTGCTCTTTGTGATGGTTGCCGTGCTGTGCGGCTGCCGTGACGAGGATTTCATTTACATTCCTGATGAGGTGCCCACGTCGCAGCCGGAGTTTACCGACGTGTCAGGCTTTTATTTGCTCAACGAGGGCAACATGGGCAGCAACAAGAGCACGCTCGACTATTATGACTATTCCACAGGCCGCTACATACGCAACATATATGGCTACTTTAATCCCTCTGTGCCCAAGGAGCTTGGCGATGTGGGCAACGACATAGGCATATATGGCTCCAAGCTCTATGCCGTAATCAACTGCTCAAACAAGGTGGAGGTGATGAACAAGAAAAACGCCAAGCGTGTGGGGCAAATCAATATTCCTAATTGCCGCTACATAAAGTTTTATGGTGGTTATGCCTATGTGACGAGCTATGCTGGCCCTGTGCAGATAGACCCCAACTATAAGCAGCGCGGCTTTGTGGCAAAAATTGACACCGCCACGCTTCAGGTGGTTGACACCTGCCTGGTGGGCTATCAGCCCGATGAGCTGGAGATAGCCAACGGCAAGATATATGTGGCAAACTCCGGCGGATATATGGTGCCAAACTACGAAAACACGCTGTCGGTGATAGACATTGCCACGTTTAAGGAAGAAGGACGCATACCCATAGCCATCAATTTGCTTGGCGTGAAAGCCGACAGCAGGGGAGTGCTCTGGGTGATTTCGCGCGGCGACTACTATGGCACACCGAGCAATATATATGCCTACGACACGCGCAAACACCGCATTGAGAAACGCATGGACGTGCCGGCGAGCAACTGCTGGCTCGATGGCGACTCGCTCTATGTGGTGAGTGTGCAGTGGAGCTATGAGACGATGGAAAACACCGTGACCTACGGCATAATAAACACTAAGACAATGGAGCTGGTGACTACCAACTTCATAACCGACGGCACGGAAAAAGACATTGCCATACCTTACGGCGTGGCGGTGAACCCTGTGACCAAGGACATCTATGTGACCGACGCCAAGGATTATGTGTCGCCTGGCAAACTCTATTGCTTCGGGCAAGACGGCAAGAAAAAGTGGGAGGTGCGCACTGGCGACATTCCGGCGCATTTCGCATTTGTGGGCAACAATATAAATGAGAAGTGAAAAAGATATAAAACTATATGAATAAGAAAAAGACGATAATGGCACTTATGGCAGCTTGTGCGGCTCTTGTGGCACTGACGCATGCCGACAATTTGCCATATATAACCAAGGTGTTTGACTTTCAGCCTGCACCAGGGCAGTTTGCCAACGTGTTTCCGGAGTATGCCAATGGTGACACAAAAGCCGACATAATCAAGAAAGTGGAGGCAAGTATATGTGGCCACATCACGCCGGCCGACACCACAGAGATAGGCGGAGAAACGGTGATTATGCCTGCCGACACCGTGTGTGTGGGCGACGTTGTGAGTCTTGGCGCCTATGGCGGATATGTGGTGTTTGGTTTTGACCACCCCATAGTGAATGTGAAAGGCTGCGCCGACTTTAAGGTGTTTGGCAATGCTTTCCAGGGTGACGCAACCACATCTAAGGGCGGCAGCAGCGAGCCTGGCATAGTGATGGTGAGCAAAGACGTCAACAATAACGGCATACCCGATGACCCATGGTATGAGCTTGCCGGCAGCGAGTATAACAACCCCAAGACCAGGCACGACTACAAAATAGTGTATTACAGGCCAAACATAGCAAGAAACTGGAAAAAAGACACTTGCTCTGTGCGGTGGACAAGCAACGACACCGACAGCCTTAACGCCGGCAAGGTGGAAAAGAACACATTTCATGCCCAGACGTTCTGGCCAATGTGGATTACAGACGAAACTCTCACCTTTGAGGGCGCGAAACTGCCATGCAATGCCTATGACGAGAGCGGCGAGGGCACATATTGGGTGCAATATTTCTTCGACTATGGCTATGTGGACAATGTGCCCAACACATCGCCCAACGCGGAGCTCAACTTGGAGTGGGCTGTTGACGAAAAGGGCAAAAAGGTGGAACTTGACCAAGTGGATTTTGTGAAAGTGTATTGCGCCGAAAACCAGATGTGCGGCTGGCTGGGAGAGACCTCTACCGAGGTGGCTGGTGCCATAGACCTGCACCCAAATGCAAAGATTGCCGGAGTGGACGAAGTGCGTCAGCTGTCGGGCACGCGCATCAGTGCCTATAAGAGCTATGGTGAGCTGGTGGTAATAAACAGCGGCAAGCCATGCAAGGCCACCATCTACTCGGTGGGCGGCAAGGCCGTGATGAACGTAAGCCTCACCGAGGGCCGCAACACGGTGGCCACCGACAAGCTGGGACATGGCGTGTGGATAATAAAGAGCGAGAACGGTTCGGCAAAATTCTTGCTGTGATTGTAAAATGAAAAAAAGTGAGTATAACAATTAATAAAACAACAAATTAAGATTAAAAAATCATGAAGAAAATTTTACTTCTCTGCGCTCTCGTGTGCGCATCTGTTGTGGCTAACGCCTTCACTATGGACGACATTAAAAACTGGACTGGCACAGGCTCTAAACGCGCAGCCTTGGTTATGCAGTGGAATGCCAATGGCGAGACCAACGCCATGGCTTTCGGCTACAAGTTCGATGGTGACAACGTGACTGGTGCCGACATGGTGCTGGCAATTGCCGAGAACAATCCACGCTTGGTGTGTGTGTCGAGCACGGGTGGCTACGGTGTGTATATCACAGGCTTCAAGTGGGACGCTAACAACAACGGCAGCTTTGACGACGCCGAGGACTATGTGGCCGAGGGTTGGAGCACTTCGGGCTACTGGGGCTATTTCCTCAAATCAAATTTCTCTGATGCCGACTGGTCATATAGCGGCGTTGGCTGCTCAAGCCGCATCTTGAGCGACGGCAGCGTTGACGGTTGGAACTATGGCAACGGTACTGTGACATGGAAAGAAATCGTGTCAGCTCCATCTAATGTGTCAACCGGTGTTGAGGCTCAAGTGGCAGAGAAAGCTGTGGCAAGCGTTAAGTACTACAACTTGCAAGGCGTGGCGTCGGCAGAGCCATTCTGCGGTGTCAACATCGTTGTCACCACTTATAGTGACGGCAGCCACAAGACTGTGAAAAAGGCGATTAAGTAATGAAATTTTTAAAACTAAGCGATTATGAAAAAGATATTTTGCTTGGCAGGCTTGGCATTGGCTTTCTTTGCCAATGTCAATGCCGCACAAGAATTCCAGAATGGCATTTTCGTGCTTAACGAGGATTGGTTTGGGCATAACTCAAGCACAATCAATTTCTACTCCTACGACACGGGTGAGATGACCTATCGTGCATATCAGGCCGTGAACCCGGGACTGACGCTTGGCAACACTTCGCAATTTGCGGAGCTTGGTTCTGAAAACCTGTTCATCTGCTCTAAGCAGAACTATGGCACTACTGGTGGCCGTTTTATCATTGCCGATGCCAAGACCTTGAAATCAAAGAAATCATTTGAGAACGTTGGCTCGGGCGATACTCGTGCATATCTGTCGATAAATGACCAAAAAGGCTATATCAGTGCCACCGATGGCGTGCACCCATTCGACATCACTACAGGCACCATCGGCGATGCTGTGGAGGGCACTTCTGGTTCCACTTATAGCAATCAGCCTGGTGACATGGTGTTTAGCAATGGCAGACTGCTTGTTGCCGTTCAGGGCAAGGGCCTGTATGTGATTGACACAGCCACTGACCGCTTGCTGAAAACCATTGCAATCGACAACATCGCCTCGGTGTTCACTGTGGGCGGCTCAGTGCTGGTGTCGGTCAACAACTGCACCTATGGCGAGCCCTCGGCATCTAATATTGAGCAGTTTGTACTTCTTGACTCAAACACATTTGAGCCAAAGAGCACAATGACAGTGCCTATGGTTTCGCAAAACACATGGTTTGCGTGGAAACACGCCGCTCCAGCCGTAGATGAGAAAAACATGGTGCTTTATTACTCTCCTGGTGAGAACACCAACTACATCTGCAAATATGACTTAAAGAGCCAAACATTCACGCAGAACTTCATCACTTTTGATGACGGTCAGGCAATGTATGGCTCCGTGGTGGGTTATGACCCCGACAACAACTATGTGGTGGCCATGACATTTGAGAACTATAGCTCACAAAACTATTATCTCAACATCTACAATGCCACCGACGGCTCTAAGGTGAAGAGCATGAAGCTCACAGACAACTACTGGTTCCCGGCTATGCTGCTGTTTGCTCCTAAAAAAACAGTGACTGGAGTTGCCGACAATGTGGCTGAAAAGGCGGTGGAAAGCGTGAAATACTACAACTTGGCCGGTGTGGCATCGGCAGAGCCATTCAGTGGCATCAACATTGTGGTTACACGCTACACCGATGGTAGCACCAAGAGCGAAAAGAAGGTGGTGAAGTAATGGCCATCGGCATTTTTTTTGAAAGAAATGCAAGTATTTTTTAGTAACTATACATGACCAGAATGTTCTGCTGAGTAAAAACAAATCAGCGTGAAGATTAAGGTAGAAGGACGCCGTTCCGCAGATGGAAAGGTGTCCTTCTTATTTTATTCATGAATTCTGTCGCGCGCCATGCCGGCTGCGACAGGGCAAATCAGCGGCGTGAAAACTTGGCGGTGAGCCAGCGGCGCACAGGCAGGTCGTAGAAGCGCAGGAACACATAGGCCAAAGCCACGTTCCAAGCCATGAGCCCCAGTGCTATGGGCCAACACTCGTCGAGCGTGTAGATTTGCTGCTTGATGAGCCAAGCATAAAATAGATACATAAACGGATAGTGCACAATGTATAGTGGGAATGAAATGTTGCCCAAGAACGTGCATATTGTGGTTGACTTGGCATCGGTAGTCTGTCCGGAAGCGGCAAGCCAAACCAAGACAGGGAAAATGACGATTATGCACACTGACTCAAACACGCCGTTTGCACACACCGGAGTCATTGACGGCAGATATGGCACGGCAAACAGAGCCAGAAGCACAGCCGAGCATAGCCAAAATGCGCCGCGCACTTTCACAGGGCGGAATGTGCGAGCCAAAAACATGCCCATGGCATAGGGAAACATCATGCGCAGCATGCCACCCCAGAAATTCATGGTGTCGAGAGTCCACCCCACACCAAACATGCCGAGTCCCGACACATTGCAGGCATTGAACCACAACAGTGTTGCGCCAAGCAGTGCTACCAGCACACCGAGCACCTTGGTGGGGAGGCGGCGCAGAAGCAGAGCGTAAACAATGTTGCCGATATACTCAAAGAAGAGCGACCATGACGGGCCGTTGAGCGGATACATCTCGCCGTTGCCTCTCACTTCGGGGGCTGTGCCAGGCACGGCCGGAATGAGAAACATGGTGCAGAGCAGAGCCAGCATGATGGCCGATGTGGCCACATGCGTGCCGTCCCACTTGACGGCTCCTTGCATGCAGAATGTGATGAGACCAATCACAGCGCCGGCCACCACCATGGGGTGAAGGCGAATGAGGCGGCGTTTAGCAAACTGACCTATGGTGAATCCCTTGGCCCAGCGGTCGTCGTAGGCATAGCCAATCACGAAACCTGACAAAATGAAAAAGAAGTCAACAGCGAGGTAGCCGTGGTTAAATGATGTGATGAGGCCGTCGCCCACACCATTGACGCTTTGGGCAAAGCCGAATCCCTCAAACACATGATACCACACGACAAATAAGGCTGCCACACCGCGCAAGCCGTCGAGCAGGGCATAGTGTGTCTTGGTGTCGGAAAATGTTGATGATTTTAGAGACATTTGTTTGATTGTTTATTTATTATACGTATTTATCAATGCTTTTTATGGTTGTCAGATAGCGGTCAGTTATACAAATTTAATGAAAAATATATGCTTCATAGAAACCATGCAGCATAAAACTGCATGAGGAATGACCGTCGGCTTTGATGGCATGTGATTAATCTTTTTAATGTATGGTGTGTTTTCTTTAATAAACAAATGAAACATTAAATATTACAATAGAATTAAATTATAAGTTTGTTGGTTGATAAATTTGTTAATTGTAAGCATTTCTTTTGTTTTTAATTAAAAAATGAATAATTTTGTGCTGCTGTAAAAAATATCTATTTTTTTATAATTTTAATTTAATTTCTCTATGACGAAGAAGTTACTTTTCAGTTTGTTGCTTTGCTGGTTGTTCTCACCTGCAGGTATGGCGCAAACGCAAGTCATTGAGCAAGTGGCACAACTGCATGGCGCGGCAAGTTCCGTAGCTCGCTCTGCCGATGTGACACAAGACTCTAAAGCTTCGCAGGACGCAGAGACTGTCAAGGAGTTTAGGGCTAAGATTGCGCAGAGCAATGCGCTTCATGGGCACCAAACCACACCCGCGGCCAATGCAGGACCAGAGAAGCAAGTGAATGTTGAGAGCGGAAAGACGTGGAATTTGTCGGGAAACAAGTTTGCGTCGGGCTCTTGGCAAGTGAATAACCAAAATGGCGCAAAACGCGCAGCCAAACGCAAGGCTGCCACGCTGCCTGCAGAGCAGTCGTGTGCAGAGTTTGACTACAAGTACAGTGATGGCTCTTGCACAACCAATGGTGTGATGAAAGTGAAGCGAATTGATGACACCAACGTGCAAATCATAAATTTGTGGGGATTGACCGACACCTTGCAGGCGACCTACGACGCAGCTGCCGGCACTCTGCAGATTACGCCGGCAAAAATCTATCAGCACTCCACCTACGGACCAGTGTGGGCTTGCTCCATGGATTTGGCAAAACGCGTGTATAGCACCACCACTCCCATCACGGCAACCGTGGGTGATGACGGAATAATCACCCTTGGAGCATGGGGCGTGATAGTGACCGAAGGCGACTCAAAAGGCGGCTCGTTTGGCGTGTATAGCAAGAGCGAACTGAAGCCATGCAATGCCACCATGAGCAGTGTGATTTATAACGGGAAATCGCTGACTAACACTGACTCGGTGCAGACTTATGGCGTGTATGTGAGTCAACCATACGACAATGAGATAGAAATTGTGAACTTTGTTAATAATGGCGCGACGGTCAAGGCTCGTCTGAAACCAGACAGCACAGTGACCATCTCGCCGCAGCGCATTTTCACAAATGTGCTTTATGGACCGTTTAACTGTTATCCGGCCAATTATGCAAAGAGCAAGTCTGCCCAAAAGGGCAGCATAATTGCAAAGGGTGGTGAAACCACGATAGAACTGGGCAACTGGGGCGTGTTTTGTGCCGCTTCGCAGTCGCTCTCATCACTTAGGGTGCTGTCGTCGAAGATAACGTTTGCAAAAGGTGCGGTGATATATCCGAAACCAACGCCTCAGGACTGGAGTGGCAATGGAACATCTTCCTCACCATACGTAATCACCAAGCCAACCCAACTTGAGGCCTTTTGTGAGGACGTGATGAACGGAGATGACTATAAGGACAAATATGTGAAGCTTGGCAACGATATTGACATGAGCACATCTACCAAGGCCTACACAAGCATCGGTAATAAGGAAACTCCATTCCGTGGTACTTTCGACGGTGATGGCAAAACTTTGAAAAACCTCACAATCAGTGTTGGCTCTGAGGACTATCAGGGCTTGTTTGGCTATGCCGACACGGTGAGTGTGATTAAGAACTTGACACTCGACAATGTTGAGATGGAGTCGGCCGGACAATATAGCGGTACTGTGGCAGGCTGGAGTGCCGGCAAACTGACCGACATAAAGGTGACTGGTGCCACACTCACGTTTACAAACTATGGCGCTGGTGGCGTGGTTGGCTATTTCTGTGGCCCAGAACTCAAAAATGCATACTTTAAAGGTACGATAACAGGTGCCGGAGAAGATGGCGGCATTGCCGGCAATATAGTAGGCTGTGCCGTGGCAAGCAATCTTGAGTCTCATGGCTCAATAACAATGTCGAGCCTTGCCAACTCCGTTTGGAAATCAATCGGCGGTATAGTGGCTACCACATTGCCAGCCAAGGAGAAAGAACCACAGGTGCGCAACAGCTACAGCGACATGCAGCTCACGGACAAAACCGGTTATGCTTACATAGGCGGTGTGGCAGGCGAAGTGCTCACCGGAACATTGGAGCGTTGCTACAATGCCGGTCCTATAAGTGGCGCAGCCAATTATACTTCCTCTAAAAGCAACGGTGCATCGGGCGGTGTGGCCGGAAGTGTGTATGGCGGTAATTTGAAAGACTGTTACAACAGCAACATAGTGCTCAATTCAAGTCCGTCGCTCCATGTGGGCGGTGTGGTTGGTTATGTGCCAAATCCATCTTATACCACGAACTCTGACGGCGATACGATAGAGTGGAAATATCTGTCAACGGTTGTTCGCTGCATCAACTTCGGACAAGTGCGTGTGCCAGCCACGGTGATTAATGAGACCGAGGGCGTGTATGGCGCAGCATATAGCGACACCATAATGAAAGACGTGTATTTTGACCAGCAGATGGTGGGTACAATTATGCCAGCATCTGTGAAGCGCATGGTGCTGACCACTGCACAACTGACGAGCGGCAAGGCTCTTGCCGGCTACGACACAAGCGTGTGGAACTTCACAGAGGGGTTGTATCCTCGATTGAAAGGGCTTGATGCCACGACCACCGCTTATCTTAGCGCAGCTCCGATTACATTTAAGGAAGGTAATGATGTGACCAAGGTTAAGCGCAACTTCAAGATTTCCACAGCCAATGACGTGTATTGGAAACTCTATGACAACAGCAACTTTGCCGACGAGACTGCCGGACTCAAAATAGAGGGTGACTCGGTGATAGTGAAGAATGCTTATTCAAGCGAACTGCTTGTGGCATTGTCAAAGACAAATACGAGCATTTTGAAGCTGTATTCGCTCTCTACCATAAATCCGTCGCTTTTTGCCGGACAAGGAACAGAGAAAGACCCATATCTCATAAGAAACAAGGCTGACCTTGAGTCGCTTGGCGACGGCATATCAAAGTATGCCCAGACATTTAAGGGCGACTACTTCAAGCAGACTGCCGATGTGGATGCCACTGGCTTTGGCGGCATAGGCATGGGCGGTAACAGTGCATTGCAGTTCAACGGCACCTACGATGGCGACGGACATGCAATTCACAATCTGAAGATTGATGGTGTGGTGTTTGGCGCTGATGGCAAGCCCGACACCAAGACTTCTAAAATAGCAGTTTCGTTATTTGGATTTGTGGGCGAAAAAGGCGTTGTCAAGAATTTGAGCATTGCCAGCGATTGCGAGTTGCGGGCATTGAACTACGCTTCTGGTGTGGCAGCCGTCAACTATGGTAAAGTGTTCAACTGCAAGAACTATGCAAAAGTAATTACTACCGACAAATATGCTGCCGGCATTGTGGCCCTCAACCAGGGCGGTGCCACAGTGGAGCAGTGCTACAATGCAGGTCACATCGTTACGGGTGGAAGCTATGCAGCCGGTATTTCAGCTTATTCATTGGGCACGGTGAAAAACAGCCAGAATGATGGCTACATACTTGGCGACAGTATCACTCCAGGGCGCAAGGCAGGTGCTCAGACCTATGTTGCCGGAATTGTGGCAACCACAGGCTCTGCAAGCGTGATAGAAAACAATGTGAACTCTGGCGCAATATATGCGTCATACACTGTGGGTGGTGTTTCGACACAAGCTTCCTCAAAAGGCGCATTTACAGGCAACATCAACTATGGCACAGTGGAGCGCAGCAAGGCTACCGACGCCAATCGCGGTGCACTGCTGTCGCATGTGCCGGGTCAGACGTGCAAGGTGGCAGCCAACTACTATGATGCCCAGATAGGACATTATGGCGCAGCTGCAAGTTCAATAGCCGAAAACCTGAACGGCGTGAACACCAGCGTGCTTACCAGCGGTGAGGCACTTGACGGCCTCGATGCCGACCTATATGACTGGAGCAAGGGTTTGTATCCTGTGATAAAGGCGTTCAAAGATGAACCGGCTGCCATTGCCAACCGCAAGATGGTGGTGACATTTGCCGACGGACAGACTGCCGACGACGTGTATGGCACTGCCGCACTCTACAAGGCAAACGACCTCAAGTGGAGCCTCACTGGCGGCAAGCACTTCAGTGTGGCCGATGGCGCACTTAAAGTGGACTTGGCTGCCGACACCACCTCGCTGCGTGACTCGCTCGTGGCCAAGGTGGGCGACTATGAGAAAGTTATTGCCCTTAGAGCTATGCCAGGTGTGTTTGACGGCGCCGGCACAAAGGCCGACCCATTCCAAATCAAGAGCAAGGACGACATGCTCAAACTCGCCAAGTTTGCCAACGAAGAACTGTTTGCCTTCACAGGCCGCTATTTCAAGGTGCTTAATGACATTGATTTTGGAGAGACGGAATATAAGTGTGTGGGTGTTGATGCCGGAAGTTTCAATGCCGACTTTGATGGAGACGGACATAAGTTCAGCAATATCAACAACACATTTGCACTCACCCAGGCATCGCGTGGCCTCTTTGGCAACGTTGGTCCTAAGGGAGCTGTGCACGACTTGACGCTTGCAAGCGGCAAGATTACCGGTTATCGCTATAATGGCGGTGTGGCTGGAAGTGTGTATGGCAAGGTGTATAACTGCGAAAACCATGCGGTGGTGTCAACGTCTAATCTTGGCGTGGGCGGCATAGTCGGCATCGTGAAGATAGGCGGTGAGGTGTATAACTGCAAGAACTATGGTTCGTTTGACACCAAGAGCGGTGGCATAGGCGGCATCGCATATCAGGTTGACAAGGGCGGCGTGGTGCGCGACTGTGAAAACGACACAGCTCTGTCAACCCCAAAGAGCACGCTTGGCGGTATTGTTGCCACCAGTGGCGGTGTGATACGCAACTGCGTGAACAAAGGCCAACTCGAAGGAACTTCGACCGTGGCCGGAATTGCGGCTTCGTCAGTAGGTGGCGATTCAATTGTGGATTGCCACAATGAGGGTGAGATTATCTCCTCTGGCAGCTATGTGGCAGGCATTGTGGGCACTGGCAAGAAGAGCGTGGTGCCTATGGTGGTAAAGAACTGCTACAATGTGGCACCTCTCACCGGCAAGGGCTATCTTGGCGGTATCGCCGGACGCCTTTATGCTGGAGCTGTACTTGAGGATTGCTACAACACAGCCGACCTCACAAGCATCAGCTCCACTAACATTGGTGGTGTGGCAGGAGTGCAGGACGGTTCACGCGACTACACCTCTAAGATGATACGCTGCTACAACACCGGTGCTGTGGTTAGCCACGGACAATACACTGGCGGTGTGATTGGTGACAACAACGATAACACTTATGTGGAAGCTTGCTACAACACGGGCGATGTGCTTGCCGACGCCAATTTCTCTGGCGGTTTTGCCGGAGGTTTCAGCGGTGTGGCAGTGGATTGCTACAACACAGGTAATGTGGAGGCAAGCGGATATGGAATTGGAGGTTTCTCAGGCCTTGGCCCCGGAGAAATCCACGGTTGCTTCAACCTGGGCAACGTGACTTCAACCAACGGCACTAACAGTTATGGCGTTGCTGGCGGACTGTGGGGCTACGGCCGTCCACGTCTCTACGACTCATATAACATGGGCACAGTGACAGGCAAGACTTATGTGGGTGGCATTGCTGCCGGAGCATTCGACGATTTCACTCTGGTGAACGTCTATAATGCCGGCAAGATTGTGACCAGCGACACCACCACAAGCGGCAACATCTGCCCATCGGCGCCAAAATATGATTTGTATTTCACAAACGTGTACTATGACACAGACGTTAATTCTGGTTTCACTCCATCGCAAAGCGATGCCATGGCCAGCGGTGTAACCACTCGCAACCTTGCACTGGCAGCCCTTGGCGACAGCGCATTTGATGCAAAACAAGGCATGTATCCCACACTCAAGGCTCAGGCACAAAATGAGCTTGCCAACTGGTTTGCCGCCGTTCCGGTGCTTGCCGCTGGCGACACTTACAAGGCTGTGACGTCAGCATTTGTGGTGGGCACGCCTGCCGGCACCGTGTGGACCGCAAGCGACAATCTCACAATCGCCGACGGCAATGTGACGAGCAGCGGTGTGGGTGCAGCTTGGCTGACCAAGACATTTGGCGACTACAAAAAGACCTATGAACTCAACATAACCAAGGTGAGTGGAGTAGATGGCCTGAACGCCGATGCAGCCATTGTCAAGACCGAATACTACAGCGTGAGCGGCGTGGCTCTCGGCAAGCAGAAACCTGCTGGGGCCGGCGTGTATGTTGCCAAAGACTATTATAGCAACGGCAAGAGCGCGGCCCACAAGATTGTGGTGAAGTGAACTGAGAGGTAAAAAAGGATAATAATACAGATAATCCTCCCATAATGCAGTGGCGGGGAGCGGCTCAAAAAACCGTTCTCCGCCACTTTTTTGCCCCTATGCGAGCGTCGCCCCTCATTAATGTGCGCTGAAACCGCCTCGTGCAAAAAAAAACAGGCAAAAAACTAATAATGCGCTGGCCGATGTTTTCCAACTATTTTGTTTAACTTTGTGCCGAATTTTTCAATTTGTTTTTCAGAGATAAAGCAAATAGGGTGCAGATTGCCAAGTTTGGCTTTGGCACAGCGCTGAGATGAGGCTTTTCTCAATGCAAAAAGAGTAACGCACAGATGTTAGACTTTGTGACATGGACGGCCAATCCTAATTTGTTCAGCGGTTTCGTTACGGTTCGCTGGTATGGATTGATGTTTGCCGTAGGCTTTTGGGTGGGCTATGAGATAGTGTGGCGCATATTCCGCCACGAGGGTGCGCCTGAGAGCTGGGTTGGCAAGCTGTTTTTCTATGTGGTGATAGCCACTATACTGGGAGCAAGGCTTGGTCATGTGTTCTTCTATGATTGGAGCTACTACTCGCAGCATCTCGCCGACATTCCCAAGATATGGGAAGGCGGATTGGCGAGTCATGGCGGCACGCTCGGCATAATGCTTGCCATTTGGCTCTATAGCCGGCAGGTCACGCATCGCAGCATGTTGTGGACATTCGACCGCCTGGTGGTGCCGGTGGGCTTTGTGGGTGCTCTGATAAGAATAGGCAACTTGATGAACCACGAAATCTATGGTAGTCCTACCGACTTGCCGTGGGGTTTCAGGTTTATCGACAACATAACGCAATATATGCACGGTGCAGCCCCTGTGTTTACAGCGCCTTGTCACCCCACGCAGCTCTATGAGGCGGCTTGCTATCTTGTGGTGTTTGGCGTGTGCATGTATATGTATTGGCGTCGCAACGACCAAGAACGTCCTGGCTTGATTTTCGGAGTGTTCATGATAGGCATATTCCTGTCGAGGTTTGTGATTGAATATCTGAAAAACGTGCAGGAGCCGTGGGAGATTGCAATGCGTGCCGACTGGGGCATTGACCAGGGCCAGCTGCTCAGCATTCCGTTTGTGCTGCTTGGCTTGTGGCTTGTGGTGAGGGCTTATTGCCGTCCTCGTGTGAAGCTTGACTATCCCGACAAATTTGCCCCTGAAAGCAAAGACAACAAGAAGTGAAAGATAAGAGATAATACTAAAGATTAAAACATAAATGACTGAACAAGTAAAAAAAACTGTGGATTTTGACGAACTTAAAAAGTTTGTGGCAAATCACGGTGAAGATTATAACGCGTTGTTGCAACGATTTGTCAACGGCGACGAAACACTCACACTCGAGGAGTTGAAGACTGTGTATTACGGCTCGCCTTTTGCAGGCTTTAAGATGGATAAGGAAGTGATAGCCCTGGCCGACTATCATCTGCGCTTCAAAGACTACAAAATGGCTTATTACCTCTATATCGACGCGTTGGGCAAAAACCCGGTGTCGCCAATGCTGCTCAAGAAGGCTTACAACTGTGCCTATCTTGGCGCTTTCGGCAAGGCCGAAAGTCAGAAACTTATGGCTAAGCGCAACATGATGTGCCGTGCGATTGAGTCAACCGGCGATGGCACAAGCGTTGAAACTGCCATGCAGGTGGTGGCAACTGAAGACGAGTATCAATTTCTCTACAACACCGTGCATGTGAAAGACGTAATGACCCAGAGTGTGGTTGCAACCAAGGGTGATGTGGTGGTTGACGACATGACTGTGGCTGTGCTTGGTGAAAAAGAACCGCGCCACTATTTCTTTGAGTGCTACGGCGAGACTGAGACCGACATGCAGGATTTCTTCAACCGCAAAAAAGGTTTCTGAAAAAGGCAATATCTCTGCATAAGATAAAGAAATTAAAAAGTGGCATCGTAATCACTCGACGCCGCTTTTTTTGATTTTTCAGCAAATAAACATTTATCGGCAATTATCGCTTTATGGCCAATGGACACATATAAAGAAACAATGGAATACGTTTTCAGAAAAGCAACTGCTGCCGACATTGACAGCAGCATGAAAATTTTGGAATTTGCAAGGCAGCAGATGCTCAGTGAGGGGAAAAAGCAATGGGACGCAAATTACCCAACCAGGGCAAATGTTGAGGCCGATGTGCATAATTGCAACGCATACGTCATGCAGCATGGCGACAGGCTTGTGGCTTATGGTGCGGTGGTGTTTACCGGCGAACCTGCCTACTGCGACATTGATGGCCACTGGCTGTCGGAGCAGCCTTTTGTGGTGCTTCACCGCATAGCTGTGGCTGGCGACGAAAGGGGGCATGGCATAGGGGTGAAGTTTATGCAAGAAGTGGAGAGGCTTGCGCTAACCAAGGGCGTTCATAGTTTCAGAGCCGACACCAACTACGACAACGAGCGCATGCAGCGTCTGTTTGAAAAAATGGGATTTACTTACTGCGGCAAAATTTCATACCCGCAAGGTCAGCGCATGGCATACGAGAAACTGCTTGTGTGATAGTGTAAAAGTAAATTCTGTTTAGGCACCGCTTAAATTTTGTGAGACAACTTTGATTGGTTGCGCAGATAATTGTCACACAACACCTCCTCTATTTTGTTTGCCCACACGTTATCCACTCCTGTACGCTCGGCATATTGAAACACGACGTTACCCCAGCTGTCTGGCAGAGAATCGGCAATAAATTCTGGTAAGCCGGAGTATGGCTTGTCTTTGTTGCCAATTATCGGAAACCCTCTCTGCATAGCGATAGAGTTTAATGGGGCTACGAAAGGAGCAATGTTTAGGCCACTTTTAATAAAGTCTTTGTCAAACACAAACGTGGAGCGATTTTGGCATTTGTCCCACGACAATATGCCAACCAATTTGTCCCACAACCTTACTTGTATGACGTTATCTTTCATGTCTTACTCTTTCTTTTTTGTGATTCCTTTTTCGCATTTGGACAGGGATTTCAGGCAGTTTAGGCAAAAGTTTTTCTGCTTCCGACAAAAAACCTATGCTCCGCAGAAGCGACAGAATTGTTCCATAGCCAATGTTTTTGGCTTCACCTTTCTCAAATTGGCTTATGGTGAATATGCTGACACCGGATTGTTCAGCCACCTCGCGTTGCGTCATGTCGCACAAAAGCCGATATTCCTTGAATCTGCTGCCAAATTCTGAAATTATCTCAGAGTTTGATTTTTCCTCTATGCCATACTCTGTAATCATGTTGCAAACATATAGCTATTTATATATTTATGCGTCAAAAACAGGTTTAAATATTTATATAACTATACTTTTTCGGGTGTGCTTGGTGTATATAAAGGTGCATAGCGGCAATGTGATTTCGTTGCCGCTATGCGTTGTCTTTATGTTGCCGCCAAATACCTTTAAGACGATGGCAATGGGGCGAAGTTATTTGCTGGTTCTTGTGATTGCCTGATTTGTTTTCAGATAGTCGTCGTAGAGACGTATTATTAGTGTGGGGTCTTCAACTAGTTCTTTGCAGTGATTGTCGTCGTTGAAGTATTCCTTATAGATTTCTGCCAGTTCTTTAGGACCTTTTTTCGACAGCGACAGTAGCAGATATGCTATGTCAACATGGCCGCTACGCACTATGTTGTATATTCTGTCGTCGCCGCGAAGTTTCACGCCATAGGTGCTGTTGAGAGTGGAAACCTGAAGGTTCTTGCTGTCGGTGGTGGAGTAGGTGTCATAGCAATAAATAGTGCCGTTGGGCAGACGGCTCACCACACGAAACAGACCACGTATTTTGTTGTCGCCTTTGAATGGAATTGGAGCGTTGAAGTCTTGCGACTCGTATTGGCAAGTGGTGTCATTTGCATATTTGTAGCCTTTTATGTCTTTGGCTTTGTAGGTTTTTGCATTTTTGCCGTCGGAGTTTGGCGACATTTTCACAAACGACGGAATGGAGCCTGTGGTGCGAAATAGGTTCCTGAGACCGCTTCCCACGTCGTTTTTCTCATAGCCAACCACAGTTGTACCGTCGTTGAGAGTCACAATCAGTTTGTCTCTTTCTTTTTGGGTGGCTTGCATGGCAAATGCGTAGCAGGCCATGAGCAGGATAATTAGAGCTTTGTTCATAGTTGTGTTTTGTTGTTGCTGTTTTTTTGCATAAATATATCTCTGGACACAAAGTTACATTTTTGTATTTATTTTTACCCCCCCCTATAAAAATAACACTTGTTAACACTGTGTTTTTGCTTTTCATTGTGCTATTTTAGCAGCATGGGTTGTGGCATTGTTGCTAAAATAGTATTTTTGAATTATGAAAACCATTGAGATAAACAAAATTTCGGATTTTGACGCTTCGTCGCTCAGCGCTGTGGCTGCCTCCATGAAGCAGCAGGGCGTTAAAACGGCCGTCAGCACGGTTAACTGGAAAGACTATGACTATGTGCCCGGAGTGGCATTGTGGCTGGCTTACACGCCCGACAGGCTTTGGTGCTACTTTGAGGTGGAGGAGAAGCATGCCTTGGCTGTGAACATGAAGCCAAACGGCAACGTGTGGGAGGACAGTTGCGTGGAGATTTTCATTGGCGACCCCGACGGTGAGCATTACTTCAACTTTGAGAACAACTGCGTGGGCACAGGACTTGTGGCACGTAGGCTCAGCCAAACCGACTTTGAACTGTGGAGTGAAGCCGACGTGCAGCGTGTGACGCGCCTGGCGAGCTTGCCGCACGTGCCAGTCAATCGTCATGGCGATGAGAAGTGGCAACTTGCCGTGGGCATTCCGTTTGGCATGATAGGGCACAGTGAAGTTCCGTCGGAGTTGAGAGCCAATTTCTATAAGTGCGGCGACAACACCGAAACTCCACATTTTTTGAGCTGGTCGCCAATTCACACTCCGTCGCCCAGTTTCCACCAACCCCAATTCTTTGGCAAAATAATCTTGAAATAAAATCATAAAAATCTGCTATGCATACAGAAGAGAAATTATTGTCGATTGCCAGCCAGTTTGCGCTGGCAGGTGAGATAGACGCCGTTAAGCAACTCGGCGAGGGTTTTATCAACGACTCATTTGTCGTGAAAACCAAGGGCGATGCGCCAAACTACATATTGCAACGCAAAAACAAGGCTGTGTTTCCCGACGTGCCGGCCATGATGGACAACATAGAACGCGTCACAGCCCATATTCGCCGCAAAGTGGTGGCTGCCGGTGGCAATCCCGACCGCGAGGTGCTCACTGTGGTCAAGGCCAAGGACGGCAAGTTGTATCACGTTGACGAAAACGGAGAGTATTGGGCGGTGTGCCTGTTTATTGAGGGCTCGGTGACTTACGACCGCGCCAACAGTCCGGCTCTTGCCTACAAGGGCGGACAGGGAATAGGCCGCTTCCAGTCGCAACTTGCCGACTTCGACGGCAAGTTGGCCGAGGTGATAAAGGGCTTTCACAATATGCGCTGGCGTTTCACCCAGTGGGACGAGGCCGTTAAGGCCGACAAGGCAAGGCGTGTGGCAAGTCTTGCAAAAGAAATTGGCTGGATTGAGTCGCGCCGTGAGCAGATGCTCGACTTCCAGTCGCGCATTGAGAGCGGTGAGCTGCCCATGCGTGTCACGCACAACGACACCAAGATAAGCAACATTTTGTTTGACCAGCAAGGCGACGTGCTGTGCGTGATTGACCTCGACACGGTGATGAGCAGCACATCGCTCAACGACTTTGGCGATGCAATCCGCTCCTATGCCAACACTGGCGCTGAGGACGACAAGAACCTTGACAACGTGGAGCTTAGCCTTGAAATGTTTGAAGCCTACACCAAGGGCTATTTGAGTGAACGCAAATCCACCATGACCGAGAGCGAGAAGTCGTGGCTTGCATTCTCGGCAAAATTCATCACGTTTGAGCAGGTGCTGCGCTTCTTGATGGACTATATAGACGGTGACACATACTACAAAGTGGCATATCCCGACCACAACCTTGTGCGCACTTGGGCACAATATAAGCTGTTGCAGTCGATGGAGACCCAGTTCGACAAAATGCAGCAGATAGTGGCAGAAAATTGTTGATAAGGCTGCTTTGGGCGAATTATAACAAAAGCAATAATATAAATAAAGCTCCGCTTGCGTCAGTTGACGGGCGGAGCTTTTATCGTATGTTGTGTCATTGCCAGATGCCGGCGGCGGTTATTACACCTTACCTGCTATGTTGGTGGAGTTTGACTCCGACAGTTCGTTGGGCGACATGACTGAAGCATTGCCCGGCAGTCCGAGAGGCAGGTCGTCGGCCTTTATGTGCAGGTCGGTTTGTGGGAATGGAATTTCTATGCCATGTTCGTTGAGCGCGCCATAAATCTCCTCCTTTATCTGCGAAATGTCCCTCACCATGGTGTTTACGGGCACCCACACCACTATCATCAAGTCCACGGAGCTGTCGCCAAAGTTCTTAAACAGCACTTGCACGCCTTTCTTTTTGTCGAAGCATTTGAGTTGGCTTATGCGGTCTATGATTATGCGGCGCACGTTGTCCACGTTGTTGCCATAGGCCACGCCAACGGTTATGGTTGCCATTTCATAGCCGTGGTTCTGGGTCATGTTCTTGAAGTTCATGGCAAACAGCTGGCTGTTTGGAAATGCGATTACGGAGCCATCTACGGTTTCTACCATTGTGCTCTGGTAGTTGATGTTCTTGACTTTGCCGCGTATGCCGTTACATTCTATCGTGTCGCCTAGGCTCAAGCGTCCGCCTATTAGCTGCAGGCCATAGAACAAGTTGTTCAAAATGTCCTTCATGGCAAAACCGATACCGGTTGACAAACCTGTCATGATGAGCGTAATGCCAGTTCGGCTCACTTGCAGCGTCACCATCACGAGATACACGTATATTGCCCACCCCACATATTTCATCAGGTTGATGGTGAGCGTCACCGAGTGGTTTCCTGATTTTGTGGTGTATTCCTTCCATAGTTTATACAAGCCTATTATCACATAAATCACATAGTTGAACACAAAGCCGAGCGTCACGAGAAACACCAGGCGGCCAAGCGATATTGTTATCAGTCCGGGGTGGTTTATGTAGTTGTGTGAGAACAGATATATGCACCATTCTGTCAGGTCAAACACTTTGGCCGACCAGTAGATGGTGAACATCACCGACACGGCTCCACCTATTGGCACTATCATCTTGTATATCATGTCATAAAACCAGGTACGGCGTATGTTGGCATCGTCGGGTATGCGCCTTTTCTCATAGCGGTGCAGCAGGTCATATATCACGGTTATGCTTTGTATTATGGTGAGCTGCATAATCCACCAGATGAGCACTTGCACGCACATCAGCGTGTAGCCTGTCAGTGCCATGCCCGATGCCACCACCATCACTATGAATGAAATCCAGGAATAAAACAAGTCGCTCTTAGGCATGGCTTGGTTGTGTCGGCCTATGGCGAAATATTGCCAGATGGTGCCGGCTATTATTATGGGCGGGAAAAACAGGTTTACCACCATGTTGGGCATGAATGATATGCGCAAAAAGAATACAATCAGGCCAATCACTGTTATTGGCACATATATTCTAAGGCCCTTGAACACTATGTCGCCGTTAAGGCGTATGATCAGTGAGAGCATAATCACCACAAGCAGCAGTGAGTATTCGCTCAGCAGACTGGTGGCCATGATAAAGAAGTTCTGGTGCAGCACAAAGTTTGAGAAAACCCACATTGCCAGCCCAAAGAGTCCGGCGGAGAATGCTATGATTATACAGCGTTGCTTGCGCTTGAAGTTTTCTGTCTTAAAGCGGTTGGGCAAGGCGAACTTTATGAGCGTCGTGCTTAGCACCGAAGCCACAACTATATATATTAGCACAAACAGGAACAATCCGGAAATCAGAGTCCCTCTCCACTGCGAGTTAGTGTGGCGCGACGGTTTGTATTTCTCGTCAAGGTCGCTCTTGGCCTGCTTCCAGAAAAAAGGAAGTCCACGCATTATGTCTATGTAGGAGTAGTCGCCGTTAATAAACACACTTTTTCTGATTTTCTCATATTGCTTCACCGCATAGTCGTTGAGCACTTTGGCCTTGTTGATTATGCGCTGTGTGCGTTCTTGGGTTTGGTTCAAGCCATTGCGCATTTTGGCAAGGTCTATGGCTATGAGCCGGGCCAGCACATAGCAACTGTCGCGCTCGGCTTTCAGCTTCGGGTCTTTGAGTGCAAATTCAGGAATCTCGTTCAGGGCCTTTGTGAGCAGGTTGTATTGCTTTATTTTTTCGTTCATCTTTTGCTCAAAGGTGTCAAAAGGCATCAAGTCGCTGTTGAGCTTATTATAAAGGGTCGTTGCCTCATTGCAGGCATAGGTCTCGTCAAATATGTAGTCACTTTTTTGCGAGTATAGCATCAGCTCTATTTGGTGGCATTTGTTCAGAATGCCTATCATCTGCTTGTCATAGCGCTTGCTCATCACCTCAAAGTTGGCAAGGTGCTGCACCTGTTCCTGGTGGAAAGTTGATAGTTCAGAGCGCAGCACCACCAGCGTTTGGGCAAGGTTGCTCTCCTTGAGCACGGCGTTGGCTTGGAGCACGGCCACGGCCAACAAAAGTAGAAATGCTATTTTCCTTTTCATATAATTTGTGTTTTGCTTTTTCAGTTTTGCGGAATTTCAGTGCAAATATAATGTTTTTAGCTGCAAAGAGCACTATAACTATTTAACGGTTTGCCGAGCAATAGGTCACATTCGCATTTTAGTGTTTTCGGGCTCTTTTGGAGATAACAGTCATGCATGGTTAAATGTTAAAATATTTTAACATTTTGATAAAATTTTGCAAATCAATTGTTTGCGAAAAAAAGCTTGAAAAAAGATTAAAAATAATTGTTGTGATGTTTTGCAGGTCTCAGAAAAAGCTATACCTTTGCATCGCTTTTGAGAAATAAAGCAATTGAGATCATTGAAATATTTGCGATAATGAGAAATTGACAGCGAGAGACAAGGTAAAAATGAAGAACCAGCGGATC
>CAKUQQ010000017.1 GCA_934675575.1 uncultured Muribaculaceae bacterium
TCTGACGAAATTTGTTATGAAGTTGCGCATAAGCAGTGCGATAGTACTTAGTTGTTTAGCTGTTACTAATTTACTAACAATCTGCATATTGTGCAACTTTTTCATTTGTTGATATTTAGAAATTTAATTCAACCAACGAGTTATAATTTGCATAATTTTGTATGCAAATATAAGAAATGTTTTTATCAAGCCTAAAACTAAAATATATAATTCCGAAAAATTTATTTATAAAAGTTGGAAATGTTTGCGCTTACAACTTTTTATGACACCAAGTATATCATTGCCTTTATTTATTGCTATCATTATTATACTCACATTTTCCTTGTAAAGCACTTTCATGTTAAATTAACACAAACACAGTTTACAAAAGAATATCGTTTTTAATACATTTCCCACAATAATTATCACAAAGAAGATGAATTCGGAGCATTAATAGTTGCTCCAATGCGCTTTGTAACCAACAAAAACATGTTGGAACAATGGGAAATGGCTGATGATTAGCTTTGAACCGCAAAAACAATCAAAAATTTGCGACTTCAAATCATGCCAAACAATGAAAATGAATATCTTTGCACCGAACAAAACAAAATGCAATCAACAGCAAAATGACACACACACGTCACATACTCGTCACGCTGGCGCTTCTTGCCGCCGTCACGCTAAGCGCATGGGCAGCCGGAGTGACCAACGAGGCTTTCTCGATAAACTCACCCGGCGACAGCTGGGTGCTCCACGACCTCACGGCGTCGATGCGCTCCATAGGCAGCGGAGCCACCATCACCCACTATGGTTCCGACCAAAAAGCCATGGAGCTTGTGGGCATAACCTGCCTTGACGGAGCGTTTGACCCAGCCGAGTACATAGACCGCCAAGTGATGCGCCGCCAAGACATCTTCGCCAAGGCTGCAAGCAACCTCTCGGCCGTGACCGACACCGTTTTTCTCCGCTATCCGGCAAAAATCATTCATTTCACCAAGCAGCAGGGCAGCGGCAAGTTTCTCTGCTCCGCACTGGCATTTAATGTGGGCTTCAGCACATTCTACATAGTGCAGGGTCACGACACGGCAATCAACCCCTACACCACCACGCTGCTCCAGTCGCTGAAAATCAACACCGACACGGCGCGGCTCACCTCCGCAGCCAGCTACGTCAAGGCCATTGCCAAGGTGCTCAAGCGCCACAACCTCACAATAGGCCGCAACGAGTATCTCTCGGCAGTGTCGATGCCCGACTCCAGCACGGTGGCGTTCTCGGTGACAATACCCTATCTGTCGCACGACAATGTGGTGACCGACGCTTTCGTGGCAAGCAAACGAGCCGACTTTCTCAAGGCTCTGCCCACGGCCTACGGGTTCAACCTCTTCACACGTGCCATCATCGACCAGAAACTCACGTTCCGCTACGTCTATGTTGACACCAAGGGCAAGGAGATTGCCACCATGACACTCACCCCTGCCGACTACAGCTATCTGAAATTCTCTAAAACCAAATAACGCTACTATGGTAAAAGTTAACGATATAGTGCGCTTCCTCAACGATGTGGGAGGCGGCAAAGTGACAAAAATAGAGGGCAACATTGCCTATGTGGAAGACCAAGACGGCTTTGAGCGACCGGTGCTCACACGCGAAGTGGTGGTTGTGGACCAGGCAAAATCAACAGCCGGAGCCTATGAGAAACCCATCAAGGTGAAATCGAAGCTCGTTGAACCCGACAAGCCAGCCCCAAAGACCAAACCGCAACCGGCAGCACCGGTGTATGAGACCAGCGATGGCGACACGCTCAACGTGACACTCGCCTACGAGGCCAAGGAGCTGAAGCACTTGACGACCACCACATTCTATGCCGTTCTGGTCAACGACAGCAACTATTTTCTCTATTTCACCTACATGACCCGGAGCAACGACGACTCGGAGTGGCAAACTCGCTATTGCGGCATCGTGGAGCCAAACATACAGGTGGAGCTCGACGAGTTTGGGCACGACGATCTCAACAGCATGGAGCGCGTGGCAGTGCAATACATAGCCTTCAAGCAAGGCAAGGGCTTTAAGCTCAAAAATCCTGCCCTTGTGGAAACCAGGCTCGACACCACCAAGTTTTTCAAGCTTCACTGCTTCCACGACAACGTTTATTTCGACGAGCCTGTCATAGCCCTCGACATTGTGAAAAACGACCTGCCTGCGCGCCAGCTCGTCATAGACAGCAGCCAGCTTGAGCGCGCCCTGAAGCAAAAGAAGCACATCGACGACAAGCCTCACACTACCGCCGCCCAGCAGCACAAGCCGGGCAAGCACGCCGACATAATTGAGGTGGACCTGCACATAGGCGAGCTGCTCGACAATACCGCCGGACTGTCGAGCGCCGACATGCTGCACTACCAGCTCGACAAGTTCCGCGAGGTGATGAAAGCCAACGAGAATAGCGTGGGGCAGAAAATCGTGTTTATCCACGGCAAGGGCGAGGGCGTGTTGCGGCGTGCCATTCTCGACGAGCTTCGCCGCAAATATCCTCGCTGCACCGTGCAAGACGCAAGTTTCCAGGAATATGGCTTTGGTGCCACACAGGTCACAATTCACAAATGACAATCTGCCACAGCCATGATATTCTATTTTAGCGGCACCGGCAACACCAAGCACGTGGCGCAGCAACTCGCCGCCAAACTCAACGACCACACCACCGATGTGGCCGAGGCCCTGGCTAACGGCAACACCACCCACACTCTCGCCCCCGGCGAGAGCGTGGGCTTTGCATTCCCCACCTACGCTTGGGGTCTGCCACCGGTTTTCTCGCGCTTCATTGCCAGTCTGCGCCTCTGTGGCTACAGCCCCGGCAAGTCTTATTGCTACATGGTCACCACCTGTGGCGACGACATAGGCCTCACGGCGCAGCTGTTCGCCAAGCAGCTTGCCAAGCAAGGCTTGGAGTGCAACGCAGCCTTCTCGGTGCAAATGCCCAACGTCTATGTCTGTTTGCCGGGATTTGACGTTGACCCACACCTGCTGGAAAAAGAAAAGCTCCACAATGCCGAGAGACGCATTGACGAGATAGCACTGTGCATAGCGCAGCGCCGCATCACCACGCAAGTGGTCACCGGCAAGCACAAATGGCTAAAATCCAAGGTTATTCGCCCGCTATTTCTGCACTTTGCCGTCCGCGACAGCCGTTTCCGCGTTATGCCCGACCGCTGCACCCACTGCAAAACATGTGTGGCAAGCTGCCCCATGCACAACATCACAATCGATGCTCCGCAAGGCATGCCGCAGTGGCATGGCAACTGCACCATGTGTTTGAGTTGTCTGCACCGCTGCCCGGCTAAAGCCATACAGTATGGCAACGCCACCCTCCACAAAGGCCGCTATTTCTTCGGCCACTACCCCCTCCAGCCATAACAACATCAATCGTTATAATTAAAAACAATCAAGGCGCAGCGGAATCAGTGTCTGCTGCGCCTTGATTGGCTTATTTTGGGTTAGTGTTGCGCTGCGTTATTGCATCACTTTATCACTCCGGCAAAACCGCCACCAGGAGCCATGTGGATTTTCACAGAGCCTGTGCCCTGCACGGTTTCCACCTTGTAGTCCTCGGCATTGCGGTCGGCATTAATGCCGTCAACATAAATCACGGCCTTGCGGTCATTGGCAAAACTCAAGTCCACTGTCAAGTCGCGTGGAGTCCAGTTGGTGATACCTGCCACATACCATGAGTTGCCCTTGCGGCGAGCCTCAACTATGTATTCACCTATCTTGGCGTCGAGCACACGGATTTCGTCCCACACAGTTGGCACGGCGGCTATATAGTCGGCGCACTCTTGGTTTTCCTGATAGCTTGTGGGCGCATCACTCATCATTGAGAACGGAGCGTCAAAAATCACATATTCTGCCAGCTGGCGGCAACGTGTGCCCATGCTCATGGGTTGCGTGTTGCAAGGATAATAGTTGCCCTTGGCTGCATTGCGCATAGCACCCTGTGTGAAGTCCATAGGACCTGTTATGGTGCGTGCAAACGGCAGAATGGTCTCATGAGTCACTGCATCTACTGACGCCGGCTGCCACTTCACTTGCTCCAAGCCATGCACCCCCTCAAAGTTCAGCAGGTTTGGATACTTCTGTTGCAATCCGTTTGGAGGGAATATTCCGTGAAGGTCAACCACCAGCTTATATTTGGCGCAAGTCTTCACAATGCTCTCCACTGTTTGAGCCATCTTCTGGTCGTTGCGGTCAAAGAAGTCAATCTTGAAGCCCTTGATGCCCATTGCAGAGTATTTCTTGCACACAGCCTCCATATTGTTGTGGAAAGGAGTGCCCATTGCCCACAGCACGATGTCAACACCACGCTCACGGCCATATTTCACCAGTTCCGGCAAATCAAGCTCCTTGATGGGGCTCATCAAGTCGTTTTGTGGCGACCAACCGTCGTCAATCACTATATATTCCACCTTGTTTTTGGCTGCATAGTCGATGTAGTATTTATAAGTGGTCGTGTTGATTCCGGCTCTGAAATCCACACCTTTCACATTCCAGGCATGCCACCAGTCCCACTGGGCTTTTCCCGGGCGAATCCAAGAGATGTCCTTAAGCACACTGTTCTCACCCAGCAAATAAGGCACATCGCAGTCAATGAGTTGTCCGTCGTTGGTGGTGACAATGAGCATGCGCCATGGAAAAGTGAACTTGCCAGGCACTCTGGCTATGTAGTTCTTAAACTCCACAGCCTTGGGCTGCAAGCCATTGTAGCCTGCATTGATTTCTTTCTGAGGCACAGGAGCAAACACGGCATCGAGCTTTGCGGCTCCAGTTGGAGCAAGAAACATGCCTGGATAGTCGATTGCATTATAGTCAGTCAAGGCAAGCTTTTTGCCGTCGCCAAGCTCCACCACGCAAGGGCCTTGACCCAAGAATTCAGTGTTGAGCTTAGTGAGACTCGCATGGTTGTAAGGACGCTCAAACGAGTTGAAGAACTGGTCATCGCGTTTTTTCTCATTTGAGTTAACCGGTGTTTGATACACCATGTAGTCTTTGTCGAAATTGAAGTCAGCCACCTCGTTTGCCACGTTCACCGAGTCGGCATAGCGTGTCACAAAGCGATAGGCAACACCACGGTCAAGAGCCACAAACTCCACATCATATTTGCCAAAATTCAGTGTCATGACGTTGCACTTGGCATTGACACGCGCCTTGCGATAAAACGGCGTAGCCCGGTCAATGGTCATGCTCGTCTTTTTCACCTTGGGGTTCTTAACGGCGAGGCCAAGTTTCTTGCCATTGGTCAGCGTCATGCCCAGAGTTGATTCCGTCACCACTGGCGTGGCATCGTGAGTCACCGAATACACAAGGTTGTTGTTCTCAATCTTAACTACGGTTTTCAATTTGCCGTCGGGCGATGTCACCACCATGTCGGGTGCCTTTGCCCATGTAGCCGTGCCAAAGCCAATGGCAGCGCACAGCATTGTTGTCAGAATTTTCTTCATTTGATTTATCTCGTTTTTGTTTCAATTTTTAATTTCGTCTCTTTTGCAAATTCATTTCACCACTCCGGCAAAACCACCGCCTGAAGCCAGATGCACAGTCAGTTTGCCGCCGGAGAGCTGTCGAGTCTCCACCTTGTAGTCCTCGGCATTGCGGTCGGCATTCACGCCGTCGGAATACAGCTTCACGCTGCTGCCGCCTGTGAAACCCAAGTCTATGGTCATGTCGCGCGCAGTCCAGTCGGTTATGCCGCCCACATACCACACGCTACCCTTGCGACGGGCCTCGATGATGTATTCACCTATCTTGGCGTCGAGCACACGAGTCTCGTCCCACACCACAGGCACACCGGCTATGAAGTCGGTGCACGGCTGGTTGGCCTCATAATTGCTCGGAGAGTCACACAGCATGTTCATTGGCGACTCAAAAATCACATATTCTGCCAGCTGGCGGCAACGCGTGCCCTGGCTCATGGGTTGTGAGCTCACAGGCGCATAATTGGCCATCACCACATTGCGCATAGCCCCCTGGGTGTAGTCAATGGGTCCCACCACCTGGCGCACAAATGGCACAATGCACTCATGCGTCACACCGTCATATTTCTTTGTCCATTTCACTGTTTCCAAACCCTTCACAGCCTCAAAGTTTAGCACATTGGGATAAGTGTGCTGCAAGCCTGTGGGCGGAAACACGCCGTGAAAGTCAACGAGCAACTTATATTTTGCGCACATCTTTGCAGCTCGCCACACAAAGTCCACCACCTTTTGGTCGTTGCGGTTTATGTGGTCAATCTTGAAGCCCTTGATGCCCATTTCTGCGTATGTCTTTATCACTCGCTCCATGTCGAGGTCGAGAGGGTGATAGTCAGCCCACAGAATTATGCCCACATTGCGCTGCTTGCCATAGGCCACAAGCTCCGGAATGTTGATTGCGTCTATGGTTTTGAGCAGGTCGAGTGGCTCTTGAGGCTTGGTCCAGCCGGCGTCCATCATTATGTATTCTATGCCATTTTTGCTGGCAAAGTCAATGTAGCGTTTATATGTGTCGTTGTTAATGCCTGTCTTAAACTCCACACCTTTCAGGTTGCACGAGTTCCACCACTCCCAAGCCACCTTGCCTGGGCGAATCCACGACACGTCTTTCACCTCGCATGGGTCAGCAAGACACACAGGCAAGTCGGTGGTGAGCAGCTGTGCATCGCCTTTGGCCACCAGTATCATCTTCCACGGAAAAGCGCGCGTTCCGCTGCAGCGCGCAATGTAGTTCTCGCACGATGTCACACGCAGCCGGCTTTTGTTTGTGCCATAGGCCTCCTCGGTCTTTGGGTAGCCAGGAAACACGCTCGCCATGCCCTGCCCCTTTGCCTTCAGATACATGGTGGGATAATCTTTCACGTTGTAGTCAGAGAGCAAAGCTCGCTTGCCGTCGGCAAGCTCTATCACCATCTGCGGAGCAAGCAGCTCGTCGTTGTTTATGTCGAGCACAGGCTTGTGCTTATATTCGCCCTCAAATGCCGTGGCCATGTTGCCTACAGGCATGTGCCACACTGCATCGTTGCCGGCAAAGGCAAAGTAGTTATTCTCGTCAATCACCTCAAATGGCTTTGCCATGCGCGTGCAGAAGCGATAGGCAAGTCCGTCGTTATATGCTTCAAACTCCACATCATAGTCCTTGCTTTTCAGCGTCAGCACATTGCACTGCTCATCAACGCGCGCTTTGCGATACACCGGCGTGGCCGCGCTCACACGGCGCATGCCGCGCACTGCCCTCACGCCTGTCATGTTTTTTCCAAGAGTCTTGCCATTGCTTAGCGTCATAGTCAAGTCCGACTTTGCCAGCACCGCCGTGCTGCCATGCTGCAAGGCATAGTGAAGTGTGCCGTTTTCCACGGTAACGCTTGCCACAAGGTTGCCGTCTGGTGATGCAAGCTTCCATTGCTCCGCGCTTGCGTAAACAATAACATTTGCCAACCAAACAAATAATGCTAAACTCAAAAAACGCTTCATAATCGCTAACCGTATTTTTCCAGCAAGACCAATTCTGGCCATAATATTTGTGATTAACAAAAATACAAAAATCGGCTCAACTTACCCCGCTTTTTCCGCATAAAAAGTAATAATTTATGCAACTCTTATCAACAGTCATTTAAAGTCGAATCTTTTTCTTCTAGCAATTTACTAAAGGAAAAATCAAACAGAAAGCATTTCGCAAATTTTTCATGTAAAATTTAATATTGTTGTCTGGCAAAATAATGCTGTTATACATGTATAAATTTGTATCTTTGTCTATAAACTATGGTTGAATTATTGAAAGAAAAGACTTAAAACAAGAATAATTCTGGAAGAAAAGCACCATACCAATAAATGACCGAACAGTTAAAGGAAAACCTTACAGCTGTCTCAAAGTGGTGAATAAATCTGTCTCGACCCAAATTGTAATTTTGCTTCGAATAACAAAACTTGTCAAAGTGAATTATACAACATTGACAAGAAATGAATAACAGAATTGAATAAACAGCAAAATATAGCTATGTCTGAAAAGAAAGAGTTTATTTCAACCCGAAAGGGCATTACATATCTTGATTTATTCGCTGGAGCAGGTGGTTTCAGCGAGGGGTTTATGCAAGCCTATACGGAAGACAAATATTACGATTTTCGTTTAGCAAGCGATATTAACGAGAATTGTGAACTTACACATCGTGTTCGTTATAATAAGATGCTCGGTCTTGATACAAAATTCTTGTGCCAAGACATTATGGAAGATTCTTTTCTGCCTAATCTTCTCAAAGAAATAGGTAATCAAGAAATCGATGTTGTAACAGGCGGCCCAAGTTGCCAGTCGTTTAGTCTTGCAGGACGTAGAAAGAAACTTGATAAGCGTGATGATTTATTCTTCCATTACTTAAAGGTAATCAAGGTCTTACGCCCAAAATACTTTGTAATGGAGAATGTAAAGGGAATTCTTACAAAAGACGAGGGGCGAATAAAAGAGAGAATTCTTCGCGAAATCAGATCTATCGTTGATGATGCGAAAATGAATCAACTCTATGCATTCTTGGACGATGTACTGAAACCACAGATGCCGGATTCTTTATACTATGCCTTATATATCAGGCTTTGTATGGAAACGTCCACTGATAATTGGAACAAACAGAATGAGATTTTCTTTGAGAATCTTGAGCAACAATTAAAGGATGTGACCAAGCATTTGCCATATGGTATCAGCAAAAGTGACGAAAGTGTAAATACTATTCGTCATGGTCTTTTGTTGTTAAAGATGAAGCAGCAAAGAGATTCTATCCGCAAACAGGTCATTCAGTTAAAAACCAGTGCCCACATTGACAATGACACATTTATGGATGGCTACAATGCTATAATTGAGGCAATATCAGATGAGCAGATTCTTGAAAAGACTTTAGATGCTGTTGATAAAGTGGCAAAAATGGGAGATTGTGCAGATGAAGCGCAGTCCTTAAAAAAGTCTTTGGAAATACTCACCTCTACTTTTGATGAGTGTATAGAATATATTCAAGAGCAACTCAAAGGTAAAACAGACCTTCTCAATCATCTAAATGAGATGATGAAGGAAATTCGGCTTTACAATATCGAAGAGCCATTTGTCCTTTTATCCTCAAACTATGGTGTTCCTCAAAATCGTGAGCGAGTAGTTTTTATTGGCTGCCGAAATGACCAAGAGGTTATTAAAGAGATTCCTGCTACTGTCAGTGATAGTGAGAAAGTAAAAGTTTATGAAGCACTTTGGGATTTGGATATGATTGGAAATGGTGAAACTGTAACTTCGTATAAGAAGCCAAAGTTAAACCCGAAATTTGAAGATACAAAAATCCAAAGAGCTATTCAAGGTGAACCAGATGAACGTGGCCTTTTGTTTTCTGAATGGTCAAGAATTGGCCGTTTGAGGCATCGTTTCATATTCGACAATGCGCCGTTCTACGTATTGAATATGAGCGAGTTAGACAAACAACAAAAATATCAGCATATGGATTTATTCAATCACCAAACAAGTCAGCAGAACGACAAAGTCCGTGAACGTCTGAAAATTATTGCTACACATGGTGATTATGATGAAGCAAAGGCTGAATTAAAAGAGAAAGGGTTAGATTCTCAGAAAAGAAACTACGTGGTTTTGAATCCCCTTGGGCAAAGTCCTACAGTTTGTACAATGCCTGATGACTTTATTCACTATTCTGCGTATCGTCCTATGACTGTTCGCGAGATGGCTCGTCTCCAGAGCTTTGATGATTCCTTTGTGTTCCAAGGGAAACGTCAAACTGGTGGTAACAATCGCCAAAAGGAGATACCACAATATACACTTGTTGGTAACGCAGTTCCGCCACTAATGGCAAGGGCTATTGCCAATACATTACTGAAACATATAAAGTAGAAATGTTTGTTATATGGTTAATATGCGCCCATTTACTGCTTTTGAGCAGAAAAATTTGAAATTTCTTGTAAACCACAATGTAAAGTTTACACAAGTTGAGATTACTCATACTGGTTTAGGCAAGGGTATTCTTGACTCAACTGCTCCTATGCGAGCCTATTTCCTTGAAAACGGTATTCATAATTATGAGGAACAACTCCAAGGTCAAGAACACAAGCAAATAAAACAAGCTTGTATTCTTACAGATGCAACTCAATTTGTCACGAAAGCATCTTTTTATCGTCCAAATACAAAGAAAGGCGACCCTCGAATGTGGATATATGGATTTGGTTCATATACAGAAGGTAACGACATTCATGTTCTGTTTTGGCATGAACAAACTTTGTATAGTATCAATATAACTCATATAGACATTGAAAAATGCTACAATTCTGCTATCATTACGCCTATACAAGGAGTCCTGAAAGCTATTAATCAAGAGGGAAACTCTGTTTCTGAGGAACTTCTCGGACGTTTTCGTGCTGTTAAAGACCAGTGGTTTGAATCTGAAGTTACAGCTGATACAGGAATCGGGAGGACTATTGAGTCTTTCCTTGGAATCAGCATGAACAGTGACAAGACTCCGGATTACAAGGGAATAGAATTGAAGAGCCATCGGGATAAAAGAAGCAGCAAGAAAAATGTGCTATTTACCCAAACACCAGATTGGGGAATTAGTAAATTGAAGTCTGGACGAGAAATAGTCAATAACTACGGCTATATCAATAAAGACGGGTTCAAGACTTACCAAAACACCGTTCAATGTACACCACCAAATAGTCAAATGTTGTTCTTGAATGTCAACCAAGCAGACGAGCTCCTTGAACTACAAGCAAAAAGAAGAAAAGTCGAAGATATAGCTGCATGGAGGTTAGTAAAGTTACACCAACGCTTGCAAACAAAACATCGTGAGACATTTTGGATTGAGATAGAAAACAAATTGAACAATGGCAAAGAATATTTCCGTTATAAACAAATAGAACACACAAAGAATCCTAATATCGGTCAATTTGATGTGCTTCTTGAACAGAATCTAATTACTATTGACCTATTACTTTGTCGCCCAAGTGGACATGGCGATACATACTCGTTCAAAATAAAAAAGAAAGGTATGCCATTGTTATTTCCTGAATCCATTTTATATACAATATAAACCATGCATCTTTATTAAAGGACAAGAAATGACAACACGCTTGCTGATACCATCGCCAAGCTATTTTCACTCAAAGCAAACAAAAAGGCACGGCCACAGAGGTCATGCCTTTTCAGTGTGCCGTCAGGCGCTTCACAGCTGCCGACAGCTTGAAAAATGAAGTGTTTGTTTGTCTTCTTTAGTCAATATAATCGCTATGCACTGGGCCAGCCACAATCTTCAAGTCGTGTGAACGCACGAAATTCAAGATTTCATCGCGCGCCTTGCCAGGCTTGATGTCGCTCTCAATGCGCTTCATGGCATTGAAAACGGTGGTGTTGCACTCATACACATGGCGGTAGCATTTTGCCACATCATCTATCTCGTCCTCGGTGTAGCCGGAGCGACGCATCAGGAATGCGTTGATTCCGGCGTATGTGGCCGGGTTGTGGGCAATCACCACAAATGGAGGCACATTGCCGTTGATGCGGCAACCGCCCTTTATCATCACCCAGCGACCCACATCACTGCCAGCGTGGGCAAGTGAACCCGAAGAGAAGATGGTGTAACTGTGAATCTTGCAGCAGCCGGCTATCTGCACATTGTTGCCAAGCACCACATAGTTTGATATGTGAGCATCGTGAAGCACGTGCGACTCAGCCTCAAGAAAGCAACCGTTGCCTATGCGTGTGCCGCCTTCAGTCTGGCTGCCGCGGTTGATGATAGAGTGCTCACGAATGATGTTGTTGTCACCAATGTAGCAGAACGATGGCTCTCCGTGCCACTTCGGGTCTTGCGGCTCAGCGGCTATGATTGCGCCATTATAGATTTTGTTGTTCTTGCCTATGCGTGCGCCGTTCAAGATGCTCACATAGGGATAAATCGTGCACCCGTCACCTATCTCGGTGTTTTTGCTGATAAAGGCAAATGGGTGAATGGTCACGTTCTCACCAAGTTTTGCCGTGGGATCCACGTGGGCCAATGGACTGATAAAACTACTCATAGTGTTACGTTTTTTAGCTAATGTCAACGTCCTCCGCCAAGCACTTGATAGAGGGTGATGACACCGAGGTTATTATTCATTTTCACCGACTCAAGCTGTATCTGCGACTGCAGCAGCGATTGCTGTGCCGTGATTACCTCAAGGTAGGTCGTGTTCGACAAGTTCATCAAGTCGCGGTTATACTCCACGGCTTTCTCGTAGTTTTTCTCCTGTTGCTCCACATTCACCTGCTTCTCTTGATAAGAGTTGATGTTGGCAAGCGCATTGGCAACCTCCGAGCTTGCGCTGAGAATGCTATACTGGAAGTTGTTGAGAGCTTGCTGTTGCTGCAGCTTGGCAGCCTTGAGCGAGGCGATGTTCTGGCCGCGGCTAAACAGCGGTGCGGTGAGCGAGCCGGCCAGGTTGAGCAACCACTTGGCCGGGTCAATTACCGAGCTGCCCATCAGCGTGCCATAGGCACCGGTGCCGGTGATTGTGAGCTGCGGATAGAAGTTGGCGCGTGCTATGTTGGTTGCATAATACGCCTGTGCAAAGCTCTGCTCGCTGGCGCGCACGTCGGGGCGTGCGGCAAGGAAGTTCATAGGCACACCGTCTTTCACAATCGACGGCACTGCGAGTTCCGACGAGGTGTTCACAGCCCACTCCTGTGGCTTCTGGTTGAGCAGAAGCGACATTGTATTGTTAGCTTGCACTATGGCGAGCTTGATGTCGGGCTTGGCTGCCTTCACGCTATAGAAGTTTGCCTGCGATTGCACCACAGCCACCTCGGTGTAGCGGCCGGCCTCCTTCATGTCCTTCATCATCTGCACCGACTCGCCCCACAGCTGCTCGGTCTCGTCGTAGATGCGCAACTGGTTTTTGAGCGACACAAGAGTGTAGTAGGTAGAAGCCACGGCCGACACAATCTGCGACTGCACTGCCTGACGGTAGGCATCACTTTGCAGCACGGCTGTCTGGGCAGAACGCTTGTTGTTGGTGAGTTGACCGAAGATGTCGGCTTGCCAGCTCACTGTGAGCGGCAGTTGCCAGCCCCACTTCATGTCCATGTCACCCATCTTGGTGCCGGCACCGTTTGGTGCAAATGTCACTGCTGGCAGATAGCTCAACTTTGCGCCTTGCAGACGAGCCTGGGCTATGTCAACGTTTAGCTTGGCATTCTGCAAGTCTTTGTTGTTGGTCAAGGCCGAGTCAATGTAGGACTGGAGCAGAGGGTCGGTAAACACCTCACGCCAGCTCAAGTTGCCCAGCGACGTGGAATCGAGTGGCTGTTGCAGAGCCTGAGCGTAGTCGCTCACCACCGGCACGTCTGTCGGAGTTTTATATTCTTTCCACAAGCCGCAGCTGCTTGTGACTGTGGCAACAGCCACAAACGCCATGGTCTTGATTGCAATATTCTTGTATTTCATCTCTTTATTCCTGTTTTGGGTTTATTCTTCATTGCCGTTATCCACAATGGGGTGTTCGGGCGAATATTGTTCTATTTCTCGTTCTATCTCGCTGTTGTCGGTGTCTTTCCACTTGATTGGCTTGAACTTCTCCTGAATTGTCTGGAATATCACAAACAAGCTTGGCACGATGAGCACCTGGAGAATCATGCCCACAACCATACCGCCCACAGCTCCTGTACCGAGCGAACGGTTACCGTTGGCACCCACACCGTCGGCAAACATCAGTGGCAACAGACCTATAATCATGGCCAACGATGTCATCAAGATAGGACGCAGACGCGCTGCAGCACCCGACACGGCAGAACCTATGATACTCATGCCGGTTTGGCGACGTTCAAGAGCGAACTGAATGATAAGAATGGCGTTCTTTGCCAATAGACCTATCAACATGATAAGTGCAATCTTCAAGTAGATGTTGTTGTCAATACCGAATATCTTAGCAAACAAGAACGTGCCAAACAAGCCGAACGGAATCGAAAGAATCACAGACAATGGCAAAATATAACTCTCGTAAAGCGCACTCAGAATCAAGTACACAAACAAGAAACACAAGCCAAATATCATTCCGGTAGAGTTTGAAGCCTTGGCCTCCTCACGCGACAAGCCTGAATACTCATAGCTGTAGCCTTGAGGTAGCACTTGGCTGGCCACTTCCTGCACAGCTTTCAGAGCTTCACCCGAAGAATATGCCGGGTTAACCGAACCGTTCACGGTGATTGACGAGAACAGGTTGAAACGCGACAGCGACTGTGGAGCATACACTCTGCTCAGCGTCACAAAGTCGGTGATTGGGCTCATCTCGCCCGATGCTGTGCGCACCTTGATGTAGTTCAATGTCTCTGGACTGACACGGTAATTCGGGTCGGCTTGAAGCATCACACGATAGATTTTACCGAAACGGTTGAAGTTTGACACATACATACCGCCATAGTAGCCTTGCAGAGCCGTCAGCACACCCGATGTGCCTATGCCAGCCTTGGCAGCCTTGGCCTCGTCAACGTTAACCATATATTGCGGATATGCCGGGTTGAAACCAGAATATGCCATCTGCACCTCCGGGCGCTGCATGAGTGCGCCGCAGAATTGCTGCTCTATCTGGAAGAACTTGTTGATGTCGCCTCCGGTCTTGTCCTGAAGCTCCACTGTGAAACCATTTGATGCTCCATAACCAGAAATCATTGGCGGTGCAAAAATCATGACCGTTCCGTCCTTTATTTGCATGCCAGTCTTCATGTAAAGCTCTTTCACGATGTCGTCGCTGCGACGCTCACGCTCCGACCACGGCTTCAGTTTCACGATGAGCATACCTTGGTCGTTACCCTGACCACCCATCATTGAGTAGCCCTGCACCATGGTGCGAGTCTCCACTTCAGGAATTTCACCCACAATCTTGTCGATGGCGTTTGTTACGGCAAGCGTGCGGTCTTGTGAAGTGGAAGGTGGCATGTTCACGTTAATCATGATTGTACCCGTATCCTCATTTGGCACAAAACCAGTTGCAGTAGATTTCATAAGCAACACAAGCAGCACGATAGAAGCGGCTGTGATTCCGAGGGCAATCCATTTGGTCTTGATTAAGAATTGCACTGCACGGCGATACACATTGAGCAACTTGTTATATTGCTTGTTAAAGCCATTGTGAAAGCTCGATATTATAGAGCGTTTCTTGTTCACAGGATTTCCATTCTCGTCAGTCTCCTCTTTCTTGTGAGGTTTCAAGAACACAGCACACAGTGCTGGCGACAGAGTCAAGGCGTTGATAGCCGAAATACCGATTGCAAATGCCATGGTCAAACCAAACTGCTTGTAGAACGTACCTTCCACGCCAGGCATAAACGATACAGGGATAAACACAAGCATCATCACAAGTGTGATAGATATGATGGCGGCACCAATTTCCTGCATGGCGTCGATTGAGGCTTGGCGCGCGCTTTGGTAGCCCTCATCGAGTTTGGCGTGCACAGCCTCCACCACCACTATGGCATCATCTACCACAATGGCGATTGCAAGCACAAGTGCCGAGAGTGTGAGCAAGTTCACAGAGAAGCCCATCACATAGAGCAAGGCAAACGTACCAATCAAAGCCACAGGTATTGCAATAGAAGGAATGATGGTTGAGCGCAAATCCTGAAGGAAGATATACACCACAAGGAACACCAGAATGAATGCCTCAAACAGGGTTTTCTCCACCTCGGCTATTGATGCGTTGAGGAACACGTTGGTGTTCATAGGTATCATGAATGTCATGCCCTTTGGCAGATCTTTCTTCATTTCATCAAGTCTGCCCGTTATGTTGTTAATCACTTCAGAAGCGTTAGAACCGGCACTCTGCATAATCATGATGGTGGTTGCAGGGTGACCGTTACCGGTTGACTTGAATGAATATGACAAGCTACCAAGTTCCACCTTGGCAATGTCTTTCAGATAAAGCACCTGGCTACCGTTGGCACGCACTACGATGCTGTCAAACTGGGTCGGTGTTGACAAACGGCCCTTGTAGCGCAAGCTATACTCAAAGCTCTGGTGTCCGCTTTCGCCAAACGAACCTGGAGCAGCCTCAATGTTCTGGTCACTCAAAGCGGCTGTCACATCGCTTGGCATAAGGTTATATTGAGCCATCTTGTCGGGCTGAAGCCAAATGCGCATAGAGTAGTCGGCACCAAGCTGGAAGGCATCACCCACACCGGTCACACGCTTGATTTCCGGAGTCACGTTGATGCTCATATAGTTGTCGATAAACTCACTGTTATATGTGTCGGTGGTATCCACGAGCGTGATACCCATAAGCATAGATGTCTGGCGCTTCATTGTCGTCACACCCACACGGGTCACCTCGCTTGGCAGTAATCCTTGAGCCTGGCTCACACGGTTCTGCACGTTCACGGCAGCCATATCGGGGTCAACACCGGGTTTGAAAGTCACGGTGATGTCGGCACTACCCGACGCAGCCGTTGACGAAATGTAGTCCATGCCCTCCACACCGTTGATTTGCTCTTCAAGAGGTTGTATCACGGCGTTCATCACTGTTTGGGCGTTTGCACCGGTGTAGGTGGCGCGCACCATCACCGTTGGCGGAGCAATATTAGGATACTGCTCAATAGGCAAGCTATATAGTCCGATTGCTCCCAAAATCACGATGAACACAGAAATCACCGTAGAGAGCACAGGACGATTTATAAATAGTTTTAAATTCATTTTTTACGTTCCGTTTTTATGAAAAAACCTTATTTATTTCTTTGCGGCTGCTGCGGCTGCCTTGGCAGCGGCTGCGCTCTTGGGTTGTATCACGGTACCCTCTTTCACTTGTGTACCCACACCTTCGGTCACAACCACGTCGCCCACATTCAGACCCTTGGTCACCACGTAGTTCACGCCATCGTTTTCAGGCAGCACAGTAATTGGCTTGCTCACAGCCTTGCTTGAGTCGCCCACCACATACACATATTTTATGTCTTGCACCTCATAAGTTGCTTTTTGAGGCACAAGAATCACATTTTGCGAGTTCGACGGAATCAGAACCTCACCTGTTGCGCCGCTGTGAAGCATGCCGTTCTCGTTGGGGAACAAGGCGCGCACTTGTGCAGAACCAGTGGAGCTGTCGAGCACACCGCTCACAGTTGACACACGGCCTGGCTTGGCATATACTGTGCCGTCGGCAAGCTTAAACTGCACTGGAGGCAACTGGCGTATTCCAGCTTCAAGCGATTGGGCACCATTGTGGGTAAGTTCCAAAATCTGCTTTTCGTTGAGCGAAAAGTAGGCATACACTTGAGCGTTGTCTGAAATGGTTGTGAGAGCTTGGCCAGATGGGCTTGCAAGCGAACCCTCACGGTTAGGAATTGCTCCCACCACACCGGCACATGGTGCTTTCACCACCGAGTATGAGAGGTTCTTCTTGGCATTCACAAGCGCCGCCTTTGCCTGGCTGAGTTGTGCCTTTGCGCTTTGCAGAGCCAGTGCGGCTGTCTCATACTGATAATTACTGATAATGTTTTTGTCCAAAAGAGATTTTTGGTTGTTGGCAGTGAGCTGGGCGGTGGCGACCTGCGACTGTGCTGCTGCCACTGCGGCCTGAGCCGAGCGCACGGCAGCCTCAAGCTGCACTTGGTCAATGATGAAGAGTGTCTGACCCTTGCTCACACGCTGACCCTCATCTACACACACTTTTGTGATGAAGCCCGAAATCTGCGGACGTATCTCAATGTCCATCTTACCCTTGATGGTTGCCGGATAAGATGTGTTCAAGTTTACACTTCCCAAAGCCACCTTGTAGGTATCTACCTGAGCTGCGCCGGCACCTGACATTCCTGCCTGTTGCTGGGCGTCTTTTCCTCCACAAGATGTCATAATCACAAACAAACTGGCTGCCAATATGCTTTTCGACAGCGTAAAAAACTTCTTTTTCTTAATCATAGCTGATTATGTTTATAACTATTTACATTTAAAAAATTTCTCATTATGCTGTTTTTTCAAAAAAACTTTCCCTATTCTTTTTCTTTCGTGTGTGTCGTTAATCTGCGCTGTGATGCCCGCACAGTTCTTGTTTATCGCAACAGCAGGCTGTTTTTGGGTCTTTTGCACTACGCCTTTTTTCATAAAAACACTTCACTTTTCAGCGTTGCAAAATTACTAATCATTAATTTTCCGAAAATGGTCAAAATCTCAATAAAAAATGGTCAAAATCTCCACGTAAAATTAAAAAACGTGAATACCGCCGTTGATTTTGGTTAATATTAGAAAAAACCTCGGCACTCGTGCTGATTTTCAACACACATTCACGGCCGGCAGCCCATTTTGCAGTCCTCTATCTGCCCCATCACCTTGCGTATGTCGGCACTGCGCTTTATCATATATTTGCTTGGTTTGCCGGAATTAAATCTGCGTGGATTGGGCAGCGATGCTGCTATCAGCGAAGCCTGACGTTTGTTTAGCCGGCTTGCGCTTTTGTCAAAATGGTCATAACTCACAGCCTCGGCACCATATATGCCGTTGCCCATTTCTATTGAGTTAAGATACACTTCCATTATGCGCTGCTTGCCCCAAATCTTTTCTATCAGCACCGTGAAATATGCCTCAAGCCCCTTGCGCAGCCAGCTGTGGCCTGGCCACAAAAACACGTTTTTTGCCGTCTGCTGCGAGATTGTGCTCGCTCCGCGCTCACGGCCACCGTGCATGGCTTCAAGGCGTGCCTTGTAGATTTGCTCAAAATCAAATCCGTCGTGCTTCAAAAACAGGTTGTCTTCACTTGCCATCACAGCCTGTGGCAAGTCGTGCGAAATTTCATCGAGCGGCACCCATTTGTGGTCGAGGCGCAGCGTCTGCCCCTCTGCCACCTGCTCCACACATCTTATCAGCATGAGTGGAGTGACATACACCGGCAGCCACTTCAGCACCACTACAGAGAGTATGGTGGTGGTGAAGAAGAAAATAACTATGTTTCTTACCCAGTGTATTGCAGGACGTAGCATGTTTTTACCGCTCCATTTGATTTAGGTGTGCAAAATTACACATTATTTTCCACACGCGCCCACCACTTGCGCCAAAATCAATAAAAACGTCAATATGCACAGCGAGGGCGGCACTTGCATGCCGCCCTCACCTGTGTGTTCACCACGCTATTTTATGTGCGTGTTATCTCATCATTTCAGCTTCGGGTCATTGACTTCGGGCAGCCACACGCGGTAACGCTGTGACTTGTCCCAAGTGTTGCCGGCCGAACCATAATCACACATCTTGATTTGACTCTCGTGGTTAAACTCGTTATACAAGCCCTTATAGGTTTTCACCAAGAATGACTGCCAAGCAAATCCCTTGTCTTTATCTTCTGTCAACTCCACATAGCCGTCTTTTTCCACAAGCCGCAGTGACTCATCTACAAAACCGTCGCCAAACCGGCTGTCGCGTGCAAGCACCACCGGGCCTCGTGTCACAGCCACACAGTGGTTCAGCTTATGCACACGGCCTCGCATGTCGAAATCGAGTGTCACCACATCGCCTTTCTGCCATGTGCGGTCTATGGTCAGATAGCTTCCTGCGCTCACGCCGTCCACAGCCTCGCCATTTACCTTCACCACAGTTTTTGCGCTCCATGCCGGTATGCGCAGCTTCAGTACAAACTTTTCACTCTTTTCCGGGTTAACCAGCACCTTCACGTTGCCACTTTCAGGATAAGTTGACTGCTGTGCGAGGTTCACTGTGTTTTTGCCCACTTTCACCGTAGCAGTGCCTTGTCCATAGAGGTTAACGTCTATGCCATTGCTTTTGGCAATATAGGCATACATCGGTATCAGCGCGTATGCTCTTGGGCCGTTGGCATTGCAGCAGTTGATGTGTATGCCGCACTGGTGCTCACCCTCCTCGCGGTAACCCTCAAGTGGGGTGTATTTCACAATTTGCGAGCCGTCGCCCTTCATTGAGCCAAGCAAGGCGTTATATATTGTCTGCTCTATGCAGTCGGCATATTTCGGATCTTCTGTTAGGCGCAGCAAGCGGTTGCACAGCTGCAGCCAAGTGAATGTGACACACGTTTCCTGCGGCAGCAGTGTGGCATAGGTCTGCATGGTCTTGCCGCCATACCAGCACTCTTGCGATGCTCCCGACCCGCCTATGGTTATTTCTTCGGCGATTATGTGGTTAACCACCTTCTTCACCACATCGAGATATTCTGCCTTGCCTGTCACTTTGTAGAGTTCGAGCAAGCCTTCGTAGCACGACATCATCTCATAAGCCTTTCGACCATTTTTCTCGCCATACCACACCTCGGTGTATGGGGTGCGCAGAGCCACCGGCACATCGGCCTTGCTCAGCAGCTTGGGGCCGTCGGGGGTCTCCCACTGAGCCACAATCCATTCGGCAAAATCGAGATACTTCTTTTCGTTGGTGCGCTTGTATATATACACCACTGGCTCAAGTATCGACGAGCTTGCCATACCCATATAGTTGCCCGACTTCACGATGTCGCCTTTGCCCGGACCAAGCTGGGCCATGGTGTAGTCTATCTCTTTTTGCGCAGCTTTCAGTGCCTTTTTGTCACCGGTCAGGTCATACCAGTCAACCAGCGCAAGCGCCACATATTTACGTCCCCACACGTCCCAGCCGCCAAGTTGGGCTTCTGGCCTGTAGTTGCCTATGTAGCCGTCTTTCTGCTGGGTAGCCAACAAACTTGCCACACCGGCTTTTATTTTTTCAAACAGAGCCTTGTCGTGATTATAGCGATAGAGTCCTATCGCGCCCTGCGTCCATTTGCCCCAAAATTCGGTCTGCCACAAGCTCGTCTCAGTCTTGGTGCGAAACGGAGCCACCAGCTCGTCAACGTCTTGGTTCATCACACGCCCTGTGATGCAAGCCTCTATGCGGCCACCCAGGTAGCCGCCCACTGTCACTCCTTTAACATCTGGTTGAGGCTCGGTATAGGCACTTGCAGTGAGCGTTGCGGCTCCAATCAGTGCCAATGCACAAAATCTGAACTTGTTTTTCATATCAGTCTTGTTTTTTAGTTCATCTGCTACTTGCGAGGCTCTCTCGGCAGCGATTGCGCCATGCCTTTGTCCATGTAGTAATACAGACTCACTATGCCGCCTTTGTAACCTACCGACACGGCTGTGCCGCTCGTTTCGCTCTCAAATATGTTGTTGCCCTCATACACAAGCCCCACTGTGCCCAGATTGGCCGATATTTTGCTCACTATCTCCTCCTCTGTGCCTGGTGCTGTCTGCGACAAGTTGGTGGATATGCTCACACCAAGCAGCTTTGCGCCGTAGTTAAACTCCGGAGCTGCGTTAGGCGAGGCTTGCTTTGCCAAATAGTCGTTGAAGAAATACAATATCACATAAGCACCCTCGGAGTGCGCCAGTGTGGCCATGCCTATATATTGGCGCGGGTCATTACCCACAAGGCGGTTCATGTCCATCAGCGTGCAACCCTTGCGCGCACCGGCAGCATAGTCGTTGCCTATCATTTGCAACATGGAGCCGGCCACTATGTCGGTGTCGATAAATCCGGGTATAGCGAATATGTCGGTAGGCCCAGCCTGAAAATCGGTAAACTTCACGTTGCCAATAGGTTGGTTTTTGCCGTCAAGAATCGTATAAACACTGTCGCTCAAAACCAAGAAGCGGTCTTCGGCTATGTCGGATATGCGGTCATATTTCAGTGGAATTATCACATTATTGTCCTTGTCAACCACACCGCACTTATTGTTGCGCATAACTATGTAGTTGAGCCCTGGCGTGAACGACACATCTTGATATTTCTGTTTTTCCAGAGCCTCGCTGCCTTTTTCAGGATTTGGCACTTCCTTGCCGGCACGGTTCAGAAATACCACACTGTCGCCACGCTGCAACGGCAGCACACCCATGCCAAAGTAAGGCATCAGCAGCTTATAGTCGGTGGAACTGACCGAAAACAGCTCCTTGCCCGAACGGTCAATGGCAGTGATGTCGTATGCGCTGTCGGCCATGGTGCGTGTCACCACGGCAGCGTCACTGTGCAAAAACGACATTGCGTTGTCAAACTGTGCCGGTATCACCGTGTCGCCTTTCACGTCGATGTAGCCGGCCTTGTTCTCGTCGTTGCGAAAGATTGCACGGCCACGGCTAAACATTGAGCATGTAGTCACCGTCTTTGGCAATTCCTTCACCACATTGCAGTTGCGGTCTATCACACACAATGCGCCACCACGGCGGCTTGCCACAGCCACGCCGTCGCTGCTGAATATTGTGGTGCTGCCCCATTCGCCACCCACAGGTTTCTTAGGGTCGGCAATGTTGTAGTAGCTGTACGTTCCGTTTTTATTGGGCACAAAATACATGTCTTCCACCACCGACGACGGTTCGTAGTCGTAAGCATCTTTGGCCACCAGTTCTCCGGTTTTCAAATCCACTATACTCCATTTCGACGACTTCACGAGCTTCACCGGCAAGTATCTTGTGTCGAGGGCATATTGTTTGCCGTCGTCATTGCTGCAAGCGCACATCAGTGTTGCCGCAAGTGCAACCAAGGCGCAACCAATAAAATGTTTCAATTTCATAATCTTCTTATTGTGTTGTAAAGCCCACCGTGGTGCAGTTTTGCACCGTCACAAGGCCTTTTGTTTCTTTTTCTCTTATTTTTCTCTTATTTTTTCACTTTTTAATCAGTCAATTCCATCACATCAGCCATTAGCTGCCTTAAACCGCTCCACAAGCTCTGCTGGCAACTCTGGCATTGCGCCATGCTGGGTGCACACAAATGCGCTCACATCAACGGCAAGTTTGTGAGCTGCTGCTATGTCCATTCCGCCAAGCATGCCGCTCACAAATGCAGCAGTGAACGAGTCACCTGCCCCCACAGTGTCGGCCACGCACACGCGTGGTGTTTTCTCGTGATTGGCCGTGCCGTCATCTGCAAACACATAGCTGCCCTCCTCGCCACAAGTAAGCACAAGAGTGCTTATTGCATAACGCTTCATCAAGGCTCGCGCTGCGGTTTCCACGCCTTCGAGCTTCAAACCGGCAAGACGAGTCACAAGTCCAAACTCCTCATCGTTAATCTTCAGCACATTGCATCGGTTCATTGAGTGCTCAAGCGTGGCAAAATCATAGAAATTTTGTCGCAAATTGATGTCAAATATTTTAAGGCAATCGGCTGGCGTAGCGTCAAGAAACTTACTGATTGTGTCGCGGCTTTCATCGCTGCGTTGTGCCAAGCTGCCAAAACACACGGCTCTGCACGTTTTGGCAATCTCGCCCACAGCGGCAGAAAATGGTATATGGTCCCAAGCCACATCTGATGAAAACCTGTATGCAGGCACACCGTCGGCATCAAGCGTCACTTCCACCTTGCCCGTTGGGTAGTCAACCATTGGCATCTCGCAGCGCAGACCTTTATAGGTAAGCAAGTCAAGAGTTTCCTTTCCCAGTGCGTCGTTACCCACAGCCGACACAGCCACGGCATTGCAACCACATTGCATGGCATGATATGTGAAATTTGCTGGAGCGCCGCCAAGTTTGCGCCCACCTGGCAAGCAATCCCACAGCACCTCGCCCAGTCCCACCACAGGACGGCAATTCTTGTTGTCTGTATTCATCGGCATTTCCTCTATTAATTTGCCTCTAAATAAGCGGCGCAAAACAGCACTGCTCCGGCGGTCCAGCCCATGAAGTCGCCCGGAGTGCCATATTCGGCGGCAGCGTCGTTGTTACCGGTCACTGCATTATATTTTTCCCACAGCACTCCAGTTTCGTTATATTGCTTCACATTGCTGTCAAGATATTTTTTTGCTATGCGGCGTGCAGCGGTTTTGTAGCCATAGCGGTCAAGGCCGGCTATCACATTATATGTGATTGCAGCCCAGCAGTTGGGGTAATCCCACTGATATGTCAGTGGGCGTGTTCCCCTTTCACAGGCAGCTATGCCATGAGCCATTTCGAGCTTGCCGAGGCCTCGCACGGCGGCTTTGGCCTGTGCAGCAGTCATCACCCCGGCATTCATCAGGTTGTAGCTTCCGCCACTATACACGCGGCTCTGACGTTTGTTCACAAAATCATAGTCATAAAACAAACCGTTTGCCTTGTTGTAGCAATACTTGTTGATTAAGCGGCGGCGTTTTTGAGCACGCTCACGCCACTTTTGTCCACCAGTCAGTCCAAGTTCCTTATAGAAATATTCAAAATTTTTCTCATAGATATAGAGATTGGCGTTCAAATCCACCGGATTGAAGTCCATGCAACGCTGGCTGTATCGCGGATTGAAATCCCAGCCCGACTCCGCCTCGGCAAGCCAATTGGCACCGGCTTTCAGCTTGTCAGCCTCCTGAGTCTTTCTGTCTTTGGCATCTACACCGAGCCTGCTTGCTATTGCGTCATAAAATCCGAGCAGCTCCTCATTGGTGGCGTTGTGCCCATAGCGGTTAAGGCCATTTGGGGCTATTCGCTTCGTCATCCAAAAGTCATATTCTTTTTCCAGGGCTTTCACAGTTTGGCGCAGCCATTCCTTGTCGCGTGTCACATCATATATGTCACGAGCCATGAGGCTTGCATAAGGCGGCTGGCTGCGGTTGAGCAATCCCTTATGCGAGCCGTTTGGCATATAGCCGAATTTTTCTATCAGATAAGTTATGCAAGCAAGATTGTTTTTAGCTTGCTCCACATTGCCAAGCAGCAGCAAACCCTTGTTGGTAAAGTAAGTGTCCCAATAATACATTTCCTGAAAAGCACCCTTCACACACGGCACGCTATAAGGCTTCGGCAAAGCTATCACCGAGCCTTCATCGTTTGGCGTCTCGCGCACCGACTGTGGCATTACACTGTCAATATGATGCCACAAACGCTCCACATTGGCTGGCATCTTTTTACCATAGCAAATAGCCGTTGCTCCCACAAGAGCCAACAGCAACAATACACATTTTTTCATTGCAAGTTTCATATCTTTGGTAATAAAGCTATCACCACACGCAGCAAGCACAGCCCACCGCCATACGGCTTCTTTTACAAAGATAGTGCAAATCGAACGCAGAAAAATGTGCTTGCTCATTTTTTTTGCCAAGATGAGGCTATCTTGTCGTGCTTCGGCTCCATTTTGCGCCACAAGCAAGGTTAATTCTCGCAGATTAAGTAACTTTGCATCACAAAACTGAAAAAAGAAATCAACTATAACGAAACAATAAGATGAGTATCATTGACAACGTGCGCAACATACGCATAAGCGACTATAACTATCCCCTCCCCGACGAGCGCATAGCAAAGCACCCACTCGCCCAGCGTGAGCAGTGCAAACTCCTCTACTACAAATCTGGCGAACCAATAAAGGAATACCAGTTCCTCAACATTCCGCAACTGCTGCCGCACCACAGCATGCTCATCTACAACAACACACGCGTCATCAATGCCCGGTTGCGTTTCCAGAAGGAAACCGGCTCTTTGATTGAGATTTTCTGCCTTGAGCCAGTGCTTCCGCACGACTATGAGCAGATTTTCCAAGCCACTGGCACTTGCACATGGCTTTGTCTTGTGGGCAACTCCAAACGCTGGAAGCAAGGCAGCCTCACACAAATGGTCAATATCGACGGCCGCCAAGTCACCCTCTCGGCCACACGAGGCGAGCGCAGGGGCAACTCTTGGGAAATCATATTCTGCTGGGACTGCAACGACGTAACGTTTGCCTCTATCCTCGACGGCATAGGCGAAATTCCCATTCCACCATATCTCAACCGCAAAACCGAGGCAAGCGACTCCACCGACTACCAAACAGTATATAGCCATATAGACGGCAGCGTGGCAGCTCCCACCGCCGGGCTGCATTTCACCGACGAAGTACTGGCCGAGTGCGACAAGCTCGGCATCAAACGCCGCGAGTTGACGCTCCATGTGGGCGCAGGTACATTCCAGCCTGTCAAGAGCGAGCATCTTGCCGGCCATGAGATGCACACAGAGTTCATCTCCGTGCCCAAGTCACTGCTTGCCGAGCTTGCCGCTACAGAAGACCCGGTGGTAGCTGTTGGCACCACCTCTGTGCGCACCCTTGAGAGCCTGTATTACGTGGGGCAAATCCTCGACAGCAATCCTAATGCCGACGAGGAACAGCTCCGCGTGACACAATGGTTGCCCTACACCACGCCATGCAAAATTTCGGCAAAACAAGCGTTGCAAAACATTGTGGATTATCTCGACCGTCACCATGCAGAGCAATATGTGGGCAGCACACAGCTCATGATTGCTCCAGGCTTCACTTACCGCATCATCAGCGGCATGATTACCAATTTCCACCAGCCTCAATCCACACTGCTGTTGCTTGTGTCGGCCTTTGTGGGCAATGACAACTGGCGTGGCATCTACCGCTTTGCCCTCGACAACGGTTTCCGTTTCTTAAGCTATGGCGATGCCTCACTGCTGCTCAAATAATAGCGGCAAGACGCGCTGCTCGTGGTGCAACCTCAGAAATCCGCTCTATGTGACCTATCACGACCACGAGTGGGGTGTGCCTGTGTACAACGACCGCAAACTGTTTGAAATGCTGCTGCTTGAGTGCTTTCAGGCAGGCTTGTCGTGGGAGTGCGTGCTCAACAAGCGCGAAGCCTTCCGCCTGGCATTCGACGACTTCAACCCCACACTTATAGCCGCTTATGACTCTGGCAAACAGGAGGCGTTGCGCAGCAATCCGGGCATAATACGCAACAAACTGAAAATCGCAGCAGCCGTAGCCAACGCCAGGGCGTTCTTGCAAATCCAGCAAGAGTTCGGCTCTTTCAGCTGCTACATCTGGCGTTTCACCGCCGGCAAAACCATAACAGAAACAGGAAAAACGAGCACACCGCTGTCTGACACCGTGTCGAGCGACCTAAAAAAGCGCGGAATGAAATTTGTGGGAACAACCATAGTCTATTCCTACCTGCAAGCCATAGGGGTCATCAACTCCCACGACACCACCTGCTATCTCCACATCACATCAGGAAAGTAGCTGCTGTGCTTTGATTTTTTCAAGATATTAGTTACTCACACATCGTCACGCTACAATGACGTGTATGTGGCAGCCAGCCGCTGGCAATAGCGACAATCACTCTTCGTCATCGCCGTCATCTTCCACCACTGGAGGGTCAGGCTTCACTATAAGCGCACTCAACTCATAGAGCATATAGATTGGCAAGAACACAATCATCAGCGTGAACGGGTCGCCAGTGGGCGTTATGAACGCAGCCACCACAAGCAAGAACACTATGGCGTGACGGCGATATTTCTTGAAGAAGCCCCTATGCAATATGCCAAGGTTCGACAACAGCCACGACACAAGCGGCAACTCAAACACCACACCCATCACAAATATGAGCATTAGGAACGTGTCCATATAGCTGTCAAGCGAAATCTGGTTTGGCACCATTTCACTCACATGATAGCCGGCTAAGAAGCGCAAAGTCACAGGAAACACTATGAAATAGCCCACGGCAATGCCAATATAAAACATTATGTTGCCCACTCCAAAAGCTATCTTCACCCCATGCTTCTCATTTGGATAAAGAGCCGGACTCACAAACGTCCACAGCTCATAAAGCACAATCGGAAAGCCAAGCACCAACGCAAGCCAAAACGATGTTGACATGTGTATGAAGAATTGCGAAGCGAGCTGTATGTTAATCAGCTGCACCGAGAAATCACCCACAGAAAACGACGGAAATATTGGCACTATCTTCGACAACCGTTCAAATATGCGATAAAGCACAAACTCGTTTTTACACGGAGCAAGTATCACATTGTCAAAAATAGAAGGCATGAATATGAACAAGACCACCGCAAGCACCACAAGCGTCACAGCTATCTTGATGAGAACACTGCGAAGCGCGTCAAGGTGATCCCAAAACGACATTTCCTCTAAATTGTTTTCCGTCTTTTCGGCCATTGGCTATTTGATAAAAAACGACAAGGGACCTGATTTCTTGGTCAAGTCCCGTAGCCGTTATTCCACTTCGATTATTTATTTTCTTCTTCTTTGTTTTTTTCTTCGGTCTTGGAAGCGCTGCTTTCTATCGGACGGTTGATTTCTTCTTCCACCTCGTTCATTCCTTTCTTAAAGCTATTCACACCCTTGCCCAAGCCGCGCATAAGCTCCGGGATTTTCTTTCCTCCAAACAAAAGGAGTATCACAAACACAATTATCAGCAGCTCAGGACCACCCAGACTACCAAACAATAAAAATATAGTGTTCAACATAATTCTAAAATTTTTCGTTTATATCTACAAAGATAATTATAAAATTGATTATGCAAACAAATTTCACTACCTTTGTCACGAATTACGGAATTATTTCTTTAATAACACATCTTTATGAAAGCATTTGTATTTCCCGGTCAGGGCGCACAATTCGTAGGCATGGGCAAGGACCTCTACGACAACAATGCCCAGGCCAAAGAATTATTTGAGAAAGCTAATGAAGTACTCGGTTTCAGAATCACCGACTTGATGTTCAACGGCACTGAGGACGACCTCAAGCAAACCAAGGTCACTCAACCTGCCGTTTTCTTGCATTCTGTGATTTTGGCCAAGGCTTTAGGCGATAAATTCAACCCCGACATGGTTGCCGGCCACTCTTTGGGCGAGTTTTCTGCCCTCACCGCTGCCGGCGTTCTTCCTTTTGAGCAAGGCTTGAAGCTCGTTGAGACTCGTGCTTTGGCCATGCAAAAGGCTTGCGAGGCCACACCTTCCACAATGGCTGCCATCATTGGACTGCCCGACGAGAAAGTGGAAGAAATCTGTGCGTCGGTAAACGGCGTTTGCGTTCCAGCAAACTACAATTCTCCTGGCCAAGTCGTTATAAGCGGCACTTTCGAGGCCATTGAAGAAGCCGTTGCCAAGTTCAAGGAAGCCGGAGCAAAGCGTGCCCTGCCGCTCAAGGTGGGTGGCGCTTTCCACTCTCCTCTCATGGAGCCTGCAAGAGCTGAGCTCGCCAAGGCTATTGAAGAAGCCAACTTCGCCAAGCCAATTTGCCCGATTTATCAAGATGTTGACGCTCTGCCTCACACCGACGCCAACGAAATCAAGGAGAACCTCGTTAAGCAACTCACAGCTCCTGTTCGCTGGAGCCACATCGTTGCCAACATGGTGAAAGACGGCATGACCGAAGCCGTGGAACTTGGTCCTGGCCGAGTGCTCCAAGGTCTTATTGGCCGCACAGAGCGTTCGGTGGCTGTTTCTGGTCTCCAAACACTGGAATAATTTCCACAACACCCTGACTTCACCAATTCTATATAACATATTTTAGAGCAAGAGTGCCGGCTTCATCAGCTGGCACTCTCGTTTTTTACTGATTTGCAAGTCATTTCAATGCCAGCCAAGCCACATATCGTCCTTTTGGCGACTGAAACAATTTTCCTACCTTTGTAACCTAAATTTTATTCAACACAAAGACCATTGCAATGGACTACACATTACTGCTAATAGGCTTGTTTTTGCTCCTGTGCGGAGCCAACTACCTTGTAGATGCCTCTGTGGCAATCGCCCAAAGAGCCAAAGTCAGCAATTTCATCATCGGACTCACCATAGTGGGCATGGGCACAAGTGCCCCTGAATTGTTTGTCTCGGTTTCCTCGGCACTCACCGGTCATGGCGACGTGGCTATGGGCAACGTGATTGGCTCAAACATTAGCAACATATTGCTGATTTTAGGCATAACGGCTCTGATTTTGCCGTTCTCAATCGAGAAAGAACAGCAGCGGCGCGACTTGCCGGTGTGCATCGGGACAATGATTCTGCTCACACTGCTTGCCAACGACGCACTTATTCCAGGCATCACCGTCAACGAGGTTTCACGTCTCGACGGCGTTATTCTGCTGCTCGCATTCCTCATCTACATGTGCTATGTGATAGTGCAAAAAGCCAAGCACCCAGAAGACTCACTGGCCGAAGCCAACGAAAGCTCCACCACCACACTTGGCGACAAGCAGCCCTGGCTGTTATGGACCATCACCGCAGTTTCTCTGGTGGCACTAATTGGCGGCGGACAGCTTTTCTTGAATTCAGCACAAAACCTTGCCGAGGCATGGGGCATAAGCCAAGCCGTGATTTCCATCACTGTGGTTGCCATAGGCACATCTCTGCCAGAGCTTATCACATCGGTTGTGGCTGCATGCAAAAAAAATCCGCAGCTGGCTCTGGGCAACGTCATTGGCTCCAACGTGTTCAACGCGCTTTTCATCACCGGCACAGCGTCGGTCATAAAGCCATTCACCATTCACACAGTGCAGTTGTCAGACTATGTTATGGCAATAGCAGCCTCGGTGATGTGCTACCTTGTGGCCTATACATTTAAGAAAAAGACCCTCGACCGCGCCGAAGGTGCCATCTTCCTGCTTGCTTACATTGCCTACACTGCATTTCTGCTGCTCCGCTAAAATTCCGGAATATTATTCGCCCGAATAAACTACAGCCGAGCTTATCAGCCTGTCATAACGGCCGCCCATCGGACGGTCGTATATTTTTATCAGATACTCATTAACGGTCTGAAATTTGTCGCCTTCCACCTTGCCAGTCTGACCCACCGAAGCTCCGTCAGGATACCACAAATACTGATAGTTATACGCACCCTGTTTCAGCAGCAGGTCACACACATAGCACTGTGCCGTCTCGTCCCATTTCATGAGTCGTGAGGTGCCCGACATGCCGTCGGCAAACTCACCGTCAATGCACAGCCGTCCGCCGCTAAGCGGTTCTCCGGTGTCGAGCGAAAAGTGCGTCACGAAATAGTCGGCATCTACATTGCTGTTGCGGCCTTCGGCATTTCTCACCGTGAAGCGGCCATATTGTGTTTTGTCATACTCATAGTTGGCATCGCTGCGCACTTGGTCGGTGCGCAGTGTGGCGTGATAATAGGGGTCAAAATATTCCATCTTCACCACACCCATATTCATAGAGTGCAGAGCCACCGTCTCTATGCGCCTGAACTCGTTGCCGGCAGGAAAAATCAACCGTTTGTCGTGGGCAAAAGTGATTTTGTTGCCACCCACCATCTGTGGCTTCGTCACCGCCACGGCATTGTCCTCGCGCGAGTTCTGCATCACCACCACTGTCAATTCTCCGTATGGGTCTTTAATCACATTGTTGCGGTTTGCCACCTCTATGGCAAGTTCCTGATGCTTCTCATTATAGTCTATGTCGGTGCGCGACGACACGCTTGCCCCCACGTTCACCAGATTCTCACTCACGCAAAACCGGGTTTGAAACAACACTTTCTCCGGGTCGTCTTGCTCCCACACTTTAAGCAGATAATTGCCACTCTTTGTGAGCTTCATGTTGTCGTTTGGCAATGCGAAGTCATAGTTGAAGTAATGCACAAATGTGGCCTCGCTCTGGGCGTAGTCGGTTATGTCGGCATAGTTGAAGCCGTCAACATATTCCGTTTCTTGCAGTTGCGATGGTTGCCAGTCGGCATCGCAGTGCACCACACTGTAGCGCAAATAGTGGCGGTCATAATCCAGATAGTCAAAATTAACCTCTATTTTGCGGTCACTGCCCATCACATATATGGCCGGCACATATTTGTTGCCGCCCACCGACAGCTTCACCGACTTCACGTTGCTGTCAAACACACGCGTTCTGGTGTCGTCGGCTTCTTGTGCCGTCAGTGTGATGCACCCCAGCACCGTCAGTGTCAGAACTAAATATATTTTCGCCAAAACCTTGTTCATCTTTCAAATTCTTTTGCCGCAAAGTTAGAAATATTTTTCAAAAACACCCACCATCACATTGTCGCATTAAAACAATGCCTCAAACCACCCCTTTGCACCGACCAAGCCACCAAATCCTTTTTTTTTATTACATTTGCACATGGTTTGCCGCCACTTTCTCCAAGGCAAGTCAACGCAAATTGTGTTTAATCACCGATTCACTTAACATTCAATATGAACAGAATAGTCAGCAAAGAGCAATTCAGCGAAAAAGTCACCAAGCTCGTTGTCGAAGCTCCCCTCATAGCCAAAGCCAGAAGGGCAGGTCACTTCGTCATAGTGCGCTGTGGCGACAATGGTGAGCGCATACCGCTCACCATCGTTGATTCTGATGTCAAAAAAGGCACCATCACCCTCGTCATTCAAGCCGTGGGCGATTCCACAAAAAAAATATGCGCCCTCAATCCAGGCGACTGCCTCACCGACGTGGTTGGCCCACTCGGACAGGCAACCCACATCACCAACTACGGCACTGTGGTGTGCTGTGGCGGAGGTGTGGGCGTGGCTCCGCTGCTGCCCATTGTGCGTGCGCTCAAGGCTGCCGGCAACCGTGTGGTCAGTGTGCTCGCCGGACGCTCCAAAGACCTCATAATCCTTGAAGACGAAATACGCGCTGCAAGCGACGACGTGATTATCATGACCGACGACGGCAGCTATGGTCAAAAAGGACTTGTGACTGCCGGTGTGGAGCAAGTAATCAACCGCGAAAAGGTTGACTTCTGCGTCACCATAGGCCCTGCCATCATGATGAAATTCGTGGCTCTGCTCACAAAGAAGTATGACATACCCACCGAAGCCTCGCTCAACGCCATCATGGTTGACGGCACCGGCATGTGTGGAGCCTGCCGCGTGACTGTGGGCGGCAAGACACGGTTTGTGTGCGTGGAAGGCCCCGAATTCAACGCACACGAGATAGATTTCAACGAGTTGCTCATGCGTCTCAAGTCTTATTAAAACTTAAAAAAACTCTGTCTGCAAAAATGGAAAATTTGTCCAAATACAACGAAACACGCAACGAGCAGTGGCGTGTTGATTTGAGAAAAAGCAAGTCGCCCAAGGAAAGGGCTGCCGTTGAGCGTGTGGTTATGCCGCAACTCGACCCAAAATACCGCTCCACATGCAACGACGAAGTCAACACCGGCATCACCGAGGCTCAAGCCGTGATTGAGGCATCTCGCTGCCTCGACTGCAACAATCCGCAATGCGTCACCGGCTGTCCTGTGGGCATCAACATACCCAAATTCATCAAAAACATTGAGCGCGGAGAGTTTGGCAAAGCCGCACTCACGCTCAAGGAAACAAGCTCGCTCCCTGCTGTGTGCGGCCGTGTGTGTCCACAAGAAAAGCAGTGCGAGAGCAAGTGCATACACCTTAAAATGGGCGACAAGCCCGTGGCAATAGGCTATCTGGAGCGATTTGCAGCCGACTGGCAGCGCAACCACGACGACGGCTCCGCCACCGAAGCCCCTGAGTCAAACGGCATAAAGGTTGCCGTCATTGGCAGCGGTCCCGCCGGACTCACCTTTGCCGGCGAAATGGCAAAGGCTGGCTTCTGCGTCACCGTTTTTGAAGCTCTGCACGAGATAGGCGGAGTGCTCAAATATGGCATTCCGGAGTATCGTCTCCCCAACGCCATAGTAGATTACGAAATCAATGGCTTAAAGAAACTTGGCGTTAAATTCGTCACCGACTGCATCATCAGTAAAACCCTCACCTACGACGACCTGCACGACCTTGGCTTCAAAGGCGTGTTTGTGGGCAGCGGTGCTGGTTTCCCACGATTCATGGAAATTCCGGGCGAGAACCTCAACGGTGTCATGTCGAGCAACGAGTATCTCACACGCATCAATCTCATGCACGCCGGCCACGGAGGCGACACTCCGGTCATAGGCGGCAAGACAATAGCCGTGATAGGTGGTGGCAACACCGCTATGGACTCGGCACGCACAGCCGTGCGCATGGGTGCAGAGCGAGTGATTCTCGTCTATCGCCGAAGCGAGAACGAAATGCCTGCACGCCACGAAGAAGTGATGCACGCCAAAGAAGAGGGTGTGGAGTTCTACACGCTTCACAACCCCATTGAGTATCTTGGCGACGACAACGGATTCGTGACCACAATGCGTGTGCAGCGCATGGAGCTTGGCGAGCCCGACGCAAGTGGCCGCCGCAGCCCGGTTCCTGTGCCAGGAGCAGTCACCGACATTCCTGTCAATGCCGTTATTGTGGCAGTCGGGGTTCGCCCCAACCAGCTCGTGCCCCATTCCATTAAAGGGCTCGACGTGAGCCGCCGCAGCACCATAGTAGTCAACGACGACACAATGCAGTCGTCAGTGCCCGACGTGTTTGCCGGAGGCGACATAGTGCGTGGCGGAGCCACCGTGATTCTTGCCATGGGCGACGGCCGCCGTGCCGCCCAGCACATGGCTGCGCATCTCCTTGCCAAATAAGCAAACACCCTCTCACTCATACACACATAACGCCGGCGGTGCAACACCATTCTGCACCGCCGGCGTTTACATTTTTTGCCGCGATATGCCCCCAAAAACAAGCAAGACCCATGCAGAGGGTGCATGAGTCTTGGGAGCTGCCTTTCGGGCTAAATGTGATCCCATGGGGAGTCGAACCCCAATCAAAGGAACCGGAATCCTTCATTCTATCCATTAAACTATGGGACCGTTTTCCGCATTTGCGGTTGGCAAAATTACTCAAATATTTGTAGCTTTGCAATAGGTATTAAAACATTGCCGAAATGAATGTAACTATCGAACAGAGTTGGAAAAACGAATTGGCTGATGTGTGGAACAAGGATTATTTCATCAACCTCACCAATTTTGTGAAAGAAGAGTATCGCACCAAGCAAATTTTTCCGCCCGGCCGCAACATCTTCGCTGCGTTCAACACCACGCCGTTCAACGATGTCAAGGTTGTCATTCTCGGTCAAGACCCATATCACGATGTCGGTCAAGCCAACGGCCTGTGTTTCTCCGTGAGCGACGGCATTCCGTTTCCGCCATCGCTCAGCAACATCTTCAAGGAGGTGCATGACGACACTGGCGCACCCATTCCACAGTCTGGCGACCTCACCCGCTGGGCCAAGCAAGGCGTTTTGCTGCTCAACTCCACACTCACCGTGGTAGCGCATCATGCCGGCTCACACCAAAACCACGGTTGGGAGCAGTTTTCCGACGAGGTAATCTCGCACCTTGCCACCAAGCGTCAAAATCTTGTTTTCATTCTTTGGGGCTCATACGCCATCAAGAAAGGCGCGTTCATCGACCGCACACGCCACTTGGTGCTCACTTCGCCGCACCCATCGCCACTCTCGGCCTATCGCGGTTTTTTTGGCAATCACCATTTCTCAAGAGCCAACCAATATCTTGTGGAGCACGGCAAAACGCCTATAGTCTGGTAAAGCGGCTCTAACCTCGAACCCTTTTTATTTGCCAAACAGCCTCAACCCATATATCTTCACGGCACTTGCGCCTTCAGCGGCTTCTTGACGCAACTTTTTCAGTACCACGGTGTTGTCGCCTTTCACAAGCTCAAGCCCTATTATGCTGCTGTGAGCCTTTTTGCCCCACACTCCGCTGCCCACGGTGGGCATGACCACTGCCCCTTGATAGTGCGTGTTTGCGCTCACCAGAGCCACACACCCCGGCGCAAACCACAGTCCACCATTGCCGTTGGCATAACTTATGTCGGCATAATAGCGGCCGCTTGTGGGCACATTTATCCTTATCACCGTTGAGTCAGCTTGAGCCTCATCGGCGCCATTGCCGCGCTCGGCCTCAAACAGCCTCACGCCCTGCCCATAAAGATAGGGCCTCGACATCTGGCTCATGCCGTTTTTGTTCACGCTCACCATGGTTGCCACATTCATTCCGCTCGAAAATGGAGCTGTAAACGTTGAGTCAACCACACTGTAGTTTTGCGAGCCGTTCACCACTATGCGATAGCCGTTGGTTGCGACATAGTTCATAATCCAGCCGAATTTACCATTCCACGCCACCACAGGCATTTCCGGCAGCAAGTGTGGAGCTGTGAGCAGCGTCACACTTTGTGGACTATGTCCGGTGCGCGCCATCACTATTCTCACCACATGCCGCCCTGTCAGCGTGTCGGGCAGGAAATTGTCGTTTGTGGGTTTTTCATCTACGAGCATCTGCGCCATGTCGTTGCCAGTGCCCTCTATACTTATGTCGAGTGTGCAGTGTCTGTATTTGAAGCTGCTTATCAGCTTTGTTCCTTTGAAACATTCCGGCACTATCGGGTCAAACTCTATTCCGTTTGGCAAGAAATTCATTCCAGCCATCACTCTGAATATCATTGCCGCATTGCCGGCAGCCGTTGCCACACTGTGACGCTTGCCACCAAGCAGTGGACCGCCGTCGTAGCAGCCATAAATTTCCACATCGCCGCCCATGAGAGCCTCTGCACGATACATGGCACCAAGGCCACGCCTAAGCATGTTCTCGTTGCCCACGCGTGCAGCGGCAAGATTCCACATCACCTGCAGTTCTGCGTCCGATGCACTTGCGGCATCGCCCGGTTTCAAGCCGGGAAACAACATCGCCAAGCCATAGTTCGCAACAGGGGTTTTGCCCACAAGCGTCTCGGCTCGGTCATCGTCGGCTATGTCAAACAGCACACTCATCGCCTGGGCAAGGTTGTCGGTCACCGGGAGCAGCACCCCATTGGGGCAACTATATGAAACGCCCTTGTACATGCCAGCGTTTTCGTCCCAGAATTTCTGATTTATTGTTTCTTTCAGTTTTGTAGCCACATCACCATAGTCATTGCCGTCGCGTCCAAGTGCGTCGGCCATCTGTTCCAGGGTTTCAAACGCCGCTTGATATGCCACATTGTTACCAAACGCCATGGTTTCAAACAAGTCGGCCCCCTGCGCCCATCGCGGATAAAGCACATTCACGCCCCAGTCCCAATATGGGCAAAACACTCCGTGCATCAGTCCAGTGGGCTTGTTCATCATCAGGTGCAGGTCGTCATCGAGCGTCTTGCTTGCCACCTTAAAGGCATATTCAAGCCAATCTTTGTCGCCAGTCACGCAGTACACCTCCCACGCAGCCACCACCCACAAAGCATGATCGCTCACCACAGGCCAGCTTGCGTTGCGCCGCAGCGAGTCACCATCTACACCGGTGCGGAGCAGCGTCTTGGAATATTCCGGCGCGAGATATGCCAGCGACATATATATGGGTATGGCAGCCTCGTTAGCTCCAAGACGATTGTGGGCTATTCCGCCGGCCATATTGTCAATCGCCATGTTATATAAGGCATCTACAAGCGTTTGCCCTGAGTGATATTGCGGATAGTGCTCGTTAAGTTTGCCTATTTCCCAGCCTCGGCACTTGACTGTCTTGCTATTGGTCTTGTGCACATCAAGCCTTATGGCATACACATTGGGGTCGGCCGTTGGCTTGAGTTTATACTTCTGCTCACTGCACAGTGTCCGGAAATCATCACTCAACGGCGCATTTTTCCCCGCTATCCACACTCCGCAAAAGTCTTGCTTGCTTATCGTGTCGCCTTTTGCTCCCACATAATATCCACGTTTCTTGAATGAGTCAAACACAGGCTTCATGTCCACCTTAATGGTAAAAACGCCAGCCTCGCCAGCCAGAGTGTCGCCAGCAGATATGCCAACCTTCTCGCCAGCCTCACCAAAACGGCACACCGTGTCGCGCCCCACGCGAGCATAATGCGCCTTGGAGAACGGCAGTTCGTTGTCATCGCCGTTGATTGCGAGCCTGAATTCCAGCACACTTAGTGCAGTCACCGCCTCGGTGTGCCACTCATAGTTTGTGGTGATGTGTCTGTCGCTTATGGCTGCTGCCACATAGCCGCCCTCTATCACACTGTCAACGGTCACCGTGAATTTGTCGTTCTGCGCTATCACATCACTGCTCATCATGTCGTCGCCGCCATGGCACGACCACAGCGAGAGCAGCATGATTATTCCCAAAAACAGACTCGAAAAACGCATAAAAACCAGTAGTATTGGCATATTTTATGCAAATTAACAAAAAATATGCTATAAGCGCAATTCACCCACCCAATTTGTTGTGCAAACGCCTATATTTATGGCTCTTCTTTTCTAATAGCCACACACAAGTGCGCCAATCATAACCACACAGCTTACGCTTCACTATCGTTAACACAAAATTACACTTGGTTAACTATCTACGCCAATTTTGTAATCATTCCAAAAAATTTTCATTTCAATCCAAAATTTGTTGGTTTTGGATTTTGCCAATTAAAAGAACTCCTCTAACTTTGTATTAAGCAAAAGGGAAATACTAAAGACTCAAAACCGCAGCGGCGGCAATTTTTATAATAAATTTTTAAATATCTAATCATGGGAATCATTAGTGAGTACCGATATGCTAAAAGGCTCGGAGAATTACCGACCCACGCATATCACCCCAACGTCTCTTTGAGACAACAACGCAGATGTGGCTATATTGCCACCCCTGATTGCAAACACGAAGCTTGACCTCACACCACACTTCATGGTCAGCAGCAAGCTTCAAAAAAAAAAAGGCACAGATGATTTCTTGGCAAAGAACTATCCTACTGCTTTTTTCAAAACAAATCTTTCCTGCACACATTGGTGCACGAATGATTTTTATAACTGATAAAACAATGATGCACGGCAAGAAAACAATTTCACAGTGCATCATTCCTACGATAAAGGTTAACCCCTAATACCGCATTTTTTATTCATACTATTTTTTCCTATGGCACCGCGAAGTGATTTCGAGGTGCTTTTTTTGTGCGTTATGAACAAATCTGCGGCTGATTTAGAACCAATTGGACTAATTGCAAATTCGGCTTTCGATTAATTATTATTCATGCTTATTTTTCCTCCAGAAATAT
>CAKUQQ010000018.1 GCA_934675575.1 uncultured Muribaculaceae bacterium
TCTTAGCTGCGACTGTCTTTTTTGCCATACTTTAAAATTATTTAGTAGCTTTCTTCTTGTTTGCAACTGTTTTCTTGCGACCCTTGCGTGTGCGGGCATTGTTCTTAGTGCTCTGTCCGCGCACTGGCAATCCGTTACGGTGACGGATACCACGGTAGCAACCGATGTCCATCAATCGCTTGATGTTCATCTGCACCTCGCTGCGGAGGTCACCCTCCACCTTGTAATCCGAACCAATCACCTCACGCACCTTGGCTGCTTCGGCATCAGTCCAATCCTTAACACGGGTGTCTTCGCTAACGCCAGCCTTATTCAGGATTGTTGCAGCTGCACTGCGTCCGATTCCATAAATATAGGTCAGTGCAATAACACCTCTCTTATTCTGGGGGAGGTCAACTCCCACAATTCTAACTGCCATATATTATTTAATATTTTTGCAAAATTACTAAAAATTTATCCTTGACGCATCTTCATCTTAGGATTTTTCTTATTAATCACGTACAAACGACCCTTGCGACGCACGATTTTGCAGTCAGGAGTACGTTTTTTAATTGAGGCTCTAACTTTCATATCTGTATTTTTTATTTGTATCTAAAAGATATTCTGCCCTTCGACAAGTCATAGGGCGACATTTCCACCTTCACCTTGTCACCGGGAAGGATTTTTATATAGTGCATACGCATCTTGCCCGAAATGTGGGCAGTAATCTGATGACCATTCTCAAGCTCAACTCTGAACATCGCGTTCGACAAAGCCTCCACGATTGTTCCGTCTTGCTCTATTGCTGCTTGCTTTGACATAAGTTATAAATGTATGTTTTTTCTCGTTAATAATTAATCTTACTTTCCTAAATTTTGTCAGATGAACTTGTCGCCAAGCACTTCTTCCACATAGTCAAAAGTCGATAAAATGTCCGGTTTCCCGTGATGTATCGCAATCGAGTGCTCAAAATGTGCCGACGGCTTGCGGTCCTTAGTCCTCACAGTCCAGCCGTCACTCTCAAACACCACATTTTTCGTGCCCATGTTAATCATCGGCTCTATTGCTATGCACATTCCGTTCTTGATAAGAGCGCCAGTGCCCTTGCGGCCGTAGTTCGGCACCTCAGGGTCTTCGTGAAGCTTGCGCCCCACCCCATGGCCGGTCAGCTCCCTGACCACACCATAACCGTGCTTCTCGCAATAGTCCTGAATGGCATGGCTGATGTCGCCAATTCTGTTGCCCGGCACCGCCTTGGCGATTCCGGCATAAAGTGCCTCTTTTGTGACACGCAGCAGAGCCTTCACATCGTCGGCCACCTCGCCCACGCAAAACGTGTAGGTTGAGTCGCCGTTAAAGCCCTCCTTGGTTATCGCTCCGCAATCCACCGACACAATGTCGCCCTCCTCAAGCGCATAGCTTCCAGGAATGCCATGAACCACATTCTCGTTAACCGACACACACAAAGTGGCAGGATAACCATATAGTCCAAGGAAACCGGGCACGCAACCCTGCGAGCGGATATACTCCTCAGCCACCTGGTCAAGCTTGCGGGTGGTGACACCGGGAGCAATCCACTTGGCGACTTCGCCAAGTGTTCTTGCTACAACCAGGTCAGCTTCTCGCAGAAGCTCTATTTCTTCATCTGTCTTAAGAAAAATCATTATTAATGATAAATCCCCTACAAATTTCTAACTAAAGACTCAATCAGTGAACGCCTGTGCGGCCTTTCACCTTTCCAGTCTTCATCAAAGTGTCATAATGGTGCTCCATCAACTTAGCCTCAATCTGCTGAAGCGTGTCGAGCGCAACACCCACGATAATCAGCAACGAAGTGCCGCCAAAGAATTGCGCGAAACTCTGGTTAACGCCAAAGTATCTTGCAAACGCAGGCAGAATTGCCACGATACCCAAGAAAATTGAGCCAGGCAACGTGATGCGCGACATGATTGAATCCAAATATTCTGCAGTTTTCTTGCCAGGCTTGATGCCAGGAATGAAACCGCTGTTCTTCTTCATCTCCTCCGACATCTGAGTGGGACGCACTGTGATGGCGGTGTAGAAATAAGTGAAGGCAACAATCATCAAGAAATAAACCACATTATACCAGAAACCGTTCATGTCACCAAAAGTTCTTGCCATGCTGCCCACAAAGCCAGGGGCATCTTGCTTGGCACCGAATCCGGCCAGTGTGATAGGGATAAACATCAATGCCTGGGCAAAGATGATAGGCATCACGTTGGCAGCATTCACCTTCAGTGGAATGTACTGACGAGCACCGCCATACTGACGGTTGCCGATAATGCGCTTGGCATACTGCACCGGCACCTTGCGAGTGCCTTGAGTGAGCAGCACAGCACCAGCAGTAACGGCAAACAAGATGATGATTTCCACCAAGAACATCACCAAACCACCCTGGGCAGTGGTGAGCCTGTTAGTGAACTCCTCAAATATGGCACCAGGGAAGCGGGCTATGATACCCACCAAGATGATGATGGAAATACCGTTGCCTATACCCTTGTCAGTAATCTTCTCACCCAGCCACATAATCATCATTGCGCCCGCAGTGAGCACAATTGTCAGGTAGAACATCGTGATGAAGCTGAAGTGAGCATTGCCACCAGCCGAGTTAACCTGATATTGCAGGTTAATCAAATAAGCCGGAGCCTGCACAAGCAGAATGAGCACTGTCAAGTAGCGGGTGTACTGGTTCAGCTTCGTTCTGCCACTCTCGCCCTCACGCTGCATTTTTTGGAATTGCGGCATAACCATGCCCAACAGCTGAATCACAATCGACGCAGTGATGTATGGCATGATACCAAGGGCAAAAATAGAAGCTTGGGAGAAAGCTCCTCCGGAGAACATGTCGAGCAACTGCATCAAGCCACTGCTTGTGAACTTGCGCAATGCCTCCAAATCCGAAGGATTGATTCCCGGAAGCACCACAAAACAACCCAGTCTGTAGATAAGCACAAACAGGAATGTAATTGTCAGACGCTTCCGCAAATCCTCAATCTTCCAAATGTTCTTTATTGTTTCAATAAATTTCATTGGACTTACGCTTTTTCAATTGTACCTCCGGCAGCTTTGATAAGCTCCTCGGCCTTCTTTGAGAAGGCGTTGGCAACCACATCAAGCTTCTTAGTCAGAGCACCGTTGCCGAGTATCTTAACCAATTGGTTCTTGCCGATGTAACCGGCAGCACGCAAGTCGGCCACAGTAATCTTCTCCAGATTCTTGTCGGCAGCGAGCTTCTCAAGCACATCAACATTGATGGCCTTATACTCCACACGGTTGAAATTCTTGAAACCGTATTTCGGCACACGACGCTGCAATGGCATCTGACCACCTTCAAATCCAACTTTGTTCTTATATCCAGAGCGCGACTTTGCACCCTTTGTTCCACGAGTAGAAGTTCCACCTTTGCCAGAACCTGGTCCACGGCCAATGCGACGTTTCTTCTTGTTGGAACCAACTGCAGGCTGTAAATTACTTAATTCCATAATTAATTCTGATTTTATTCAACGTCCGTAACTTCTACAAGATGACGAACAACTTTTACCATACCTAAAATTTCGGGAGTTGCCTCTTTCACAACTTCGCGATTCAATTTCTTCAATCCCAGTGCGTCCAGGGTTCTTCTCTGGTGAACCGGACGGTTAATGCGGCTCACTACTTGCTTAATTTTAATCTTTGCCATTTCTTACAATAGATTTTTTAACCGTTAAACACTGTTTCAAGACTCACATTGCGATACTTCGCGATAGTTTGCGGACTGCGAAGTTCCTCAAGTGCCTGGAATGTAGCCTTAACAAGGTTGTGAGGGTTCGACGAGCCTTTCGACTTGCAAATCACGTCGGTGATACCCACACTCTCAAGCACGGCACGCATAGCACCTCCGGCCTTCACTCCCGTACCAGGAGTAGCTGGCTTCATGATGATGCGCGAACCGCCAAACTTGGCAGTCTGCTCGTGAGGAATAGTGCCCTTGAACACCGGCACCTTGATAAGATTCTTCTTGGCAACCTCAACTCCCTTGGCAATTGCGGTGGTAACCTCGTTGGCCTTGCCCAGACCATAACCGATGATACCGTTTCCGTCGCCAACAACTACTATTGCAGCGAAAGTGAATGTGCGGCCTCCCTTTGTAACCTTAGTCGTACGGTTGATGGCCACAAGACGGTCAGTCAATTCTATATCGCTGGTTGATTTAACTCTATTAATTTTCTTTACCATGATCTTGATTATAATTTAAGTCCGCCTTTACGTGCACCGTCGGCCAGAGATTTCACACGACCGTGATACAGGAAACCGTTACGGTCAAATACCACTGTATTAATGCCAGCCTCAAGAGCTTTCTTGGCAACTGCCTCGCCCACCTTGGCGGCAATCTCAGTCTTAGTTCCTTCTGTGATGCCCTTCGACGAAGCCGAAACAAGCGTGTTTCCAGCCACATCGTCAATCACCTGAGCATAAATCTGCTTGTTGCTGCGGAACACACACAGACGGGGACGCTCGGCAGTTCCCTTATATATACCACGGAAACGTGCCTTGATCTTATTTCTTCTTGCTGTCTTTGATATCATAACTATCTATTTAATTATTTGGCTGCTGCCGTTTTACCTGACTTGCGACGAATAATCTCGCCAACAAACTTAACACCCTTGCCCTTGTATGGTTCAGGCTTGCGGAACGAACGAATCTTGGCGCAAATCTGACCAAGCAATTGCTTGTCACACGATGTCAAAGTGATCAGAGGGTTCTTGTTACGCTCCGATACAGCATTAACAGCTACCTCCTCTGGCAACTTCATGTAGATTGCGTGAGAATAACCCAAAGCCAACTCAAGCACCTGGCCCTTGCTGGTAGCGCGGTAACCCACACCCACAATCTCAAGCTGTTTTGTGAAACCTGCGCTCACACCCACAACCATGTTGTGAATCAAAGCACGGTAAAGTCCGTGTTGCGCGCGAGTGTTGCGCTCATCGTTCGGACGAATCACCTTCAGCTCATTATCGGCAATCTCAACCGTCAGCTCAGGGTTGATTTTCTGAGAAAGTTCACCCTTCGGACCCTTGACGGTCACTACATTGTTCTCAACCTTTACTGTCACGCCCTGAGGTAACTCAATTGGCAAATTTCCTATTCTTGACATATCTTCTTACCTCCTTATCATTAATAAACGTAACACAAAACTTCACCGCCAATCTTTTGGGCCTTAGCCTCCTTATTGGTCATAACACCCTTTGATGTTGACAAAATAGCAATACCCAGGCCATTCAACACGCGTGGCATGTTCTTGTAGCCAGTGTACTGACGCAAACCTGGACGCGACACGCGAGTCAGGCACTTGATGGCGTTCACCTTGTCAACACTGTCATACTTGAGCGCAATCTTGATTGTGCCCACTGGGCTATCCTCGCTCTCCACAAACTTGTAGTTAAGGATATAACCCTGATTAAAAAGGATTTTGGTGATTTCCTTTTTCAACTTCGAAGAAGGGATTTCAACAACACGATGCTGTGCGTTGATCGCATTCCTCAATCTCGTTAAATAATCTGCTATTGGATCAGTCATTTTTTAATTTGTTAAATTGATTCGGAACTTAATCCGAACAATATTTAATAAAATCTGTATTTTTTCTTGAAATGTAGCCTCGTGTTACCAGCTTGCTTTCTTAACTCCTGGAATCAAACCCGAAGAAGCCATCTCGCGGAAATCAATACGCGAAATGCCAAACTGACGCATGTAGCCCTTTGGACGTCCCGACATTTTGCAGCGGTTGTGCAGACGCACTGGCGATGCATTGCGCGGAATGGCCTGCAGACCCTCATAGTCGCCGGCCTTCTTAAGGGCAGCGCGCTTGGCGGCATACTTGGCCACAAGTTTCAGACGCTTAACCTCACGGGCTTTCATTGATTCTTTTGCCATAATCTATAATCTGTTTTTTAAGATTCTAATAAACTTATTTCTTGAAAGGCAAACCAAATTCCTTCAACAAGGCATAACCTTCCTCGTCAGTCTGGGCAGTAGTCACGAAAGTGATGTTCATACCGCTGATTCTCGGAACAGTGTCAATGTTGATTTCAGGGAAAATAATCTGCTCGGTGATACCGCAAGTGTAGTTGCCACGGCCATCAAGCTTGCCCTCAATACCCTTGAAGTCGCGGATACGAGGCAAAGCGATGCGAATGAATCTCTCCAAGAACTCATACATGCGGTCGCGACGCAATGTAACACGCGCACCGATAGGCATCTTCTTACGAACCTTGAAGTTTGCGATATCTTTCTTCGAAACAGTCACCACAGCCTTCTGGCCAGTGATAGTTGTCAGCTCCGACACAGCAGTCTCAATGATTTTCTTGTCCTCAGTAGCCTTTCCAAGTCCTTCGTTGATAACAATCTTGGTCAGACGTGGAATCTGCATCGATGAACTGTAGTTGAACTGCTTCATCAAAGCTGGAGCAATCTGCTCGTCATACTTTTTCTTAAGGGTTGTACTCATTATTTAATCTCCTCTCCTGATCTTTTTGAATAACGAACTTTCTTGCCCTCCTCATTCACACGGATACCGATGCGGGTTGGCTTGGCAGTCTTGCCGCTCTTAGGGTCAACCAAGTTCAAGTTTGACAAATTTATCGGGGCCTCTATCTTGATAATGCCACCTTGCGGATTCTTGGCATTGGGCTTGGTGCTCTTCGACACCATGTTGATACCTTCCACAATGGCGCGGTTCTTCTGAGCGTCAACACTCAGCACACGACCGGTCTTACCCTTGTCGTCACCTGCCAAAACAAAAACTGTATCGCCTTTTTTGATATGTAACTTAGCCATTACTTATTTCTAATTTTTATAAAATTAAAGAACTTCAGGGGCAAGTGAAACAATCTTCATGTTTGTAGCACGCAACTCACGCGCAACAGGACCGAAGATACGCGTTCCACGCAATTCGCCCGCGTTAGTCAACAACACACATGCGTTGTCGTCGAAACGGATATAAGAACCGTCGGCACGGCGGATTTCCTTCTTTGTCCTAACAACAACTGCACGCGACACTGTGCCCTTCTTCACATCTGACGATGGAATGGCACTCTTAACCGTAACCACAATCTGGTCACCCACCGAAGCATATCTGCGGCCTGTGCCACCCAATACATGGATACACAGCACCTCGCGGGCGCCACTGTTGTCGGCAACTGTTAATCTGCTTTCTGTCTGTATCATCTCTTCTAAATTACTTCGCTTTTTCGATTATTTCCACTAATCTCCATCTCTTAGTCTTGCTCAACGGACGGGTTTCCATCAAGCGAACAGTGTCGCCAACGCCACACTCGTTCTTCTCATCGTGAGCATAGAACTTCTTTGTCTTATTGACAAACTTGCCATAAATGGGGTGCTTCTCTTTCCATTTCACTGCAACAGTAATGGTCTTGTCACCCTTGTTGCTTACCACAACCCCAACTCTCTCTTTTCTTAAGTTTCTTTCTTCCATTTTAGCTTGGGATTATTTGATGTTTAACTCTCTCGCACGAATCTCAGTCTTCATACGTGCAATGTTCTTCCTGTCTGCAGTTATCTTAGCAGGATTGTCAAGAGGACTGATTGAGTGTTGAATTTTTTCCTGAACGTACTCCTTCTCGGCTGCTGCAAGGCGGTCTTGAAGCTCCTTGTCGCTCAAGTCCTTGAAATTTTCCTTTTTCATGTTCTCCTTTGTTTATTACACGTTTTGAGTTGGGTCATAATCTCTGCGAATCACAAACTTTGTGCGAACTGGCAACTTTTGGGCTGCAAGACGCAAAGCTTCCTTTGCAATCTCAAGGCTCACGCCGTCCACCTCAATGATGATTCTTCCTGGGTGCACAGGAGCCACATAACCGGCCACGTCACCTTTTCCCTTACCCATACGCACATCAGCAGGTTTGCGAGTGAATGGCTTGCCAGGGAATACGCGCATCCAGATGTTTCCTTCACGCTGCATATAGCGGGTCACTGCCACACGGGCAGCCTCAAGCTGCTGAGCTGTGATCCACTTCGGCTCAAGTGTCTTGATGCCAAATGAACCGAACGACAGCTGGTTGCCACGCTTCGAATATTTACGTGGATGACCGTCGGCAGGTCTTCTCCATTTTAATCTTCTTGGTTGTTGTAACATTTTCTAATCCTCAATTTTTTAACGATTGTTCTTCTTGTTTCTGAAACCGCCACGGCGCGAACCATTGCCGCCACGACGCTCATTGTTGTTGGTGAAGTTAGGAGCCAAGTCCTTCTTGCCATACACCTCGCCACGGCAAATCCAAACCTTGACACCGATGAGTCCAACCTTTGTCAAGGCAGGAACCAATGCGTAGTCAATGTCGGCACGCAGTGTGTGAAGTGGTGTGCGGCCTTCCTTGAACATCTCCGAACGAGCCATTTCAGCGCCGTTCAAACGACCGTTCACCTGAACCTTGATACCCTCGGCGCCCAGACGCATTGTCGAAGCAATGGCCATCTTCACGGCACGACGGTAAGCAACCTTGCCCTCAATCTGGCGGGCAATGTTGTGAGCAACAATCTCTGCGTCCAGTTCCGGACGCTTCACCTCGTAGATGTTGATTTGAACATCTTTGTCGGTGATTTTCTTCAACTCTTCCTTCAGCTTGTCCACGTCCTGACCGCCTTTGCCGATGATGATACCCGGACGGCTGGTGCAGATTGTGATAGTAACGAGCTTCAGAGTTCTTTCGATAACAATGCGAGATACGCTTGCATTAGCCAGACGCACACTCAAGTACTTGCGGATTTTGCTGTCCTCAAGTAAAGTATCACCGTAATTGCGGCCTCCATACCAGTTGGAATCCCAACCACGAATGACACCTAAACGATTGCTTATTGGATTTACTTTCTGTCCCATAATATTATGCGTCTTTTTTATCTTGTTTGTTATCAAATGTATCTACGAACAATGTAACATGGTTCGAACGTTTGCGGATTCTATATCCGCGGCCCTGAGGCGCTGGACGCAGACGCTTAAGCATCGGAGCACAATCCACGAAGATTGTCTTGATGTACAACTCACCGCTCTCAGCCTTCTTGCCATTCTTCTGTTCCCAGTTCGAGATGGCCGACTTCAAGAGCTTCTCTACATCTGCAGCAGCTTGCTTATTTGAGAAATGGAGAAGACCCAGTGCCTTGAAAACCTCTACGCCGCGTACCATGTCAGCCACCAGACGCATCTTGCGTGGTGAACTTGGCACATTCTTCAGCTTTGCGAAGCTCTGGTCAGCACGTGCTTCCTTATTCAATTTGGCTGATTCTCTTTTTCTTTTACCCATTGTATTTAATTCTTTTTTTTGTCAACAATTATTTCCCGGGCCCTGTTATTACTTTTTGTTGTTGCCGCTGTGACCACGGAACGTACGTGTCGGAGCAAACTCGCCCAACTTGTGACCTACCATGTTCTCAGTAACATACACGGGAATGAATTTGTTACCATTGTGCACTGCGAAAGTGTGACCAACGAAATCTGGCGAAATCATCGATGCGCGAGACCATGTCTTGATCACCGACTTCTTTCCGCTTTCATTCATAGCGTCAACCTTCTTCTCAAGTTTCACACTGATATAAGGGCCTTTTTTTAATGAACGACTCATAGTTTAACTTTTATCAAATTACTTCTTCCTTCTTTCAATAATGTACTTCGAAGACAACTTCTTCGGTGCACGTGTCTTCAAGCCCTTAGCATAGAGACCAGTGCGTGAACGTGGGTGACCTCCTGACTGGCGGCCTTCACCACCACCCATTGGGTGATCCACTGGGTTCATAACCACACCACGGTTGTGTGGGCGACGACCCAACCAGCGTGAACGGCCGGCTTTACCCGACTGCTCCAGAGCGTGGTCAGAGTTGCCAACAACTCCCACGGTTGCCTTGCATGCTGCAAGCACCTTTCTTGTCTCTCCTGAAGGTAATTTGATGATCGCATAGTCACCTTCGCGCGATGTCAATTGCGCAAATACGCCTGCACTACGAGCCATCGATGCGCCCTGGCCCGGACGCAACTCAATGTTGTGAATTAATGTACCAATAGGTATGTTCTTCAGTGGAAGCGCGTTTCCCACTTCGGGGGCCACGTTCTCACCGCTTACAACTGTCGCACCCACCTCAAGTCCGTTAGGAGCGATGATGTAAGCTTTAGCACCATCTACGTAGTAAAGCAATGCAATGCGAGCCGAACGGTTTGGATCGTATTCAATCGACTTTACGCGAGCTGGCACACCGTCTTTGTTTCTCTTGAAGTCTATCAAACGCAATTTGCGCTTGTGGCCACCGCCAAGATAACGCATTGTGCGATGTCCTTCATTGTTGCGACCGCCGCTAACGCGCTTTCCGACAACGAGAGATTTTTCTGGTGTACGAGCAGTGATATTATCAAATACACCAATAACCTTGTGTCTTTGCCCCGGTGTTGTGGGCTTAAATTTTCTTACTGCCATTTCTTTTATTAAATATTACTGTAGAAATCTATAGTTTGACCTTCGGCAATTGTCACAACAGCTTTCTTGAAAGCTGCTGTCTTGCCGCGCTGCAAACCGCGCTTTGTGTAACGCTGCTTGCGCTTGCCGTCATAATTCATAGTGTTTACCGCAACCACCTTCACATCATAAAACTTCTCGATGAAGTCCTTGATTTGATATTTGTTTGCATCGGGAGACACCTTGAATGTGAAACGATTGGTCTTCTCACTGATGTGATTGGCTTTCTCAGTTACAACTGGAATAATCTGTAGCATTTTCTCGACCTCCTGATTATAATTGGTTTAATGCGGCAACACTGCCTTCTGTTATTACTAATGTTGCGTTGTCAAGCACTCTGTAAGTGTTAAGCTCTGTAGAAGTGAATACCTTCACGTTCTTCAAGTTGCGGGCCGACAGGAACACGTTCTCGTTCTTCTCGTTGAGCACGAGAGTGATTTTCTTGTCTGCAACCTTCAAGCCTTCTGTCAATGCAACAAACTCCTTAGTCTTAGGTGCCTCGAAGTTGAAATCCTCAACAACCACAATCTGGTTGTTCTGAGCCTTATACGACAGCGCTGTGCGGCGTGCCAAGGCTTTCACCTTCTTGTTCAACTTGAAACCGTAGTCTCTTGGCTTTGGACCAAACACACGGCCTCCACCCACCATCACCGGAGAGTTGATGTCACCATGACGGGCACCGCCTCCACCTTTCTGACGGCCAAGCTTGCGGGTTGAACCTGAAATCTCACTTCTTTCCTTTGATTTGCTCGTACCCTGACGCTGATTGGCAAGATACTGCTTAACATCGAGATACACAACATGCTCGTTGAGCTCCGACAGTCCAAAAACGCCGTCGTTCAACGTCACCTTCTTCCCGGTGTCTTCTCCTTTTATGTTATATACTGCGAGTTCCATTATTTTAGAATTGATACGATTGAACCTTTACAGCCTGGCACTGAACCCTTCACGATAAGCAAATTGTTCTCAGGCAATATTTTAATAATCTGCAAGTTTTGAACAGTCACGCGCTCATTGCCCATTTGGCCGGCCATGCGCATACCCTTGAACACTTTTGCTGGGTAAGAACATGCACCAATTGAACCTGGAGCACGATAACGGTCGTCCTGACCGTGGGTTGCTTGTCCAACTCCGCCGAATCCGTGGCGCTTCACAACACCTTGGAATCCTTTACCTTTCGACGTGCCCACAACATCTACAAACGACTCATTGCTGAACAGCTCCACTGTCAGTGTGTCGCCGGCTTTGTGCTCACCGTCAAAATTTTTGAACTCGGCCAAGTATCTTTGTGGCTTTACTCCAGCCTTCTTGAAGTGACCTCCCTCTGCCTTGGTCGTGTGCTTGTCTTTCTTCTCCACGAATCCAAGTTGCAAAGCCTCATAGCCATCTTTTTCAAGAGTCTTCACCTGAGTAACTACACAAGGACCTACTTCGATAACAGTGCACGGCACGTTCTTGCCGTCGGCACTGAAAACGGATGTCATTCCGATTTTCTTTCCTAATAATCCTGGCATTTCTCTAATTTTAAAATACTTAATTACTTTAATTTAATTGGTTCTCTCTCGCTTACTATACCTTGATTTCAACCTCAACGCCGCTAGGCAACTCAAGTTTCATCAAAGCGTCAACCGTCTTAGCCGTAGAGCTGTAGATGTCAATCAAGCGCTTGAATGACGACAGTTGGAACTGCTCACGCGATTTCTTGTTGACAAATGTCGAACGGTTCACTGTGAAGATGCGCTTGTGTGTTGGCAATGGAATTGGACCATTCACAACAGCGCCAGTCGACTTCACTGTCTTCACAATCTTCTCGGCTGATTTGTCAACCAGATTGTGATCGTAAGACTTCAATTTGATTCTAATTTTTTGGCTCATATTTCTAATAAATATATTATTTCAATAAATCAACACGGCCTTTGCATTCTGTAAGTACCTTCTCTGCAATCGACTTGCCTACCTCTGCATAGTGAGAGAACGACATTGTTGAAGTGGCGCGACCCGAAGTGATTGTACGCAACGCTGTCACATAGCCGAACATCTCGGCAAGTGGTGCAGTGGCTTTCACGATGCGGGCACCGCTGCGGCTTGTCTCCATGCCGAGCACTTGGCCACGACGCTTGTTCAAGTCGCTGATCACATCACCCATGCTCTCTTCCGGAGTCACAACTTCCACCTTCATGATAGGCTCCAAAAGCACTGGCTTGGCTTGAGCGCAAGCCTTCTTGAATGCCTGTTGGGCACAAATCTCAAATGAAACTTGGTCAGAGTCCACTGGGTGGAACGAACCGTCGATTACTGTCACCTTGAGTTGCTCCACAGGATAGCCTGCAAGCACACCGGTCTTCATAGCCTCGGTGAAACCTTTCTGGATAGCTGGCATGAATTCCTTTGGAATGTCACCGCCCTTCACTTCGTCCACGAATTGCAGACCGCCTTCAAAGCCTTCGTCCACTGGTTCCACGCGGCAGATGATGTCGGCAAACTTACCGCGACCACCAGTCTGCTTCTTGAACACCTCACGCAGCTCCACTGGCTTAGTGATTGCTTCCTTATATGTAACTTGTGGACGACCTTGGTTACACTCAACCTTGAATTCGCGTTTCAGACGGTCGATGATGATGTCGAGGTGAAGCTCACCCATACCGCGAATGATTGTTTGACCGGTCTCCTCGTTAGTCTCCACTTGGAATGTTGGGTCTTCTTCAGCAAGTTTCTGCAAACCTGTGTCAAGTTTTTCCAGGTCTTTTTGAGTCTTAGGCTCAACTGCCACACCAAGCACTGGATCTGGGAAGTCCATAGCCTCCAACACGATTGGCTTCTCCTCGTCGCACAAAGTGTCTCCTGTGCGCACGTCTTTGAAGCCCACACCAGCACCGATGTCTCCGCAGCCGATGCAATCCATCGGGTTCTGCTTGTTAGAGAACATTTGGAACAAGCGAGACACACGCTCTTTCTTGCCAGAGCGAGCATTGAACACGTATGTTCCGGCATCAAGTTTACCTGAATAAACGCGGAAGAACACCAGACGGCCCACATACGGGTCAGTGGCAATCTTGAACACCAATGCGCAAAGTGGCTCTTCAAACAAAGGTTTGCGCACCACCTTCACGTCTGGGTCTTTGTAATCGCGGCCCACAACCTCTGGAGTGTCCTCAGGGCTTGGCAAGAATGCGCACACGCTGTCGAGCAGTGGTTGAATACCTTTATTCTTGAATGAGCTACCGCAAATCATTGGCACAGCCTCATTCTTCAGAGTGGCAGCACGCAATGCGCGGATAATCTCGTCTTCTGTGATAGTCTCTGGGTCGTCAAAATACTTGGCCATCAAGTCGTCGTCAAATTCAACCACCGACTCAAGCATCTTGTCACGATACTTGCGGGCTTCCTCAAGCATGTTGTCTGGAATTTCGTCCACCTCATACTCAGCACCCATAGTCTCGTCGTGCCAGTAGATAGCCTTCATGCGGATAAGGTCAACCACACCCTTGAATGTCTCCTCAGCGCCGATTGGCAACTGAATGGGCACAGGGTTGGCACCGAGCATATCGTGAAGCTGGCGCACCACTTCCAGGAAGTTAGCTCCCGAACGGTCCATCTTGTTCACGTATGCAATGCGAGGCACGTTATATTTGTCTGACTGACGCCACACGGTTTCCGACTGAGGCTCCACACCGTCCACTGCACTGAATGTTGCCACAGCACCGTCGAGCACGCGGAGCGAACGCTCCACCTCCACAGTGAAGTCAACGTGTCCTGGGGTGTCAATAAGATTGAACTTATATTTGTGGTCCTTCCACGGCCAGTAGCAAGTGGTAGCAGCCGAAGTGATAGTGATACCGCGCTCTTGCTCTTGAACCATCCAGTCCATTGTGGCAGCTCCGTCGTGCACCTCGCCAATCTTGTGAGTCAAACCTGTGTAAAACAGGATACGCTCAGAAGTTGTCGTCTTGCCGGCGTCAATGTGCGCGATAATACCAATGTTACGCGTATATTTCAGTTGTTCGTCTTGTGTCATTTTCTATTCCCTCTTTCTTGATTAAAATCTGAAGTGTGCAAATGCGCGGTTAGCCTCAGCCATACGGTGCATCTCTTCCATACGCTTGAATGCGCCGCCTTGTTGGTTGTAGGCGTCCATGATTTCAGCAGCAAGTTTTTCCGCCATGGTCTTGCCGCCACGTTTACGTGCAAAGTTGATTAAGTTTTTCATCGATATAGACTCCTTGCGGTCAGGTCTGATTTCCGTTGGCACTTGGAATGTTGCACCACCCACACGGCGCGACTTAACCTCCACTTGAGGTGTCACGTTCTCCAGGGCGTTCTTCCAGATTTCAAGAGGCGTCTTCTCTTCTTTCGACATTTTGCCGCCCACAATCTCAAGAGCGGTGTAGAAGATCTTGTACGAGGTGTTCTTCTTGCCGTCGTACATCAGGTGATTCACGAATTTAGAAACTCTAACATCACCGAATTTTGGATCTGGTAAAATGATCCTCTTTTTTGGCTTAGCCTTTCTCATTTTTTACAATAATTGTAGTTTTAAGTCTGCTTGGTTGTTGCTTCTTTGTTCTTCAACGGCCGACGCTTCGACCATTTACTCAACCCTTTAAAATCAATCCAATAAAACCAAAAACTAAGTTTAATTTTTTGTTTTGTAGTAAGTTAATTTCTTGCAGCCGTTGCAGTCAAATTATTTCTTTCCTGCCTTCGGGCGTTTTGCGCCATATTTGCTGCGACGCTGTGTGCGACCCGCAACACCTGCCGTGTCGAGTGTTCCGCGCACGATGTGATAACGCACACCTGGAAGGTCCTTAACACGACCGCCGCGCACCATCACGATTGAGTGCTCCTGCAGGTTGTGACCCTCTCCAGGGATATAAGAGTTAACCTCTTTTCCGTTAGTCAATCTAACACGTGCCACCTTACGCATAGCCGAATTAGGCTTCTTAGGTGTTGTCGTGTACACACGCACACACACGCCACGACGCTGAGGGCATGAGTCCAAAGCTGGCGACTTGCTGGTGTAGCTCAGTGCAGTACGGCCTTTTCTTACTAATTGCTGAATTGTAGGCATCTTAGTTCTGTTTTACTTTAATTAAATTATTAATAATACAATACAAATTTTCTTGTTTTTGGACGGCTTCGTGCGCACACCAATCATCACTAAACCAATAGTTTAGCCGATTAGTATATACACTTCACCTCAAAAAGCTCTGCAAAGTTACACACTAATCGGCTAATAACCAAATGTTTTAAGTCCTTTTTGTTCAAGAACCGCAAAATATTTTCCTTGCCTTTTTCCTGTTGGTGCCTCAACTGCATTTTATGCAAGCACCGCGCCATGTCACTTTAAGATATTTTAAATGGTTTAATATCTTTTAACCACACTCCCAGCTTGTCTTTCGCACTTAGCAGCATTTCTGCCGGCTTCACTCGCCAATCAATGCCCAGAGCCGGGTCATCAAATTTAAGCGTACATTCACTCTGTGGAGCATACACATTATCCACCTTATATTGAAATTGAGCCACATTGCTCAGCACCACAAATCCATGGGCAAATCCGCGAGGAATATACAGTTGCCGTCCCGACTCTGCCGTGAGTTCCACAGACACATGCTTGCCATAGGTGGCGCTTCCTTCGCGCAAGTCCACTGCCACATCAAGCACATTGCCCATTGACACTCTCACAAGCTTCGCCTGGCTGAACTCTCCTTTCTGAAAGTGCAGCCCGCGCAGCACTCCGTGGGTCGAAAACGACTCGTTGTCTTGCACAAACTCCACCTTGCCCACATGAGCCTCAAACTCGCTTTTCTTGAACGTCTCACTAAAATAGCCCCTGGCATCGCCAAAACGCTTAGGAGTTATCACCCACACGCCCTCAATGAACTGTTCTTCAAATTCCATCGCAAAAACCTTTCTTTTCACTGGCTGAAAAGCACCGCCATTCAGCCACACATTATTATATATATAACATCTATCAGCCCGAAGCGCCCTTTAGTCTTGTGGCTCCAGCCTTACATGCCACAAATTTACAACCAATCTCTCTTAATCAGAAATTTTATTCTACCACATCGCCCACACAGTCGCAAAAGGCTATGTCCACAGGCGTATACAACACATCTCACGAGTGTCATTTGCCCCCAAATTGCCATTTTTGACACTCAAAAAGCCTATTGTTCAGCAAAAAAGGAGTAATTTTGCACATGAGGGATTAAAGTTCCCGCTTTTTTCAACGAAGTAATGACAAACGTAATCTTATTCGACGACAAAAACGTCAGAGACAACTTGTTGCCTTTCACCTACACTCGACCTGTGGCACTCATCAGGGTGGGCATCACCAATTTGGATAGCAAGTGGAAAGCCCTGATTGGCGAGGCTCGTCTCTCCTACCTCACAAGCTGCGACTATCTTAGCACGAAATACTCTTGCAGCGTTGCGCGCGACAACCTGTTTGTGGCAGGCCACATCATTCCATCAGCCGCCATGCTCAAAGCCGTGATGCAGCTTCAGCCAGGCCAAGCACTCAAGGCCGATTCCGAGGTCATAGCATTCCGAGGTGCGTTGAGCGAGTTCCAGACTGGCAAATTCTCATCGGCCGTGCAATTTCAGCAGCAATTTCTCGCCATAAGGCAACTCTACGACATCTTTGAGCTAAACGCCCAGGTGCTTGAGCAAGATTTTCGTCTGCTAACCGCCGGCCGCAAGTCTGCGCCATTGTCGCCATCAAACCGCATAATCGGCGACATTCAGTTTCCCGACGGCAAGCCCAAGATTTTTGTTGAGCCGGGAGCCTACGTTGAAGGAGCCTGTATCAATGTCAACGCCGGCCCTGTTTACATAGGCAAAAACGTTGAAATCATGGAGGGCGCATGCATTCGTGCGCCATTTGCCGCATGCCACGACGCCAAGGTTCGCATGGGTGCAAAAATCTATGGTGCCACCACTCTTGGCCCTTTCTGCAAAGTGGGCGGCGAAATCGAAAATTCCGTGATGTTCGGCTTCAGCAACAAGGCTCACGACGGCTACATTGGAGATGCCGTCATTGGCGAGTGGTGCAACATTGGTGGTGGCACCACGGCCTCCAATCTGAAGAACGACTACGGAGAAATCCGCGTCTGGAACTATCCGGCACAACGCTTCCTCAAAACCGGGCGGCAATTTTGCGGACTTTTCATGGGCGACCATAGCAAAACGGGCGTTAACTGCATGATTAACACCGGCACTGTACTTGGTGTCGGCGTCAACATTCATGGAGCTGGCTTTCCGCGGAATTTTGTGCCGTCGTTCAGCGAGGGGGGCAGCACCTCCGGCTTCAAGGATGTCAGCCTTGCCACATTTTTCAGCATAGCCGAGCGCGTAATGCAGCGCCGTGGCGTCACCTTGTCCGACGACGACAAACGCATCTTCACGGCCATCTACAATCAAGCCGACAATTACAAATAATTTTCACCTGCTATCCTCTCTTCCATGTCTCGCTCCACAACAGTCACACGCAACTAAAAACGACAAAAAAACAACACATAGCAATGAATGTAGCAATAGTTGGGGCCAGCGGTGCAGTTGGCCAAGAGTTTATGAGAGTTCTCGACGAGCAGAATTTTCCTGTTGACAACCTCACGCTGTTTGGTTCCGAACGCAGTGCCGGACGCATCTTCACATTCCGTGGGCAAGACTATGTTGTGCAACGCCTTCAGCACAACGACGACTTCAAGGGCATCGACATTGCTTTCGTGTCGGCAGGAGCAGAGACAGCCAAAGAGTTTGCCCCCACCATCACCAAGCATGGCACCATCATGATTGACAACTCAAGCGCATTCCGCCTCGACCCCGATGTGCCGCTCGTGGTGCCCGAAGTCAATGCAGCCGACGCCCTCAATGCTCCACGACACATCATCGCCAACCCCAACTGCACCACCATTCTCATGGTGGTGGCTCTCAAGCCACTCGACAACATATCGCACATCAAAAATGTGCAGGTTGCCACCTATCAAGCTGCGAGTGGAGCCGGACTTGAGGCCATGGACGAGCTTGCCCTGCAATTCCAAGAGATTGCCACAGGCAAGCCCGATGTCACAATCCAGCATTTCCAGCACCAGCTTGCCTACAACGTAATTCCGCACATCGACAATTTCCAATCCAACGGCTACACGCGCGAAGAAGAAAAAATGTATAACGAAACGCGCAAAATCATGCACTCCGACATTCGTGTCAGCGCCACCTGTGTGCGAGTGCCTGTTGTCCGTGCCCACAGCGAGGCTATATGGATTGAGGCCGAAAAGCCAATCACGCCCGATGAAGCACGCCGTGCATTCCAGGGTGCTCCTGGCCTCGTGGTGCTCGACAATCCCGTGCGCAACGAGTACCCCATGCCGCTGTTCGTCAACCGCCGCGACCCTGTTTACGTTGGTCGCATACGCGAAGACCTAAGCAGCGACAACGGACTCACATTCTGGGTTGTAGGTGACCAAATCAAGAAAGGTGCGGCTCTCAACGCCGTGCAAATCGGCCAATACCTCGCCGACCACCGCTAATTTTTCCACAATTAAAACCGCAAAATTAAAGTGCCCGGTTCTGCATCAGAGCCAGGCACTTTAGTTTTATTGCGTCAATTTTCCGTTTCTACAAATACTTTGCAACTATTGTCGGCAGTTGAGTCACATCACCCACTCGCTGTGCCACTTCGCCATTGCGGTCAATGATAAATACCGTCGGAACGCCAGTCACGTTATATGCCAGCACATTTTTAGACTGCTGTCCCATTGGGTCATACACCGTTATCCATGGCAAGTTCTTTGCAGCCTGTCTCCATGCCACAGGGTCAGAGTCAAGACTAATCTGGAATATGTCCAGACCCTTTGCGTGATATTTCTGATACACGTCGTTAAGCACCTTGTTAAACGCAGGAGAGAAACTTGCTTGATACACCGTGAAATTCAAAATTATCACCTTGCCTTTTTGCGACTCTTTAAGCAAGTCGTGGTTCACGCCATTGTAGTCTTGAAGCGTGATGTTAAGCAGTTTTGCCACATGGGCCTGCACAGTGTCCACATCGTTGTGGGCCTCACGGCGGCGGCGCTGTCCATCAAGCAGCAGATTCACAAGATAGTCAGTGCGAGGGTCATTGGGCTTAAACGTATTATATGAGTTTGCCACAGCCCCTATTATGCGCAGGTCATCATCGTTTAGTGGGTCAAACAGCGGTTTGTCGCCTATATACTTGTTTATTATGTAATAAGCCACAATTCCTGCCGGGTCTGTCACAATCTGCTCTGCCAAGTCATGCTTCCATTTCTTCAGAGCCTCACCCGATGTGCCACCTTCGGCAAACTTCAAGGCTTCTTTGTCTATCTTCATAATCTTCACGGCATTGTCCGAGCCTTTTATGTCAAAGTCAGTAGCAAAGCCTTTGAGCGAAGTGTTCACCGTTATGTGGTCAAGACTGTCGATAGGGAAATACACCGATTGTGAGTTGTAACGCAGACGGTATATGTTCGGAAACTCAGGCGCATCTTCGCTGATTTCAAACTTGCCGTCAGCCTTTGGCGTGATTGTGTCAATTATGAACCAGCGTCCGTTGCTCGATGCCTCCAGCACAAACTTCACGGTGTCGGTAGCTCCATCTACCTTTCCATCTACTTTAAATTTGTTGCCGCTGCACGATGCGAGCATACCCACAATGGCCAACAATAAGATTATATGTTTCTTCATTGCAAAAAATGTTTTTTCATTTTTCAAATAATACTTCAAATTTAATCGAATTGTGAAAAATAAACAAATAACTGCCTGAAATTAAATTCCAGACAGCATTCGTTGTTTGTCAACAACCCTTTTGATGTTCAGCCCATTACATTCCTATGATTATGCCCATTGAAATCGACTTAAATTCCGGTCCCCAGCCCGATTTAAACAGGTTTTGTGGCTGATAGCGCACATACAGTCCGCAGCCCGACCACGACACACCGCCCATCAGGTCACATGTGAAAATGCGCTGGTGTATCTTTCTTATGTTCTCATTGTAGTCCCTGTCACCAATGGTGTATTTGTTCTCTATTTTAGCCCAAGGCGAGAGTTTCAACAGCGGCCCGGCAAAAAATTTCACATTTCCAGCCCTCTGCTCTATCATCAATGGAAATTGAATCGACACAAATGACATTTCCGAACTATGCTTATGCGAGTTTTCAGGGAAACCAATGGCGGTCATTTTGCCGTCATCGCCTTTTGTGAATTGCATTCCATTGTGTATGCGGTAAGAGCTTGCCTCAAATCCCACGCCAAGCGAAATCGCCTGACCATGCAGCGTCGAGTATCTCACGCCAAATATGTCAAGTATGCCAAATTGCTTGGTGTGTCCCAAATTGTCCTTTATTTCTGGAGCATTGTCCGATGTGCCGTTATACCAGCCCCAGCCGAAATACAGTCCTCCACACACCAGGCTCCAGTGACTGCGGCGGTCGGTTCCTCCCTTTGCAAATGGGTTGTTCAAGTTCCAGTCAGTGTCCTGCTTGGTTTTCACCACATCGTCATCACCATGTTTCACCGAATATGTGTATGCGCTCGATTTGCCCGATGCGCCAACTATGTTCACATGTGAGCCAAGCGAGTCCTCTGTTATTATCACCTTAGCGGGGTTGTCTATCACCCTCACCGTGTCGGCATTGGCAGCACTCGCCGTTGTGGCCGACATCAAGCAACTCAATGCTGTTGCCGCAACAAATAAATGTTTCATATAGTCGTTATTTATTTTTTGATTAATTTCTTAATTCTCTTGCTCGACACATCACCCTGCATATAGATGAGTGTCACTTTGTTCACCGGATTTTTACGTGCCAAATTCTGGTTAAGGAAAAACAGAAACCGGTTGCTCCCCGACTTTGTCGGTGCAAGCACATAGTAGCCATAATACAGCTTTCCGCCTCTGTATTCCACCTCTTTGTCAATAGCTTTCACACCGTCTTTCACTGCGAGCGTCTCTATGAGCGATGCCGCTTTTTTGTCGGTAACCGACAGGCTGTGATACACGTCCAGCCCTATTTCCTCAGCCCTGCCGTTAGTCACTATAATTTCGGTCGCGTCGGGGTTGTGCTTAAATCGTCCGTCAAACAATTGGTTCACATTAAGCCCTGCTTGTGCCAGTGTCGGCAAGCAGCTCATCACTGCCAAAGCAAACAAAACGAATAACTTTTTCATTGTTCTATCTCTCGCTATTAATTGTCCATTTCTATTGCTGCTCCAAGGCTGCTCAGTTGCTGTTCCAAATTGCCGCCCACAGCGTCAGAAGCGTCGTCAAGACTTTTCAAATCACTGTTCACAAGCTGCATCACAGCCGCATCGCCGCTCACCTTTTTACCGTTCACGTATGCTATGCACTCGCCTTGACCAGTCATCACCTTCTGGCCGCCGCCCACAAGCACCGCCACAGCCACAGCTATCACCACGGTCGCCGAGGCTGCAACAGCCGCAATGCGCCACACCGGCGCTGTCTTGGTTGTACGCTTGGCTCGCCTATGCCTGTCAGCGCCCACGCTAAGCATGCCCATAGTGAACCGCGCCTCATCTATCACGCCGCCATGCCACCGGCAGTGCGCCAGGCTCTGTCTGAGCGTCTGCTCATCTGCCACCGAGGTTTGCCCGTCAAAATATTTTGATATAAGCTCCTCAAGCTGTTGTTTTGTGATGTCATTTTCTTGTTTCATATCGACTTTGTTTTTTTCCATTTCAGACATTTCTGTTTCGATAACACTCGCGTATCTTGCATCGTGCACGACTCAGTTGCATGCGCACAGCCTCTGGCGAAGTTCCCATGTGGTGCGCAATCTCGTCAAACTCCCACCCATTCAGTTCCCGGAGCTTCAACACCGTTTGCTGCACAGTGGTGAGTTGCCGTGCCACCATTTCCATCACCTCGTCGTATGCCTCCTCGCGTTCTTCGTGCGAAGTTTCCACCGGCACATCCACATTTTCTATCGCCATGGCAGGCAGTGCATTGCGATGGCGCACTTTATCCACACTCAAGTTGCGCACCGTCACTATGCTCGCTCCTGTCAGCGCATCACTCGAAGCCATTGCTCCGCGCCGTGTCCACAGGCGGCAAAATGCGTCTTGCACTGCATCGGCAGCGTCGTCGCGGTTGCCAACGATGTGTTGCGATATGCCCATAAGGCGCGACCGCAGATTTTCAAAAGCCGATGCAAAGCTGGTGCTGTCCATTAATCTCTGAAATTTCTTGTCTTCATGATATAATACGAACAAAGCAGGGTTTTGTAACAACAGAACCCCACTTTTTCTTGTTTTTTTCATTAAAGTCCCAAAATCACGCCCATCGACAGCGTTTTAAACTCCGAACCATGCCCCTTGCTTATCACGTTGAAAGGCGAATATCTCACATAATAGCCCACGCCCCTGTATTTCACGCCGGCAAGCACATCAGCAGTCACCACATTCTGGTGCAATCCTTTCGTTCTCGACTCCACCATCTTGTCACCGTTCTGCACCCACACGTTCTCCAGGCTCGCTCTCACATTAAAGTTTGTTACCACTCCGGCAAACACATCGCAGCGCTTGAATATGCGCTGACGCACAGTCACCGGCAACTCTATGCTGAACACTTTCAGCCTCGACGACTTGAACTTGACGTCGGCTGCATCAACTTCTGTTGCCATCACATCGCCGTCGGTCACAAAGTGCGTGCCGCCCTCAAGCTTATAGTTGCGCCAGTCTATGCCAAGCCCCACCGTGAAGCGTTGGCCGTGGCCATTGTTATATTTTGCACCCACCACATTGAGCCACGAGAACTGCCATGAGCCACCCATGTTCACATTCACGGCGTCACAGCCCACAGCATTCACAAAGCCGGCAGCCACGCCGCCACTCGTTATGTTCCAGCCCACATTGTCGGTCAGCAGAGGTGACCAGTCAACCTTTATCACATCATCACTATCTGTCCCCATGGCTGTCACATGCCCTGCGCAGCACACAACCATCAGGCATAAGCAGCGAAACAATCTATTCATATTCCCAAACTTATTTTTCTGTTTTTATAACCAAAAGTAATCAAAACATTTATTGTGCGCAAACCGCCCTCATTCCATTTCGCCCACGCCACCACGCTTCTCTCCGCCACAACCTTTTAAAATGTGTAAAAGATTTCATTATTGTCGGAACAGATGTTAATCTACACGGCGGTGAGTATATAACCAGTTATTTTAAGTATCTTTGCAAGCATAATATCAACCAATTAAAATATGGTAAATGAATTTGTCAGCTTGATTCCTCGTCAAGCCAAGAAATACGGCAACAAGGAGGCTTTGCGGTTTCGTGACTACAAAACCGGCGAATGGGTCTCTTGGTCGTGGATAGATTTTGAAAAAAACATCGAGGCTGCCGCATTGGCTCTTTGCGCCATGGGCATTGAGGAACAAGGCATGGTGACTATCTTTAGCCAGAATTGTCCAGAAATACTCACGGTGCATTTCGCATCGTTCCGCAACAGGGCTGCTTCTGTGCCAATCTACGCCACCAGCAGCAAAGACGAAGCTGCCTACATAATCAACGATTCCTGCGCGTCGGTCATCTTCACCGGCGACCAGCATCAATACGAAATCGCGCTCCAACTGCTCAAAGAGTGTCCATCACTCAAGCATATCGTTACTTTCGACCCTAAAGTTGTGCGTGTCGAAGGCGACGACGCCACCATTTCATGGCAAGAGTTCATCAACCTCGGCATCAATGCCAGCGATGACATACACGCCACCGTGGAGCAACGCTCTACCAACGGTTCGCCCGACGACATCATGTATCTCATCTACACCTCCGGCACCACAGGTGTGCCAAAAGGCGTTATGCTCACACACAGCAACTGGAATGCGGCCATGAAGGCTCATGCCGCGCGCATTACCAATCTTGACGATGAAACCGACATCTCGCTCAGTTTCTTGCCATTCAGCCATGTGTTCGAGCTTGGTTGGTCCATGGTTTGCCTGTCACAAGGTGTGAGAGTGGCCATCAACCTCAACCCCAAAGAAATACAAAAGGCAGTTGCCGAGATTCACCCCACATGCATGTGCAGTGTGCCACGTTTCTGGGAGAAAGTTTACACTGCCGTCAACGACAATCTGCAACATGCCAAGCCGGTTGTCAAGATGCTCATAAAGCGTGCCATAGCAGTGGGCAAAAAGCGCAATGTTAAATATCTGCGCACAGGCAAGAAAGTTCCGGCTTTGCTTGAAAAGCAATACCAATATTTCGACAAAAAAGTGTTCAGCAAGCTGCGCAGTGCCATCGGGTTCGACAACCCAAAAATGTTCCCTACCGCAGGTGCTATGCTGAGCGACAACATCACAGAGTTTCTTCATGCCGTGGGCATCAACATTGTGATTGGCTACGGTTTGAGCGAAACCAACGCCACCGTCACATTCTATCCCGACACCAACTGGGAGCTTGGGTCTGTGGGCTCCACCATTCCTGATGTCGAAGTCAAAATAGGTGAGAACAACGAAATTCTCGTCAAAGGCCCAACCGTAATGAAAGGCTACTACAACAAGCCCAAGGAGACCGCAGCAGCTATCGATGCCGATGGTTGGTTTCACACTGGCGATTGCGGACACATCAGCGAAACAGGCCAACTCATTCTCACCGAGCGAATGAAAGACCTCTACAAGACGTCAAACGGCAAATACATTGCCCCACAAGTTCTTGAGACCATGCTCGGACAAGACAAATTTGTGGAGCAGGTGGCAATAATAGGCGACGGACGCAAGTACGTCTCTGCCTTGATTGTCCCAAATTTCAACTCACTTGTCGAGTATGCCAACAAAAAGCACATTGTCCATACCGACAACGCCGAACTGGTCAACAATCCAGAAATACACAAGATGATGGAAGACCGCATCAACAGCTACCAAAGCAAAATGGCTTCTTATGAGCAAATCAAGCGTTTTGTGCTGCTTCCACGCCCATTCTCCATCGAGGCTGGCGAGCTGACCAACACGCTCAAAATCCGCCGTCCGGTCATCAACAAACGCTACGCCAAGCTCATCGATGCCATGTACGCTGTTGACTATCGACCCAAGAAGTGACATATTGCGCACTAAAACAGAAAAAGAGAGAAACTTACTATATTTTATTAACAAACAAATCATTATAGACTCGAATGATTACGCAAGACCAACTAAAAGAGATACAAGAACGCAAGGACGCGTTGAGGAGGTATCTTTGACATCGACAACAAGGTAATAGAAGTTGAAGAAGAAGAGCTGCGCACTCATGTGCCCGACTTTTGGCAAGACCAAAAGGCAGCTGAGGCACAAATGCGCAAAATCAAGAACTTGCACTTTTGGATTGACAGTTGCAAAGATGTTGACAGTGCCGTAGAAGAAGTTGCACTTGGGTTCGACTTCGTTAAAGACGGCCTCATCGGCGAAGACGACCTCGACAAGCTATATGCCGAGGCTCTCGACAAGATTGAGAAGCTTGAGCTGCGCAACATGCTGCGCCATGAGGAGGACAAAATGGACGCAATTCTCAAAATCAACTCCGGTGCCGGCGGCACCGAGAGTCAGGATTGGGCTTCCATGCTCATGCGCATGTATCTGCGCTGGTGCGAAAAACATGGCTACAAGACCTCTATCGAGCACATGGTCGAGGGCGATGAAGCCGGCATTAAGTCAGTCACAATCGCCATCACCGGCGATTTTGCCTATGGTTATCTCAAGAGCGAGAATGGCGTGCACCGTCTGGTGCGTGTTTCGCCCTACAACGCCCAAGGCAAGCGCATGACGTCGTTTGCATCGGTGTTTGTGACACCTCTCATCGACGACACCATCGAAATCGTGCTCGACCCTGCACGCATCTCCTGGGACACTTTCCGCAGTGGAGGCGCCGGCGGCCAGAACGTGAACAAGGTGGAGTCGGGTGTGCGTGTGCGCTACCAATACACTGACCCCTACACAGGCGAGGAGGAGGAGATTCTCGTTGAGAACACCGAGACACGCGACCAGCCTAAAAACAGGGAGAACGCCCTGCGCAACCTGAAGTCAATTCTCTATAACAAAGAGCTTGAGCACCGTCGCGAGGAGCAACGCAAAGTTGAGGACTCCAAGAAGAAAATCGAATGGGGCAGCCAAATCAGGAGCTACGTGTTCGACGACCGCCGTGTCAAAGACCACCGCACAGGCTTCCAGACAAGCGACGTGGGCGGCGTGATGGACGGCGACATCGATGGTTTCATCAAGGCTTATTTAATGGAATTCAACGATGATGAGTAACGCCAACAAAACCAAAGAGCCACTGCTCATAGTCAAAGTGGGCGGCAAGGTCGTGGAAAATCCCACAGCACTGCAAAAGCTGATTAAGGATTTCGTGGCCATCAAGTGCAAGAAGTTGCTCGTTCACGGAGGCGGTTCCATGGCTACCAAAGTAGCCGAAAAACTCGGCGTTAAGACCACTATGGTTGAGGGCCGTCGCGTGACCGACAACAACATGATTGACATAGTGACCATGGTGTATGGCGGTTTGGTCAACAAACGTCTCGTGGCTCTGCTCCAGTGGCACAAACTCAACGCCATTGGCCTAACCGGAGCCGACATGAACGTCATGCTTAGCGACAAACGCCCCGTCAAGACTGTGGACTACGGCTGGGTTGGCGATGTGCGCAAAGTCAGCGGCAAAGCCTTGTCCGACCTCATCGACGGCGGCTATCTGCCAGTGCTTGCACCTCTCACACACGATGGCAAAGGCCACATTCTCAACACCAATGCCGACACCATTGCCGGCGAGGCTGCCAAGGCACTCGCCTCTCGCTATGATGTGACGCTGGCCTTCTGTTTCGAGAAAAATGGCGTGCTCATGAACGACCAAGACGACGATAGCGTGATTGAAGTGTTGAAGCAAACCCAGTTTGCACAACTCAAAGACATGGGCATAATCAAAGGGGGCATGATACCCAAGCTCGACAACGCCTTCGGCACTCTCGACTATGGTGTTAAAGAGGTTATCATCACAAATGCCAATAATCTCAACGACTTGCGTCTCGGCACACACATTCATCAGTAAAGCCACCGGCACAACACATAAAAGCAACAAAAAAACCGCAAGGCTTCAAGTCCTGCGGTTTTTTGTTTCTCTCTACGCACTCCCAGTCACTCCACGCTCACGTCGCGCTTCAAGCGGCGATATATCACATAGAAACTCGGTATGAGGAAGCATACGGCAGCCAACCATGCGGCTTGGTCAGAGAAACAGATTGCCCAGTAGCCCCACACCGGCACCGCAAGCACACTCATCAGTATTCTGGCTATCATTTCGCTCACGCCCGACCCCATTGCAAGCTTTGTGTAGCCCGCGCCCTGTATCGAGTAGCGCAATATGCACAGCACACCAAGCAGTGGGAAAAACGACACCGACACATGCACAAACCGTGCCGCGTAGTCTATCACCGTGGTCTCTCCGGCGTCAATAAACAGCAACGAGAATTTGTCGGCAAAGGCCCACAGCAGCACATTCATCACAAGCGAATACACAAGCATCATCATGGCTGCCGACTTCATTCCGTCCCATATTCTTTTTGGCTTCCTTGCGCCATAGTTCTGACCGCAATAAGTGGCCATTGCCACACCCAGGCTCTCTATTGGAGTCATGCAAAACATCTTAATGCGCATGGCTGCCGTAAATGCGCTTATGCAGTCGCGTCCGAGCGAGTTGTTAGCGCTCTGCATCATTATGCTGCCTATTGCCGTTATCGAGAATTGCAGCCCCATGGGCACACCCACCTGCATCAGCACTTTTGCACATCTGGTGTTAAATTGCTTTTCCACGGCCTTTTCAGGTTTCAATATGTCAAACTTTTTCACCATATAGCCATAACACAGCACCGCCGACACCGCCTGTGCCGTCACCGTGGCTATTGCAGCACCAGCCACTCCAAGCCCCAGCACCATCACGCACACCACATCGAGCACTATGTTGAGCACTGTGGAAAACAGCAGAAACCAGAAAGGCGTTTTGCTGTCGCCCAAGGCTCTGATTATGCTCGATATAAGGTTATAGTAAAACGTTGCCGGAATTCCTATAAACGTTATCAGCAAATAAGCGTTTGCGTCTTTGAATATCAAGTCAGGCGTTTGCATCAAGTGCAATATGTGCGGACACAGCACACTCGTAACCACCGCTATTGCCACCGACAAAAAAGCCGTCAGTTTCAAACTTGTGTAAACGAGTTTGCGCATCGACGCATAGTCGTGGGCACCGAACTTTTGTGCCACAGGTATGGCAAACCCTCCACAACACCCGTTGCAAAAGCCTAAAATCAAGAATATCACACTCGTGCTTGCGCCCACCGAAGCCAGCGCGTTTATTCCCAGAAAACGCCCCACTATGGCAGCATCTACAATGTTGTAGGACTGTTGCAGCATGTTGCCCAGCAGCAGTGGCACTGCAAAATTAAATATCAAGAGCAGGCTTGCGCCCTCAGTCATGTCTTTCACTGCAGCCATATTCAAATCTATGTTTTTTCTTGTTACGTGCAGAAGCCCTGTTCACACGAACAGAGCTTCTGCGCAGCTATTTCCCTTTTTGTAGTGTGTCTTTATGTGTTTGTCACACCGTCATTTCTTTGCTTTGGCAGCCTTGGCCTCTTTCTCAGCCTTATGCTTTGCGGCAAGCTTCTCATACTCGGCATTGCCTTTAGTTAGCAATTCGTTATAGCGTTTGTCGTCGTTAAGCACCTTCACTGCCTCATCAAGCATCTGGTTGCGGTGATTCACGATTATCGTGTAAGCCGACGGGTCGCTATACACATCACGGCCTATGATGCCTTTCATTATCATTTTCAGCACCTGTTTGCTTGTCTCATACTGCTTTTCGTTATATTTCACGCTGTCTTTCTCGCCTGCGGCTATAAAGTCCTTCATCTCGGCGTCGCTCAACTCAAAGCCTTTGTCAAATGCCTTGATGTCGGCATAGCGTTTTTTGAGCTGCTTGCGGTGCTTGTCCACATAGTTTATGCTGAACTGGTTCACTATGCCTTTTGCCACAAGGTCTCTGTAATAAGTGCTGTATTCCGAGGTGTCAACAGGCACAAATATGTCGGGCATTATGCCGCCACCGCCATATATCGGACGATGGTTTTTCAGCGTGCTGTATTTCAGCGTGTCGTTGAAGTGTATGCTGTCTATGTTGTAATACTCTCCGTCTTTCGAGCGGTTGAGTATGTCTTCGGCATAAGCCTTTTTATTTCCTTTCTCGTATGGCTTTTGTATGCAGCGCCCCGATGGCGTGTAGTAGCGGGCTATCGTGAGCCTTATCATCGAGCCGTCGTCAAACTTAAACGGACGCTGCACCAGTCCTTTGGCAAACGTGCGTCGGCCCACCACCACGGCTCTGTCCCAGTCTTGCATGGCTCCGGTGAAAATCTCGGCTGCCGAGGCCGAATACTGATTCACCATAACCACCATCTTCAAGTCCTTGTATTTTCCGTCGCCTTGAGCATGAGCCTCGCTGCGCGGCACTTGACGGCCTTGTGTATAGACAATCATCTGCCCCTTGTCCAAAAACTCGTTGCACATGTCTATCGCCGAGTTCAAGTAGCCTCCGCCGTTGTCGGTCAAGTCTATCACCACTTGCTTCATGCCCTGAAGCTTCAGCGTGTCGAGTGCCGACATCATTTCCTGATAGGTCTTGGCCCCGAAGTTCGATATTCTTATGTAGCCAGTTTTGTCGTCGAGCATATATTTGGCATCTACACTGTAGAGCGGAATTTTGTCACGCGTTATGCGGAATGTTATCAGCTTCTTGTCAGTGCCGCGCTTCACACCCACATTCACCTTGGTGCCCTTTTTGCCGCGCAGACGCTTCATGATGTCGGTATTCTTCATCTTCACACCGGCTATCACACTGTCGTTCACAGTCACGATTTTGTCGCCAGGCAAAATCCCCACGCGTTCCGATGGCCCTCCAGCTATGGTTTGAATCACATATAGGGTGTCCTCCTTCATGTTAAACTGTATGCCTATGCCGCTAAACTCGCCTTGCAGCGGTTCTTCCATTTCCTTGGTCTCTTTGGCGTCGGTATATGTCGAGTGAGGGTCCAGGTTCTTAAGCATGCCTTCCACGGCATCTTCCACCAGCTTGTCCTCATTCACCGAGTCCACATAAAAGCTCTTTATGGCATATTCTGCGTTCAGCAGTTTTTGCAGTCCTTGTGGCACATTTCTCTGAGCTGCCAGCCGGCCGCCCACAAGTGTCAACACCAGCAAAAGCGGCAACAATCCTGTCTTTTTCATCTTTCTATATCTGCTTGCTTATTTCAAAAAAATCTTCTTTTCATCACATCTCGCCTCTATTGCCGTCCAAGCCTTTCTGCCGTAGCTTCTCCACGAGCCGTGGCTCAAGCTCTTCGGGCAGCAGATGCGCTATTTCTTGTCCATACTTCACCATTTCGCGCACTATGGTCGAGCTTATGTAGCTATACTGCGGCAGCGTGTAGAGCAGCACCGTCTCCAGCCCCGAAAGCTCTCGGTTCACCTCGGCTATGTTCATCTCATACTCAAAGTCCTTGACCATTCTCACACCGCGCAAAATGCAGCTTGCGCCCACATTTGCGGCCAGCGTCGCGGTCAGTCCAGAGAACACGGTCACCTTCACTCGCGGCTCGTTGCGAAACGCCGATTCTATCATCTCCCGGCGTTCCTCGGCGGTGAGCATGCTGTGCTTCTCGCTGTTTGCCACTATGGCCACCACTATTTTGTCAAACACGCTCAAGGCACGCCTCACTATCGACTCATGACCGCGCGTAAATGGGTCAAACGACCCAGGAAACAAGGCCACACGGCCAGTGTCAGTGCACTGTGATGTCTTCATCGTCTTCTATAACCAGATTATCCACAATAAACTCCTGGCGCTCCATAGTGTTTTTGCCCATGAAAAATGCCAGCATATCGTTCACCGCGTCTTCTTTGCGCAACTGCACACGGTCAAGCCTCATATCCGGCCCTATAAACTCGGCAAACTCTTCAGGCGAGATTTCTCCCAAACCTTTGAATCGTGTGATTTCGGCATTGTCGCCAAGCTTGTTGATTGCCTCAATGCGCTCCTCGTCGGTGTAGCAATAATACGTTTCCACATCCTGTTTCTTGGCTTCCTTGTGCGAGCCTCGGCTTTTGCGCTTGGCGTCGCTCCGGTTTATCACCCTGAAAAGCGGTGTCTGCAAAATGTACAGATGCCCGGTTTTAACAAGTTCCGGATAGAATTGCAGAAAGTATGTGAGCAGCAGCAGCCTGATGTGCATGCCATCAACATCGGCATCGGTTGCCACAATCACCTTGTTGTAGCGCAGTCCGTCTATGCCGTCGTCTATGTTGAGCGCGGCTTGAAGCAAGCTAAACTCCTCGTTGGCATACACCTTTTTCGGGTCAAGCCCATAGGTGTTGAGCGGCTTGCCTCGCAGCGAGAACACGCCCTGTGTCTCCACGTCTCTTATCTTGGTGATTGAGCCGCTTGCCGACAAACCCTCGGTTATAAACAGCGACGACTCCTCTCTGCGGTCATTGTCCTTTGGCGCACGCACATCGTTCAAGTGTACGCGGCAGTCTCTCAGCTTGCTGTTGTGCAGAGAGATTTTCTTTGCCATTTCGCGCGATTTCTTGGTCACACCGGCTATTGCCTTGCGTTCACGCTCGCTTTCCTGTATCTTTTTCAGCAGGATGTCGGCCGTGGCGGCATCTTTGTGCAGATAGTCGTCAAGCTCCTTTTTTATGAAGTCGTTGATATACTTATATATCGTCGGGCCGTCTTTCCACATCACGTTGCTGCCCAGCCTGATTTTGGTCTGCGACTCAAACACAGGCTCCTCCACCTTTATGCTTATGGCAGCCACAATGCCGTTGCGAATGTCGCTGTACTCAAAGTTTTTGCCATAAAACTCCTTGATTGTGCGCGACAATGCCTCTCTAAACGCACTTTGGTGCGTGCCGCCCTGTGTGGTGTGCTGACCATTGACAAACGAGTAAAACTCCTCGCCTATCTGCGGTGCGTGCGTAATCACCACCTCTATGTCGTCGCCCTTGAAATGTATGGGCGCATATAGCGGCTCGCTGGTCATGTTTTCGTTCAACAAGTCAAGCAGACCGTTGCGTGAGTGGTAGCGGCGTCCGTTGTAGTAGAGACTCAAACCCGTGTTCAGAAACGAGTAATTCTTTATCATCGTCTCCACTATGTCGTCGCGGTAGGCAAAGTTCTTGAATATGGTCGCATCGGGCTTGAAGCGCACCATGGTGCCGTTGTCCTCTCCGGGCTCGGCAGCCACCACACCGCTTTCTTCCACCACGAGTCCTTCCTTATAGGCCACCGACGCGCTCTGTCCGTCACGCACCGAGCGTATGAAGAATTCACTCGACAAGGCATTCACGGCTTTTATACCCACGCCGTTCAGTCCCACCGACCGCTTGTAGTTCTTTGTGTCATACTTTGCTCCGGTGTTCATCTTGCTCGACGCGTCCTTCACTTGGTCAAGAGGAATTCCGCGGCCATAGTCGCGTATGCTCACCACGCCGTCCTCAATGTCAATTCTTATTTCAGGCTTCACGGAATATCCGGTGTTAAACTCATCTATTGAGTTATCTATCACCTCTTTAATGAGCACATATATACCGTCGTCGCTATGTGAGCCGTCGCCAAGTTTGCCTATATACATTCCTGGGCGAAGCCTGATGTGCTCACGCGGTGTGAGGGTCACAAGCTTCGTGTATCCGCCGTTGTCTCGCGGTTGTTCAGTAGTCACAGATTGTCCTTGTTCCAATTCTTCTGCCATACAGTGTCGATTCTTCATGCGGCACTATGCCGCTAACTGCAAAGTTACAGATTTTCATCGAAAAAGCACACCCGCTATCCCCAAAACTCACCCAAAACAGCTTTCGCACACCCACGCACACAATCCCCCCTCAATACAACATTCCAAACAACCACAATGGTATTATATTGCCATATCCAGTTTCTATGTCATCTTTCACTACAAAACCATCTTCTATGCCTTGCAGCTGACGCTGTTTTTTCTTCTTGCCACCAACCTCAAATGTATATTTTCCGTCTATCAAGAAATCCGAAATTGGAGAAGCAGACACATGGCACAAAGAGCGTGTCTGATTAAAAAAGAACGTTTCTCTCACAGTACCAATCTCCACATTCTGGTTGCCCAGAGCGTAAATTAGAGGCGTGTTGTCAAGATACACCTTATCCACCTTTCCAAGCCCTTGTATTCCGCCTGTCGAAGTGCGAAGTTGCCCAATTAGGCCAGCCTTTTCCAGATAAACACACAAGTCAGCCACGTTGTTCCTCGACACTTCCAATTGCCCGCCTATCTGCGACATATTAGGTTTAAATGGTGCACTCTGCGCTATTATAGCAAGCAGACGTTTCAACTTTCTCGCGGTCGCAACAGACATATCTGCATATTGGGGAATATCTGTTTCTATTGTCGTATTCACCATTTGTTGTATGTATTGGTTAATGTCTCCATTGGCAAACGGATAATATCCTCTTTGCAAATAGTCCGCAAAATGCTGCAAAGGCAAAAATCCAGATGGTATATTCACCTCCTGATTAACAAGTTGTTGCAGTGTGCAAAGTGGAAAATGTATATCGTGAAACAACTCCAGATATTCACGGTAAGAAAGCCCCTGCATTTCATACATAAGGGCACGCCGGCTCAAGTCAGATGCGCCTTTGGCTATGTCAAGCACCGACGAACCGGTAAACACCACATGCAATTCCGCATGATAATCATATATCAGTTTTAATTCTCTTGACCAGTCCTTATACTTGTGAATTTCGTCTATAAACAAATATTTACCACCTATTTTTGCAAACGCATCTGCAAGTTCAGTGAGTCTGTGGCTGGCAAAATAAAAATCTTCGACTTGCACATATAGCGACTCTTTGCGAGGCAGTTGCTCTTTAATATGCTGCAGCACAAGAGTCGTTTTGCCCACACCTCTTGGTCCCATTAACCCTATCATGCGAGCATTCCAGTTAATGCGCCCATACATGTAGCGATGAAATGTGGTGGTTATTTCACCCAGCAATTTATGAAATGTAGCTTGTAATTGTTCCATGATGCTTAACTATCTTGCAATTTATTTTGATGCAAAATTACAACGCTTTTCTCAAAAATGCACTCACTTCAGTGCAGTTTTGTACTGATTTTGCACTCTAATAAGTGCATTTTTGTCGTTTTTTTACACTCACCACAGTACAAAACCACATCAAAACGTATGCGAATCGGAGTTATGCGTTGGACTGAAGTATGCCTGGAATGGAGCATAAGTGCTCCTAAAGTGAGACTGCGGTATGCCAAAGTTAAGGCAAGAGTGTGCCGGAAGTTAGGTTGAGGTGCGCCAGAGTTAAAGCAAGAGTGTGCCGGAGGTACACGTGTGTTTTTAACCCTCGACTGAGGAGCGACAGCGACGGTCGGGGGATATTGCAGAAAGTATAATGATGCGTGCCAAAGGTACGCGTATAAGGACATTGTGCAGTATTTGAAATTGCATAGGTTTATATGTGCATCTCAATCATGGCTAACTTTTATATTTGGCATAATAAAAAATCATTGAGCGCAACGTTAAACAACAAAATAAATATAATCTCCAGTTGCAAATTATGCCTAACCTATAATTATTACTGCCCATAAAGACTTTCTAACAAAGAAAACAGGCCACGTCATAATTACAACGCAGCCCATAGTCTCTTATTTGCTCCAAAACACCTAACAGCAACCAACGGCAAAGACATTACATTTTTCCATCGTCCTTCCTAAATTTTGCAGTAAAAACAGGAGATTCATAATCAACTTCTTTAGTTCGTCTATCTTTTATATCTTTATACTTATAACCAAAAATCTTATATGATAACAACATCTCATTTCCAGAGACTTGCACTGTTCCTATAAGATGGCCTTCTGAATATTTATAACCAATTTCCATACCGTATCTATTATATTTGAACAAATCCAATTTACCTTTATCAAAGGTATACATAAAATGAGAGTTCATAATTATTCCATCAGAAGAAGTGCACGTCCACTTATCAAGATTCCACCCTTCCCCTTTATATGGGTAAGAGTCTTTTCCTCCACAAAAAGTAACCAATGCTTTATATCCTCCTGGACGAATAGAATCGCTCGGGCGGAACATCCTATCGGAAAGAAACAATCTATCCCCATCTTGAAAATAGAAATGGTCATCTTTTCCAGCCTCAACTCCACCATCTATACATATCCAAACTGTTCGAACAAAATCATTTAAAGAAACATTCTCTCCTTTTTTCGATTCTATGTCTTGCTCCTTTGAGCAGCTATTAGCACCCACCATTGCCAATATGGCAATAAAACAAACAATAAATTTAAATTTCATAATTACATATATTAAATGGTTAATAAAAAATTACATCATAGGCACTTGAGATTGGTTAAATTCCAATCTACTTACAGTATCACAAGAACAGCAGGTCCGCAACAACCTGCAAATAGAAAACTCATTTCTATCAAAATCACATTTGGGTCCAAAAGTTATTGATGCCAATGCTGTCACTGGCAATTCCAGTTCCACAAACGGAATCATCATGTTTTGCTTTTCCTTAAATTTTGATGGTATTTCATTCTTGACTATTCGCCATTCATGTTCTGACTCAAAAGTTTTATGCTTAAAAAATAGCGCCCCATTTAATTCTTTTGCCAATGGTAGGCAATTTCCACTATTAGCAACACTATCTGGATTTAGTTTTGTCATGTTCAACGTTTCAGTCAAATCGTTTTCTGTAACATATTTGCACTTTTGCAAATCATTTCCAAATTTTTTCTTGATTTCATCGCAATTAAATCCCAAAGCCACTCCATAGCCATTAGCGCCATAGCAACGCCACATGTTCAAGTCATCATACAAATCTGATAAAGAAAAAACAAATGGCCAACCAGACTCGTTTTTCAAACGGTCAATCAGAATTTCTTTAATTCCGCATTTCCTCAATGCGTCGGGCAACATTGCACCTTCTTTTAAATCATTCAACCACGCAGCATGAGTTGCGTGTAACACAAAGGTTTGAGTTTCTTTGTTTATTCCACTAACTATTGAGTGTAAAGCACTAATTGTAGTGTAATGATAGAGTGTCGCAGGGTATTCTATTTTGTCAGCCGACATCATCATTTATGCTCAAAAATATTATTGTCGTCGGCCCACAAAACAACAGTTTAACAATAAAAAAAGCATGGAGCCTGTATATACTAAAACAACAATGATTCGACGTGATAAATTTTGACGATAACACCTGCAAATAACTGATAATAAGGAAAGAAAGTACAAAAACCAAATCATAAATAGATTTAAACGAATCAAAGTTTATTGGGGATATATGGGAACATTTACGGGAAAGATATTACCTTTGTGGCAGAAATAAAAAACATAGGAACATGAAGATTACCATTATCACAAAGGAATGCAAAACCAAGGATAAAAATGCTACTACAAAAGCCAATCTTTGTTTTCGACTCCGAGATAAGGATGTTGACCTCAAAGTCCGTTCCGACATTGAGGTTATGCTTGACTATTGGGACAATGATGCACTTTCCTATCGAAGGACAAAGAAACTACCA
>CAKUQQ010000019.1 GCA_934675575.1 uncultured Muribaculaceae bacterium
TTGCCACGAAACCCCACGACCGTCACTGCCGCTCCTCAGTCGTGGGCTACCAAGTAAACGTGTACATCCGGCACACTGCCGTGTTGATGCTTGTTGACTCTACACTCTACAAAAAGTGTACAAAAAGTCATCTGGGTACTTTGAATAATGCGGAACTTACGCTATCTTTGCAAACAAAGAAAAACATTTTTTGATTAAAGCATCAAGAGACAGGCTTGACCTGCTCCAACCGAGGCCATCATAACAAGCCCACGGTGGGAAAAAGATGTGAAGTTTAACACTTAAAATACAGAGTTATGAGTACAAAAAATCATTTGAGGATTGAACGTTTACTGATTGTTTTAACACACGTTTTAAGGCAATTTACCAAAACTAACATCGCTGCCGCATATACTGCGACTAAGATGGGAACAAAACACACTTGCATACCACAGAAGTCAACGAGTATGCCACTTATTATGAAATGTGGCTGTATGCAAAGAGCATTGAATTTCCCACAAAATTCTACACGCACATTTATCCTATAATAAATGAGATTGAGGCGCTTCTTGCGTCCCAATAGCTGTTGTTGTATAAAAAAACTAACATCAAAATAGATTCCTTATGGACAACAAAACCAATTACTTTGAGCTGCTTGATGGCTCGAAATTGGAAGGCTTTCCTTATGTATGCCCTTCCAATCCGATTTCTAATAATTTTGAAATCGACACAACTGGCAAATATTTTTCAGTTGGTGATAAGCCGAAAAAGACTTCATCTGAGAAAAAGTTTAACGACCAAGCTATCTTCTATGAGAATGTCTATTTGTTCCTTGCCAACGCAGACCGGATACTCAATGATAGCCGTCTTTTTCTAACACCAGTCCCAGTACAAAATGGATTGGCATACACTGGCACGTCCGGCTTTCTCAAACCAACGTTGGGAGTATATATTGAATGGTGGATTCTCTATAAGCAACATTCCTTCGACCGCAACAATCGTCCAATATGGTTTATAAGCGGTTCGCCGCTGTCTGGCGCACATGCTTGTAGTGTCGTTGACGCTAAAGGAAACAAGCATAGAGCCGCTTTAAACGGAATGTTTCTTGACGTTTGGAGTACCTTTACTAAGGTAAACACCAGATATGACGATGCGAAGTCACGCTTCATAGCATTCTCGCTTGAAGAGGCTGTCGCTTTGCTAAGAAAAGAGACTGATGAAAAGCGGCTTTTTCGTCTGCATGTGCGTATGGAGGCTTTCAAATATAGCAGAAAGATAGAAAGTCTGCAAAATGACCTTGAATATGCAAAAAGTATAAACTCCAAATATAGAGCACGGCTCGTTGATTTGCTTTTTGAGGTTAATCGAAAGAAGGCTCAAGTTAGCTATGATAAGTGGGTCAAACTCAAGGCGAAGGCTCGGTCTTTATATGAACATTTTCTTGAAAGAAGACGAGAATTGCGCAAGCAGCTTCGCTCTGGAGAGATAGACAACAAAACTTATGAACAGACGCTTCACCCTCTTAACGTTGCGCGACAAGATGCTGAATTTAATGTGTTTGAGTATGAAAACTTGGGCATAAAGGAGGTGTTTGGTGACGATGCCTATCTTTTTTCATTCAATGATATTGGCAACATGTTAAAAGAAAAGAACAATGGAATTTAATAAGGTTGTTTTCAACACTACTTGTCGTTTCTGACGATTATGATGTGGGTGGTAGGAAAAACGGTGCAAAAGTTGTGTGGGAGGGTTTGGGTAGTTAATTTTGTGTGATGATAAAAATGTATAGAGAATTTGGGAGGTGCATAACGGCGTGTTTTTAGTTATTGAGGTGTTTTAACAGGAGATGAGTTGAATAACGCTGCGGTATTGAGGTTATTTGTCGGCAAATAAATGGAGAGTAGAAGCAATAGACAGTATTTTTAATTGGCTGAAAAAACACACGTCAAGCACCTGTCGGTTCTCAAATTAAGATAGGGCGAGCGGCGAGCCTGACCCAAAAGCGAAAATTAGTGGTGGAATACGATGTGTGATGGGGTGAGCACCGCATTCATTTTTATGTCGTGGTCGGTTGTCGGGATTTCGTCTTTGAATTGAAAGTCGAAGGCTACACCGATTTTGAAAACATTGCTTGCCTCCAGAAGCTTATCATAGTATCCTTTTCCACGACCTAAACGGTTGCAATGCTTGTCGAATGCCACGCCTGGCACAACAGCAAGTTGAATATCGTCTAAAGATGCCACTTTAGAGCCACTTGGCTCCAAGACGTTGAATTTATCATTTTGACGCAAGTCGCCAGTGTATTTGACCAAATCAAGGTCACAGCCGTTAATTCTTGGTAGAAAAATGGTCTTGTTGCCCAATTCCTCATTAATGAATTTTGCGGTGGGCAGCTCGTCAGGCATAGAATAATATAAGAGAATGTTTTGGGCTTCCTTGTAGGAACGAAGCGACTTTAAAAGACCGAAAACGACATCGGCCTCATGTTGAGCATTTGAGAAATCGTATAATTCTTTTAGTTGCTTTATTTGTTTGCGGAATTCTGCTTTATCCATATCTCTTAAAACGAATTTCTGATGGGAAATGCCGCATCGTGCCGATTGAGTGCCTTAAGTGCTGCAAATATGGTTTTGTCGTTTCTGTTCAAAATGGGATAGAAGGCTGAATTGCCAAACACATCTCTTGCAATCAACGCTTTTAGCTCACTGAGAATTAAGTCGCGTGACTGATTTATGTAGTACCAACGTGCCGGCACGTCTTTTTGCGAGGCATATTGAACAAAATCGTTCAGCAGTTCTTCGTCTGGTGGGAGCATTCTCAAGAACTGCTTATAGTCTTTCATCTTTTTCAGCGCGGCTCGGTTAATGTCAACGTATTTGAACGCAAATTGCTGGAAAAGCCCTGCGTTCAGAACCTTGATGTAGTAGCTGGTAATGCCGGTGGTGTCTTTTGGAACAAATATGTCTGGTACAATGCCTCCGCCACCATACACGGTGCGCCCTTGCGTGGTCTTATATATCTGGCTTTTGTCAATTTTGATGCTGTCTTTGCTGTAAAGCTCTCCGTTGTTATATCGATTGAGCAATTCAGCCTCATAAGCTTCTTCACCCTTTTTGTAATCTTTTTGTATGCAGCGGCCAGACGGGGTGTAGTAGCGTGCAATAGTCATTCTGATGGCGCTGCTGTCGGGCAGCATGAACTGCTTTTGCACAAGACCTTTGCCGAAAGAGCGGCAACCAACAATCAGGCCACGGTCATTGTCCTGAATAGCTCCAGAGAATATTTCGCTTGCGCTGGCAGAATACTCATCAATCAAAACAACAAGTTCAGCATCTTGGAAAGAGCCGTTTCCATCGCTCCACACTTGCGAATCATCTTTTTTGTCGCGGCCTTTTGTGTAAACTATGAGTTGGTTTTCGGGCAAGAATTCATTGACCATAAGGATAGCCATCTCCATATATCCGCCGCCATTACCTCTAAGGTCGATTATGTAACGCTTGGCTCCTTCTTGCTTTAGAGAAGACAGGGCGTTGATGAACTCATCGTAGGTGTTACGCCCAAATTGGTTTACTTTTACATAGCCCGTGGTTTTGTCAATCAAGTAGTAAGTGTCAACTGATTTGACCGAAATATCGTCGCGAGTGACCACGAATGACAAAACTTTGCTCGTGTTGCTTCGTTTGATTCCAAGTTTAACTTTGCTGCCCTTAACGCCACGCAGTTTGGAACTTACAGAATTGATATTGACTGACGCTCCAACAAAAGTGGTATCGTTGATAGACACGATGCGGTCGCCAGCCTGAATGCCAACTTTCTCTGACGGACCACCAGGCAACACTTCAACTACACCCACAGTGTCGTTCATGATTTGAAACGAAATGCCAATGCCGCTGAAACTGCCGTTTAGCTCTTCGTCGGCAGCCTTCAGGTCTTTGGCACTGAAATAGACGGTGTGAGGGTCCAAGTTGCTAAGTATTTGTGGAATAGACAACTCAACAAGGTCGTTGATGTTTACGGTGTCAACATAATCACTTGCAATTAAATTTAAGATTGTGTTGAGCTTGCGGTCGTACTCCGAAGTTGTCTTCTGGTTTGAGAACCTGTTGCCAACAAAAATACCCACTACAACCGAAACGGCTATAGCCAGAGGTAACCAGATGTAAGATGACTTATTGACTGACTTCATCTTTTATTTTAAAAAGAAGATTTAAAGTTTTAGTTCCACACATTCAATTCCTGCGCGTTCAAGCAAATCGATGCCGTCGTGGAGTCTGTATAACTCTCCATACACAACGCGCTTGATTCCTGCTTGAATGATTAGTTTTGCGCACTCTATGCACGGTGATGCCGTGACATACAGAGTGGAACCACTGCTACTATTATTGCTCTGTGCCACTTTGGATATGGCGTTGGCTTCGGCGTGGAGAACGTATGGCAAAGTGTGGTCGTCATTGTCCTCACAAACGTTTTCAAACCCCACAGGTGTGCCATTGTAGCCGTCGGAGATAATCATTTTGTCTTTGACGAGCAATGCGCCAACCTGTCGCCGCTTGCAATATGAGTTCTCTGCCCATATTTTTGCCATTCTCAAATATCTGGCATCAAGCAAATGCTGCTTTTGTGAATTTTCAGTCATTATTAACTGCTCAAAAAGGAGCTTTTATATTTGAGTGCAAATATACTTAATTTTTGTAATTCAGCCGGATAATAACGGCGTGCAATTTTAATTTTTTATTCCGTCTCTTTTCAGCAGGGCGTCGATTGACGGTTTGCGGTGCATGAAGTCCTCAAACAAGAGCATTGGCGGGCGTGTGCCACCTTTCGACAACACTTTTTCTTTGAATTCGGTGGAGGTGTGCTTGTCAAACATGCCATCGGCCTTGAATTTTGAGAAAACATCAGCATCTAAAATCTCAGCCCACTTATATCCATAGTAGCCGGCGGCATATCCACCAGAAAAAATGTGGCCAAATTGTGGGGATATTGCACATTGTTCTATTGGAGCAAACACTTCGACAGGTTTTAGCGCTTTGTGTTCAAACGATATGGGGTCGCCAGAAACGGGCTTGCTTATGGTGTGCCAAGCGAGGTCGATGAAACCGAAGCCGAGTTGGCGCATGCAGCTGTATGCCGCGCCGAACTGTGACGACTTTATGATTTTGTCGATTAGCGCCTGTGGAATGCGCTCGTGGGTCTTGTAGTGCGTGGCAAAGCTGTCTAAGAACTCGCGTTGGTAGGCAAAATTTTCATTAAATTGCGACGGCAGCTCAACGAAGTCGCGGTCAACGTTGGTTCCTGACAATGACGCGTACTTGCACTCAGACAGCAGACTGTGAAGCGCGTGGCCGAACTCATGGAGGAATGTGGTAACTTCATTGAAAGTCAGAAGCGACGGTTTGTCGTCGGTAGGGCGTGTGAAATTCATTGTCAGGGTGACAAGCGGGCGAATGTCATTGCCAGATTCGTCAACGTATTGTTCACGGAAATTTGTCATCCATGCGCCGCTTTGCTTTGTGCTTCTTGGGAAGAAGTCGGTGTAGAGCAAGCCCATGAACTTGCCAGAACCGTCGGTAACATTAAACGCTCTGACTTCGGGGTGATAGACTTGCGCATCAAAATTTTCCTCAAAATTCAGGCCATAGAGTGTGTGTGCCAAGCCAAACACACCGTCAATCACTTTATTTAGTTCAAAATAGGGGCGAAGCTCCTCGTCGTTGATTTCAAACTGTGATTCTTTGAGCTTATTTGAGTAATAAGCATAGTCCCAAGGCTTAATTACGACAGGTTTGTTCTCAAGCTTAGAGGCGAACTTGCAGAGTGCAGCCATGTCGGACTTTTGTTTTGGAGCATAGGCAGCGCGAAGCTTGTTGAGCATATCGTAGACGGTTTCCTGGTTTTGCGCCATCATATCCTTCAAGTGATATTCTGCATAGTTTTTGGACCCTAATATGTGTGCAATTTCAAGGCGAGTGTTTGCTATGTCGTTTATGATTTCCATGTTGGAAAACTCGCCAGAAGTGCATTGCGTGTTGTAGGCTTTGTAGAGTTTTTCTCTCAAGTCTCTTCTTGATGAATATTTCATAAAGGCAGTGTAGCTTGGCGCATGCAGAGTGATGAGATAGCGTTTGTTGTCATTTTTTTCAGCAGCGGCTGCCTTTGCTGCAGAAACAGCACTCTGTGGCAAGTCGGCGAGGTCACTTTCGTCAAGCCAGAGCTCATAGGCATTTGTCGCCTTGAGCGAGTTCTCGTCGAACTTTAACTGCAGGTTAGTAAGCTTCAGACAAAGTTCTTTGTAGCGTGCGCCATCGGTGGCATTCAAGCCCGCACCGTTTCTGATAAAGGCATCATAGGTCTTATCTAACAGCATGGCATCTTCGGCATCATGTTTTGAGGCATCAAAATGCTCTTTAACAAATTTGACACGCTGCCAGAGCTTGCCATTGAGATAGATGCCATTGCTGTGCGCTGACAAAACAGGTGCGATTTTATTTGATATGGCGATAATGGAATCAGTGGCGTTGGCTGACAGAAGCGGATAAAACACGCCAAGCACACGGTTAAGCTCCTTGCCAGAACGCTCGAAAGCCAAAATCGTGTTTTCAAACGTTGGGTTTGCCGATTGGTTTACTATGCTGTCTATCTCCTGATTTTGCATTTTTATGCCGTGATTGATGGCCGGCTCAAAATCGGAGTCTGAAATTTTGTCAAAAGGAACAGCTCCGTTTGTTGTCTTGAATTCGTAAAGAAAAACGTTGTCTGCTAACATAGTGGTTTGAAACAAAATGTATATAACTGATAAAACTAAATTTCTGAATTTCATATTGATTGTGATTTGAATTTTATTGCATCGTGCAGTAGGGCCACATCGGCATGTGGTGGGCATTTGGCTCGCAAGACCGCTATGTCGGCATTGAATGCGGTGAAGAACGCTTGTTCGCTTTCAGCCATGCTCATAGCTTTTACATAGTGGGCAATGGCGTCACTCACCTTACCCTGCACAAAGAGCAGGTGCGCATAGTTCATGACATCTTGCGAAGACGCCTCTGTTTCTTCGAGAATGCGTTTGTGATATTTTTCGCTTTGCCCATACTGTCCGCACACGAAAGCGGTCCAAGCTATTGGACGCCACGCCTTGTGTGTGTGCTTGTTGTCGGCGAGTTCTGCCTTGAAATAGTAGTCAAGGGCTTCTTTGGGCTGGTTTAGCTCAAGCAAACAATGGCCGATGTTTAAGTATGTGGCCAACTTATTTGGCGCTAAATCTTCAGCCTTTTTATAATATGCCAAAGCTTTGTCGGTTTGTCGCAATCCGCGATAACAAATGGCTATGTGACGAATATTCCACAAATTAGAATCATCGGCCAACTCGTATCTTAAGTATTGTTTTAAAGCCTCGCTTAGATTGCCAGTGTTTTGATAAGCCAAACCGAGTTTTTGGTAGAGAACAGGGCTTATGGTGTGCTTGCCTGAAAGCAGCATTTTGTAGTATCGTATAGCATCGGCATAAAAAAGATTGTCAAGATAATAGTCGGCGGCAAACTCAAGATGTTTGGTAGTAACTAACAGTTGGCCGATAAATGGCACTTCTTCGAGGTGGAAATCGCTGTTGAACACGGCATAGAACTCGCGTCTCCTTGAGAACAGCTTGAAGAAGCGGTACAGGTCGTGAATATAAGAATTGATAAGCCTGTCTTTTGCAGTGTCGTCAGCTACATTTGCCAATTCCGATTTAAGCGACTCGTTGAGTGCGGCATTTTGCGTTTCGAGTTCGGCAAACATTTTGCCACGTATTTCTTGCGGAATGTGATTCATTGACAAGACAAAGGAGTATTTGTCGCTGTTGCACATAAGTGGCGCATCGGTTATCATTCTGTCGAATGAAGAATTTCCTTGTTTTAGTATTTCTCTCACTGCGGAGTGGTGCTTGTGAAATGGTAAAAACCAATTCGACATGGTTTGGAAGAAAGGGAAAGACTTGAGTTTTGAGAATGTGGGTAAAAACACGTCGCCGCCCGACATCTGCAATTCATTGAATTCCTCAATTTTCTTGTCAAGGCCACTATTTTCAAACGCTTTTTGCCACTCTGGGTTTGCCTGAATGTCAGACATGTCGATGACACGGTCTTTGTTGAAGTTTTTCTTGAAACTTTCTGGCATTAACTTGTTGATAGTGCCAATAATATCTTTGTTTAGCCGCTCTTTTATGTTTTCGGAATTCCGTGACATAATCAGGCGTTTCCACACAAAAAACAAGTCTTTAGCAAAAGTGCCAGATTCCGCCAAGTCAGAAACCACTAAGGATATGTGTCGTGAATACTTCACATGCAGCTTGTGGCAGTAAGCAGCCAGGACAAAGCCAACCAACGCGCGAGTCTTGATTTCGAGATTGCGCGAGTCTCTGTACAACTCAAGTAGCAGAAGCATTTTTTGCTCATCAAACGCCGACATGCAGCTTAGAAATAGAGACGAAGTTATCAGGCACAAAAGGTGAGTGCTGGCTTTGGGGTTGGCAAAAGTACTTTTGAGCAGATTTATCTCATCGTTGGTCGATGGCCAGATTGCCCACACACAATTAAATATTTCTGTTTCAATTTTTTCGATAGTGAGATATGTGTCGTTAATTACATCGTGGTTTTGCAACGACTCATCTACGCTCGTTAAAATTTCAATTTTTTTTGTTGCAACGAAATAACTGTCAAGGCATGTGCTTAATTGCACCAGCGAGAGTTCGGCATGACGGAAGAAAAAAAGGTCATCGGCTGATTTTGACAGGAGTTTAACCCTGCACATGTCTGATAGCTGCAGCATGGAAGAGGCCAGGTCGCTTAATATGTTGTCGCGGGCATTGTCGTCAGAACCGTTTGCATAATAAGATAAAAGATAGCAATATGATGTCTTTATCTGCTCAAGTTTTGTGGTTTCTTCTGCGCCGCACTGCTCGGACAGCAAATTTAGCTTGTTGGCGGCTTGGAGCAAATGCAACTCTTTTATCAAGTCGCTTATGTCGTCAATCAGTGAAATGACCTCTATTGTTGTCATAATAAAAATGCTTTATTAATAAATCTCTTTACAAAAGTAGTGATTTGTGAAGATTGTTATGGATTTTGAGAGCCACAGCGTGAGTATTTGGTGCAAAAAAATTAAATTTGCATAAAAATAAAATAGAACATTATGGTAATTCAACGTATTCAAACTCTCTTTTTATTGTTGTCGGCTATACTCATCGGCGTATTTGCATTTTTACCGGCACTGACAATCCAGTCTTTGGAAACCACTTGCCAGCTTGGAGCCATATATTCGGGCGACGGTGTGTCAACCAAGCCTGATTTATTGCTTTTGAGCCTTAGCGGACTGATATTTGTGTTATCGGTGATAGCGATATTCAAATACAAGAACTTGAAACAGCAAATGCAACTTTGCGCCATAAATATAGTTTTGTCGTTGGCACTGCTCCTTTCTGTTGCTGCGTTAGCATTCGCTTTGAAGACTCCATCTGCGGTTGTGGAGATAGGGCTTGGCAACTTGCTGCCACTGCTGAGCATAATAAGCTTTGCCTTTGCATACAGGGGCATTAAGCATGACAAGAAATTGCTTAGCGACAGCAATAGAATAAGATAAGCAGCTTAATTTGCTAAATCAATTTTGACTTCAAATATCGTCCGGTGTAACTGTCGTTGCATCGGGCGACTTCTTCAGGTGTGCCCGTAGCCACAATCTTGCCGCCATTAGAGCCACCCTCCGGCCCCAAATCAATTATGTAGTCGGCAGATTTAATCACATCGAGGTTGTGCTCAATGATAATCAAGGAATTGCCGTTGTCAATAAGGCGGTTGAATGATTTAAGCAGTGTGTTGATGTCGTGTATGTGCAAGCCAGTGGTTGGCTCATCGAATATGAACAGTTTTTTGCTGCCTTGACCATTGCTGATGAAGTATGCCAATTTTACGCGCTGGTTCTCGCCACCCGACAATGTAGATGAAGATTGTCCCAGCTTAATGTAGCCCAGTCCGACGTCTTGAAGCGGTTTCAGACGCTTCACTATTTTACGCTCATTGGCAGTGTTGGTCTCAGAGAAGAACTCGATGGCTTGGTTGACAGTCATGTCTAAAACATCAGAAATCGTTTTGTCTCTGAAAGTCACATCAAGTGCTGGCTTGCTGAAACGTTTGCCGTGGCAAGCCTCACACGTCAGTGTGATGTCGGCCATGAATTGCATTTCTATTGTGATTTTGCCTTCGCCCTTACACTCCTCGCATCTGCCTCCTGGAGAATTGAATGAGAAGAATCCAGGACCATAACCCATTTGTTTTGATAGCTGCTGCTGGGCAAAAAGCTGGCGAATTTCGTCGTAGGCTTTGAGGTAGGTGGCAGGATTGCTGCGTGAAGATTTGCCTATCGGGTTCTGGTCAACAAATTCCACATCGTCGATGCTTGCCACATCGCCACCTAACACGGAGTAAGAGCCCGGTGCTTCGCAACCCTTGTCGAAATGACGTGCCAAGGCGCGATATAGAATGCTATTGACGAGTGTGGATTTTCCAGAACCGCTCACACCAGTGACCACGGTCATCACGTTGAGGGGAAAGGTTACATCGAGATTGTGAATGTTGTTGGCGTTAACGCCTTTTATCTCAATGAAATTTCGCCATTTTCTTCTTATTTTGGGCACGGGTATTGACAGCTGCCCTGTGAGGTATTGAGAAGTGAGACTTCTGGCAGATGGCTTCATGTCCTTGATGTAACCCTGAAACACGACTTCACCACCAAGGCGGCCAGCACCGGGACCAATGTCGATGAGGTAGTCGGCAGACCTGATGATTTCATCATCATGCTCCACAACTACCACGGTGTTGCCTATTTTTTGTAGCATTTTAAGCACTTTAATTAATTTGCCTGTGTCGCGAGGGTGCAGACCTATGCTTGGCTCGTCTAATATGTAGAGTGAACCCACAAGCGAACTTCCAAGCGACGTGGCGAGGTTTATGCGTTGACTTTCTCCGCCAGAAAGTGTGCTTGAAAGGCGGTTGAGGGTGAGATATTCCAAGCCAACGTCTTTCAAAAACGACAAGCGGCTAAGCAATTCTTTCAAAACGCGCTTGGCAATAAGTTTGTCGTTGTTGCTCAACTTCAAGCCTGCAAACCAATCATACAGGTCGCAAATTGGCATCGTGACAAGGTCGGCAATGGTGCAACCGTTGATTTTAACATACAGAGCCTCGGGTTTGAGCCGAGTGCCGTGGCACGTGGGACATTCGGTTTTTCCGCTGTATCGCGAAAGCATAACACGATATTGTATGGAGTAGGATTTGCTTCTTATGTAGTCGAAAAATCCATCAATACCCTTGTAGTTGCCCTTGCCATGCCAGAGCAAGTCTTTTTGCTGTTTGGTAAGCTCAAAATAGGGCTTGTGGATAGGGAAGGAATTGGCTGAGGCGAAATGTATGAATTCCTTTTTCCATTCGCTCATTATCTGCCCTCGCCAGCACATAACGGCATCGTCGTAGATGGACAGAGACTTGTTTGGCACAACCAAATTCTCGTCGATGCCAACGACTTTGCCAAAGCCTTCACACGTGGGGCATGCGCCAAGAGGGTTATTGAAGTTGAACATAAGTTCCGTTGGCTCTTGGAAGGTGATGCCATCGGCTTCAAACCTCTTGGAGAATGTGAGTGTGGATATGGTTCCGTCTTTTTGCCACACCTTTATCAGGCACTGACCATGTCCCTCAAAAAAGGCAGTTGACAGGGAATCGAGCAATCGCATTTCATCTTCTTTTCGATGAGTTACTGCCAAACGGTCGATGAGCAAGTTATAATCGCTTAACTTTTGGTTTTCTATTGTCTGGGCAATATCAGTTATTGGGTAGAACTTGCCGTCCTTCTCAAGGCGAGAATATCCACCGAAAATCAGTGTGTCGAGTTGACTTTTCGCATCTCTGCCAGCGGTGTCAGACAGTGCTGTCAGCACGGCGAATCTGGTGCCGTCGTCAAATTTGTTGATGGCGTTGACCACATCTTGCGATGTGTGTTTCTCAACCACACAGCCGGAAATGGGGGAGTAGGTCTTGCCTATCTTGGCAAACAGTAATCGCAGATAGTCATAGATTTCGGTAGATGTGCCAACGGTGCTTCGCGAATTTTTGTTGTTGACTTTTTGCTCCACGGCTATTGCCGGTGGCAAGCCTTTGATAAAGTCACATTCGGGCTTAGACATTCTGCCAAGAAATTGGCGTGCGTAGGCCGACAGACTCTCCACATAGCGGCGTTGTCCTTCAGCATAAAGAGTGTCGAAAGCCAATGAGGATTTTCCAGAACCTGACAGTCCGGTTATGACAACGAACTTGTTTCTTGGAATCCTCACATTGATATTTTTGAGGTTGTTGGCTCTTGCGCCCACAATCTCAATATATTTGTCATTCATAAACATTCCCATTTATGATACAAAATTACAATATTATTAACCGACAGCGAGCACTAAATTCATAATTAAATTTAAATATCAAACCAAATCACAGCAAACAATTTGTTTAAATGAAAAACAATTAATAATTTTGAAATTATAAATAATAAAAAGTTAGATTATGAAACCATTAAACATCGTTTTAGCAGTGATTGGTGGAGCAATTGCAGGCGCTGCCATTGGTTTGTTGTTCGCCCCCGAAAAAGGTTCTGACACAAGAAGCAAGATTGCAGAAATACTCAAACAAAAGGGTGTGCAACTTAAGGGAGAGAAACTTGATGAATTGGTTGACGACATAACCAAGGAAATCAAAAAGGAAACAGAAGATTAACACGAAATTTATAGAATTATGAAGGCATTAAATCTTTTATATGCTTTTCTGGGTGGAGCAATCGTGGGTTGCACTGCAGCCGTTTTGTTTGCACCAGAGAAAGGCACTGATTTGAGAAATAGAATAAAGACCCTCTTGAAGAAAAAGGGTATTGATTTTACCGACGACGAGGTGGAGCAACTGGTTGAGCAAATAAGTGCACAAATCAACCAATAATCCCCATTTGTGGGTAAGGATAGTATAATAACACAGACATGATTTCGTTTAGGTGGAATTATGTCTGCTATTTTATAGATATGGAAGATACTGATTACAAACGCATTGTTGAGACGGCAAAAGACTATGCCAAGTTGCACTTGGAGTATGCCAAACTAACGGCAATAGAGAAAGTTTCCATACTCTTGTCGGCAATAGCTTTGTTTGCCATAATTTTGGTGATTGGCGGATTTGCGCTGTTTGACTTGTCGAATTCGTTTGTTCTGCTTCTGGCTGACGTGATAGGCAGTGCATGGCTTGCTTACTTGATTTTGGCATTAGTATTGGTCGTGATAATTGCCATAATTTGCCTTAACAGAAAGGCGTGGATTTTTAATCCAGTTACCAAGTTTGTCACAAAATTATTTTTAACGCCCACAGACAATGACACAAAATAAGTTACAAGACAGCGGAGCTTCTGGCGGCACAAGTCAGCCAGAGTGGAGAGGCTATACACTTGAGGAATTGCGCTATCAGCGCGCTTTGGCTGCCATAAGGTGCGAGATTGGTAGTGAAAAACTGAAATCGTCTGTGGCAAACATTCAGAATGGAGTGAAAAATAATGGATTGCGGTCGTTGTTTTTCAGCTCTAACGTGTTGAGTGGCTTGAAGTTTGCCGACTATCTGATTTTAGGATTCAAACTATCCCGCCTGGTTTCAAAGTTGTGGAAAAGGTCGAGCAGAAAATAATTATACAAAGTTTTTTTGCTTTAATAGATATTTGAATTTATCTTTGCATATAGTTAAAAATATAACAATTAAAATTTTTTGCCTATCGACGTGATTAATACTTAGTTTTTGAAAGTATTAACATAATGAGAAATTTGAAAGATAAAACTGATGATCAGTTAATATCAATGTTTGTCAAGGGTGTGAATGAAGCCTTTGATGTGCTTATTGATAGGCATAAAGATCAAGTCCTTAATTATATTCTTCGCACCGTAAAAGATTATGAGTTGGCAAATGACATTTTCCAAGAGACGTTTGTCAAAGCCATCATAACCATAAAGCAGGGCCGATATACCGAAAATGGGAAATTCTCGGCATGGATTTCTCGAATAGCCCATAACTTAATCATTGATTTCTTTAGACAAGAAAAATCAGAGAACTTGCAGTCGTCAGACTCGCCGGAGTGTAATATGCTAAACCGCAAGGAACTTAGCGAGGAGACGATAGAAGACTCTCTGGTAACTGACCAGATACATTCCGACGTGAGGAAACTGATATTTGCATTGCCTGAAAACCAGAAGGAAGTCCTGATGATGAGGTATTATAAGAATATGAGTTTCAAAGATATAGCTACACAAACCAATGTGAGTATTAACACGGCCTTGGGGCGTATGCGTTACGCAATATTAAACATGAGGCGACTGGCAGAGGAAAACAACATTTCGCTCACAGTGTAACCAAATGTTTTGAAAAGTTATTTATACCATATCCTATAACATGAATCAAATTAAAAAAGTAGTATTATTAGTTGTTGCCATTAACATTTGTTTTTGCTCTGTAGGGGGCAATAAGCCCACAAGATTGTTGACCGACTTGCTTGAGCACACAGACCGTGTGTGGAAAAATGGCAGATTGACGAAACAGAGACTTGACGAGACTGTCTCGAAACCAAAATATAACTTGGCTACAGTTAGGTCGGCAAAGCCTACTTTTAGCTGGGTTGTGCCTGGCGACAAGCAAAACACTAAGCAGACTTCTTATGAAATAATATTGTCGGATAAACTGGCAAATGCAAAGAAATGCGTTGGCGACGTTTGGCGCAGTGGGGTGGTCTTGTCGGCAAAATCAACCTCGGTAAAATATGGCGGTGCGCCTCTGACACCAAACAAAGTGTATTATTGGAGAGTGCGTGTGCGCACCACAACTGGTGGGCAAAGTGCATGGTCGGATATTAGAGCTTTTAAGACAGATGCGGAATTGCATGACTATGCGGCAAGTTATTATCCAATAGAAATTACTGACGAGACTGTGGCTGTAAAGTATGAAAAAAACAGTCAAAGCACGGTGTCTGCCGATTTTAAGAAAGATGCTTTTGGTAGATTGTCGGTTGAGTGTCAAAACAGCGGCAAAGACACTGACACAATAATCGTGAGAGTTGGTGAAAAATTAAAAGACGGCAAAGTTGACATGAAGCCGGGCGGCACTATACGTGCTTATGAATATAAGGTGGCTGTGCAGCCGGGCGAACACACGATTCCGGTGTGTTTTGTCGCCGACAAGCGAAACACCTTGCCGCAGGCTGTGCATTTGCCGAAATATGTGGGTGTGATAGCCCCATTCCGCTATTGTGAGATAACTCATGGAAGAGGAATGAAAGTAAAGTCCGTTACGCGCCATGTGGCACAATACCCAATCGACAAGGCAAGATTCTATTTCGCTTCAGCCGACGATAGCCTAAATCGGGTGGTATCGCTTTGCGACTACTCGGTGTTGGCCACCACGTTTGCCGGTTGCTATGTAGATGGCGACCGGGAGAGAATACCTTATGAGGCCGACGCTCTCATTAACCAGTTGAGCAATTATGCAATAAGTGCAGACTACACACTTGCGCGAAAGACATATCATTACTTATTGAACTATCCTACATGGCCCACAGAATGGATTTTGCAGGGCATCATTATCGGGTGGTATGATTATCTCTACACTGGTGACGCGCGTGCGCTTGTTGCTACCTATGACACGTTGAAACCACGACTGCTCAATGCCTTAAAGGACAACAGTGGGCTTGTTAGCACAAAGACAGGATTGCAGACCGACGCTTTTAAACGCTCAATTAATTTCAATGGTGAAATTTCAGACATTGTTGACTGGCCTCGCGGAGGCAAGGGCTTGAACAATGAGGCTGGCGGCGAATCAGACGGCTATGTGTTTGAAAAATACAATGCCGTGGTGAACGCTTATCATTGCTACGCTTTGGGCCTAATGGCAAAAATAGCTGCAGCGGTGGGGCGCACTGCCGAGGCTCTTGACTATGCGGAGTGCTATAAAAAACAAGTGGCTTTGTTTAACGAAAAGTTTTACAATAAAGCGAAAGGAAACTATAAAGACGGCACTGTCACAGAACATTCCTCACTTCATGCCAACATTTTTCCACTTGCCTTTGCACTTGTGGATAGTTCTAACGTGAAAGGCGTGGCTAATTATGCGTTGTCGAGAGGAATGGCATGCAGTGTGTATGGAGCACAATTTTTTTTAGATGGCTTGTTTGACTCTGGACTTTCGGCCGATGCCATAAAGCTGATGACTGATGAGGGTGACAGAGGGTGGCTTGGAATGTTGCGTCAGGGGTCAACCATAACGATGGAGGCTTGGAACTTGCGCACTAAGCCAAACCAAGACTGGAATCACGCATGGGGCACAGCGCCATCTAATGTGGTTCGCCGCAAGCTGGTTGGCCTTGAGCCATTGACTCCCGGATTTGACAGCGTTACCATAAAGCCGCAAATGGGAGAGTTGCAGCAGCTGGATTGCAAAATTCCAACCATTAAGGGTGATTTTGACATATCAATAAAAAATCAAAATGATTTTGTCATGAAGGTTGATATTCCTGCGAATGTTACTGCCTATTTGACATTGCCATTGAACATAAATGACGTGAAAGTGAATGGGCGCAGTGTGACGGCGACTAAAACGCAACAAGGTTTATTGCTGCCAGCCGTAGTGTCGGGCAAATATGTTATTTCAGCAACAAAATGATCATAAATAAATAAAAACATGAAACATTTAATTTTACCATTACTTTTGTTTGTGTGTTTTTGCACTGCTCATTCGAGGTCTGTATTTACAATCGGGTCGGATTGGCGCTTTTATAAAGGCGATGTGGCAGGAGCAGAACAAGTGGATTTTAACCCAAAAGGGTGGAATAGGGTAAACATTCCACATTCCTGGAACGTGGAAGACACCGAAGACGACGCTTATGGCTATTATAGAGGCATAGGCTGGTACAGAAAGACACTGAAAATCGATTCAATCACAGGAGAAAAAGTATTCTTGAGGTTTGAGGCTGCCAACACGGTTACTGACGTGTGGGTTAACGGGCAACAGGCAGGAGCTACGCACTATGGCGGTTACACTCCGTTTGTGTTTGATATAACCGATAAGATTAAAAAAGGCGACAACATTATAGCTGTCAAGGTAAACAATGCAAAGAACAATGACGTGCCGCCACTTGACGCCGACTTCACATTCTTTGGTGGAATATACAGAGATGTGAGCATAATTAAAACCAGCGCCACGCATTTCGACATAAAAGAGGGCAACGGCGTGTTTTTGTCAACACCAGAAATAACTGATGCCAAGGCTAAGGTGTTGATAAACATCGTGATTGATGGCAAACTTGACAAGAAACTTTCTGTGAAGCACACAATCCTCAATGCCAAGAACGAGGTTGTGGCAACAAAGAGCATTGCCATGGCCAAGGCTGGCAAGGCGCAAGAACTTGAGGTGAAGACCCCAACGCTTTGGGACGTTGACAATCCATATCTCTACACTGTGGTTTCGGAGATTGTAGATGCAAAAGGCATTGTGGTTGACCGTGTGAAAAACCCTCTTGGAATAAGAACATTTCATTTTGATGCCAACAAAGGTTTCTTCTTAAATGGCAGACCACTGAAACTGATGGGCGCAAACCGTCACCAAGACTTCCCAGGCAAGGGAAACGCGCTGCCCGATGAGATACACCGCTACGACATGGCCCTTATGAAAGATGCAGGTGTGAACTGCTTGCGCATTTCTCACTATCCACACGATGAGGCTCTGCTTGAAATGTGCGACAGATATGGTTTCATCTGCTTTGAGGAATGTCCTATCATAAATGCGGTGACAATGACCGAGGCTTTTGACCGAAATTCTCGTTCTCAAATCAGAGAAATGATTAAGCGCGATTATAATCACCCTTGCATAGTGTCGTGGAACACGAGCAATGAAATCACGCAAAGGTATCAGTTGCTCATTAGAGACCCCAAAGAGAAAGAGGAATATGGTGTTAAGTTGAGTCATTTCCTGGCAGGTCTTAATGATTATGTTCACGAATTAGACGCCACAAGACCATCAATGATTGTTATGTGTTTTGAGCCTGAGCTTAATCACGAAAAGGGTTTTCACCAAGCCGACATAATTGCCTATAACAAATATTTTGGCTGGTATGAGGGCTCATTGGACGACATGGCCACTTTCATGGAGCGACTCCACAAAACCGAGCCAACCAAACCTGTCTTTATGACCGAATTTGGCTCTGGCTCTGATGTGAGAATTCATTCATTGAAACCACAACTATATGATCACTCTGAGGAGTATCAGTGCAACTGGTTTAAGAAAGCACTCAACATGATTAAGAACACCGAATATATGGCCGGTGGAACTATATGGCACTTTGAAGAATTTCATTCGGAAAATAGAGGTGAGGTTATACCCCATGTTAATGAGAAGAGCTTGGTGACAAGAGACCGTCGCCGCAAGGCATCGTTCTATTATTTCAAGACACTGATGTCAAAAACGCCGTTCATATCAATTCCGTCGCAATGCTGGACTGAGCGTGGGGGCATAGAGGACAATCAAGGCTCTGGCGTCTGCACGCAGCCAGTGGAGGTGTTTGCCAACACTCCAACGGTGGAACTGAAACTCAATGGAAAGAGTTTGGGGGTGAAGCAAGTGAAAGATTTGTGTGCCACATTTGATGTGCCGTTCACACAAGGAACTAATTATTTGGCATTGTCGTCACCCGATGACGCATCGGTGCGTGATTATTTGAAGGCAAACTTCACCATTCAACCTAAGCAGTTTGCTGATGCACGTTTCAATGAAATCGCAATAAATTGCGGTTCATTCTGCTATATCAATGACTCGAAGAAGAACAACTATCTGTGGTATCCCGACACAGTGTACCAAGCAGGGAACTATGGTCACACGGGCGGCCACACATTTATGAGAGGCGACCGCAAAATCAACAGTAGTATGGCATATATTGCAGGCACAGAGTTAGGGCCAATGTACCAGACACAGCAAATAGGTATGAGTGACTATAAGTTTGATGTGGCAAACGGCACCTATGAGGTAACATTGTGCTTTGCCGAGCTGTATCCGAAGGCCGACCGCGAATTCAACGTGAAGCTCAACGGAAACACTGTGCTCCACAATCTCAATCTTAATAAGCAATATGGTGCTAACCGCGCAGTCAAGTCAAGGTACACAATCGATGTTACTGACGGCAAAGGCATAAACGTTGCGTTTGAAGCCATTAAGGGCGAGCCGGTGATAAATGGAATAATCATCAGAAAGGTTTATTGATATAATAAGCATCATATACGCTTACGATGGAACACCGTGGCTGGCTTTTGGGTCGCCACGGTTGTTTATTTTAGTGGCATTTGGGAGATAATCACACGGAAACTATTAACTTTGTGACAAATGAAAAAAGTCAACGTAATATCACCAAAAGGACCAGTGGTCTTTCTGATTTTGCTGATTACATTGCCGCTGATGCTTGTGTCATGTTTTACTGGCGTGGAAGGCACAAAGAAGGTCAGTGACAAAGATGTAAGCAAGGCAATCTCTCGCTCGCAGACAGCGGTGAAAAAGCAAGATTTACTGGTGGCATATAAGGACTCTGTTCCGGCATGGAGGCATGGTAAACGGTTTTATGTGACAGATTCGCAGGTTAAATTGATTTTTGCACCGTCTAACAGCGTCAATAGCGACACGTTGCAGTTGGCAGGCAAGACGCTTGTGTATGACGGCTATAGTGAAGGCGGAGTGCTTGACAATCGCAAGACTGTGAACTTGATGTTTTCTGACGGCAACAACAAATACATTTATCCAACCAACAAAGAAATACAAGAGTTCAACTCCCAATTCCAGATTCCGTTTCTGATTGATGAGGACATGGTGGCATTTTATTCCAAACAACTTTCCAATAAGGATTTTTGGATAAAAACAGCCCTGTGGTATGACGTGAAGAGTGAACGAATGATAAAAGGCCGGCAATTTGTTAAGGTACACGTTGACCATGTGGAACCAGGAAACAAGGTGTTTCCATTAAAGGTTGTTTTCTCGGCAATAGACGGTGGCCAAAAGGCTTTCGTGTGGATAGCTACAAATGTGGAGGTGATGAAAGACCGTGATTTCGGGTCACTGTTCACAACTGAAGATTTGAGAGAAAAACATAAAGACATCACCGATGCAAATTGGGTACGCATAACCAACAGCCAGGTAGTGGAGGGCATGACCAAGGAAGAATGTAGATTGTCACTTGGGACACCAAAGCAAGTGAGACAACGCCCCACTTACGATGGATTGAATGAAATTTGGTATTATGACGGAGGCTCATTTTTGCTGTTTGCCGATGGGTTGCTAAAGGAATTTAGAAAATAATATGTTCGAGATAGAATTTTTGGGTACTGGAACCTCGACAGGTGTGCCACAAATAGGGTGCGACTGTGAAGTGTGCAAGTCGGCAGACAAACGAGATAACCGGCTACGCACTTCGGCCATAGTGCGCACCAAAGGCAAGAACATACTGATAGATTGTGGGCCTGACTTCAGAACACAGATTTTGAGGAGCGGAAGTCCGGAGATAGATTGCTTGCTGCTGACACACATTCACTATGACCATGTGGGTGGAATAGATGACCTAAGGCCATATACAAAAAACAACGCACTCCCGGTATATGCCAGAGCCGATGTGATAAATGACTTAAAGGCAAGACTCCCATACTGCTTTCAAGCACACCCATATCCGGGCGTGCCAAAGTTTAAGTTTGAGGTCGTGGAAGATAATCATGATTTTGATTTTTGTGGCATTGACATCACTCCCATATCAGTCATGCACTATAAGTTGCCTATACTCGGCTACAGGATTGGGACGATAGCCTACATCACCGATGCGAAGCACATAGCACCTGACCAAATTGAGAAATTGCATGGGCTTGAAGTGTTGGTGGTTAATTCTCTGCAGTTTGAGCAACACTTGTCGCATATGACGCTGGAGGAGTCGCTCGAAGTGATAAACCAAGTTAAGCCAAAGGTAGCTTATCTAACACACATGGGGCATCACATGGGGCTGCACGCACAGACAGAGAAAATTTTGCCACCCAACGTGAAGCTTGCATACGACGGCTTGGTTGTGAGGGTATAATCGCCGTTTGTGCCCAAATTTACACCGGCAGGCAAAAACGACAAGCCCAATTAATCAAAATTTCGTAACTTTGCAGATAAATACATATTGACCGAATGGATAAAATCAGAAACTTTTGCATAATTGCACATATCGATCATGGCAAAAGCACCTTGGCCGATCGCTTGTTAGAGGAAACAAAAACGGTAGTAGGCAAAGACATGCAGAACCAGGTTCTCGACGACATGGCGTTGGAAAGAGAACGTGGAATAACGATAAAAAGCCATGCGATACAGATGAATTATCAGCATGATGGTAAGGAGTATGTCTTGAATTTGATTGACACTCCTGGACATGTTGACTTTTCATACGAAGTTTCGCGTTCAATAGCAGCTTGTGAGGGCGCTCTGCTCGTGGTAGATGCCACTCAGGGAGTGCAAGCCCAGACCATCTCTAACCTTTATATGGCACTTGAGCAGGACCTTGAAATAATTCCTGTAATCAATAAAATAGATTTAGACAGTGCGCACCCCGATGAGGTGGAGGACGAGATTGTGGAGCTTTTAGGCTGCGACCGGTCTGAAATCATAAGGGCAAGTGCAAAAACGGGAGAGGGCATTGACGACATTTTCAAAGCCATTGTAAACCGAATTCCTGCACCCAAGGGCGACCCAAAGGCACCATTGCAGGCATTGATATTTGACTCGGTGTATAATCCGTTTCGCGGCATTATAGTTTATTTCAAGGTAATCAACGGCACAATCAGGAAAAATGACTTGGTGAAGTTTGTAAACACCGAGAAAGAATATAACGTGGAGGAAGTGGGCGTGCTGAAGCTGCACTTGTCGCCACGCGATGAAATTTCTGCAGGAAACGTGGGTTATGTGATTTCGGGCATAAAAGATTCAACTGAGGTTAGGGTGGGTGATACCATAACTCATGTGAGCACTCCGTGTGATAGAGCCATTGAGGGTTTCCAAGAGGTGAAGCCAATGGTGTTTGCCGGTGTTTATCCCATAGACCCTGAAGATTTTGAGAATCTTCGCTCGTCACTTGAAAAGTTGCAGCTTAATGACGCCTCACTCACGTTCACTCCAGAGTCGTCAGTAGCGCTGGGATTTGGTTTCAGATGCGGCTTTTTGGGATTGTTGCACATGGAGATTGTGCAGGAACGTCTGAGCCGTGAGTTCAACATGGAGGTTATCACCACAGTGCCTAATGTGTCATATAAAGTGTATGACAAAAAAGGCAACATGTGTGAAGTTCACAATCCTGCTGGACTGCCTGACCCCACACTGATTGACCATATTGAAGAACCATACATTCATGCCACTATAATAACACTCACCGAGTTTATGGGACCAATCATCACTTTGTGTCTCAACAAACGTGGCACTCTCACAAAGCAAAACTACATTTCGGGCGACCGTATGGAGTTGTATTTCGACATACCGCTGGGTGAGATTGTGATTGATTTCTATGACAAGTTGAAGAGCATTTCTAAGGGATATGCGTCGTTTGACTACTATATTTCTGATTTCAGGGAATCACAACTTATAAAGCTCGATATATTGCTCAACGGACAACCTGTAGATGCACTTAGCTCGCTCATACATGTGTCAAACGCCGTGTCGATGGGACGCAGAATGTGCGCAAAACTAAAGGAACTGATTCCACGGCAGCAGTACGACATAGCTATACAGGCAGCTATTGGCTCAAAAATCATAGCCAGAGAAACTGTGAAGCAGGTGCGTAAGGACGTGACAGCAAAATGTTATGGCGGCGACGTGAGTCGAAAACGCAAACTTCTTGAAAAACAAAAAGCCGGCAAGAAACGAATGAAGCAAATTGGCTCTGTGCAAGTGCCACAAAAGGCATTCCTTGCTGTCTTGAAAATTGATTAAAAACAACTATAAATTACTTATGACATTACCAATTATTTCAAGTATGTCTCATTCTTTTCCTATAAAAAGAATGATTAAAGCCTATGCCAGTGGTGGAAATGTATTGATTGTCACCACTATTTTGGCACTTATTATTGCAAACATTCCTGCAATAAACCAATATTATTTTGAATTCTGGGAACAAAAGGTGACATTGGAGTTTGCCGGGATAAACCTGTTTGGACACGAAATGACAATGATGCAGTTTATCAATGATGCACTCATGTCGTTGTTCTTTTTCAGCATTGGTCTTGAAATCAAGCGTGAGGTGCTTGTGGGTGAGCTCTCGTCTTTCCGCCAGGCCTTGTTGCCAATCATTGCCGCTTGTGGTGGCATGATTGTGCCAATTCTCATATTTGGATTTATGGCACAAGGCACTGACTATGCTAGAGGCTCGGCCATACCAATGGCAACCGATATAGCTTTCTCATTAGGAGTCTTGTCGATGCTTGGCAAACGTGTGCCATTGTCACTGAAGATTTTTTTGACAACTCTTGCTGTTGTTGATGACATTGGCGGCATCATAGTAATAGCATTGTTCTATTCCACCTCAATACACTATATGCTTCTGGTTTACTCTTTGGGCGCATTGTTCTTCCTGTATATGGGCTCAGTGTTCAGAATCAACAGTAAGCTGTATTATGCTTTCTTTGGATTTATTGTGTGGTATTTGTTCTTGAATTCAGGAATACACCCAACCATATCGGGCGTGCTTGTGGCATTTTGCATTCCGGCAAAGCCTGTGCTTAACCCCAAGAAATTCATTGTCACAATACGAGAGACAATAAGCAGTTTCCCTGCATCAGAAGATGAGGCATTGAACAAGAAAACCATATTCACCAATGACCAGCTCAGTTGGTTGAAGCGCATAGAGTCGGCCTCAGACAAGGTGATTTCTCCACTGCAAGACATTGAGGACTCACTCACACCTGTTGTCAACTATATCGTGTTGCCGCTGTTCGCATTTTCCAATGCCGGCATATATTTTGGCAATGTGGAGTTGAGTGCTATATATGGGGGCGTGGGTCTGGCAATTATTTGTGGCTTGTTTTTTGGCAAATTTATAGGCATCTTCTCATTCTCTTGGTTGGCAATAAAACTGCGGCTTGCTCCAATGCCATATAATAGCAACTGGAAAATGCTTGGCTCCGTTGCCATGCTTGGCGGTATCGGCTTCACGGTGTCGTTATTCATAGCCAACTTGTCATTTGTGCCTCTGGGAGCTCTTGGTGTAGAGTTGCTCAATGACTCAAAATTGAGCATTCTGCTTGGTTCGGTGCTGTCTGGTCTTGTGGGCTACATTATGCTTCACTTGACTTTACCAAAGACTCCGGTAGAAACTGACGATGATGATTGACGCTTGTCACAACTTGTATAAAAGCAATGGAGCCGCCACAAAAAGACTTTGTGGCGGCTCTATTTTTGTTGTCTTATCGCATTGCAATGATTCAGCCAGAGTGAGTAAGCGAATTAAACGTTACTCAAAACGTATGGTTGACGAAGGCTTTATTGTGGAGATGATGTATGACGGTGCAAGCAATGTGATGTAGGAAATGATAATTACTGCAACATTGAGCACAATTAGGCTCAATGCGTTAATCTCAATAGGCACATAAGGCATATAGTAGGCTTCTGGGTTCAGCTTGATTATATGGAAATATTTTTGAATCAGGGCCAAGCCAATGCCAATAATATTGCCCCAAATGATGCTCTTGATGATTAGTTTTTGAGTTAAATATATGAAGATTTGTCTGATGGAGCCGTTTGTTGCACCCAGAGACTTCAGCAGACCAATCATGCGTATTCTTTCGAGTATTATCATGAATAATGCGGTGACAAGCGTGAAGCCCGACACAATTATCATAAGAACCAGTATTATGACCACGTTCATGTCGAGCATGTTGAGCCATGTGAACAGGGGAATGTTGTTGCGATAGGTATTTGTAACGTTATATAGCGTGGTGTCACGTTGGTCATACACACATTTTGCCAAATGGGAATAAAGCGCGTAGGTCTGCTGTTGCAAGTCGGAGGTGTTTCGTAGGTTCACTCCCACATAGTTGCCAACGTCATTGGTCCAGCCATTGATTGATTGCACCTGGGCGATGTTTCCAAGGATATAGGTGTTGTCAAACGTGTCGAAGTCGGTGTTGAAGATTCCCACAACATGAGCTTTGCGCACCTTGACTTTGTTGTCGATGAAATAAGTTAAGACATCGTTGCCAACCTTAAGTCCAAGTTGGTTTGCGGTTGACTTTGACACCACAACCTCTGATATGCTGTCATTGCTCTTTGTGTTGGGCACACGGCCGGCAGTCAGCTTAGCATTGATAAAACTCCAGTTATATCCATCGTCAACACCACGAAACACAATGCCTTTGAAATCATTCTCAGTCTTTAATATTGCCGGTTTCTCGGCTATAAGCGACATGCTGCTTATTTGTGTGCTCAAAGATGAGTCGCTCATCAAATCCTTGAAGACTTCAGTTCCTTTTACTGTGGAATAATTATCGTCAATTCCCAGTGTGGCATTGCTGACTTTGAGGTGCGCATCGAGTGATAATATCTTGCCGTTGATTTCGCTCTTGAACCCAAGTATGATGACAACCGACAAAATCATCACCACTATGGCAAGAACGATTCCGGTTATTGCCACATTAAGGCTTGGTGAGCCTTTTTGTGCACCTTGACCAAGCTGTAGGCGGTGTGCTATGAATATTTCGTATTTCATTAATTCGTGTTTGACGTAACTTTGCAAAAATACAAAAACTTTGTCACTTATGGTGGCTTGTTCTTGCCTTAGAAAAATTTGAGATATTCTTGAAAAATGTTAACTTTGTATGTAAATGGTTTGATTATGACGGAATCTGCTAATAATTCTCTTATAACCAATAAGTTTTTGGACTTTTTGAGGGAGAACGGGTTGAGAAAGACACCTGAAAGGTTAGCCATACTCGGACAAGTGCTTACATTGACAAGCCATTTCTCTAACGAAGAACTGTGTACTATCTTGGAAACACGCAACTATCACGTAAGTAGAGCCACAGTGTATAACACGCTCAATTTGTTTGTGAATGCCGATGTGCTTGTGAAATTGAACATAAACGGCAGCGTGCGTTTTCAGCTGGCAAATTCAGCCAACCATATTCACTTGATATGCACATCGTGCGGAAAAATCAAAAACGTAAGGGATAACAACTTCATTGCGTTTATGCATACCCGAAAGTTCACGGCATTCACGCCAACAGACTATTCACTGTGCGTCAACGGCATTTGTAACACTTGTGCCAGAAAAAAGAAAAAACAACTGTCAAAATAATATTGAATTATGAAAATCGATGTTCTTTTAGGTCTTCAATGGGGAGACGAAGGAAAAGGAAAAGTAGTAGATGTGTTAACACCACATTACGACATAGTGGCACGTTTTCAGGGCGGCCCTAACGCTGGGCACACCTTGGAGTTCCAAGGCCATCACTATGTGCTTCGCTCAATACCGTCGGGCATTTTTCAGCACAACCAAATCAATGTGATTGGTAACGGCGTGGTTCTTGACCCAGTCCTTTTCATGGAAGAGGCAAAAGACCTGGAAAAAAGTGGCATAGACATTAAGCGAATATTGAAAATCTCAAAAAAAGCCCACTTGATTTTGCCTACGCACCGTTTGCTCGATGCTGCCAATGAAAAGCTGAAAGGCTCAGGCAAAATAGGCACTACTGGCAAGGGAATTGGCCCTACATACACTGATAAGGTTAGCCGCAACGGTCTGCGTGTGGGCGACATTTTCCATGATTTCAAGTCGAAATATGAAGCTGCAAAAGGCCGTCACCTATCACTGCTGAAGGCTCTCGGTGAGAATCCTGAAATAAGCGAACTTGAGACAAAATGGTTTGAAGGTATAGAATACTTGAAACAATTTGACTTGATAGACAGTGAATTTTTCATCAACAAAGCCATTGCCGACGGCAAAAAGGTGCTTTGCGAGGGCGCTCAAGGCAGCATGCTCGATGTTGACTTTGGCTCTTATCCGTTTGTCACATCGTCAAACACAGTGTGCGCTGGCGCTTGCACAGGTCTGGGTGTAGCACCAAACAAGATAGGTGATGTGTATGGCATTTTCAAGGCTTATTGCACACGCGTGGGCAGTGGTCCATTCCCTACGGAACTTTTTGATGAAACAGGCAACACCATACGCCAAATTGGTCATGAATATGGTGCTGTAACTGGCCGTGAGCGCCGTTGTGGCTGGATTGACCTTGTGGCGTTGAGATATGCCATCATGCTCAGTGGTGTGACCAAACTGATTATGATGAAGAGCGATGTGCTTGATGGCTTCGACACAATAAAGGCTTGTGACGCCTATGAAATAGGCGGTGAGGTAGTGAGAGATTTCCCTTACACCGTTACCGATGATTTGAAACCCATATACACAGAAATAAAAGGTTGGAAAACCGACATGACAAAATTCAATGATGAGGCTCAATTCCCCAAGGAATTCAATGACTACATCGCATATCTTGAAGAAAAACTTGGTGTGCCCATCACGATTGTGTCTGTGGGACCTGACCGCGAACAAACAATAATCAGAAAGTAAAAACTTTTTAGTCATGGCAACAGTTAAACCATTTAAAGGAATCAGACCGCCCAAACAAATTGCTTCTGCGGTCTCGTCGAAACCTTATGATGTTTTGTCTTCTGAAGAGGCAAAAGAAGAGGCAAAAGGAAATGAAAAATCCCTTTACCATATCATTAAGCCAGAGATTGACTTTCCTGCCGGAACGCAGGAAAACGACCCTGTGGTGTATGAGGCTGCCGTTAAAAATTTCAATGAATTTTTAAAGAATGGTTGGCTTGTCAAGGACGATAAAGAACAATACTACATTTACTCGCAAACAATGGGTTCGCACACGCAGTACGGACTTGTTGTGGCGGCAAGTGTGAATGATTATCTCACAGGCAAAATCAAGAAACATGAGCTGACTCGCAGAGAGAAAGAGACTGACCGTATGCAGCACATTCGCGTTAACAATGCAAATATAGAGCCTGTGTTTCTCGCTTATCCCGACAATGAGCGTCTGGCTGCGGTGGTGAGTAAGGTAACGGCAACCACGCCGGAATATGACTTCACAAGCGATGACGGAATAACACACAAGCTGTGGTGCGTCGATGCCGACGATGACATAAAGGCGGTGACTGAAGAGTTTGCCAAGATTCCGTATCTCTACATTGCTGACGGACACCATCGAACGGCAGCTGCCGCACATGTGGGCGAGGAGAAAGCAAAAGCAAGTAAAAACCACAAGGGTGATGAGGAATATAACTATCTTCTTGCCGTGTGTTTTCCGCAGTCGCAGCTCAAGGTTATGGACTACAACCGTGTGATAACTGATTTGAATGGACTGACAGAGGAAGAATTCTTGCATAAATTGGCCGCAAAATTCGATGTCAAGAAAATGGGTTCAGAAATATATCACCCTACGGGACACCATAATTTTGCCTTGTATATGAACCAAACTTGGTATTCTCTGACAGCTCACAGCGACATTTACAATGATGAAGACCCGATAGAAACGCTTGATGTGAAAATCTTGTCGGACAACGTGTTGGCTGATATTCTTGGGATTAAGGATTTGAGAACAGACAAGCGAATTGATTTCGTTGGAGGCATAAGAGGCTTGGAGGAACTTAAAAAGAGGGTGGATTCTGGAGAAATGAAGCTCGCTTTTGCCCTTTATCCGGTGACTATGCAACAGATAATCGACATTGCCGATTCTGGCGAAATCATGCCGCCTAAGGCCACTTGGTTTGAGCCAAAATTAAGGTCTGGTCTTGTGATACACAGCTTGGAATAATCGTTCAGAAATGTAAAGTGTAATCTGTTAAGAAGATAAATGAATAATTAAGGCTGCGGTCTCCGCAGCCTTAATTGCATTATAGCATGTTGCTCTCAAAGATTATTTTGTATTGTCATTGGCTTCAGCCTTTCTGAAATTGTCGATTGCATCATCAACGATTTGTTGTCCCTTGAAGCGGTTTGTGTAATTTGTGTAGTCGCGCTTTTTGGGTTTGTAGTCGGGTGATGTGAATAATGGGCTTGTTATCACATGGTCGGCAGTTGCACGATTGCAGCAGAACACGATATTTTCCACACCGGCAAGTCGTGTCAAGGCTTTGACGTCGGTGTCGTGTGGTTGTAGGGTCATAGAGTCGGTGAAGAAAAACAAATAGTCAATCTTACCTTCCACAATTCTTGAGCCCACCTGCTGGTCACCGCCAAGAGGGCCGGAATTTAATATTGTGAAATCCCAAAAAACTTCGGGGTGCTTTTTCTGCAACGCCTCAAGAATCATAGTGCCTGTTGTGCCGGTGCAATAGAACTTGTGCCCAATCAGTCGTTCAGAGTTGAACAAAGCCCATTCCACCATGTCTTGCTTCATGGCATCGTGGGCAACAAGCCCTATGCCACGGCGAACAAATTTCTTTTCCATAGACAAAAAAATTAATTGTTATATTAGATTTTCAAAAACATATAAATATCAGCGTGTGGGTGAAATCTTGAATGTGAATGCACGGTTGCCACACTTGACCCTGTATTGCTCAAGAGGCAGGCTGCCCCAACTGTTAATGCCGCCCACACCAGTCATCTCGGAGTCGATGCACAGGTTCACAAAGCCGCATGTGGGCACTTCGTTGAAGAATGAGCCGTGCTTCTGGTCGCCCTCGTCCAAGCTTTCTATTGTGTAGTTAAGTGCTGAAGCATAGAATGGCTTGTCGGCTGTAATTTCAATTCCTGTTCCGCCAATTGTAGTTTGTTTCCACCATCTCATAGAACTCTTGGTGCCAGTTTCTTGTGGACGGACGTAGTGGAATGCCTGCTCTGCGGCGTTTTGCTTATAGATGCCCACAAAGGCAGCATTGTTGCGGTCGGCATAGTTCTCCACCGGACCCTTGCCATAGTAAGTGCTGATGTCAAAGTCCTTTGCCATTGGTATTACTACGCCAAAACGATACATGTCGGGCATATCTTTTCCGTTGGCTGTGAGTTTTTGGAAAACCTTTATTTCGCCAGCAGCATTGATGGTGTAAATCATGTCTAATGCGGAGCAAAGCTCCTTGAATTCATACACGACTTTCACTGTTGCAGTTGAGTCGTTGCTGGTTACCTCAAAAGTTGCAATTCTTGAAGCAGGCGATTTCCACTTTTTGTAGTGAATCTGAAGGTTTGCGCCGTAGTCATTGTCTGTACCGGCTCTCCAGAAGTTTGGCCTGATGGCATCGGTGCCGTTAAGCATTTCCACACCATTGTATTTCACGCTTGTTATATATCCGCTTTGTTTGTTGAATTGAACGTTGAACGCATGATTGCCAATGTTGCACACATACACGTTGCCATTGTCGATATTGATTTCACCGCTTGCTTTTGTGATATTGGGTTGAGGCATGCTGTAATGTCCAATTTCCATTTGTCTTTTAGCCACAACATATCCGGCCGGAAGCAGTCCGTCTTTGTCTTTCAGTTTGAGATACACGTTCAAGAACACCTCTTTTTTGTTGGTGTCAACCTTCGACAAGTCGTATGGGATTTTAAGCGCAGCAGTGGCCTGTGGTGCTATTTCAGGCAAAGCTACATTGCCGCTTTGCACAGCTTCTCCATTTTCCATAAGTTGCCACTCCAAGTAATATTTATTCAGGTCTTCAAAGAAGTTTTCATTGAAAACGGAAACTTCTCCTTGTTGCAAATTCTGGGGATTTACCCAGATGTTCTGATAGAAATATTTGATTTCCTCGGTTTCCGGTGTGGGAATACGGTCGGGATTTATAAATCCGTTGCAGTTGAAGTTCCGGTCTTGGTTGGGGTCGGTGTTGTTGTAGCTGCCGCCGTAGGTGTAAACCATCTCACCATTCTTGCCTTTTCCTCTCAAACCCTGGTCAACGAAATCCCAGATGAAGCCGCCTTGGAACTTAGGATACTTGCGCACCAAATCCCAATACTCCTTGAAATTGCCGCAAGAGTTGCCCATTGCATGAGCGTATTCGCACAATATGAGTGGACGCTTGTCTTCGGCTGCATTACTTTCGCTGTAGTTCTTGCAGTAATCGGGCTCAGAATACATGGGGCAGAAAATATCGGTGTTATGGCCTTTTTCTGCACGTTCATATTGCACTGGACGGCTCTGGTCTTCTTTTTTAACCCAGTTGTAGCAACTTGTGAAGTTAGGCCCGTCGCCGGCTTCGTTGCCAAGCGACCACACAATCACCGCCGGGTGGTTGATATTGCGTTGCACGTTGCGTTTGTTGCGCTCTAAGTGGGCCTTTGCAAAGAGAGCGTTCTTGGCTAAAGTGTGCTCGCCATAGCCCATGCCATGTGATTCCAAGTTGGCTTCGGCCACCATATATAATCCGTATTTGTCGCACAAGTCGTACCACAGATTGTCGTCGGGATAGTGGCATGTGCGCACGGCATTGAGGTTGCTCTCCTTCATAATCTTTATGTCTTGCAACATTCTCTCTGGCTTCACATAATAGCCAAAATCAGGGTCCATTTCGTGGCGGTTTGCGCCTTTTATCAATATTGGCTTGCCGTTTACCAGCAGTTGCGAATTCTTGATTTCAACTTTTCTGAAGCCAACGTTTTGGCTTATGACTTCGAGTGTTTTTGAGCCATTTGACAGTGTTGCCACAAGTTTGTATAAGTATGGCGACTCAGCCGACCACTTGTGTGGGTTGGCGACATTAAACACATGTTTGCCTTTCACTTCGTTGTCAGAGCAAACCACTTTGCCATCGGCGTCGAGCAGCTTCACAGCCACCTTGCCGCTTCCGGCTTGCTCAATGGCTACTGCCAATGTGCCGTCTTTGTAAGCGGCATCTAAATCGGGTGTTATGCGAATGTCGCTAATGTGTGATGCGTTGCGGCTATACAGGTAGCAAGAACGTCCCACGCCACTCAGTCGCCAGAAGTCTTGGTCCTCAAGATAAGTGCCGTCGCACCAACGGAATGCCTGAAATGCGATTAGGTTATCTCCTGGCTTTAGATACTTTGTCAAGTCGAACTCGGCTTCAAGCTTACTGTCCTCGCTGTAGCCCACAAACTTGCCGTTAACCCACAGGTACATGTTTGACGTTACAGAGCCAAAGTGGGCGATGATTTGTTTGCCACTCCAAGACTTTGGTATGTTGATGATTTTGCGATATGACCCAACGTGGTTGTTTTGGACAGGAACAAACGGCGGATTGCTTCTGAAATAAGTGTTCCAAGCATATCCGCTGTTTAGGTACACCGGGTCACCGTAGCCGTTTACTTCCCAAATGCCAGGCACGCTGATGTAGTTCCATGCTTTGTCGTCAAAATTTGTTTTGAAGAAATCGGTGGGGCGCATGTCAGCATCGCGCACCCAGTTGAATTTCCACTGTCCGTCAAGTGAGATATAGTTTGCTGACTTTTCTTTCACGTTGCTCAACGCCTCATTCTCGCTTTGGAAAGGAAAGAAATTGGCGTGCATGGGCAACCTGTTGACTTCGTTAATGTTTGGGTCTTGCCATTCCTTGAACGTCTGACTGAAAATGCCAAAGTTCATGGCCAGTGCCGCTGACGCAAACAGAGCTAATTTCAATTTACTCATTTGAATATAAATTTATGCGTATGGTAAAAATAATTTATATTATCCAAAGATAATGAAAACGGCGCGCATTATAGCAAGATTGCTTATGGTTTTTGGGGCATTGGAGCTTAATTAGCCGAAACACATCGCAGATTCTACCTGCGAGTGCAAAATTATGCAATAAATTTGAAGAACTCTGCGACTGGAGAAGAAAAACCAAGTTT
>CAKUQQ010000020.1 GCA_934675575.1 uncultured Muribaculaceae bacterium
TCCTCCGCTTGTGCGGGCCCCCGTCAATTCCTTTGAGTTTCACCGTTGCCGGCGTACTCCCCAGGTGGAATACTTAATGCTTTCGCTCAGCCACGCAATCCTCAATCGGACCACATGGCCAGTATTCATCGTTTACCGCGTGGACTACCAGGGTATCTAATCCTGTTCGATACCCACGCTTTCGTGCCTCAGCGTCAGTCCAGGGCTGGCAAGCTGCCTTCGCAATCGGAGTTCTGCGCAATATCTATGCATTTCACCGCTACACCGCGCATTCCGCCTGCCTCGCCCGAACTCCAGCGCGCCAGTTTCAACGGCTTACCGGGGTTGAGCCCCGGGCTTTCACCGCTGACTTGACATGCCGCCTGCGCACCCTTTAAACCCAATAAATCCGGATAACGCCCGCATCCTCCGTATTACCGCGGCTGCTGGCACGGAGTTAGCCGATGCTTATTCTCCGGGTACTCTCAATGCGCGACACGTCGCGCACTTTACTCCCCGGCTAAAGAGGTTTACAATCCGTAGGACCGTCCTCCCTCACGCGACTTGGCTGGTTCAGGCTTCCGCCCATTGACCAATATTCCTCACTGCTGCCTCCCGTAGGAGTTTGGTCCGTGTCTCAGTACCAATGTGGGGGACCTTCCTCTCAGAACCCCTACTGATCGTAGCCTTGGTGGGCCGTTGCCCCGCCAACCAGCTAATCAGACGCATGCCCATCCGCGCCCGGATCTCTCCTTTCACCGCTCCCCCATGCAGGAAAGCGGCATATGGGGTATTAGACCACATTTCTATGGATTATCCCCCGGCCGCGGGCAGGTCGCATACGCGTTACTCACCAGTGCGCCGGTCGCCGGCAAGCAAAGCAAGCTTTGCTCCCGCTGCCCCTCGACTTGCATGTGTTAAGCCTGTCGCTAGCGTTCATCCTGAGCCAGGATCAAACTCTCCGTTGTTGTTTATCTTGTTTTTCCCTTTTTCGGAATTAAGTTTTACTTGAAACGTCGAGCGTCTTTCTCTCTCCCGGCCCGATAGAACCTCGGAATTTATTAGTGTAGTGCACCTTCTCGGAATCGACAAGTTGACTTTGTGCGACCTCTATTCTGAGGTCACCCTCGTTCTCTCTTGTACTACTCTATCTTATTCTGTCTTCAACATTCTTTCAATGATCTCGTCGCTTTGTTTCTCAAAAGCGATGCAAAGGTACTGCTTTTTCTGGAACTACCAAATTTTCACAGAAAGTTTTTTGCGCAAAAATCACACCGCAACGACGCATCTGTCTGTGTGACAAGCCATAAAAATCTTTCAAATATTTTCGCGTCACAACGCCGCATGGCGGCAACTGCGAGAAAAACCCCAAAATCCAAGCAAACGAGCAATGCACAATGGCAAGGCAGAACACAAGGGCTTTAGGCAAACACGGCATCAAGGCCGGTGGAACGCCCTATACTCTCAAGCAACGCCACCTCTCGCGAATCAACACGGCCGTCGGCATCAATAGCCTCAACAAGCAATTTGCCAAGCACCACTTTTTGCTCGTGGCTCATGCCAGCCACTATCTCACACGCCTGCTGCATGCCGAGCTTGCGTCCTGCGGCAAAGTCATCGTCGGTCACGCCAAGACGGTCGTTCTGGCTATTCGCCGTGACGAGTTCGCCAAACGCAACCACATCGTCAACGTTCACCATCTCCACAAGCAGACTCACGATTGCCTCACGCTGCGGCTTGCTGAACGCCACACCATTTGTTTTTTGTGTCATAATTCTAATTAGTAATTAACAACACAAATATAACCGAATTTTGCAGTTCCGGCAAACGCGACTACACGAGCATACTTCACCGAGCCACACCGCCCTATTGTTTTGCGGCAACCGATTCCAGCAATTTCACCTGCTTCACATAATCGTCCCACTCGGCCGCTTGTTGCTTTAAGCTCTTGACCGGAGCAGTTGTGCCATAGGCCACGCTGGCAGACAATGCGGCTATGTATTTCTCCGCGTCTGCTTTGGCGGCATCTGTGAGAAGAACCTTGAAATACAATGGTATGAAGCCCGATTTATAGAGGTAAACGCCAATGCAGCGAGTGAAAGTGTCGTGATATGGCTTGCCCATTGGAAGCGACGCCACAAGCATGCGGTCGGCACGGAACAAGCGTTTTGCCGTGGCAGGCGACAATTCCACAGTCATCTGCTGAAGCAACGGTCTGGTCTTGTCGTCAACAACAAGTTTTGAGCCAGTAGCGGTGTTGATTGCGGCAGCAATGTCGTTGTAAACGTCATTTTCGCTCCGGCCGTCTTTAACCACCATGTCGCAACCGTCGAGTGCCGGATAAAACAACATGCAGTTTCCGTCGACGCTGACAAGGGAGTGCCTGAAGAACGGCGTTATGCCCTGGCCACCGTCGAGCCAGCAGTTGGTAACCGGAAGCCACAAGCTGTCGGTTTCATACTCAAGCACCTTAAAACCAGCCGGAATTTTCAGACTAACGCCGTGAGCCGACTTGGCATAGCTCGAAAACAAGTTGAACTCCTTGCCGCCAGTCATGTCGAGGTGTTGCGCGCTGGCTCCAAAGCTCATTGTGGCGAGCATCACCAATAACAATGTAATCTTTTTCATAGTCGCAATTATTTTTTGTATTCTGTTTAATGGCGTTTTCTTTACAAATTCATTAGGAAACAATGCAGATGCAACCAGAACTTTCGCTTGGCATGGCTTTCTTCATTTAGTTTCATGATTTTCACATATTTGTCCTTTTTATGTTTCGGAGGCAAATATAATTTGCAGCGCACACAAAAGCAACAATTACCCCCCCTATTTTAACATCTTTTAATACTACAATGGCTTCACGCAGCCTTCAGCCGCCCCCCAAAAAAAACGGAATAGGCATAAAAAAAGAATCCTCGATTACACATCGGGGATCGCTTAACTAATTAACCTTCTAATACCATTAACATAAACCTTAAACAAATGAAGATGAAAATCGTCATCGCGACGCTCGTCATTTCATAACCTTAAAAACTAATACCATGAAAACTGATGCAAAGATATGCTCCATTTCTGCAACTACAAAACATTTTGCACAAAATGTCAGCCCCTTTAATTTTTTTTAATTAAAACAGGCGTTTTAGCATAAAAAAAAGCGTTAAGCCATGAAGCTCAACGCTTGGGGGAGGTCACTGGCGGACTCGAACCGCCGTACCTGGTTTTGCAGACCAGTGACTAAACCGCTCATCCAAGTGACCATCGGTTTGTAGGTGCAAAGATATTACTATTTTTCTTTTTGTGCAACTTTGCGTGTGCATTTTTCGTAAACTCCTCGGCTATTCGCCCAATTCAAGCCTTTTTCTCGCTTAGGACTACGGCACGCAGCGATGAGTTTGCAGCCGTGACAGCCATAAAGCACGGAGCGATGACGGCGCAAGGCCCGATAGACCGCACGCAGCGCAAGCGCCACGCACAGTGCTACCACCACACCCACTATGACGTATTGCACAAGAACCGACATAACCCAATGCGCATTTCTATGAATTACAGGCGCAACGCCTCTTCAAGTTTCACAAACTCCTGCTCAAAGTTGGGCGTAAGCACGCCCTGCCCCATGCTGCGGCGTATTTCGTCAAGAGTCCAGAAGCGACCGTCGGCCACCTCGGTAGTGTCGAAGTCAAACGCCTCGCAATCAGTAACCGTTTTGAATGCATTGACAAGCTCTCGCTCCACATCGCTTTCAAACACATAACGGAACAGCTCCACAGGCACAAAGCTGAGCAGGCCAAGCTCCTCGCGAGTCTCTCGACGCAGTGCCTGCATCACAGTTTCACCATAGTCCACGTGGCCACCAACGGCAGTGTCCCACTTGTCGGGCTGAATGAGCTTGGAGTGGGCACGTTTCTGCAAATAGAGCCGGCCTTGGCGGTCGAACACATGCAGATGCACCACAGGGTGCAGCAAGCGCGAACCAGAGTGGCACTCCTTGCGTGTGGCTTTGCCCACCACACGGCCATTCTCATCAACGATAGGAAAAATTTCTTCAGTCATTGTTTTTCTTCAATTCTTTTTTGTTCTTATTGATAAGCGTGTTGAGTTTGCGCGGTGTTAGGTCGGCCGGATATTGCTCAAATGGCAGCCTCAGCGCACACCCGGCACGAAACTCGCTGCAACCATAGGCAGAGTGCCCCTTGATGATGTGCCCCTTGCCACACAAAGGGCAGGCAATCTCATCGAGCGACTTGGGGGCAGGCTTGCGCACTCGCTTCTTGGCCTCTCCGCCAGCCGAAGGCGATTTGGGAGCATCGGCATCAACCTCTATGGCCCCACTGCTGTTGTCGCGCATCACGTTGAGCACCACCTCACTGACCATAACTTTGAGCTCATCGACAAACTGTTTTGCCGAGAACTCGCCGCGCTCAATCTTGCGCAACTTGTTCTCCCACAAGCCAGTCAATTTTGCCGATTTGAGCAATTTCTCCTTTATGGTGTCGATGAGTTGAAACCCAGCCGGAGTGGGCACAAGGCTCTTGCGCTCCTTGCGTATGTAGTGCCGCTTAAACAAGGTTTCAATGATGGCGGCGCGTGTGGAAGGCCGGCCAATGCCGTTTTCCTTCATGGCATCGCGCAATGCCTCATCATCTACGGTCTTGCCGGCGGTCTCCATAGCTCGCAGCAGAGTTCCCTCGGTGTAAGGCTTGGGGGGCTGGGTGCTTTTTTTAACGAGTGACGGCTCATGTGGGCCACTCTCGCCCTCAACAAATGCGGGCATTGAGTCATTTTCCTCATCGCTGCCGTCGCCTTTGTCGGCAGCGTTGACAGTGTAGAGTTCGCGCCACCCTGCGCTCATAATTTGCTTACCGGTGGCCTTGAACTCAAAATCAGCAATCTGCGCCATGACCGTGGTAGTGGAGAACACACAATCGGGATAAAACGCAGCTATGAAACGCACGGCAATCATGTTGTAAACCTGTTTCTCGTCGGGCGTGAGCGATGCTGACTGCGGCGGCACGTTGGTGGGGATTATGGCATGGTGGTCAGTGACCTTGCTGTTGTCAAACACCTTCTTGCTCTTGGGCAGTTTTTTGCCTGGGGCGAGCAGCGGAGCCGTAATGGACGCATAGGGCGTCATCGCCTTCAATATGCCCGGCACTTTGGAATATATGTCATCGCTCAAATAAGTGGTATCTACACGCGGATAGGTAGTTACCTTTTTTTCATAAAGCGATTGTATGGTCTGCAGCGTTTTGTCGGCGCTGAACGAGAATTTGCGATTGCACTCCACCTGCAAACTTGTGAGGTCGAACAGGCGCGGCGGTGCTTCCTTGCCTTTCTTGGTGGCTATAGACGTGACCGTGAGCGGCGACTGCTTGATTGCCTCGACCACCGTCTGCGCCTCGTCTTGCCGCTTATAGCGTCCCTTGGTGGAATTAAACACCGTGCCACGATAAAGAGTCTTGATTTCCCAAAAATCCTCTGGCGTGAAATTGTCAATTTCACGCTGACGGTTAACAATCAGCGCCAGTGTGGGTGTTTGCACACGACCTATTGACAGCACATTGCGCGACCGTGCATATTTGAGCGTGTAGAGCCGTGTGGCGTTCATTCCCAGCACCCAGTCGCCTATAGCGCGTGACAAACCGGCATAATACAGGTTATTGAACTTGGCAGAGTCCTGCAAATCCTTGAAGCCCTCACGTATGCTCTCGTCGGTGAGCGACGAAATCCAAAGCCGCTTAACAGGAATGTTGCACTCCGCCTTCTGATAAACCCAACGCTGAATCAACTCACCTTCCTGACCGGCATCGCCGCAGTTAATCACCTCATCGGCTTCACTTATAAGAGTTTTGATAACATTGAACTGCCGCTTTATGCCGTCGTCTTCTATCAGTTTTATGCCAAAGCGGTCAGGAATCATGGGCAGCGCGCCCATGCTCCAGTAGCGCCAGCGCGGAGTGTAGTCGGCAGGCTCCTTGAGCGTGCACAAGTGCCCGAAGGTCCAGGTCACGCGGTAGCCGTTGCCCTCATAATAGCCATCGTGGCGGTCGTTGGCGCCAAGAATGCCGGCAATGTCGCGAGCCACGCTCGGTTTCTCTGTGACACATAGTTTCATTCGCCCAACTTTTGTTTTTTTGCCTCGTCCCAAAGCTCGTCCATCTCGCTAAGCGACAACTCATTTATGGCACGTCCTTGCGCCTTGGCCCGACGCTCTATGTAATTGAACCGCCCTATGAATTTGCGGTTTGTGCGCTCAAGGGCATTATCGGCTCTCACTCCATAAAGGCGTGCTGCATTGACCACGGCAAACATCAAGTCGCCGAACTCTTTTTCACGGTCAACCTCATGCCCGTCGGCCATCTCGCGCTCCACCTCATCGGCTTCTTCACGCACCTTTGCCCACACTTCGCGGCGGTCGGGCCAGTCGAAGCCCACATTGGCAGCCTTTTCCTGAATGCGCTCTGCTTTGATAAGCGATGGCAGTGTGTGGGGTACACCGCCAAGCACCGTCTTGTTGCCGTGCTTTTCGCGCATTTTTATCAGTTCCCAGTTGTCCCTGACCTGCTCGGCGGTGCTATCACCTGCATCGCCAAATATGTGTGGGTGACGAAACACGAGCTTGTCGCGCAGCGTGTTGCACACATCAGCCAGGTCAAACGCCCCATTACCGTTGGCAATCAGGGCATAGAGCAACACATGCAGCAGCACGTCGCCAAGCTCTGTGCGCACCTTTTCGTCGTCGGCAGCAAGCAGAGCCTCTGCAAGTTCCATAACCTCCTCAATGGTGTTTGGGCGCAGGCTTTGATAAGTCTGCACAGAGTCCCAAGGGCATTTAGCCCTTATCGTCTCCACCACGTCGAGCAACTGGCCGAAAGCGGTGAGCTGACGTGTTCTCCTATCTGAATTCTCTGATTTTTTCATTTTTTATAGTTGCTTATGCCTTGGTCAAGAAATTGCATAAACTCGTCAACACTCTCCTTATAGGCAAATGGTCCCGACATCAAATTGCCCTCGGCATTGAGCACCACATAATATGGCTGCGAGTTGGCACCAAACTTGTGGCGCTGCAGGTAGCTCCATTTCTCTCCCACGGTGGCAAGCTCTTTCTGCCGGCCGTCTTCCACCACATACATTGGCTGGTCAAGGGCAGCCTTGTCATCAACCATAAGCTTTATCACAACGAAGTTTTCGCTGATTTTTCGTTTCACCTCACTCTTGTCGAGCACAGCGCCGTCCATTTTGCGGCAGTTCACACAGCCGTAGCCCGAAAAATCAAGAAGCACAGGTTTGCCCTGTTTTGCGGCAGCCTTCATGCCGGCATCAAAGTCGGTGTACTCGCTCAGTGCCTCTCCGTGCAAATTGAAATCCTGAGTGTAGAGCGGCGGCACAAACGCGCTCGTGGCACGCAAAGGCGCACCCCACAAGCCAGGGAGCAGGTAGGCGGTGAACGACAGCGACACCAGCGCCAGCACATAACGCACCACGCCTATGCCTTGCGGAGCACTGTCGGACTTGAAGCGGAACACGCCAAGCAGATAAAGCCCCATGGTGAAGAATATGCCTATCCACAAGGAAAGGAATGTTTCTCGGTCAAGAATGTGCCAGCCGTAGGCCAAATCAGCCACCGACAGGAACTTGAGCGAAAGTGCCAACTCTATAAAGCCAAGCAGCACCTTCACCGTGTTGAGCCAGCCACCCGACTTGGGCAGCTTCTTGAGCAGCGATGGAAACATGGCAAAAAAGCTGAAAGGAATGGCCAAAGCCAGCGCAAAGGCAAACATGCCCAATGCCGGGCCAAGAATGTTGCTTGTGCTGGCAGCCTCAACAAGCAGCGTGCCTATAATGGGACCTGTGCACGAAAACGACACTATGACGAGCGTGAACGCCATGAAAAATATGCTCAACAAGCCTGTGGTGCGCTCTGCCGCGCTGTCAACCTTATTTGACCACGAGTCGGGCAGCTTGATGTTGAACATTCCAAAAAATGAGAAGGCAAACACCACAAGCAACAAGAAGAACACCACGTTGCACACGGCATTGGTGGCAAGCGCATTGAGCGAGTCGGCCCCTGAAATGGCTGTAACCACAAGCCCCAGCGCCAGATATATGACTATGATTGACAAACCATAGACCACGGCATTGGCAATGGCCTTGCCGCGCGAGCCGCTCTTTTTCAAGAAAAAGCTCATAGTGAGCGGAATTATAGGCCACACACACGGAGTGAGCAGTGCCAACAAGCCTCCGGCAAAGCAAGCAATGAAGATATACCACAACGAGGCGGTGTTGCCGCCAGCGGCATCTCCTTGAAGCGCATCGGCAGCTGTGCTGACAGGAGCCCACAGTTGCGCCTGACCCACGGTGTCGGGAGTGGCAGCACCACCAGTCTGTGCCAACGCTGCTGCAGAAGTGTCGGCGGCAAGAGTTGCTACCGTCTGCGCCTCTGCACCAACGGCAGCCGTGCCGCTAAACGCCAATGGCTCTGTGGCTGGCGAGGTGCAACGCTCATCGTTGCACGACATATATCGCAACGTGCCTTTCATGCTATATTTGCCCGACGTGAACTTAACTTTTTGCGTGAGCTTAACGCCGCCCGTCCACCACGACAAATCCATGTCAAAGTTCTTGTCATGCTGCGTGTGAGCTTTGCGGTCGGGCACAGGCTTGCCCACAAGTTCCACGCCTTTAAGCTCGCTCCACGATATGGTCAGCGGCACAGGGCCGCCATCGGGAATGTTGATGGCATACATGTGCCAACCGTTGTCGATGGTGGCAGTCATCGTCACCACGCCCATATTGTCATTGCCGACAGAAAGCGATGTTTCCCATTTCACAGGCTCCTCAATCTGCGCGCACAAAGGCAACGCGGTGAGCAGCAAGAATAAAAGCAATATCTTCTGTTTCATGATTTCAACAAATGATTTTAACCAGAATTGATTGCGCCGGCAAGCAGCCGGCAAGCAAAAATGCGATGCAAAGTTAGCCACAAGATTTCAGTTTGGTCGGCAATGGCTCACAAAAAACATAAAAAAGCCTTAATTTCATTCTCGTTAACGTTTATATGCCCAAGACGCACAGGCAAATTAGAAATATTCTTTTTATATTTGCACGATAAATTCACAAGGACAATGATAGCCGGCATTATCGACAGGAAATCACTTGAGCGTTTGAGCAAACTGGTGCGCAACGCCCACCACATAGTGATAACGTGCCACTTGTCGCCCGACGGCGACGCAGTGGGCTCGTCGCTTGCATTGTGCCGCGTGCTCAACAATATGGGCAAGGACGCCTATGTGGTGGTGCCCGACCAGATTCCGCGCTCGCTGCTGTTCATGCCAGGCGTGAACGACGTGGTGACTTACAGCTGCCAAGAGCTGCGCGGACGCTTCCTCGTGAACAACGCAGACCTGATTTTCTGCCTCGACTTCAACTGCCTGAAGCGAATCGACAAGCTCGGCGCACTGATAGAGAAATCAACGGCGGCCAAGGTGATGATAGACCACCACCTGAAACCCGAAACCATGTGCGACATATTGATTTCGTTTCCGCAGTTGTCGTCAACGTGCGAGCTGATATACCGCACGCTCATGGAGCTTGGCTGGCTGTCGCACTTCGACAAGCAAGCGGCCTCAAACATATATGTGGGCATGACCACCGACACCGGCAATTTCACTTACAGCTCAAACTATCCTGAAATCTACGAGATTCTTGCCGACCTTATGACCTACAAAATCGACAAGGAGCGGCTATATAACTTGGCAATGAACACTTTTTCGGCCGACTGTCTGCGCATTCAGGGTTTTGCTCTGAGCGAGAAAATGGAGGTGTTTGCCGACAAGGGCGTGGCGCTCATCACCCTGTCGAAAGATGAGCTTGAGCGGTTCAACTACAAGAAGGGCGACACCGAGGGGCTGGTCAACAAGCCTCTTGCCATTCCGGAGGTGCACATATCATTTTTCTTGCGCGAGGACCGAGACAACTATGTAAAGGTGTCAACACGCTCGCAAGGCGACTTTGCAGTTAACGAGATATGTGAGCGTCACTTCAACGGCGGCGGTCACAAAAACGCTGCCGGAGGCGAGTTTAACGGCTCAATAGCCGAAGCTGTTGACAAATTCAGGGAAATTCTAAGCGAACTTTGACCAAACGATTTTTTAGCTAAATATTTATATCTTTTCAAGAAAATGAAAATCAACAAATTATATCTTTCGTTACTTTTAGTGATTTTTGCAGTGGCAGCATCGTCGTGCAGCGACAAAGAGAGCTACTCCGACTTGCTCAACAGCGAGCGCGACGCCGTGAATGCCTATCTGTCAACGCAGCGTGTGATTAACGAAATTCCGGCTGACACAGTGTTTGAGACCGGTCCAGACGCTCCTTTCTACCGCATAGACCCCGACGGCAACGTGTATATGCAAGTAATAAAGGCTGGAAGCAAGACCAACAAGGCCAAGACGTCGCAGAAGATATATTTCCGCTACAGCCGCTACAACCTGCAATATTGGTACAAATATAACGAATGGGTGGCAGAGGGCAACTCCACCGAGATGAGTCTTGCATCGTCATACTTCCTGTATGCCGACTTCTCGCTTCAGTTGTCGTCGCAATGGGGCTCCGGCATTCAGTTGCCACTCTCGCTTCTGGGCATTGACTCCGAGGTCAACGTGATTATCAAGTCGCAATATGGCCAAACAAGCGAAATATCGCAAGTGCAGCCATACCTCTACCATCTGCGCTACTTCCCCAACAAGCTGTAACACCGCAAGATCCCACAATCCACAAGCAGAAAACCAAAAACAATTTACAGATATGTCATTAATAAAGTCAATTTCAGGCATCAGAGGCACAATCGGCGGCTTAGCCGGCAACAACCTCACCCCTCTCGACATTGTCAAGTTTACCAGCGCTTATGCAACCTACATACGCCGCACCACCAAGCAAACCAGCAACGTGATAGTTGTGGGGCGCGATGCGCGCCTGTCGGGCAAAATGGTGCTCAACGTGGTGGAAGGCACTCTCATGGGCATGGGCTTCGATGTGGTGAACATAGGTCTGGCCACCACCCCCACCACCGAGCTTGCCGTGGCTGGCGAAAAAGCTTGTGGCGGAATCATCATCACCGCATCGCACAACCCCAAGCAATGGAACGCCCTGAAGTTGCTTAACGACAAAGGCGAATTTCTGACCGACGCGCAAGGCAAGGAGGTGCTGCGCATAGCCGAAGCGGCCGAGTTTGACTATGCCCCTGTGGAGAAGCTCGGACAGGTGGAGAAAAACGACACCTATCTGCGCCGCCACATCGATGCCGTGTGCAACCTGAAACTCGTTGACACCGAAGCAATAGCCAAGGCCGACTTCACTGTGGCGGTAGATGCCGTCAACAGCATAGGCGGTGTGGCAATACCCAAACTGCTCGCCGCACTCGGTGTGAAAAAAGTGGAAAAACTGTTTTGCGACCCCACTGGCAACTTTGGGCACACACCAGAACCAATTCCGCAAAACCTCACTGCTATCAGCAACTTCATGAAGCAGGGTAAAGCCGATGTGGGCTTTGTGGTTGACCCCGACGTTGACCGCCTGGCCATAGTGATGGAAAACGGAGAATTCTTTGTGGAAGAATACACCCTTGTGGCTGTGGCCGACTATGTGCTTAGCCACACTCCTGGCCCAACGGTGAGCAACCTGTCGTCGTCGAGGGCGCTGCGCGATGTGACCGAGAAACACGGCTGCTCCTACACTGCAGCTGCCGTGGGCGAAGTGAATGTGACCACCGAAATGCGCCGCACAGGAGCCGTAATAGGCGGCGAAGGCAATGGCGGAGTAATCTATCCGGAGTTGCACTACGGACGCGATGCACTGGTTGGCGTGGCTCTGTTCCTCACATTGCTTGCCAAGAGCGGTATGAAGGTGAGTGAGCTCAAAAAGACATATCCGCCTTATCAGATTGCAAAGACTAAGCTCCAGCTCACCCCCGGCATGGACGTTGACAAGATTCTTAATGCAGTGAAAGAGCATTACAAGAACGAAAAACTCACCACAACCGACGGCGTGAAAATCGACTTTGCCGACAGCTGGGTGCATCTGCGCAAGAGCAACACCGAACCCATAATCCGCATCTACAGCGAAGCTCACACAATGGCAGAGGCAGTGAAGCTTGGCGAGAATGTCAAGAAAATAGTCGAGAGCCTCATCTAAGGCCATCTGCGGCATTTATTGCCAATAAAAAACACGAAGGGCGGCAACCTGTTTCAGTTGCCGCCCTTCGCTTTTATTATCTTCCACAAATTTATTCTTCGGGGAGAAGGTCGTCGAGCGACTTTTCTCCCACAAACACCTCGCGAGCCAGCACCAACACCAGCTGTGCCTCATCGGGCTCAAGCGTGGTGAGCGTGTTGAGCATTGACTGCTGGTCGGGGTGATAGGCATTGTGCTCACGCATGTAGTCTTGAAACTCCTTAACGGTGTCTTGCGACGACAAATATTTCACTGCCGTGCGCAAATCATGCCTGGTAAATTTGGTGAGCAACTTCTCAATGATTTCTTGTGTTGTCATGTCGTTATTCTTGTTTTAGCTTGTTTGCACTTCTTTTGTCAGAAACTTCACTGCCGGGTTTCTGTGTACAAAATTACTCATTATTGCCGAAATATTGACAATGTCATGCCTGCCAGGCACCTTGACGCCACTCCATACTGACAAATTTTCGCCACACTCACCTATGGTACAGATATTGCACAGCATTTTAATGCCAGCACGCAAAAGGCACAAAGGCAACCACGCCAAATGGTCGTTTTTTCCCAAACAATGTGATTTTTGCCACAAGAGTTTGCGACATTACACATTTTCATTACCTTTGCGGCTCGTTAAGAGAAAAGGCAATTTATATTTTTTAGAAAAATGAAAAAGATTGTATTACTTATCGCTCTCGTGATGGGAGCAACAGCTGCCCAGGCTCAAGTCACCAACGAGGGCAGCAAATTCTCAGACAACTGGTCACTCACACTCAAAGGTGGTGCAGTTTCACCAATGAACCACTTCGCATTTTGGGAGAACGCACGCGGCATCGCAGGTCTCGAACTCCGCAAGCAAGTGACTTCAGTTTTGGGTTTGGGTTTAGAAAGTGAAGTTTCATTCAACACATCAAGCTGGTACAAACCAGGCTACGCAACAGCTTGGGCTGACCACAGCAACAATATCGTTGACCATCAGTTGGTGGGCATGTTCGGTACTATCAACTTCAACAACTGGTTTGGTGGCTACAAGGGCTACCGTCAGGCTTTCGAGGTGGAAGCCGTGGTTGGTGCTGGCTGGTGGCACGCCTACAAAACTGGAAAATGGCTTGTTAACGACGTTACAATCAAGGCTAAAGACCAGAACTCTTGGTACACCAAGGCTGGTTTGAACTTCAACTTCAACCTCGGTGAAGCCAAGGCTTGGACAATCGCATTCAAACCTGCTGTGGTGTGGAACATGGAATATGCTCAACCTAACAGCCGCTTCAACGGCAACAACGCTGCTGTGGAACTCGAAGCCGGTCTTACTTACCACTTCGGCAACAGCAACGGTCAGCACTACATGACCTACTGCCCAAAGCAGTACACTCAATCTGACCTCGACGCTGTGAACGCCAAGGTTAACGACCTGCGCAGCCAGTTGAGCAACACTCAAAGCCAGCTCGACGCTGCCAACAACCGTGCCGACCAGCTTGAGCGTGACCTCAAGGCCTGCAACGCCAAGAAGAACAAAGTGGTAACAGTTGACAAGACTGGCGAATCTCTTGAGACCAACGTATTCTTCGACCAAGGCAAATATGTGATTTCTCGCGCACAACAACCAAACGTGGAGCGTGTGGCTACATTCCTCAAGAACCACAAAAAGGCCACAGTGACAATCAAGGGCTATGCTTCACCAGAAGGCAGCAAGGAAATCAATGAGAAACTTGCCAAGAACCGTGCTAAAGCCGTTCGCGACATGCTCGTTAACCAATACAAGGTTTCTGCAAAACGCATCTCTTACGACGGCCAGGGCGTGGGCAACATGTTCAGCGAGCCTGACTGGAACCGTGTTTCTATCTGCAACATTCTTCAAGACAAGTAAAACAAGTTAACAAATAACTCTTGACAAACCCACACGAGGGGACTGTGCAGTTGTACAGCCCCCTCTTTTTTTACTTTTTTTTATCGGCAACGGCTTTTTTGCATTATCTTTGAATAAGATAAGCTGCATCTCGGCAAAACATTCAAGCAAGCTTGATGTTCTGCGTCTCGATTTGCATTATCTTTGAACACATAACAACAAAAAAACGAAAACGTAATCTACAACCCACAAATAGAAACAACTATGGCACAACTCTTGATTTGCCCCACTTGCGGCGGAAAAATTTCGTCAAATGCCACCACTTGCCCACACTGCGGTGAAACAGAATTCTTCCGCAACGTGACCGAAACACGCTTTGTGGAATGTGAGCACTGCAACGGCACAGGCATTGTGTTTCGCATTGCCTACGCCAACGACTACCACAGCGGCTTTTTCGCTTATGAGGCGAACATGAGCACGCTTGGCCGCTACAAAGACCTCACCAAATTCTATGTCAACGACACCACTGGCCGCCGTTGCCAAGTAGGCATACAAGACGATGCCCCGAACCGCGATTTGATGATACAGTCAATACGAGAGCGCAATTTCCTGCTCAAAACTTGGCCAGATTTCGCTTTGTACTATGACCCTCAGCCATGCCCAGTGTGCGATGGTATGGGTAAACTGGAAACCAAAGTTGTTACGCGCAAGATTGACTTGCGTAAAAAATTCAACCCATGACACGTTACACCAAGGTCATCTCCGTTGACAAAAACGCAAACCTGACCTACGCAGACAGCGACACCCAGCAAGCCCTCATAGCCCACAAGCGGCAAGCAATAGCCGCTTGCCGAGACAAGGTGTCGCGACGGCAAATGGAATATGAGCTCGCGCAGATGCTAATCAGCATAGGTAACGAGCGCGATGCCGCCGACGCTCTTTGCAATATTGTGGAGGGTGCATCGCCAAAGGAGTTGAGGGTGTGTGAGCAAGACAACAGCTCGTCGCCAGTGGCAAAGGCGTTTGGTGCGCTGCGCAACCTTGCTTGCAGCCACGACGAATATGTGTGGGAAACCGCCAGCCAAGCCGTCAGCACCGTTCTCCAACAGCTCCACCACGAATAACCATCCACCATAGTGTGATACGCGTACCTCCGGCACGCTGATTGCTGGGGTGTCACTGCCCCCACGACCGTCGCTGCCGCTCCTCTGTCGTGGGTTACACGCAAACGTGTACCTTCGGCACACTCACACCCAGATTGGACGAGTACGACATGGCAATGTCGTCGTGTCAAGCAACCCATCATAAGCGCCACTGCTCTGGTCTGTGGTGGAGATGTGATGACGTGGGTATGCGGATTGGGGAGTGGAGCAGGGGGCTGTCGAGAGCTGGCTTGTAGTTGGAGGCGTTTTATGCTTGTGGAGCGTATGGGGAGTTGGTATGGTTTGCAGTTCGAGGATGTGTGGAGTGGAGTTGGAGAGCCCTGGAGGGGCTCGTGTGTAGGTAACCGCCGACTGAGGAGCGCAGCGACGGTCGGCAGACGTGCGCAGACACTCCAGGAGGACTGTGTGCCGAAGGTACACGTATCACACCATCACTGCACCATGCTCTATCGCCGCATAAGTGCGACACCACCCACATAACAACAGCAAGGGGCTGCAAGCGATTTTTTTCTTGCAACCCCTTTGCATTATCTAACAGCTATTTATTTTGAGTCAGATTGACCGTCGGGATTAAACGGAGGTGGAGTCTGGTCGTCAGTTGGAGCAGACGGATCTTCAGCGGTTGCGGCGGCTGGTGCAGATTTGTCATCGTCGGCTGCTGCAGGTTTGTTCTCATTGCTGGCAGCAAGCTTTTTCGTCTCCTCGGTAGCTTTCAAAATCTCATCGGTTCGGCTCAACCACTGACGCTTGCCAAAGATGCGCTCGGCGTCTTCGGTGTAAATCACCTCGCGTTTGAGCAGCAAGTCAGCAAGTTGGTGGTGTCCCTCGGTGTATTGTGCCAAGATTTCACCAGCACGGCGATATTGCTCGTCGATTATGGCTTGCACCTCTTTGTCGATAGCCTGGGCACGAGCCTCACTATAAGGCTTAGTGAAGCCGTAGGCTTGACCCGACGAGTCGTAATAGGATATGTTTGGCAAACCATTGCTCATACCATAGTATGTGACCATGGCGTATGCCATCTTGGTGGCACGCTCCAGATCGTTGAGAGCACCGGTGTCAGTGAACCCAAGGTACATTTGCTCCGCCACGCGACCGGCAAGCAACGAGCATATCTGGTCGAGCAAAGCTTGCTTTGGCTCAATCTGGCGTTCTTCGGGCATATACCACGCTGCACCCAAAGCCTTGCCTCGCGGCACTATCGTAACCTTGATGAGAGGGTCGGCATAGCGCAAGTGCCAGCTCACTGTGGCGTGTCCGGCCTCGTGTACAGCTATGGAGCGCCGCTCCTCGTCGGTCATTATCTTGGAGCGTTTTTCCAGTCCGCCCACTATGCGGTCAACAGCATCGCTGAAGTCCTGGCGTTGCACCGCCTTTTTGTTGTTGCGTGCGGCAATCAGGGCAGCCTCATTGCACACATTGGCTATGTCGGCTCCAGAGAAACCCGGTGTTTGGCGTGCCAGCAAGTCGATATCAACACTGCCGTCAATCTTCACCTTGCGCAGATGCACCTCAAAGATTTCCTTGCGGTCGCTCAACTCCGGCAAATCCACATAGATTTGACGGTCGAAACGGCCGGCACGCAGCAGAGCCTTGTCGAGAATGTCGGCGCGGTTGGTAGCGGCAAGAATTATCACACCGCTGTTGCTGCCAAAGCCATCCATCTCTGTGAGCAACTGGTTGAGCGTGTTTTCACGCTCGTCATTTGAACCCATATTCGGATTCTTACCGCGGGCACGTCCCACGGCATCTATCTCATCGATAAACACGATGCACGGAGCTTTCTCCTTGGCCTGGGCAAAGAGGTCGCGCACACGCGATGCTCCCACACCCACAAACATTTCCACAAAGTCGGAACCCGACATGGAGAAAAACGGCACATCGGCCTCACCAGCCACCGCCTTGGCAAGCAGTGTTTTACCAGTGCCAGGAGGACCCACAAGCAGCGCGCCCTTGGGTATTTTGCCACCAAGCTCGGTGTAGCGTGTGGGGTTGCGCAAGAAGTCAACTATCTCTGCCACCTCGGTCTTTGCCTCATGCAAGCCTGCCACGTCTTTAAACGTCACTTTCTGCGAGTTGTCCTTGTCAAACAACTTTGCCTTGGCCTTGCCCACGCTGAACACGCCTCCGCCGCCGGCACCTCCGCCGCCCGACATGCGTCGCATCAGCCAGAACCAAAGCACCACAAGCAATATCACAGGGCCAAAGCTCCATATCCACGACGATATGTCGCTGCCACGCTCATAGGTCACGTCGCCACGAAACACGCCTGTCTGGTTCCAGTGGTCAACGCATGCGTCGAACTTGTCGCTCGACGGCACAGCTGCGGTTATTTTTGCCGCCACGCCTTTTTGAGGACGGTAACCGCTGCCAAAGACCTTTTGGGCAAGGGAGTCGCTCAACTCACCCACTGCTTGTGGCTGATTTTTGTCGGTCACAACGACTATTTTCTTCACGCCACCCTGCTGAACCAAGCTCTGAAACTGTGTCCAACTCACTTCCTTGCTGACGGAATTATCTTGCAACACATAAATGCCAATCAAGCCCAACATGATGAGCGCATACATCCAGTAGAGGTTCATGACGAACTTCTTGCGCGGAGACTTTTTATTTGAAGATTTATTTGCCATCAATTATCTAATAATATTTTAATTATCAAAAATCCTACAACACAGCCCAAAAACCAACTCGTTTCCTCACCAAAGAAATAGTTGCAGAGCAAACCCACGGCAGCCGCCAGTGCCAGAAGCAAAAGCAACTTCTTGCCTTTATTCTTGCACAAAGAAACGATATTTTGAGTGACTCTTGTCATCATTTTCAGTCAAGGTCGGGAATATTCACGATGCTGGCATCGTTCCACAACTCTTCAAGCCGGTATTTCTCGCGATATTCCGGTAAAAACACATGTACATAAATCGTGCCATAATCCATCACTATCCACTGCGAGTTGGTGTAGCCGTCGTAGTTATAGGGCTTGATGCCGGTTTGTTTTGCCACAGCCTCACGCACGTTGTCGGCTATGGCATTCACTTGGATTGGTGTGTTTCCGGTGCAAATCACAAAACCTTGCGTTGTGGCATAATCGATTTTGCTCAAATCCACTTGTGTGATGTTTCTACCTTTTTTATCTTGAATAGCTTCAATAATACTGCTTAATAAAGCTTGGGATTCTGACATTCCGTTGATTTATAATTTGATGAAAATATAAGTTTACAAAGATAGTTTTTTTTTCAACAGCTTCTAACTTTGTCATCTTAAATAATGTTTTAATAAAATAAAAGCCATAACTTTGGAGTTGCGTCTTGACCCGATAACACAAGCCGCACGTTTCATTCACAAAAACGTTATTTTTCATTTTTAATAAACTCATCAACTAATGACAACAGCTCGCAAACTTTTATTGCTGCTCACACTGGCAATTTGTGCCGGCAGTTTTAGTGCCCACGCACAGCTATTCGACCTCTTTGGCGCATTTGGCGGCCTTGACAGCTACAACGAGGAACTCGCCAAAACCATGGTCATATATTATGACAGCAACAACAAAATGACAAAAGTGTCGGCTGCCGACCTAAGAGACAAATGGAGCGAAAGCAAAGGCATATCCGCTCTGGGCAATGCCACAACCAACTGGCGCATGATTCGCGAATTCAGCTACCAGGGCAAGCCCGGCATTGTGGTGTTTCGCGAAGGACAGGCCGGAGAAGGCAAAATAGGCATAGTGGAAGCCGCAGTTGAGGCCGACCCAAAATTCAGCGAAGAGCACGAGCTCGCAAACCTCGTGATTTATGACCCAAGCGGCGGCAAAAAGAAAGACTTGTTTGCCACTCTGCGCATCAAGAAATATGTGTCGTCATTCAGCTCCAGCGAATATCACTACGACATCAAGGAATTCAAAATAGACAACGACACCGGCAATTTCATCATCGACTTCTTGTGCGACGAGATGCCCTACAAAAACGCCTCAAGCTGCAAAACAGAAATGGTGAAAAACGGCACCGTGCCAGCACCATACTCCACCCCGACACAAAAACGCAACTGACCATGTGCGCGCACACTCCGCAAAGTGCTCAGAAAAATAATTTTCTGAGCGGCAGACTTATTTCTTGAAAGTTTTGCGTAATTTTGCACAGATAAGCATTATCGCTATTAATTTTGATAACTATTTTTTAAGATACAATCATGGAAGTAAAAGGTAAAATCATACAAAAGCTTGAGCCAGTGAGCGGAACGTCGAAAGCCGGCAACGCGTGGAACAAACAGGAATACGTGCTCGAAACACTTGACGCCTACCCAAAGAAAGTGTTTTTTGACTTCTTCGGTGAGCGCGCCAACCAATATCCGCTTGAAGTGGGCGACGTGATAACTCTGAGCTTCGACATTGAGAGCCGCGAGTACAACGGCCGCTGGTACACAAGCATACGCGGGTGGAAAGCCGACAAAGAGGGTGCCGCAGCAGCAGCTCCAGCAGCTGGCGCTCCAGCCGACACACAGACTTTGCAAGGCGCACCTGCCGAGGTGCAAGACTTCGGCACTCCAGCCGCAGCCGACGACCTGCCATTCTAAAGCGAAATGGCACTGGCAGCACCACTCCTCCAGAACGCGAGTGGAGCAAGAAAAACCACAACACATAAAAAAATGAAAAACAAAGGGTGCCCTCACAAAGCCACACATGGCAAGGCACCCTTTTGTTGTCTAAAAAACTTCAGCACACAATGATTAGAAAATTATTAGTAATAGTCGCCATAGTGTTCATAGGGCTGTCGGCTTGCTCACAGAGCAAAAGCAAAGGCCGCTCTAAGGCAGTCGCAAAGGCAAAAACCGAAAAAACGACAACTGCGGCAACCGCCGACACTGCATCGGCTGGCAAAGTGACGTTTCTGACAACAGCCGAGTTCAAGAAAAAAGTGATGGACTTTGAGCAGCACCCAAGCGAATGGGTGTTTGAGGGCAAAAAACCTGCCATAATCGACTTCTTTGCCACATGGTGCGGCCCATGCCGCAGAATGTCGCCCACGGTTGACAAGATTGCAAAAGACTATGCCGGGAAAATCGACGTGTATAAAGTTGACATCGACAAAGAGAAGCAACTGGCCATGACGTTTGGCATTCAAAGCGTGCCCACCATATTGTTTGTGCCCGTCAGCGGCAAGCCCACAGTGCAAGTGGGCGCACTCGACGAGGCCACATTCCGGCAAGCCATCAGGGAAGTGCTTTTCCCCACTTGCTCCACGCAGTGACTCATTCGGAGTCGTCTTCCGAGTCTTCAATTATTTCGGCAAAATCTTTCCAATAGGCGGCATTGCGGTAGGCTGCCACACTGCCCTTTGGCACACAAAGCACGGTTGTGGTCTTGCCTTTGCGCTCCGGAGTCACAACAGGCGGCGTGGTGGCTCGCACGTGGAGCCGTTTGATTTTCAACCCAAACAGCGATGTGTAATCCAACGCCGTCACACCGCCGGGCAGCACCAAGTCGTCAACTGCAGTGCCAGTATTAAACGCATATTCTCCAATCTTGGTGAGCTGTGACAGCGATGATATTTTGATTTCCGTTAAATTTTCACACAGGGCAAAAGCCTGGCTTTCTATGGTGCGCACGTCATTTGGAATGGTTATGCTCCGCAGCGATGTGCAGCGCTGAAACGCACATGTGCCTATGGTGCGCGCATCAAGCGGAAGTGTCACTGCCGTGAGCGATGTGGCTCCTGAGAATATGCATGTGGGCACACGGTATTCTATTTCATGAGTCTGCACCTCTGCCATGTTGATTGTGGTGAGCGGTGCTTGATAGCCGTTATATTTTTTGAACATCTTTTTCAACGTCTCCACATCTTCAAAGTTGAGCGTGCCACGAAGTGTCAAGTGGGAGATGCGCCGCCAGTTGCTCTCGTCGGAGCCAAGCATTGTGGCGAGTTGTCCGCTTGTTGCCACAAACGCCGTTTCTGCCGAGGCAAACTGTCGCGGTTCTTGCCTCAAAACCACTGTTTTGGCATCGCCTGTGCGGCGGCAGCACACCATAATTTTAGCCTCACGGCCAAACGAGTCGTTTGCATCAGCTGCAAAACTGACCGTCACTCGGTGCCCATTTTGCGTGGCAGAGGTCTCCTTGAGCCAAGAGCCGGCAATGCTGAGTATGTTGCACGTATATTCCCCATTGGTGTCAAACACGACATCGACTGTGCCACCCGTGCTCGGCACCAAATAAAGCTGCTTTGCAACCACCACCTGTGGCTTTGCAGCCTGCTCCACTGACACTATGTGCCGCTTTTTGCCACTCACAAACTCTATCTTGGCACGACGCTGGTCAATATCTTGGCTGTCAGCTATCTTAATCGAGAAACAAGCCAAGCCGTCATCTGTTATTAACTTTTTCACTTCAATCCAGCTGCCGCCGGTAGTGTCGTCACACACCACACTTGGAGTCCACACTCGGCCGTTGCCGGCAAAGGTCACATTCACTTCTCCACCGTTTTCGCTAAGCGATATTCCTTTTTCAAAAACTTCTTTTGTAGCTTCATCGCCCCACCAGTCATCGGCGTCAGAGCATGAGGTAATCGCTATTGCCACCACGGCCAGCACCACAAGCATGGCACTGCGCACGGTCATCTTCCAAATGGTTTCAAGTGTTGTCATGTCATTATCCTTTATTAATTCAAGTCCAAAGATATGCAAAAAATCCCATAGGGGGGGGGTAAACAGAAAAAACTTAAAACAAAAAAGCCGTGCCACCAAGGCACGGCCTAAAAGTCAATATGTTAAGCAATCATCAGTTCTCACTTATGAGCTGTTTCATCTTCTCAAGCGCAGCCCCCAGGCCATCGGCATTGCGGCCGCCTGCTTGTGCGAAGTGTGGTTGGCCACCGCCACCGCCCTGAATGCACTTGGCGGCTTCACGCACTATCTTGCCGGCATTTATCCCGCTCTTCACCAAGTCCTCACTCACTTGCACGGTGAGCATGGGCTTGCCGCCATCGTGAGTGGCTGCAAGGAACACGGTGTTGGGCAGGTTTTCTGCCTTAAACGCAAACGCCACTCCCTTTGCCACATCGGGCACAATCTGCCCAAACAGCGTTGCCACCCTTATGCCATTGATGTCCTTGGCGTTTTCGAGCGACACTTTCTTGAAAGTGTTGACCTGATCTTGAATGAAGCCCTCAACCTCACGGCGCAAGTTGTTGTTTTCGGCAATATATTTCTGGATTGCCACAAGCGCATCGGGGGCATTGTTAAGACGAGCCTTGATTTCATCAAGAGTGTCGATGAAATGGTCGAGCGCATCTTCCACAGCCTCGCCGGTGATGGCCTCAATGCGGCGTATGCCGGCGGCAATGCTGCTCTCGCTCAAAATCTTTATCATGCCTATGTTGCCTGTGTTGTGCACGTGAGTTCCTCCGCACAGCTCCACCGACGGACCAAATTTCACCACCCTCACGCGGTCGCCATATTTCTCACCAAACAAGGCTATTGCACCCAGAGCCTTGGCGTCATCGATAGGCATGTCGCGGTGCTCCTCAAGCGGAATGGCCTGGCGAATGATGTCGTTGGCCAAGTGCTCCACCTTGCGTATTTCCTCGGTGGTCATCTTGGAGAAGTGCGAGAAGTCGAAGCGCAGCAGCTTGCCGTCAACGTAAGAGCCTTTTTGCTCCACATGCTTGCCCAGCACAGTGCGCAAAGCGTAGTCGAGAATATGTGTTGCCGAGTGGTTGCAAGCTATGGCCTTGCGGTTTGCCACATCGATGCTTGCATGAAATGTCTCGGTAACGTCGGCAGGGAGTTTCTTAACAAGATGCACAGGCAGGTTGTTCTCGCGTTTTGTGTCAAACACCTCTATCTTCTCATCGCCACAAGTGAGCACACCACGGTCGCCCACCTGACCACCCATCTCGGCATAGAACGGGGTGCGCGACAGCACTATCTGATAGAACGTATTCTTCTTTTGTGTCACCTTGCGATATTTGAGAATCTCGGTGTCGCACTCGGTGAGGTCGTAGCCCACAAATTCAGATGTGCCGTCGTGCAGCTCCACCCAGTCGGTGGTCTCCACCGAAGCGGCGTTGCGCGCGCGCTCCTTTTGTTTCTGCATCTCGGCGTTAAACTCGTCCTCATTGGCAGTCATGCCGTTTTCCTTGAGGATAAGTTCCGTGAGGTCGAGCGGAAATCCGTATGTGTCATAGAGCGTAAACACCTCTTTGCCGTCAATTTCTTTCTTGCCGACAGCCTTGGCTTGCTCCACTATGTTGTCAATGAGCTTGATGCCGGTGGCCAGCGTGCGCAAGAACGAGTCTTCCTCTTCCTTTATCACATGCTTTATGAGGTCGGCCTGGGCTGGCAGTTCGGGATAAGCATCGCCCATCGACTCAATGAGCGTGTCAACGAGGCGATAGATAAACGCCGACTTCTGGCCAAGGAATGTGTAGGCATAACGCACGGCGCGGCGCAAGATGCGGCGTATCACATAGCCGGCCTTGGCATTGCTTGGCAGCTGGCCGTCGGCTATTGAGAATGCTATGGCGCGCACGTGGTCGGCCACCACACGCATTGCCACATCAACATCGTTGTTCTCGCCATACTTCAAGCCGCTGATTTCCTCAATTTTCTTGATGATTGGCTGAAATATGTCGGTGTCGTAGTTGGAGTGCTTGCCCTGCATGATGCGCACCAGACGCTCAAAGCCCATGCCTGTGTCAATCACATGCATTGGCAGCGGCTCAAGGCTGCCGTCGGCCTTGCGGTTAAACTGCATGAACACTATGTTCCATATCTCTATCACTTGTGGGTCGTCTTTGTTGACGAGCGAAGCTCCGGGCACTTTTGCCTTTTCCTCGTCGGAACGCAGGTCGATGTGTATCTCGCTGCATGGACCGCATGGACCTGTATCGCCCATTTCCCAGAAGTTGTCGTGCTTGTTGCCGTTGATGATGTGGTCCTTGGGCATGTGAGCCTCCCAGTAGCCGGCGGCCTCGTCGTCGCGGCCAAGGTTCTCGCCCTCTGCACCCTCAAACACTGTGGCATACAGGTTCTTGGGGTCTATCTTCATTACATCAACAAGAAATTCCCAAGCATAATCTATTGCACCCTGCTTGAAATAGTCGCCAAACGACCAGTTGCCGAGCATCTCAAACATCGTGTGGTGGTAGGTGTCGTGTCCCACCTCCTCAAGGTCGTTGTGCTTGCCGCTCACGCGCAGACATTTCTGCGAGTCGGTGCAACGGCGCCATTTGGGCTGCTTGTCGCCCAAGATTATGTCTTTGAACTGGTTCATGCCCGCATTTGTGAACATGAGTGTGGGGTCGTCCTTAATCACCATGGGAGCCGATGGTACTATATGGTGGCCTTTGCCCTCATAAAATTTCTTGAACGATTCGCGGATTTCTTTTGCTGTAAGCATATCTTGAATTGATTTTTAATTTTCTTGTTGCCGGCTTTTGCTCTTGAGCAACTTATTTCCTATCTTTGAGTGTGACAAAGCGCGCAGGCCGAAACGCCACGCGTCACAATCAACGTGCAAAGTTACTTGTTTAAACTTGTTTTTGCAAGCATCTGCGCATTTGCTGCTTTGCACCATAAACACTACTTCTCTATACGGATAAAAGATGGACAAACTCGACAAAAGGTTTTATAAGATTGGCGATGTGGCCGAAATTCTCCACATTCCAGAATCCACATTGCGCTACTGGGAAAAGCAGTTTACCATCATCAAGCCGCGACGCAACGCCAAAAACACACGCCTCTACACTCCTGCCGACATAGAAGTGATACGCAAAATTCACTATCTGGTCAAGGAAAAGGGGCTGAAAATAGACGCCGCGCAAAGCGAGATACGCAAAAACCGCGACGGCATCGACAAACGCTACGAGGTGGTGACACGCCTCAAGGATATACGCGACCAGCTCAAGGAGCTGCAAAAAGCAATGGACGGCATCAAGGTGTGACGCACACGCGCCCCCCACACAGCCGCCGGCACATTTGCCTATTTCGTGATATTGTTGTTACTTTGCGCCTACAAAATTCAAATCACTACATAATTATGCGTTTCAAGAGAAAACGGAGATGGATTCTCCAACCCGGCCAGCCGCTCACCGAAATCGACCGCCAGGTGATGTATTGGGAAATGAGGGGCAAGGTGGTTCCTACACGCAACCTTATAAAGACCCCAGAGCAAATTGAGGGCATCAGGCGCAGCGGAGTGGTCAATACCGGCTGCCTCGACGAAGTGGAAAAACAAATCCACGCCGGAATGAACACACAAGAAATCGACGACATCTGCATGCAGTATTGCAAAGACCACAATGCCATTCCAGCCTGTCTCAACTACGAGGGCTTCCCCAAAAGTGTGTGCACGTCAATCAACGAAGTGGTGTGCCACGGCATTCCCAAGACAACCGACGTGCTGCAAGAGGGCGACATCGTCAACGTTGACATGACCACAATCGTAGATGGCTACTATGCCGACGCAAGCCGCATGTTCATCATAGGCAAAACCACGCCAGAGAAAGAGCAACTGGTGCGTGTGGCAAAAGAGTGCCTTGAGATAGGCGCAGAAGCCGCCAAACCCTACTCTTTTGTGGGCGACATAGGCCACGCCATTCAGGAACACGCCGAAAAATATGGCTATGGCGTGGTGCGCGACCTCTGCGGCCACGGCGTGGGTCTCGACTTTCACGAGGAGCCGGAGGTGCTGCACTATGGCAAGCGAGGCACAGGCATGCTGCTGGTGCCGGGCATGGTGTTCACCATAGAGCCAATGATTAACATGGGCACATGGGAAGTGTTTATCGACTCCGATGACAAATATGGCTGGGAGGTGATTTCGGGCGACGAAAAGCCAAGTGCCCAGTGGGAACACACATTTGTCATGACAGAACATGGGGTGGAGGTGCTCACCCACTGACATTGCACCGCACATCGCATAACAACACAATAAAAAAGGCAATCCACGGCTAAGCCGCAGATTGCTTTTTTTATTACGTCTTTTATATAAAACGTATATGGGCAAAAATGGGAGACGCGTACCACTACGAATCTCCCAAGGATTTAAACCCATGTAATATTAGACAAGGTTAGTACGAAAAGTTATACTAAAGGATATTTGTCACAATTTGTGCTGCTTCGCCCTCAAATGTCACCACGTCGCTTATGGGTTGGAATCCAAAATCCACATACCGGAAAAGCTGGTAGGCGGCAAACTGGCGGTCGGCCGACACACAGGCCTCAAGCCTGCAACTGCTCACGTCAACTGCCTTGATTTTCGGGCCAAGTCGTTTTGCTGCTTCGGCCAACGCTTTGGCCGGAGTGCTCAGCAAGGCCATCACGCAGTGTTCCACTTCGGGTGTGAAGCATTTGATGCTTATGCTCACCTTGCTTTGAGTGGGCTTATACACAAGTTTCTTGCTCAAGCCCCAAAACGATTTCACAATTTCAATGTTCGTGTTGTCTGTTATGGCCTTTGCCATTTCCAGACTCGATATATTCGCCATAAAATGTATCTCAAATAAAAAAGCTGTTTTGACCTTTTACCGAGAGTTTCTGCCGGCATAAGCCGGCTCTAACGTTTATTTCTCAAAAAGCTTGCAGCCTTCCAAAGGGCAAAACAGCTTTCGTCAAAAAATAAATAGATTAATTTGTATGTGTGTGTTTAACTTTTGCTGGTATTAAACATAGTATTAAGGCTACAACGTTTCACACGTTACCATTCCTGTCAACTGTTATTGTCTGGCAGAAATGGCTAAGATTGGTTGTCGCGTTTCCGCCTCCGTTTGAGGTTACAATAACAAAAGTCAACGGATTATGTGCCGCAGCACTATGGCATAACAACTGCTTGCAGCACAAAAGTGTGGAATCAATGATGACATTCCGCTAAGCGTTGACCTGAAAAGTAACGTGTCAAGACACTGCAAAATGCCACATCTATTTATTGTTAGACGTAATTTGTTCTGTGATGTCGTGGTTTGGTTGGGGCGCGAGCATGAGCTTGGCAGCTGCACTTCAGCACCGCACACGGCGGCCATTGGCTTTTCGCTATCAAACTTGCCACTATGCTCATCATTCTGCTCTTCGGCAGGCATGGTCAAGTTTCCTCTGTCGGCTGTGAACGCTTCGTCAATCTGCAGCTCCGTGCTCTGAGCAAGTTCCATCACAGGAGCATTATTGCCACTCACAGCAAATGCAGCCATCGCGCACACAAACAGCGACAGCAGACGCATAACGACTATATGTGAAAAGCACTTCATCATTTTATTCAGCAAATATACAAAAAATAAACATTTGCCCACCCCATTTCACTAAAATATATTTTTCTCAACCGCCGTGTGGCTGCGCCTTGCAGCCAGTTCCGCAGACAGCAGACAACATTCTTTAACCACTGCTTAACACACACCAATCCTTTTTTTTCGTTAATTTGCAAGCACTATCAGCCAGCGAATGAGACATTCACATGCAGTCATAACATCTATAATAGTAATAGTGCTTGCGGCAACTGTCACCGGTTGTCGCTACATCGACTATCACCCCTACGATGTTGACGTGTCAGGCCCTACCGACATCAACGGCGTCAACGCCAAACTCATTGAGGAGCAATGCCACGGACGCGACACCATTCGTTTTGTCGCCACAGGCGACACACAAGGCTTCTACGACGACACACGCGACTTCGTGAGAAGTGTCAATAAGCGTGACAGCATCGACTTTGTTGTGCACGACGGCGATCTCACAGACTATGGCACCATGAACGAATTTAAGTGGCAGCGCAACCTTCTCAACAAGCTCCGTTGCCCCTACGTTGTGACCATAGGCAATCACGATTGCCTCGGCACTGGCAAGCAGTCGTTTCAGAAGATATTCGGAGCAACCGACTTTGCCTTCATAGCCGGGCGCACCAAGTTTGTGATGCTCAACACCAACAGCCTGGAATATGACTACTCGGTGGCAGTGCCCGACTTCGACTTCATCGGCAAGCAAGACACCACGCGAGCCGGCGAGTTCTCGCAAACCATCGTCACGATGCACGCACACCCGTTTGCCGACGTGTTCAACAACAACGTGGCCAACACTTTTGAGTTTTTCATCAACCGCTTGCCAGGCATTCTGTTCTGCATCAACGGGCACGACCACACCATGCTGCAAAAAGCATATTTCGACGACGGACTGCTCTACTACCAGACGTCGAGCATTGACCACCGTACCTACTATGTGTTCACCGTTACGCCCCAAGGCTACACCTATGAGATTGTTGATTTTTAACATATTATCAGCAATATCGCTATTTGTCTCGGCAACAGCACCACAGTCTGTAGCCGCAGCCGACAGTGTGAGCCTTGCCACAACCACTACGAACACCACCTACATACACCGGCTCGAACGCTACAAACACTTGTGGCAGAGCCTCATTCCAAAGGGAAATAAGCTACAGTTTGCCGGCAATATGGGCATGTTCTCATTAGGCCCCACATGGATTTACGGCAAAAACCGCCAGTGGGAAACAACTCTCATGTTCGGCTTTATACCCAAGCACAGCTCCGACAAAGTGCGCCTCACATTCACGCTCAAAGAAGACTTCGTGCCGTGGAGCATAAAGCTGCCATGCCGCTTGTCGTGGATAGAATTCAAACCTCTTGCCACAGGCATCTATCTCAACACAGTGTTGAGCAACGAGTTTTGGACAAGTTTGCCAAAAAAATACCCAAACGGCTACTACTGGTTTGCCACGCGCCTACGGCCCAACATCTACCTAGGCGAACGGCTTGAGTTCAACATTCCGGAGAGCCGTCGCCAGATTGCCAAAAGCATCTGCGTGTTCTATGAGATAAGCACATGCGACTACTTTATCATACAAAAAATCCACAACAAGCACTTCTCCCCCGAAAAATTCCTCACGCTCTCCCTCGGTCTCCAGTTCGAGTGGCTGTAAACCACCTACAGTGACCACCCCTCACTTTTGTGGCTGCACATCACTCTTTCTACGCATCTTCTGCATTGACTATATAAAGGGGGCATAATTTGTAGCAATGATTTCAAAAGGATTCTGTTCAAACAATCAGGAGCTCCACAAAAACATCTAAACTAAACCACCCCAACAAAAACAAATTTCGCCTTTATTAACTATTTTTATTCATATTTTTATTAAAATTTGTATTGCAAAAAAATATTTTATATTTTTACAACAGAAATATAAATAAGAAATCAACCTTACAAAAAACATTTTAAACCATATTATTATGAACCAATTTCTTTCTTTTTTCAACGACGACTATACAGTCGAAAACAAACCATTTTTCAAACGCTGGATTGACAAACTAGTTAACATCATTGACAATGGCAAGATATTCCGCAAGCCGCCCACTTACTTCTACCGTTTCTTTGGTATAGTATGCATGTTTTTCGCGATATTTATCGCAGTCATACCGTTCTGCGAGCGTCCGACAAGCAACTTTGAATACGTTGTTTGGGGACTTGCACACTCTATTACATGCAATTACTTTAATGCTTTTATTTTCCTTTTGGTAACATTGTCTGCAGGCTCTTTCAATCTATTATTTTGGATAAACCGGTCCAACAAATTGCGCTCACGTGTTCCAACCGGGAGTGATATTGTTGTAATTCCTGTCGTAGCCGACATCTTACAAAGTTTTTTAGAATGGATTGGATATACAATAATGCTTTTTGTACCCATCTATTCTATTTATTACGGAATTTTCGGCCAACTTTTTGAAGCTTACAGTGCAAATGGTTCTTTTCCTGACTTTGACACTTACAAGTCCATCTTTATTTTTAAAATTTTCTTTAGCATCGGTGCTGTTATTGGCGGATACATTATCATAACACTCGGACATTTCTTTGGTGAGAATATAAAAGCCATTGCTACAATAACTAATAATGTGCGCGACCTTGGTGATATACATCGTGCTGTGACAATGAACACTGATATTTCGCAAGCAGAGCAACAACCCACGACAAGCAACACAAAAGAAATCTAAAAGGAAGATGAAAACACTTGATTTCAAACCAGTTAAAAGGTGTGAGCATTGTGGGCATTTGATTCCACGAAACTCACAAACATGTCCGTATTGTAATGGCTTATACTCCAGCAATTTTTCCGGCATCAACATTAATGCGCCTCTTGCTAAAACGCCAAAAGAGTCGAAGCCTCTGAGCCCAAAAGCAAAACGAAACATAATCATAGGCTCCGCTGCATTCTTGGCCTTAATAGTCATATTCTTTGCTTATCAAATTTTCATGAACTCACGCGTGCTTGAAAAGTCTATTTTCGAGCCACTTGATAAAAACACTGTAGCAGCAATAACAGAAAAAGACCCCACATTTGCCACATTCTATCAACAATGTTCCATAATAAGGGAAACTGTCGAAGCAAACGAAGACGTAAAAAAGTATCGTAACATAACATATAAGCAGTTACAGGAATACATGAACCATTATGGTAACAAAATGTGGTGTGATGAGCAAGCCAAAAAAGCAATACAGGAATATGAGCAAAATGTGCACTCAAAAATACTACAAAACGAAAAAAACATCATCGACAAATGGCAAAAGTATCTTGACGAACACGACCCGTCCAAATTCATCACTATAGATGTAAAATACTCCTATCAGAATAGCGACTGGGGTCCTGTTCCAATCTGGTATTACATAGTAAAGTATCCAAAAGGCAACTTATCCGAATGTGATGCTGTGGTGACAATAACAAGAAAAGATGACAACGAAGACACAAATGAGTATTTCTATTCAGAACCTCAAATGAACGTCACTCTTCCTGACCTACTCACACACAACACGCCAGACGATGCCTGTATGGCAAACTCCTATGACAGCAACTATTGGAACTATTATAAAGTTGCCGTAAGCGTAAACAGCATTACTCTCGCACATGGCGCAAAAATCAGCACAAGCGACATTGAAACAGTGCCTGCTGAAATGAGAGCATATCTTGATGACAAGAGCGAAGAAAACGAAGTCAAAATGATAAAGGCTCTCATTCAGCCCAATTATCCTTCAAAAGAAGAATATGCTCTGCAAAAAATAAAAGAAGCGCTGAAGGACTTGAATGCAAATTGCTATGAACTGATAGAAAAAGTCAGCCAATACAACAGCATTTTTCAATGTGCATACACACCAACAGCAACAGTGTCAACATCAGTAGCGACCGAAAACCAACAATAGGTCAACTTAGTTCAAAATATAACAACACCCCAACAAATTCTATATGTTTTGCTGGGGCGTTTTCTTGCCCAAATTAACAGCCATATTGGCTAATGTGTGCTGACTTGTGCGTTTACATTCTCAGCTTTGTTGGTTCGTCGGTTGCATGACACCTCAAATTCAGGTCTCTGGGCACTCTTAATATTGCTATCAGGGCCTGGTGTGATAGTGCTTTTCATATTCACACTTTTATCCAGTAGTGGTGATAACAAATATGGCAAAACACCTCTATACATGCCAGAGTTGCCAGAAAACGATTACACAAACCAATACACACCTCCCCAACACGACCGTCACAGCGCATAACGAGCCACCAATAATGCTATACGCGTACCTCCGGCACGCATTGGGTGTGAGCCACCCACACCCCTCCGACCGTCGCTGTCGCTCCTCAGTCGGAGGTTACCTGCACACGAGCCCCTCCAGAGCTCTCCACCCTATCACCAACTAACTCCCAATACCCCAAACAAACAAACAACCAAACAACCTATCCACTCTTATCAACAACAAACACAAACCACTCACACTCACCAATGAGCCCCCAACAGCCCTACAAACGACAATGACCTATGATACTACAGCGACAATCGCACACAACGCATTGCTTGCACCATGATATTGCCTCGCCGTAACCAACCAGTCAGGAGTAAGGGAAAGGGGGAGTGTGCCGGAGGTACACGTTTACTTGGTAGCCCACGACTGAGGAGCGGCAGCGACGGTCGTGGGTTCTTGTAACACCCCAAAAGC
>CAKUQQ010000021.1 GCA_934675575.1 uncultured Muribaculaceae bacterium
TGCTCAAATAGTTGTTAGACCACTATATGTCAATGAGGAGATTGATGATGTTAGAGCTAAGAATGGTGGCTTTATCAATTCAATGTTGGCTTTGACAAGTTTTTCCAAGCAAGGTAAAGTAACCTCTGTTCGCTATCATATAGCAAAAATGCTGGATGAAAATGAGGTAAAACTGGAACGAAATATACATATTCAGTCAAGATTGAAATTATCTCAAAAAAAAGAACAGAAAGAAAACGTTCCCATGGTACATACAGAATTCTCATCAAGTTCTTCTAATGAGATTGTGATAGTAGTTCCAAAAGAAAAAACGAATGCAGTGAGACTGGTGTTGCAGGGTATGCAAACTGCAGGACTTATTACAATTAAGGGAAGCACATCAAACAAACTGCAACGAACAATTGTTGGAAAAACGAAGAAGATTACTATTACAGGAAATTCTTCCAATATTATTATGGCTATAAGTGAACTCGAAATCTACGGTGTCCTCAAACCGCAATATGTATATACAGATTCTAGACGTAGATTTCGCCGCTTTGGACAAAACAATAGACATAGACTTGGACTTCCCAATTCCGAAATCCGTGTACAAATTCCTGGTGTCAACGCAGGTATAGGAAAACTTCGTAATTTTACTGTTCCACAAGGAATCAAAGTACTGGAAGCACATTCCAAACTCAAAGGATTGGATGCTGCTCAAATCGCTGATATTGTCTTCAAAGAAAGGTAATTGAACCACAAAACAGAAATTTCCAATTACAAGAAGTAGTATAGACATGTACTTTAACGACATACAAATCATAATTATGGCCGGCGGCGTAGGCAGCCGCTTCTGGCCTATGTCAACTCCCGATTACCCAAAGCAGTTCATTGATGTGATGGGCGTGGGGCGTTCCCTCATTCAATTGACAGTAGATAGATTGAAACCAATCTGTCCTGTCGAGAACATGTGGGTAGTGACAAACGAGAAATACATTAGCATTGTCAAGGAGCAAATCCCAGACATGCCAGTAGATAACATATTATCAGAGCCGGAGGCTCGCAATACCGCTCCATGTATTGCTTATGCCTGCTGGAAGATCCAGAAGAAGCATCCTGATGCCAACATCGTGGTGACACCATCCGATGCCCTCGTCATTAATACCTCGGAGTATCAGCGAGTGCTCAGTAAGGCATTGAGCTATACTTCCGATAAGAACGCCATCGTTACTATCGGTATTAAGCCAAGCCGCCCGGAAACAGGCTATGGCTATATCGCTGCAGCAGAGCCAACATCCGTAGATGAAATCTACAAGGTTGAGGCATTCAAGGAAAAGCCAAACTTGGAGACTGCTGAGCAATATCTTGCCGCAGGCAACTATTATTGGAATGCCGGAATATTCGTATGGAACATTGATACCATCAGCAAGGCAATACGAACCTTCCAGCCAAACCTCGCCAACATCATGGACGAGATGGCTCCTTCTTTCTATACCGAACAGGAGAAAGAGGTAGTCGGCAAGCTCTTCCCAACCTGCGAGAAAATCAGTATTGACTATGCTGTAATGGAGAAGTCTAAGGAAATCTATACCTTGCCAGCAGAGTTCGGCTGGAGTGATTTGGGCAGTTGGGGCAGTCTCCGTACCTTGCTTCCTCAGGATGAGGATGGCAATGCCAAAGTAGGCAAGGACATCCGCTTGTATGAATGCAAAAACTGCATAGTTCATGCAGCTGATGAAAGCAAGGTGGTTATTCAAGGATTGGATGGCTATATCGTAGCCGAGAAGAATGGACAACTGCTTGTTTGTTCCTTAAAAGAGGAGCAGAGAATTAAAGAATTTAGAAAATAATAAAATATCAAATCAAACATCAGATAATAACAAGCGAATAGCGAAGAATACGCTGTTCTTATTAGTCCAGAAGAAAATCAAAGAATGAAAAATATAGTATTAGTAACATGGATTGGTGGAGGTAATTATGGCACTTCCCTCCAGTCCTTTGCATTACATAAGAAATTAGAATGTTTAGGATATAACGTGAAATTCCTAACAGGGGTACCTAAGGAATTCACATATAAGAACAAGATAAAATACATACTCCAATTGATGGGTATTGATGTGAAGACGATAATGAATCATTTACGTCTTTCACATCTGTCCATAAAACAAAAGAAGTTAGAAGATTTCATTTCAAAGAATTATAATCTATGCAAACCGATTAATTCTCCAAGTCAACTGAACAAACTGATTCCTCAAACAAATGTGTTTGTTACTGGCAGTGACCAAATATGGAATACGGTATTTTGTTTTAGCCCATTTTATTTCCTTGACTTTGCCAAAGATGCAAAGAGAGTGGCTTACGCTTCAAGCATAGGTTTGCAAGAATTCCCTGAGGAGCATAAGCCAAAGGTGAAACAAATGCTTTCTAAGTTCTCTCATATAGGGCTTCGGGAGGAGACAGCTGTGAAGATGGTCTCCAAATTGTTAGGCAGAGATGATGTCGTGCAAGTCTTAGACCCTACCTTCCTCTTGGATGCAAAAGAGTGGGTGAAGATTGCTGATGAGGCTAAGATAGAAATTACTCTTCCCGAATCTTATATTCTTTGCTATCTGATTGGCAATAACGAGTGGTATAAGGAACAACTTAAAGATGTTATTGCCAAGACAGGCATTAAAGACGTAGTGATTATACCAGCTGCTGAAAATGCTGACTTCTCTGTTGAGGGAGCAACCATATATGATGCGGCAGGTCCATTGGAGTTTGTGAAGCTTATACAGAATGCTACCTTTGTTTGTACGGATTCTTTCCATGCAACAGCCATATCTATCAATTTGAATGTAAACTTTGTGGAATTCATCAGATTTACAAATTCAGACAAGGCTTCACAAAATTCTCGCATTTATGATGTCTTGACTCACTATGAACTGATGAATAGAATTTATACGAATGACAATGCTGATTGGAGTACTGCGATAGATTTCTCTAAGTCAAATGCGCAATTGGAGAGGGACAGAGAACTCTCTCTCGATTATTTAACGAATTCGATAGAACGATAAAGATAGTTATGAAAAGTAATTATTATGTTTCTTCACTCTTTTGGAGTACACTTTCACGAATACTGAATGCGGTTCTTGGATTTATCACTGTTCCCCTTTTGTTGGGCTACTATGGCAAGGTTGAATATGGATTGCTTTCCATTGCAACGGCCTGCAATGGCTATATGCACCTTTTGGACTTGGGAATGAACACTGGAGCAGTTAAGTTTTATTCTCAATGGAAAGCGGAAGGTAAATTGGACAAAGTGTTTAGGGTGGCGCGCTCTAACATAACCTTTTATGTTATTATAGCTTGTATAAACATCTTGACGTTGCTTGTCGTTGCATTCTTTGGAGAGAGTTTATTTTCGATTACGCATGATCAATTCCTCCAGATAAGGGCTTGCTTGTGCATTATAGCCTTGTTTAGCTTGTTTAGCTGGGTAACTACCGTTTTCAACCAACTGCTGATAGCCGACAAACAGATGACCTTCACGATGCAAGTGCAATGTGTTCAAACCATATTCAAAGCGGCATTGGTGTTCTGTGTGCTCTACGCCCATTTGGAACTGACCACATATTTCTTTTTCTTGACAGCATTGGTGTCAGTAGCATTCATACCGTATGCCTTTAAATGTAAGAGAGATAATTTGATTGATAGTTTTAAGCCTGCATGGTATTGGGATGATTTCAAGGTCGTGATACTGTTTAGCCTCTCCATCTTTGCATTGTCATTATTCCAAGTTACAGCCACTCAGTCACGCCCAATCATTCTGAGTATGTTTGCTGAGAATGGAGCTACGGCTGTTGCTGACTTTAGAATTCTCGAAGTTGTTCCGTCATTGATAATTATGATTGGCGGTACTTTCTCTGGAATCTTCCTTCCTAAGACTGCGGAAATGGTAGCAAGAAAAGACGAGGTTGCTATGCACAACTTCGCTTACAAATGGACAAAATATACAACTGCGGTAGTTGCGTTTATGTGTTTTCCTTTCATTTTATGTGCAAAGGAAACCCTTTCTGCATACGTCGGTAGCGAATACGCCAATCTTTATCCTTGGTTGATAATATGGTGTGTCACAGTCCTGATACAGATGCATACGACACCAGGCAATGCATTGGTACTTGCGCACGGAAAGACTAAGTTACTCGTCCAAGTTACTGCATGTGGTTGTATAGTTTCAATGATATTGAACATTATCTTATGCAAATATCTTAATGTCGGTTCAGCAATATTGGCGTATTTCATTTACGTATGTTTTATCATAGGATTGTATTACGTTTCATTCTATAAGAGATTGCTTCATTTAAGTCGAATGAAATTGTTCGGCAGTTTTGTGGTTCCTACATTGGCTGCATTATTGGTTTATGTGGCAGTCGCTTTTATTCCGATAGACAAGTCGATTTTTGGAGACATTAACGAAAGAATCGGATATATACTTGTGTGTATTGTGAAAACTCTGATGTGGGCTATACCTTATGTAGCCATATTGTATATTGGAAAAATTGTAGATTTCAAACAGATAAAGAAATAATTTATGGAGATATGTCCTAAAGACAAATGTACTGGTTGCTATGCTTGCGTCAATGCTTGCGCACGTGGCTGTATCAGTATGAAGGAAGATGAGTTGGGATGTGTGCATCCTGTTGTTGATGAGGAGAAATGCGTCCATTGTAATCTTTGTTCCATTTCATGTCCAAACAATGTCCAGATGAACTTTTCTTATCCTATCAAGTGTTATGCTTCTTGGATAAAAGATAAGGATAAGCGAAAAATATGTGCTTCGGGTGGTATTGGCACAATCATGTCGGAATATGTCATCAATCAAGGTGGTGTAGTCTTTGGTTCTCGATATGATGAAAACTTGACTCCTATTATGACATATACAGAGAGCTTGGAAGAGTTGGAACGTTTCAAAGGCTCTCGTTATGTTCAAAGTTTGGTTGGCGAAAACACTTACAAGCAAGCCAAGGATTTCTTGCGAGCAGGAAGAATGGTTATGTTTGTAGGAACACCATGTCAGATAGCAGGATTGAAGACTTTCTTGCGCAAAGAGTATGAAAATCTCATCACGGTAGACTTGATTTGTCATGGTGTTTGTCCTACGAGTTATTTGAAGAATGAAATTTTGTATCTATCTGAAAAATATAAACTTACAGATATTTCAGACATTCGCTTTAGGGGTAACGACGGGAATAACTTTCGTCTGACTTTATGGAATAAAGACAGACGAAAGTTATTCCCGAGGAACAACTATCGTGAAAAATTGCTTCGCCTCGATGAGGCTCAGCAATACTATATCAAAGGCTTCCTCTTGGGTGTCTCTATGCGTGAAAATTGTTATTCTTGCAACTACGCACGTCCAGAAAGAATCTCTGATATAACAATCGGTGATTTCATTGGGTTGGGCAAGGACAAACCTTTTAACTATCCGAAAGCTAATGTCTCTTCTGTAACTATCAATTCCTCAAGAGGAAACTCATTTTACGAAGAAGTCTCTAAGAGCATGGATTCATTGGTCAATATAGAGCGAGATTATCAGGAACGTCTTCAATACAAACCATCTCTTGTCCATCCATTTGAACGTCATCCTTTGAATGCGAAATTTGTGGAACTGTATAGGCAACATGGATATTTGTTTGCAATACACGAGACATTGGGTGCTACACTGAGGAACAATTTAATAAAGACCTATTTGCACTATTGGACCTATTCTTATAGAATACCAAGAAAGTTAATAAAAATCATGCTAGGCAGAAATGGAAAGAAATAAGTCTATAGATTCGGTAGCAGGCTTGATGATTACTTATATGGTTTTCACTCATATTTGCCAGCATTATGGGTATGAAAAATCGTCTGTATATATGGCTTTGGAACATATCCTTTATTTCTTCATGCCTTGGTTCTTCTTTAAGGCTGGAATGTTTTTCAAAATTGGTGACAACAAGACGGTGTTGAAAAAGAGCTTTGACAGATTGATACGTCCGTTTATTTTGTATTCCTTAATTGGACACATTTGCTACTGTGGCATCTGCTATCTGCAAGGGGATTTTCATCTGTCAACTCTTGTGCCTTATTATAGTTTGTTGATGCAAGGCTCCATTCCTGGAAATTTGCCATTATGGTTCCTATTGACATTGTTTTTTTCTCGTATTGCCTTTAATGTAGTGATGAACAAAGGCTGTTCTCCATATTGGATTGCAGCAGTCTCATTATTGTTGGCATTCGTATTGCATGTGGTGAATTTCAAGCAACCGTTTTATCTTGCAAATACAATGACCGGGGTATTCTTTATGAGCGTCGGGTATCTTTATGCGAAGCGAGCAAAAATTACCCCCCCCATTTTGCTCGCCTACCTATTGGTATATCTGATGTCTCAGTCGTTCCCATCTTTCGTGGGTATGAGAAGTAACCACTTATATTATGGATTCTATTTATTGTGGATTATATATTCGGTTAGTGGAATTGTATTGATAAATTTCTTAGCGCGCAAGTTCTTGAATAACACAAAAATATTGAGTTTCTTAGGAACATATTCTATGGAAATTTATTGTCTGCATTGGATACCTTTATTATTTATTTAGAATGAAATTTAAGTATTTATTTATAGCATTTTTAATTCTACAGTTTTCACATTGCCTTTCTTTTGTTGGATGGAATATAACACTTGGAAGCCGATTAGAAAAAGTAGTATTATTTGTTTTGGCCGTCTATTGTATTACAAATATAAAGAAAGTGCCACAAACTGGTATGAGACCTTTTGTTGCAGCCTATATGATTATTCCGTTTATTAGTATATTAGGATCATATTCTATTCATGGGCAAAGTGTCAGTGAAGGCTTTCTTGTTACAATGTTTTCTCTTTCTTATTTGTTCTTTTATCTCCTTAATATTTTAAAGGTAGATTATAATGTCGTGCTGAAGATGTGTATGATTTTGGGTGTGTTTTGGGTGGCAATGGAAGCCATCCAGCAATTTACATATCCTTCATATTGGTTCTCTACGCAAAAGGAATCTTTGGACAAAGTTATTGAGATTAGAAATGGTATTTACCGCTTTAATATGGAAGGGCGTGAGTTTGGACTTTTATTATTGTTCTACTCATTTCAAAAATATATGGAAAAGCCCCAAAAAAAGTTTCTTATAGGTATAGTATTAGGTCTTGTTGGCGTATATTTGCTTGCAACACGTCAGATTATGGCAGCCTCGGTGATATGCCTTCTTTATGGAATGTTTGCTAAGAAGAAAATAAAGATAACTTCTTTTATAGTCATGTTGATAATGGCATTTTTGATATATTATAATATGGATACTCTGTTTGGTGGTTTTATTGAAATGACGGAAGGGGTAGACGAAGATTATATACGCTTCATCGCATACGAATATTTTGGACTAACTTATAATGAAGGTAATATTTGGTCAATGTTGTTTGGCAATGGAATTGCAGGAGCATCAGCTTATGGTACTGAAATGAAGAAGTTGATGGATGTAGGTCTTTTTCAAGCGGACATAGGTATCGTTGGTATGTATAGCTGGTATGGAATTTTCTATGTGATAGCAGTTCTTGCTTTCTTTTCTTTTATTTTTGCCAAACGTAATAGTATAGATTTGTATCTAAAAATGTATGTGCTTTATATGTTTGTTACTACTCCTATGCTTCATCATTTTGGATATTCTACACACCATATTATGGCGTTGTGTATGATTCTTTATTTGATTGATTGTTCTATGGAAAAGAATAAAAACACATTAAACTGTAATCTCATTAATGTATGAAGTTTTCAATAACAATACCAGCGTATAAGTCGAAATATCTATTTGAGGCCATAGAGAGTTGTCTTGCCCAGACCTATCAGGACTTTGAGGTGATTATCGTTGATGATGCTTCGCCAGAAAACTTGAAAACTGTGGTAAATCAATTCCATGATGGGCATATCAGATATTTTCGGAATGAAAAGAATTGTGGTGCCTTAAATGTGGTAGACAACTGGAATATTTGTCTCTCTTACGCCACAGGCGATTATATCATTTGTATGGGTGATGATGACCGTCTTCTACCTAATTGTTTGGAAGTATATGCTTCACTGATGGAGAAATATCCTAATCTTGCTATCTATCATGGCTTAACCGAAATCATTGATGAAAATGGTAATGTGTCGAATATTCAAGAAGCTCGTCCGGAAAGGGAAGGTGTGTTTTCCATGATTAATGGAAGATTACGAAATCACAGAACACAATATATTGGTGATTGGGTGATGAGTCGTGAAAAACTGAACCAGATGCAAGGGTATGTTAATATGCCTTATGCTTGGGGAAGCGATGACTTAACAGCTTTTAAGCTTGCTTTGTATGATGGAGTGGCTAATACACAGATACCAGTCTTTCAATATCGTGTCAGTAGTTTAACTATTTCAAATAGTGGCCATTTTAGAGAAAAGGCTCGGACACAAATGAATGTCTTCGGCGAGTTGGAGAAGCTGTTGACTTCACACCTTTCTTATGATGATGGAAAGGACGAAACATTTAGAATGTTAACTTTGAAAATAATGCCAGAAATCAAGCGTGTTAGCATACAAAAGTATATAATGTCGGATTTGCGTTCTACAGGCTTGGTTAGCGGATTGTATTGGTGGCTGAAAAATATCCATCAATATGGCTTTTCTCGAAAAGAAGTTATAAAAACATGGGTTAAATCTTTAAGGTTTTAGTAAATAATAATGAAAATATTAATAGTTTCTAAATGCCCCACGCATCCTACCAATGCAGGTAATCGTTGGGGTATATTGGCTCAGGCTGAGATTCTGATGAAGTTGGGCAATAAGGTGCATTTCCTGTATATCAAGGAGATGCCTTTGAAGAAAGACCCAGCTCCGTTTAGGCGTGATTATGAGGAGACGAAGGCTTATTGGGGTAAACGTTTCCATTGCTTTGAAGTGTCGAAAATAGCAAAAATCAAAGAAAGCCTTTGGGAAAAGTTTGATAATATTTTCCGCAATGGATATTATACGATAGACGAGCCTTATCCAAATGGCTTGACTTCTTATGCGAAAGAACTTCAAACTAAAGAACGTTTTGACATCTGTATCATTAATTATATTTACTTGACGAAGCTTTTCACGAAAGTCGGATTCCCGAAAACGGCAATCTTTACACATGATTGCTTATCGTATAAAGACTTGATGGTGGGTGAAAAACGTCGCACGATGAATGCGCACCAAGAGGCCACAGGACTGCAACGCTGTCAGCATATCTTTGCTGTGCAAGATGAGGAGATGGCATACTTCCATTTGCTTTCACCTCGCAGCAAGGTTTACAACATCTATAGCAAGTATGATTACCATCCTCAGAAGGTTGCGGGAAATCAAAACATCGTGTTCCTGTCGGGTGGCAACCAATATAATGTAAATGGCATTAGGTGGTTTGTTGATAAGGTCTTTCCTCATATTGTTCATCGATTCCCAGATGCTCAGCTTATCATTGGTGGTAGTATCTGTAAGGTGCTGAAAAATGTTGAAGGCATGAAAGGTGTAACATTATTTGGCTATGTTGACGACCCTGCCGACTTTTATGCTCAAGCCGATGTCGCCATCAATCCTGTCTATCAAGGCACTGGTTTGAAGATTAAGACCTTCGAGGCAATATCATACGATAAGGTGACGATAGTTCATCCTCATAGTATGGCTGGTGTGTTCCATAAAGATCAAGCTCCTCTGCTTGCTTCTGATAAGCCTGAGGATTGGGTGAAGTATCTGAAGCAGATTTGGGAGAAGCCTGGATATATCGAGTCTGTAAAAGAATATAACAAAAAATATCTTGACAAAATGAACGAGTTTGTTGTCAATGAGTATAAACGTTTTTTGAATGGCTGAGTGCAATGAAAAATTTGAGTTTCGCTCTATTTTCTCTCTACCGAGGACAATTAATGGGAATTGCCATACTGGGAGTTTGTGTGCTTCACGCTTTAGCTTGGGCAGGCGTAGAAGAAACTTTGGCAACTAAGGTTTTGAGTCTGATAGCAAGAGTTGCTTTCACGGAAGGATTTTTGTTCCTTTCTGGATTTGGGTTGTATTACTCTTTCTGTAAGAATGGAGACGTACACTCCTTTTATAAGAAGAGAATTCATAGAGTGCTACTGCCATATATGATAATGACTGCGCCGTTCTTTCTTTATCGTTTGATAGGTGGAAGTAATTCTTTGTCTGAAACTCTTCTGAAGAGTAGCTCCTTGTATTTCTGGTTCTTTGGCAATGATGGAATGTGGTATATATCAATGTCAATGGCGTTATATTTTGTCTTCCCATTTGCTTACCGATTCATTTTCGAGAATCAAGAGGAACGAGAGATTCTTTCAAGAACACTTCTGTTAGTTGTTGTTAGTATCTTAGGATGTTATGCTCTGTATCTATTTGTTCCAGATTATTATGATATGGTGACAATAGGAATCTCAAAAACTCCAATCTTCTTCATCGGTATGTTGTTCGGGCATTATGCCTTGAAGCAGAAAGCAATAACTCTTAAACAGATATTCGGGGGGGGATATTGTTATGCATAACATTCCTATTAAGGAATAAGAGTGAATTCTTCTTCCCATATTACCAGATAGCATATAGACTGTTGATGATGCCATTGGCTTGTGTAGTTTTGATGCTTATAAAAAGTGAAAAAATTGAAGCTGTGCTTTCATGGTTTGGCAAATATTCCTTGGAGATATATGTCTTGCAGATGTTGATGATAGGTATGGTTGATACAGTTTTGAAAGCTGTGGGCTTCCAATCAGATCATTATTCTGCTTGGCTGACACTTTTGACCTTTGGAATTATCTTGGCTGTCTGTATGCCAGTGCACAAAGGGATAGATAGAATTACAAAGAATAAATAAAACAACACACATTTTTTTTACAATTAAATTTTGAGACTATTATGATTATACGTAGTAAAGCACCACTCCGCCTAGGGTTGGCAGGAGGCGGTTCCGATGTTTCGCCATATAGCGATATATATGGAGGTTTGATTTTGAATGCAACAATTAATTTGTATGCATATTGTACAATTGAAGAGACTGATGACGATCTGATAACTATCAATGCGTTTGATGCGCATTGTAACAAAAGTTATCCAATGGCTGAAAGCTTGGAGATTGATGGTGAGGCAAGTCTCATCAAGGGTGTATATAACCGTGTGGTCAAGGACTTTGGCGTGGGTGCCAAATCATTCAAGATAACCACCTATAATGATGCGCCTGCAGGCTCAGGTTTGGGTACATCCTCAACCATGGTAGTTTGCATTTTGAAATGTTTTGTGGAGTGGCTGGGCCTTCCGCTAGGTGATTATGAGATTTCACGTTTAGCTTATGAGATAGAACGTAAGGATTTAGGACTTTCTGGTGGAAAGCAAGATCAGTATGCAGCTGCTTTTGGAGGATTCAACTATATGGAGTTCCTGCAGAACGACATGGTTATTGTGAATCCGCTGAAGATCAAGCGATGGATTATCGATGAGCTGGAAGCAAGCATGCTTCTCTACTTTACTGGTAAGAGCCGTAGTAGTGCTGCTATCATTGAGGAACAGAAGTCGAATACCTCAAAGGGTGAGAATGATGCCGTGGAGGCGATGCATAAGATTAAGCAGAGTGCCAAGGACATGAAACTCGCTATTTTGAAGGGTGATATTGAAGGTTTTGCTAATATTCTTCGTGAAGGATGGGAGAACAAGAAGAAAATGGCTAACCATATCTCTAATCCTATGATAGAAGAGGCGATGAATGTAGCTATGGCTGCTGGTGCCAAGGCTGGCAAAGTTTCTGGTGCCGGTGGTGGCGGTTTCATCATGTTCGTGGTAGAGCCTACCCGTAAGAAGGAAGTAGAACTGGCTTTAAAGAAACTCAATGGTTTTGTGATGCCATTCCAATTCTCTGATGATGGTGCTCATGGATGGAAAATCTATCCAACAGATAATGTAACTGCATTGAATAAGGTTCAGTATAAATAGATAATTAAAATGGAGAAACATATAGAGACTTTGATACAACGTTATCCACAGTTGGAGATTTGTAAAGATGATATATTAAAAGCTTACCAAATCCTAGAGGAAGCTTATTCGGCTGGTCGTAAGTTGCTGGTTGCCGGCAATGGAGGTTCGGCTTCTGACTCAGAACATATTGTTGGTGAGCTGATGAAGGAGTTTAAGTTGAAACGCAAGATTTATGCAGCGCAGATTGATAGGTTAATGCAGATAGATGCGGAGATGGGAACGGTGCTTGCCGACCATCTACAAGGTTCTCTTCCTGCCATCTCTTTGGTGGGAGAACCTTCATTGACTACTGCATTTATGAATGATGCCGTACCTGTTCTGATTTTTGCGCAACAGGTGAATGGTTTGGGCAGAGCAGGTGATGTCTTCTTGGGTATCTCAACTTCTGGTAACAGTAAGAATGTTCTTTATGCAGCAGTAGCGGCAAAGTCTAAGGGTTTGAAGGTGATTGGCTTGACAGGTCAGAAAGAAAATAAGTTGGAAACCTTTGCTGATGTCTGCATCCATGTGCAAGAGACAGAGACTTATAAGATTCAGGAACTCCATCTTCCTGTATATCATTGCTTATGCTTAATGCTTGAAGAGAAATTCTTTGGCAATCAGTAACTGAATATTATACACTACACATTATACATTATCAAACGATGAAAGTAGTACTTATGGCTGGCGGTAGAGGAACTCGTATCGCCGAATTATTCCCAAATATTCCTAAGCCGCTAATTCCTGTGGCTGGTATGCCTATCCTTGAAAGAGAAATTAGATCACTCTGTGCTCAGGGATTCAAGGATCTTGTCTTGACGGTAGGCTATCTTGCTGATAAGATTATGGCTTATTTCGGAGATGGCAGTCAGCTGGGAGTAAAGATAGATTATTTTGTGGAAGAGACTCCGTTGGGCAATGCAGGAGCATTGTACCGACTAAGAGAAAAATTAGGTGACGAGCCTTTTCTTCTCCTGAATGCCGATGCTGCCTTTGATGTGGATTTCAATCGCATGGTTGCATTCCACAAGGCTCATGGTGGTCTCGTTACTCTCTTTACTCATCCTAATTCCCATCCATACGATAGTGGATTGATTATTGCGGATGAGCATGGTGCTGTAGAAAAATGGCTTGCAAAAGAAGACGAGCGTCCTCAATGGTATGAAAATCGTGTGAACGCTGGTCTGCATGTGATAAACCCAAAGGTGTTGGACATCAGTTTTAAGAATCTTGAGATAGATGATGAAACTGGTTTCCCTATGGGAAAGGTGGACTTGGACCGTCAGATTCTCAAACCTCTATGCGGTTCCAACAAAATGTTCAGCTATGACAGTCCAGAATATGTAAAGGACATGGGTACTCCAGAGCGTTTCCACCAAGTGGAGGCTGATTATAAAAATGGTGTTGTTCAGGCAAAGAACCTCAGTAACAAGCAGAAAGCTATATTCCTAGACCGTGATGGAACTATCAATAAATATGTAGGTTTCCTTCGTCATATCGAAGAGTTTGAATTGATAGAAGGCGTATCGGAAGCCATCAAACTGATTAATCAGAGCGGTTATCTTGCTATCGTTGTTACTAATCAGCCAGTCATCGCAAGAGGCGAAGTTTCTTGGGAAGAGCTCAACGAGATTCACAAGAAGATGGCTACGCTCTTGGGCAAAGATGGTGCGTATGTGGATGGTATATACATCTGTCCTCACCACCCAGACAAGGGCTTTGAGGGAGAGCGACCAGAATACAAGATAGACTGTGATTGCCGCAAGCCAAAGCCAGGGCTTTTGCTTCAGGCAGCCAAAGGCTTCAACATCGATTTGTCGGAATCATATATGATAGGTGACAGTCAACGTGATGTAGAAGCAGGCGAGAATGCTGGGGTCAAGAAAAGCATCAAGGTGGAAGAGAATAAGGAGAATGGATTGTTAGAGAAGGTAAATGAGGTATTGGGATGAAGAAAATTCTGTGGCTCACTGAAAGTTGGTCTTTAGATACGGACAAGGAAATTGTTCCGTATCTAAAGAAAAATAGTGGTTTTGATATAACGTGGGTCGTGGTTGCTAAAGGCGATGTTCCTTTGTTTAAGGAATATGATTTTGTTAAGCAGCCTTTCTCTATGAAAGACCCAAGGATGATTTCTTTTTATAGAAAGTTGTTGAAAGAACACCAAGCAAAGGATGCTGATTTAATTTATTCTTCCTTTCACGGTTTTCCTTTTTATTATCCAACTTTATGTTCATTTAAGTCATCTCGTCAGAAAGTTGTCCATGCTGCCCACAATGTGAATCCTTATCCAGTTTGGCCTTTGATGCTACGACTTGCTGTAAAGATGGAATTTTTCTTGAACTCTCATTTCCAAATGTTCTCCAAGCATACGGCACGATGGTTCAAGGAGCATTATCCAACCAAGTCGTTCTTCTATGCGCCGATGGTGGTGAAAGACTTCGGGGATGTGCAGACGGATAATTATAAGGTGAATAAGACAAAGGTGAACTTGTTGTTCTTTGGCAATGTAGTTGGCAATAAGCGACTGGACTTGTTGATTGATGCCGTGAAGGAACTACCTGTGGGGGTACAGCAGAAAGTTCATTTGAACATTTGCGGCAATTGCCGTATGGATAAGGAGGCTTTCTTGCAGCAGATAGGTGATTGCAAAAGTATTTCAACTTACTTCAAGCGCATACCTGATGAGGAGATTCCTGAGCTGTTCACCAAGCATCAGTTCTTCATGCTTCCATACCAAGACGTAGCGCAGAGTGGTCCGCACATGATTGCTTATAATTACAATCTGCCAGTTATAGCAAGTGATATTGATGGATTTGCAGAAAGAGTGGAAGACGGCAAGAATGGCTTCCTCTTCCATGTCAATGACAAGGAATCCTTGAAGGCGGCGATTACGAAGGCTGTGATGTTGAGTTCTGAGGAATACAAGAAGTTGAAGAAAAATCTTCAAGAGTATGTGGATGAAAACTATAGCCTTAAGGCAGTTTCGGGAAAGTATGTTGAATATTTCAAAACTATATTGTAGCTATGAACATAAAAAATGCAATTAAATATGCACCCCCTGTAGTGTATTTGCGAATTCTATATTCTAAGATGTTGGAAGCAAGAATAGCAACAAAATATCTTGCAACAGCAGGAATGCGCAAAGATGCCAACAAATTGTATGTAGACTTGTTTATTAGAACTCATGCTTTGGAGAAAGGTATGTCTATAGGTAAGGTACGATATGGATTTGGTAAACCAAAAGCAAAGAGTTTGATCAAAGATTTGCAATTATTTCTCAATCTTGGAGGAGAAAAGGCTTTTGCTATAGAGAGTGCGTCTATTATCAGAAAATATATTGAGTTTAATGAAAATTGTGGTGCTGATATGTCAGAAATCGTTTTTTTGCTCAATGATTTTCTGAATAAAAACGCCATGTCTTGTACGGAGGAAGGCGGTATATACGTCCTTTCACACCAAGATGTAAAGACTCAGGAAAAGGCTTCTTTTGATATCTTTTCTCAATCGAGATTTTCTGTTCGTGACTTCGGGGATATTCCTATTAATAGAGAGAACATTGAAAAAGCTTTGAAGTTGTGTGAACGTACTCCTTCTGCATGTAATCGTCAAAGTCAACATATCCACATCTATTTAAATAAGGCAGATGTAGAAAAGATAGGAAAGTTGCAGATGGGATGCAATGGCTTTTACGAAGATATGCAAGGTGCCATTCTTGTTTGTAGCGATATGAGATTTTACAATTTCCAAGAGCTTAATCAAGCTTTTGTTGATGGTGGTCTTTATGCAATGAACTTGATGTATGCGCTTCATTTTTATGATATAGCCAATATTCCATTGACCATGGCGCATAAGGAGAACTACTTGAATTATTTCAAGAAGGAAATGGGGGTGTCTGAATATGAAAGACCTGTTTTGTTGATAGGAATAGGAAGCTATAAAGATTCTTGGAAAGTCGCTCAGTCTAATAGAAAAGATTGGCATGATTATACAGAGTGGAAATAAAAACGATCTTTAAAAGTTTTCAATATGATTAGATTTATTCAAAGTTATGCCGTTCCAGAATCCATTGGTGATTCAACCATTTTCAAGGCGGTTGTAAGTCATTTCAAAGATGATGTTGTGGTTGTTCCTTTCTATTCGGAAAGAGTGCGCAACCTATCAAAAAAAGAGTCTATAAATAATACCGACTGCTATTATCTTTTGGAAAAACTTCCATCTCATCTTTTAATGCTGAAGGGAGAGAAAATCATGAAAAAGCAGAGGAAAAATAAAAAGAAGAAAAAGTAAAAAGTATACAAAATGAAGAACAACATCAAAGTGCTTTTTGGCAGTATTCTTTTACTGCCGCAGATAGTAACGTATCTGGTCTGCACCATTTCGGGGGGGGTAAAATCAAGGAAGATTTAACTCGTTGGAAACAGGTGAAAGGAATGGCTTCTAAAAGTAACATTTGGGCTTTTATCAACCTGTTGATGGTGTATCCAGAACTTAGGTCTGTCTTCTATTGGAGATTGGGAAAATTGGCTAAGTTCATCTTCTTCTGGATGCCTGGCAGGACAAATCTCTATCTGTGTACGAATCCGAAGAATGTGGAAGGTGGATTCTATGTAGGGCATGGCTGGGGTACAGTTGTCAATGCAAAGAAGATAGGCAAAAACTTTCGGGTAGGTCAGAATGTTACTATAGGAAGTCGTGGCATGAAAGAACCTGTAATAGGGAACGATGTTTCGGTATGGGCACATGCTGTTGTGCTTGGTAACATCACGGTTGGCAACAAAAGCCAAGTAGGTGCAGGTGCTACGGTTGTGAAGAGTTTACCAGAAAATACTGTTGTCGTTCCTTCTAAATCAATGATTATTAAACAGAATGGAGAGAGGGTGAATATCTCTCTTTGAAAACAATATAAACATAATTAGAAAATCGATGAAGATTTTAATCATAACATTTACATCGGGAAACAATCCTGGCACTCTGATGCAGGGCTTAGGCGTTCAGACTGCTATGCAGAAGATGTATCCCAATGCTCAGATTGACTTTTTGAAATTTCCTGATTTCAAGTCTAATCTTGGGGCAAGCTTCGGGGTAAGAGACAAGAATTCCTCGTTGTGGCAAACTTTTCGCCAGAAGGCAGCGTCGGCTTACAGATTGATGAAATACAACAAACTTCGCAAGCAACTGATGACCTTTACGCCTGCAATAGACTTGTTCAAATATTCCAAAGAGGATAAAGCAGTATTAGAACAGTATGACTTGGTGGTGATAGGCAGTGACACGATTCTTGAGGAAGCTTACGGAAAGGATGGCAAGGTCGGGATGAACTGGATGCCGCTAAATGTAAAAAAGGTGTATTTCGCAGCCAGTGCCTCACCTGCCAATTTTGAACCAAAGGAAGATTTGAAGAAAGTGGCTGGTGATGCCGTATTTATCGGTATGCGAGATAATTTGACCATTAATTTCTTAGTCAATAAGTTGGGTATTGCTAAAGAACGTATTGTTAAGCAGCCCGACCCATCGTATTTCTTGGATATTAAGGACTTTAAATTGAGCAGGAAATTGGCTGCTAAGTTCAAGTCGGGCAAAAAGTATGCCTTGTATGATTTTAATTCCAACTTCCCATTGCGCAAGGAATTGGCAGATGCGATAAGAAGTGTTGGCTATACTGTTGTCGCTACTGCATACAATCCATATGCAGACATTTGTCTTGATACGATTGATGCATTTGAATGGGCTGGAGTCTTTCCTTTAGTCGATGTCATTGTCACAGAAAGATTCCACGATAGCGTGTTTGGATTGAGAAACGGCAAACCTGTGATTGCTGTTGATTGGGATCCAAACCGTTTCTCTAAAGGTGGTGACAGCAAGACTCTTCGCATCTTGGAGGACTATGGAATGGAAAAGATGCACTTTAATCTATGCGGTAAGACTGATGTGTCTCCTATCATGGAATGCTTGAAGAATATCGAGACATCGTTTGACAGAAATCTTGTCACTGAAAGAAATGCAGAGATACAGAAAAACATCTACGGCATTTTGGAAATGATAAAACATAAATTGGGATAAGTGATGAAGAAAATAAAGCTATGCTACCTGATTTCCTCGCTCTGCAATGAGGGGCCAGTGAATGTGATATATAATATATTACAATATATAAACTATGATAGGTATGAGGTTAGTATTGTCACATTAAATCCAGAAAAGGAAAATACGAGGATTGATGACTTTAAGAAAATGCCTTTAGCTATATTTCAGTTGTCTTCTGATAAGCGTATTAATCTGATCAAACAATATTTTCGATTGAAGAATGTGTTAAAGAAGATTAAACCTGACGTAGTACATGGTCATTGTTCTGGACCTCTGTATTTGATGACCCATCTTCCTTATAAAACTGTTTATACTGTTCACATCTATCCAGGTATTCAAAACATAGCCTTATCTGGTTGGTTGAAAGGAAACATCATCATTCGTTTAGATAATTATTTCACAAAAAAATGCGATGAGGTAATATGTTGCTCTGAAAGTATAGCAGAGCGTTACTTGATAGAGAAACATCTCAAATATAAAGCCATACCTAATGGCACTTCTTATAAAATATGGAATTATTCTTTAGAGAAGAAAGTTGAACTTCGTGAAAAAATGGGATTAGAGAAGGATCGGAAGTATTTTATATTTATAGGAAGATTCTCAAGAGAAAAACATCCTGAAATCCTTATACAAGCTTTTGCTAATCGTCCTAATACAGGTCTGATTATGTTAGGAGAAGGACCTCTGTGGGAAGAATTGAAAGCAAAGAAAACAGACAATATACTGATGCCTGGGTTTACTAGAAATGTTGCGGATTTTTTAAAGGCTGCCGACTATTATATCTCTGTGTCAGACATTGAAGGCTTAGCAAATACTTTATTGGAGTCAATGTCTGTAGGATTACCTTCTGTACTGTCGAATATACCTTCACATCAAGAAGTATTCAAGAAATTCAATAGTTGTACAAAAGGACTACTTCTTACTGATAACAAGAATATGAAAGAACTTCAAACGGATATTGATGAAATTCAAAAAACAGATAGTTCTGTAGCAAGAGATGCCATACAAAAGGTATTCGTGAACAACTATGCTGCCGAAATCATGACAAGCAGATATGAGGCAGTATATGAAAATTTGGTGATAAAATAAAAAAGAAATGAAACAGAAGCTTTTAGATGTTGTCATTCCGATAGTTGGAGCAGACATCGATACATTCAAGAATAGCCTTCCTTTTATAAAAAGATATTTGCCAGTAAAGAACATAATTCTTATTGGGGCTTATGACGTAGAGGAAAAAGTAGCAGATTTGAAAGGTGTTACTTATGTTAATGAGGATGAATTAGTACCAGGTTTAAACTTGCCTTCAATAAAGAAGATTAAGAAGTATATATCTGGTACAGAAAGGCGTTCAGGCTGGTATTTCCAGCAATTCTTGAAAATGGGATATGCCCGTATATGCAAGGATGATTACTATTTGATTTGGGATGCAGATACGATACCAATAAAAAATGTAGATTTCTTTGATGAGTCTGGTAAACCATATTTGGATTATCGTGAATATGTCAAATATGATGAGTGCTTTTTCAGGACGCAAGATTTACTATTCCCTGACAAGTATCTTCATAAGCAGCTAAAGGATTCTTTCATTTGCGAACACTTGCTTGTGAATGTGACGATTATGAACGAATTGTTGGATGATTTAGCCGCAAATGGTGCTGCCGGTAATGATACTTTTTTTGAGAATGTTATGTATGTTATACCAAAAGACATAATAAATCTAAGTGGATTTAGTGAATTTGAAACTTATGCAGCTTATGTCTTAAAGAAACATGGTGACACTCATACATTGAGATATTGGCGTAATCTGAGAAATGCAGGTATCTATATAGGAAGAAACACCACTGAGGAGAATCTAAATTGGATGTCACAAATGTTCGATGTCATCTCTGTGGAGGATTTTAACCCACAATGGTTCATCTGTAAAGTCTTCCTTGCCCTTGACAAAAAACATAGAATACCATTCCGTATAGTGTATGGAGTCGTTCAAGCTATGTATAAAGTCATATATGATTTAAGATTTAAAGTTAGAAACATACTGAAAAAATAAAATACAATAATGGTGACTAAGATATTAATAACAGGTGGTTCTGGTTTCATAGGAACCAACCTCATCGATTTTCTTTCAAAAGATAAAGAATATGAGATTCAGAGTCTTGATTTGGTAAAACCAAAGAAGGACTCACATAATAAATATTGGGTGCAGGTGGATTTGCGCAGACACGATGATGTGGTGGCTGCTGTGGCTGCATTTGCTCCTACATACGTGATACATCTTGGTGCTCGTACAGACTTGAATGGAAAGACATTGCAAGACTATGATGCCAACATGGGGGGTGTGAAGAACATGCTTGATGCGATAGAGGCTGCTGGCACAGTGAAGCGTACAATCTTTGCTTCTTCCATGTATGTGTGTGAGCCTGGCTATATGCCAAAGGACTTTGAGGATTATGCTCCTCATACGTTGTATGGTGAGAGTAAGGTGGAGACGGAGAAGATTATCAAGACGGCAAATCCTTCTTATACATGGAGTATCATCCGCCCTACATCTATTTGGGGGCCTTGGTTTGGTGAACCATACGATAAGTTTTTCCATATCGTGCTGAACCACATGTATTTTCACATGGGCAAACGTGCTTGTCGCAAGACCTACGGATATGTTGATAATGCTATTTATCAGATTATGTCAATCTTGAAGGCTGAATCTGAGAAGGTGAACCGCAGTGTGTATTATCTTGGTGACTATGAGGCGTATCCTATAACAGATTGGGCTAATGAGATTGCGAAGATTGAGGGCATTCATATTCCTCATGTTCCGTATTGGTGCTTTAAAGTTGTGGGGTGGTTTGGCGATTTCCTGAAGAAGTTCGGTATCGCCTTCCCGATGACCAGCTTCCGCTTACATAATATGACTACGGATAATGTGCATAATCTTGATCCTATCAAGAAGATTGCTCCTAATTTGCCTATATCAAGAATTGAAGGTACGAAGGTAACATTGGAGTGGATTCATAAATATGAATGAACATGTTGAAAGTTTCGATTATTACTAGTTGTTACAACCGTGAGAAGACGATTCGCGGTGCAGTAGAGAGTGTGTTGGCGCAGGATTATCCTGACATCGAGTATATTATCGTGGATGGTGCTTCTAAGGACGAGTCTGCTCAGATTATCCGTGAGGCTATCGCAGGTCATGAGGATAAGGTGAAGTTTATTTCTGAGCCTGACCATGGTATGTATGAGGCTATCAATAAGGGTATTCGCATGGCGACGGGTGATGTGATAGCCCTTTGTCATTCGGATGACTTTATGTTTGCCAAGGATACAGTATCGCACGTCGTGAAGAAGATGGAGGAGACGGATTGCGATTTCCTCTATGCCGATGGTATCTTTGTGAATGAGCAGAATACCAATAAGGTGGTGAGAAAATGGATTGGAGGCAAGTATGCTCGCTGGAAGGTGAGATGTGGCTGGCTTCCATTGCATCCTACCTGCTATATCAAGCGTGAGGTGATGATGAAATGTGGCCTCTATGATGAGAGCTATAAGATTGCAGCTGATACCAACCTTCTGGTGAACTATCTGTATAACTGCCATCTGAAGATAGCGTATCTCCCTGAGTTCATTACGAGAATGCGCATGGGTGGTATGAGTACCGATTCAGCAAAGCGTAAGAAAATGTGGGATGAGGACATCCGAGTTTATTCTGGCTATGGCTTTAAGCCTGTGACTTTGACAAAGCTGATGAAAATGGCTTGGAAAGTGCCACAGTTCATCAAGGCAAAGTTTATGTAAAACTTTGTCTTGATTGTGGGTTAGAGGCGATGGTCGCCAGGACCTGGACCGAGCTTGCGGTCAATGGCATCAAGGATTCGCCAAAAAAGGAGCCGAAATTGTTTAATTATACTATGGATATGTCGTAATCTCATGTTTCTACTTTTTATATTATAGAAACGAGATAGATTTTATTTTATTGCATATCTGAATAAATGATATGATTTTTGATTTTCTGAAATATTGTCTTGGTGGAAAGGATAATATGAGCAATGTTGTTGCTAATATTGATTGGCAGCAACTGTATTCCTTTGCTTCTAAGCAGGCGATTTTGGGACTTTGCTTTGATGGTATTGAACGGCTGGGAGAAGAGTATCCTGAAAAGTTGAAGCAGAATCCGATTGGAAGGGAGCTGCTGATGGCATGGATGGCGAAGGCGCAACAGATTCGCAGGCAGAACATGAATGTGAATGCTGTGGCGAGCAAGCTCTTCTCTATGCTGAGGGAGGATGGGTTGAGGTGCTGCATTCTAAAAGGTCAAGGGAATGCGTTGATGTATCCAAATCCTTATTCTCGTACTCCTGGTGATATTGATGTTTGGGTTAATGCAAGCAGAGAAGATATAACAGAATATGCTAAGTGTCATTTTAAACTAGAGGATGATATAAGGTTTCATCATCTTGAAACAACTATGGATGGTGTACCAGTTGAGTTACATTTTTTTCCTTGCTCTATGAATAATCCTCTTTATCATGCTAGATTACAGAAGTGGTTTAAGCGGAATGCTGATTTGCAATGCTCAAATATTGTTAGTTTACCAGATGGTATTGGAGAAATCGCTATACCAACGACGGCATTCAATGTGGTTTATCAGCTGACGCATCTTTATCATCATTTCTTTGATGAAGGGATTGGAATGAGGCAAATCATTGACTACAACTTTGTTTTAGTGAAGAGTGAAGAACGAAGAGTGAAGAATCTGACAGCATTGCAGCGAGAGCTGAAGTATCTTGGCTTGTGGAAGTTCGCTGGGGCGGTGATGTATGTGTTGCATGAGTCACTTGGATTATCTGAGGAGAAGATGATTGCTCCGATGGATGAAAAGCGTGGAAAGTTGTTATTAGCAGAGATACTGAATGGTGGCAACTTCGGACAGCACTTCACCAAGTATGGACATTTCACTCAGCAAGGCATGACTAAGAAATATTTCCTTAAGATATGGAGAAATATGCACTTCGTGCGATATTATCCTGCCGAGGCTCTAAGTGAGCCTATCTTCAGAACATGGCATTTCTTCTGGAGAATTCATAATAAAAGGAGTTGAATTTGAAGGGTATAACATCATGCAAATCATAGAGAACTCTTCTTGTCAAAATCATTATGACTGCTTACTTGACTTATGCAAGCAAGCTGATGAATTAGTTATAGCAAGCCCTTTCTGCTTCCCAAACTTTGAACGTTTTGTTTCCAACGTATCAAAGGAGGACGCTACCAGAAAAATAACATTCATCACAACGATGAAAAACGATGAGGTTGTTGAAAAGATAGATTCCTTATTGTCTTTTCGCAAAGCGACGAAAGAGCATGGTATTAATTGGCAGATACGCATTGACAATATGCTACATGGCAAAGTGTATATATTCAAGAATAATGAAGTTCCATTTGCGGCCATCATAACGTCTGCCAATCTTACACAACATGGATTAAAGCAAAATCATGAATGGGGATGTCTGGTTGAAGATGCCAAAGCCATTGGCAGTATGGAAAAGCAGTTGCTTGTCGATGCAAATATTGAACTGACAAGTGATAAGTTGGAACTGATAAAGAAAAGAGCGGACAAGACTCGTGAAGAAGGTTGGAAGAAAGTGAAAAAGCAAGAGATACAGATAGATGACATACTCAGCCTACCTCAAATACCAAACGAAACAAGATTCTTCATCAAGCCTATTGGTTCTAACAATCACAAAATTTTTGATGGCGACTACTCTGAAAAGTTTCAAAAACAACATTTTGCGAATAGATTGCCAAAGGCTGTGCGTGTTGGAGATATACTCATTACCTACGCTGTTGGTGCAAGAAAAATCATCTCGGTTTTCAAAGTAATGAGTT
>CAKUQQ010000022.1 GCA_934675575.1 uncultured Muribaculaceae bacterium
ATGAACACCTTGTCCTGCGGCTCGCCGTAGACAAAGTCGTGCAGCTGCCGGAAGCACTCGCGCCTGCGATAGCCGCGAACAGACGCCGCAAAGGAACGCAGCGCCTCGCCGGTGCGGACATTGGTGGTAAATGCGGAGGTATCCGCAGGTTTTGCTTTTGGCAGATGCTTTTTCAGTGCCTTCATTTCCTGCTCCAGTTCCTTCCGCCGCTCGATCTGCGCACGGAAATTCTCCAATTCGTCAGCGGGAATATACTTCTCCCGCCGCTTCTTGTTTTCTGTCCAACGATGGTAGAAATAGTCCTTGCCGCTGACGGTTTTCTTCGTGACAGAGCCTGCGGGCAGAGCAGAAATCTGCTGCTTCAACTCTGTCACCCGTGCCTGCATATCGGATAATTCCATAGCGCACCTCCTGTGAGATACTATTCTATGCAGAATTATACCCCATTATACCATCGAAATCAAGGGTATAATGGGGTATAATCGATATTGAAGCCAATTGCACGAAAGAATATAACATCCCACGCTGGGATTGCAAATAAGATATTTCTAGCTCCTGAAGCCAAGAGACTTCTTCCTCATTCTCCTGAAACGCCTGAATGGTGGGCTTTTGCTTTAAATTCCTTCAACGCAGAAAACGAGTAATTCTTCCAAAGAACGGGGCATCCACCATAGCACACGCCAAAGTGCTCGCAAGTGGTACACTCATCAGATGGCAACCTGCGGATCTCGTCCATCGTTTTGCTGTAGTTAGCACTTTCGGTTAATGACAGAAAGCCTTGATAAGACGAAAAATCTCTACCGAACTTTCCCAACCGCTGATAAATGTACATGTCACATGGAAGCAATTCCATCTTCGTATTGAATGTCACGGCATTTTTCAGGTGAATCTGGCAGGGCGTTGCCAGCCTGCCTTTTAGAAGTTTCAATTGCTCCTCGGTATACATGCACATCTGGAAGCTGTATTCAACCCACCAGTCATCAGTAATGGCGCTCAATTTATCGATTTGAGATATAAAATCGCTGACCAACTTTATGGGATCATGTTTTTGCAGGTAAGCCAGATCTTTTTCCTTTGCATCATCATTATCGATAATAAATGTGAACGAGAATTGCTTTGCACCATTATCGTGAGCAATTTGAACAGACTCACAGAGGGATTGAACATTCTCAGGCGTTATCACCATAGAACATGTAAAATCTATGGGCAATGAGGCTAAATTGCGAATGGCCTGCAGTTGTGCTTCAGAACCATCATACCCCGTTATTTCACACCATTCCCGCCGATTCTTTCCCTTCGTGGACACATCAATGTATCCAAGCCCGCTATCAACTAACGACCGACGCCAGTGTTGATTTTCCGGAACCGGAAACGCCAGTTATACAGGTAATTCCACCTATAGGAAAGCGTGCATTCTGTCCATGAATGTTTCTGAAGTTGATATTATTAACTTCAAAATAATCTTGCGCTTTCGATGTTTGTTTAAAAGCAAGCTGATACTCGGTCTTTGGGGCATACTTGACTGACTGATCAAGTATCCTCCATCAGGCCCCCAACAGGCCCAAGTTCTACTATACAGTCTGAAGATGAGATATATTGTTTATTGTGCTCTATTGCAATGACAGTGTTTCCACGGTGAATCAAATCCTTGGTGGCTTTTACGATTTTGGTGATATCTCTATAATGCAGCCCTTTACATGGCTCATCTAGAATATACAATTCTTTCGCTACTATATAATACCAACGAAGAAAAAATGTAAAATATGCCGTTCCCTCAACCCTGTCTGTCCGTTTAGGGGATAAGTCCATGGTGACTTGTTTCCGCGAACGCCTTATGCACTCGACCCGGAATGTCAAATGATATCGTTATGTTAGCTTGTTAGTCCGCTGTCCAGCGAGCTTCAAAATCTTCCTTGTTCATTGCCAGGCCTTCATTAAGTCGGGCAAGAACTTTTTTACCATCAGGAAGCATCTTTAAAGACGCTACCATCTGTTTTACTGCTGCTCGAATATCCTTTAAAGAAGCTTTTGATTTAATCCAGTTCTGAGGGACAAAGAGTTTTCCAGTATCAGCAGCTACGTTATCCTGTGCAGTTTCCATTGCCATATTTAGGCAGTTTCCAGCCATTTCAACAATATAATCCAGCAGTCCACTCTCTGTCATTTTTCTCAATGCCACGGATGGACTTGGTACCGAATCATTCATCTTATTGATCTCACAGAGGATGACCGATATAGCGAATAACTGATGATAGGGGGCATAAGCTTTCATTGCAAGCAACGTCTCGTTTAGCCCCATAGGGTTCTCTTTGCCCCATTTCTCATAGACAGCTGCAAACATGACATTTAGAGCCTGCACGTTTTCTGGTGCATAATCTCTGTGGAACAGCTGATCAAAGTACTTGTCGAATATTTTGGTTTCGCTGTAAGAGATTGTAGGCCGCTGAGAATGCCAAGCAATCAGTTGCTTGCCAAGATCAGTTAGATTCACGACATGAGAGGTATTGTATTTAACTGTATCGACACGTTCCCCGCGTTTCGTGACAAAGTAGCCGTCCGGAAAATATTGCTCATATGCTCTTTTTATCGCCAAGACGGCCTTGTCATTACTGCGTAAATCCCTGGCTTTAACAGCACTCTGACTATTTGTCGAAGTGCTTATCCTGTCAGCTCTGTCTTGGTCTTCAATTTCATAAAACCTGAACAGAATATATGCATCCGTTGCTTTCTTGGCTGCCTCGCTTGAACTGAATATTGTGCTTAGTGACTGGCATCCGTTTACTACGTTCAGTTCTTTGACAGAAAGCACACCATCATGAATAGACATTTGAGAGCAGATCGCTGTGATTCCGTTATGCAGGAAGAAGAAATCTTCTGCATCCGTTTTTATCGTTTTTGCGATACCTTTATTGACCTTATTGCTGTTGCCAAGCGACTGGCGGACATTCTTTCGGAAAAGGCTACCGTCTTTGATCCCAGGAATCTTAATGCAGTCTCTGAGAGGCAAAGCAACGATGACTGCTTTCGTACCTCCAATCATCAGCTCCATGTATTTTCCACTTTCAAGCTTGAATTCATGGTTAATGTACGGCCTGTTTTTATGTAGCGCCTCTTCATACTTGAACTTCATTGTCTCATTATCTACCACGACCAGATTGGCAGATAGGGATTCATTTTCAGACAATTCCTTCTGAAAGGCAGCAAGGTCGTTTTGGGCCGATTCGGTCAGCGTTGAAGTGGTAATCAGCTCGAAGCACACTTCGTAATCGTCTTCCAGCGCAGATGCCATCTCGTTAATCTTTACTTGGAGCTTGTGATTGGCACCATCCTGAAGGTGCTCCAGATCCTTGATTTGCACCCACGAAGACAATACTTCACGCAGCGGTTCAGCATCGACCGTATCGCCGCCATAGAATTTACCTTGAATAATGTAGATGGTACTGGATTGGTTATCAATATAGATGGCATCAATCTGTTTGTCTCCTGCACCATCTGTAATGCAGTCTTTCGTTTCATAGGTATCGAGGTTATGGATATTCCTTAAATACCACGCAACGAAACGTTGCCCATCATTTGGATAATTCGTTAAATAGTATTCATTCGATATATCAGCTTTGATTTTTTCGTACATACCATCACCTCACTGTGCAATGAAACCATCTGTATCAAAAATATGATCCAGTTCGTCATTGCTCATGGCGTGGGAAACCTTATCCCTGACCGCACTTTTAGACATATCTAAACGCTTGAATCGTTTGTTTCCAGCGGAATCCTTGCCCATCCGGATCAACTGGATTCTACCCACACCAGGATTTTGTCTCGCATATTCGGCAAACCCTTTTGCTTTTCCGAGGTTATCTTTAAATTCCGGATTATGCGGTTCCAGAATATCAATAACGTACCCCAGTACCTTATCGATTCTCACAATAATGAAATCCGGATAGGTAGGCTTTGTTTCCCCGTCAATCTCATACGGGATGCAAAGGGCCCAAGCACCTCTGGATGGATTGCGAATCCAGCAGACAAAATCATCCCGCCTCTGCTCCTCTGCAATAACGCCAGCTTCCCACTCATTGAGCTTCAGCTTTGCCACACCTGTAATTTCGCTTACAAACAGGTGATCTCTATATTCTGTTCCGCCACTTTCATGGGGAATCTGAATCGTCTCCGGCAGGCGGAAATTATGCTTACTAACGACATCACCATCGGAGACGATGCTGTCGTATTGTCTGCGAATTTTCTCGGAATCAATGGTTGCAATGTGCCTTCTATAATCGTCATTTATGCTGTGGAAACGGTTCTCCGCGTAATTGTGCAGTTTGTTCATACACTCATCATCAGCAACGAACAATATGACATCTACCTTGAACCCATTAGGGTCATTGACATCCATATATTTATTGCCATAGACCATACCAATCCCTTCATTGCCAAGCCTTACATCAGCAATGCGGAATTGCCGGTCGATGTCGGTATCTGTAGTGGTAAACAAATCATGGACAGAATAGCTGTCAACCGTCTCACCAAAAGCATCGAAAATCTGCGTTGCCAGTTTGAACTGCTTTACCTGCAGGACCAGGCTATCGTACTTATCCTGCACCTTAAGCTCCTGCACATAATCGTGAATCATTTCAGCGATCTCTGCCTGAACTTCACGGATAGCCGTTCTGTGCAGCCCGGACATGGTGAGCAGATGTGCCATACGATACAATGATTTCAGGTAATCGTTAATTCGCAACGCGCGAACATTATAGGAAAGCAAGCCTGCGTCGTTGATAAACTTCATGACAGCTTCCCGATCAAAAAGGTCGTCAGGTGCTTTCTCCTGTGTCAATGCATCTACGGATGTCACTCCCACCCTTGTATTATCCGCTGAAGCTTCTGCATTTTCAGTAGAGGCGTGGTGCGCTTCTGTATGCTGAGCATCAACATGCTGTGAAGTTTGCTCCTGGGAAGATGTCTGTTGATTCTGATCCGGATTATCTGTTATATTCGATGGACTCTGCTGAGAATGGATTCCTGTGGCCCCAAAACCGCCAACAGAATTCTGGGGAGAACTGCTGGATTCTGCAGCTTCGGAATTCGCGCCTTGATTGAGGAAAGCATCCATGGTCAGCTGTCCCTGAACAGGTGTGGGGCCGCTTTTCTTCTTGGGTTTGACCGTCAATGTCTCAAACTTTCTGCCGGACGTAGTTTCCCCATAGATGTCGGTTGGAATTTCACCGCCCTCACTACTTTGGAGCTCCTCCACAACATCCTTGACGGTATCTTCATTGAAGTACGGCAAAAAGAGATGGACATCGTTCAAAACATCATCCACCTGAATGTGCATCTGCATCGGGGTCCGCACCATGCGCCCAAGAAGCTGCGCAATATAGGTCGCATCTCTGGCATGCTTAAAGGACATCATCGTTTCCGCACGGGGACAGTCCCAACCTGTAGACAGATTTTCTTTAAAGAACACGATTCGAATATTTCTATCATCGGTGATACGCGAAGGCTCTTCATAGCGAACATCGAGGCCGTTCACTTGAATGGCAGAGGTGGTCTGGCCAAAAGTATGTACTACCTGACCGGGCTCGAATTTGAAGCCGGTTCGTTCCTCAATTTTTCTAAGGCAATCATCCAAATCGGTGTCAGTCAGTTTACTTCCGCTACCATTCAGGACCTGGACAATCATGATTGGGTTGACATAGGCATAGTGCTGCTCAAAGCAGTATTGCGTCCAGTGCTCCCACTTCTGTTTCCAGTCATCAGCGGCTGCCTGGAGAATCGCCATATCATTGTTTACGGAGTCTTCCTCCGGATAGGTGATGACAATCCTATCTTTCAAAAGGCCAGATGCCCGCACTTCATCCGCTGTAACGACGGCTTTGTGAATTGTGGAAGACGTACCTTCAACCAGCGCATTAAAACGCTGTGTCGTAGCCGACATACCAATGACAACTGGCATAGGAGGAATCTTGTCTGTATCGCTGCCTTTGATAAATTTCTGCATGATGGTCGTAGCCTTACTGGCATCGCGTCCCTGCATGCCACGATGTGCTTCATCAATGATGAAATAGAGTCGATCACTCTTATGACGCACGGTATTCGCCAGGGTTTGCCAAATAGTATAAGTACGGCCATCACCATTTTTCGTCAGCTTCGAGGATGTGGAGAGCTTCTGTGTGTTCAAGAAATAGATGTGACCGTTCTCAAACGTCTCTTTGTCGAAGGAATCTTCGCTGACTGTAACGCACTGGCTCAGGCGAATTTTGTCAGCCTTGGAGTCAATCTTCAGCTTAGACTGCTCATTCAACTGTGGAGAATCCGACAGCCAGACAATAATGGCGTTCGGCTGCTCTGCGTAGTTCTCGTCTCCAAAGAAAATACTTTCAATCAGAGAGGCCATGATGATGGTCTTGCCTGCACCGGTAGGCGCAGTAAAAGAGACCACCTGCGGAGCGTGTGTCCTGTGGTAGCTGCCCATAGCCTCCGCTGTTTTCATACGGATATCAGCGAGGGCCCTTTTCTGAAATGGAAATAATTCAACCTTCATTCCGGTTACCTCCCTGTATTGATGCGGAAATTATCCAGATAGTCGCGATAGAGCTGGTAGCAGTCTTTGCCCTCATAGGCCCGGATCATCTCGCGGTATGCTGTCTCAGAATCTGTAACGATGAACACAGTCTGGATTTCCGGATGCTGAGCGAGCTGTTGTTCAAATTCCGGGTAGAAGATTTCGTCAATCAACACTGCCATTTTGTTTTTCGGAAGGACGAGCATATCGGGCAATTCTTCACTCTCCAGAACCGGGCACTTGCCAATAGCACCGCCCTTCATCCACAGGACGGGCAAAAGCTCTTTGAATTGTCTGCCAAGGGCGACAGATGTTTTGTCAAGGAAACTTAGCTTAAAGAAAGTTGCATTGGTCCGAAATCCATCAGATATTTTTATCTTGGCTAATTCTGGATAGACCGCTGCCTTGGCTTTTTTGTATACTTTCCCACGAATTTTCTTACCGGTGTCCGGGCTTGTCACCTCACCATCAATCTCGATGTATCTTTCCGTTTCGCATCCATAATGACCATTCAATGCTTTTCCGTTCATATCACATCCTTTAATGGAACAGACTGTTCTTGGCCATGTAACATAGTGGGCAATGCCCTGGTTTTCCCACTCATTGTCGCCCGGATGATAACCTTGTGCTGTAAGGATTATAGTATCTTCCGCAGAAACCTCGTTGTTGGTCACCATAATGCAGCGCCGATGGCCTCCGTCCTCTGCATTAATCAAATTAACAGCATGAAGTGTAGTCCCAGAACCAGCAAAAAAGTCGACAATCAACGCTTCCGGCTTATTTGCAACACACATCGCAATTGTGTCTTTTACAGCGTATATAGATTTTGGATAGCTAAATTTGTCGCTACCAATTATTGAGCTTAATAAGGACGTTCCATATTCACTAGCGTTATGAGAAGTCTGGTTCCAGACAGATTTTGGCTCTACTAACTTTTCAGACACACGTTTCAGAATTAACGCACCTTTTTCGTCTTTCCCAACAATAGAAATTGCACCTTTTTTAATTTCATCTTTTATACCCTGATTCAGATAGTTAATCGCCCAGCGATTTTGTTTTTTATTATACGCACCAAGCCTAGCCGTACCCTCGTGCAGTGCAGTAATAAAAGTATCCCTTTTTAACTGCCAACGTCCTTCGCTTCCATCTGTCCGCATTGGCCATACTATATCAATACCTTCGGCAGATTGGACTGTCATTCTGTCTTCAGATAAATCTAGTGGTTCACCAACACCAACAATAGTTGCATTTTTATGATCGACAAATATGGGATAAAAATGTTTTGGCTTGTCCGCTCTATGTGAAGCAGCTCCTCGTCTTAGCATAGAAAGCCAACTCACTTGCTCCGTAGAATCGCCAGATCCTACAGCTGAATAATTCTGTGAATCAAGCATATTATATTCGGATTTTTTAATCGATGCATTCCCGAACATAACAAAATATAAATATTCTGCAACACGAGAAAACTGTGTTATCTCCTTTTTATCGGTACTTGATCTATTTCCTTTTCGAGAAACTCCCTTACGGTTTATGATACTTGTTACCATTTGAATGCGCGCCTCGGGGAACATTTCCTCCAACAAGCATCCAAGATGTAGATACTCTTTCTCGTCAATGGTTACAATGAGTACCGAGTCGTCCGGATTCAGTAACTTCTTGGCGAGTTTCAAACGTTTTTCCATCATGGACAGCCATTTGCTATGGCGATAAGCGTCAGAGCTGTCCACATAATCGTTATTGTATTTCCAATCCTTGGCCCCCGTATTATAGGGAGGATCAATGTAAATGCAGTCCACCTTTTCTGCATACAGATACTCCAGTAGCTGGAGCGCATGGTAGTTATCGGCTTCGATGAGGGTATGCCAAAGATCGCTGCCCGGTGCATTTTCCACAAAATCCAGCGGCTTCAGTGTGGGATAAATCGGCTCCCCAAATTCCGCCACAGCAACGATATCGCTCATTGGGAACGTTTTCTGCTCGTGTGTCTCTCTGCGGTCACACAGTACAGTGTCCCCTGCGATCTTAAGCACGGTATATATATCACTGACATAGCCTGTTTTTAATGCAACCTTGCACCCAACACGGATAGGCGCATCGTATAGAGGTGTGCATTCCGGCAAATGTTCTTCAAAAACCAAGCCGAACTTCTTCTGTTTTACGAGTTTATCCGTCTCCTGCATAATCCGCTCACGAAGTATCGGATCGTCAATTTGCTGGATCAAATCCTGCAAAAGTGCCATGGCTTTTACCTCATCCTTCTGTAATGGTTTTTTCTTTTATGTGATACTGGATACCGTTCTGCTCACAAAATTCCGTGACCTGGACAGCCAGTTTGTTATAAAATGCCTTATGCTGCTTGTAGGCGTTCACTTCTTTGCAGTAATTAGTTCTGCCAAAGATAATCTTGTCCACGAAGTTCACCGCATCCAAAATGTTTTGTAAGTCCTGTTCAATCAGGTTTGGGGTTGGATATGGCTCGATGCTGACCCAAGTTCTGCATCCGGCATCATGCAACGCTCTCAATGCGGCCAGACGGTCAGCATAAGGCGATGCACCCGGCTCCATTTTTTTACGGTATCTTTCGTCCAAGGAAATCAATGTAATTCCATGTTCGTTTTCCGGAGAAAGCTGCGCCAGTTCCATCGGCAAAATACCCTTTGTGAGTGTTGTGCATCGAATTCCAGCGTTATTTAACCTCCGGATGGCAGCAATACTCATGGCACTTACTTCCGGATATCCATTCATAAAAGGGTCCGTTGTGAAACAAAGTTGTACAGACTGAATTTTATCGCGAAGTCTTGGAATCTCTCGGTCCAGCAGTTCCAACGTATTGGAAACCAGATACGGTTCTATCCATTCTTCATAATCCTTGATCTGGCCAAAGCGTTTTTTCATCAGAAAAGCATAGCAGGGAAATTTGCAGCCATGGGCACAGCCCTGAGCATGATTCATTGTATAGTCACCATACTCAACACCGGTCTGGTAGAGCATGGTTTTGCGTGTAATGGTCTTCAAATCGGTTCCATCCTTATAATTATTTTTTCTTCAAAATATGATCTGCAATTCTCAAGGCAAGTCGCTGTGCAGCTACACTTTCGTTGGAGATTGCAAAGCAGAACAAAAACATCGGTGAGTTCTTACTGTTCTTAAATATTCTTGGATTGTTGGATACACACGAAAAAATCGTCTTTAGGCGGGAGATAAGGAATTCTTTTATGTGTTCTGGGCTTGCATCCTTTACAAGTCGATCTTCCTCTTCACCGCCATCAATCACACCAAGATCAAACAGAGAAAGCTGCGGATCTTTTTTGTAAAACTCAGTTCTCCAACTGTTATCACCAAGTAACCGATCGATTGTGTTTTCCCACGATCCGTATTTACCGTTTTTAGGCAACATCCTATTGAGCGCTGAAAACGGGAACAGGTACCATACATCAATGGATTTTGTTCCGGCGACGCGTTCAAGAGTGGCCCAATCGACCTGTGTTGCGTAAGGGTCTAAGAACAGAAGCCCCCTGCTAAAGCGCCAGTCAATGTCATTGATAATATTACTGAGTTTTTCATTTGCATCACCGCGATAGACTGTCGTGAACCTTTTCAAGTGTGGAAACTCTGTATCAATCATATGTTCAAGCTCGGACGCTTTGCTTTCATCGCTCTCAATAAAATAGTAGTGATCAAACCGTCTCTCTGCAGACAACGCCCTCTTTGCAGACCCTGCTAGATATGCTTCACCGTCGCTAGTTTCGATTTCTCCAGTTCCGGCAAAAGCATCAATATATATCTTCTTAAATTTTTGATTTTGTAAGGCGATTAGGTATGCATCGAGGTAACTTGTGAAAAAATTGAGTTTTTTAGCTGTCCAATCTCCGCCAAATTTCTGTGATGTCATCGTTTCCGCACCTCCAAACCAGGCTGCTTCGCTCTATCGGAAAGATATCACGGTTTCCTTTTTCCCAGTAAAGGGATCAACAACTTGTTCCTTGGTTGCACCATACATCTCAACAAGTTCCTGCTTTATCTGATTTCTATAGCTCGAAGGGAATATAGGATGTTCATCCAGCAATGCCCACATTTCTTCAATGTGGACCCCCTTCCTGCCAGAGAATGATTTCTGAAGATACTTAGTAATGTCATGGACGGTAAAACAGGATTCATCTGTGGACGTTGTAACAACGGAACCCACATTCGGATCGAGATTTAGTACGAGCTGCCCATCTTCGCCGTGAGTTTTCTTGGTTGAGGATTGATCCCCAAATACCTTCCACGCACTCTTTTTGTATAATTTAAAGCCTTCCCGATTGCTTGTGCAGTGAACGAGACTATATACCTGCGAGTTCTGGGAATTATAGAAAGGAAATGCTGATACATAATAGTTACGCGGCCCCTTCAGCGCCTCGATAATTTCTTCCACACGTTTCTCATATGCTTGTTTGTTGTTGCCATAAGGAACCAGTTCCGCAAAGGCCTCCAGATAGGTGTTCTCGTATTTTTCCTTAGTAGTCTGTCTCTTGGCGCTGGTAATTGCCCTGACAGGATCAGAGACCATGTGATTAATCATTACTTCTCCCCAGTTCCTGAAAAACGGAATAAGGGCGGCCCAGTCTATCGTAGCATTATACGGATCATACAGAAGGAAGTAATGCAGGTGTCCAGCATTATAAAGCTGTGGGCCTATTGTTCTAAGAAGGACACCAGCATCAAGATCTGTCGTAATAATTTGAAAATTTCTCTCATTAGCTGGAATATGTTTTCTTAGCTCCTCAACTTTTTCCTTGTTGATATCATTCAAATACAGCTGAACCATTTTACAAGGATATTTTCTGGCCACGTTCAACAGTGCATTCGCAACGCGCACAGATGTCCCATCAATCAAGTTCCCGTCATCATCGAAATAAACACCACAGTTACACATACAATCAATAAAAACGAGCGTATTGCAGTTCTCATATAGCATGAGCTTCTGTGACCAAGATTTAATGTATTCTTCGATCAGTTCAAATTTCTTTATTGTATGTGGATGAGCTGTATCTATTACCGTTTTCTTCTTTCCTCTTGCCATACGACGCCTCATTGTTTGTCAGTATTGTGATCTACAGATATTAATTCCATAATATCTCCAATATCGCATTTCAACGCTCCGCACACTTTCATTAAGACTTCCATACTTACAGTTTCATTCTTTGAAAGCTTTGTAACTGAGGCCCAGCTAATTCCTGCTAATGCCTGTAAGTCTTTTTTCTTCATGTCTTTATCGATCAGGAGTTTCCAAAGCTTTTTGTAGCTGACTTCCAATATGGCACCTCTTTTCCTTAAGGCAGATTGATCTGCTTGTTCTACAAAATTATATCACAGCCTTGTTTTTGAATCAAGAGAGATTCTTCACAAACACGAGAATTCACTTTTCATATAATTGAAAATTCTGCATCAACGTGCTATACTATATTGTGATCTATACAAGCAAGTAACGACAGGCCTTCTGGTTGGACATAAGGGAGTGTGGTAGGTAGTGGGGAATTATACAAATGAGATACTATAAAGCGCTCTGACTCCCAAAAACATCTGCCACAAAAGATTCTCCATCGTGCCAATGCGCAACAGGAAGTATCAAGGTACAGCAGATCAAACAATTCTGAAACAATTGAGGCAGCCAAGAGGCTGGAGCAAAAACGGCTCGAGTTCGAGAAGCAAAATTCTATGCGCAAAATTATTACGCCGAACAAATCATGTTGGCAGATGCTACATGATATCATTCAGGCTCTAGGGCTAAGCAAACCACATTTCTGCAATCTTACTGGTCTGGATGAAGTCTATTATCGCCGGGCAGAGACAAACCCAGATACAAAGCCTAGCAAAAGAGCTATCGTTGCTGTTGCCTGCGGCCTTGATATGGACCTAGATACAACAAACAAACTGCTTCAACTGGCTGGACATGCTTTTGAGGACTCCGATGAGGATAATGCTCTGAAATTCTGTATTACAGGATTTGTCGGACAGCCCATAGATGAAGCTAACGAATTTTTGAGTTCTTACGGATATGCTCCGCTCGGTACTCAACAGCGAAAATAGAACATTTTTGCTTAGCCGTACACTCTGCTTAGGGTGTGCGGCTATTTTTTTGAATTTTTCCGACTTGGCAAGCCGGCTTTTTTATTTCATTTATGCATAGCAACCTTACTGTCGTGTCAGTACTGACAGCGATGAGCAGGCGACAAGCTATGAAGCCCAGGTGGAGCATTACACCGAGTACATTCATAAAAATCCAGAATGGGAATTCGCCGGAATATTCGCTGATGACGGTATCACCGGTACCAACACCAAAAAGCGCACCGAATTCAACCGCATGATTGACGCCTGTATGGCCGGTGAGATCGATATGATCATTACCAAGTCCATCAGTCGCTTTGCCAGAAACACGCTGGACTGCCTGAAGTACATCCGTCAGCTCAAGGAAAAGAACATTCCGGTCTAATTTGAGAAGGAATCCATCAACATAATGGATGCCAAGGGCGAGGTGCTGATTACAATTATGGCATCGCTGGCCCAGCAGGAACGCCAGTCCCTGAGCCAGAATGTGAAGTTAGGCTTGCAGTTCCGTTATCAGAACGGGCAGGTGCAGGTCAATCACAATCGTTTTCTCGGCTACACGAAGGATGCGGAAGGCCACCTAGTCATTGATCCTGCCCAGGCTGAAGCGGTCAAACGCATTTACCGGGAATATCTGGAAGGGTACAGCATGGACAAGATCGCCGCTGGTCTGGAGAGAGACGGCATCCTGACGGGCGCTGGCAAAACCAAATGGCACACCAGCACCATCAACAAGATTCTCCGCAATGAGAAATACATCGGCGACGCTCTCCTGCAGAAAACCTATACCACCGATTTCCTGAACAAGACCCGGGTGAAGAACAACGGCATTGTCCCGCAGTATTATGTAGAGAACGACCATGAGGCCATCATTCCGCGAGACATTTTCATGTGGGTGCAGGAAGAACTGGTTCGGAGAAGCTCTGTAAAGCCCGGCCCGAACGGGAAGAAGCACACATACAGCTGCAATCACTGCTTTTCCCAAATGATTGTCTGCGGAGAGTGCAGTGAACAGTTTCGGCGCATCCATTGGAACAATCGCGGCTGCAAATCCATTGTCTGGCGGTGCGTCAGCAGACTGGAGCCGACCGGGCATGAATGCCATGCGCGGACCGTCAATGAGCTGGAGCTGCAGAGAGTTGTAGTTGCCGCCCTGAACGAGCTGTTGGGCGACCGGGAAGGATACCAGCGCCAGCTCCAGCAGAACACCGCAGCGGTCATTCACGCCTCAGCCACCGCATCCACGGATGCCATCGATGAGAAGCTGCTGGAGCTTCAGCAGGAGCTTCTCAAGAAGGCCAACAGTAAGGAAGCCTACGATGAGATTGCCGATGAGATTTTCCGGCTCCGGGAACTGAAACAGCAGACCACCGTTGACACGGTAGCAAGAGACGAACAAATCAAGCGCATCACAGCGCTTCAGGATTTCATTCGCAGCCAGTCTGCCGACCTGACGGAATTTGACGAAACCTTGGTCCGGCGCTGGTTCAAGCAGATCACGGTTTATGAGGACCATTATACGATCGAGTTGAAATCTGGACTCAAAGTGGATATAGATGCGGGATAATTGTATGAGAATAGCAAAGCCCTCCTGACCACCATGATTGATGGCCGGGAGAGCTTTGCATTACATAAAAGATACTATTGCATATAAAATTATTTAAAAGCGTTGGTAAAATAATGATATATAAGCCTTAGAAAGTCTGCAATTACAGTCGTTTTCTCCGGAAAAATCACAAAGAACAGAGTAATGGCAGCTATAATCAACATAACAGCATTTAGTGCCATACTTCGAACTGTGTTTTTGTAATCAGAAAGAGTCTGCAAAATATGCTCCTTGTCTTCAAACTCAGACAAAAGGACATTGATATCGGTCTCGATTTTTTTGGTTCCCGATATTGCAGCATTACAAAAATTTTTATACGATATATAAAATGGCTTTGTTAGTTTTTTTGCCATTTCATCACTATCTGCATAAATTTCCTCTAATTTTTTGACAACCTGCGTCCACGTATCATCTCTAACATACCGGTTATAATCGTCAATATCTAACGAAAACTCATATTTTAGCTTTAGTAATGATTTTAACCGGTTTTTTCGAAGTTTGATTTTATCAAGTTTGTGCTTATATGAAACCACTATCTTCCCTGATTCCCTTGATAGAATATCAAGAAACAGAATCTTAAAGTACTCTATTGCATAATCTTTTAAGTGAAAATACACATCGTCCTTAACGGATTTAAACTGACCCGCTTCGATACCATCATCTTTAATGATGTAGATTAATCTGTTATTTGCTTGCGTCTGTTCATATCGTCCAGAAAGCTTACATTCGAAAAAAACTTTTTGCCTTTCATCAATAAATTGCCCTTGATATTCAGCAACACCAATTGAATCCCAAAACGCACGACAGTCTTCATGATAATCAATGTCTGTATAATATGTCTCTATTCTTGGAGGCATTATTCCTCTCTTGTGAAGAGCAAAAGGGAAATAATGACTCAATGCCTCATAAAATTCCCATTCAATACGACTGATAAATTCATATATCTTATCTGCTTTTAGTGCATCATCATTATAGTGAATCACCGAATAATTCTGAAATGAACCGATTCTATTTTTTCTCGCTGTGAGTGTTGAAGTGGCATATCCACGGTCTTCGTGGTAATTACATTTAATTAATTTGTCTAGTTCATTCTTCTTTTCGTCCGTCAAATACAACGAAAATTCTAGGGCCAAATAAGCCGAATCTATATTACATATGCTTACGGTAAAATAATCAATAGTTGATTCGAGCCTATGCCCTTTGAATTCGAATATACCACAATCGACTTTTTCATACCAAGAAAGTAATGTCGAGTCCATTTTTTCAAGACGATTACATATCTCGTCTAACCCATCAGTGTGAAAATTAAAAAAGCGATTTGTCCTTCTTGTCTTAAGCAGATGACGAATGCCATTTTGAAGTTCTTTGATATCCTCTCTATGTACTAAATCCGCTGTAATAATGGTACGAAGATTCATAAAGTGGTTCTCTGGTAAGGAATTATCATGGTCTCCAATGCGGTAATAATTGTCGAAAATATCTTCGTAATTTCTTTTCCAAAACTTTTTGTTCCTACCAGGCAGGATGCTTAATATTTTTGCACGAGTTTTAGCATACCTGTATAGAAAATCCTCGTGGAAGCATTTACGACATAAACCATAGTTTTTCACAAACTCACCTCACCATAGAGCATAAGAGCATATTATTTAAATCCTCACTGACATCTAATCCGCTCATTCATTTTTCTAAGCAGTCGGTTGTGCTGAACTGCTGTTAAGCCGTGACATTTAATCCACTAACTCAGCTTTTCTGCTCGTTTTCCGTTTCCGCAGATATGTTCTCTTGTACACTTCTGAACAGGTGAGTTGGGCATTTGGATGTCAGCAAATATAGCCCAAAACACCGGAAATAAGCGGTTTTCCACACTTTATTCCTTAACCCTTGACATCAATACTACGGTCTCCACATGGCTTAAAGTTGTTCTACTACTTTAGTTATAATAATAAAATACGGCTCTATTTATATCACCTGTACGTTTTCATTCATAGCAATCAACTTACAGATTTCATCGAGCTCTATAAAAAGTACTTTTTTACCAGCCAAACGCGCGAGCATTTTAAGCGTTCCTTTTAGTCCATGGTCAAAGTATTGCGGTGCAATAACTGCAATAACATCTACTCGTGCATCTGTCATTCCTTGTTCAACAAATTGCCTGATGATTTCCTCACCTTCCTTTGCCGTTGCTAGTAACGGTTTTTCGGCAAGCTCTTCAGTGGTTCTTTCTCTACTTCTTCCACCAGATTTATTTTCGCTGTTCTTTTTTATAATTCCGATCATTTGATAATAGCTGTTGCCTACTTGTATCTGCCCGGATACATCGCCAAATTCTCCGCCTTTATGCGGTTGTGGGCGATACGAAGGTAAGATTCCATAGAAAACTTTGGGCAAACAACTCATAGTAGCATCTTTTAGACATTGGTTTATCTTTTCAAATGAGCATGTTCCGTTGATGCACTTTTCATTCATACGAACCGCAAATGGTCTTATGTTAGGATCTGGACTCGCATTATATTGGAAACACGATACATCCGAGAAAAGTATTTCAACTTCAGTATTTGCACCTATCTTTTCATGTACAATATAAAGTTCGTCACCCATAATGCACATTTTATAACCTAGGTTGTGATCCTTATAAACATTCAAGATATTCTTGTTAATCGCATTCACTAACCTATCCTTAGGCAAAAACCACGGTTTAATTTCACATGAGCGATGTTGTTCTGCGCAGGTAACTCTTAGAGGCGCATCACAACTGCACTCTAAAACTCCCTTCCTATTATAGGTCAATGCCTCGCCGCAATGTGCGCAGTACGGCAACTCATATGATTCACATTCATTACAATAAATCCGTGGAATCTTGAAAAAAAGATCTTCCTTTTGTAAAAGCGGCTTAACATTATCAGGAACAGTGCACCGAAATTCCGTTTCTTCCCCCAAAGAGGATATTATTTGAGTTAAGAGCCAGTTGAGTTCCTCAAAATCACTCGTGTGACCGGGCCATTTGATTTCAACCCCCATCTCCCGAAAGATTTCTCCAGCTGGCCGCCCTTTCAGATTCTCAATTTCTTCGAGGATAATTTCGATTGCAGTTTTTGACCAGCTAAAAAGCACGGAAGATGGTAGATGCTTATAAATGCCGAGATTTCCCTTACTGACATTATACTTTACTGTGGCGGTTGTTTCATCATTAATTTCAGCAATATAGCTGCCGGATGTGTCAAACCTTCCCGCTTGAATTCTCTCCACTTCTCGTGTTTGCTCTTCAGTAAATCCAGAGGAATTGGAGATGGCTGTTTTCTCTCCACCCGTTCCTTGTAGGACAATCCGGCTCATCGCTCGGAAGTTCGTACATCGTTCAATCGCCTTCTTGGGTGGCTTGATTTGCGTAATTGTATTTCTCAGTTTTTCCTCAATTAGACTTATTACACACGTCAACATTTTTTCGTGTTTGCTTATGCTTGCAAGATAATTTTTCTCTGTTCCTATCCACAAGCAGCCTTGGTGCATTTCCCAGACGCTATCCGCTTTTCCTTCCTCATTAATGAAAGAATATTCTTTGCTGTAGCTATAAATCATTTCCAATCGATCCGAGCATGTTTTTAGCGAAACATACTTCAAATTGCGAAAACCTTCTACATCAATATAGTCCTCTTCAGTTTGCTCCAAAGCCTTTAGTGCAGATATATCTTCTACAGATAGAGTTTTTGAAAAAACCCAAAGTGTGAAGGTAACACGATTTCCATAGGTGTAATCATCGATGACTGCTTCAATTTCAGCTTCTGTTATATCTGAAAGTAGCAATCGGCGAATAATTTCCGTTTTCTCCTTGTGTTTGATTTCTTCCCCATCAATCTGCTTTTCAACAGCTAGATCATACAATGCTTGCCATGGTAAGGTATACAGTTTCTTCGCTGATTCTTCGAAATTCACAAAATCACCTTCCTCATTGTGGTTGTATCTACATATTAAACGCAAGTTTTACCAACTAATTGGTATCCGATTGAAGCCCGTTCATTCTATAAACTAAATAGCAGCTGCTTAAGTACATTACGAACGGATGGCTGAATCACCCCACTACCAACTTATTTGTCTTCTTCAAGAACTTCGCCGGGATTGGGCGGTCCAGCTGCCAGGTGATATTCATCGGCCTGCTGCCTGTGTGCTT
>CAKUQQ010000023.1 GCA_934675575.1 uncultured Muribaculaceae bacterium
CCTTGCAGATTTCGAGGATTCTGACGAAATTTGTTATGAAGTTGCGCATAAGCAGTGCGATAGTACTTAGTTGTTTAACTGTTACTAATTCACTAATAATCTGCATGTTGTGCAACTTTTTCATTTGTTGATATTTAGAAATTTAATTCAACCAGCGAGTTAATGAATTAAAATTATAAGAATGTCTGATATTTGTTATGCATTAATAATGCTAACAATTTTACATAGAAGAAAAAGGGAATCTAATTTTAGGAAAACAAAAATATTTTGATGTGTTTTTTTATAGTGTGATGCATAAATAATATGAGAGCAACCTCGTGTGAGGTTGCTCTTTTTATTGCTGTATTTATGGGTTGGCTTGTGACGCTCTAATGGCGATTGGGCTATTGGATTTTACTTGGGTAGTTTTGAAAAATGGGCGCAGAATTGCGTAATCGGGCAGTTGAGGCAGTCGGGACGCTGCGACTTGCAGATGTAGCGTCCGTGCAGCAAAAGCCAGTGGTGGGCTTTGTAGCGCAATTCTGGCGGTATGTTTTTTGTGAGAGTGGTTTCCACTTCGAGTGGTGTTTTACCCTTAGCCAGGCCTATGCGGTTGGCAACACGGAACACATGGGTGTCAACGGCGATTGTGGGTTTGTTGAAAACTGTGCCCATGACCACGTTGGCTGTTTTTCGCCCCACGCCGGGAAGCGAGGTGAGGTCGGTCATGTTGTCGGGCACTTCGCCGTGGAATTTGTCAATGAGCATGGCAGCCATGGCTTGCAGGTGCTTAGCCTTGGAGTTGGGGTAAGAAACACTGCTGATGAACTGCAGAATGTCGGCAGCTGTGGCTTTGGACATGGCCTGAGCAGTGGGGTAGGACTTGAAGAGTGCTGGCGTGACGAGGTTGACTCTCTTGTCGGTACACTGAGCCGACAGCATAACAGCCACGAGAATCTCAAAAGGACTGTTGTAGTGCAACTCTGTGGCCGGATTGGGCATCTGCTTTGCGAAATAGCTTAAAACGCCTGTGTAACGCTCTTTTTGTGTCATTGCTTTTTGCTCTTAAATGAAAAGCATCTCTAAAAATGAGATTTAGAGATGCCTGTATTTTTAGAAAATTTATGTCGTTGTGTGTTATTTCTTGCGACAAATCAGTGCGCAGCCTCAAATTCCTCAAGGAAACGCACGTCGTTTTCGGAGAACATGCGGAGGTCTTTGACCATGTATTTGAGATTGGTGATGCGTTCCACACCCACGCCAAATGCATAGCCTGAATATACTGAACTGTCTATGCCGCAAGCCTCAAGCACGTTGGGGTCAACCATGCCACAACCGAGAATCTCAACCCAGCCTGTGTTTTTGCAGAAGCCGCAACCTTTTCCGCCACAAAGCATGCACGAAACGTCCATTTCGGCTGATGGCTCTGTGAATGGGAAGTATGACGGACGGAGACGAATTTTTGTGTCGGCTCCGAAAAGCTCTTTGGCAAAGTAGAGAAGCGTTTGCTTCAAGTCGGCAAAAGTCACGTTCTTGTCGATGTACAGACCTTCAATCTGGTGGAAGAAGCAGTGGGCACGAGCTGTGATGGCCTCGTTGCGATATACACGTCCTGGGCAGATAATGCGGATGGGCGGTTGGGTGTGCTCCATGACACGTGATTGCACAGAACTTGTGTGGCTGCGTAAAACCACGTTTTTGGTCACATCGTTGGGATTGGTGTTGATGAAGAATGTGTCCTGCATGTCGCGAGCCGGGTGGTCGGCGGCGAAGTTGAGCATTGTGAACACGTGTTTGTCGTCTTCAACCTCTGGGCCATCGGCGATAGTGAATCCTATGCGTGAGAATATGTCGATTATTTGTTTTCTGACGAGAGAAATAGGGTGGCGTGTGCCAAGCTCAATGGGAGCTGCTGGGCGCGTGATGTCGATTTTGTGCGCTTCTTTTTCTTGTTCCTTGAAGCTTTCTTTAAGTTCTGCCAGCTTGTCGGTGGCTAATTTCTTGAGTTCGTTGAGTTTTTGACCCAATTCGCGTTTTTGCTCTTTTGGCACTTCGCGGAAATCATTGAATAAGGCTGTGACTTCGCCTTTTTTGCTCAAATATTTTATTCTTAACGCCTCAAGTGCCTCCTCGTTGCTTGCTTTAAGCTCTTTGATTTGAGAGGCCAGCAAATCTATTTTGTCTTGTAGCATAATTCTCAGTGTGTAATAAATTCAAGCAAAGTTACTAAAAATATTATTTATTAGTACTTTTGTGTTATGGAAAAAAACTTAGTGGAGGCGAAAGTTGCGAGCTATGTTGCGGAAAACAAACTTTTTTCGTTGGCTGACAGAGTGCTGGTCGCATTGAGCGGCGGGCCAGACTCGGTGGCTCTGTTGCGTGTGCTGATCAGTATGGGCATGGACTGCGTGGCCGCGCATTGCAACTTTCATTTGCGTGGAGATGAGTCGATGCGTGATGAGCGGTTTGTGAGGCAACTTTGCAGCGGCTTGAATGTGCCGTTGAGAGTGGTTGACTTTGATGTGGCGGCTTATCAAAAGAAGCATGGAGTGTCGGTGGAAATGGCTTGTCGCGAACTGCGCTATGAGTGGTTTGAAAATGTGAGGCAAGAGGAAGGCTGCAGCTGCATAGCTGTGGCGCATCACCGTGATGACAACATAGAGACGTTTTTCCTGAACGCGCTGCGTGGAACTGGCATATCAGGCTTGGGTGGCATGAAGGCGCGTAACGGGTATGTGGTGCGGCCGATGCTGTGCTTGGGGCGTAGTGACATAGAGGCTTATTTGAGCGGCTTGGGGCAGAACTCTGTGGTGGACAGTACCAATCTGGAGTGTGATGTGAAAAGGAACAAGTTGCGCAACAAGGTGCTGCCGCAAGTGTATGCTGATTTTCCTGACGCTGAAAACACCTTGACAAAGACTATTGCCAACACGCAGGAATGTTTGCGACTTTATGAAGAGGCCGTGGGCGTGCTGAGGCTGATTGTGTGCGACAACTACAATGCCGAAGGTGAGTTTTTGATTGACCGCGATTGCCTGTTTGCATACGAAAACTGCGAGGTGCTGCTGTTTGAAATTCTGAAACCATTTGGGTTCAACAGGCAGCAATCTAAAGAGATTGTTGCGGCTTTGAGAAATGGAGAAAAAACCGGAAAATCGTTTTTTTCGAGTAGTCATGAGCTGTGGGTGGAACGTGACAAACTTGAAGTTTTAGTTCATAAACCAAAAGATGAGGTTGAATATCCTATAGATTTACACTGCAATTTGATACACGAACCAGTGGCGATGCAATGTGAGATTGTTGAAGGACGCGTATTTAATGCTGCTGAATGTGACGGAAAGACAACAGTTGCATTTAGTAAATCGATTTTGAATTGCAAAAAAGTGGTTCTGCGACATTGGCACGACGGTGACCGTTTCAAGCCATTTGGCATGCGCGGAACGAAATTGCTTAGTGACCTTTTTGCCAACATGAAACTACTTATGAAAGACAAGCGTGACGCTTGGCTGCTTGAGGCTGATGGCAAAATAGTGTGGGTGTTAGGTTATCGCTCGGCTGCCGAGTTTGTGGTGGAAAAAGGTGCGACCGAATATGTGGCCTTGAAACTGTTGTGACGGTTGAGAAGGGCAGCCTTGAGCTACCCTTATGTGAACGCTGTTTAGTGGTTGGCGGAAATGAGGTCGGCTATAGTTTTCTCTATTTTTTTAAGGCTTGGCTCATTCTTTGCTATGACGGTTTTGTTGCCGTCAAGCAAATAGAACAACGGCATGGTGGGAAGGTCGTAGGTGGCTTCTTCATCTATGCTTTGTGTGTAGTCCCAACCATTGGCAACAAATAGCGGAAACGTTTGCGATTGCCACTTGGCTTTGTCATTAAATGGATAAATGCCAATTATTGACAACTTGTTTTCGCTACACAGGTTGCAGAGAAATGCGCTGGCAGCTATGTTTTCTTTGACCTTGTGGCAAGCATCGCAGTCGGGGTCGTTGAAATAGATTAACGTTAATGGCGTGGTTGCGTCATATAGGCTGTGAGAAGAACCATCTGGGAGCTGGTAAGCAATGTTGGTGGCAGTAGTGCCAATTTGATTTTTTTGTGAGTTTTCAAGCAGCAACGATGGCCGGAGTTTGTCGTTTTCGGATAGCTTTTTGCTGGCTACAACTGATTGCAGAAAGTAGGTGTACAAAACCTCGTTGTGCGCAGGGCTTGCCGGCGAGCCAAGGATGGCTTCGGCAGTGTCAGTGAACTTTAATATCTCGTTGGGCTTGGCAATGGCATTTAGCTTTTGGGCGATGATAACCTTGGCACTGTCGGTGGTTGTGGCGCAAAGGCGCGTGAAGAAGCTTTCGGCTTTGGAGCGCGGCAACGACTGCGCTGAAGCTGTGTGAACGCCAGTGCACGCTAATGCTAAAGCTATGACAAAACGAAATTTCATAAATTAAAGCTCATAAAGGATTTTGATGCTCAAAAGTACACAAAAATCCTGCGTTTTTTTTATACTTTTGCGAAAAGAGGATTAATTATTGCCAAAAAGTGTGACTTGGGGCAGAGTGTGCCTCTGTTAATGGGCATTTGGCAACTATAAAAATGGATTATACGCAATGAGAAATACGATAGGCGACATATTGACTCTGACGACATTTGGCGAATCGCACGGTGTGGCCCTTGGCGGTGTGCTTGACGGGTTTCCTGCCGGAGTGGCTGTAGATGTCGGCAAGGTGCAGGCTCAGCTTGACCGCAGACGGCCAGGACAGTCGAAACTGACAACACCACGCAAGGAGAATGACAAGGTGGAATTTCTTTCTGGAATTTACGGCGGTCGTTCCCTGGGCACACCAATAGCCTTTGAGGTGCGCAATCACGATGCACGGTCGGCTGACTATGACGAGCTGGCGCATGTGTATAGGCCGTCGCATGCCGACTACACATTTGACAAAAAATATGGGTTGAGAGACCCTCGCGGCGGAGGCCGCTCGTCGGCAAGAGAAACACTGGCACGAGTGGCAGCAGGAGCACTTGCCATGCAGGCACTGGAGCAGCTGGGAGTGAAAATCACTGCTTACACGCAGCAAATAGGCGGTGCAAAAATAAGCACAGAATACACCGAACTGGATTTGTTAAAAGTTGACAGCAATGCGGTAAGGTGCCCAGACGAGACTGTGGCGAGGCAGATGGAAGCCGAAATAGAAGCCGCAAAGGCGGCAAATGACACACTGGGCGGCGTGATAGAGTGCGTGGTGCAAGGTGTGCCCGTTGGCCTCGGTGACCCGGTGTTTGGTAAACTGCAAGCTAAGCTCGCTGCAGCTATGATGAGCATAAATGCTGCCAAGGGATTTGAATATGGGCTCGGTTTTGGGTTCGCTGGCAAGAAAGGAAGCGAAACACTCGACAATTTCATTGCCGATGAAAATGGCAATATAGCCACTCGGAGCAACAATTCTGGAGGAATACAGGGTGGCATAAGCAACGGCGAGGACATATATTTCAGAGTGGCATTTAAGCCGATAGCCACCATGGCCCGCGACATAGAGACCGTGGACGACCAAGGACACCAGGTGGTGATGCACCCCGGTGGACGGCATGATGTGTGTGTGGTGCCGAGAGCTGTGCCAATAGTGGAGGCAATGGCGGCTCTTGTGCTGCTTGACTGCTATTTGCTGAATAAAACTGTGCATTTGTGAAAAATAAGCATTACACTGACTACTCGGAGTATTTAAGCCGTTTTTTTGACTGCAAGGTGCAGAAAATTTCGGTTAATGCCGGCTTCACTTGCCCAAACCGTGACGGAAGTAAGGGAGTGGGCGGTTGCACATATTGCAATAACCAGACTTTCAGTCCTGAATATTGCAAACCAAAACTGACCGTGACGCAGCAACTTGAAGAAGGCAAGGTGTTTTTTGCCAAGAAATATCCGATGATGAGATATCTTGCCTATTTTCAAGCATACACAAACACATACGGCGATATGGCAGAACTGAAAACTCTGTATGATGAGGCTCTTGCGGTAGATGGTGTGGTGGGGATAGTGATAGCCACACGCCCCGACTGTGTGAACAGGGAACTGCTTGAATATCTTGGAGAGCTTGGGCGAAAGGTGAAGGTGATTGTGGAATATGGCGTGGAAACTGCCAACGATGAGACACTGACGCGTATAAACCGCGGTCACTCTTGGGCTGACAGCGTAGATGCCATAAGGCTGACACATGACTGTGGGCTGGATTGTGGAGCTCACTTGATTTTGGGATTGCCAAACGAAACGGTTGCCGACATGATGCACACGGTGGAGGCAGTGTCGGCGTTGCCGCTGTCAACACTGAAGTTTCATCAGATGCAGATAGTGAAAGGGACAAAACTTGCACGGCAGGTGACGGGTGGTGAGGTGAGTGTGCCAAAATGGACTGCGGAACAGTATGTGGAACTATGCTCAAAAATAATAAGGAAAATACCTCGGCAGATAGCAATAGAGCGATTTGTGTCACAATCGCCGGCCGACTTGCTGATTAGTCCAAAGTGGGGGCTGAAAAACTATGAGTTCACAAACTTGCTTGACAATTATCTGGCGGCAAATGGCATATTCCAGGGTGACGAGTTGTGAAGCGGCTTTGTTGGGTTGATAAAGAAATGAAATTTTAATTTATAAAAATAAAAATATAAAGAGCTATGAACAAAAGTTATGTGTTTTTTGCAGACGGCTTTGAGGAAATTGAGGCGTTGACGGTGGTAGATGTGCTGCGCAGAGCAGGCATGAGTGTGGAAATGGTTTCAATAAACGAAACCGCTGAAGTGACAGGTGCTCACGATGTAGTTGTAAAGGCCGACACAACGATAGCCGATGTGGATTTGAACAACGCTCAATGGCTGATTTTGCCTGGTGGAATGCCAGGAGCAACAAATCTTGCTAACTGCCACGCCGTGTGTGAAGCTTTGCTGAAACAGAACGCCAAAGGTGACGGTATAGCTGCAATTTGTGCTTCGCCATCGGTGGTGTTTGGGTCGCTTGGCTTGCTTAATGGCAAGAAAGCCGTGTGTTATCCGGGCATGGAAGCCGGTATGAAAGGCGCGATTGTGGGTGACGGTCAAGTGGCTGTTGACGGAAACATAATAACAGGAAACGGTCCTGCTGCAGCCACAGCATTTGCTTTGGCAATAGCGGCAGCCACAAAAGGTGAGGCTGTGGCTCAAGCTGTGGCTGACGGCATGCTTGTGAAATTTTGAAAGCAGAAACTACTGTAAAAAATGCGCCGCTTGTATTGTGGCGCATTTTTTGTTATGCAAAAGTGCCGTTTGGGGTTATTTGTTGTCAACGAACACTTTTTTTATGGCGTTTAGGTAGCCGTAGCCATACACGTTGTCTGGCTCCATGTAGCTTGTTTCGGTCCACTCGTTCCAACTGTTGATTGTGATAAGCGGAACTTGCTTTGGGTGACTGTCAACATATTTTTTAGCCATGCGGAGTCCTTTTTCAAACTCCTCTGGAGTGTTGTTGCGCACACGCATGCTTTTCTCCATGCGAGGGCTGTTGTCCCAGCCTATGCTCACATGAGGGTAGTATGGAATATCGAACTTGGAGTCGATTTTATACCATTCCTCCTCGGCTTTTTTGAGAATGTTGCTGTATTCGTCGTCCATCCACAAGTAGTGGCAGAACTGATAGTGTGTGGAGCTTGTGAAACCAAGTTTCTTGACGAAATCGTTTTCGGGAGTGTCGGTTTTGTTGGAGTCGAGTCCACTGTAGTTGAGGTTTGGTGCCCACATGGTGAGTTGTATGTCAAGACCGGGGAAACCGGCTTTTTTAACTTCGTTGGTAAACCACTTGAGTGCGTCGGCCGTTTTCTCAACTCCGCCAAGACCGTCGATGAGGTTTTTGACATCGTAAATCATAAACACCGGTTTGCCGTTGATTTTATAATAGTTAGGTAGCTTGAAGTAAAGCTCTATGTTGCGCTTGCAGATGCGTTCAAACTGCTCACGGCTCACTTTGCCCTGCCAAATTACGTTGTTCTCGTTGACATTATAGAGGCGAGTGTCCCAGAGGTTGAGCACGTCGTGGTTAGCCCACATGAGATAGAATTTCATCTTTTGGTTGTTGGGAGCCTTGAGGAAGCCGTTGCGGAGTGTGGTCTCCATGAATGGGCGGTCGTCGAACCAATACCAGTCGAATATGAAGACGTTGACACCATGGGTCACGGCCTGGTCAATCTCCATAGACATTACGGCGGAGTCGGCCTCGTTGACATAGCCCCACAATGGCTTGCGGTTCCAGTAGTGTCCTGGGTGACGCTGCTGCATGGTCATTACAGTTTCCCATTCACCCATGCCAGAAGGCCAGAACGGGCGAAGCCGTGGGTCGTCGGAGGCATAGGCCGGATAGAGGAATGCGGCGATGTCGTATTTTTGCTTTTTGTTTTGTGCTTTTGTCTGCGCAAAAGCCTTGAGTGTGGTGATGGCAATTAGCACTACCAACAGCAGTTTTAAGTTGTGTTTCATATACGTTTTTTTAGTTTGTATGGATTATATTATTTGATGTTTTTGGCAAAAAGGTGGAAAATGAAGAACCGCAGAGCACTGTGCTCCACGGTTCGGGCATTATGAGTTTTGTGTCAGAACATGTAAGTGGCTGTGACTGTCCAGCATCGGTTTTTGGCTATGTTGTCGTCGAGCACCTTGGTGCGCAATGCCTCGCCTATGCTGAAATTATAGCTGCCGGCAATCTGCACTTTGTTGAACAACTCAAAGCCTGCGCCGAGGCGCATCATAACGTTGAGTGTCTTGTATTTCAACGCATCGGCAACATTGCTGTGGCCAACGAGGAATGAAAACATAGGGCCGGCAAAAACCATTGGTGCCAGAGTGTTTTCAAATCCTTGCATATTGCGATAGCGGAACTTTAAGTCGATGGGAATGTCGAGGTAGTGGAGAGTGCAATCTTCAGTGCCGATGCCGTTTGACGACCAAACTTTTTTGTCGCCGAGATGAAGTGTGCCACGGCGCTGTGTGTAGAGCAAGGCGCTTCCGAAACCGAAACCAACACCAGAGAACATAAGTTCGCCTGAAACACCGCCAGTGAAGCCAAAGCTCTTGTCAACGGGGAATATGTCGGTTTGTTTGAAATGGATTTCGTTGTAGTTACCACCTAAAGTGACTCCCCAGCGAGATTGTGCGTAAGAAGGGGCGCAAGTGGCAGAGATAATGAAAAGTAATACGAGAAATAATGATTTCTTCATTTGTGAGCTTTGATTAAAATTTTATGCAAATCTACCATATTTTATCATAACGACCAAGTAAACTAAATGTTGGCAAGGAAAAAGGGAGAGCAAAGAGGCTCTTTTTAAGAATTATTAGGGTTAGCCAGACTAAACTCGCTTGTAGCCGGTGCGTGGGCCTTAGGGTGGGCGGCAAGCTAAGCGTGGGGCAAGAAAAGCAATACCCTCTGATGAGTTGCTGTAACTCGGTCAGAGGGTATTTGTATGTGTGTGACGCGTGTTATTGGCACGCTTGACTCGTCTTGTGAAATAAGCTATGATTAGAAGAGGTAGGCTGCTGAGATAGTCCAGCAGTGGTCTTTTCCGTCAACAACCACGGCATCTACACCGGTTTCGTTCTTGATTTTGTCGTTGATTGACTTTGATAGGCCGCAACCGTATGAAGCTGCAACCTGAAGATGCTTGAGAAGCTCTACACCGAAGCCGAAGTTCCAGCCCCACACGGAGCGTTTGTTCTCAAGAAAATCGTCGCCCTTGTCGCTGACAAGGATAGCCAGATCGGGTCCAGTGGTGAGGAATGGTGCAATGATGTTGCCTGTGCCGAGGAAACTGAGTTTGTATTTCAGATTAATGGGAATGTCGATGTAGTCGCGCTTGAAAGTTTCGTCGCCGACATTGGAACTGGCGTTTTTGAGCACCACTTCGCCCGAACGGTGTGCGTAGAGGAGAGAAGCATCGAGGCAAAGGCCTGTGAGTGGCAAACCGATTTCGGTCATAACTCCGCCAGTGAAGCCAGTGCGGTTGTTGCTGTTGAAGTTGTCGTTGATGACATCGTTGCTGAAATGCAATTTGTTGATTGCAACACCAGCCTTAACACCAAAACGGATTTGTGCGCTTGCTGGAACGGCAAAAGCTAAAGTCATGGCTAAAGCCAGTGCGATGGTGGATTTGAATAGTTTCATAAAGCTATAAGATTTTTTGATGAATGTTCTGTTTAATAAGGCACAACACTCATGCATAAGCATGTGCTGCTGGCTCGCTATATCACTGCAAAGCTATGAAAAAAAGTGTAACTCGAAAAGAATCAAGCTATTTTTTGCCTAACTTAAATCAGCGCTTGTGCGATGGCTTGAACCCTTTGATGCGATAGTCACAGCGCACTTTGCCCTTGACGATGTTGTTGAGCTTGGCGCGAATGAGCTGCTTGCGAATGGGTGATATGTGGTCGATGAACAGTGTGCCGTCGAGGTGGTCGTATTCGTGTTGCACAACTCGCGCGAGATAGCCTTCAATATCTTCTTCGTGTTGAGCCCAGTTTTCGTCGAACCACTTGAGGTGTATCTTGCTGTGACGTGTGACGCTCTCACTGATGCCAGGCAGGCTGAGGCAACCTTCCTCGCGCGTAACGGTCTTGCTGTTTTCGTCGATGGTGAGTTCTGGATTGATAAGCACGAATTTCTTGCCTTTCAGTTCTGGCATATCATCAGAAATAACGTCAACGTCGATATAAATGAGTCGAATGTTAAGACCCACCTGTGGTGCAGCGATGCCGATTCCGTTGCTGGCATACATGGTGTCTTTCATATTTTGAATTAGTTTAGCCAAATCGGGGTAGTTTTGGTCGATTTCGGCTGAAACATTGCGAAGCACGGGGTGACCGTAGATGTAAACTGGAAGTGTCATATTGTTGAGTTAATGCTTTGTAGATAGTCATTGAGAATGATGGTGGCAGCAATGCAATCGACATTGGCTTTTTTTTGCCTGTCGCTTTTTTTCATGCCACCCATAATCATAGCCTGATGCGCTATGGTGGAGGTGAAGCGCTCGTCGTAGAACACCACTGGCACATTGGGGAATGTGTTTTTCAAAGAGTTGACAAATGGCGTGATATAGCGCATCGACTCACTGGGTTGCCCATTGAGTTGCGATGGCTTGCCCACCACGAAGAGCTCAACACTGTTGGCTGCCAAATAATCCTTGAGAAAAGCGATGAGGTTTTTGGTTTCGACAGTGCCAATGGGGTTGGCAATGAGCTTCAGTGGGTCGGTAGCCGCAATGCCGGTGCGCTTCTTGCCGTAGTCAATGCTGATGATGCGTGCCATGAGCTGGTGTGGGTTAGTCGTTCATTGTCATTAGCAGCTCCTCGTTGGTGCGGGTGCGCTGCATGCGGTCTTTTATGAACTCCATTGCCTCGATGGAATTGCGGTCGCTCAAGAAGCGGCGCATAATCCACATACGGTTGAGCGTGTCTTGATTGAGCAGCAAATCGTCGCGGCGAGTGCTTGATGCAATGATGTCAACAGCAGGGAAGATGCGCTTGTTGGCAAGCTTGCGGTCGAGTTGAAGTTCCATATTGCCGGTTCCTTTGAATTCCTCGAAAATGACCTCGTCCATTTTTGAACCAGTTTCGATAAGAGCTGTGGCAATGATAGTGAGGCTTCCACCGCCCTCGATGTTGCGCGCTGCACCAAAGAAACGCTTGGGTCGCTGCAAGGCGTTGGCGTCAACACCACCGGAGAGAATCTTGCCCGAAGCAGGCGCGTTGGTGTTGTAGGCACGAGCCAGACGTGTTATGGAGTCAAGTAAAATCACCACATCGTGACCGCACTCCACCATTCGCTTGGCCTTGGCAAGCACAAGCTCGGCAATCTTGACATGGCGGTCGGCCGACTCATCAAATGTGGAAGCTATGACCTCGGCGTTGACGCTGCGAGCCATATCGGTCACTTCCTCTGGGCGCTCGTCAATGAGCAGGATAATCATGTAGGTGTCAGGGTGGTTCTCTGATATGGCATTTGCAATGTCTTTGAGCAATACGGTCTTACCTGTCTTGGGCGGAGCCACAATGAGTCCGCGCTGTCCCTTGCCTATGGGTGAGAACATATCAACCACGCGAGTGGATATGTTAGGGTGATTTTTGCTGACGAGGTTGAATTTCTCGTTAGGGAACAAAGGCACAAGGTGCTCAAACGGAACGCGGTCTCTCACATATTCTGGAGAGCGGCCGTTGATGTTCATAACCTTGCACATGGGGAAGTATTTCTCACCCTCTTTGGGCGGACGTATGGAGCACTCCACAACGTCGCCGGTTTTTAGACACAAATTCTTGATTTGGGCTTGTGACACATAGATGTCGTCGGGCGAGGTGAGATAGTTATAGTCGGACGAGCGCAAGAAGCCATAGCCGTCGGGCATGATTTCGAGCACGCCAGTGCCTGTGAGAATGCCTTCGAAATCGTAAGGATTGTTGGCATAGGGATTGTCGGCGAGTTGCTGTGCGTCGGCTTGCGCTTGCTGTTGGTTTTTCTTTTTCTTCTTTTTGCCTGAAGATGCGGCTTTTTCTTTTTCGGGTTTAGGCTCTTGAATCAGAATGGGAGCCTTGGCAGCCTCCTCGGCTTCGCGCTTGCGTTTCTCTGCCTCGATTTTAGCATCTTTTTCTTTTTCTTCCTTGGTGCGAGGTTTGAAAGTCTGCACTGAGCCAGTGTTGAAGAAAGAGTCGAGAGAAGATGTGCGCTGACGTTGTTTCGGAGCTTCTGGAGAGCCAAACAAGTCCATGAAGTCGGATTGCGGAGCTTTGTCGGTTTCGACAGCTGATTCAGCAGTATCTTGGGTTGCATTTGCACTATAGTCTTGCGGAGCTTCAGCTGGGGCATTGTCGGCCAGGGTGACTGGCTGTGTTGGCAGTGTGTTGGGTGCTTGTGGCTCTTGTGGAGCAGTAGGAGTGTTGTTGGTTTGGGCTTGTGGCTGGGCATCACCGGCAGAGCGCACTATGCGCTTGCGCTGACGAGGAGCCTTGGGCGTTTGGTCTTGTGTCTGCTGACTTTCGGCCTCGGCAGCAGGTTGGGTTGCGCTGTCGGGGTTTTGCGCCTGTTTGGCACTGCGGCCTCTTTTTGCCTTTGGTGCAGCCTTGTCGCTGTCGTTGGCTTGTGGTTGTGAGGCTTCGTGTGCATTATCTTTATCAGAGGCTTTTTTGTCGGTTTTGTCACCGGCGGCAGAGCCGTTGCTTGCATTGGCTGTAGTTTTGCCCTTTTCTTGTTTTGCCTTGTCTTGGGTTTTGGCCTTGGGAGAGGCGGCTTTGGCACGAGTGCGTTTCTTTGTGTCGTCCTTGGTGCCGTTTTGTGACTCAACAATGGCTTGCTGGTCTAAAATCTGATAAACAAGGTCGTCTTTTTCGTAGGAGTCAATTTTTTTAAGTCCCATAGATGTAGCAAGAGCCTTGAGATCGGCCTCGCTCATAGAATTTAAATCATTGATGTTATACATATAGTAACGTATGAAATTGGATTTTAATGTAAGAATGCAATTCATGAGTGATGCAACCTCAACGGCGAAAAACTCAGAGAATTGATTATTTAATTGTGGAATGTGTTAAGTTGTCTTGACAGAAAATTCGTGCAAGACGAAAATAAGATGTAGAAAAATGTGGACTTGAATATCCACCTGAACTTTGATGCAAAGTTAACAAAATATGAAATATCGGCAAACAATGACATTTATTTTATTTCAAAAAAATGCGGGGAAAGATTCCAATAAGAAGTGCAACGGCTATTCTCCTTACTCCACCTCAGGAGAAGGCCGCGCGCCGAGAGGGCTG
>CAKUQQ010000024.1 GCA_934675575.1 uncultured Muribaculaceae bacterium
CAGCGACGGTCGTGGGAAGACAACGCCCCAAGCAGAGAGCGTGCCGAAGGTACGCGTATAAGAAGCGAATAGAAAAAAAAATCAAGGCCTCGGAAATCCGAAGCCTTGACATTATTTATAATCTGATATATTCAGATTAGTTCACACCTTGAAGTTTGAAGGTAACTGGCAGAGTGTACCATACCGAAACTGGCTGACCGTTCTGACGGCCTGGCACAAACTTCGGAAGTGATTTACAAACTCTGATTGCCTCGCGGTCAAGGTCACGGTCAACAGAACGAACAACCTTAACTTCACCGATAGCACCAGATTTGGTAACCACGAATTGCACAACAACTCTACCTTGAATGTTATTCTCGGCAGCAAGCTGAGGATATTGCAAGTGTGATTGGAGCCATTTCATAAGAGCGGCTTCACCGCCTGGGAATGTAGGCATCTGCTCAACTGACTTGAACACCTCTTCTTTCTTCTGCTCTTGTTGCACAACAGGAGTTTTCTTCTCAACGACAACCTCGTCCTTCAGAGTACGAGTCACATTACGGTCTGTTCCACCTTCAGCATTGTCTTTCTGACCGAAAGCAACGTCAGTGTTGGCCAACTCGTCTTGCGACTTAACCTCGTCCTCTTTCTTCACTTGATTGTCTTCCACAATCTTCAACTCGGTAACCTTCACAGATTGGAGCACCTCCTGTGGCAAAACCTGAGGTTTGTCCATTTCCACTTTCTCCTTCTCTGGTTCTGGTTCATCTTCTTCCGGTTTATCCTCACCTACATCTACAAGAACTTCTTCTTGCTCTGCTTGGTCGGTGATGTTGCGCTCTTGAATGAATTTGTTCACAGCTACTGTTGCAAAAACCAGAGCTACAATCAAAATAATTCCAAGCACAGTAAACACCATGGCCTTATTGTGACGAGAAACCGACGATGTGCGAATCACGTAAGCACCGAAATCCTTGTTTTTGCCGTCAAATACAAGGTCGCACCATTCTTTTGATGATAGATCTACATCTTTTGCCATAATTAATCTTTCTTTAAATCTAACTTTAATATAGTATCAATCACCGCTTACTTTTTAAGTTCAGCACCTTCCAGTTCTATCATCATGGCAGAGTCAACTTGGTTGATTCGGTCAATCTGATAACGGCTGATGTTATTAATTTGCATCTCGTCAAGAACTGTCACTAAGTCTGAATAGTTGGCATTTGGAGTAGCCTTGATAATCACAACAGGACGCTTCAGTGTAGAGTCGTTACGAATCTTTCTTGCCTCGGCCTGATATTGCTCATCAGAGATTTCCTCGTTCTTCCAACGTTTCTTCAATTCGTCAATCTTGGTAACAACAGCCTCGTTGCGCTCACGCAAAATTTTGCGGATTGCCGGGTAAACACCATCAACTTCGCTGAGCTGAATTTGTTTCATCTTGTTGTCATCAATCTTTCCGTCATGATTAGCATCTTGCACATCGGGCATACCGTCGTAGTAGAAAACTTTTCCGTCAACGGCACGGCCTTTGTCATCTATTGTACCATCAAGAATAATGGTAATTGCTTCACTTTGCTTTACCTTATTCTGCTCGGTTTGATCCACTTTCTCGTTTGTAGGCAGACTAATCTGTAAAGTCTGAGATTTAATCATAGTCGTACAAAGCATGAAGAAAGTGATCAAAAGCATGTTCATATCAACCATTGGGGTAAAGTCGATACGAGTATCAAATTTCTTTTGACGACTTTTTTGTTTAGCTGGCATATGATTATTCCTCCTTCTTTAATGCTGTCATCAAACTAAACTTGTTGAACTTCATTGTCTGGAGGTTATCCATCACAACTTGCACAACGCTGTATGGTGTTGTCTGATCAGCCTTGATTGCTATACCTTTACCTTTAACCAGTCCTTCCTGCAATCCTGGATCCATAGAGTTGTATGCGGCGCGTACCCACATCTGGAACTCATTTGGAGTCTCAGGATTCTCGTTCATGTCAATTGGAATACCTGCCTTTTTGTTTTTTTCAGGATTAACTGCGTTATCCCTATCCTCCTGCGACATGTCCAACCATTGTCCCATTTGGCGCATTGGCAATCCAAAACTACTAATTTTAGAGAAGGTCTCTATCTGCTTCTTAGTGAATGACACTGGATTTGACGGATGCATCTTGTTATATTCTGCAGCCGCATTTTTCAGAAGATCTGCTCTTACGAGCTCTGTTCTGTAAGTAGAGTCAATACTTCCTGACACCGACAAGAACACGCGGCCCTCAGGATCCACCAAGATAGAAAACAAGTTTTCTACAGGCACTTTCTCTTCAGATACAGAAGACGGTGTTATCACTGTAACAGGTTCCTTCTGTAAGAATGTAGAAGTCAACATGAAGAAAGTCAGCAAAAGAACAGTAACGTCGCTCATTGCCGTCATGTCAATGCGCGCATCTTTTTTCTTAATTTTGACTCTTCCCATATTTTACTTTCTTAATAAAATATTTAAACACGTTTTTCTGTTTCACACTTTAATTAGTGTGTAGCTGCAAATGTTGCAACGATTGAGAAACCGAGTTCGTCGATAGCGTAAGTCAGGTTATCGATACGGTTAGTGTAGTAGTTGTAAGAGATAAGTGCGAGGGCTGCAGTTGCGATACCGAATGCGGTGTTCACAAGAGCCTCAGAAATACCGGTTGACAACTGAGTTGAATCAGGAGCACCAGAGTTTGCAAGAGCTTGGAATGACTTGATCATACCGAGCACAGTACCAAACAGACCGACAAGTGTACCAAGTGTAGTCAGTGTGGCGCACACAATCAAGTTCTGTTGCAATGATGGCATCTCAAGAGCGGTTGCCTCATCGATTGTTTGTTGGATAGAAGTCAACTTTTGCTCTTTTCTCAACACAGTGTCCTTGTCCATCTCATCATACTTAATGAGTGTTGCATAAACCACTGCACCTACAGTACCAGCCTGCTCACGGCAGAGCTTCTTAGCGCCTTCAATGTCTTTCTTTGCAAGAGCGGCCTTAACGTTCACAACGAACTTAGGAGTGCTGCCATGACCTTTAGCCTTGCCCAGAGCAATCCAACGTTCTACTGAGATTACAATCACAGTGATGAGCAATGTCAACAGAATAGGCACAACGAATCCACCCATGTACACAGTACCGAGAAGGTTCAAAGGAGCGTTTCCTGTAACACCATCTTTGAAGTTGCTGCTTGCACCAAAGATAAAGAAGAAAATGAGCAATGCGATGATGAAATCCACAAGAATTACAACAGAGGCATTCTTAATACCACGAACGTTGCTGGAAACAGTCTTGTTGTCAGCTTTCTTTGCATCAACCTTTTTCACGGGCTGCTGCTGTGGTTGTTGATTGTTTAGCTTTTGAGCTTCCATAATTTAAATTAAATTGTTGTTTAAAAATTGATAATTTATTTATAAAACTATAATTAATATCCTAATGTTTCATCTCATTGTCTTTGCAACGAGTCCACCCTACACTAAAAGCAAAGGCAAATTTATTACATTTATTTCAATAATACAACGCAAGCTTATCATTTTCTAAAAAATTCATCACAATGACACAAAAGCCGCTTTTCCTTTGCTCAATTCAGCTTTTGGTCCCAATTTGTCACCATGCCGCCACGTTTGCTCCCACTCCGCATCGCCCCAATGACTATTGACTTCCACATTGGCTTTTACACTTTTATTTTTTTCTTCTTACTGAATTTATGTCTATCTTTGCATTAATAGCATAACAATTAACTTATGGCAATAATAAAACTAAAAAAAGGACTTGACATCGACCTCAAAGGCAAAATCCAGTCAAACGCCATTAGCAACGAAAAACCATGCTCCATCTATGCGATTATTCCCGATGATTTCCCTGGCATATCGCCACGCATGGAAAAACGGGTTGGAGACACCGTAGCTGCTGGCGAGCCGATTTTCCACGACAAGGACTTTGAGTCTATCAAGATAACCTCACCTGTCTGCGGCACAATCACGGATATTGTCCGTGGCGAAAGACGCAAAATTGAAGCGGTGGTCATAGAGAAAAGCGACGCCACCACACCTCTGAGTTTCGACACCAATAGCAACACACCTGCCGAAGTCCTTCTGCAGTCAGGCTTGTGGGCTGCTCTCCGCCAGCGCCCCTACGACATAGTGCCGCGCCCCGATGCCAAGCCAAGAGACATATTCGTCACTTGTTTTGACTCTGCTCCACTCGCGCCCGACCTCTATCACTACATTAAAGGCAAGCGCAACGTGCTCGAAAAGGCAGTGGCAGTGCTCAACACACTCACAAGCGGGCGTGTCTACCTTGGTTGCCGCCCAGAAAGCAAAATAGAACTGGAAGGGGCTGTCACCAATGTTTTCTACGGACCGCACCCGGCTGGCAACGTGAGCATACAGATTGCCAACACCATTCCAGTCAACAAAGGCGAAGTAGTTTGGACTCTCGACATCGTCACATTACTTAAAATAGGCATGCTGTTCGCCACTGGCTCGGTTGACTACTCCACCATTGTGGCCATAACCGGAGCAGAGGTCAACGAGCCTAAATATGTCCGTGCCACCGCGGGTTGCTCGCTTGCGTCGCTGTTGCAAGACTGCCTGGCAGACACCGAAACGCCGAAACGCATCATCTGTGGCAATGTGCTCACCGGCACACCGGCAACAATCGAGGGCTATTTGCGTTTTCCATTCCGTCAAGTCACTGTAATCCCCGAAATCATCAAGAAAGACGAGTTTATGGGTTGGGCGTCTCTCAGTCCCAAGAAATTCAGCATTTATCACGATTTCACAAGTTGGCTGTTTGGCAAGTTCAACCGCAACCTGAACCTTGACGCCAAACTCAACGGCTCTGAGCGTGCCATAGTCATGAGCGGCGAATATGACCGCATGTTACCCATGGACATCTATGCCGAATATCTCATCAAGGCAATTCTCGCTTTCGACATCGACAAAATGGAGCAACTCGGCATCTACGAGGTGGCACCTGAAGATTTCGCCCTGGCAGAATATGCCGACACGTCAAAACTTCATTTGCAGGACATCGTTCGCGACGGCCTCAACAAACTTCGCAAAGAAATGTCATAATGACGCAAACTACATAATATAGTTAAACTTAACAATGTAACAACAGTGAAATTCTTAAGAAATTATTTAAATAAGATTCGACCACAGTTCCACAGCGGTGGCCGGTTTGCAAAACTGCAATCGGTTTACGACGGCTTTGAGTCGTTTCTTTTCACCCCCAACGACACCTCTCATTCTGGTACCAACATTCACGACAGCAACGACCTGAAGCGCACTATGATTACGGTTGTCGTTGCGCTTCTGCCATGCTTGCTGTTTGCTATGTACAACATCGGCTATCAGCATTTTCTGGCCATAGGGCAAGGCTCCGTGTGCTGGCTGTCAAAGTTCTGGTTCGGACTTTTGTCAATGTTGCCTGTAATTGTTGTCAGCTATGTGGTTGGCCTTGGCATTGAGTTCATCGCTGCCCAAATAAAACATGAGGAAATCCAAGAGGGCTTCCTCGTAACCGGCATTCTGATTCCACTTATCGTGCCCATCAACACACCTTTGTGGATGACAGCGCTGGCCACAGCTTTCGCCGTGATTTTTGCAAAAGAGGTCTTTGGCGGCACAGGCATGAACATTTTCAATGTTGCTCTTATCACACGAGCATTTCTGTTCTTCTCCTACCCGTCTAAAATGAGTGGCGACAGCGTGTTTGTCAAGACCGACGATGCATTCGGTTTCGGCGGCGGCCAACTCATCGACGGCTTCTCCGGCGCCACTCCGCTCGGACAGGTTGCCACCAACGTTTCATCGTCACTTCACCTAACGGCAATCGACGGCACACCCATTTCTGCCCTCGATTCGTTCTTCGGTTTCATAGCAGGTTCTCCAGGTGAGACCTCCACCCTGTGCATATTGATTGGCGCCGCCATTCTGCTCATTTCAGGTGTGGCTTCATGGCGAGTGATGCTCTCTGTGTTTGCTGGCGGTTTCGCCATGGCAAGCATAGCCCATGCGTTGCCGTCGGCCACCTATCCGGCTTCATTGCTTTCTCCGCTCGAACAGCTTTGTCTTGGCGGATTTGCCTTTGCAGCCGTGTTCATGGCCACCGACCCCGTCACTGGAGCCAGAACGAAAACCGGCCAATTCATCTATGGTTTCCTCGTTGGTGTTCTCGCCATTCTCATTCGCATCTACAATGGTGGCTATCCAGAAGGAGCCATGCTCGCAGTGCTCTTCATGAACGCATTTGCGCCTCTCATCGACTACTGCGTTGTCAATTCCAACATCAAGCGACGCCTCAAGCGCGCCCAATCAGCAAACCAATCTAAACAATAACAAGGTCATGAACAAGAATAGCAACTCCTATCAAATCATCTACTCGGCAATCATGGTATTGCTCGTAGGCACAGTTTTGGCCTTTGTATATATGGCATTAAAACCCACGCAAGACGAAAATATTGCCAACGACAAGCGCAAACAGATTCTCAGCGCACTCAACATCAGTGCCGACGACAGCAATGTCAAGGCTCTGTTCACCGAGCACATTGTCAAGCAATTTTTGGTCAATGCCGAAGGCAATGTGGTTGACTCTACTGAAAATTCAGCTTTCAATATCGACATGAAGAGCAACGTAAAGCTCGACTCTGCCAAACGCAAACTACCAGTGTATGTGTGCAGCACCTCCGACGGCACAAAATACATTCTCCCTGTCTATGGAGCCGGTCTGTGGGGCGCTATTTGGGGCTACGTTGCGGTCAACGCCGACGGCAGCACCATCTATGGCACTTCCTACTCTCATGCAAGTGAAACTCCGGGCTTGGGCGCGCGCATCACCGATGCCGATTTCCAACAGAGTTTCGAGGGAAAGCATTTGTTCAAAGACGGCACGTTCAAGTCTGTTGATGTGTTGAAAAAGGGACAAAAAAGCACCGACGGTGCCGACTATGTCGATGCCATATCAGGTGCCACCATCACAAGCCGTGGTGTGCAGTCAATGCTTCACGACTGCCTCAAGTGCTATAACGGCTTTCTCATGAAGGTCAACGCTCAGCAGAGCAACAAATAATTTGAATTTATTAATTAGCAGAATATGATTTCAAAGTTTAATAAAGAGACCCTGTTCAATCCATTATCCAAGGATAATCCGGTTCTCGTCCAGATTCTCGGCATTTGCTCCACTCTGGCTGTCACGGCAAGTCTTAAACCAGCCATCGTGATGGGCTTGTCAGTCACAGCAGTTCTTGCCTTTTCCAATGTCATTATCTCTCTCATTCGCAAGACCATTCCTTCCACCATACGCATCATTGTGCAATTAGTGGTGGTAGCAGCTCTTGTTATCATTGTGCAGCAGTTTCTCATTGCCTACGACTACGACGTCAGCAAGCAGTTGTCTGTGTTCATCGGGCTCATAATCACCAACTGTATTCTTATGGGTCGCCTTGAGGCCTTCGCCTTGAGCCATCGCCCTTGGCCGGCTTTTCTCGACGGCATCGGCAACGGTCTTGGCTATGCCATAATTCTTGTCATTGTTGCTTTCTTCCGCGAGTTGCTTGGCTCTGGCACCATTCTTGGCTATGCCGTAGTTCCGCAAGCTCTCTACGATATGGGCTACCAAAACAACGGACTAATGATTTTGCCACCTATGGCTCTCATCACAGTGGCATGCATCATCTGGGTTCATCGCTCACGCAACAAGGAGCTTCAAGAAAAATAACCATTAAAAACCAATCAAAATGGAAGAATTGAATTTATTCGTCAAGTCGATATTCATCGACAACATGATATTCTCTTACTTTTTGGGAATGTGTTCATTCTTGGCCGTTTCCAAAAATGTCAAGACTGCATTCGGCCTGGGTGTGGCAGTCACATTCATGCTCATCGTCACACTACCGCTCAACTATCTTCTCGACACCTACATTCTGCAACCAGGCGCACTCGCATGGCTCAGCCCGTCATTAGCCTCAGTTGATTTGAGCTTTTTAGGTCTAATCATGTTCATCGCCGTCATAGCATCGGCCACACAACTTGTTGAGATGGCTGTCGAGAAATACTCTCCCAAGCTCTACAACCAGCTTGGCATTTTCTTGCCTCTCATCGCCGTCAACTGCGCAATCCTTGGTGGAGCCTTGTTCATGCAGCAGCGCGATTTCGGCTCTTGCCTCACAGCCACCGTCTATGGTGCTGGCTCTGGCATAGGCTGGCTTCTCGCCATCGTCGGCTTGGCAGCCATACGCGAAAAGTTGTCTTACAGCAATGTCCCTGCCGGTCTCAAAGGCATTGGCATAACTTTCATCATCACTGGTTTAATGGGCATCGCCTTCATGAGCTTCATGGGCATCAAATTATGATTTACACACATCATGGATAAGATATTACTAAACACTCAAAACTTAACCATTTGCGCAAGTGCAGTCATATTTCTGATTGTAACCCTGCTTTTGGTGGTCATTCTCTTGGTGGCCAAGCACTATCTCGTGGCTTCTGGCTCCGTCAAGATTAATGTCAATAACGGAAAGAAAATTCTCGATGTCAACACAGGTTCGTCTTTGCTCACCACGCTCCACGACCAGGGCATCATGGTCAGCAGCGCATGCGGCGGCAAGGGTTCTTGCGGTCAATGCAAGGTGCAGGTGCTCAAAGGCGGTGGCGACATTCTTCCCACCGAGGCCGTTCATTTCAGCCATAAGGAGCAAAACGACCACTGGCGACTCAGCTGCCAAGTCAAGGTTAAAGACAATCTCGACATTCAAGTCCCCGACTCCGTTCTCGATGTCAAGGAATATGAATGTACCGTTGTGAGCAACAACAACGTTTCTTCGTTCATAAAAGAGTTCATCGTTGCTCTGCCCGAAGGCGAGCACATGGACTTCATTCCCGGCAGCTATGCCCAAATCCGTATTCCTGCCTTTGAGATGGATTATGACAAAGACATCGACAAAGCCTCCATTGGCGACAAATACTTGCCCATCTGGCAAAAGTTCAACATGTTCTCGCTAAAGTGCAAGAACACCGAACCTACAGTTCGTGCCTATTCCATGGCCAACTATCCAGCCGAGGGCGACCGCTTCATGCTCACTGTCAGAATTGCCACTCCACCCTTCAAACCCAAGCCACAAGTGGGCTTTCAAGACGTAATGCCAGGCATTGCCTCGTCATACATCTTCACCCTCAAGCCTGGCGACAAAGTCATCATGAGCGGACCTTACGGCGACTTCCACCCCATATTCAATTCCAAGAAAGAGATGATTTGGATTGGTGGTGGTGCCGGAATGGCTCCTCTAAGGGCGCAAATCATGCACATGACACGCACACTGCATTGCACCGACCGCCAGATGCACTTCTTCTATGGCGCACGTTCCATCAGCGAGGTGTTCTATCTCAACGATTTTCTTGAAATCGAAAAGGAATTTTCTAATTTCCATTTCCATTTGGCGCTCGACCGCCCCGACCCCGAAGCCGATGCAGCAGGCATCAAATATACGGCCGGATTTGTGGCTCCAGTGATGTATGAAACTTATTTGAAGTATCACGAAGCTCCAGAAGATTGCGAATACTACATGTGCGGCCCTGCCATGATGAGCAAGACCGTGATGGACGTGCTCGACAAGTTGGGCGTGGACACAGAATCCATTCACTTCGACAATTTCGGCTAAGGCACAAATCGTTTGCAAACAAAACCGCCGCATTGCGCCTTATTTGGCACATACCGGCATAATAGATACAACAACAAGCCCACGGCACAATTGCACATGCCGTGGGCTTGTCTTATCCATTTCCCAATTAATTATTTGTCGTTACGCCTAATTTCTTTTTCTATCCATGCCATTAGCACGTTCACCACATGCTGCTGCTCCTCGGCTGTCAATTCACGCCCTTTTTCTATTCCATGCCATTTCTGCAAGCACCCCCTGCAGCAACAGCCAGTGGCATGTTGAGCTAAAAACACAGGGTGGCCTCGCATTGGCGTCTGCTTGCCGTCATTGGCTATAAAGGCAGGTGCAAGCCGTCTGGCCACAAAGTCGCAAGCATGATGCCTCACCGTGGCAAGCCCTTTCTGCCTTATGTAATCTATATCCTTTTGCTTCAAGTGAAATTTGCTGCGAAACGGCGATGCCGCCAGATGCGCAAAAAGCTGGGCATAAGCATCTGGATCTTGAGCCTCATAATGCTCGCAAGACTCCTGTTCGTCAGGAAACAACGATAATTCTTCTTCACTGCCAGTCATCACGACACATTTTTTCACCCTATCTTCTTAAGCCATTTCTTCGACTTTATCCTGTATAGATATATGCAACCTCTGAAGCACAATTCTACACACATTGCCGTCCACACACCTTTCAGCCCAAGCGTTGGCGCAAGCGAAGCAGCCAACGTGAGCCTCACAGCCCACATGCTGAAGAAATTCATCAGGCACGGCACAAGGGTGTCGCCAGCGCCCACACACACGCCGTATGCCACAATCGAAGCGCCAAACAAAGGTTCCGCAAAAGCCTCTATCTGCAAAGCCTCCGTTCCCATGCTCACCACATCGGCCACAGGAGTCATTATGCCAAGCATTATCGAAGCACCGAAATACAGCACCACTCCCATAACGGCCATCACTGCCATTCCCATACCAATCGATATTTTCGCAAAACTTATGGTGAGCTGCTTGCGCTTTGCCCCAAAACTCTGCCCCACAAGGGTGGTCGCAGCCTCGGCAATGCCATATCCCGGCATGTAGCACAGGCTTTCGGCAGTTATCGCAAACGAATTGGCTGCAAGAGCCACACTGCCAAGCGGAGCCACAATGGTTGTTGACACTATCTGCGCTGTGTTCATCACTATGTTTTGCAGGCCCATCGGCAGCCCTATGCGCAGTGCTTTCTTCAGTGTTGGCACAGTTGGCTTGTAGCTGCCGCCAAACCTGCCTATGGCCATTTCTCCTGACTTATAATACAGGAAAAGGAGCATCATGCAGCACGTAATAACCTCAGCCACTGCCGTTCCCCAAGCTGCGCCCACCACGCCAAGTCCCATTCCGGGCACATAAATGGTGAACAATCCTGCATTTACAGTGTGAGAATCAAATATAAATACGAAATTAAAAATCACATCAAGCACGCACATCATTATGTTAAGCATGCTTGGTATTTTTATGTTGCCGCTACAGCGCAATACTGCCGCAGCCAAGAAATTCAGCTGCATAAACGGAACACAAAATGAAAACACCAGAAAATATTGCGACGCCTTCTCCACTATGTTCTCATTTCCGCCAAGCCAGTGCGGCAAATTGTCACTTATCATTATGCCAAGCGACATCATCAGCAAACCAAATATCGTGCAAACCAAAATTGCCTGCCGCGCCACATTTCTTGCGTCACCCATTTTCGACGAGCCCATCAAGTGGGCTATCTGCACGGCAAAGCCCGACGCTGCTGCACTACAAATGCCGCCAAACAACCAAATCGTTGTTGACACCAGTCCTATCGAGGCCGAGTCATCTGCACCAAGACACCCCACCATCGACGCGTCGATATATTGCATCACTATCGACGACAACTGAGCAAGCACAGCTGGCAGACTGAGCAAAAACGTCAGTCTTAACTGCTGTCCCAATGTCAACTCCTGCCCTGTTCTGATTAATGATAAAAGGGCATCTTTATTTGATTTTATAAGAGGCAATGATTTCTCAAAAAGTAGTGTTCAACAATTTGTTTGCAAAATTCGCAATAATTACGTTGCCGTGCAAATTGTTAATCCCATAAACCCTACCATCGTGTCAAAAAATCCACCCCACAATCTCCCCCACGCCACAAAACTCACCACTCCCAACCACTACACATTACAGTACCCACCACCAAGGGTCACTATGACATGTCGCCCACAACGCGCAACCGCTACCTTACACATTTTTAAGAGTGCCGCAGCACAACGCTATACGCATACCTCCGGCACGCAGTATATGGAACTGCCCATTGATCACCGACCGTTGCAAAAGCCCCTCCAGCGGTTACCTGCACACGTGTACCTTCAGCACACTACCGCCATAGTTGCCGGCGAGGTAGCAACGCATGATATGATCTCCAATCATACATTGAAATGGGGTGACAAGATAGAGAGTGCATATATAGCTGTGGTGCGTGGTGGAGGTAGTAGTTGGGAATGTTGAAGTGAGTGTTGTTAAATTGTTAAATTGTTAAATTGTTAAATTGTTAAATTGGTGAATTGGCGAGTTAGTGAGCCGAGTGGAGTTGTTGAGCCCCAAAGGGGCTCGTATATAGTTAACCGCTGACTGAGGAGCGACAGCTCCGGTCGGCGGAGCGTAGCCACATCAAGAAATAGCGTGCCAACGGTACGCGTATAACACCAACTATACCAACAAACAGAACCTTCCTATACACATAACGCTGCCGCTATAGGTGCTGGCGAGGGTTGGAGCAGACCTTCCTGCATGTTGTGAGGAGGCGGTGGTGGTTGTGTGTATAGTGGAGTTGTTGAGCCCCAAAGGGGCTCGTATATAGTTAACCGCTGACTAAGGAGCGGCAGCTCTGGTCGGCGGAGCGTAGCCACATCAAGAAATAGCGTGCCAACGGTACGCGTATAACACCAACTATACCAACAAACAGA
>CAKUQQ010000025.1 GCA_934675575.1 uncultured Muribaculaceae bacterium
AGCGTGCCAACGGTACGCGTATAACACCAACTATACCAACAAACAGAACCTTCCTATACACATAACGCTGCCGCTATTGGTGCTGGCGAGGGTTGGAGCAGACCTTCCTGCATGTTGTGAGGAGCGGTGGTGGTTGTGTGTATAGTTGAGTTAGTGAGCCCCAGAGGGGCTCGTATATGGTTAACCGCTGACTAAGGAGCGTCAGCTCTGGTCGGTGGAACAAAAAAAAACGCGCCTCATTTCTGAGGCGCGTCATTCAGTTAAATATATCTATTATGATTATTTAGCTTCGTTGATTGTAACGGCACGGTCAAGAGATGCGCTCTTAGCACCGAAGTTAGTCAAGTTACCATCGTTGATTTGAGCATCAAGACGGCTTGCTGCAACTCCCTTGCCAATGAGGGCTTTCTTCACACCAGCAACACGGTCCTTACGGAGCTTAGTGTTGATCTTGGCAGAACCAGTGTAGTTATCAGCCCAACCAGTAAGAACATAGTTCTTGTCGTTTTGAGTCATCACGTTAGCAACAGCGTTAACAACTTTCTTTTGAACGCCAGTGATGTAAGATTTGCCGATTGGGTAGTAGATAGTTGCAAGAGGAGCATCGCTCTTAGCTTGCTCAACTGGTTTCTTGTTCAAGCAGTCGCGAAGTTGTTGCTCCAAAGAAGCAATCTTAGCGTCAGCAGCTTGCAAACGAGCTACGAGAGCGTCACCTTCAGCATCTGTATATTTGTATGTTGGGCATACTGGAACAACAGGTGCAGTCCAATCGGTCTTGTTGAACTTGTAAGAGAAACCGAGCAACACTGAAGGATACTCAACCCAAGTTCTTTGGCCAAAACCATCTACGTGGTCCTGAAGCATATCGAAACGAAGGTCAAGGAGGAAGTTAACATGTTTGCTCAATGCAAATGTGTTCAACAAACCTGCGCGGAAGCTGAGGTTACGAGAGTGGTCAGCGCCACCAGCATATTTCCAGTCACCTTCACCTTGGTTTTCTCTTTCATACACCCAGTGAACACCCATACCAGCGTATGCAACAGCGTTGTAAACGCGGCCTGGACGATAACCGCACCACCAGTTAGTGAGGTTCAACATAACGTCGCCAAAAGCGCCAATGTTGTTGAACTGTTGTGCGAAGTAACCATTGATTTTCTCTTTGTCCTTGCGTACACCAAGAGCACCGTTAACACCGTTAGGATCAACAACACCCTTCATTTGGTTGAACTCGCCACCCAGACGTACACCAAGAATTGGAGAGAACCATTTACCAACAGCTAAGTTACCTTTCCAACCATAACGATCGCCAAAGTCAGCTTCTTGATCTTTTTGTGAAAGCATAACGCCTGCACCACCTTCAGCCTCAATAAACCAGTTATCCTGGAAGCGGTTGAATGTGTAGCCTTGAGCAGGATCTTCAACATAGGTAACCTCCTGTGCGTTAACAACAGAAGGAGCCATGAACATAGCACAGAAAAGTGCTGTTAAAGTAATCTTTTTCATAGACTTACGTTTGTTTTATTTCTGTTAAACAATAAATTAATTTATATTCTAATCCAAAATGTTGTGCAAATATATATCTTTTTTTTTAATAATTAATACTTTAGGCAAAAAAATCACATTTTTTGATTTATCAGCCTCTAACCAAAGCTTCTATTTGCTCTGCCACATTCTGTGCGGTGAAGCCGAATTTCTCGTCAAGCACACCATAAGGAGCTGAAAAGCCGAAATGGTCCAAACCGAAAATAGTGCCTTCCGGTATCAGTTTCAGCAATGTTGACGGCAATCCTGCAGTCAAGCCAAACCGGCGCACGCCTTCAGGAATCACGCTGTTGCGATAATCCTTGCTTTGATTCAGGAACAATCCGATTGACGGAACCGACACTATTTGTGTCTTTATACCCTTGGCGGCGAGTATCTCGTCTGCGGCAAAGAGTGTCGATACTTCCGAGCCGTTGGCTATCAGAACCACATCGGCATCGTCTGCCTTCTTCACCACATATCCGCCGCGCTCTGCACCCAGAGCCTCCTCGTAGCGCGCAGCATAGCCTTCACCGTTTTGGGCTGGCAAATCCACTATGTTTTGGCGCGACAATATCAGTGCTGTTGGTGTCTTGGTGTTCTCCATTGCCATCTTCCAAGCCACCGACGTTTCTGCGCTGTCGGCCGGACGCAACACAAGCATGCTGTTCTCGCCAGCATGGTTTTTCAGTTCCTCAAGAAGCCTAATCTGAGCCTCTTGCTCCACTGGTTCGTGCGTGGCACCGTCCTCACCCACTCTAAATGCATCGTGAGTCCAAATAAACTTAACCGGCAGCTGCATGAGAGCCGAGAGCCTCACGGCTGGCTTCATGTAATCTGAGAACACAAAGAATGTGGCGCATGCGCCAATCAGTCCGCCATGCAGTGCAATACCGTTTATAATAGATGTCATGCCCAACTCCGACACTCCAGCATGCAAGAATGCACCTTTGAAGTCCTTAGGAGCAAATGCCGTGGTCTTTTTCAAGAAAGCATCGGTTTTGTCGCTGTTTGCCAAGTCGGCCGACGACACAATCATGTTTCCAACCTTTTCTGCAAGCACACCAAGCACATCTGCCGAAGCTGCGCGCGTGGCAATGTTTGCCTTGTGGCTTATTGCCTTATAATCCACAGGTGTCACCACATTATTTATGTAGTTGTCAAGCTCTTTTGCTTTTTCAGGGTTGGCCTCGCGCCATTTCTTCTCGGCTGCCTTGCGTTCTGCCACTATCGCGCGCAACTCTTCTTTGCGTGCTTCATACAGAGCCTCCACGTCAGTCCAAATCTTCCATGGGTCTTGTGGGTCGCCCCCCAGGTGCTCTACAGTCTTTTCATAGCTTGCACCCGACTTGCTCAATGGCTGTCCGTGCGTGCTGCACTGGCCCTCGAAATTCTTTCCGTCGGCTGTCACGCAGCCGCGTCCCATCACGGTGTGACCTATAATCAGTGAAGGTCTGTCCTTCTCTTGCAAAGCCTTGTCAAGAGCATCACTCATAGCATCGGCGTCAGTGCCATCTACTTCCTGCACAAACCAGTTCCAAGCCTTATATTTTTCTGCCGTGTTTTCTGCCGACACAGCGTCGCAGTCGGTTGACAACTGCACATCGTTGCTGTCATAAAACATTATCAGATTATTAAGTCCAAGGAAACCGGCAAGTCTGCCCACCTCTTGCGAAATGCCTTCCTGTATTCCACCGTCGCTTATAAATGCGTATGTCTTGTGGGCAAATTCCTCACCGAAATGAGCTGCTATGAAACGCTCTGCTATTGCCGAGCCAACGGCTATTGCGTGTCCCTGACCGAGAGGACCTGACGAATTTTCAATGCCCCTCTTTATGTCAAGTTCCGGGTGACCTGGAGTAACACTTCCCCACTGGCGGAATTGCTGCAAGTCGGCTATGCTGTATTTTCCAGTCAAGCAAAGCACCGAATACAGCATTGGCGACATGTGGCCTGGGTCCAAATAGAAACGGTCACGGCCAAACCATGTCGGGTCGTCTGGGTCATTCACTATATATTTTGAGTAGAGCACATTGATATAGTCTGCTCCGCCCATAGCTCCGCCCGGGTGCCCAGACTTCGCCTTTTCAACCATAGTTGCCGCCAAAACTCTAATGTTGTTGGCAGCTTTTTCCATAATTTCTTTATTAGTCATTTCTGTAATTTTTCGATGACACCAATTTTTTGCGAATTTACCCAAAATACGCATATTTCACAAGCATTTTTCCACATTTGTCGCCCTTTTTCAGTTTTCACAAAGTCCCATGTCCGCAAAGCCAGTCTTCACGAAAAAGAATGACGGCTCACCTTTTCAAAAGCGAGCCGTCACCACATATTCTGTCTTTATAATTTCACTTCTTCACCTTGCTGCCCACAAGAGCGTAGAACAAGATGTATGCAGCACACACCAGAGGAACGATGTAGCTTATCAAGTAGTTGCCGCCAGTTGCATCGGCCACCCAAGCCTGGAGAGCCACCATCACTGCGCAACCAAACACCATTGTCATGAAGATACCCGATGCAGCTGCAGTGTATTTGCCAAGTCCCTCAACAGCCATGTTGAAGATACCTCCCCACATAACCGATGTGCAAAGACCCACACAGATAAATGCTGCTACGCCAACAGGAACATTCACCCAAATCACGCTGAGGTTGGCCCAGTCAACTCCGGGCACTTCCACCGTCCAGGTGCTTGGCGAGAACATGCCGAAAGCCAGCAATATGATGGCTGCTGTGGCCACGGTGCTTACCATGGTGCGGCTGCTCACCTTGCTGCCTATGCTGCCGCCAACCGTGCGGCCAATGAACATGAAGAACCAGTAAACTGCTGCTATCAGCGAAGCCACTCCTGCCGAGATGCCCACCTCGCTAATCAGATATTTAATCATGTATGTAGGAGTACCCACTTCCACGCTCATATACAGGAAGATTGCCAATGCGCCAAGAGCGAAGTGGCGATATTTCAACGCACCCTTCACAAGACTGAAGCTCACAGGCTCTTGCTCTGGCTCCTCAATCTTGGTCATTGCAAGCACCACAAATGCCACTACAAAAATAGCCAGGGCGATATACATGGCTGGAGCAGCATCTACAATGCCGGTGTCTTTTGTCACCTCACCTATCAGCGCACCCAGAATGATATACACGGCCACAGCTGCTGCGCTGTTGAATGCGCCACCTATCTGTATGAGTTGGTTACCTGTGTTGCCACCACCGCCAAGCACGTTGAGCAGAGGGTTAACCACAGCATTGAGCATACACATGCAGAAGCCGCTGATAAATGCGCCAAGCAGATACACCCACATGCTTTCCATTGAGCCGGAAAGCAATTCAAGCAACATACCCACAATACCCACTACAAGAGCCATCAAGGCTGTCTTTTTGTAGCCAAATTTCACTATGAGCATACCACTCGGAATACCCATCACCAAATATGCGATGAAGTTTGCATAGTTGCCGATTTGAGACTGAAGTTCGCTTGCTCCAAATTGATTTTGAACAATGACGGCCATAGGTGAACACAAGTTTGTCACGAATGCAATCATTGCGAAGAGGGCTATCATCATAATGATTGCAGCCCATTGTTTCTTTTGATTTGCCATTTAGTTTAAGTTTTTATGTTTAGTATAATTTATTTTAATGCGAAGAAATCAATTAATCAGTAGATTTGCAATCCATCTCTTCTGTCAACAAATTTACATTATTTTTTTAGATTTGTCTAACCTTTCCATTGCATTTTTGCGCCAGCAGGGCTTCAATACTCACGCTGGCCGAATATTGCAGTCCCCACTCTCACCATTGTGGCACCTTGAGCCACAGCTATTTTCCAGTCGTGACTCATGCCCATGCTGAGCTGTTCAAACGTTGGCTTATCCGAAAAATAATTCTTTCGCAATAAGTCAAATTCCTGCTTAACAGTGCCAAACTCATGCGCCACCTGGTGCTCATCTCTGGTGTTGGTGGCCATAGTCATCAAGCCACAGTAGTTCACATTGACAAATGCAGCAAATGCGTCTTTATCGCACAACTCGTTAAGTTCGTCAATACAAAATCCGCTCTTTGCCTCCTCTTGAGCCACATGTATCTGCAGCAGCACGTCGGTTTTTATGCCCAACTTCTTCGACTCCTTGTCTATCAGAGCCAACAGCTCCAGGCTGTCAACGCTTTGTATCATTGCCGCCTTGCCCACCACAGCCTTCACCTTGTTCTTCTGCAAGTGGCCTATAAAATGCCATTCCACGTCGGTCGGCAGCAGTGGTTGCTTTGCCACAAGTTCTTGGGCTCGGTTCTCGCCAAAGGCGCGAAGTCCTGCGTCGTATGCCACTCTAACCACCTCTGCAGGGTGAAATTTCGACACCGCCACAAGCTTCACACCCTCTGGCACCTCCGCCTTTATTTTTTCTATGTTTTCTGCGATGTTCTCCATCTTGTCACTCTGCTTTGGCAACTTCTTTTCTTGCCTCTTTATCAGCCAGCGTTTCCGACAGGTTTGCTGGGAACACGTCCATCAGCGCCGTTTCAGTTATCGAGAATATCTCATAGTCGGCCATAGTGTCCTTCATGCCCTCCAAGAATGTGTCCATTGCCTCTTTGAAGCCCACAGCCTGCACAAGCATGTAGTTCGGGCTCTTTTTCTCGGCACCGGTTTTCTCGTCTATTGTTATGAAGTTCACTTTCACTTTATACCAGCGGTCACCGCCTTCTTTGTAGAAAATATCGCTGAATTTTTCTTTCTTCACTGCCGACACTTCCGACTCTCCGGCAAAATATGGTTGCATTTCCTCTATTATGCGAGCCTCTGCCTCTGTAAACGACAATGCGTCCACCAGATATGGCTCTGTAACGGTCTTTTGTGCACCGTTTTCCATAATCTTGTCATATTTCACCTTAACTTCAAACCATGTACTCATATTCAATAATCTCCTTAAAATCTTTATCTTACAATTATTATTTTTCTTTTTAATGCTGTGCGCTGCGCCAGCGTCAACCTTGCCGGCCATACGCCAGTTCTCAATCACAAAGTTATACAAAAAAACGCTATGTTTCCATTCTGACCGCCCACAAGTTTTCCTCACCTTGCACCGCCATTTCGCTCTATTATCATATATTTTAGTAATTTTGCCCTAACAAAACGATATAAATAAAAGTTTTCGGCACAACCACTATGAGCGACGGCTACAAAACCATAACGCAGACTTCTCAAGGCATATACAAGGCCAAAATGAGCAAATTCATTTCCTTTGCCATACCTGTCGATAACGAAGACGACGCCAAAGCTACAATAAAGGTGTATCAAAACAAGTATCACGATGCACGGCATTGCTGCTGGGCATATATGCTTGGCCCAAACCACGACCGTTTCCTGTGCAACGACAACGGCGAACCAAGCGGCACGGCCGGCCGCCCCATACTCGGGCAAATCCGCTCTTTTCAGCTCACTAACGTGCTTGTGTGTGTGGTGCGCTATTTTGGCGGCATCAAACTCGGTACTCCAGGGCTGATTGAGGCATACAAGACCGCTGCATTCGAGGCCCTCAACAGCGCCACCATAGTCGAGTGCCGCGAGAAGCGACAAATCAGCTTCACCTTCCCCTACTTGTCAATGCAAGGCATAATGAAAATCATCAAAAGCAGCGATGTCAAGCTGCTGTCACAAGATTTCGACAACTCATGCAGCATGACCATAGAGTGCAATCTCGACGATTTCGAGCAGCTCTCTACCCAGTTGGCAAAAGTCGATGGCTGCAAAATCACTTCCGGGGAGCAAGTCTGAACCGTGCGCAACAGTGGCACTCGCCATTCACTTTCACACTCAATTTGCAGTCATCTTCGTTGCCTTCCATCATCACCTCGGCAGTGTCGCCGTAGCGAGTTTCCTTGTAAAACGCTATTTCAAAACGCTCCACAAAACTTTTATCAAACTGTTCAAGCGTGAATTGGTTCAGCAGCAGTTCCACATATCTCACCGTGTTCACATGCCTGTTCACATCGCAGTCAGCATACTTAAACGTGTATTCACTCTTCCTGATGGCATCGCCGGTCATTCTGAGCCTTGATATTGGCTCTATGGGGCACGGCCTTTCCGACACATAGTCGGCTATGTTGCCATAGCGGTCTATGTCCGCACCTCCGCGCGAAGCCAAGTCTATTATCATCCACACCGTTCTCACATAACCTATAGTTTCTCCATTCTGGTCTGTGATTTCCATGTTTCTTTTCGAGAAATGCCTGTTATAGCTTTCTATCCATGTCGTCATCTCATAGCTTTCATTCACTTTCGGATAACGTTTCATCTCCACCGCCACCCTCGAAAGCACCCAGGCGTGGTTGTTCTTTATCAGGGCGTCATAGCCTATGCCCCACATGTTGGCATGCACGGTGGCAATTTCTATTACCCTGTTCACAAGCATTGTCAGAGGCAATTCCTTCTCAGGGTTGCAGTCGCCTGCCACTAAATAAAATTTTTGTGTGTACTCTTTAACGTTGCTTTCCATTCAAGTCTTTTTTCAAATAATTTTTCTTTCAATGAGCCGGCGTTTTATCACCAGTCTTTTATTCCCAAGTTTTTCTTCAACTCGGCCGTTGTGGCATGATTCTTGCCATTAAGCTTCCATAGCCATTTGTTCACGTCGGTGGGCTTCATCTTTTTGGCATTGTCAAATCGCTCCGGGCGCAATATTCTCGTCACCACTATTCGCTGTATTCGTGTGCGTGGACAAGTCGCCATACCATATCCCAGCTCCTTTGGAAATTTGCCAGGGCCGTTTGAGCTCCAGTAGCGCACATCGCCGTTGGGTTCAAATCCACAAAATATCACGCTGTGTCCTTGTTCCTGGTCAGCGGTTTTGTCGGCATTGCAGCCTATTATGGCACCGCTGTCGCTACCATTACTTTCATTTCTGTCCCAAAATATCTTCACAAAGTCCCCCGGAATCATGTTTTGCCATATCTCGCTGCTTTGCCACTCCTCATCTGTTGCATATTTCTCTCCGGCACATTCTTTGTTTCTGTCGCTCTTTGCGCCACGATATGCCGTCATGCTGAATCCGGCCTTCATTTCATTCACCAGCACCCCAATTCCAGGGCCGTTTGCGTTGGCTCTGCCCCAAAAGCCCTCTCCGTCGTCTTGCCCCATGCCGGCAGGGTTCAACTCGTCTTTTATTCCCACGTATGGCTTCATGTTCACCCATGCCGCACGCGATATTTTTCCATTTTTGTCCCATAAGGTCAACGCCTTTATCAGTGCGGCATACGTTGCGCTTGAGCAGAACGACGGCTGCGCCTGCATTTGGTCAAATTCAGCTTTTTGCGCTCCCACCGGCAGCCTGTAAGCCTCATTCAAACCACGCCACGCTGTCTTTGCGAAGTTTGCGTTTGGCTTGCCGCCTGTGTAGTAGCCCCCTTTGGCTGGAAACTGCCCCACGGCATTCATCACAGCAGCTTGCCACTCCACATTCTGGGCAGTGCGGTCAAGTTTGCGTGCCTGTGCTGCCGCCAAGCTACACACAGCAAGCATCAGCACCAATATTTTTTTCACATTTCCTATCATTTGTTCTAATTCTAAAAATGCAGTCAAAGCATTGCTGGCAATGCCATGCCATTTCACTCTATGTTTGAGCTATGCAATATTCGCAATTTTTGCCGAGCCGTGCAAGCTATTGGCAAAATTCTTCTTTCCCCCGCAGATTCTACCTGCGAGTGCAAAATTATGCAATAAATTTGAAGAACTCTGCGACTGGAGAAGAAAAACCAAGTTT
>CAKUQQ010000026.1 GCA_934675575.1 uncultured Muribaculaceae bacterium
GCAGTATGTCAATTTTATCAATCATCGTCCAATTGGACAAATAAAATATTCACTGATTTAATTCAACCAACGAGTTAACGATTATATTATTGTTATACTCTTCAAAATTAATGAAAGTTGTTGATATAGAGCACCCGAATGTGCGCTAAAATGACGCTTGGGCTAAAATAAGAGCATAAAGCAAGCCTGCCAAACGCTGTGCGGCTGGCAGGCTTGTGTGGTTTTGCCGGTGTAAATCAACGCAAATGGTGTGCTTTTACTTGACAAGCACTTTGAGTGTGCTTGTGCCCGACTTCACGAGATAGAGTCCGGCTGGCACGCTGATGGTGGCAGAGGTCGTGCCTACTATGCTTCCGGCGAGGTTGTAGATGCTGGCTGGTGCACTGACGGTGATTGTGCCGTTGCCGCCAACGGCAGTGAACTTGCTGCCGGCTACAACGTCCTTGACTCCAGTGTTGGGCTTGTCGTAGAGGCGCAGGTTGCGAACCTTGATGACAGTGCCTGCAGGATAGTAAAACGAAAGGAAGCACAGGTTGTTTTTCTCGCCGAAGTAGGGGTAGGCGGCGCGCTCGGCAGCCACATTGACTTTATAGGTCACAAATTCGTCAGAACTTGTGTGGTTGAGTGGGTTGGTGTAGATTTTTTGCGTGGGGTTGCCTCCTCCGTCGGCAAATACGAATCCGGCAGAGGTGAATTTTCCGAACCACACTTGCAGCACGTTGGGTGTCGGGGTGCTGACGCAGCTGTATTCAAATGCAAGCGAGTCGGCATCGGTAGGAACGTCTTCTACAAACGGGTGAGTGTAGGCGTTGAGCGGCGGTGCTGTCACACGATAGGTATAGGTGCCGGTTTCCACGTCGAGCGTGCAGCTGCCGTTGCCCACCAGATTTTCGTTGAGTGTGAGTTGATACTCCTTGGCTTGCGTGCCGAAAATGCCGACCGAAGCCAGTGCGCAAATGATAAGTAGAAATTGTCTCATAGTTTTTTTGTTATGTTAATAAGTGAATAGTTGTTACGAAGCAAAGATAATGCTTTGTGCTTGAAAAGCAATAGTTTGTGTGCGAAAAAAGTTTAGTCGTCGGCATGGCGCAAAAAAAAGCAGCCGCTTCTCGCACTATGTGAGAAACGGCTGCTTGATATGTGTGTGCTGATTGCTTGCCAAGGGGGTCAGCGAACAATCACTTTCTTGCTTTGCGAATCGCCTCTGACGATGTAGATGCCGGCTGGCACATTGACGTCAGTCGCAGTCTTGGCAACCAAAGTGCCGGTAAGTGTGTAGATGGCCACAGGCTTGTCGGTCTTGATAACGATTGCTCCTTGTGTGCCATAGACGTTGAGGGCAGATTTGTCTGTAGCAGGCTTGTCAACTGCGCCAATCACATTTTGGAAAATCTGATTCCAGCTTGCAATGCCGAGGGTTGACTTGTAGCCGTCGAACACAGAGTCTTCTTTCTCGGTTCCGGCTGCTTGCCAAACATACCACACTGGTTTTGGCTCTCCTGGGTGGTCGGCATCGTCGGGGTAGTAGCGCAAACCAATGCGGAGGCCGCCTTCTTCGCGGTTGTCTTGCCAATTGTGCCATTGCATGGCATCGATGCCTTTAAGTTTAGCAACCTTTTTCCAAGCCCAGCATGCGCCGGCGGCTTGAAGCTTGAGGTTTTTGGCGCTATATGAGGGCGAGTTGGTGCCTTGCTCAGAGAGGAAGAGCAGGCGTTTCTCTGTGCCTTTATATTTGTTAGCTGGATTCAGCGTCCAGTCGCTAATCACCTCAAGGTTTTTGAATGTGATGTAGCCAGTCTGGTCGATGTCGTAGGTGGAGTGAATGTCGTTTTTCCAGAATTCAGGTTTGGTCAAGTCTTCCGGATATGGGTGATAGGCCAGACCCCAGCGGAAATCGCCTTCACGCGAAGAGAACTGGTTGATGATTTCGAGCATTTTCTTTGTGGTGTAGCTGCTGCTACCTGAAACTGCCGTCCATGAGTGGGTGAACGAAGCCAAAACCGATGCGTTTTGGTCGTATTGGCGCACGATGTTGTAAACAAGGCGCATTGACTTCATGTATGTATCCACGTAGCGTTGTATAGGCTGGCTGCCCATGTTGGTCCAGTAGTCACCCTGGTCAACCTCGTTGTGGAGAATCCAGTGATGGATACGGCCGTTTTTTGTGCGGCTATAGCGGTTGGCAAGGAATTCGATAGTGGCAGCGTAGGCCTCAACACCGTCGATAGTGCGGAAGTTTGGCATGGTGTAGGGACCAGAAGTGTATTCTGGGTGACGTATGTAGCCAGTGTATTTTGCGTCGCCACCACTTGGTGTGACGAGCAGAATTACTGAAACCAAGGCATTGTTTGTTTGGCAATACTTGAATGTCTGGTCGAGCGATTGAATGGTGCTGCGGTTCATATAGTAGGTCTTGCCGCCATAAGAGTATTTCAGATAAGAGTTGTTTGGCGTGACAGACACAAGGCTATTGAGAACCAGGTTGACTGTTACACTTCCAATGCCGAGCTTGCTCAAGTCTTCTTTATTTGCGCCCATATAGAAACCGCCAAGGCCTTTCTTTGTGGTCAGCACTCCGGGTTCTGGCGAGTTGAGCGGCGTTACGTCGTCGGCATAGCGTGCACTCGACACGAGTGAGTCTTTGCCGTTGGTGCAGTCAACGATGGCCCACTTTGAGAGCAGACGGTCGTATTTTGTGTAGGAACCGTGCTCGCAGTAGCGTGGCAGGGTGATACTGAAATCTTTGTCGGTGATGTCGGTGCGATATTCAAAATTCGTTTCTTCGGTGACGTCGGTGTAAGGCGGCACTTCAACCAAGGCATATTTGCGGCCATCTTTCTCGCAAGTGCCGGCTATGGTCACATTGTCGGCTTGTACTGTCACGGAATTGACGAGCGAGTTGTACATGCGTTTTGTGTAGGTGTTGATGTGGCGCGCAATGAGGCTTTTCTGAGCTGGTGTGAGCGACATGTCCTCCACGTTGATGTAGAGGTTGCGCAACTGAACTGTGACGCCCACTTTGTTGCCGAGGTCGAAGCGCAGATAGTTGCCGGCGTGAGTCCAGTCAAACTTTTCCTTTGCCTCTTTGAGGCTGATGCTGACTTTAGTCCACACATCAGTTTTCTTGATGAGGTCGGGAAAGTGCTGTGAGCGTTCCTCGCTTATGGGCTCGCAATAGAACAGCTGAAAGTCGTCGAGGTCTTGGCTTGCCTTGTACTCAAACGTGAGCGAGTCGGCGCTCTCGTCTAATTCGGCAGGCAGCGCACTTGTGAAGAAATAAGGGTCAGTGCCAGTGGTGACTATGGTGTAGTCGCCAGTGTTGGCATCTTGCGTTACTGTGACCATGTTGATTGTCCTTGTTTTGTCAATGGTCAGACCCACAGCGTGAGCTGGAATTGACAATGCCAAGAAGCACAGCAGAATTAAAAAATGAGTAGTTTTTTTTAACATTGTTGAGATTTATATTAGTGTCATTATAATTACTTACAAATATAACTGAAATTTTAGAAATATGGGCATTGGCGTGGCATTATGCACGCTAAAAAACAAGTGCCGGCGGTCTTTCTGCACAAGAAAAGACCGCCGGCTGATGCAATATGCTGCGGCATTGCAATGCCGCTAATGAAATCAGTGGGTGAGATACCACTTGTAGAGGGCTGGAACGCCGTCTTCAAGCTCCATGCTGTGATGCCAGCCGAGTTTGTGCAGCTTCGACACGTCGATGAGCTTGCGCGGAGTGCCATCGGGCTTCGAGGGGTCGAAGTTGATGGTGCCCTCAAATCCCACGGCTTTGGCTGCCAGCTGCGACAACTCGCGAATTGTCAGCTCCTTGCCAGTGCCCACATTGATGTGGCAGTTGCGTATTTCGCCAAGTTGCGGCAATGCGCCGCCACGGCCTGTGGAGGTGTTGCGGTCGATGCGTCCGCCTGTGGTTGCGCCATAGAAGACCGATGAGTATTTCTCTATGCCTATGATGTCTTTGAAATCCACATTGAGCAGCACATGCACGCTGGCGTCGGCCATGTCCTCGCTCCACAAAAACTCGCGCAGAGGCGTGCCGGTGCCCCACAGGTTCACTTGATTGTCGGCAATGCCAAACGAAGCCAGCACGTTAAGTATGTCGGCCTGCGACGCGTTGCCGTCAATGCCCTTGACGGGGCGTTTGGCCATGTCGGCGCGTATGGCGTCCCAGTTGGCGCAGTGTATGAGCTTGGCAAGATGAATCTTGCGAATCATGGCCGGCAGCACATGGCTGTTTTCGAGGTGGAAATTGTCGTTTGGTCCATAGAGGTTGGTGGGCATGACGGCAATGTAGTTGGTGCCGTATTGCAAGTTGTAGCTCTCGCACATTTTCAAGCCCGCTATTTTGGCTATGGCATATTCTTCGTTGGTGTATTCGAGCGGCGAGGTGAGCAGGGCGTCTTCTTTCATGGGCTGTGGTGCATTTTTGGGGTAGATGCACGTGGAGCCAAGGAAGAGCAGCTTTTTCACTCCGTGGGCATAGCTCTCGCTAATCACGTTGCACTGCATTTTCATATTTTGCATGATGAAGTCGGCGCGATAGAGCGAGTTGGCCATGATGCCGCCCACATAGGCGGCTGCCAGAACCACGGCATCGGGTTTCTCGGTGTCGAAAAACTGGCGCACTGCCACCTGGTCGGTGAGATCGAGTTGGGCGTGGGTGCGACCCACGAGGTTGTTGTAGCCTTTAGATTTCAGATTGTTCCAAATGGCAGAGCCTACCAGTCCGTGGTGTCCTGCCACATAGATTTTTGAATTTTTATCAAGCATAACCTTAAAATATGTGTAATTTTACTTTACGATGCCTTTTTCGAGATATTCCTCAAGGTTGGTGCGCACTTGTTCGCCGGCACGCTCCATTGCCACTTGCTCCATGTCGTGGTCAACCATGATTTTCACGAGTTTCTCAAAAGGCGTTTTGTTTGGATTCCAGCCAAGTTCGGCGCGGGCCTTGGTGGGGTCGCCCCACAGGTTCACCACGTCGGTTGGGCGGTAGAAGTCTGGCGACACCTCAACGAGCACTTTGCCGGTGCTCTTGTCAATGCCTTTTTCGTTGATGCCCTCGCCCTGCCACTCAAGCTCTATGCCCACATAGTGAAAGGCAAGGGTGCAGAATTCTCTCACGGAGTGCTGCACACCGGTGGCAATCACGAAGTCTTCGGGCGTGTGGTGCTGCAAAATGAGCCACATGCACTCCACATAGTCGCGCGCATAGCCCCAGTCGCGGAGCGATGACAGGTTGCCGAGAAGCAGCTTTTGCTGTTTGCCCTGCTTGATGCGTGCTGCGGCGAGTGTGATTTTGCGTGTCACGAAAGTCTCGCCACGGCGCTCGCTCTCGTGGTTGAACAGAATGCCTGAGCAGCAAAACATGTTGTAGGCGTCGCGGTATTCGCGCACTATCCAGTAGCCGTAGAGCTTGGCCACGGCATAGGGACTGTAGGGGTGAAACGGCGTGTTCTCGTTTTGCGGCACTTCTTCCACCTTGCCATAAAGTTCAGAGGTTGAAGCCTGATAGATGCGGCAGGTGTTGGTCAAGCCGCATTGGCGCACGGCTTCGAGCACTCGCAGCACACCGGTGGCATCAACGTCGGCGGTGAATTCAGGCGAGTCGAAGCTGACTTGCACATGGCTTTGTGCCGCGAGGTTATAGACCTCGTCGGGCTTCACGCGGTTCATCACCTGAATGAGGCTGGTGGAGTCGGAGAGGTCGGCATAGTGCAGGTGAAAGTCGGGGAGACCTTCGAGGTGGGCTATGCGTGCCCTGAAATCGGTGGAAGAACGGCGTATGGTGCCGTGCACGTCATATCCCTTTGACAGGAGCAACTCGGCCAAATAAGAACCGTCTTGACCGGTTATGCCGGTGATGAGAGCAGTTTTTTTATTGTTGTTCATCTTTTAATCGTTAAATAATTGAGTGCAAAGTTACTATTTTTTGTGGTTTGGTCGATGGCTTGCAGCGAAGTAATTGGCTTGCCGTCACTTTAGCGGCTGACCTATGAGCACAAATGCCAGCGGCTTGCTGAGCTTGATGACGCGCAGCACAAACAGCGTGACGGCAACAACACAAAATGCCACGCCGGCTGCAACCACGAGCAGCGGCACGTTGGCAAGCCCAAGCTGCTGCATGGGCTCTTGTAGCGCCGTGAGTGGAAACAGAAAGAAGTAGTGGCACAGATATATGCCGAGGCTCTCATGCCCCAGATAGTCGAAATAACGAGCCACCGCCGACGGTTTGCTGGCTTGGTGAAACTCAGCGTTGCTCCACGGCTCGACGAGGGCAATGGCTATGATGATTAGTGCAAACTGCATTATGGGGCGTGTGGCAAACACGCACATGCGCGGCAACCAGGGCAAGTCCCACGGATAGACCACAGAATACCAGAATGAGCCAAAAACGATTATGGCGGCCGTGAGCCACCACTGGTTGTGGCACATACGCTGGAATGTGTCTTTGTGCTTGCGCGTGAACACGCCTATCATGAATATGGGGAAGAACTGTGCCAGCAGCCCAAAGCCGGCAAGGTCGAAATTGGCATCTTCGTCGGCAAAGCAGACAGCCAGTGCCACGAGCACGGCATACACGAGCAGCGTGACCACGGCTTGCAGCCAGAACTTGCGTAGGCGTGACAGCACTGCGCTTAGCGGATAGTAGATGATGAACATCTCAAACAGGCAAAGCGTGAACCAGTAGCCGTCTTTCCAGTAGGCGCGGTAGAGGTCGGGCAAGTTGTCGCTCAGCGGCGAGAGCAGGTGGCTGTGCGGAAAATAGAGCACCCATAGGGCCGACATGGCAAAAAACGGTATCATCAGCTGGCAAAAGCGTTTTTTGAGCTTTGGGGCGGCAAATGTGCTGCCGGCAGAGCACTTGTAGGTGAGATAGCCGCTGATGAAGAAGAATATGGGCATGTGGGTCTCGGCAATGAGCTTGAAGAGAAATGCCGCGTCGATTTTGCGTATGCACATGGTGAGCACATGACCCATCACCACAAGGAATATGGCTATGCCTTTGAGCAGGTCGAAATATTCGATGCGGTGGTTGGCAATAGGTGTTGTTTGTTGCATTTTGCTGTTTATAGTTTGTTTTTCGTATATGAAAAACAAAAATACATAAATTTGTGTAAATTGCTATGGAAATTCTTGCCGGCCGGCAAAAATAAGTGTTATGGTTTGGGTGGCAGCTTTGCGGCCACATGGCTTATCAAGTATAAAAGTGGAGCTTTGTCAGCGCTGGCAAAGCGGGTGACATAAAAAGCAAGTGGGCGATGCACCTTTGCACAAAGAGGTGCGTCGCCCACTGTGTTTTTATCACATCAGCTTTGCTGATTTGGCTATGTGATGCTGCTTGAGGGAGGTTAATTCACTGCCACTTTAATGGTTCTGCCTGCCACACGCACCACATAGATGCCAGCCGATGGCACTGCCACTGACTTGCCATTTCCGTGGTAAACAAGCGCACCATTCACACCATACACTTCCACCACGGCATCGTCGGCTGCACCAGCAACGGTTATTTCATCGCCTGTGGCTGTCACTTTCACCTCGTCGGCCTTAGTGCCGTCTATTCCAGCAGTTATGTTATAGAAATCTTTCCAAGTGGTGGCAGACTTATATGCCTCAAGCGATTTGCCAGGAACGACCAATTTACATGTTTGTTTATTAACATCGTAAAACACGTCGTTTCCACAAACTGGTGGCATTTTTGCATATACATCAATTAATTTCAAATCGCTGCAACCAGAAAACGCGTTATTACCAATGTTCGTCACACCTTTTCCTATTATTACTCTTGTCAAACCAGAACATAAAGAGTGCCTGTTAGTGATTGATTATCAGTATTCTACGCTCTAAACGGTAGAAAGGTAACTGCGTGGATTCTATATGGATACGAAATGTGTAACATTTAACGTATTTAACTTTCGTTAGTATCAAATCACCGAAGCGTAAAGATGAAAGCCTGTCGATAGTGAAGAATGTTCACTGACGACAGGCTTGTCTGTATTTTGTCTATAAAGTTATCTCCATAAAGGCTCGGAAATCCAATTTTCAGGGAATCCCATAGCGGTCGGATCTACCTGTGGATAAGAAACGAGTAAGTATTTGAGTTCATTTTTGAAGTCCAATCCATATCCCATGGAATCAAGCCAATATGCAATACAACAGGCTATAGCATATACTTTGTTCGCATCAACACCATCAATGTTCACCCACGCACCACGTAAAGAGGCATTCATTTGTGGAGCGTTGGAAAGATAACGATTCCAAAGTCGTGAGTGGTGAGCACAACAGTTTCTCAGGACAGTTACACTACGCATCCAGCTTTCCAACACCTCATGCTGTGGAAGATTGAACTGACGAGCAACACGCTTCTTCAACTTCTTGTCACTGAAATTGTAATAGAGTTTTGAAAGCGTGCCGAAAGATGCCAATTCGAGCGTTTTCCATGCTGGAGGGAATATCGGCTTGTCATAGTTGCGCCTATGCTCTTTGATAAAGTCCTCCTTGCTACGTTGAAGTTCTCT
>CAKUQQ010000027.1 GCA_934675575.1 uncultured Muribaculaceae bacterium
TGAGGTCACCCTCGTTCTCTCTTGTACTACTCTATCTTATTCTGTCTTCAACATTCTTTCAATGATCTCGTCGCTTTCAGATTATCAGAGCTTTACAAACTCTCAAAACCGCAGTGGTTTTGTTTTCAAACCTGAAAGTGATGCAAAGGTAAGGCGAGTTTTTTGAACCACCAAATTTTCGTGCGCAAAAATCACATTTTTAACACAAATATTTTTTCAAAACTATGTTTGCAACACCTGCAAACGTGCACCAATTCACCCATAACATGCTAACACTATGCGCACTATATGACAAAAAAGGCTTCAGCTCATCAAAAAACACATTTTTCTGGCCGCACTGCATTTTTTCATGCAAACATCATTTTATCACAAAGCCATAAAAACACCTCCAAAAAGCACACAGTCCATCACCAGATGACAGATGGCTAGTGCAACCAACGTTAATTACTATCAAATCGCAGTTATAAATTTGTAAGGTTTCACCCAAATTCATAATTTTGAACAAATATTCAGATTTATGAAAAAAACTTTTACGCTTATATTTTCTTTTATAATATGTGCTTTGGTGCAAAGCAATATTGCAAACGCCGCCTCACAGCAGCAAATGAGATTTCACTGCCAGAACGACACCACCGAAATCAACCAACTGCTTGCCGATGGCAGCAAATCGGGCCTCAAAAAGCCTAATGAACTTATGACGTTTTATGCCCACAAGCTCATAGGACGACCCTACGTGGCACACACGCTGGAAGGCGACACAGAGAAGCTGACTATCAACATTGACCAGCTCGACTGCACAACGTTTGTGGAAACACTGTATGCCCTCACGCGCACCACACTCAATTTGCGCGAGTCGTGGCGCGACTATGCCAACCAGCTTGAGAGCGTGCGCTATCACCGCGGTGTGCTTGGCGACTACTCCTCACGCCTGCACTACATCAGCGACTGGATAATCGACAACAACAGCCGTGGCAATCTGGTGGAAGTCACAGCCGACATGCCGCGTGTGGCATATAAAATCAAAACCATAGACTACATGACCACTCACCGCGACCAGTATCCTCAACTCGCCGACAGTGCGATATTTGAGAAGGTGCGTGAGTTTGAGCGCGGTTTTTGCAACCACAAGTTTCCTTACATAAAAAAAGAAGTGCTCGACGCAAAAGATGTGGTTGACGAACTTGAAAGCGGCGACATAGTGGCCATAACAACTAAAACGCCCGGTCTTGATGTTTCACACCTCGGCATAATAGAGAAAAACGGCAAGAGTTTGTTTTTGCTCGACGCTTCGTCGATTGGAAAGAAAGTGCAACTCGAAACACTTGACCTGAAAGAAATGCTGCGCATGCGCAAATCGGCCTACGGCATACGCGTGTTCAGAATTCAAACAGACAACTAAATAAAAAAACACCTGACAACTATGAACAAAAACGAACTGATGCTAAGAGCCATTGCCCTATCTGAACAAAGTGTGAAGCATGGCGGCGGCCCATTTGGAGCCGTGATTGCACGCAACGGAACAATAATCAGCGAGGCCAGCAACAGTGTGACTCTGGACAACGACCCCACTGCCCACGCCGAAGTGAACGCCATACGCAAGGCTGCCGCCGTGCTCGGCACATTCGACCTGAACGGGTGTGACATCTACACCTCGTGCGAGCCATGCCCCATGTGTCTCGGAGCCATCTACTGGGCACACATCAACAAAATATACTACGGCAACAACCGTCAAGACGCTGCCAACATTGGCTTTGACGACGACTTCATATACAAAGAGATTGAACTGAAACCACAAGACAGGAACAAGGAAATGGAAGTTCTGCTGCCAGAAGAAGCAAAAAAGGCATTTGAAATGTGGAAAAGCAGTGCCAACAAAACTGAATATTGACGGCTGCACACGCATATTTGCGCCAACGCGGCATCAGCCATTTGTCTGCCCAGGCAGACCCACCCTTTTGACAATCCCGACGCTATTTTCCAGAGCCAGCAAAGACCTGCAATAATTAGTTTGCCACAAGATGTAGCAGTTATTGCAACAGCTTGCCAATAGCTTTGCCAGAAAAAAGAAAGAAATGCAACTATGACACCAAATGTTTACACTCACTTTTCCACGCTGTCGCAAAACACATCAGACGAAGGTGTGAGGTGGAGAACTCTGCTGAAGTTTGGCGACTCGTGGGCAATAAAAGGCTCTGTGGTGATGAAAAACCCAGGCAAATCGAATTTCTTGCACAACAACCACAACGCTATCACCTCGCCCGACCTGCTAACACAGCTGAACACCTTTGACGACGGCGTGCAGAAAGCCGACTGGTATGAGTTCGATGCCGATTCCACCATGAAGTGCATAGGCGAACTTTTTGCAGAATACTATGCCGCACGCGGCGAAAGGCTAAATGGCGTGATTCAAATCTTCAATCTGTTTTATCTGCGCGAGGCAAATTTGGGCAAAGCTCTCGAAAAGATTAAATCAGCGAACCTTGCCGACATGTCGGACTACGACACGGCACACCTGATTGCACCGGTTTATCTCGGATTTGCCAATCTCGCATGGCACAAGCAGCACGGGGCCACGGCAGAGAAATTCTTTCGCGCTGCACAAGCCCTCGGAATGACATATCTAAACAAAGAATTTCGCCAGAACGCCTTTACGCACCCACTATATCTGATGAGGTATGGCCGAAACAAACCAAACTGCATTGCCACAAGGCAAGAATTCTGCAAAAATGGCTAAACCGTTGTCTTTCTTCTGGCAGCCAACTAAATTAAGTAGTAGGAAACGAAAAGCAATCCAAGCTGAACAAACAAATATAACACAACACTAAAAATCAAATCACAATGGTAAACATGAATCACGATATTCTGTTAGGAGCCGTGGCAGGCGACACCATCGGGTCACGCTACGAATTTGCTCCAATAAAGCGAAAAGACTTCACTATCGACTGGCACGATTGCCACTTCACCGACGACAGTGTCATGACCATAGCCACTGCCGAATGGCTGCTTACAAGCAATGACCTCGTGACGACAATGCTGCGCTGGGGGCACAAATACCCACACATAGGATACGGAGGAATGTTCAGAAGATGGCTGTATCAAGACAATCCACAGCCCTACGGCAGCTGGGGCAACGGCTCGGCAATGCGTGTCAGCCCCGTGGGCTGGGCATTCGGCAGCCTGGAAGAGACCCTACACTACGCCAAAATCAGTGCCGTGGTCTCACACAACCACCACCATGCCATAGCAGGCGCACAAGCCACCGCAGCCAGCATTTTCATGGCACGCACAGGCCGTTCTAAAGAAGAAATCAGACAGTATGTGGAAAACACGTTTGGCTACGACCTACACCGCACCTGTGATGACATACGCCCCAGCTACCACTTCGACTCCTCATGTCAAGGCTCGGTGCCAGAATCGATAATCGCATTTCTCGACAGCACCGACTACGAAAACGCCATACGCCTGGCCATTTCGCTCGGTGGCGATGCCGACACTATGGCTGCCATTGCTGGCAGCATAGCCGAAGCCTACTATGGCCAAATTCCGCAAGCCATAATAGACGGCACCAAGGCGCAGCTCCCCACCGAGGGCCAAGCCGTGCTTGAACTGTTCTATCAGAGATTCATGGCCGACCTGTAGCAGCATGGTGCAGCTGCACTGCGCGGCAGCCCAAATTGTTAGTAACTGAGGCAAATGAAAAAAGGACACTTCATATTTTGTGAAATGTCCTTTAATTTTATCCGTTCTCACATTTCTCCACAGAGAGAAAATGTGAAATTGTAACCAAAATTACTCAGCCTTAGCCTCTTCAGCTGCAGGTGCTTCAGCAGCAGGAGCGGCAGCAGGTGCTTCAGCCTTCTTTGTAGAACGACGGCTACGACGTGTAGTCTTCTTCTTAGCTGAATCATCTTTAGCGGCAAGCATTGCCTCGTTGTAGTCAACAAGCTCAATGAAGCAAGTCTGGGCGTTGTCACCGTAGCGGTTGCCAATCTTAAGAATGCGAGTGTAGCCACCTGGACGGTCAGCAATCTTCTGAGAGATGTTTTTGAACAGTTCAGTAACGGCCTCCTTGTTCTTCAAGCGACGGAACACTTGACGGCGGTTAGGAGTGTCATCAGTCTTGGCACGATTGATGATAGGCTCGGCATACACGCGCAAAGCTTTAGCCTTGGCAAGTGTTGTGAAGATTCTCTTGTGAAGAATCAGCGAGATTGTCATATTGGCCAAGAGAGCATCGCGATGACCTTTCTTACGGCTTAAATGATTGAATTTCTTATTATGTCTCATCGTTTATTACTCTTTATCTAATTTATATTTTGATATATCCATGCCAAAAGACAGATTAAGGCTGGTCAAAAGCTCCTCAAGCTCTGAGAGTGACTTCTTGCCGAAATTGCGGAACTTCAACAAATCGGTCTTGTTGAACACCACAAGCTCACCAAGAGTCTCCACCTGAGCCGACTTCAAGCAGTTGAGGGCACGAACCGAGAGATCCATGTCAACAAGCTTAGTCTTGAGCAACTGACGCATGTGCAAAGCCTCCTCGTCGAACTCGTCATTTTCGTCGCTCTCGTTAGAGTCAAGGGCAATCTTGTCTTCAGAGAACAACATGAAGTGCTGAATCAGAATCTTTGCTGCGTCTTTCAGAGCTTCTTTAGGGTGAATAGAGCCATCGGTAGAAATCTCGATAACCAACTTCTCATAGTCGGTCTTCTGCTCCACACGATAGTTCTCAACCGAATATTTCACATTCACAATAGGAGTGTAGATAGAGTCGATTGCAATCACGTCCAACGGGTCGTTGGCATCGCGGTTTTCGTCGGCTGGCACATAACCACGTCCTTTGTTGATAGAAAATTCCATCTGGAAACTTGCACTCGGGTCCAAGCTGCAAATCACAAGTTCTGGATTCAGAACCTCAAAGCCGCTCAAAACCTTGTTCAAATCACCTGCCTTAAACACGTCCTGGCCCGAAACCTTTACAGTAGCCGTCTCAGTATCGGTATCTTCCACTACTCGCTTCAGGCGTACCTTCTTCAGGTTAAGAATGACGTTTGTCACATCTTCCTTGACGCCAGGAATGGTAGCAAATTCATGTTTCACACCATCAATGCGAATTTTGCAGATTGCATAGCCCTCAAGCGACGAGAGCAAGATGCGGCGCAACGCATTTCCGATGGTCACACCATAACCCGGTTCCAAGGGACGGAACTCGAATTTGCCGAATTTGTTGTCGGCTTCCAACATTAATACTTTGTCGGGTTTCTGAAATGCTAAAATAGCCATGGATCGTTAAATTTACTGTTTTGAATACAACTCTACGATTAACTGTTCCTTAATGTTCTCAGGAATGTCTTCGCGCTGTGGCAAGTGCAAAAGTTTGCCGCCCTTCACGTTCTCATCCCATTCAATCCAAGGATACTTGCTGTGGTTGAAACCTGCAAGGCAGTCTTGAATAACTTCAAGAGACTTGGATTTTTCACGAACAGCAACAATGTCGCCAGGTTGCACCGAGTATGATGCGATGTTTACCACCACACCATTCACAGTAATGTGACGATGAAGCACCAACTGACGCGCTGCAGGGCGCGAGGGAGCGATGCCCAGACGATATACAACGTTGTCAAGACGAGCCTCAAGCAGTTGGAGCAACACTTCACCAGTCACGCCCTTAGACGAGATGGCTTTTTTGAAATAGTTGCGGAACTGACGCTCAAGCACGCCGTAGGTATATTTTGCCTTCTGCTTCTCACGAAGTTGAGTGCCATACTCAGAGAGTTTTCTTCTTCTGTTGGCACCGTGTTGACCCGGTGGGTAGTTCTTCTTAGTGAGAACTTTGTCTTCGCCGAAAATAGGCTCACCCAACTTACGGGCAATTTTCGATTTTGGACCAGTGTATCTAGCCATTTTTTAAATAATTAAAAGTTGTGATTTTCTTAGAATCACTTCAGTGCAGCCGCGATTGCGAGAGGTCGATAAAAAAGCAATCTTATTCACTGAGAGAGATTCGTTAAAATAAAATTTTTAACAAAGAGTCAATAAAAACATTATACTCTTCTTCTCTTTGGAGGACGGCACCCGTTGTGTGGAAGTGGAGTAACATCGATAATCTCTGTCACTGCAATTCCTGCACCATGCACTGTGCGGATTGCCGATTCACGACCATTACCCGGACCCTTAACATAGGCCTTCACTTTGCGAAGACCAAGGTCGTAGGCAACTTTGGCACAATCTTGAGCGGCCATTTGAGCAGCATAAGGAGTGTTCTTCTTAGAACCTCTGAAGCCCATCTTGCCGGCAGAAGACCATGAAATAACTTGTCCCTCGCTGTTAGCGAGACACACAATGATGTTGTTGAAAGAAGAATGAA
>CAKUQQ010000028.1 GCA_934675575.1 uncultured Muribaculaceae bacterium
ATACCTGGCTACCTTATCTCACCCCTAACGGGGTGACCCATTAAAATAATACACGAATTGAGGCGTTTTCTGCGTTTATTATTGTTGAATATTAACTATTTACGATATCAATTTTTTATCAAAACCATGCAGAAAAATATTATAGATTTTGAACCCCCTAGCTTATAGGGTGCCACTTCGCCCTCTATAAGCCCTTTTTATTTTTCATGAATCATGCTAAAGTATTACAATCACGATATCGTATTTCAAGAATACCCCGACGAGGTAACCTTAGCCATCAACCTCACCCTTTGTCCGAATCGCTGCATAGGTTGTCATAGTGCTTATTTACGCGAGGATATAGGTGAGGAACTTACCCCAGAGCGTATAACGGCGTTAATCGATGCCAACGAGGGCATTACTTGTGTAGGCATACAAGGTGGCGACAACGACCCTGAGGCTGTGTTAGCCCTTTGTCGTTATGTGCAGACACATTACCAAGGTCGTATACGTACGGGTTGGTATTCGGGTCGTACATGGCAGCCTACACCCATTCAACTCCAACAATCCCTAAATTACCTCAAATTAGGCCCCTACATCGCTAAATTAGGTCCGCTCTCATCTCCCACCACCAACCAGCGTTTCTATGCTGTAAACGCCTCAGATGGCACTTTAAAGGATATGACAGAAAGATTCTTGAAGAAAAAGGTAGGTTTCTAAAAAAAAGCACCTTATGCAATCTTGACGACTGCATAAGGTGCTTAATTTTTTTATAGAACCGAATTCAATGGTTTAGTCTTCGTTCCAAGCGCTTGTACCCCAGTCTTGCTGGGGTTGGCTTCGGAATGTACCTTCGAATTCGTCGTTACCCGGAGTAATTTCTAAGTTGTCGCCGCCGGTATCACTAAGATTAGATGAACCTAAGAGGTTGCTTTCCATTGAAAATTGTACGCTTGCTGATGCAGGGCGGATATATGTCTTCTTCATTGTGTTTATTTTTGCTTTAGAGATGTTTTTGTGTTACTTTACAATCACCTTTTTGCCACCCATTACATAGATGCCAGCAGGCAGACCTGCAGTGCCATTGTTGCTAACCTTTACACCTTGGAGGTTGTAAACGGCAGTGTTTTCAACAACCACACCCGTGTTCACGTCGAGAATACCTGTAGTGTTTCCACCGTCCAAGCGAATCAACATGCCATTAGCATTGTTTGCTGCAGTAAAGTATGCACAACCTGCGGGGAGAGTAGCAGAAGCACCACCAATGCGAAGCTTCTGTACGCCATTGATATCTGCAACGCCATACTTACCACTCATGTTCATACCTGCAGTGTAGTTACCTGAGAAGGTGTATGCACCATGAGTTACAGGTGTGGGGTTATATGAGTTAACTGTAGTAGCAAAGTATACGGGTGCATCGGTTGTACCTATAGCTGTTTCTGTGGGGAAGAATACCAAATAAGGATTATTTGCCTTCAAAACACCGTCGCTAATAGCTGCAAAGTTCAAACCATTGTTATCAGCGCTTACAAATTCTTGTACCTTAACATCAGTTCCCAAATCTGCCACATTATAGTCAAAAGGCATGCAGTAAGTGTTCCAACCAGCCTTGAAAGTGCGAGCCATAACCACGTTAGTGACACCTGTTGAATTTGTTGTTTCAAGTGACTGTGCAGGGTTGATGGTAAGCTGAGGACCATAAGTTACAGTAACAACACCCATAACGCCTAAATCAATTGTGATAGTTGCAGTCATAACATCATTTTTGTCAATATTTGATGTTACAGAAACGGGTAGTGTTTCTCCCAATCCTTTAACGTACACATTGTCTGCTTCATTATTGGCATAAGTAATGGAACCATCTGGATTCTGGGTCTTTGTAAGATTTTTTACATAAATCATACCCATGTCTTGTTCTATAAAATTGAACTCTTCAAGAACAAATCCATATTTTTCTTCTTTCTGATGCGAAAGTAAATAAATAGTATTTGTACTGATGGGAGCGTAGTTACCATACTTTACTAACAAACTATTTGTATAAGCCTTTTGGTTATAGGAATTCTTAAACTGTATTTCGTAAGTTTTTGTAGACTCGTCGCCTGCAGTAACAACAATTGTGTATACAGCTGTTAAGGGATTGTACTCTTCATATGTGGTAGCACCTTTACCTGCAGCAATAGCTTCTACGCAGCCTTCGGTATATTCAGTGTCGGTTGCTGATATTTTTACAGTTGTTTCATTGTCGGCAGATACATCACCGACAAAGTCTTTAGGAGTTACTCCGTTAATTTTTAGCGAAGACAGATGCTTATAGTAAACTAAAGTAACATCGTCAATAATTAATGCATTTGCAGCCTCAGTTACAGTAGTAGTAAAGTAGTCGCTTGAACAGAATATCAGATTCAACTTTTCAGGTTCTTCTTCATTCTTATAGTTGAATTCTATTGTCTTTTTTGTCCAAGATGTTGCAGCTGCATCTATATATTCTTCATATGATGCGACTAATGTACCTTCAGATTTTAGTGGTTTATCTCCAAAGGTCGCTTCTATACCAAGAATATTACGATCTCTATCTGTCATCGTTACCTTAGTGGGAGAATCCGTAGTTACATTGTTGGAAGGTACATTGGTTTGTTTATATGTGCCGTTCCATAAATACCCAATAAAAGAAGCTTTACCTTCCTTATCTTTATTCCATTTGTAGTAAAATGAAATGGCATCTGGTTTATATGTAAAATCAATACCGCCAAAAGTACCACCATCTTTTTGAGATGTTCCTACAGAGGTACTCCAAGGCGTTCCTAAAGTTAGATAACCAGGTGCCCAAGATCCTATACCTAAAATAGGGATACCTGTCCAAACATTTTGAATCTTAACGGCTTTTCCTGTGTTTTCTCTACCCGTAGTTTCAGTCACGAGGTCACCACTTTTTCCTGTTCCATTCACTCCATAAATATTGGCAGCAGTCCATCCTTGGGGTTGTGTACCAACTTGCTTTTTAATTTTACTACCTGCTACCCAAGGAAAACATTTATCCCATGTAGAGTCAAATGTTCCGTTTTCTAAATGTTGAGCATTTGCAGCAACCGTAGTTGCGAGCAAAATGAAGGATAAAATCTTTTTCATTTTTTTACTTTACAATTTTTTTCCCGTTAATAATGTACATACCCTTGTTAGCCTTGTTTACGCGAAGGCCATTGAGGGTATAAATTGTTGTAGATTGTGTGGCTGGTGCAATCTTTGTTGTGTTGATGCCAGAAACCACATTGTTTGCTTGACCGACCACAACGTTGATAATTTGACCGAGTATACTTTTCATGTCAATATCAATGTTTACATATAGGGCGGATGCTGTAAGTTTGCCAGAAAGTTTGATGGGTACTTCGCCTAAGTTTGGGCCGAACCACTCGTCTTCTTCAAACTTAGGGTCATCACCTGGTTGAATTTCAATGCTTTGATCGGTAGTGATAAGTGAAACACCATCCTTTTCTTCCATCTGCACCTTTTTAAGGTCAATGTTGCCAATTGCCATGGTATCTGTTCCAAGAACCATGACAAAGTTCTTCAGTGAAAAGTCGCAAGTGCCGTCACCATTGTTAACCACGGTGATGGCTGCAGGGATGCTGTCGGTAGAATTTTCATTGACAGTCACCACAAGTTTTTCGTTGTAGTTCGTTTGTGTTTGAGCCATACCGCAGAGTGCTGCGAGAGAAAGGCAAAAAGTGAGTAATGTCTTCTTCATAAAAATGAATTGTTTTATTTGTTGTTTTGTTTGTTACTTTATAGGAATCTATCTTGCACCTTAGAATATAGGATTTAGAACAAGTAGTTAAAACTCAGTGTTCCGTAGATGGGATAGAGTGAGAAGGTCACACTCTCGTAGTCAGAGGGGAATATGCCGTTTAATCCCCATGTAAGGTTGGCAGCTACAGAGAGATGCTTATAGGCTTTGAATTCACCTCCAATTTGCATACCCCAGTGGAAGCGACGTAAGTCGTGCGAGAAATCGTAGTCGGCACTTGTTACTTCTGTAGCAGCCCCCGTAGGGTCTGGCTGACGGATGTAACTCACGTCTTGGTCGTTTTTGCTATAAGCCGAACCTGTGAATGTTCCGTTAATGAGATATGAGAAGTATGGACCCACCTGAATTTGCCAACGGTCGTTAAATGAATATGTGGCAAGAACAGGGAAAGTAAGGTAATTGTTATTAACCTCGGTCCTTACATTGCCCCAATAGGCACCTTCAATTTTACCCGAACCATCTGTGTTGTAAGCAACAAGATGATAGTTTTTTACGCGAGCATCGGTTTTCATACCTTTATTTTCAAGTCGTATGCCAATCATTGACCCCCAATGTTTGCCATATTTGCGGTGTGCAGCACCTTCAAGTTGCACACAGAGCGTGGGGTTGTAGCTATTGATTTCGCGTATTTCAGCGGGTAGTGGAATGGGCGATGTACCTCCCAAACTTACACCTGCTCCGAGTCGTACGTGCCACCCTTTTAGTGCGGCTTTAATAAGGTTCTTATCGGTTTCCTTTGCTTCCTTCACTTTCTGTGCTTGTGCAGTAAAGGCGGTGAGGATGGCGAGGAGAAGAAATATTCTTTTCATTTGATTCTTTTGTGTAGAATGGTTTTGTTATTTTACTCGTAAATCACCTTTAATTGGTTAATGTAGAGAGTAGAACCTATTGCACCTTCAAAGTAGGCTCCCTGTCGGCTTGATGTAGCTACTACAGCAATGGCATAGCCGTAACTTGCAAGACGTTCGGGGTCGAATGTTTTGCCGTTCATAAGTTTAAATGGTTCGCTAAACGAGGTCCAATTATCAGGTTCACCAGGGTTGTCGATTCGTGCCATGAGTACAATACGGTCTGATGAAAGTACGTTGTCACCATCAAGTGCTACAAAATTGTTGGGGTCCACTTCGTAAACCACAGCGTAGATGTCTGCAGTGTCATGACGTTCGGGACATACTTTTTTGTCTTTGTCAGTGAAAACTTCACCAGCTTTATACTTATACCATCCTTCTAAACTTTTGGGCTTTCCTTTGAGCACTTGCAAACCAAATTCAGTGGCTTTGCGTGGTTTCTTCATGGCAATTTTGTTGTCGAATTTGCCAATAAAGATACTGCCTGCAGCAATAGGCATTTTAACCATGTCACCAAATGAACCAGTGCGACTTGTAACAAGTTTTACTGCAGGTCCTCGTTCAACGTCGTTAAGGGGAGAAGTAGGGAAATCCTCAGGCTTTTTAGCAATACCTACAAGTGCATAGCCACCATTTCCTGAAGCCCAATAGTCGAGTTCGTTATCGTTTTCGTCTTTTTCAATCCATGTGTAGTATTTGCCAGAAAGCTTGTAGTAAGCAAAACCTAAAGTTTCAATAGGTTGTGGATAGTTAAAGCTAACGGTATAGTCTTTATGCCACTGTCCGTCTTCTGAATGTGTAGTATAGGTTTGTGGCAGTGTGAAGTCTCGTGTTATGCCGTTTGCGTCGATAGTCTGTCCGTCCACTAATGCTGTGAGTCGTGTGCCTGGCATCAGAGTGAACTTAGGAGCGAAGTTTGAGCGGTCTGTTCCAAGTTTTACGGTGAAACTAACGCGGTGGAGTTCTTCGTTGATTTTGGGTTCTCCAATCCAATATCCTTTTCCTTGAGGATTGCTTTCGGTTGCTGCTGCATATTGATTGTACCATTCTTGATCAACGCCTGTAATGTCGCATTCGGCATTAAGTGGCTCGTCTTGGATACACGAGTTGAGGGCGAGGAGCATGATGGCTGACTGGATGAACAGAACGATGCGTTTCATGTTTTAAGTTTATAGTTGAAAATGTATGTGTGTTTGTGTGTGGTTAAGTCGTGCTTAGGGCATAAGCTTCGCTAGGCTTAATAGTTGGGTTTGTCTTTTAGTCTTGTTTGTTTTTGCTAAAGGCAAGGTGTTGGGGGGCTTCATGGCATCACGCAGATAGTTTTGCGGCATCATGCTGCAAGATTGCATACCATCCCTTTCCGTGTGCAAAGTTACGAAAAATATCTTCAATGAACGAGTTTTCTTGATTTTCAAGACAAATTGTACCGGTAAAACTGGTAATTACCGATTTTTTTAACCGTTTTACCGAGTTTTTTGGGGAACACCAGTAAAAAATGTGTCTGATTATTTGAGTAAGATTAATATTCGCGCGCCAGTCTCACCCCGTTAGGTAGGGTGTTCAAAATCTATAATATTTTTCTGTACGAATTTAGATGTTTGCAGCTTCGCTGCTTGTTTTTGTGAACATTAATTGTCATTAATTCGGGGACATTAATTTCGAGACA
>CAKUQQ010000029.1 GCA_934675575.1 uncultured Muribaculaceae bacterium
AACTTGGTTTTTCTTCTCCAGTCGCAGAGTTCTTCAAATTTATTGCATAATTTTGCACTCGCAGGTAGAATCTGCGAAACAACCACACAAAAAGCCTTAACTTAGCGTCATTAAACCCAAACGAAGAATGGAGAACTTTGCAGCAATTGATTTTGAAACAGCCAACCAATATCGTTCAAGCGTGTGTAGCGTGGGAGTGGTGATTGTGCGCAATGGCAAGATAACCGACAAGTTTTATAGTCTAATCTACCCCACACCAGATTTTTTCACATTTTTCACAACACAAGTGCATGGACTAACGATTGACGATGTGGAAGACGCCCCCACATTCCCCACCGTTTGGGAACAGATAGAGCCCCTGATTGAGGGCTTGCCGCTTGTGGCGCACAACAGCCAATTTGACGAAAGTTGCCTCAAAGCCGCATTCCGCATGTTTCACATGCCATATCCAAACTACACGTTTTTCTGCACGTGTCGCGCATCACGCAGCAAGCTGCGCAACTTGCTGCCAAACCACCAGCTGCACACGGTGGCAGCCTATTGTGGCTACGACCTGACTAAGCACCACCACGCACTTGCCGATGCCGAGGCCTGTGCCGCAATCGCATTAAAACTATTGTAACGCCACTCTTTTTCTCTTGCCAGAGAAGCACCACATCGCCATTGACAGAAAAAAATAAGCCGAAACAGCCACCAAAAGGCCTAAATTTCAGCGTTCAGCTCTCAAGCCAACCGAATAAAATCATTATATTTGCAATAACCATATCGACATCAATATTTAACTATTAACATATTCATCAAAATTATGCGAAAATTATTGAGTTTGTTTGTCTTGCTGGCACTTTCAGCAACCATGTGCGTCAACGCCGGAGTAAAGCTCTCGGCCGTGTTGCTTGATGCGCAAGATAACCCCGTAGGTGTGGGCAACACCGCTCCTGCATTCTCATGGCAAATCCAATCAAAATCAAACGATGTGGTGCAAACCGCCTATCAAGTCATTGTAGCAACCACTAAAGCCGGTCTCAACGGCAGCAGCGGCATGGTGTGGAATTCCGGCAAAGTAGTATCCGACAAATCAGTTAACATCATCTACAAAGGTGCCAAACTGCAATCTGCCACAAAGTATTACTGGAAAGTGAACGTATGGACCAACAAAGGCGATGCTAAATCTGCCGTAAAGACGTTCACCACCACGCTTCTCAACCCAAGTGAGTGGACCGCAAAATGGATTGGCATCGACGGAAAATTCAACACCGACGACCAAAAACGCACCATTCTGCCAGCTCGCTATCTGCGCAACGAATTCAGCGTTGGCGACAAGGTGACACGCGCCACTCTCTACATTGCCGGTGCCGGAAGCACTTACGCCTACATCAATGGCAAAAAGGTGAGCAACGATGTGTTTGGCTCTCTGCCATCTTGGTTTCCATCAGCAATCAATTTCACTACCTACGACGTCACACCACTCGTCACCAAAGGCAACAACGCCATAGGCATTCTGCTTGGCAACGGCCGCTACATGTCAATGCGTAACGACAACACCATGTTTGGCATGCCTCGCGTAATAGCACAGCTTGTGATTGAAACACCTGCCGGCAAAACCTCGGTTGTCACCGACGGTTCCTGGAAAGCCACCGACCAAGGTCCTATCCGCGAAAACAACGAATACGACGGTGAGAAATACGATGCACGCATGGAACTCGGCAATTGGGCCGCTGCCGGTTACGACGCTTCTGCATGGAAGAACGCCGACGAGATGAAGAACCCCACAGAACTTCTCCGCCCGCAAATGTCGCCAAGCCTTTGCATCAATGAGCAATTCAAGGGCAAAACAGTGAAGAAAGTGGGCGATGACCGCTACATCATAGACATGGGCCAAAACTTCGTTGGCTGGACACGCGTGTCTTTCAACGGCAAGAAAGGACAAACCATAAAGCTCCGCTTCTCCGAGACGCTCCAAAACAACGACACCGAGCTCTATGTGGCAAACTTGCGTAGTGCCTTGGCCGAAGACCACTACACTCCGGCCACCGACGGCCCATTCACATGGGAACCTCAACTCACCTATCATGGTGGACGCTACATCGAGGTGAGCGGCCTCGGCTACGAACCCTCAATCAACGACTTCACGGCTTGCGTAATCTACGACAAGATGAACACAGCCGGCACATTTGAGTCATCGAGCCAACTGCTCAACCAAATCTATAAAAACGCTTACTGGGGCATTCGCGGCAACTATCGCGGCATGCCAACTGACTGTCCGCAGCGCGACGAGCGACACGGCTGGCTTGGCGACCGCGCCACTGGCTGTTACAGCGAAAGCCTTGTGTTCAACAATAACCTGTTCTACAACAAGTGGCTGCTCGACATTGAGGAATCTATGTCGCCCGAAGGTGCGATTTCCGACGTCAGCCCTCGTTACTGGACACTCTGGCGACCAAACGTCACCTGGCCATCGGCTTATTTCTATGCTGCCGACATGGTTTATCAACGCTTTGGCAACGACTACTCTATCCGCAACCGCTACGACTCTATGCGCAAGTATATTCTCTTTGTTAAAAATAAATTTTATGACAACGGCATCGTGACCAGCGACACCTATGGCGACTGGTGCATGCCGCCAGAGAAGAAAGAGCTTATCCATTCACAAGACCCTGCTCGCCGCACCGATGGACGCATTCTAAGCACCACAGTTTACTATGACTTGCTGCGACTCATGGAGAAATTCGCTCGCCACAATGGCCGCATGGCCGACGTGGCTGAATATGAGGCTATGCGCGCACAAATCCGCGAAGCCTACAATAAAACTTTCTTCGACAAGACAAAAGGCGGCTATGGCAACAACACCGTCACTGCCAACATCTTGTCTCTGCAGCTCGGTCTTGTGCCCGATGCTTACCGACAGCAGGTAATCGACAACATTGTGGCTGTGACCAACGGCCCTATGTTCAACGGCCACATCAGCACAGGCGTGCTTGGTGTTCAGCACCTCATGCGCGGCCTCACACGCAACGGACACGGCGACCTTGCCCTCAAGATTGCCACCAACGACACCTACCCATCATGGGGCTACATGGTGAAGCATGGAGCCACCACATTCTGGGAGCTCTGGAACGGCGACACTGCAGACCCTGCCATGAACTCTGGTAACCACGTTATGCTCATTGGCGACTTTGTGGTGTGGATGTATGAAGACCTTGCCGGAATCCGCAACGATGTAGAGGAAGACTCTTACGGCTACAAGAAAATTCTCATGCAGCCAGCATTTATTGACGGCCTTGACCACGCTGCTGCCACCTACGCATCACCTTACGGCCCTATTGCAAGCAACTGGACTCGCAATGGCGACGCGCTCACATGGAACATCACAGTTCCTGCCAATGCCACTGCCAAGGTAGTAGTTCCTGCCAAGTTCCACATTGCCCCCAAAGTGGGCAACGGCGTGCGCACAGTCAACACGGCTGCTGGCAACACCGTGATTGAGCTTGGGTCAGGTAACTACAAGTTCGTTTCTGCAAAATAAAATTTGATAATCACCCCATAAAGGCAAGCAATGCCATTGCAACTCCACGTTCTATGGCATTGCTTTTTTCTTCTGCTCTTTAACTACATTTGTCAAGAGTAAAAATCAAATAAACGCACTAAATGAAAAGTATAAAATACTTATTCACACTGCTTATGGCCCTTGCGGCGATAAGCAATGTTGCTGCAAAAAAGCCGCATGACCCTCTTTGTTACGCCAACGGCAAGCCTATCCATGTTGCCGACCCATGCGTGTTCACCGACGGCAAAATTTATTACCTGACAGGCACATCTGGTGCAGACAAAGGTTTTGAATACTACACGTCAACCGACCTGAAAAATTGGGAATATAAAGGCATGCTCTATGAGCCTGGCGACAACGATGCCTACAAGGGTGCATCGTGCTTTTGGGCGCCAGAAGTGCATGTGGTCAATGGCAAATATTACCTCACATTCAGTTGCCTCAGCCCTCAGTACAAGGGTCTGATTACGTGTCTTGCCGTGAGCGACAAGCCAAACGGCAAATACACCGACCTCTATTTGCCTTGGATTGACCCCAAATATGCAGCCATCGACTGCCACATTTTCATCGACGATGACAAGCAGCCATATTTGTACTACAGCCACAACTACAATAAAGACGGCGTAGCCGTTGGCGAAACCTATGCAGCTAAGCTCAAAGACGACTTGTCAAGCATCATTGGTGAGCCAACTTTTGTCTCAAGCGCATCACAGCCATGGGAGTGTGTCAACTGGGAAAAGAACCGCTGCAACGAAGGCCCTTGGGTGATAAAACACGGCAAAAAATACGTCATGACCTACTCTGCCAACGACACCGGTTTCGACCATTATGGCATAGGCGTTGCCGAAGCCTCCAGCCCTCTTGGCCCATGGAAGAAATACGATGACAATCCCCTCCTTACCACTGACCGAAAGAAAGGCATTTCGTCGCCAGGCCACAATAGCATTGTGCAGTGCCCCGACGGCACATTGCGCATTGTCTATCACCGCCACGCCGACCCTAACTGCAAACTCCCCAACTGGGACAGAGTGGTTTGCATCGACAAAATCAAATTCACAGGCAAAGGACACTTAAAGCTCCAGCAATAGCACACGCCACTTCCCTCTAAAAACATCAAGCGGCTGCTACCCAACGCACACATCGGTAGCAGCCGCTTGTCGCATTATTCTCACGCTAATTTGTCAGTGGGCTATTGTTATCAATTTGCACCCCAAAGCAGTCTCTATTTTTGCAATGGTTTGCATTGTGAAATTGTGTCTGCCTGTCAGCCACCTTGATATTTCAGATTCACGCTTGTGCAACTTGTGTGCAAACTCTTTTTGTGTCAGTCCTTCTGATTTCAAAACCTCATTTATGCGCTCTGCTATGCCAAACGACAATTCAAATTCGGCCCTTTGTTCAGCTGGAACGGCAGCCAAGCACTGTCTAAATAACTCATTTTGTACCATAATCACACCTCCACTATTTTTTGCTACAACTCAAAAGTAGCACGTTCAATGCCAGTTATCACATTCTTTTCAATGGTGACCTTACCTGTTCGTTGAGCATTCACTAGAACCTTGTCAAAGGTCTGCAAATCCATCACATAGCCACTCAACTTTTCATCTTCTTGATATGTGCGAGTGTTCTTCACGCCACCATTTCCAAGAATCAACACTTGGTCGGATATTCGCAGGCAATATAAGCGTAATTTACGAGAATCTATGGCAAGTGCTTTAACGTGGTCTCTCATTCTGCCTTCATTACGGAAAAAGCGTTCCAAAGCACCTTTGTCTATGATTTTAGACAAAGCCAGCAAAATAACATTAAAATCCTTGTTGTATGTAGCATTGTCTTTGAACTCGTTCAAGAATTTTTCAAATTCGCTTTCTTCGTTTCCGTCAAAACAAATTGAAAACATTCCAACGTTATCATTTTGCTCTATTGTTTTCAAAGTTACACTTGCCATAAAAACCACTTGTTATTTATTATCAAAGCTGTGCGATTGGCTATTCACCAAAAACCACGCCACACAATCTGCTTGTCAGACCACTGCAAAGTTAACCTTTTTCTTCAAAACAATTCACTTTTAAGTAAATTATTAAGCGATTTTTAATTCGAAAGATTCCAATAAGAAGTGCAACGGCTATTCTCCTTACTCCACCTCAGGAGAAGGCCGCGCGCCGAGAGGGCTG
>CAKUQQ010000030.1 GCA_934675575.1 uncultured Muribaculaceae bacterium
GTGTATACAGGTCCAGAACCTTCTGTGTGGAAGCATGTCTTCCGTCGCCACCCCACCAGGTGATCTTAATAGTAACAGGTTCTGCATCTGTGCTTTCTGCCTGTGTGCCTGCTTCAGCAGTTGCTGCGGTAGTTGTACCGGCAGACTGACTTGTCTGTGTCGTTTCTTCTGTGCTGCCGCATCCCACCAGAGACATCAGCATAGTTCCTGCCAAAAGCAGCCCAAGAGTTTTACAAACTTTCTTTTTCATACCTTCTTCTCCTTTTTCTTTGCTGTGTTGTTGATCAGCTTTGATGATGTTATTATAAAACGGTATTTAGCAAATAAAAATGGAAGAATCAGATATGTCATTTGTACAAATCCGACTTTTCTGTGTCCTCTTTTTTCAACTCTTCCCTATATTCTGATGGCGTTTTCCCACATAATTTGCGGAAAATCTTAGAAAAATATTGTCCGTCGGAAGGATACCCCACCTGTTCTGTAAGATCTGCTATTCTCATATCCTTGTCATAAGAAAGCAGTCGTTTTGCCATCCGGATCCGTACTTCTTCCAGATAAGTGGAAAATTTCACCTGCATAGTCTTACCAAACAAACGTCCAAAATAGTCTTCATTCATAAAGAGAATCTCTTTTGCCATATATTGGATATTCAATTCCGTATTGGTCAGATTGCAATAAATCACTTCCAGAATTTCCTGCATCCGTATACTCTGCTTGTTCTGCTGATACAAACCAAGGCTTTTTGCCACCCAGGATGTCAGTTCTGTCAAGAGTTCCTGCTCCTCCGTTATATTTTCAAACTGCGGCAGCTCCATATCACTCTTGTTTTCTTTCTGTGCACACGCCAGTACAAAAATCCGGCACATTTTGTTCTTTTGTTTTTGAGAATATTTTTGCAGTTCCATTTTTTTCAATGCCAGACTGATCTCAAATAAGACCTCATCATATCTCTCCGCGTGGAGAATTCTGGAAAAATCAAAGAAGAAATCACTGTTCTCTGTCGTTTCGTCTTCTGTTTTCTCATAACTTAAGTATCCATCATTTTTTCTTTTTTCGGCCAGTTCATACAAATACAGGATCTGCTCATACAGGTTGTTAATTGTGGAAAAATCTCCGGATCTGCTCACCGCCGCCACAATATTGACTGTCTTTTTCCGGGAAAATTCCAGTTTTGTTTTCTCTACCGCTGCTTCCAGTCCTTCCACGTTCCCGGCATCCAGGAGGAAAAAGACGGTATCTCCCACTGCTGCGGATAAAGGCATTTCCGGGAGTTTCAGAATTTCATATAATATGTTTCCCAGAATAAACTGCTCCAGATAATCAAATCCGATCGTACTGTTTTTCATTGCCAGCAGAATAACACTGTCTCCGATCCCTTCCAGTTCCTGCTGCAGCAGATCCTGCTCTCCCTCCGGGAGATTTCGCTTGAGAAGAATATTTCGGAACATTTCCTCTTTTGCCCTGGGCAGCATACGCCGCTTAATTTTATGATACTCCTGTTCCTTTTCCTTACTGTCCTGTTTCTTCCGGATCTCTTCCTTCACATTTTCCAGAACCGATACGATTTTTTCTTCATCGCAGGGTTTCAATATGTAATGACGGACACCATATTCCATTGCCTTGCTGGTGTACTCATATTCTCCGTATCCGGACAACACAATGATGCGTATGTCAGGAAAATTTTCCGTAATCTTTCCGATCAGGGCAATCCCATCCATGATCGGCATTTTAATATCTGTCAGTACGATATCCGGCTGATCTTTCTGGATCTGTTCAAAAGCATCCAGACCATTCCACGCTGTTCCGGACAATTCGATGTCGTATTTTTCCCAGGGAATAAATTCCGCCATTCCTTCTCTCTCAATTTGTTCATCATCCACAATCATCAATTTATACATGATCTTCTACCTCAGTTCTCTTCTGTATATGTATTTCCACACGGGTTCCCTTACCGGTTTCACTGTCTATTCGAAAAGTACCTCTGCTGTCATCCATTTCCAGACGTTCCCGGATATTTTTCAGCCCGATGCCATGTCCTTTTGCCTTATATGCAGAGTTTCTGACAGCTTCCAGCTCCTCCGGAGTCATCCCCGCACCTGTGTCCTGCACAATCATGACAATATTCTCTGCTTCTTCTCTGACTACCACTGTAATCCTGCATACTTCCAGATAAGGCTCCGCACCATAGCTGATGGCGTTTTCTACCAATGGCTGCAGAATCATACGAGGTGTATAATATCTCTCCAGGTCTCCGGATGCTATCACTTCAAATTCTATCCGCCCCTGATAACGGGTTTTCTGAATTGCCACAAAGCTTTTTACCATATCTACTTCTTCCCGAATGGTAGCATAGGGATTCTGCGCAAAAGAATAATGCAAGATGGCTCCCAGTTCCACTATCATTTTCCCTGCTTCTTCGTTCCTCTTTGCCTTCACCATCCAGTTGATCACATTTAAAGTATTATATAGAAAATGGGGATTGATCTGTGCCCGCAGCATTTTGTATTTTGTATCCTGCAATAGTATCTGTTTTTCATAATTCTCACGGATCAGTTCATCCACCTGTTCCACCATGGCCCGGAAATCCTTTGTCAGGATACCGATTTCATCCTGTCTGTCAGTCTCTGTAAGGACTTCCTTCGCACCCTGAAAATTACCATTCTCTACAATCTGCATGGATAATGTCAGATGTTCTAAAGGTTCTGTGATAATCTTTGCCACGCGGTTCATACAGAATACCAGCAGAGCAAATACCAGCGCAAAGCAGCCAAACAACAGATATCGCATGGACTGTACCTGCCCGAAAATATCGGAATAAGGAAAATAATTTACATACATCCAGTCTGTCTCCTCCGAATGCAGATAACACATAAAGTATTTTTTCCCATGGTAGGACTTTATTTCATATCCTGAATGTTCCCGATATACCGGCAATATCATTTCTTCGGAAGAATCATCCTGATAAATGATATCACTCCCGGAGCAAACTACGACCGACGCCTGGGGAGATTCCAATCTGTCCTTGTTTTTTGCAATAATGTCATTCACATTACAGACCAGCATTATGGTTCCCATATCCTTCAAGCTCATATCCAGCCGGTTTCGTATCTGTCTTCCTGCGATCAGATAGGGGCAGTCATCTGTCGGGCCATAAGACACAAATGCTCCCTGGGCTTCTTTCGACATCTTCAGAAATTCATCCATACTTTCTTCCGGAATGGTCCACGCACTGGTTCCAACCTCCTGTCTGACGCCATAAGGATCTATATAAGTAATGGATTGGATGCAGGATAATGGATCCATTTCATTTAATAAGATTGTCCGCATTTTATATAATCGACGATTGTATTCATATGACCATTGAGACTCTTTTAACATATCCTGTAAATTTTCCTGCACTGCTGTATCCAATGCCAGATTAAAACTCTTGCTCTCTACCTCATCCAGTCCATCATTTACTTTCTGTGCAAAAAAATCCAACTCCTGCAATGACTTTTCATATAATTTTCCCGAATAAATATTGAAACTGATCTGTAAAGACGCAAAAGCGATCAGGAAAAAGACACTGGAAAAACAGAAATATACCAATATCATTTTCTTTGATATCTTCAGGTTGTTGAAATGACTCTTTATCTCCTGTTTTACATTCTTTCCCATATAACGTTCCTCACCTTTTTACCTCAATTGTTCCTCCCGATACTCCTTGGGTGACATACCGTATTCCTTCCGGAATGCACGGTAGAAGCTGGAATAGTCCTGAAATCCGTAGCGTTCGTAAACCTTACTGATGTTTTCACCGCCCAGGATCGCTTCCCTGCATGCCTGCATTCTTTTCTTCAGGATGTACTGGTGTACGGAAATTCCCGCCTGTTCCTTGAAAATGTGAGCAATATAGTACCTACTCACGAAAAATGCGGAAGCCAGTCCGTCCAGGGAGAGATCCTCCTCCAGATTCTGTTCGATATAATAAATCACATTCTGATACAGATTTTCTTCCTTGATTTTTACCGGATGTTCCTTTTCGTAGATCTCGCGGTTCAGATGAAGGATCAGATCGCTCACTAAAAGCGGTATCCTGGCTTCTCTTCCATATCGTTCCATCTGGGTC
>CAKUQQ010000031.1 GCA_934675575.1 uncultured Muribaculaceae bacterium
GTGCCACTGTGGCTAAAACACCGTTTCTGTGTGGCAGTTTTACCGTGTAAACGTGGCAACTCGTCCGTAATATACACCTCTCGACCTGCTGATTACAAATCGTTATACTTAGCAGAAAGATAAGAGTATCTACCACTCAAGCAATTTTTATATCAAAAACATTTTCAAGTTTATAAGTATATGAATTTTTCACACATATTCGCATCAATATAGTTTGTTTTTTATTAGTGTATGATCAATTCAACACATACTACAACAAGACTCTATGTAGCCTGAGTATTTTAATTTTAATTTTACGCACTTACAACAAGCATCTGCATCCTACCATGCACCTTAACTTCTACTGAATCAGCGGGCAAAAATACGCAGTCACCTCTAAAAAGCTGCAATAACTCTCCATCGCCAAAGGTCATTATCCCGCAGCCATTTGTGCATAGCAGCACCTGGAACGAATCGCTATTACTTTGAAAGCTTGCCAGCTCGCGGCAGCGCTCTGTGTTTACCAGCACGCGCTCCACCTGAAAATATTTACAGCGGCACAGCATTTCCGCAGCATAACCACGTCTGTACTTAAGCACACGCAAAGGCTGCTTCGGCCTTGCGCTCCCCTGCATATTGACGACGGCCAAAGCCTTTTCTATATGCAGCTCGCGCTTCTTGCCATTTTTATCCACGCGATTATAGTCAAAAAGGCGGTACGTAAGATTGGAGCTTTCCTGAATCTCTGCAATCAAGGCTCCTGCGCCAATGGCATGGACTGTACCAGGCTTTATAAAAAATATATCATCGCTGTGTACAGGCACCTTTTGCAGATATTTTTCTACGGTACCATCAAGCAGGCTTTTCTCCAGCGCCGCACGATCTATATCATGACTAAAGCCATACACCAGCTGTGCATCACGGCTCGCGTCAAGCACATACCACATTTCTGTCTTGCCACGCTGTCCCTGCTCATGCTTAAAAGCATATTCATCATCAGGATGCACTTGTACAGACAAATCCTTTTTGGCATCTATAAGCTTGATTAAAATCGGCAGCTCACCTAAGCCTGCATAATGCCTGCCTAAAAGCTCTGGCTGAAAGCGCAAAACCTCAGCCAAAGACAAGCCTTTAAATTCTCCGCTAGCCACCATGCTCGGTCCATCCGGATGCGTCGAGCATTCCCACGTTTCTGCCAAAGGCTGCAAGGGAATCTCCTTGGAGAAATCATCGTTCAGACGTCTGCCTCCCCAAAGATAATCCTTGCCTACAGGCTTGAGTAAAAAGGGTTTATTTTTCAAGCTCATATTTTTGCTTGTCATTTACATTTATCTCCTTGCCCAGCTGAACCTCGATAATTTTCAGCTCCGTATCTGCCATAATAGTGTGCCTGCAGCCTGCCGCTATGGTAATCACATCTCCGGCATGAACCTCCTGCTCCATACCGTCAACAAGCGTATGACCGCTGCCTTGAATAATAGTCCACACCTCATCACGATGCTCATGGCTATGATAATTCATTCTGCTGCCAGCCTTCAAGGTTATGCGTATGGTCAGGCTCTCCTTTTCCATGTCAATAACCTGATAACTGCCCCAGGATTTTTCGGCATACATTACTGGCTGAATAATATTATCTACAAACGGCTTAATATAGCTTGACTGCGCTTTATCTGAAACAAGGATTCCATCCGGTCCTGCAGCAACTATACTATCCTTCAAGCCCATGCAAAGAATAGGCACATCCAGCTCGTTGACCACATGCACATTTTCGCAGGCCTCGTTTAATATTCCCTTGCCAATAACCTGCTCGTCCATTGCTTCCGTCAATGTGTTCCAGGTGCCAAGATCCTTCCACTGACCTGCATAACGCATAACAGTAATCTTGGGCTCCTTCTCGACAACAGCATAGTCGAAGCTGATTTTGGTCAGCTCAGCATATTTATTGTAAAGATCATAATAATCATCAAAAGCAATCAGCTCATGCGCCTTATCCAGCAGGTATTGCAGCTTGAAGGCAAACACGCCGCCGTTCCACAAAGCGCCCTGCGCTATATACTTTTCTGCTGTCTGCGCATCCGGCTTTTCCTTGAACATGCTCACCGTGCTGATTGCGTCCTTGCCTTCCGGAATAATATAGCCATATTTTTCACTTGGATAAGTCGGTTCAATACCCATCAGCACAAGATTATTCTCTGGCTGCTGTGCGAGCTCCGCCAGCTTAGTAAAGGCAGCAAAATAGCTTTCATCTACATAGGGATCTATAGGCGAAACAACTACGGCCTCTTCAGCAGGCACATGCAGTACATCGTGCAGATAGCACGCTGCCAACGCAATAGCTGGGAAGGTATCACGACGACAAGGCTCAACAGAAATGCTTACATTGTCTGCCAGCTGGTTGCTAATCGACGAAACCTGACTTTTAGATGTGGCTATCGTAATCTGTGCCTTGCTGTCTACACTCTTGATCTGCTCATAAACTCTTTGCAGCATAGAATTATGCGAACCATCCGCATTCTTGAAAATCTTAATAAACTGCTTCGAACGGATATCGTTCGATAACGGCCACAGTCTTTTGCCGCTGCCACCAGATAATAATACAATGTTCATAGTCTGCTTCTCCTTATCTATAAGAAAGGCCGCGTTCCATTTCGGACACGCGGTCTTAAAATTTTAGCGTTCCGCACGCATTTCGTTTGTCAAAAAATCATGGTAAGCCAGACGAATGCCCTCTTCTAGCTCAGTTTTATACTTCCAGCCCAGCTTCTCTGCCTTGCTGACATCAAGCAGCTTGCGCGGAGTGCCGTTCGGCTTGCTTGTATCCCAGCGGATCTCTCCGGCATAACCGACAACCTTCGCCACAAGCTCAGTCAGCTCTTTAATAGTCAGCTCTTTGCCTGTGCCGGCATTGACAGTTTCATCTCCGCTGTAGTTATTCATCAGGAATACGCACAGATTTGCTAAATCATCAACGTAGAGGAACTCGCGCAGCGGCGAACCATCGCCCCAGCAGGTTACGAACGGCAATCCCTGCTCCTTTGCTTCATGGAAACGACGAATCAGCGCAGGCAGCACATGGCTGTGCGTCGGATGATAGTTGTCATTTGGTCCATAAAGGTTCGTCGGCATAAGGGAAATATAATCAGTGCCATACTGCTTGTTTAAAAACTCGCAGTATTTCAAGCCGCTGATTTTTGCCAAAGCATAAGCTTCGTTGGTCTTTTCCAGCTCACTCGTCAGCAGGCAGCTTTCTTTCATCGGCTGCGGTGCCAAGCGCGGATAAATGCAGGACGAGCCAAGAAATTCCAGCTTCTTGCAGCCATTTTTCCAGGCGCTATGAATAACATTCATTTCCAGAATCATGTTGTCATACATAAAATCTGCCAATGCTTCGCTGTTGGCCACAATACCGCCAACCTTTGCTGCAGCCAGAAAAACATATTCAGGCTTTTCTTCAGCAAAGAATTTTTCTACAGCATCCTGTCTGCACAGATCCAGCTCTTTATGCGTGCGTGTGATAATATTTGTATAGCCCTGACG
>CAKUQQ010000032.1 GCA_934675575.1 uncultured Muribaculaceae bacterium
CACGATGGGCAGAATTAGACAGTTTTACGCCATGCTCCAGGGCAAAACAAAAACCGCCTCGAATTCGATACGGTTTCAAGTAGTCTGTTCCTACAAGTCAAGATGATTGACCACCTCCTTATTTACGACTAAACCAAGATTTCTTAGATACCTTATCAGCCACTTTCTTCTCAAGATAGTCAAATCTTGAAATTGGTAGCCTGAGCATTGCGTGAGCTAATCTGTTTCAGCTCTCAATTTCTTTATCTTGCCTGATGATTTCATGAATAGCATAATCAAGCATAGACTCAAGATACTTGACTTTGCCCTCAAGTTCACGTTTCTTTTTGATACATTTGTTCATAGTTGTCTTCCGTTTTTGTGCATAAGAAAAGCACCCAGTCTGAACTAAGTGCTGATAACTTCAATTTGCTTAATACTACTTTCTGGATATGAATGATTTTCTATTACAATTTCATCATCACCGTCTAAATCAACTCCGTCATACCAATCAAGCACCTTGCCAATGACAGAGGTGCCATCAACTAATGCTAAGCGGACTGTTTTATTTACATATTCCCATAATTTCATTGAGTACCTCCCTCTTTGTTGTTACTTGGCATTTTTGGCACTAGGTGAGTAGTTGCTTTGGAAATGTGGATAGTAAACTCATTTGTCTCTGTTGGATAAGCTCCAGCTAAGTCTGAGCGACTATATGTAACACCACTCTTAGTATCAATTTTGATAACAGAGCTATACTGCCCTTTCTGACGCTTGATGATGGTACCGTTAAGGTAATTATTATTGATAATCTTCTGAACAGTATCATTATCTACAGTGATATAACCAGGTATCGGTTTATTCTTGCTCCTATTGCTCGCAACATAATCAGCATAGGCTTTATGGTCCTTAGCGTGTCTATTCTGCTTATCCTGATTGATAACCAAAGAGAGCTCGCCGTTGTTGATTTGTTCTCGTAGGTCAGACTTGAGCAATATCTGTCTGTACTGCCTAGTGTTATTATACCCCATTTTCTTAAATTCTGACAATGATTTTGGAGCTTTTTCCCCTAAAAGTTCCTTGGCTCTTTCATATTCTTTAGTCACTTTCTCCTGCCGTGCTCTAAGTTCAATATCTTTCTTAGCTTTTGAATAAGGGGCATCATAGTATTTCTCTCTAGCATAATCACGATGTAGGAAAGGATGCTGTTTGAGATAGTCTCTCATGGCTCCCTGTTGGATCCTAACCTTGCTCTTATACTTGTCTATCAGCTCCTGATTACCTAGTTTCTCTGCTACATGCAACATCTCCTTAGATTGTCTAATAGAACGCTCAATAGCTCTCTGCTTAGATTGGGCATTGGCGTTTTCTATTGCCTGCTCTGGTGTTAGGTCTTTTAAGTGGTCTGGTAAGTCTGGTTTGTAGTTGACACCCCCCAGCACTTCCATAGCCATAATCTGAAAGAGAGTATATCTTCTCGCCTCTTTAGTCCCAAGTTGATCAATTGGAATAGCTTGGCCTTCAGTGATTTCAGTGGCATCACCAGAGTATGTCCATTGTGGCACTGTAAGTTTCTCCCCTGGACGACCTACGAGAGTTGTGTCAATCACTGCCAATGGTGTGAATTTGATTAGTTTAGGCAATTTGGCTGATACCATGTCAGCCATAACCTGCGGATTAATGACTTGAGCAGTCGTAGTAATTCCTTGAGGCATAGATTAAATCATCCTTTCAATTGTTGATATAGCTCTGGGTCTTTATCAAAGAGTTCTTGACGCTCATTGATTACCATACGTTTGAAATCATCTTTGGTAAGTCCATTCTGACTAGCAGTCGAATTTCCACCAGCGACGATTTTGGGTTGTGCTACTGGCTCAGCTTGCTTAAATAGATATGGACTAGACTCTCTAAGGCTTTCAATGACCTTACCGAGTTTAGGTTTTCCAGATTCGTCAAGCTCGACTTCATCAAAATTGATGAATCTAGCAAGGTCATCCGAATTGTGAGCGTCCACATCTTTAAGCGCTAAGCGAATAGCGTTTGATTTGTTAACTTGGGCAAGATTAGCTTCACTGTCAGCTTTGTAAGCTTCAAATTTGGCTTGTAAGTCAGTTAATTGTTGTTTGACTTCCTCACTTGCTCCCTCTTTGGCTTGCAAGTCGTTGAGCGCTTGGCTTTGTTGCTCAAGTTGTTGTTTAAGGCTGTCGTTCTCAGCTTGTAATTCAGATTTAGCTTGTGCTTTGGCGTTCTCAATCCCAGAACCGTACGCATTCATTAAGGAATCAATCACTGCCTTGTCTTCGATACCAGCTTCAACTAACATGCCACGTTTTAAACTCATGCTTAAAACTCCTTTGTTTTACGCCACGATGGGCAGAATTAGACAGTTTTACGCCATGCTCCAGGGCAAAACAAAAACCGCCTCGAATTCGATACGGTTTCTAGTGGTTTATAGCAATTTATTACATGAAAAAAGCACCTAGATTGTTCTAAGTGCTAAGTTTTTACTAATTGCTTTGCCTTTTCATAGTAAGGCGTTAGGAAGTTGATAAATCCCTGCTTATCGCTTGGGTCGTGTTCTTCTAAAAACATCATCAGCTCAAAATCATTGAGAGCGTCAAACATCTCAGGGTTTTCATTGTCCCAAGCCTCGGCAAAGTCCTCATCTTCTCCAAAAAGGGCGTTAAACTTAAAGGAGAAATCCCAAAAATTATCAATCTGACCACTGACCGCTTGTTTTAGCATGTCTAATACTTGTTGACTGTATCTCATAATGGTTTAAATCCTTTCAGTTTTTTACGTTTCATCATAGTTACTACAATATCTGTATCAGGCTCAGTGATGTAGAGAATACCGTTATAGTATCTTGCAAGTCTGCCATTCTGCTCTGATACGTAGTTAGGAGGCAGAGAAAAGACTGTTTTGACCGTGTCATAGTTGTAGGTGAACGTGCCATCATTGCGTCTCATACGCTCTATGTAGCGAGCTATTGCATGGTCTCCAAACACTATACCGTCATTCTTGAAATTAAAGTAAGCCTCCACTGCCAGCTGTTTCTGCTTGTCAGACAGCTTCTCTTGAATGTCTCCCTTGAAATAATTGACAATCCTATTATCATACCTCAAGGAATCTTTTTCAGAACGGCTCAAGCCTTGGAAATCACTATAAGACTTGGGTGCTTTATTTCCCAAATTTCGTAGTATTTCATAGTACTCCTTTTTAGAACGTTTATCAATAGTTTTGTATAACTTTTTAACAGCGTCATCATTGTGGTAGTATTTCTCTCTAGCGTAATCACGATGTAGAAACGGATGTTGTTTGAGATAGTCTCTCATGGCTCCCTGTTGGATCCTAACCTTGCTCTTA
>CAKUQQ010000033.1 GCA_934675575.1 uncultured Muribaculaceae bacterium
GCTAAAGCCTTCAGCGCCGTCTATTGCTTGCAGCAGCTTATTTACTCCCACGCCGCCTATAGCAACGGCTTCTGCGTGTTCAAACTCCATAATGCTTAGCGCGTCTATTTGGCCTTCTGTGATGAATAGGGGCGCGTCTGTGGCCTTGAAAAGCGCAGGCAGGTTATACGGTGGTTCAGCGCCTGCCGTTTCCGTTTTCGGCTTCCTGTACTCTTTGCCTTCTGTGCTTCTCGTGATGTAGTAATTAAATATACCTTGCTGGCCGCTAGGGTAGGGAATAAGCACGCTATGAGCTGGCAGGCCGTACTTCCTCGCTAGTTCCGGGGTTATATAGCCTAGATTATATTTTTCTATCACGGCAGCACTCAAGCCGCGCTTTATAAAATAATCGGTCTGCGATACGTTCCCGGCAGCTTCTTTTACTAGCTGGCTAAAATCTGCCTTATTAGCCTTGTCGCTTTCAGAATCGCCCTGTGGCGCGTTTTTTGTTTCAACGTGACTGGTTATACTTATTTCGCCTTTTCGTGGCGTGTAGGCTTGTTTCCGTGCGTATGAGCTGGTGTTCTGCAATCTGTACCCAACCGTATCTGCCACTATTTCAGCAGTTTTGCTAAAATCGGTCTTAATGTCAAGGCCGTTTACCAGCGCCGCCAGCGCGAACACGTCACCGCCAGCGCCACAAGAAAAGCACTTCCAGCGTTGCCCGTCCTGCGCAATGCTAAAGGCGCTAGTGTGGTTCTTGCCGTCGCCACTGCCGCAGATAGGGCAGATATATTTCTTGTCCCGGCCCTTTTTAGCTATGGCCTGTAAATAAATAGGCAAGCTGCTTTTCAGCTCTCGTTTATCTTGTTCGTTAATCATGATATTAGTACCCCTGTATTCTTAGACTTAGCAGGAATGAAAATCTTCCTGCGCTTCATTCATGGTCAATGGTTTTTCGTCTTAACTTAGAAGTCCCAGCGTTGAATTCAAAATTCTTTTTTATCTGCCTTTAGATAGCAGGCAGGCGCCGCCTTAGAAAAGGCGCCTGCATTGCTTTTTAAAATTTTAAAGATTTTAAAAATGTTAGGGATTTTGCCCGAATCTCGCAGCCCTTGCTGTGTAAGGGTTTGAAGGGCGTTGAAAAATTAGTTTTGTCGCCGAATATGATACAGTTCGTCGCCGAATATGATACAGTTCGTCGCCGAATATGATACAGTTCGTCGCCGAATATGATACAGTTCACTTTCCTTTAACTAACATAAATAGTATCGTTTTTGCTGTCCTCTAAAGCCCCCGTTTGTCCAGCAATAAAGCCTATTTCTTGCCAATATAGCAGCATCTTCCTAACAGTTTTTCGCATTTTATAGCAAGCATCCCGATTAGATGTGCCGACGCCGGCAGCTTCAAACAAGGTACTATATTTCAGTTTTACGCCCTTGTCCCTGTTCAAGCAGATATAATATAGCAGCGTGTCCCGAAGGCAGATATTTTTTACTGTAGGTCTAACGCCTTCCGGCAGGCGCTTTACTTCTTGCGGTATGGTAGTAACTTGCTTTATCGTCGTAGCATATTCCAGCGCTGGCGGCTTGTCCAGTATCCGCCAGCAGTCACAAGAAGCAGTCAGTTTATTGCCGGTATAGTAGGCCGTTTCTAGCTTTGTCATAGGCAGCATATATCCCTTGAAGGTGCTTTTATTCCATGCGTAAGCCCTGTATTTTCCTAAAGCTGCTTGCTGCTTTGCGTCTATCGTGATTATGGTGGCTTGCAGGGTGTTAAGACTCTTTTTAACGGCTTCTAGTGTGGTCTTGCTGCTTATTCTAGTATGTGCATCAGTGCCGACTAACGCCCGGTAAAGCTGATTTGTGCTAAATGTCTCTGTGCCGCTGGCGTAAATAGACGCGGCCGCCTGCATTACTGATAAGTCAAACACTGTTAAGCGCGGCGCTATGGGTGCGAATTCTGCTTGTAGTCCGACACCTACAACAACTTCTTTTCCGTGGTCTTTCGCAACTGTAACGGTCGCGGTAGCAGCCGCTTCTTCTTTTTGCGTTATTGGAACTTTAGGCAGCACATTTGTTGCTTTAGCTATCATATGCACGTTGCTTTCAATGCTCCCAGCTTTTAGCGCTTCCGGCGTGGGAACGCTTGCCAATATCTCAGCAGCAGCTTTTAAAATATATGGGCCTACGCCTTTTTCAACTGCTCTAGGATAACGTGAGTTAATCAGTTTCGCGGCTAAAAATAGCAAGCTTTCACGCGTGAAATTGCGCGGCGCTAGTTGGTCTAGTGCTTCTAGCAATACTAATGCAGCCATAAAGTAGCATTGCTGCCGGTCTAAATGTTTCACCGTCTCTTGTGGCGGTAGCACGTCCGGCGTATCATGAAAAGCGTCAAGCCATTCAGTCTGTGCTTCTGAAAGCTTTTGCGCTGCGTCTGTCACGACTGCTAACACACTTTGATTTAATATTTTTACTTCTGCTTTGTTCATAGTTCCCCCTTATTAGCAGGCCGCTTTTAAGCGTGCGGCCTGCTTGCAGGATAAAAAGTAAAGCCGCCGCTATTGCAGCGACGGCCAAAAAGTGCTATACTCATTGTGTCTGATGATTAGCCGTCTATGCGTCCCACCGCTAGGCGGTTTTTCTTTTTCTCGTTGCT
>CAKUQQ010000034.1 GCA_934675575.1 uncultured Muribaculaceae bacterium
GTGAAATCATCATAGATAGTCAACTTTTATTTTCCACTCTAAATTTAAGAGGTGTCCGCCCCACACGTTTCTTGAACATTCTGATGAAATGCTGCGTGTCTTGATACCCCAACTGCTCCGCTATCTGATTTATGCCAAGGGTGGAGCCAAGAAGTTGCTTCTTGGCTTCATCCACAAGTATCAACTGTATGTACTCCTGTGCTGTCTTTCCAGTCTCCTTCTTGATCAAGTCGCCGAAGTAATTGGCAGAGAGACAAACTTGGTCAGCAAAGTAAGCCACGGACGGAAGTCCCAAACGAGTGGCCTTTCCGCTCTCAAAATAATCGTGCAAAAGATACTCGAAACGTTGCAAGATGTTACTGTTCACTTTGCTGCGTGTCAAAAACTGACGGTCATAGAAACGAAGGCAGTAATCCAAAAACAATTCTATATAGGCACAAAGCAAGTCACGGCTATGCCGGTCTATCGGGTATTCCATCTCTTCCTGTATGCGGTGAAGCAAATCCACAAGGATGTTCTGTTCCTTGTCTGACATGTGTAGAGCTTCGCTTTGTGCATATGAGAAGAAGGTGTATTTGCTCATTTTCTCGGCAAGAGAGGTACCAAAGATAAGGTCGGGATGAAAAATCAGTCCACTCACATCCTTACTCAGTGTCTCTTCCTCATAGTCCACCTGTACCAGTTGGCCAGGGGCAAAACTCACTACTGTTCCCTCTTGGTAATCGTAGTTCTGGCGTCCGTATCTGAGCGTGCAACCGATGCCGTGCTTGATGAAAAGTGCATACACTCCATAGTGCATCTTGGCATGGTTCACCATATGGCGCACCTTGCGCAGGTCAACGACCGTGACCAGTGGTTGAACTGTCGGGAGACCATACAGTTCGTTATAAGTCTTGATGCTGTCGAGTTGGATGATTCCGCCCATACCTTTATCTCCTATTTTGATACATGTTCTATTTTACTTTCTTCACACCATCTTCTATATAAATGCCTTTTTGTGGAGCTTTAGCCAGTTTCTTTCCAGTAAGGCTATAGATACCTTTGCGGAATTTGCTACTCTTTGGTTTGCTTTCTGCGTTTACAGAAAAAATGCCCGTGGCGTCATCGTCTGCCAATGACAGCGTGACGTTCACAGTTCCTGCACTCAGCAAATTACGAAGTTCCGTCTCAGAGGCATTGGATATTCGTCCCAATCGGGTGTAAGACCAACTATTGGAACCATAAAAGATACAGATTTGGTTGCCTTGGTAGAGGATAACATCACCAGCCTGTGTGGTGATACTGCTGTTGCTCGTAGGCAGAGAGAACCCGATGTTGCCAACTGTCTCGAAATTGCCATAGCTTGAAGAACTGTAACTGATGTTTCCCTCTTGCAAGCGTTTCACCAATGCTCTTGTTGCACTATTGTCAACAAGAGCGACCTCTAACACGTGATTGTCTATTGTAATGTTCATTTTTGTTGATGTTAAGTTTGGGTTGTTTCCATCCGCATCCGTGAGGTTTCGCCCATTCTCGTCGGGTTCGGAACTGTAAGCCGTCTGCACATTCAATGCGAAGAGTGGCAACAATATAAAGATCAACGATTTTCTCATATAACGTAGTTTTGAAGATTTTATTTTCATTTCTAAGCGATAGGTGTTATCCAGATACTGAGGGGCAATGTGACTTTTCATTTGTTGATTAGATAAGTTCTGTAGAACTGCTCGATTTTGTCAAATGGTATCACATTCACCTTGTCATACAGGTCACAATGGCTGGCACCAGGCACGATGTAGAGTTGCTTGTTGTCGCCTTTCAAGAGGTTGAAGGCATCCTCACCCATATAACGTGAGTGTGCTTTCTCACCATGAACGATGAATACGGCATTTTGGATTTCGCCGGCATATTGCAATATCTGAGAATTCATGAATCCCAGATTGGAAGTCAAGTTCCACCCCTGTCCTGAATTGATGGAACGTTCGTGATAACCACGCTTTGTTTTGTAATAATCGTAGTAATCTTTCATAAACTGTGGAGCGTCGGCCGCTGGTTTCGGATTCATGACCGAACGCTTGTATGAACCATTGCGGTAATCCTCCGTGCGCTGCTTGCTCAACTCTACACGCATCTGATAACGTTGCTCTGCCGTGCCCTTGTCAAAGTATCCATTGGTATTGACGCGAGTCATATTATACATGGTGGAGGCAACTGTAGCCTTGATTCGAGGGTCGTTGGCGGCAGCATTGATGGCAAGACCGCCCCAACCACAGATGCCCAGGATTCCGATGCGGTCGGCATCGACAAGTTCGTTGGTAGAAAGATAATCCACTGCAGCACTGAAATCCTCTGTGTTCAAGTCTGGCGATGCCACATTGCGAGGTATGCCACCGCTTTCACCTGTAAACGAAGGGTCGAAGGCGATAGTAAGGAAACCTCTCTCGGCAAGTGTTTGGGCGTAAAGCCCTGAAGCTTGTTCCTTCACCGCACCGAAAGGACCGCTCACCGCAATGGCAGGTAGCTTGCCTGACGCATTTCTTGTGGAAGTGGTATTCTTCGGGATATACATGTCAGCGGCAAGTGTGATGCCAAAGCGATTGTGGAAGGTAACCTTCTTGTGGCTCACCTTATCACTTTTTGGAAA
>CAKUQQ010000035.1 GCA_934675575.1 uncultured Muribaculaceae bacterium
CACTGCCCAGCGACTGGTGGCTCACATTGTAGCTCTTGCCGCTGTTCTGCGGTGTGAGACAGTAGATTCCGTCGGGTTTGGTGCCGAGGAGGATTGTGCCGTCGGAGAGTTGGCTGATGGAATAGACCGCCGAACCAAAGGATGTGTAGGTGGGGGAGAGGGTGCCAAATGGGGTCAGATAGCCCTTCAGCCGGTTTTCTGTATCAAAGACGCGCACAGTCTTGTCGTCCTTGGTTGTGACCCAATAGTTCTTGTTCCTGTCAAGAAAGAAGCACCTTACCTGGGCAGGGTGTTGCATGAAGAAGTTTTGGCAGGGCGTCTCATAGTGGGCCTGCTTGATGATGGCTTGTTCGGTGAGCGTCCAGAGGTTGCCTTGTCGGTCGTGTTTTTGGCTTTTGATGATTTCTCCGTCCGGGGTTACACGTTTCTTGGGCACAAATTGTATGTTGTGCTGATGTTCGAGAACACGGCTTTGTCGGTTGTTGACAGGCGAGAATCTGCCCGTCCGTCGATTGAAGAGATACCATCGCTCGTCAATCATGCAGTAGAAGTTGTCGTTGGGGGCGGGCATGATGTCGCGCACTCGGTCGGACGTGGCTGGGCATCCGTCGCCGGCATGCGTCTTGAACGACACAAACTCGTAGCCGTCGAAGCGGGTAAGTCCGTTCCATGTGGAGAACCACATGAATCCTCTTTTGTCCTGCAGCATTTTGGTAATATGCCATTGTTCCATGCCCCATTGCTCGTCATAGCGTGTCACATGGTTGTTGGGCTGTGCGATGGCGGTCGCGATGAAATATAGGGCTACAAGTGTGGCCTTTAGTCGTTTGATGGTCATTTTCGTCTGTACGATTGGTCTGTCGGTTGTTTTTTCCCTGTTTTAGTAATGCAAAGATAGTGCAAATCGGGAGGAAAATGAAAAAAATCATCGTTTTTGTTTATAACGATGTTGTTTGTGCATCTCCCTTCAACTCATTTGCAATGCCTAACCAAACCCTTATACAAAAGGGTGGCAATGCGAAAAACGCATTGCCACCCAAGCACCTTAGTTAAAAATGTGTACCTGTCAGCTTTTACTTGCTCATGTTTTTCTTGAGCTCGTCTTTACGAGCCTGAAGCTCTTGAAGCTCATGAGCCTTGGCCTCGATGACTTTGTCGATGCCTTGGAGCTCCACAAACTCGCGGAAGTGTTCAACTTCCTTGAATGGAACACCGCTGTTGAGAACGTCAATCAAATCGCTAACCAACTGCTTGTCATCTTCAGTCAAATCTTCAACCTTTGCTTTAAGTTCACTCAATTTAATCATGACTAATGTCCTTTCTATTGATTTTAAATAAGGTCCTTACTGTCAATCGTGCCGTGTGGCGCTTGCCCACTGTCACTACCGACTGACTTTTTCATAAGAAATCCAAAGTCACAAGGCTTGGTATCAATGAATGGAATTTCTTTTTATCATGGCAGAGGCCCGAATCCCTCATGTCGTTTTTTTTGTTCAAAGAGGTTGTCGCTTCCACTCCTCGCAAATAAGTAAACTTGTACTCAACGGGCACAAAGGTAGAACTTTTACTTGTAAATGCCGTACGAAAACGAACTTTCTTTAGACGCAAATTCAACATGTCACAACAATACCATATAATGTATCACAAAAGCACTGAACAAGGATCTGCAATTTGGAAAATACATTATACAAAAAAAATGTGTTTTATCTAAAGACACATTTTTTGTTTGTGGCAAGCGTCTTTCTAAGTCTTGTCTTTTTCTATTCTGATTTTATTTTACAAATCATTTTTATGTTGTTTTACTGGCGGATTCGTTACAAACAACAGAATGGACTACTTATGGAGAAAAGGCGGACTAACGGAATTTTCACCGTGGTGAAAATTCCGTTAGTGGCACACTAATGCATCGCTAATGGCATACTAACGACTTATAAATGGGCGAGTAGGTTTTGGGAAATGTGAATTTATTTTACAAGGAATAGTAGGTGTTGAGTTACTTGATGCGGAAAACAGAACTGTAGTTGTGTAGGATAATGTATGATTTGTGTATGATTTATGTATGATAGATTTGAATGTATTTTGTTTAAAATCAATAAGTTCTATGCAATTTGTGTAGAGATGTATGATTCTTGTTGAATTTTCTCATGCGCGCGTGCGCGTAAAGGAAAATTTAAATTGTATATACGGGAAAACGAAGAAACGCTTGCTCCAAAGTATGGAACAAGCGTTTCTTGCGGTGTGTACGGGACTCGAACCCGTGACCTCCTGCGTGACAGGCAGGCATTCTAACCAGCTGAACTAACACACCTCAGCTTTAAACTAAAGAGAATTTGGCGGTGTGTACGGG
>CAKUQQ010000036.1 GCA_934675575.1 uncultured Muribaculaceae bacterium
AGGAGTACATACATGAAATACACTGATTATACGACTTGTCAAGCTCTATCTGATATGATGTCTCCTGACACCCCTGACGGTTGGCTGTATGTCGGAGATGAAAATACAAGATATTTGCTTGGTGAGCCAAAAAGCGAGAATATTCTTATATTTGGCATAAACCCAAGCACTGCAACACCTTTATCTCCTGATCCGACAATCAAAAAGGTAAAGGCTATATGTGCAAACCAAGTCGGTGATTATGGGTGGATAATGGCGAATCTTTGCCCTATAAGAGCTACAAAGCCGGAAGAACTGCCTAAGACATATAATAAACTTCTATCGGCAAATAATAGTCACATTCTTATGCACCTGTTAAAAGCATACTCGGTTGAAAAGATATGGGCAGCTTGGGGAGATATAATTGAGATACGGGATTATCTTGTTGAGGAACTATCGAGAATCAATAAGGCGTTAGAGGAAAACAGAGAATATAACGAGATACTGTGGTATCATACAGGCACATTAACCAAGAGGGGCAATCCTCGACACCCTCTGTATCTTCCAAAAGATAGTGAATACGAGCCATTTTATCTCTTAGACTATCTGTGTGAATTTGAAGGTCTTATGGACGATTACGGTTTATTATAATATACTGGCGGTAGCGATGTTGGTACTTTGAAAGGAGTACCTACAATGAAAACTACGCTTATCACAACTATCGAGCAGGCTATGCTGAAAAAGCTCGATAATGCACAACTTCAAGTCTTGCACGAAGTTCTTGTGCAGGCTTTCAAGGGTGTATCGGTCACGGCTGTGGCTGATGCCGACAAAGCCCCCGACAATTCGGAGATTTTAGAGGAATTCCTCTCTGCAAAGCGGAGAGAGGGGTGTTCGGAGAAGTCGCTGAACTACTACCGCAAGACGATCACGGCAGCTCTTGACAGCATCGGCAAGGGTATCAAGCATATTACAACAGACGATCTGAGGGCTTATCTGACCGACTATCAGGCAGAAAAGAAGTCCAGCAAGGTCACTATGGATAATATCCGCCGTATCCTGTCGAGCTTCTTCTCTTGGCTGGAGGACGAGGACTATATCATTAAAAGCCCCGTTCGGCGCATTCACAAGGTCAAGACAAGCAAGACGATCAAGGAAACCTACACGGACGAAAATTTGGAGCTGATGCGAGATAACTGCGTAGAATTGCGGGATTTAGCGATGATTGATATGCTTGCTTCTACGGGTATGCGTGTCGGTGAAATGGTCTTGCTGAACCGCAGCGACATTGATTTCAATGAGCGTGAGTGTGTGGTGGTCGGCAAGGGCGATAAGGAGCGTATGGTGTACTTCGATGCCCGTACAAAGCTCCATTTGCAGAGCTATCTTGCTTCACGGACGGACAGCGATCCAGCCTTGTTCGTGTCGCTCCGATCTCCCCATAAGCGGTTGACGATAGGTGCGATTGAGCTGCGACTGCGTGAAATGGGGCGAAAACTCGGCATAAGTAAGGTTCACCCGCACAAATTCAGGCGAACGCTTGCGACTATGGCTATCGACAAGGGTATGCCGATCGAGCAGCTTCAAAGGTTGCTCGGTCATCAAAGAATTGATACTACACTTCAATATGCGATGGTGAAGCAAAGCAATGTGAAGCTGGCGCATAGGAAATATATTGGATAGGACGGTAAGCCTATGGAAAAAATATTATTAGGGAGCATTGCTGATATTCAGACCGGACCGTTTGGAAGTCAGTTACATAAAGAGGATTATGTTCAGGACGGTACTCCTATTGTCACTGTGGAACATTTAGGAAATCGTGTGTTTACCGAGCAAAACTTGCCTATGGTTTCTGATGCTGATAAAGAGCGATTGAATAAATATGTATTAAGTGAGGGCGATATTGTATTCAGTCGTGTCGGCTCGGTTGATAGATGCTCTTATGTAGACAGCAATCACTCAGGGTGGATGTTTTCAGGGCGTTGTTTGAGGGTACGCCCATATAATGCGATATACCCTTTATATCTTTATTATTTCTTTTGTATGGAGAGTACAAAGCAGTTTGTTAGAAATATAGCGGTTGGAGCTACAATGCCGTCCATAAACACAAAGCTTATGGGCGAAATAGAGGTTTCTGTACCAAGTATTGATACGCAGAAAAGAATCGCCGCAATTCTCTCCGCAATAGATGATAAAATAGAGCTGAATACTGCG
>CAKUQQ010000037.1 GCA_934675575.1 uncultured Muribaculaceae bacterium
ATCACGCTCTGCTCTGACTGTATTTAAGCTATATGAAGGAACCGGAGAAATGTTTGATTTATCAAAATTGCCTCCAGAGAGAACAGAGTTTACAATAGGAACAGCTTCTCTGCTTGAAGATGGATATTTTGTTACGGATAAGTGTATCGGTTGTAAGCTATGTTATTCCAGGTGCCCGCAGAAATGTATAGATATTTCTGCTAAACCAGTGGTGATTGAGCAGAGTCATTGTTTACGTTGTGGTAATTGCTATGAGATATGTCCCGCAAGAGCAGTTATCAAGAAAGGATAGGATGTGAGAAAATGAAGCAGGAAGAACGCCGTATCTGGCTGATTAGAGAACTCTTAAAAGAACAATCACAATATCATGACATTGAAATACCGCAAACTGAAAAGGAACAGAAAAGACTGCTTCGAGCTTTGTTTAATGTTCGTCCACCTATGACGGCAAGCAATGAATTTTTGCAAATACAGGATGAGTATCTATTGCAGGAAGCCAAAGAAAAGGGAATTATGAAAGCCAATGAATTGCCGGTGACGGAGGCCGATGAAAGACTTGTGCTTTGGCAGGGCGATATTACTAGGTTAGCAGTCGGTGCTATTGTGAATGCTGCCAATAGCGGAATGACAGGTTGCTATCAACCCAACCACACTTGTATTGATAACTGTATCCATACTTATGCGGGAGTACAGCTTCGCCTTGCCTGTGGACAGCTGATGGAGAAACAAGGACACGAAGAAGAAACCGGACTTGCCAAAATCACACCTGCTTTCAACCTGCCCTCTGACTATGTGATTCATACTGTGGGACCGATTGTGAGTGGAAAACTGACACAGCAACATAAGGACTTATTGGAAAGCTGCTATCGTTCCTGCTTGGAGCTGGCAGAAAACAATGGAGTGGAAAGCATAGCGTTTTGTTGTATTTCTACCAGTGTATTTGGGTTTCCCCAGAAAGAAGCAGCAGAGATAGCATTTAATACTGTAAAAAAATATTTCAAAGAGAACAACAAAATCAGAAAGGTGGTATTCAATGTTTTTGAGTCGTCAGATTATCAAATCTACAGGCAGTTACTTGGAGCAGATAAATAAATTGAAGAGTAAATTAGCAAGTGCTGAGGCTGTTGTAATTGGTGCAGGAGCAGGTTTATCAACTTCTGCTGGTTTTACTTATTCCGGAGAAAGATTCCAAAAATATTTCAGCGATTTTGCTTCCAAATACCACTTTTCAGATATGTACTCCGGAGGGTTTTATCCCTATGATAGCTTAGAGGAATATTGGGCATATTGGAGCAGATATATTTTCATTAACCGCTATGTGGAAGCTTCTAAACCTGTTTACAATATTCTTTTTAATATGGTAAAGGATAAAGATTATTTTGTGTTGACAACCAATGTAGACCACCAATTTCAAAAAGCTGTTTTTGATAAACATCGCCTATTCTATACACAGGGAGATTATGGTCTATGGCAATGTATGGACGGTTGTGGCAAAAAGACCTATGACAATGCAGAACAGGTTCGTAAAATGGTTGAAGCACAAGGTTTTGAGATTTCATCTGATGGAGAACTTGTATTGCCGAAAGGTGTGGTAGCAAAGACTTCTATTCCTTCCGGGCTTATTCCATATTGTCCAGAGTGTGGGAAACCACTGACAATGAATTTGCGTTGCGATGACAGCTTTGTGCAGGATGAAGGATGGAATATGGCAGCATATAGATACTCCGATTTCCTGCATCTTCACGAAAATGGTCATGTACTTTATCTGGAACTTGGAGTAGGAGCAAACACACCTGTTATAGTGAAGTATCATTTCTGGAAAAGAGTAAAAGAAAATCCTTTGTCGATTTATGCTTGTCTAAACTATGGAGAAGTATTTGCTCCAAAAGAAATTCTAAAACAAAGTATTCTGATTGATGGAGATATAGGAGATACCCTAGTTCAAATTTAGATTATGATGACAGAGATGTTATCTTGCGTCTCTGTCTTTATAATGATTTGATTTGCCGAGTCGTTTCTCTCCTTAGAGTTGTAGATATAATTCGATATGCAAAGGGTTCTCGAAATACAGCCTGCGGTCATAACGACTTTTGCTCTGTCCGACTTAATGGTCCTACTTGATGATTTATCCTTACGCACAGATACCGC
>CAKUQQ010000038.1 GCA_934675575.1 uncultured Muribaculaceae bacterium
GTGCAAATATAAGAAAGCTTCAATCCAAGAAAGACAAAAAGAAGACTGAACGCATGGGAAACAGGATAGAGAGCGAGACAGCCGCGCTCAATGAGGACAACAGGCAGTTGCGACTTGAGGCAAAGGAATTGTTCAAACAGAATCATGTATCAGCGTTCTGTAATAGTGGATTCTTTTACTGCATGTTTGCACCGTGCGGCGCAGGGGAGATCATACGGCTTATTTTGCTTATAATACTGTTTTGTCTTGGTATCCCGGCGTTGGTTTCTGTGACACTTTCGTATACAGTGTTTGCGGATGGCGTGGACAAGCTTGTATATGTGGTTATAGGACTTTCTATTATAATATTTGAATTCATTGTCTATTTCATTGTGTTCAATATGGCGAAGGTGAGAAACTTGGATGTTGTACGCGAGGGACGACAGATACGAAATAAGGTGAGAGCAAATGACAGACAGATTAGAGCCATAAGAAACTCTATAACAAGAGACAAGGATGAGAGTGTTTACAATCTCGAAAAGTATGATGATAGACTCAAGGAACTTGAAGAAGAGAGAGAAGATATCAGCAACCGCAAGATAGAAGCCATAAAGGTGTTTGAGAATGAAACGAAGCAGGTGATTGTGGCAGAGATAACAAGCCGCAGACAGCCAAAGATAGACTCCCTAAAGGAGGAATTGAAGTCTCTTGAGGAGAAGATCAATGCAATGGAGAGCAAGCTGGCTGATATGCGGAGTCATCTCACTGATAGCTATGTCACATTTCTTGGAAAAGATCTTTGTACAGAAGAAAAACTTACAGATCTTATATCCATTATGGAAGAAGGTACAGCAAGTACGGTGTCGGGGGCTATAGAAGTATACAAGGGAGAGGATTGATACAACCGTATATAATTTAAGTTTATGGTTTGTCAGATCTTATGTGGAAGCTTCGGTCCGCATGATGACGTCGGCGATGTAATGCGCCATGTTGTTTACGGTATACAATCTTGTACTCTGCAGAAGACTGAGTCCTGGTTTTCCAGACAGATTAACGATCCCGGTAATAGACAAGTCGCCTATTGCCGGGAGTTTTTTATTTACACCTATACCGGGAAGAAGCGGAGCTTTGGTGAGAGTTACCATCCCCACATCTGTTCTGTGCCCGAGCGACGCGTCCACGGCGATCACAACCGGGTATTGGTGCTCTGTATATATCTTCTTTATCGTATCGTTTAGGTTGAGAGCGTGGACTGGGTGTTGCAATGTGCCATATACTCCGTAGGTGCACTGGGAATTGGAAAGCAAGCTGCCTACGAGCGGGCCAAGAGCATCGCCTGTTGCCCGGTCTGTTCCTATGCATAGAACAACTGTGCTCCTATCTCCACTGCGCAGGGACTTTAATATTTTGCACATTCTGGCGGACATATCGTCCGCGGATGAAGTAATTGTGGGATTGTAATATTCAGTTCGCCTGAGCATTCTTCTGCGATCGGTTATATTCATATGGTAGACCTGCCTTGATTCTATAATATTAGATTATTTCCAAACAATGTAAAGTTTACACATCTTTGGCTTAATAACTGAGAAATTGATGTGATGATAAAAGTCATATAAAAAAGAAAAAGTCAATAAAATAAAAGCCTCCGGTGACAGAATTTCCTAAAAAAAAGATAGGATGGATGCTATCATACAGACTACTAAAATAAAATTCGGGAGGTAAGTTATGTATGATAGAGATAGTATATGATGAGGAGAGAGAAAAAAACAGTGACACAGGGAGGAAGAAATATGAACTCCCAAAGAATATCAGACAGGTGGGAAATGCTCCAGGAAATTACAAGATATATATAGAAGATTATGTGATGACGTATCTGAGAAAACTTGCTGCCCCGGGAAATATGATGTGCAGAGGGGCGATACTGCTTGGAAGGATATACCGTCAAGATGGCGAAAAAGTTATGTTTATAAGCGGTGCGGTGGATGCACAGAATCTCGAATTTGATATCTCGATGATAAGCTTTGGCGACAGCGTGTGGAGCAGCTTGTATTCAGAGA
>CAKUQQ010000039.1 GCA_934675575.1 uncultured Muribaculaceae bacterium
GTATATGAGGAATCCGCTCTCGTTGTAGACGAAGTGGAGGTCGTGTTACAGGTTAATGGCAAGGTACGTGATAAATTAACTGTTTCTGTAAATATAACGAAGGAAGAATTAGAGGCTATGGCTAAAGAGTCCAGCCGTGTTCAGGAATTTACAGAAGGTAAAAATATCGTAAAGGTTATTTACGTACCCGGTAAGCTTGTAAATATCGTTGTAAAATAAATAACGATATACTATTTGTTCGAAAATGTAAGCCCCCAACTACATAGGTAGAAGGGGGCTTATTTAAGTGAGGTAAGTATGGCAAAACGCAGTGATTATATTACTTGGGATGAATACTTCATGGGGGTTGCCATTTTAGCGGCACAACGCTCAAAGGATCCGAATACACAGGTAGGCGCCTGTATTGTAAGCAATGATAATAAGATTTTGTCCATCGGCTATAACGGAATGCCTTTAAACTGTAGTGATGATGATTTTACATGGGAACGGGAGACAGCGGACGATAATAAATATTTTTACACCGTTCATAGTGAACTGAATGCGATTTTAAACTATCGCGGAGGCTCGCTAGAAGGCTCTAAAATTTATGTTACTTTATTCCCCTGCAATGAATGCGCCAAAGCAATTATTCAAAGTGGTATCAAGGCTGTAATATATAGAGATGATCTCTACAAGGATACAAAAGAGGTTAAAGCCTCTAAACGTATGCTGAAAACAGCCGGTGTGGATATCATTGAATATCAGGCTACAGGACGGACTTTAAATATTACTTTGTAAGACACGATATAAGTGATTATTCATCGATATACAATAAATAACTCTATCTGTTGATATTTTTATGATGAGTTCCTTTTAATGGATTATCCATTTGAAAAGGTTCATATCATTCAATAGATAGGGTTTATTATATTAAAATTGCAGGTGACCATCTACCATAATATCAACCTCTTGACCATCACGTGTATAGCCTTTGATGTTCATTTTTTCATGACCGATCATAAAGTCCACATGTGTTAATGAATGGTTTAAACCGCGCTCTTTTAATTCTTCTTCGGATAAGCCGTCGCTATTCTTTAGGCATGTCGGATAGGCCGCACCGATCGCTAGATGACAGGATGCATTTTCATCGAATAGAGTCTCATAGAAAATCTGGTTGGACTGGCTAATAGGGCTGTAGTGATCAACTAAGGCGACTTCACCCAAATATAGTGAACCTTCGTCCGTTTCCACTAATTCTTTCAGTACATCGAGACCTTCATTTGCCGTATAATCCACGATTTTGCCTTCTTTGAAAGTAAAGGAAAAATCGGAAATCGTATTGCCCTGATAGATGAGCGGTTTTGTACTGTATACAACGCCATTGACGCCATTGTATTGCGGTGCCGAGAATACTTCCTCTGTCGGTATATTGGCATTGAAAACAGTACCGTCTTTGGATTGTTCTTCACCGCCTTGCCAAATATGACCTTCCGGCAGTTCAAGCAATAAATCGGTTCCGTTTTCACAAGTATAGCGCAATGCTTTCAAATCCAGTTTGTTTAATGCTTCACGGCGATGGCGTAATTTAGCCATATGATGTTTATATGTATCTTTAGGCTCTATGCCTTCGATACGGCATAGTTTTAATAAGGTCTGCCATAACTGGTCGATTTTTTCTTCATCGGTACCCTTATAGCCTAATAAATCGGCCCATAGTACCGTAGGTACGGAGGCAACGCACCAGGTGACAGTAGAATTCATAATCGCCGTATGATAGAAGGATAATACCTTGTTAAGATTTCGAGATTGCAGTGAAATTCGTTCGGTCGGAATACCTGTAAGTGCATTAGG
>CAKUQQ010000040.1 GCA_934675575.1 uncultured Muribaculaceae bacterium
AACCAGCGGAGAACCGTGTCACGCTTGATACGTTCTGTAACGCTATCGAGATCGGTGAGTATTTCCGAGAGCAGGCGGTATATGCTTACAGTCTCGGAGATGTTGACCTCGGAACGGTCAAGGCTGAGAGAGTACTGAACAAAATACGCTCGAAACACATTCAGCAGATCAGGCAGAATGACCTGTACAAGCTGTGCAGATGTACACTTTTCAAGAACGCCGCTGACTTTGCTGAGACAATAGATATGCTTGAGGAGTACGGCTATCTCCGCCGTGAAACTGTTCCGGCAGCAAACGGCTGCAACCATTCGGGGGTAATGGTCTATATCAATCCCCACATCCGTACACAATAAACATTTTAGACATTATAGGAGCTATTGTGCTTAAAATGTCTAAAGTTCACAACATTAAAACCGTAGAAAGAGAGAGGTTTATTACTATGAATACAACAGAAAAGAAAGCTATCGTAGACAACATTCTGGAGCTGCTCATTCAGCTCACCGAGGACGGGGAGAACTCCGTTCCGCAGAACACCAAAGCACCGACCGCCGACAAGGTGGAGATGCTGACTATCAAGGAGAGCGCCGCACTCATCAGCGGACTTTCCGAACACACCGTCCGTCAGCTTGTGAAGCAGGGCAAAGTGAAGTACGTCCACACAGGCGAGGGCAGGAACGGAAAAATCCTTGTGAACAAGGCTGACCTTGTGGCGTACTTCAACGGAAAGGGGGTATGAGATATGGTCGATATGGAAAAGGTAAAAGCACTTACTTCTATCCTTGAAGAAAGAAGCGGTCTTGAAGTTCGAGAAGCACTTGTCCGCTTTTATAATTACCTAACATCTGAGGAAACTCGGATTTATGATAAGGAGACAGATCATCTGCTTGAAACGCTCGGCGTTGAAATTGAGCTTCCGTTCTGAGAAGGAAGATTCGGGTTACGGCACTGAGTACTTTCAGCTCGTTGCTGACTGTCTGAAAGAGTACATGGTAGGATTTCAAGAACGCAATCGGAACTTCTATGTCTTCAATGCTGTCCTGCACATGGACGAAGCAACACCATACCTGCACATCGACTACATTTCTGTCGGTCACTACAAGCGTGGGCAGGACACGCAGAACGGCATCGCCCAGGCTCTCAAAGAAATGGGATACGGCAAAGGCATGCAGGCGATTGCCCGTTGGCGAGCTGCCGAGGTCGAGGTGTTGAACAAAATCTGCCTTGAACATGGTATCCAGCCTCTTGCTACCGAAAAGGCGAGAGGGACGTTAGAGATACCGGAATACAAAGAGAAACGCAGGCAGGCTGACGAGCTGGCAGAGCAGAATGCTCAGGTCGAAGCGGAGCTTTCTAAAAAGGTGGAGCAGATAAACAGAGCGCTGAAATATCTGCCTGACTTACAGAAGAATGAAAAGGCTGAACACGAGTTCCTTGTAGCTGTATCCGAGCTGCACGATATGCTGAAAAGCGGTATGTCCATTCTCAGGAACAAGGATTCCATCATTAGCCGCATTGACACTTTGGAGAGCCTTACGAAAAAGGCTATGGACAAGCGTGACAAAGCTGACCTCACCATTTATGACCTGCGTCAGCGTGGTGAAGAAGTTACTGCTGAACTTGACGAATCAATCAGTAAATATGGTGATGAAGCTGTATTTAAACTTGGTATTGGCAGAATGAATAGAGAACTAGTTAAAC
>CAKUQQ010000041.1 GCA_934675575.1 uncultured Muribaculaceae bacterium
TATAGGACCTAACAGATACAATCCATTTGGAAAGAAGGGAATCAGCATGTATGTGGAAAAGGATGGAAACATCAAGACATCCATAAGGGAGAATGTCCATTCACATTATGTTACTGTAACCGGTGTCAGAAATGTAAGAGGAAAGGAATATCTTGTTGTATCTTCCTGGGGAAAGAAGTATTATATAGACTATAGGGAGTACAGAGACTATGTGAACAATACAGGGGACAAGTTTACAAGCGGAATACTGTATATCCAGGGACTTATATAAGTATGAAAAAAACAAGATAAAAACAATGCCGATAAGGAGGAAAGTATGGACGCAATTGAATGTATTAAGACGAGAAGAAGTGTGAGAAAATTTACAGATGAGAAGGTGCCGGTTGACGTTGTCAAAGACATAGTTGAGCTTGCATCCTACTCTCCATCATGGAAGAATACACAGGTGATCAGGTATATTCTTGTTGAGGACGAAGCTGTGATCGCCAAGATCGCTGCCGAGGGAGTCATGAACTTCCCGTTGAATCAGAAAACGGTCAGCAGGTCAAAACAGCTCATGGTCATAACAAAGAAGGATGGCATATGTGGATATGAGAAGAACGGAGAGGCCAGCACGAGCAAGGGAAACGGCTGGGAAATGTTCGATGCCGGTATCGCAACACAGACATTTTGCCTTGCTGCTCATGAAAAAGGTGTCGGAACTGTTATCCTTGGAATATTTGATGATGCCAAGGTTGGAGAGATAGTTGGAATACCTGATGGGCAGACAGTGGCTACAGTTGTAGCCATGGGTTATCCTGCATTTGCACCGGAGATGCCTCCGAGGAAGTCAGTGGATGATCTGTTCACAGTAAGATAACACATAATTAAATACCCAAATTAGAATTGATGTAAGCTGCATTTTAGTATACACTAAGTGCAGCTTTTTTCTTTGAATGCCCGGTGAGGGCAGGTTAAAATCAGAAAGGAGTCCGGAGATGACTGGCGAGATTACTTCAAAAGCGGATGTACTTAAGAATCTGTATGGAAAACTGAAATATTCAAGAATAGAGAAAATGCGGATCGTGACTGGCGGAGAGTTTGAGAGGGATCCGTATAGCATGGCGAAGGATATAGGTGGGGAATTTGGAGCCGGAAAGATCGTGGTGAGAAGTTCGTCTTCCAACGAAGATGGCATGAACACCTCAAATGCCGGGCATTACGAGAGCGTTCTCGGCGTTGATCCGGGAAATCCGGATGAGGTTATGAGGGCTATCAGAGAGGTGCTTGAATCATACAAATGCGACCTCGATGATGTCACAGATGAGCAGGTGCTTATACAGACTCAGGTCGAAAGTATAAGTTACAGCGGAGTTATATTTTCCAGGGAGCTGAAGAAGAACAGACCGTATTATGCGATAACATACGATGAGGATTCCACAGATGCGGTCACAAGCGGCCGCGGAGGGAAGACAGTATATATATTAAGAAATGCACATGAGGACAGTCTGCCGGAGCACTGGCATGCACTCATAAGGGCGATGAGAGAGCTTGAGGGTGTATTTTCAGATTATCCTATCGACGTTGAATTTGCCGTGGACGAGAAGAATGCTGTGACTATATTTCAGGTGAGACCGCTGGCGGCCAGCATCAGAGCAGAGAAATGTTCCATTTCTGACGAGGAGATAT
>CAKUQQ010000042.1 GCA_934675575.1 uncultured Muribaculaceae bacterium
GCCAAAGCCATTTACCCAGAATGATTTCAACAGAAAGGTAAATGCCCTTATAAGGAGATACAGAGTGTACCGCGGCAAGTCAGAGGTCGACGCTAAGAACATAACAGTGGGCAACATAAGCATAGATTCATTTAAGCGTATAGTGACTAAGAATGGTGAGATCGTAAAACTCACCGACAAGGAGTATGCGCTCCTGTTCTTCCTTGTTGAGCACAGGGGGAAGCCATGGTCACTGGAGGCACTGTACGAGAATATATGGCAGGAGAAGTATCTTCCATCATCATCCAACACGGTCATGGTGCACATATTGAGACTTAGACAGAAGATAGAGGATAATTCCGCACAGCCTGAGATCATAAGGACCATATATGGAAAGGGATATCAGGTAGACTGATATGAATAAGACATTCAGGCGTACGCTCAAGGTCAAGATGTTCATAGTTGTTGTGCTGGGACTTCTGACGGCGGTGATATCATTCTTTGCAGGGATGCTTGCACTGGACAGATATGTGGCAAATGTCTACATGAGTGATGCAAATGTACAGCAGCGTTCTATGCAGCAGATCCAGAGCTTTGCCGCCTATGTGAACAGTCATTCTATGAAGGCATCTGATTCCAGGGCGCTCAGGGCGTGGCAGGGAAAGCATAAAAATGTATATATACTGATATACAACAATGATGATATAGTGTTTGATTCCCAGTGGATGATAGAAAAGCGTGGTGCATACAAGTACGTGATTACCAATTCTGCTACGGGAGAGATGGTAATCCTGATCCAGGACAATCAAGGTACCATAAGGAAGATCAGAAGACAGAACAATGGCAACAGCACAACAACAAACAAAAATAGCGGTGTTACAAAGAAACAGAGCAATGCGACAAATGGAGCGAGCGGCGGTACTGCAGTAATGGAGAAGCCGGAGACATCGGAATATGCGGAGGATACCGGGGGGCAGGAAGCGGATTATGATTTCTACCCAGTTCTGTTCAGGGATGGAGTATTCGATGTGTGCATAGTAGATTATTCGGATGACACGTTGAAAGAAGTCGGTAGGGTAGCGATATTTGTGCTCTGCAGTATGCTGTTTATAGGGATAATAATATATTATTTTGGAAGAGAGATAAGAAGACTCAGGAAACTTACCAATCAGGTCATGGATATAAAGAATGTGGACATCAATGGACCTATTACGATAAAGGGACAGGATGAGATATGTCTGCTTGCGGAGAATATAGACACTATGAGAGCAACCATCATAGAACAGCTGAGCAGAGAGAAAGAGGCATGGCAGGCAAACAGTGATTTGGTAACGGCCATGGCGCATGACATCAGAACCCCGCTCACGGTCATGGCGGGATATCTTGAGCTTATGAAGAATAAGGAATACTCCTCCCAGGAGGAACTTGATGAGTACATCAGGATAAGTTCGGAGAAGGCAGAACAGCTCAGGATGATGTCCGATAAAATGTTCAGATATTTCTATGTATATTCCAAGAGCAGTGATGAGCTTAATATGGAGACATTCCAGGCGGGACCGTTCCTCAATCAGATGCTTGGAGAGTACATGGTACTTCTCGGAG
>CAKUQQ010000043.1 GCA_934675575.1 uncultured Muribaculaceae bacterium
ACGCGCCAGCCTCACCCCGTTAGGGGTGATATAAGGTAGCCAGGTATGAGAGTGAGGGGAGGCTTGTCCCCCCTCACCCTCATGCCTGGTTAACATGGATTACAATATCAAACTACGCACGCCTTTAGGTGTGCGATTGGGCCTAGGCGAACAGCCGTTTTCATAGGACAAGCCCCAAGTCTATATATTTATAACGCAAGTTTCCCCCTTGGGGAAATTAGGCTTGCTTCGCAAGTAAAGTGTGCTTCGCACAAGACAAGCCCGTAACTAACGAAAAAGCTAATGAAATAACTAATGGAATATTACAAGATAGGTATTCACACGCCTTTTTCATTAGCCTTTCTTTAGAAACGGGCTTGCTCTGTGCGAAGCACACTTTACTTGCGAAGCAAGCCTACTTTTCCCAAAGGGGAAAACTTGCGTCTCCTCCCCATATACGACTTGCGATATGCCAATCCTATGAAAACGGCTATTCGCCTAGGCCCAATCTCACCCATAATAGGGTGACCCGTTGGGTTGTGGCGTAACATACAACCAGGCATGAGAAGGGGAATAAATTCCCTTCACATACCTGGCTACCTTATCTCACCCCTAACGGGGTAACCCATTATAACAATACATGAATTGTGGTATTCTTCATGTTTATTATCGTTGAATATATCAATAAATTACAACATTAGAATATCATCAAAACCCTTCACAAAACTCTTCAGGGGTATGAAACTGTGTCGCAGTCCGCCCAACAATTCCGATGGCATATTTTCCGTATCGTTCTCCGTTCAAGCTCCGTTCGGGCTCCGTTCAACCTCCGTTCGGGCTCCGTTCAACCTCCGTTCGGGCTCCGTTCAACCTCCGTTCATCCTCCGTTCGAGCTCCGTTCGGGAATCGAAGAACGAACGGAGAACAATCGGAGAATGAACGAAGAACAAAGGGAGATGTAACGATAACACATCGGTGCTGAAACGAAGGGACAGCGAAGCACAAAAAGGAACCAACAATACAGAAGTCTAACCAAACTATAATTTTTTTATCACTTAAATTCAAATTATTATGGCAAGACTTAATGGAAATCGTGCAGAAAATTAATGAAAAAATTAATGGGCATTAGTGGACATTAATGTTTAAAACAAAACGCGAAGCGAGTATTAATGGAATAATTAATGGCCATTGATGATAATTAATGTTCAAAAAAAACGCGAAGCGAAAATTAGATTTGCAGCTACGCTGCTGTTTAGGGGAACATTAATTCCCATTAATTCCCATTAATTTTTTCATTAATACTCGCTTCGCGTTTTTGTTTTGAACATTAGTTACTATATATTTTCCGTATTATCCTTTGTTCGTTCTTCGTTCAGTTCTCGTTCAGTTCTCGTTCAGTTCTCGTTCGTTTCTCGATCGATTCTCGTTCATCCTTCATTCATCCTCCGTTCATTCTTCGTTCGGGAATCGAAGATCGATCGAAGAATGATCGAAGAAATATCGGAGAATCATCGGAGGCAAAACGGAGATGTAACGAAACTCTAATGGGAAACCAAGGGAAGGG